>NZ_JANDWX010000005.1:0-140197 GCF_024330485.1 Segatella copri | reverse complement strand
ACACAAGTTTTGAAATCACGTTCTGGTATAAGTGACATAATCTGAGAGAATATAGTTTTGCCTTTGTTCATCGCACACGTATTTTAAATATGCGTGCAAAGATACAAAATCAAATCGAATACACTACAAAAAGTCCGTAAACTTTTGAGTATTAATAACTTATTTAATAATCGTCTCGTTTTAACGGGACACTAGTGAATTTCGTTATATCCAAAGTCAGCTTTAATATGCGTGTTATCATCATCAATTGTCCAAACAGGGACTCCATCATTATTGCTCATTGGAGAGAAATGGCCAGCTTTGTAACCCGAGACTGTAACTTGTCCGATATCACCCAAAGACGACGTGTCAAAAATAATTTTCACCTTAGCCAAGGCATGCACCATCCAGATCGGTACGTCATCTTTTCTTGCACAATCACGATCGGTAGCTAAGCCATACAACAGATCTTGTGTCAAATTATTTTCATAAGTCATCCACTTCTTTTCTACGTCATAGTGAATAGAGTTGTATGTATTGCATGGATAACTGGCATAAAAATCTAGCAGTCCCTCTTTAGGCCAGAAACGCTTGGGGGTATAATTCCAGGTTTTACCATCTCCATCTAATTCTACTATCTGACCATTATTCGGATTTTTTACATCATACATAAACTGAACATTCTCAACCGCCCATTGAGAAGATTTATGAAAACCGAAAATCTGAATCTCGTCACCTCCGATAAATTGCGTTTTATCATCCGAGCGAGTATTGGGAATTTCCTTCCAATCTGATTGCACAGAAAACTCAATAGGCTGACCAGATACAGGAATAGCATCCTCCACTTGATTGGTACAGGCTGCACCCATCAAGACAAAGAGAATCATCCATAACTTACTATAACTATAAATATTCCGCTTCATATTCCCGATTATCATTATAAAGGTATTGTTTTATCGTCACCCGGTCCCCACTTCACGACATCTGTCGTTACGCTGAAATTGACAGGATCAAGCAGTTTCAAATTAAAGACATACGCTTTTCCTTGTTCAAACTTAAAATTGCTATCTTTTTTAAGAAGAACGTCTCGCAGATTTTTCTTTACCGTCAACTCTTCCACAAAATCTCCCTGCGTTACCGTATAAGTTATCATTAGATTAAAGTTTTCGGGCAGATCCTGAGGGATTATAAAGATATAAGAATTTTCATCATTTGTTATACTTTTATTGTCTCTGTCTAACTTAGCTGCACTTAACTTTAATACGGGACCATCTATTTTTTGGATAGAATCATTTACGCCATCTTTTTTGCCAGTTTCTGTCCAAGTATAAAACCAACTAACACCATTATTGTAGGGCCTCCAATCTCCCGAATTAGAATTAAGATTCAGATAGCCCGCCATACGAAAGATGCCTTTATGTTCTTCGGCGCCATACAGTCTCACCTCTTTAACATTTATAACTGCACCATCTTCCAATAATTTCTGATTGGCTGTGATTTTAAAGCTCAAACGAGACAAAGCATGCTTAAATTGAAATGTCACTTTACTACCAGGAGATGTTGGTGCTTCTTGACCTGTTTTTTTGGCCCATATCAAATCTATAGGAGATTCGTTAGAAGGAAAATTTATATAAGTTTCTTCTGTACGATTACCACCCAGAGTATCAGGTAGGCAGCCCATTGTTACGATTGGAACATAACGCGCAAAGGCATAGAAATCCACTTTTCCACTACTTGGCCAAAATCGGATATGGTCATATCCCCAATGATCTCCTCTCCAGGTTACGTGTTCAGTATCCATCAGATGAGTATTGCCGTATCTTGCAAAGACACCAAATCCGGCGTTCCATTCCCCACTTCGGAGAAAATCAATATCGGTTATATTAGAACGGGTTGAAGCATTCCGACCCACATAAGCATCAAAGTTGATTTCAGAAGCTGAAGAAGATGAAGTTTCTTCCACAGCTTCGCCGGCACAGCCAGATAATACCAGCTGTGCTATCAAAACATAAAAAGCTAAACGAAGAAACTTCATCTTATGATAATTTAAATTCATTTTTTATGTTCGATATCATCCCAAGAATCAATATCGCCCTTACCATCATTTACTTCATCCCAAGGATCAACACCATTAACAGTATCAACATCAACATCGAATTCGATTGGAAGACCAATGGTCAAGTTAAGCATATATGCCTTACCCTGCAAGAAGTTCTGTTTAAGTCGCTTATAAACCGTATTTGTTTGCTCTCCACCACCATTATACTTTATAGTGTACTGTACGATAACATAAAGTTCATCTACATTTGAACCTCCTGGTGTTTTATCTTTAGAGAAATCCTGTGGAATTACAAACAAATAATTATTATCTTTATCAGGATTATTATATTTATCTGTACTAGTTAAATCATAAGGGGTAGAGACCCAATCAAAATTCTGCTTATCAGATGATGATGTATTCCAAAGACCTGTTGTTACACTTGATGTTGGATCTTTTACCGTAGACAAATCTATGGTACCCTTTGTATAGAAAGCCTTCGTTGTTTCATCAGGAGATCCTGCCAATGTTATCTTTTTCAATGTAAAAGTTGCATTAGAAGAATAATCTCCAGATAACTTTACAGTATAACCAAGTCTAGACAAAGCATGATGAAATTGAAACTTCACTTTCTCTTTTGTTGTACCTTCGAAATTTTCTGTTATCTTACCCGTAGCATTAGCCCACAACAAATCTTTCTGCTCTGTAGCTGTTGGCTTAACTTCGAATGCAAGTTTAGAATTTTCGATCAATTTTTGTTCACTATCATAAGGAGCATACGCCAAGAAATCAATTTGACCATTTGTCGGCCAATACTTAAGAGGAGAATATGTCCACTTTTTATTTGAATAAGTTACCTTCTGATTTTTGAAGAAATCAGGATCAGAAGTCTGACCAGCACCAGCGTTATACCTACCAAACACACCAAAACCATTAGTCTTAAGCGTATTCGCTGTCTCCACGCTACCACGTGAACCATTTACAGCAACTGCACTTCTTCCCAAGTAGCCATCAAAGCTGATAGCCTCATTCTTAGAAGAATTGTCTGAAAAACTATCCAAGTCATCGCTTGAACAACTTACCAATGTCAACGCTGCCATTGCAGCAATACTCATAACAAATTTCTTATCCATATCTTTTTGGATTTTTAAATTAAACTAATCTATTATTAATCTTTTACTATTTTTATCTGATTCTTATCACTTTTTCTACAGTTCCATATCAATATCCTCAGGTTTACCCCAATCCTTGACCGTGACGTCAAAACCGCCAGAACTTCCTTCCGAAGGCTTCACATCAGGTAAAGGGTTCGGCAACTCAACATCAACATGGAGAGAAGAAAAATAACCTAACTCCGATGAATTTTCATCTTCCTGAAACTTATCTCCTACCGCAAACTGATAATCTACCTGCGTCTTTTTGTCTATCAACAAAGCTGAAAAAGACAGCTTATTGTTTTCTGCATCAGGATGGGCAGTTTCTGGTAGGCCAAAACATTTAAACGATGTCGTCAACGTTCCTAGTGTTGCGTCATTCTTATCTATCGTTTTCGTCCAGGACTCCAGAAGATAAGTCACCTTACTACTCTGAAGCGGCTTTCCCTGTCCCAGCAGAAATCCTTCTGAAATACCAGTTAAGGATCCTCTCGCAGAATACAGGTTTCCTATACCTGGAACTTTCACGTTGACCCGGATATGCGAAAGCACATTCCTTGGCGTTAAAGTAGCCTCAGAAAAGTCTCCAGAAACATCGAATTCATCGAGTTTATCAGAGGCAAGCCACTCGGGCTCAACCCCTATCAGTTCATTATCTCCACGTGAGTACCAGCGCGATGTTGTATGCAGTACCAGAGCTCGCGCCGTCTCGTAAGAGTCCATTCCCTGAAATTCGAGTGTACCAAACTCGGTCGTACTCTGGTTGAATACCAGTACATGATATTTTCCAGGTTCCAAGAAAAAGTCGGCATGTGTTATATCATTAGTCAAGGCAGTATGCGGAGCACCACCTGACCAGGGAAACACCATGACCGTCATACCTGTAGGCACCTCTTTATCAAACAAACGCCAATCTACATTAATCCGCACCAATCTACGGCCATCCTTTGGCGGACAACTGGAATAGTCATCATAAACGCAAGAAGTAAGCGAAATGATAAGGAGCCAACAGTACAAGAATAGTTCTATACATCTTTTACATCTTTTCATGAATGCTTCATCTTTATATTCTTATCTAATTATCATATTCATTTCAAAATTTCTGGGTGCAAAAGTACAATATAAAATTTATTTAGGTCTTAAAGCAATATTTAATAAAAATTAAATGATACATAAGATAACATTTTTGTTACAACACAAAAAAAATGCCAGTAGCTACCGGTTTAGTAAGCAATTAAAAAACCTACAATCAAACCTATTGATTGGAGGTTTCATTTCTATCATTTATTCAAGTTTCGCAAGTAGTTTACGGGCTGAAGGCCCAAAAGCCCCAGAAGCACGCCCTGAAAGGGCAAAAGCCCAGAAGCAGCACGCCCTGAAAGAGCAGAAGCAGCACGCCCTGAAGACCCAGAAGTTCCCAGAAACAGCACGCCCTGTTTTGCCCCACACGCCCTGAAAGGGCAGAAGCTCCTAGCCCAGGGCAATTACGGACGCAAACCTGTCGCCCTGTAAGGGCAAAAGCTTTCAAATACCTGGCAACATACAAAGCTTTTGCCCTTACAGGGCGCCTTGCTGATTGCTATTATACCCAGGGCGATGCCCTGGGCTAGGAGCTTCTGCCCTTTCAGGGCGTGTGGGGGAACTATTCATACATTATCTGCTCAGCCAAGCCTCCGGATTGAGCTTGGCAGTCTCCTTGCGAAGCTGGAACTGGAGGATGTTTTCAGAGCCAACACTACCCAAAGCCTGACGGGTACGTACCTTCTGACCCTTATGAACGCTGACCGATTTCAGATTACAGTAAACAGAGATGTAGGCTCCATGACGGACCAGCACGTTCCACATGCCACCATAACCGAAGACGGCACTCACCTCACCATCGTAGATGCTGCGAGCCACACAACCCGGCTTGCCCTGGATATTGATACCCTTATTGTCGAGCGTTACGCCCTTCAAGCCTTCCACGTTATACTGACCGAAATGACTCACCACACGGTAACTGCCGCTGATAGGCATCGGCAATCTACCACGGTTAGCCTCGAATCCACCGCTCAGCATGCGGTCTACCGAACTCAAGGTAGAAGCCTCCTGTGCCTCCTTCTTGGCAGCGGCAATCTCACGGGTACTGCGTTCCGCATCCATCTTCGCCTTCAACTCGGCAGCCTGTCTTTCAGCCTCCGCCTTTCTTGCAGCCTGTTCGGCAGCAGCCTCACGGGCAGCCTGCTCTGCGGCAGCACGCTTGGCAGCCTCGGCAGCAGCACGCGCCCTAGCCTGCGCTTTAGCCTTCGCCTTTGCTTCTGCCTGGGCAGCAGCCTCCTCCTGAGCCTTTCTTGCTGCCTCGGCAGCCAGTCTTGCTTCTTCGGCAGCCTTTCTGCGGGCAGCTTCGGCAGCAGCCTCACGCGCCTTGGCTTCGGCTATACGACGGGCATTCTCCCTGGCAGCAGCCTCGGCAGCAGCTTTCTTGCGAGCCAGTTCCTCGGCACGTTTCTTGGCGGCAGCAGCGGCAGCGGCCTTCTTCTTAGCCTCGGCAGCAGCACGGGCACGAGCCTTGGCTACTTCCTGAGCAATCAAGCGGTCAATCTGAGCGTTGATTGCCGCATCTTTCTGACGCTGGTCGGCAATCACAGCCTGAATGGTCTTCTGCTGTTTCTGCAGTCCCTGCACCATTTCCTGCTGCTGGGTCTGCTTGCCTTCCAATGCCGTCTTCTCCTGCTTACCCTTATATAATAAGGTGTTCTTATGTCCCTTTACATGCTGCAACTGCTGGTGCTTCTCGTTCACCTGCTTCTGCTTAGCCTTTACAGCCTCGCCCTGCACCTTCTGATAGGAAGAATACTGGCGTATGAAGGAAAGGCGGCGATACATCTGTGTCAGATTCTTGGCACTGAAGATGAACATCAGCTTGTCCTGAACCGTATGATGACGGCTCATATAGCGCATGGAACGGATATACTTGTTCTTGCGGTCCTGCAACTGTTGCTGAAGCGTTTTCAACTGTGCCTGCAGAATGCCGATATTGCCGTCAATATGATGGATATCCTTCTGGATGCCGTCAATCTTCTTCTGACGCTGGTCTATTTCTCCGTTCAGCGCCATCAGGTCTTCAAGACGTTTCTTCACATCCGCCTTATTTCTCTGCAAAGCCTGCTCCTGTTCTCTGATCTTCTTCCGGATAGAAGCGCGCTGTCCCTGCAAACCTCGGATAGAGGCATTGCTATAGGTTGCCGCCTTGCGTTCTGCTCTGGTTGGCGCAGCTGGTTTGTATGTCTTTCTGGCCGCATGACTTCTGCTGTTCGTCTTTCTGGCAGGAGTAGCAGCCTTCTTTTTCGCAGTTACGGCAGTCTTTCTCACCGGCTTCTTCTGGGCAGAATGCTTCTGCGCAAAAGGTGCGAGCGAGAAGGTGATTGCCATGATGAATAATAAGATTCGCTTCATTTCTTATATTAAAAACCCATGTTCTATAATTTCAAACTCTTGATGAGCATCTACATACTCAATATCTTGCTGAGCACATCTGTTGGAGAAATCTGCTTGTATTTGCTGGAAATCTCTGTCTGAGTGCTCCATTTGCTGTCGGTCTTCACCTGATTCAATTGCAGACTGATCTTAGCCTCCTGCTTTTTTCTGGTAGCAGTAGTGGTCATCGACAAATTCAGGGAGGCAGGGAACATCTTGACGCCTACACTCTTGAAGTTGCCATAGTCGACGTGGAGATTGGAGGTGCCGTTCTGCGCACTCTTATAGACAACATCTGCTGCTGTGATACGGCCGGTAGTGCGGTTGGCTGTCCAGGCATAGGTCATATTGCCGTTCCTGAAACTAACCGGCACAGCATCTCCTGCCACATCCAGTCTGGCATCAAACTTCTTCAGGTCTGATTCCTTCACAGTCCTTTCGCCCGGCAGGAGCAGCTGGTTCCAGAAGAGAGCCTGCAGAGAATAGAAGGAGATGCCCTGCTTCTTGAGGAAGTCTACCTGGGTATAATCTGCCTTGATATATTCCTTGTGCAGACGGTCGATGATAAGTACATGGTCGGGAGTAAACTCCAGACGGCCCACCTCTGTACCCAAGATAGGAATAAAGAGCTGGATGCGGATGATTTCATCCTTGCGCATGCTCAGTTTGCCCGGCACAGTAATGTCCTTATCACCAGCCTGGAGAGTAAACGACATGTTGCCTACAATATTCCTGGTATACACCTGATTGTCTGAAACCTTCTGTACGAAAGCCAACTTCCTGAGCGTCTCACTCTGACGGGAGCCAGAACCCTTGGTGGCATTCTCTTTCTGATGACTGGCTGATGAGGAGCCAGAGCCCTGTACATTCTTGCTGGTTCCGCAAGAACCGAGGAGCAGGATGCTGCAGGCTGCGGCAAGCAGCATCATCTTATTCTTCTTCATTGTATATTTCATCTTTCCTGATTTTTCTACTTTCCGTTTATTTCTTCTTACTGAAGTTTCGCAAGTAAGCCCCACACGCCCTGAAAGGGCAGAAGCTCCTAGCCCAGGGCATCGCCCTGGGTGTTTATGGGCGCAAACCTGTCGCCCTGTAAGGGCAAAAGCTTTCAAATACCTGGCAACATACAAAGCTTTTGCCCTTACAGGGCGCCTTGCTGATTGCTATTATACCCAGGGCGCTGCCCTGGGCTAGGAGCTTCTGCCCTTTCAGGGCGTGCTGCTTCTGGAGCTTTTGGGCCTTCAGCCCGTACTTGAACCACATGCGAAAGTTCAGTTCTTACCTCTTCTAACTGACTTCTTCGTAGCTGCAGGTTTCTGCTTTGGCGCATTACGCTTCTTCAGTTCTTCTTCGGTAATATATTGTCTGTTTTTAATCTTCCATGCCAGCACCTCAGTCTGGTTCTCGCCGGTATAGGCTTTTTTCCAGAAATCTACGGATTCATCGGCCATACCATTCATATAATAGATATCTCCGGCATGCTCAATAACCGTACTGTTATCTGCGGTGGAATCGCGGTTTTTGAGTGCCTGGTCTATATAGGTCTTGGCATCAGCATAGCGTTCTTCCATAAAGAGAATCCAGGCATAGGTATCCAGATAAGTACCGTTGTTCGGCTCCGCCTTGATGGTCTTGTAGCTCATCGCCTCAGCCTTATGCAGGTCAACGCCCTTCTCGCTGAGATAGTAGGCATAGTTGTTCAGCGCCATCACGTTGTCATCTTTCCATTGCAGACAGGAGTCGTAAGCCGCAAAGGCTTCCTGCTCTTCACCTTTCTTATGAAGAATATCGCCGGTTACGGCATAGAGGTCAGAAACCAGGTCAGCCGGCGACTGTGCATTCACCTGCGCCAATCCGAGACGGAACTCACGGAGCGCCTCGTCTTCCTTATCTTTCTGATAATACGCCATTCCACCGAAGTAATAGAACACCATTTCTTCGGGATTATACTCCTGAGCCGCCTTACATTGCTGGGAAACCAGGTCATATTTTTTCTCGTTCCAGAGCATCTGTACAAGTTGCATTCTGGCATTCACGTTATCCGGAGCTATGGTAAGCACCTTTTCGAAGGCACGGCAAACAGAGTCGGCTGGCATCTTCTTCAAACTCATATAAGCAGCTCTCATCTCTGCCACTTCGGCTGACGGATGAGCCACGTTGAGCGCCTTGTCAAACAGCGCAATCACCTTGGTAGAATCGCCACCTTCGCTCTCGTTTTTCTGAATGAAAGAGCGGTACATCATCACCTTGGTCTCCAGATCCGATTTCGGACTCATCAATATCTTATCGAGCATCTGCTCGGCAAGCTGCTCCTGATGGGTGGCATTATAATAGTCGTAAAGCGACATCTGGGCATAGGAATTGTCAGGCTCTTCCTTCAGTACATCGGTAAAGCACTTGTAAGCTTCCTTCTTGCGGTCGTGCTGTACGAGCCAGTTGCCCAGCATTGTCTTGTACTGCATATCCAGCGGATGCTGGTCTACCAGCGACTTCAGTTCCTGATAGGCAGCCTTCTTGTCGTTCATCAGTTCATAAACTCTCATTTTAGAGAGGGTGAACTGTTCGCTTTCACCTTCTTCCACCTCAAGACGCGAAATGGTTTTGAGTACCGATTTATAATCCTTATTCTGGGAATAAAGCTGAACCAGGATGCGGAGGGCATCGGTATTATCGTGGTTTTTGGCATACAGATCCTCATAGGCATCGATGGCAAGATCGTATTTCTGGCTACCTATATAATATCTGCCCAACTGCTCTGCATAGGTCTGGTTTTCCGGATTCAGTTCTATTGCCTTCTGCATATAGGCAAGTGCCAGGGAATCCTGCTTGAGCTGAGAATAGAAAAGCGACTCATAGAAATAGGTTTCAGCCGCCTTCGGGTCAATCTTCCGGGCATGCTCAAAAAGGTCGAAAGCTGCCGAATAATTGCCGGCAGCCTGCTGGCGCGCTCCCTCCAGGAAGAAATAGTTGTAGCGCTGGCGGTCGTTCGGAGAGAGATGGTCCTCCTGAACCGCCGGCTTCTGAACCGGCTGCACCTTCTTTTTACGGGCAAGCGACGGCATGGCTACCGAACCCAGCAAGACCAGCCCCATTGCCCAACTGATATTTCTAAGATTCATCTTCACGATTCTAATCCTTTCTATTCTATCTTTAATAATCTGTTATTTTACACCCGTATGACCGTATCCGCCGGCTCCACGTTCGGTTTCATCGAGTTCATTAACCTCGATGAAATCGCATTGTTCGTGCTTAGCCAGCACCATCTGGGCTATACGTTCGCCATCGTTGATAACGAAATCCTCTGTAGAGAAATTGATGAGCAGAACCATGATTTCGCCGCGATAATCGGCATCGATGGTTCCCGGCGTATTCAATACGGTAATGCCATGCTTCAAAGCCAGACCGCTGCGAGGACGGATCTGCGCTTCATAACCTGCAGGCAAAGCCATATAAAGACCGGTTGGCACCAGTCGTCGCTCCATAGGATGAAGCACGATTGCCTCATCGATGTTTGCACGCAAATCCATGCCGGCACTCTGAGGTGTGGCAAACGCAGGTAGAGGCTGATGCCCCTTGTTGATAATCTGTACTTTTATCATGACTTCTTCTTTTTTATCTGTGTCTGAGTTTAATAATCTGCAAAAATAAGCAATTTTGATGGAATAAATGAATTTTTGAGGATAAAAACATGTAATTTATCATATTTTATTTTGATTTGTGCTTACTTTAGTGTATTTTTGCGCTACAGAATCAAGTAATACAATAATATGGAATGGAAACAACTGATATCCAACAAGCGTTTCGGACAGGAGCATAAGCATGCCGAGCGCCATGATGATCGCTCTGAATTCAAGCGCGATTACGACCGTCTTATCTTTTCATCGGCATTCCGCCGCCTGCAGAACAAGACGCAGGTTTTCCCTTTGCCGGGCAGCATCTTCGTTCACAACCGCCTCACCCACAGTCTGGAGGTGGCAAGTGTGGGCATGTCGATAGGTAACGACATTTCCCGACGTGTCATCCAGAAGCGGCCTGAACTGAAGGATACGCTCGTCGAAGAGATAGGTACCATCGTAAGTGCAGCCTGTCTGGCACATGATTTGGGCAATCCGCCTTTCGGTCATTCCGGCGAGAAAGCCATCCAGACTTTCTTCTCTGAAGGACCGGGTCAGAAGATAAAATCAATGGTTTCATCGGAGTTTTGGGATGATATTACGCATTTCGAAGGTAACGCAAATGCCTTCAGAATCCTGACCCACCGATTCAAGGGGCGCCGTCAGGGTGGTTTCGTCATGACCTATTCCATGCTTGCTTCCATCGTGAAATACCCGTTTGCAAGCTGTCTTGCCGGCAACCACGGAAAATTCGGTTTCTTTGCTTCAGAAACGGAATCTTATAGGAAAATTGCCGATGAATTGGGCATTTTTTGCAAATCTGCACCGGGTGAGCCTCTCAAATACGCCCGCCATCCACTTGTATATATGGTAGAAGCTGCCGACGATATCTGCTACGAAATCATGGACATCGAAGACTCCCATAAGCTCAAGATTCTTTCCTTTGCCGAGACCGAGCACTTGCTGCTGAGTTTCTTCGATGAAGATATCCAGCAGAAGATACGCCAGCGCATCATCGACGAAGAACTGACTGACGAAAACGAGAAAGTGGTTTACATGAGAGCCAGCGTCATCGGCAAACTGGAGAACGAATGTGTGGCAGCCTTCCTGGCGCACGAGGAGGAAATCCTTGCCGGAACTTTCGAGGGCTGTCTCATCGACCACATTTCCGAGCGCCAGAAAAAGGCATACAAGGAATGTGAGAAGATCTCCTACTCAAAGATTTACCAAAGCAAGCCGGTACTCGACATAGAACTGTCGGGTTATCAAATCATGGCAACTCTGATGGAGGTTTTCATCGAAGCTGCCGTAAACCCATCGCGCTTCTACTCCAAACAGCTCCTGCGCCGGGTAAGTAGCCAGTATGATATAGAGAACGAGAATCTGGAGGAGCGCATCATGGCGGTAATTGATTATATCAGCGGCATGACCGACATCTATGCGCTCGACATCTATCAGAAAATCAACGGAATCAGTCTGCCTATTGTATAAGGGAAAATGTAAGGGATAAAACAGATCTTAAACTAAAAAATAACACGGACAATTTGAATTTGTCCGTGTTATTTTTCTTTTTATTTATTCATCCACCTGCTCATAATAATAAGAATAGTCTATGCCCTTCATGAAGACCTCACGGTCTTCAATTTGATCTGTTAAAGCATTGGAAATAAGCTGTTTGATGCTACTACTATCAACAACACTTTGTGTCATCGCAGCCAAATAATCGTTCTTGTCAATAAGGCTCCAATCCACGCATTTTTTCAGCCTGCGCTTCAATATCAAGTCAAGCCAAATGCGCGTAGCTCTGCCATTTCCCTCACGGAAAGGATGAGCAATGTTCATTTCTACGTATTTGTCGATGATTTCATCCAGCGTACTTTCCGGCATCTGTTCGATTCCAGCAAGTGTTTGTGGAAGATACTGCGCCATGGCAAATTGGAAACCGCCCTTTGCAATGTTCATAGTTCGGATCTGTCCCGCAAAATCGTATAGACCACCAAAGAGGAAAGCATGAATCTGCTGCAAACCTTTGACAGAACCTTCAGTAATGGAATTAATCAGTTCACTCTCAAAAAGAGTGTATGCTTTCTTGCGGCTCTGGCCATCAATGGTATTATCGCTATAGGTAAACCAATCCAGAAAGTCGGCAGCTTTATTGTTAGGAAAGTTCCTGGCTAGCAACATAATACCTTCGTTGTCGAGGACATCGGTCAAACGCAGTTTGCCGTCAGGAGCTTGTAATTTCAACTGGTTAGTAGCACTAACCAGTTCATTATTTTCCTTCTTCAGTTTATTTTTCAGATACTTCCAGTAATTACGGTTCTTGCTATAATCGTCCTGCTCGTTCAATACGCCGATAATATCCAGCACAGAGAACCACCACTTGTTGTATTCCCCGTCCCAAACCGCTCTTACTTCCCTGTCTTTATAAAATCTGATTGATAATTTTCTGTCCATATTGCAATTCATTTTAAAGACACCCCGTATAACGGCATGTTGGTGATATATCTTTACACTTTCTGACACATAAAACCTGCGCAAAGATACACTTTTCGACACATAAAACCAAAATTCCGCTGCCTTTTCAGAGATTCATTAAGACTATTTAACCGAGGCAAGCAGTTTTTACAGAAAACAAAAATCCCATGTTTCTATTGCCAATAAGCAATAAGAACATGGGATTCTGCGGTATAGGTTAGATATTTTTTTCCTTATAAATTACTTTATTGGCTCCGCTCGTAATCTTCAGAGCCTCAGGATGTTCCTTAATAAAACTGTTGATATGGCGAACTCGCTTCTCTTCGAGAATCTCATCGATGGCAATGAGGATACCGGTCTCCTCCACATCACCAAAACCATAGTTGATGGCGGTACCGAAAAGCTTCATCGTAGGACTCAGACTCATGTAGGCATTAACAAGAGGAGGGATATTATAACCCAACTTGCGAACCTCACGGTTCAGGATACGATAGTCTGCCTTGAAGTCATCTTCTGTAAAGATGGCAGCCAAATCACTCTCCGGAGTATCCAATTTCAGCGGTTTCATCGGGATTACGAGGTTCTCCTTGTCATCAAAATGCTTCTTGAGGAAATAGAGAATCATGTCGCGACCACGACGGATGTAAGACGGATACATCGTCATCTTGCCGAAGAAATATTTTACTTCCGGATAGAGAACCGTCAAAGCGCCCAAACCATCCCAGAGATTGTCAAGAGCAAAGATGCTCTTGGTGTTGGTACGCACATTCTGATATTCGAGCGAAACGAAGGAACGGCCCAACTCTACGGTATAAGGCATATACTCCTTGAGGAACTTGTCGGAGAAATGGAACATGTGGCTGGTTGCCAGCTTAGGCTGTCCCTTCTCATCGAGCAGCCAGTCCTTACCCAGGAGATAACGGTAACCGCCGATAATCTCATCGGCTTCAGGATTCCAGACAATCAGCTGCTTGTAACAGTTGTCACCAAAGTCGAACTCATCAAGATCCATAGATTTGCCCGTTCCGCCTCCCGCTTCGCGGAATGCGATTTCACGAAGTCGACCAATCTCTTTCAGCACATTAGGCGAATCTTTTGCCGTAACGATGTAAATCTCGTTATGGCTCTTATTGGTCATTCTCAGTTGTTTGTCGGGTGTAAGCTCGCTCTTCAGGAGCTCACGGTCAATCGGTTGGATGATTTCTTCTTCCATATTACTCTTCTTATATGCTATGATTCTACGATTTCGTTAATATAAAACAATTCTTCCAGGTTTTGCAAACCATTAAAGTTCATAAACCCTGTCTTCAACATACTGCGCCCACTCGGTAGCCGACTTGCTCTTATCAAAAGTCTGCCAAGGAATCGGTTTGCCGATGGAGATGCGGAAATGCTTGCCCACATTCCTGTACATCTCGTCAACCAGGAACAGCATGGCGAGATTGAACGGCAGATACTTGTCGCTAAATCGGGCGATGCGGTAGAAACGCTCAGAGTTGCGCCCTCCGAAATGGATAGGCACCACATCGCGCTGATATTCTACACTCTTAGAGATAAACGTCTTCTTCCAAGGCAGGTCGTGAATAGTTCCATCCTTGCGCTTGCGGCTGTTCAAGCCTGCCGGAAACATCAGCATGTGGTTGTCACTCTGGAAGCCCGCCTCCACCATACGTGGGAAATCGCGGCTCTGGCGACCCGTCTTGTTGATGCCGATACTTACAGGTTTCAAACCCGGCAAGTTGAGCAGAAGATCATTCACCAGATAGCGGAACTTGCCATCATAGTGCTTGCCGATGATGGAACCGAGACATACGCCGTCCTGTCCGCCCAGAGGATGATTGGAAACAAAGGTATAGAGTTTGCCGTCGTTCTTGTCAGGCAGGTTTTCCAAGCCTACGATTTCAACATCCATCTTCAGATAGCGCACACATTCGGTGAGCCATTCAGTACCCGAAAGGCCACGGCTCTCCCACAAGAACCTGTTCACCTCGTCCTCGTGAATAATCTTCTTGAGCCAGGAAACCAGGAAGCGCGGTACGAATTTCACCTTGCTTCCCATCTTGCTCTTCAGAATCTTATCTATGTCTATCGTTTTCTCTATTGAATCACTCATGTTTGCTAAAACTTATATAAGTTAGTGCAAAAGTAACTCAACTTTTTCAAATACGTGCCATTTTTTCCAAAAAAATAGCAAAAAAGCGAAAATTTATTAGTTTTTTAAAACTATCACGACAAATCGAGCCCATTTTGCATGTATTTTTGCAAAAACATCACACTTGATGAGAACAAAAAGGCGATGCCCGAAACAGGAAGGTGAAGTTGACCAAAAACAACTTTTTCATTAAGTTTTATAAATTTTGTGGGAAAATGTAAGGCTATATGGAGATTTTTATGTACCTTTGAACCCAAATTTATACATTAATAAGTACGCACGCAATATTATAATGCGATAAGACAGCAAAAAGATATATGATAAAGACAGCAGAAACATATCACGTACCGGTGCTCCTCAAGGAGAGCGTTGACGGGTTGAACATACAGCCAGGAGGCATCTATGTAGACGTAACCTTCGGTGGTGGCGGACATTCCAGAGAGATTCTGTCGCGCCTGACGGAGGGAGCGCACCTGTACAGTTTCGACCAGGACGCCGATGCTGAGCGCAACGTGGTGGCAAACGAGAACTTCACCTTCGTATGCTCCAACTTCAGATTTCTGAAAAACTGGATGCGCTACTACGGGGTAGACGGACTCGACGGACTGTTAGCCGACCTGGGCGTATCGAGCCACCACTTCGATGACGAGACCCGCGGTTTCTCCTTCCGTTTCGACTCCCCACTCGACATGCGCATGAACAAGCGTGCGGGCAAGACTGCTGCCGACATCGTAAACGAATATGACGAAGGTGCCCTTGCCGACATCTTCTACCTATACGGTGAGCTGAAGAACTCGCGCCGCATCGCCTCGGCACTCGTCAAGGCAAGAGCCGAGAAGCCCATCCTCACCACCAAAGACTTCATGGCAGCCGTAGAGCCCCTCTTCAAGCGGGAACGCGAGAAGAAAGACATGGCAAAGCTCTTCCAGGCGCTGCGCATAGAAGTGAACCACGAGATGGACGCCCTGAAAGAGATGCTCCGCTCAGCCACGGAACTTCTGAAACCGGGAGGCCGACTCAGCGTCATCACCTATCACTCGCTGGAAGACAGAATCGTAAAGAACATGATGAAAGCGGGCAATGCAGAAGGCAAGATAGAGCAGGACTTCTTCGGAAGAATAGAAACCCCTTTCAAACTCGTGAACAACAAGGTAATCGTTCCCGATGCCGACGAGCAGGAAAGAAACCCTAGGAGCAGAAGCGCCAAACTAAGAATAGCAGAAAAGAAATGATAAACGATAAAGACATAAACATCAGCGAGAAGCCTATAGCCGAAGAAAAGGCACAGGCATCACAGGAACCGCCGAAGCAGGCAACTCCGCAGCAGGAGCCACAGCAGCAGGAGGCTCCACAGGCTTCGCTCAAGGAAGTGATTGCCAAGCAAGCCATAGAGGAAGAGGCTTCAGGATCATCGAGCTTTACGCTGCGAAAGATTCTGGGTGGAGACATTCTTACCGCACAGATCATACGCCGGCAGATATGGCTCGTTATCCTCATCGTGTTTTTTGTCATTATCTACATATCCAACCGATACAATATCCAGAACGATATCATCGAGTTGGACAAACTGCAAAAAGAACTGCAAGACACCAAATACAAAGCGCTGTCTACAAGCAGCCAGATAACAGAGAAGAGTCGTGAAAGTAATGTGCTCGACATGCTGAAAAACAACAAAGACAGCGTGCTGCACATCGCTACCCAACCTCCATACATCATAAACGTACCCGAAGAATGAGCAGCAAATTTGATCACAAGAAAGTAATGCCCCGCTACAGCGCCATCGCCATCATCATGACGATTTTCGCCATAGCCGTAGTGGGTAAAGCGCTCTACATCATGACCGCCAAGCATGATTACTGGATGAAGGTGGCAGAACGGCAGAAGAAGGATTCCGTGACCGTAAAGCCAAACCGAGGCAACATCTTGAGCTGCACAGGACAGCTGATGGCAAGTTCGCTGCCGGAGTTTAAGGTTTTCATGGACTTCAAGGCGCTGAAAGATGCAGAAAACGACTCGCTGTGGGATGCCAAGCAAGACTCCATCTGTCTTTGCCTGCACCAGATATTCCCGAACCTGAGCGAGGCTGATTTCAAGAAGCACCTCACCGAAGGTCGCGCCAAGATGAGCCGCCACTGGCCGGTTTATCCGAAGCGTGTAGACTATAACACCTTCACCGAGATAAAGGACATCCCTGTATTCCGCCTGAAACCCTACCAGAGCGGTTTCCACTGGGAAGAATATAATGCCCGAACCAGAACTTACGGTTCGCTGGCAGGCCGTACCATCGGAGCCATGTATGGCGCCAAGGATACCGCCCGCTTCGGTCTGGAGCTGAGTTACGACTCCATCCTGCGAGGCACCAACGGTATCGTGCATCGCCGCAAGGTGCGCAACAAGTTCCTCGACATTACCGATACCCCTCCTATTGACGGAGCCGATATCGTGACCACCATCGATGTGAGCATGCAAGACCTTGCCGAACGCTCACTCATCGACGAGCTGAAGGAAATCAACGCCAATGTGGGTGTAGCCATCGTGATGGATGTACCTACGGGCGACATTAAGGCCATCGTAAACATGGAGAAATGTTTCGACGGCGAATACAGAGAAATCCACAACCATGCCGTGAGCGACCTTCTGGAGCCAGGTTCGGTGTTCAAGCCAGCCTCTATCCTCGTAGCGCTGGACGACGGAGTGGTAGACACAACCTATCACGTAGAAACCGGTGGCGGTATATGGCCGATGTACGGCAGAGAAATGAAAGACCACAACTGGCGAAAAGGAGGATACGGAATGCTGACCCTCGCACAGACCCTGTGGTACAGTTCGAACATCGGTGTGAGCCGCATCATAGACGACCATTACCGCAACAACCCGGAGAAATTCGTAAAGGGTATCTACCGTACCGGTCTGCACGACGACCTGAAGATTCCGCTGGTGGGAGCAACGCCAGCCAGAATCCGCATGCCGCACAGAAACAAGAACGGACAATATGACAACTGGGCAAAGACCAGTTTGCCATGGATGAGTATCGGATATGAGACCCAGATACCGCCTATCTCTACCCTCACCTTCTACAACACCATCGCCAACAACGGCAAGATGATGCGACCAAGATTCGTGAGCAAGGTAATGAAGAACGGAGAAACCATCATGGAATTTCCTCCTGAAGTGATGCGCCAGCAGATAGCCAAGGAGAAGAGCATCAAGGAACTGCAAACCATCCTGGAACAGGTGGTAAGCTTGGGACTGGGAAAGAAAGCCGGTTCGCCTAACTTCAAAGTGGCAGGAAAGACCGGTACAGCCCAGATTTCAAAAGGTGCCGGTGGATATAAGAGTGGCGGAACCAGCTATCTCATCAGTTTCGCAGGCTACTTCCCTGCCGATGCGCCACGCTACAGCTGTATCGTCTGCATACAGAAATCCGGTTTGCCTGCTTCGGGCGGTACGATGTGCGGTAAGGTGTTCCATGAGATTTCAGAAGGCATCATGGCGCAGAGTCTGAAAGTTGACGTAAAGGACGCCCGCGACTCTGCATCAGTCTTCGTTCCTGACGTAAAGGCAGGCAATATCCTTGCTGCCAACTATGTGCTCAGCCACCTCGGCATCAAGACCAATGCCAACTGGAGTGGCAGCTATGCCGACGGCAACCCTATCTGGGGCAAGGCAGAGCGCGTGGGTAACCACAGCATCAAGCTCATCAGGGAGAAGCAATACGGCAAGACGATCGTACCTGACATTACAGGAATGGGAGCCCGAGACGCTATCTACAATATGGAGAGCCGGGGCATCAAGACCCAGATTATAGGTAGAGGAAAGGTAGTAAAGCAGAGTCTGGTGCCGGGAACGGTCATCAAGAAAGGTGCCGTATGCAGCATTGTGCTCGAATAAATCTCAGAAACAGTTATCTGAAACCCTATATATAATAAGGTGTAGATAAAGAAATATATAGAATATAAAACAGAAACAGGATATGAAGTTACAAGAATTACTCAAAAACATCAAGCCGGTTCAGATAATCGGCGATGCTGATGTAGAGGTTACGGGAGTAAACATCGACTCTCGCAAGATTAAGGAAGGTCATCTCTTCGTTGCCATGAAGGGAACGCAGGTTGACGGTCACAAGTTTATTCCAAAGGCATTGGAACTGGGCGCAAAGTCGGTTTTGTGCGAAGACATGCCTGAAGAGAAAGTTGAGGGCGTAACTTACATTCAGGTCGCTTCGACCGAGGATGCTGTCGGCAAGGTAGCAACCCTCTTCTACGGCGACCCTTCAAGAAAGCTCAAACTGGTAGGCGTAACAGGTACCAATGGTAAGACCACCATTGCCACCTTATTATATAATATGTTCCGCAAGTTCGGCCATAAGTGTGGCTTGCTCTCTACCGTCTGCAACTACATTGAGGACGAGGCTATCCCTGCCGACCATACCACCCCAGACCCTATCGAGCTGAACATGCTCCTGGGCAAGATGGTAGAGGCAGGCTGCGAGTATACCTTCATGGAGTGCTCTTCTCACGCCATCGCACAGAAGCGTATCGGAGGCCTACAGTTTGCCGGAGGCTTGTTCACCAACCTCACCCGCGATCATCTCGATTATCACAAGACATTCGAGAACTACCGTAACGCCAAGAAGGCTTTCTTCGACGGACTGCCTAAGACTGCCTTTGCCATTACCAATGCCGACGACAAGAACGGCATGATCATGGTACAGAACACCAAGGCTACCGTGAAAACCTACTCTACCCGCAGCATGGCAGACTTCAGAGCCAGGATTCTGGAGTGTCACTTCGGCGGCATGTATCTGGAGATTGACGGCAGAGAAGTGGGCGTACAGTTCATCGGTAAGTTCAACGTGAGCAACCTGCTCGCCGTATATGGTGCAGCCATTATGCTCGGCAAGAAGCCAGAGGATGTACTCGTAGTGATGAGTACCCTTCACAGCGTAAGCGGAAGACTGGAACCAATCCAGTCGCCAGAAGGTTATACCGCCATTGTTGACTATGCCCATACACCAGATGCACTGGAGAACGTATTGAACGCCATCCACGAAGTGCTCGAAGGCAAGGACGGAGAAGTCATCACCGTTTGCGGTGCCGGTGGCAACCGTGACAAGGGCAAGCGTCCATTGATGGCACAGGAGGCTGTAAAGCAGAGCGATAAGGTAATCATCACCAGCGACAATCCACGTTTCGAAGAGCCACAGGACATCATCAACGACATGCTTGCCGGACTCAATGCCCAGCAGATGAAGAAGGTAATCAGCATCGTAGACCGCAAGGAAGCCATCCGCACAGCCTGCATGCTGGCAAAGAAGGGCGACGTGATTCTTGTAGCCGGTAAGGGACACGAAGATTACCAGGAAATCAAGGGCGTAAAGCACCACTTTGACGATAAGGAGGTGATTCGCGACATCTTCGGAATTTCACAGAAGTAAAATCAATCAAGAAAAGAAAGAAAAATGTTATACTATCTCTTTAGATTTCTGGAGCAGTGGGGCATCACAGGTTCTCACATGTGGGGCTACATCTCATTCCGTGCCCTGCTTGCGCTGATTTTATCATTGGTAATCTCTGCCTGGTTCGGCGAGAAATTCATCAAGTATCTCAAGAGCAAGCAAATTACAGAGACACAGCGCGATGCCAGCATCGACCCGTTCGGTGTCAAGAAGATTGGCGTTCCTTCTATGGGTGGTGTCATCATCATCCTGGCTATCCTCGTACCGGTACTGTTACTCGGACGTTTGCGCAACATCTATCTGATCCTGATGATCATCACCACCGTATGGCTCGGCTTTCTCGGTGGAATGGACGACTTCATCAAGATATTCAAGCGCGACAAGGAGGGATTGAAGGGCAAATATAAGATAATAGGACAGATTGGCATCGGCCTGATCGTGGGACTGGTACTCTGGTCTTCACCTGATGTAAAGATGAACGAGAACCTCGCCATCGAGCAACAGGGACAGGAAACGGTGGTAAAGCATCGTACGGAAGCAAGAAAATCGCTGAAGACCACCATCCCATTCGTCAAGGGACACAACCTCGACTATTCCAGCATCACCAGTTTCTGCGGTAAGTACAAGGTAGCAGCAGGCTGGATTCTCTTCGTCATCATGACCATCTTCGTTGTAACAGCCGTATCAAACGGTGCCAACCTCAACGATGGTATGGACGGAATGTGTGCCGGAAACTCCGCCATCATAGGTGTGGCGCTAGGCATACTTGCGTATGTGTCGTCGCACATCGAGTTTGCCGCCTACCTCAATATCATGTATATTCCTGGTTCTGAGGAACTGGTAGTATTCTTCTGTGCCTTCATCGGAGCCCTCATCGGTTTCCTCTGGTACAACGCCTACCCTGCCCAGGTATTCATGGGCGATACGGGTTCGCTGACCATCGGCGGTATCATCGCAGTAGGTGCCATCATCATCCACAAGGAGCTGATGCTGCCTATCCTCTGCGGTATTTTCTTCGTAGAAAGCCTCAGCGTGATGATGCAGGTTTACTATTACAAGATAGGAAAGCGGAGAGGTGTGAAGCAGCGTATCTTCAAGCGCACACCTATCCACGACAACTTCCGCACACAGGACAGTCAGCTGGATCCTGACTGCAAGTATCTGTGGAAGAAGCCTCGCAACTGCTTCCATGAATCAAAGATTACCATCCGTTTCTGGATTGTAACCATCATTCTGGCAGCATTGACCATCATCACATTGAAGATCAGATAAAATACAGGCTCTTATCAGCCCGACAAGTATAGAGAATAAGACAATGAGCAAAATTGTAATTTTAGGAGCTGGCGAAAGTGGCGCAGGTGCAGCCGTGCTGGCAAAGAAAGAGGGATTCGAGGTCTTTGTTTCAGACATGTCAAAGATCAAGGATAACTACAAGAAGTTGATGGATGACCACAACATCGAATGGGAAGAAGGTCACCATACAGAAGAAAAGATTTTAGATGCAGATGAAGTCATCAAGAGTCCGGGTATTCCTAAGGAAGCACCTATGATACAGAAACTGATGGCTAAGGGTACACCTATCATCAGCGAAATAGAATTTGCGGGCAGATATACTGATGCCAAGATGATCTGTATCACGGGAAGTAACGGTAAGACAACCACTACCTCGCTGATTTACCACATCATCAAGTCGGCTGGCTATGATGTAGGTCTGGCAGGCAACATCGGAAAGAGTCTGGCCCTTCAGGTGGCTGAAACTCCTCATAAGTACTACGTCATCGAGCTGAGCAGTTTCCAACTCGACAATATGTATAAGTTCCGTGCCAATGTGGCCATCCTGCTCAACATCACTCCAGACCATCTGGACCGCTATGAGTTTAAGATGCAGAACTATACCGATGCCAAGATGCGCATTACCCAGAACCAGACAGAAGAAGACAGCTTCATCTTCTGGAACGATGATCCTATCGTTACAAAGGAGCTGGCTAAATACAACCTCAAGTCACATCTCTGCCCATTCTCTGAGTTCAAGGAGGAGGGTTGTGTTGGCTTTATCGAAGACGGCAAATACAAACTCAACTTCCCTTCAGACTTCGAAATGCCACAGGCAGACATGAGTCTACGCGGCAAGCACAACATCTATAACAGTCTGGCTGCAGGTCTGGCATGTAACATCGTAGGCATCGACCACGAGACCCTGCACAAAGGCTTGAGCGACTTCCCTGGTGTAGAGCACCGTCTGGAGAAAGTGGGCAAGTTCCAGGGCGTTTACTATGTGAACGATTCAAAGGCTACCAACGTAGATGCCTGCTGGTATGCGCTGGAGAGTATGACCACCCCTACCATCCTCATCATCGGCGGTAAGGATAAGGGAAATGACTATAACCAGATCAAGGACCTGGTAAAGGAGAAATGTGCTGGTATCGTATATCTCGGAGCCGACAACCAGAAGTTGCACGACAACTTTGACTCACTCGGCATCCCTGTACGCGACACTCACAGCATGAAGGATTGCGTGGCAGCCTGCCAGGAATTGGCAAAACCGGGCGATACCGTACTCCTCAGCCCATGCTGCGCAAGTTTCGACCTCTTCAAGAACATGGAAGATAGAGGCGAGCAGTTTAAGGCGCTGGCAAGAGCTATCGGAGAATAACAGTTTTCAACAAATAGAACAGATAGAACTATAAAGAAATGAATAACAAGAGCATTGGTAATATTTTCAAGGGAGACAAGGTGATCTGGATGGTCTTCTTCTTTCTCTGTATGATAAGCATCGTGGAGGTATATTCTGCCTCCAGCTCCTTGTCGTACAAGACAGGAAACTACATGGCACCTGTCATCCGCCACATCTTGCTCTTGGGAGGCGGTCTGTTCACCATGATTTGCATGCTCAAGGTGAAATGCAAGTACTTCAAGATTGTTACCCCCGTCGTGATGGGCATCTCATTACTGTTGCTCGTCCTGGTCTTGGCTACCGGTCAATCTACCAACGGAGCCTCCCGATGGTTCTCTCTGATGGGCATACAGTTCCAGCCTTCTGAGATAGCGAAGGGAGCGGTAGTTCTGGCTGTTGCTCAGATTCTTAGTGCTATGCAAACAACTCAGGGAGCCAACAGGAAGGCTTTCAAGTTCATACTTGTAGCAACTGCTCCATTTGTTATTCTCATCGGACTGGAAAACTTATCCACAGCCATGCTCCTCAGTATCACAATCTTAGCCATGATGCTCATCGGACGAGTGCCGATGAACCAGATTGGCAAGCTGGTGGGACTGTGCATGATTGTCATCGTCACAGCCTTTGCAGGTATCATGATAGTAGGACAGGACAAGGGCGAAGAGGGCAATAAACCGGAAAATACGCTGACCGAGAAGGTTGAGCAGGAACAGAACAAGCCTAACATGGCAGAAAAGATGTTCCATAGAGCCGACACCTGGAAAGCCCGTATTGACAAGTTTATGAACTCAAAGCCTGTAGCCCCACAGGATGTCGATCTCGACAAAGATGCCCAAGTGGCACATGCCAACATCGCCATCGCCTCTTCCAACATCGTAGGCAAAGGGCCTGGAAACTCGGTAGAAAGAGACTTCCTCTCACAGGCGTTCTCAGACTTCATCTATGCCATCATCATCGAAGAGATGGGTATATGGGGAGCCGCACTGGTTGCATTCCTCTACATCATCCTCCTGTTCAGAGCTGGCAGAATAGCTAACAGGTGTGAGAACAATTTCCCTGCCTTTCTCTGCATGGGACTCGCCATCATGCTGGTTACCCAGGCACTCTTCAACATGGCAGTAGCAGTAGGTTTGGCTCCTGTTACAGGACAGCCACTGCCACTCATCAGTAGAGGTGGTACATCTACCATCATCAACTGTCTGTACCTGGGCATCATCCTGAGTATCAGTAGAACAGCCAAGAAGAAAGAGATACCTCAAAATGAGCTCGACGACAGCAAAATGGTGGCTGCCTGACAAGAGTTTTATAAATTAAGGTGAAAAAATGGCAGAAAATGCCGTTAAATCGATATTTTTTTATACCTTTGCGTTATAAACATGAACGGATATGAATAATGAATTAAGAATTATCATAAGCGGAGGCGGCACAGGTGGTCACATCTTCCCTGCCGTATCCATTGCAAATGCCATCAAGGCGAAGCGCCCTGATGCTAAGATTTTGTTTGTAGGTGCACTCGGCAGAATGGAAATGCAGCGTGTACCTGCTGCAGGTTATGAGATCAAGGGCTTGCCTATCTGCGGCTTCGACAGAAAGCATCTGCTCAAGAACATCGCCGTACTCTTCAAGATATGGAAGAGCCAGCACATGGCAAAGAGCATCATCAAAAACTTCAAGCCTATGGCAGCTGTGGGCGTAGGTGGCTATGCTAGCGGTCCGACTCTCAATGTTTGTGCCAGCAAAGGAATACCTTGTCTCATCCAGGAGCAGAATTCATACGCTGGTGTAACCAATAAGCTCTTGGCCAAGAAAGCTGAAAAAATCTGTGTGGCTTACGAAGGAATGGAGCGTTTCTTCCCTGCAGACAAGATTATCATGACCGGTAATCCTGTTCGCCAGAATGTATTGGAAACTACCATCACCCAGGAAGAAGCACGCAAGCAATTCGGTCTCGACCCTGAAAAGAAGACCATCTTGCTCGTAGGTGGCAGCCTTGGCGCAAGAACCATCAACGAGAGTGTGCTCCAGCACCTCGACCTGGTGAAAGAAAGCGGCGTACAGTTTATCTGGCAAACAGGTAAATACTATAATGCTGCCATCATGGAGCAACTGAAAGGTCAGGAGCTACCAATGCTCAAGGTTACTGATTTCATCAGCGACATGGGTGCAGCTTACAAGGCAGCCGACCTGGTTATCAGCCGCGCAGGTGCCAGCAGTATCAGCGAGTTCTGCCTCATCGGCAAACCGGTTATCCTGGTTCCAAGCCCTAATGTGGCAGAAGACCACCAGACCAAGAACGCCATGGCATTAGTCAACAAAGATGCTGCCATCTACGTAAAGGATGCCGATGCACCAGAGGTATTGCTCAAGAAAGCAGTTGACACGGTAAAAGACGAGGCTAAGCTTGCTTCGCTCTGTGAGAATATCAAGAAATTAGGATTAAAGAACTCTGCCGACGTCATCGCCGACGAAGTAATCAAATTAGCAACAAAGTAATGGAAATAAAAGATATTAAAGCAGTTTATTTTGTAGGAGCGGGCGGCATCGGAATGAGCGCCATCGCTAGATACTTCCTCAGCAAGAAGTTGGTTGTAGCCGGATATGACAAGACTCCATCCAATCTAACTCATGAGTTGGAGAAAGAGGGAATGCTTATCCACTATGAGGAGAATGTTGACCTCATACCAGAAGCCTGCAAGGACGCCAAGACAACATTGGTAGTCTACACACCGGCAATTCCTGCAGAACACAAGGAACTGGTTTTCTTCCATGAGAATGGCTTCACCATCGAGAAGCGAGCTCAGGTTCTGGGTACATTAACCCGTACACATAAGGGACTGTGCGTAGCGGGTACACACGGAAAGACATCAACATCTACCATGTGTGCTCACATCATGCACCAAAGCCATATTGACTGTAATGCCTTCCTGGGAGGTATCTCAAAGAACTATGGCACCAACTATATCCTCTCCGACAAGAGCGACTATGTTGTCATTGAAGCAGATGAGTTTGACCGCAGTTTCCACTGGTTGCGCCCATGGATGAGCGTCATCACGGCTACAGACCCAGACCATCTCGACATCTACGGCACCAAGGAGGCTTATCTGGAGAGTTTCCGTCACTATACAGAACTGATCCAACCTGGCGGTGCACTCATCATCCACAAAGGTCTGGAGATGAAGCAACACGTACAAGACGGTGTCAAGATATACGAATACAGCCAGGACGAGGGCGACTTCCACGCTGAGAACATCAAGATTGAGAATGGAGGTATCACCTTTGATTTCATCTCTCCTATCGAGAACGTAACGGGCGTAGAACTCGGACAGCCTGTGCCTATCAACATCACAAATGGTGTGGCAGCAATGGCAATGGCACAGTTGAATGGTTGCACAGCCGATGAACTCCGTAACGGCATGAAGACCTACGGAGGAGTTGACCGCCGTTTCGACTTTAAGATCAAGAATAACAAACTGGTATTCCTGTCTGATTATGCTCATCATCCAAAGGAGATATATCAGAGTGCTAAGAGTATCAGAGAGTTATACAAGGACCGTAAGATAACAGCCATCTTCCAGCCTCACTTGTATACTAGAACCCGCGATTTCTATAAAGATTTCGCCAACAGTTTGAGTCTCTTGGACGAGGTTATCCTCTGCGACATCTATCCAGCTCGCGAGCAGCCTATTCCAGGAGTAACCTCCAAGCTTATCTATGACAATCTGAAACCAGGTGTAGAAAAGAGCATGATTCACAAAGAAGACGTTCTTGACCTGGTAAAGAATCGAGACTTCGATGTTCTAGTTATCTTAGGAGCTGGCGATTTGGACAACTATGTTCCACAAATTACCAAAATACTTGAAGAGAAATAAATGCATATCAATTGGAAGAAAACCATCATCATCGCACTGGATTTAGTACTCGGTACTTATCTGGTATTCGCTTTCACCAGGTTTAACAAACCTGATGAAACGAAGGTGGTATGCACCAAGGTGAACATCAACATTCAAGATGAGATGACGAATGGCTTTCTGAATGCGAAGGAAATCAAGAAACGACTGGAAGCCAGGAAACTCTATCCGCTGGGGGAACCACTCAAAGAGGTGAACGCCCGCATGATAGAAGAAACCTTGAAGACCAGTCCTTTCGTCAAGACGGCAGAATGTTCAAAGACTCAGGATGGTCTTGTTGACATCTACCTCACCCAACGCATGCCAATCGTCAGAATCAAAAGCATCAGCAACGAGGACTATTATATTGATGACCACAATCAGATCATGCCCAACACAAACTATACATGCGACATTATCATCGCAACGGGCTACATCAACAAGTGGTATGCTAAAAAATACATCTCATTACTAAGCAAAGCGCTGATGACGAATGAACTCTGGCGAAACCAGATAGAACAGATCAATGTCCTGCCTGATAGAGGAATAGAACTGGTACCGCGAGTAGGCAACCACATTATATATATAGGTAACCTGCCAGAGACCAACCTCATCGACAAACGAGAGCAAGCCATCAACGATTTCGTCAACAAGAAGATGAATCGATTAGAGAAATTCTATAAGTATGGACTCTCACAAGCTGGCTGGAACAAGTATTCGTATATCAATATCGAATTCGACAACCAGATCATATGTAAAAAGCATCAAAATAGCTAATTAGAAAATAGAAACAGATTAAGATAACATATAAGAACTATGCCAAAGGAATTTATTGTAGCTATCGAACTTGGCTCATCTAAGATGACAGGTATAGCAGGTCAGAAGAATTTGGACGGCAGCATCACCGTACTTGCCACCGTAGAGGAAGATTCATCTTCTTGCATCAGAAAGGGTGTGATCTATAACATTGACAAAACCTGCCAATGCTTGACCAACATCATCAAGAAGTTGAAGAATATACTGAAACAGGATATTACCCAGGTCTATGTAGGCGTGGGCGGTCGCTCTATACGCAGTATCAAGAACGTCATTGTCAAGGATCTCCCAGGTAACACCATCATCTCACAAGAGATGATCAATGAACTGATGGATATCAACCGCAACATGACCTATCCGGACCAGGAAATCCTGGATGCTGCAACTCAGGAATACAAGATAGACAACCAATACCAGATAGACCCTGTAGGAATACAGTGTAACCATCTGGAAGGTATCTTCCTGAATATACTTTGGCGCAAGAACTTCTATAACAATATCAATACCTGTTTTGAAAATGCCAACATTCCTATTGCAGAAATGTACCTGGCTCCTTTAGCTATGGCTGACAGCGTTTTGACAGACTCAGAAAAGCGTGCAGGCTGTATGCTTGTTGACTTGGGTGCCGATACGACAACCGTTTCTGTATATTATAAAGGTATACTTCGTCATCTCTCTGTCATCCCATTGGGCGGCGGCAACGTGACCAAAGACTTAACTTGTCTTCAGATTGAAGAGCCTGATGCTGAAAAGATGAAACTCAAGTATGCCAAGGCTTATACCGATATCAACAATATCGACCCAACCCTGAACTACCCAATCGACAAGGATAGAGTGGTTGAAAGCAAGAAGTTCATCGAAATCGTAGAAGCACGCGTAGAGGAAATCGTAGAAAACGCATGGTTCCAGATTCCTGTGGAATTCTCAGATAAGCTGTTGGGTGGTATCATCCTTACAGGTGGCGGCAGCAACATGCCTGAAATCGATAAGGTTTTCAAGACACATACCCACATCGACAAAGTACGCATTGCCAAGTTTGTTTCTCAAACAGTCAACTCAAAGGATCCTAAGATTACCAATCACGATGGTACAATGAACACCGTATTGGGACTCCTGGCAAAGGGAGACATGAACTGTGCAGGTGACGAAATCGGCACTGATCTCTTCAGCAATTCTGCAGAAAAGCCAGTAGCAGCCGAGCAGCACAAGGCTCCAAGAAACCCTAACGAGACTGCCGGCAAGGGCGTTGTTCTTACTGCGGCAGAAAAAGCGGCTGCTGACGAGGCTGCCCGCAAGCAAAAAGAACTGGAAGAAGCTGAGGCAAGACTTCTGGCAGAAAAAGAAGCCGAAGAAGAAGAAAAGAGACGCAAAGAAAACAGTCTCATCCATAAAATGATGAGAGGTTTCAAGAAGTTTGTGAAAGATACCATTTCTGAAGAAGAATAAGATGCCAAAGACCAGGCTATCAGAAAACAGATTTCACAACAGGTTAAATAAAAAATCAGATAGATAAACCCTATAAAGATTATACGACTATGCTAGATAATGGAAACGCTCCTCATATTCTTGACTTTGGGGAACCTGAAAAAGAAAATAGCATCATCAAGGTGATTGGTGTTGGTGGTGGCGGTGGAAATGCCGTCAACCACATGTACCGCGAAGGTATACACGATGTAACATTCGTACTCTGCAACACAGACAACCAGGCACTTAACGACTCACCTGTGCCTGTACACCTGCAGCTAGGTAAGGAAGGTCTGGGTGCAGGAAACAAACCTGCCAAGGCACGCCAGGCTGCCGAAGAGACTCTTGAAGATATCAAGAACATGCTCAACGATGGAACAAAAATGGCATTCATCACAGCGGGTATGGGTGGCGGTACCGGTACAGGTGCAGCACCTGTCATCGCCAGAGTAAGTAAGGAGTTAGGTATTCTTACCGTTGGTATCGTAACCATCCCATTCCGTTTTGAAGGTCCTAAGAAGATTGACCAGGCATTGGATGGTGTAGAGGAAATGTCGAAGCATGTAGATGCCTTACTGGTAATCAACAATGAACGTCTTCGCCAGATTTATCCAGACCTTGCCGTTCTCGATGCCTTCGGCAAAGCTGACGACACCTTGAGTGTAGCTGCCAAGAGTATCGCTGAAATCATTACCGTACATGGTCTCATCAACCTCGACTTCAATGATGTGAAGACCGTACTGAAAGATGGCGGTGTGGCTATCATGAGTACAGGTTACGGTGAGGGAGAAGGAAGAGTAAAGAAAGCGATAGAAGATGCCTTGAACTCACCACTCCTTAACGATAATGACGTATTCAACTCTAAGAAGATTCTGCTCAGCATCGCATTTGCAAGCGAGAAGAAAGATAATCCTGGCTTGACCATGGACGAGATGAATGATGTCAACGACTTTATGGAGAAATTCGGTGACGACTTCGAGCTGAAATGGGGTCTTGCTATTGACCCTGAATTGGGAAGCCGCGTAAAGGTAACCGTTCTCGCAACAGGTTTCGGACTCGAGGATGTAGAGGGAATGAACCGCCACCTCAAGAAACATACTGAGGAAGAATCTCGCCGTCTCGCTGAAGAAGAGGAGAAACGTGCTGAAAGAGAAGACCGCCGCAAGCGCTATTATGGCAGCGATGGCAATACGACACAGTATAAGCGTCATCCACACATATTCCTGTTCCGCCAGGAAGATTTGGATAACGAGGATGTCATCCTTCAGGTAGAAAACACGCCTACCTATAAGCGTACCCGACAGACTTTGGAAGAGATCCGCAATATTGCTTCTGGCAACACTGAGCCAAAAGAAGACAATAACGATGATGCTTCTTCTGTACAGGGCGTCATCAGTTTTGCCTAAACAGAGAATATAGGCTAGGTTTATTTCAGTTTTACGTCAAGTAAGCGAGGAAACCAAAAATGACTAAGCAAAAAGTTCCTGAAGAACAGCAAAGCTCTTCATTTCCGGGAAACCTGGCAAATGAAGTTTATAATACTCCAATATCACCTCTACACACCTGTTCCGTTCGATACGGGACATTGTGTAGAGGTGCATTGTTTTATAGTCTAAACGGAACAAAGACACAAGCCGCATAGAATCTTCCTTATTTAAGTAATGTACATGCGAAGGAACATGAGCTGCAAAACATCCATCTACCAAATCAAAATAATCGCCAGACATACCGCTCTCAATATTGGGCATAAAACCCAAATGAAAAGAGAGCTGAATCATAAAGACTATATGGAAATTGGCAATAACACCTTTAGCATGGTCTAACCATTCGATACTGTCCTGTATGAAAAGATAGAGCGCACCATTAGCCTGCTCATGACGGGTAGCATATGAAAGCAGTTCTGCCAAGAACATGGAAATGCCAAGTTTGTATGGAGAAAAAGGGATATCAGAGAATGGAATCTGAATCGAAACATCCCTAAGGCGCTGCAGATTTGACTTGGGACGATAATCAAATTCTAAATTCAAGACCATGAGCGGTTGGAAAAGCTGCCGTTTCATCTTCCCCTTAGATGACTTAGGCACACGTACCATAAAGGAGAGTCTTCCCAACTTTTCGGTGAAGAAATCCACGATAAGTTGAGAGTCCCCATACTTGATGGTTTGCAATACGATAGCACTAGTTTTTATCTCCATTTTGCCTAATATTAGTGAAAAACAGGGCAAAAATACAAAAAAATGCGCATTTAGCGAAAATTTTCTATGAAAAATTTGCTAGATTCAAATAAAAGTAGTAACTTTGCACCCGCAAATAAGCAATGGTCCCTTCGTCTATCGGTTAGGACGAGAGATTTTCATTCTCTAAAGAGCAGTTCGACTCTGCTAGGGACTACAAACATTTAAGAAATAAAAAAAATAACATAAAGAAGATGGCAAATCACAAATCATCAATCAAGAGAATCCGTCAGGACAAGAAGAAGGCTTTGCACAACAAGTATTATGCAAAGACTATGCGCAATGCTGTCCGCAAGTTGCGCAACATGTCTGACAAGGAAGAGGCTGCAAAGCTCTATCCTACTGTTCAGAAGCTTTTAGACAAGTTGGCTAAGATCAACGTTATCCACGACAACAAGGCTGCAAACTTGAAGTCTGGTCTTACAAAGCACATCGCTAAGTTGGCCTAACTTATAAGTCAAAGCAAAGAAATAAATAAGGCTGCAATCCTTTATAGGGTCGCAGCCTTATTCTATTTCTATGAACCCGACTACCCATTTCCTGCATCATAAAATCTTCCCATCACAACCGGTTTTATACTACAACATACCCTATAAAAACGCGCAAAACGATTATAAAACAGCTTTTTCAAGACACTTTTGCCGCTAAAGTTCACATTCTACGTTTTTTCTTCACTTTTTGGTGATTTTTCACAAACAAAAGTTCCTGTTTCTCAGCTTTTTTTAGTATCTTTGCACGGAAATAAGACAATACTAAAATGGCAGAAAATCAAAACAACGCAAATAATTACTCTGCGAGTAACATTCAGGTTCTGGAAGGCCTGGAAGCTGTTCGCAAACGTCCGGCGATGTATATTGGTGACATCTCCGAAAAGGGTCTTCATCACTTGGTAAACGAAACTGTAGACAACTCTATTGACGAAGCAATGGCGGGCTACTGTACCGACATCGAAGTTACCATCAACGAAGACAACTCTATCACCGTAGAAGATAATGGTCGTGGTATCCCTGTGGATATGCACGAGAAACTACATAAATCAGCCCTCGAAGTCGTTATGACCGTGCTTCACGCAGGTGGTAAGTTCGACAAGGGTTCTTACAAGGTATCTGGCGGTTTACATGGTGTGGGTGTAAGTTGTGTGAATGCACTTTCTACCCACATGTTGTCACAGGTGTTCCGTGGCGGCAAAATCTACCAGCAGGAATATGAGAAGGGTAAGCCTCTCTATCCGGTTAAGGTGGTAGGTGAAACCAACAAGCGCGGTACACGCCAGCAGTTCTGGCCAGATCCAACCATCTTTACTCACACTGTCTATAAGTGGGACATCATTGCCAACCGTATGCGCGAGTTGGCATTCCTCAATGCAGGTATCAAGATTACCTTGAAAGATTTGCGCCCTGACGAGGAAGGTAAGACCAAGGAGCAGGTTTTCCACGCTAAGGATGGTTTGAAGGAATTCGTCCGTTACGTAGACCGTCACCGCACTCATCTCTTCGATGATGTTATCTATCTGAAGACAGAAAAGCAGAGTATTCCTATCGAGATTGCTGTGATGTACAACACAGATTACTCTGAGAATATCCACTCATACGTCAATAACATCAACACCATTGAGGGTGGTACCCACCTGACTGGTTTCCGTATGGCATTGACCCGCACCTTGAAGGCTTACGCAGAAGCTGACCCAACCATCTCTAAGCAGATTGAGAAGGCAAAGGTAGAGATTGCACCAGAAGACTTCCGCGAGGGTCTTACTGCCGTTATCTCCATCAAGGTAGCTGAACCTCAGTTTGAGGGACAGACCAAGACCAAGCTCGGTAACAGCGAGGTACAAGGTGCCGTTCAGCAGGCTGTAAACGAGGCTTTGTCTGATTACCTGGAAGAACATCCAGACGAGGCAAAGCGAATCTGCGAAAAGGTTGTCCTGGCTGCTACGGCCCGCATAGCTGCCCGCAAGGCACGTGAGAGTGTACAGCGCAAGAACTTCATGACAGGTGGTGGTCTTCCTGGTAAACTTGCCGATTGTTCAATGAAGGATCCTAAAGAATGCGAGATTTTCCTCGTCGAGGGTGATTCCGCCGGTGGTTCTGCCAAGCAGGGTCGCGACCGTTTCCGTCAGGCTATTCTCCCATTGCGTGGTAAAATTCTGAATGTAGAAAAGGTACAGTGGCACAAGGTATTCGAAGCTGAGTCTGTCATGAACATCATCCAAAGTATCGGTGTCCGCTTCGGTGTAGATGGCGAAGACAGCAAGGAGGCTAATACCGACAAGTTGCGTTACGACAAGATTATCATCATGACCGATGCCGACGTCGATGGTTCTCACATCGACACATTGATTATGACACTCTTCTATCGTTTCATGCCAAAGGTTATTGAAGAAGGCCATCTGTATATCGCTACCCCACCACTCTACAAGTGTACTTATCGCAGCAAGGTAAGCGAGTATTGCTATACAGAGCAGCAGCGCCAGGCATTCATCGACAAGTATGGAGATGGAGTAGAAGACAAGAATATCCACACCCAGCGATACAAAGGTTTGGGCGAGATGAACCCAGAACAGCTTTGGGAAACTACTATGGACCCATCTACACGCTTGCTCAAGCAGGTTACTATCGAGAACGCAGCCCAGGCTGATGAGATTTTCTCTATGTTGATGGGTGATGATGTAGAACCACGCCGCGAGTTCATCGAACAGAATGCTACTTACGCCAATATCGACGCTTAAAGTTAACACGAACATATTGGGGGTAGACTCAGCGAGAGTCTTCCCCCTTTTTTGGATAGCCTCATCCAATGAGCATCACCTTCCGACTTCGTTTCTGGGCACCGAATTTAAAAACCAACAATACCATCTTTATGAAGCATATATTTTTTACGATTGCGTTAGCTGCCTCTAGTACGTGGAACTGCCAGGCAACAACAGTAAGTAAAGAGTTGCAACCCAACAAGTTGTGGTACAACAAGCCTGCATACGCCTTCGAAGAGTCACTGCCATTAGGCAATGGCAAACTGGGTGCGCTGGTTTATGGTGGAGCCAATAATGACTCTATCCAGCTCAACGACATCACCCTTTGGACGGGCGTGCCTGTGAATCCCAACGAAGGTGGCGAAGCCTACAAGTGGATTCCGAAAATCAGAGAGGCGCTGTTCAAGGAGGATTACAAGACCGCCGATTCCCTGCAACACTATGTGCAAGGCCATAACTCGGAGTTCTATCAGCCATTGGGCATGATCAATATCAAAGACTGCAACCAGGGCGAGTTTACGGATTATTACCGCGAACTGAGCCTCGACAACTCCCTGGCTACTGTTCATTACAGGCGCAACGGCATCCAATACGCCAAAGAGTATTTTGCTTCTCATCCCGACAAGATGATTGCCATCAAGCTGAGTGCCTCCCAGAAGAGATCCATCAACAGCGACATCTCACTCACTTCCCTCATTCCCCATCAGGTAAAAGCATCCAGAGGACAGCTCACCATGACGGGACATGTTCTCGGCGATGAAGCCAACAGTACGCATTACTGTGCCATGCTTCAGGTGAAGAACACCGACGGAAAAGTGTGGGCAAGCGATTCTGTACTCCATCTGAAGGATGTGAGCGAGGCTATCATCTATCTCGTAAACGAAACAAGTTACAACGGATTCGACAAGCATCCTGTGAAGGAAGGAGCTCCATACATCGAGAACGTAACCGATGAAGCCTGGCACCTTGCCAACTTCACTTACGAAGAATTCAAACAGCGTCACATCGCCGACTACAAGAAACTCTTTGATAGAGTAAGTTTGAACCTGAAAGGAGCCAAGTTTGATGCCACCCGCCCTACCGACAAACAGTTGCTCGCCTACAGCGACAACCACGAGAGCAACCCTTATCTGGAACAGCTTTATTTCCAGTATGGCAGATACCTACTCATCAGCAGCAGTAGAACCAAGGGAGTGCCTGCCAACCTGCAGGGACTCTGGGCACCAGCCCTCCGTTCGCCATGGCGCGGCAACTATACCATCAACATCAACCTGGAAGAAAATTACTGGCCGGCAGAAGTTGCGAACCTCTCAGAACTGGTAGCCCCAGTAGACGGATTGGTAGAGGGTATGGCTGTGACAGGTCGCCACAATGCCCAGCACTTCTATGGTATCGATAAGGGATGGTGCGCTGGACACAACACTGATGCCTGGGCAATGACCAATCCTGTAGGAACCGGAAACGAAAGTCCGCAATGGAGCAACTGGGCTATGGGTGGAGCCTGGCTTGTAGAAACCCTTTGGGATCACTATGACTATACCCGCGATACCGAATATCTTCGCAATACAGCCTATCCGCTGATGAAGGGGACTGCCGACTTCATGCTTGCGTGGCTCATTCCGAATCCACACAATCCAAACGAGCTGATTACTGCTCCTTGCACATCGCCAGAGGCAGATTACATCAACGATAAGGGCTATCGTGGCAGCAGTTTCTATGGCGGAACCGCCGACCTCGCCATCATCCGCGAGCTCTTCAAGAATACCATCAAGGGAGCAAAAGCCCTGGGCATCGACAACGATTACCAGCAGCAGTTGCAATCAGCCCTCAATCGCCTGCGCCCTTACCACATAGGTAAGCGAGGCAATCTGATGGAGTGGTACCACGATTGGGAAGACCAGGATTGGCATCATCGCCACCAGTCACACCTGCTGGGGCTCTATCCTTTCCATCAGATTTCGGTAAACAAGACTCCGGAACTTGCTGCTGCCGCAACCAAGACCCTGGAAATCAAGGGCGATAATTCCACCGGTTGGAGTACAGGCTGGAGAATCAACCTTTGGGCTCGTCTGCATCGTGCCGACAAAGCTTATCAGATATACCGCAAGCTGCTCACCTACGTAAGCCCTGAAGTCTACAAGGACAGCAAACACCGTAGCGGTGGCACCTACCCTAACCTCTTTGATGCCCATCCACCTTTCCAGATAGATGGCAACTTCGGAGGCACAGCAGGCGTATGCGAGATGCTGATGCAATGCGATGGCGAGACTATGCATCTTCTTCCTGCTCTACCTAAAGAATGGCCTACAGGCGAAATTAAGGGTATCAAAGCACGTGGAAACTACGAGATTAATCTCGTATGGAACAATGGAAAGGTCAGCAAAGCTTCCATCACTAGCAAGAATACCGGAAACCTGACCGTCAAGTATAATGGTAAGTTGAAAACATTTAGTTTCAAGGCTGGCGAAACAAAACTCATAAAATAGACAAATAATCATCTATGAGATATTTTACAATTCTCATCTTTACAACTCTCTGGGTGCTGAATTCCTATGCACAGGAATTCGGTACCCATTGGGTATCATATCCATTCCCCAACGATTCTTCTGAGATATTATTCAGGAAAATCTATCATCTTGATCAAAAGCCTTTAAAGGCTGAGATAAACATGGCAAGTGGAGGAAATACCCGCCTATACATCAACGAAAGAAATGCTACGCCAAGCATTTTCAACGAAGGAGCCAGAGACAGCATCCTTCTGATGCAAACCATAGATATCTCCAGATATCTGAAAAAGGGCGAAAATATTATTGCGGTCTGGTATGCACCAGGAAGAATAAGAAATAAGAGCAAACAACTCTCGTTGGAACTTCATGGCTGGTATACAGACTCTGTTTCTTTTTATCATAAAGCAGACGAAACATGGTGGTGCAAGCCCCTGAAGGGCGGCAGTTACAACGAAAAAGAACACTTTGACAATAGAATATACACTACTGAGTGGAAATCGGCTGAATACCAATCTTCAGGATGGGTTCATCCGACAGGCGCCTTCAAAGATACGGTAAACTATATCTTTGTTGACCAGCTGCCATACCTCACCCAGAACAAACTTCAAATGGTATTAGAACCATACCAGGAGGAATTTGATCATCAAGGATGCCGTATAGACTTCGGACGTCCGTTCCGTGGAACCATCAGGCTCACGATACGCAATGCCAGCAAAGGAACAACACTTCATATTAACGGAAACCAATATGTATGCAGTGGCGAAATGGACGAGCAAGCCTATTACCGCATCCATGCTGAGCATCAAAAAGATTTCGTGATAACTTGGGATAAAGGTTTTAGAAGAAGTAATATCACAAATATAGAAGGATTAGAGATTTCGGAATAAGCTCAACAGCGTTTCGAAATCTCTTTTTTTATAAAACAAAAAAAGACTTCGGAACTATTATCTTCCAAAGTCTCTAACTGAATTTAGTCTTCCAATTCGGCAAGCACTTGCTCTGCCACTTCGCAAAGCTCATCATACCATTCCTTACCGAACTTCTCTACCAGCGGACCCTCCAGGAACTTATAAACCGGAAGGTTCAACTCCTCACCCTTCTTGATGGCATCCTTGCAGATGCGCCACTTGTTATAGTTGATGCCATACACCTCGTTGCCGAAATCCTTGGCACGGATTGGATACAAAGCACAGGAGATAGGCTTCTTGAACTTCGACTTTCCTTCGCGATAAGCACGCTCCAAGGCACAGAGACAACAATTCGGAATCGTATGTCCATCGCCTAAATCTTTCAAGTCCTGATAGCAGGTAAACACACAATCCTTACCATTCACGATGCTCGTCACCAAATCGCCTTCAATATCGGTATAAGCCACGCCCTGCTTATCTATGATAGCCTGGGCAGAAGCCGAGAGATCATCCCAAACCACATCCAGCGCATCCTCAATCTCCATAATCTCATCCAGGGTAACAGGAGCTCCCGCATCGCCTTCGATGCAGCACTCGCCCTTGCAGGCATCAAGGTCGCAACAGAATTTTTCGGTGATAATATCAGGTGAAACCAACACGTTGCCCACCTGCAGAATACGAAGTTCGTCTTTCTTCATAATGTTTTTGAGATGAATAAATTTCTTTGAGTGTATAATAAAAATAATGATAGCTACCCATGAGTGGATAGCTATATATTAATAGGTGTACCTACCATTGGATAGGCGCAATTCCGTTCTGCTGCAGATACGCATTGCAGCGGGAGAAATGATGATTACCAAACCATCCGCCTCTGTTGGCTGATAATGGCGAAGGATGAACGCTTTCCAATATCAGATGCTTGCTTGTATCGATGAGCTTCGCCTTGCTCCGGGCATAACCGCCCCAAAGGATAAACACCAGGTGCTCCTTATCCTTGCTGAGCGCCTTGATGGCAGCATCTGTGAATTCCTCCCAGCCCTTGCGCTGATGACTCGCAGCCTGATGGGCACGAACGGTCAACGTGGCGTTGAGAAGCAGTACTCCCTGTTTTGCCCAGCGGGTCAAATCGCCCGTGGCTGGCATCGGAGTGCCGAGATCCATCTGAATCTCCTTGAATATATTAATCAATGATGGTGGAAAAGTGATTCCATCCGGCACAGAGAAACTCAGTCCCATCGCCTGACCCGGCTCATGGTATGGATCCTGTCCGATAATCACTACCTTTACATCATCAAAAGGACAGAGATTGAAGGCATTGAAAATCAAGCGGCCAGGAGGATAACAGGGCGTACGCAAGTATTCCTCTTTTACGAAGTTTGTGAGGTCAACAAAATACTGCTTGTCGAACTCTTCTCCTATATGCTGTCTCCAACTTTCTTCTATCTTTACGTCCATAATGATTTAAGTTAAAGAAGTCAAGGCTCCAAAAAGCCTTGACTTCCGAAATTATTATTAGTCAATAATCAAGTTCTCACCTGTCATATCAGCTGGCTGCTCCAAGCCCATGATATGGAGGATAGAAGGAGCTACGTCTGCCAAACGGCCATCCTTAACGGTAGCTGAGTTGTTGTCAGTTACGTAGATGAATGGAACTGGGTTCAAAGAGTGAGCGGTGTTTGGTGTACCGTCCTCGTTGATAGCGTGGTCTGCATTACCGTGGTCAGCGATGATGATAGCCTCATAATCGTTAGCCTTAGCAGCCTCGATAACGTCCTTTACGCAGTTGTCAACAGCGTGAACAGCCTTAGCGATAGCGTTGTAGATACCTGTGTGACCTACCATATCACCATTAGCGAAGTTTACAACGATGAAGTCGTACTCCTGTGTGTTGATAGCACCAACCAACTTATCCTTTACCTCGTAAGCGCTCATCTCTGGCTTCAAGTCGTAAGTAGCCACCTTTGGAGAAGGAACCAGGATACGGTCCTCACCCTCGTATGGAGTCTCACGACCACCATTGAAGAAGAATGTTACGTGAGCATACTTCTCTGTCTCTGCAGTGTGGAGCTGCTTCTTGCCCTGTGCGCTCAAGTACTCACCGAGGGTATTCATTACGTTCTCCTTAGGGAAGAGGATGTGAACGCCCTGGAAGCTTGCATCGTATGGAGTCATGCAGTAGTACTGCAAGTCCTTGATGGTGTGCATGCCTTCCTCTGGCATATCCTGCTGAGTCAATACCTGTGTCAACTCCTTGGCACGGTCGTTACGGTAGTTGATGAAGATAACAACATCACCCTCCTGAATAGTACCGTCAACCTTTGAGTTATTGATTGGCTTGATGAACTCGTCTGTTACGTCCTCATCATAGCTCTCCTGCATTGCCTTCACCATATCGTCAGCCTGCTTACCCTTACCCTCAACGAGCAAGTCGTATGCTTCCTTCACACGGTTCCAGCGCTTGTCACGGTCCATAGCATAGAAACGACCTACGATGCTTGCGATGTGTGCACCGTTCTTGTCGCAGCAAGCCTGAACCTCCTCGATGAAGCCCTTACCGCTCTTAGGGTCTGTATCACGGCCATCCATGAAGCAGTGAACGTATGTCTCCTTCAAACCATATTCCTTACCAATCTCAATCAACTTGAAGAGGTGATCCAAAGAAGAGTGAACACCACCGGTAGAAGTCAAGCCCATCAAGTGGAGCTTCTTACCTGTCTTCTGAGCATAGCTGTAAGCGTTGATGATCTCCTGATTCTTCAAGATGTCACCGCTCTCGCAAGCCTTGTTGATCTTAACGAGGTCCTGATATACCACACGACCAGCACCGATGTTGAGGTGACCAACCTCTGAATTACCCATCTGACCGTTAGGAAGACCTACGTCCTCGCCACAAGTCTGGAGAGTAGAATGTGCTGAAACTGCTGTCAAATAATCGAGATAAGGAGTTGGAGTCTTGAAGATAACATCACCCTTATCATGCTTACCGATTCCCCATCCGTCGAGAATCATTAAAAGAGCTTTTTTTGCCATAATTACATAAAATAATTTAAATTCGAATTTCGACTGCAAAGTTACAACAAAATAGGTGAAGGACAAAATAAATTAAGATAAAAAAACTTCCACCTTTCTAAAAAGATGAGAGTTGATTACAAGATCAACAGGTTCGCAGGATATATCCCTTCTTGATGACGGCTTCGATGCTTACCTTTTCATCCAGATTCAATGCACGTCGAAGATAGGTAATCTGCACGTTCAGGGCAAGGGAATTGGAGTATGAGTCATCCCCCCAGACTTCATTCAGTATGAAATCCCGCTCTACAAGCTGGTTCTGGTTCTCGGCAAGAAGCTTCAGAATTTCAGCTTGACGAGATGTGATGACTACTCTGGAATTACCACATAGCAGTTCATTTTGCGCATAGTAGAAAGCAATGGAACCGATAAAAACAGCAGATTCTTCACCTTTGTCGTCTTCTTTCGGTTGCTTCAACTCATAAATCATATTCTTCAGAAACTCATGGCGAATGCCATCAATGCGTTTCTGGAAGACTATGGTCTTAACCAGATAATACAGACATCCTATCAATATGAAAAAGAGAAAGATGCTTCCTATCAATTGCCACATCATGGCTTTGAGCGTTCGAGTAATAGGAATGGGCACCTGAAAAGAAATACCTTGGCGAAACATTGGGTTCGTCTGATACTTTACCGTCACCACACGTGACCATCTGCCTTCGACATCATATTTTGCATTCAGGAAGACAGTCTTGTAATCCAGATGGCGAAAAAAGGATATCTTCCCATATCCCTTATCATCCAGTAATCTTTGATAAGAAGCCAACGAGGGATGCTTACCTATATAAGCCAGATATCTGCTGATGATGAGATAAGCATCATCACCCGTAAGATCAGGATCATTCAAACGGACAAGAAAGCGGTGATTGTTCCAAAAAGAAAGCGTAGTACGGCTACATCCCTTCTTCATATCATATTCAGATTCTATTTTAAGCATAACCGTATCTCTTCTACCTTTCGTAGATGAATTCTCCTGCAACTTTTTTCTATTCTTCAAATCTTGCGCTAACACTTCATCACAATCCTTCTTGAATTGCTCTACCTGCTGGTCTAAGCTATATTGACATTGAAGATGGAGCCAATATGCCTGCGTGCAGAACAACAATACGATTGCTACCCCACATACCATCCACACTATTTTCAGCTTACTGTTACTTTTCATACATTCCTGATCTTTTGAATTTGACGGCAAAGTTACTGAAAAATCCGTAAACAAAGGCAAGAGTAATAAAATAATAATAGGCGAAAAGAAGCAAAAGTAATAACTCAGTAACAGAAATCATCGATTTCATCGGATGAGCTCAGTACCTTTGCATCACAAAAACGAATGAAACAGATAAAATAATGAATAATAGACGAAGATTATGAAAAAGGTATTATTAATAGCATGGCTTGCATTATATGCATGCATGCTCCAAGCTCAAACAGTAAACCTGTTCGATGAATCAAGCATTGGCATGGGAGATTCCATTGATCAGGTAAAGTATCAGGTAGTATATGATGCCGAGTATATTTACGAAAAGAAATATACCAAGACCGACACCATCATTGGGCGCATCGAAGAGAAAATGCTCTTGCAGATTGGCAACAAGTATTCCGCATTCTACAGTTATCCGATATTCCAAAGAGACTCTATCATCTCCGCAAATATGGCAAAAGGAATACCTGTCAATTTCTCCGGTAATGGCGGACAGATTAATTGGAAAGTATATAAGAACTATCCAGAACAGGGCAAGACTGCCTATCTCGATTTCTTTGCTGCTGACAGATATTTGTGCATTGAACCGATGGAACCGATAGACTGGCAACTCACAGACAGTATCGATTCCATCTGCGGTTACGAGTGCCACCAGGCTATTGCCAAGTTTAAGGGTAGAACATGGATTGCATGGTACACGGAAGACATCCCTATTGACAATGGTCCCTGGAAACTGAGCGGACTGCCGGGATTGATACTCAAGGCTCACGACTCCGAGAACGATTATGGATTTACGGCTGTAGGACTCACTACAGACAAAGGCTCCACACCTATCTATTATAAAGGTAAGACATTCGAGCCTATCGACCGCAAATCATTGACCTCCATTTACAAGAAATACTATGCCGACCCTATCGGCTATCTGCTTCAAGATGCCAAGTATGCTGCAATTGTAAAGATCAAGGATGAAAAAGGAAATATCCTGAAGCATTCCAAGCGTGCTGAGCCATACAATCCGATTGAAAGATAATTAGCAGTTTACATTTTTGCCAGACAAGCGTCTTAAAGACATTAGCAAGATAAGTGTCTAAGGTAAAATAGAAAAGAGAGAAAAAGATGAAGAAAATAATAGTTCTTTTCACTATTCTGTTCGTGGCGTGCCATGCGTTTGCCCAAGAGAAGATTAGCGGTTATGTAGAAGATTCATTGACCCATAACCGTCTAGCCAACGTCTCCATCACACTGCTCCGCAATGGCAAACCTTTGAAGTTTACAAGAACAAAGGAGGACGGAACCTTCGTGCTTCCTATCACCGAAAAGCAAGCCAACGACAAACTGCAGGCCACGTTTATGGGGTATAAAAAGACAAAAACATCGATTTCATCGGGAAAAGAAACCATTATCAGTATGGCTTCAACAGCTTTTGTCTTGAAGGAAGTACAAGTAAAAGGCTCTCGTATCACAGGGCGGGATACCATTTCTTTCGATCTCACCCGCTTTGCCAATGAGCGGGACAACAGTCTGAAGGATGTATTGAAAAAGCTGCCAGGCGTGGATATAGAGAAGAATGGCCGTATCAACTACAATGGTAAGCCCATCAACCGATTCACTGTGGAAGGTCTAGACCTGACCGGTGGCAAATATAACCAACTAGAGGAGAACATCAAGGCAAAAGACGTAAAAAAGGCCGAAGTCATCGAGCATGACCAACCTATCAAGGCGCTCCAGAACAAAACCTTTACAGATAATGTAGCGATGAACATCGCCCTGAAAGACAGTGCCCGCGACAAACTGATGCCTACTCTCAAGCCCTACTTACTCGTAGGGCATCCATCCCACGTAGGCGGAAGCATCAATATCATGCAAATTGGCAAGAAGAAACAGATGATGTATGATGCAGAATACGACAGAACAGGTAAAAATCTCGGCTATGCATTTAACCAACTCGCATCTTACAGCAATCGTCTGGCTCCTGCCTCCCTTCCATCATGGATATCAGTACCATCGCTTGACGCTCCTATCGACGAAGAACGCCTGCGCTTCAACACCTCGCAAAAATACTCCATCAACCATATCAAGAAGAACAAGGACGATGCAGAGACTCGCATAGAAGCCAACTATCTTCGTACGGTAACTCGACAAGAGCGAGAGAACATGAGTATCTACGACCTCGGCGGCGAAGCTCCCACAGTTACCACGGAACACAACCACAAGACGATGATCAGCGATGCCTTCAATCTGCAATGGGAGAACAAGGTAAACAAGGCTGAGCATTATGGCAACGAGAGCATCAGCCTCAGCACAGCACAAAGCGACGGTTTGTCAAACATCAACGACACGCTTACCCAACGTGTCCGCATCCCAAAGCTCGACCTCTCGGCAAGTATCTACCGTCTCTTCGTCTTCAAGAAAAGTCAACTCTCTTGGCGTAGCACTGCCGACTATCACCATGGTGTGGCGGACCTCTACGTTAACGACGAGCGCAATCGCATCCGCACCAACCTTTGGCATACTGCCCACGCCTTACAGTGGATGAGGAATCACTTCCACTGGACACAGGAATATAGAATGAGTATCGACCTCAACAACATCTATGCGAAATGTCAGGAAAGAAGCGATGAAATCGGCAAAAACAGTCTTAACATCACAGGGAAGTTCACCCCTTACTGGCAATACAAGACCGAGACATTCCGTATGTCGTTCTCTCCCGATTTCATCTGGGAACGCTTCACCTATCCACAGAAAACTCTACTTACCATATCACCCTACCTTTACTTATATAAGAAATTGGATTTCCGTAGAGAGTTGACTATCTACACAGGATACAGTACAGGAACAGGCAATGCCACCAACTACGCCATGAAGCAATATCGTCAAAGTTATCGTTCTTGGTACACTTCGAGCGACATCATTCCGATAACTCGCTCTCTTTATGGCAAGTTGAGTTACGACTACAAGCGCCCTATCAAGGAAATCTTCTTCAGCGCATCGGTCAATGCCAGCAAAAACTGGATGAACACAGCATCCGACCTACGCATCGTGGATGGCAAATACTATACCTCATTATATAAGCAGGACAGCAAGAGCAACAACCTAGGGGCATCACTCTACATATCGAAGGGCTTCTACGACCTTCATCTGAAGACCCGCCTGGAGGGCAGTTACAACTACAGCAAGGGTGAGCAATACAGCAGCAGCAAAGCCATCAGCTACACCGCCGACAACTATACTGTAAAGCCTAGCATCGACTTCTCGCCGTCCTGGTGCGCCTTTAGCTATGAGGGAGAATTCTCTTTTTACAACTCGAAACGTCAAAAAATGGCGAAGTCATCGTTATTTAATTGGCACCAAAGCGTATCTGCCACCGCTACCATCAGCCATGTGGACCTCTCCTTCTCGCTCGTACATTATCGCAATGAACTGCAAGAGGGCAGCCACCTTAACACCCTCCTTGGCGATGCCTCGGCAGTTTGGAGAATGAAAAAGCTCCGCCTTTCAGCAGAGCTTCGAAACCTATTCAATAAGAAGAATTATATGGAAACCATCTATAGCGGCATCAGTACATTGACCGACTGCTATTATCTTCGCCCTCGCGAACTGATGATTTCCGCCCAGTATTCCTTCTAAACAAGAACTCCCATCTCAGAAAAGAGACGGGAGTTCTTTGCTTTTAAGGATAAGAGACAAGGTTATAAGGGATTTTAACTTTTTTAGTTGATTTTTATTTGGAACATAACATTATTATTTGTATCTTTGCAACTGATAATATCTTGTTATTATCCCCATAATTATGCAAGAAACGAATAATATATTAGCAATATTAGATAACTACCTCCACGACAATCCTGATGAGATTGCAAAGGAGATGGCAAACGACTTCAGAAAACGAAGAATAGAGAAGAATCTGACACGTGAGCAAGTGGCAGACAAGTCAGGCGTTGCCGTCAGCAACATCACCAGATTCGAACAAAAGGGCCTCATCTCCCTCAAAAATCTGATTGGTATCGCCATAGCTTTGGACTACACCTCAGAAATCAAGAACGTCTTCTCGCAACCCAAGTACTCCACCATGGAGGAGTTGCAACAGATAAAAAGAAACGCTAACAAGAAAAAGGCTTACAGACAATGAAACATATAGAATCTTTAGCCGTGAAATATCACCAGGAGAAAGTCGGCACACTGTCATTGAGTGCCGATGGAAAAGTATGCACATTCGAGTATGACAATCAGTGGTTGGCATCTGGCTTTAGTATATCTCCGTTGGAATTGCCACTGAAGCCTGGTCTTTTCATTGCCAAAGCCACCCCTTTCAACGGGAACTTTGGCATCTTCGAAGACAGCCTTCCCGATGGATATGGTAGATACCTATTGCATAAAACCTTGCTAAAAGAGGGCATCAACGACTTTGAGCTATCTGCTCTTGACCGACTGAGCATCGTGGGCAATGGAGGTATGGGCGCATTGACCTACGAACCTATTACTTCTATCCAGACTGGACACGAGATAGAGGACTTTGACCTTTTACAAGCCAAAGCCTTGGAAGTATTGAAGGAGCAACAGGATAATGACGCAGGATTGCTATTATATAATAGTGGTAATAGTGGCGGTTGTCGCCCGAAAGCCATTTTTACAAATGAGGATGGTCATTGGTTGGTCAAGTTTCGCCATACCTACGACCCACAAGATATGGGAAAGCAAGAGTATCATTATAATGAGATAGCCAAGCAATGTGGTATTCAAGTACCAGACTTCAAACTGGTAAACGACAAGTATTTTGCCTGCCGTCGCTTCGACATTTCTCCAACAGGCGAACGCATTCACGTAGCCACAGCTGGAGCCTTGCTCAACGTTTCCCTTTCCAACCCCATTCTCGATTATCTCAACCTTTTGGCGCTTACTGGTTATCTTACTCAGAGCCAAGAGGATGTGGAAGAGATGTTCCGCCGCATGGTTTTTAATTATATAATGGACAACAAGGATGACCACTGCAAGAACTTCTCTTTCTTGGTTCAGAAAGAGAGCGATGGCAAATGGCACTGGCATTTAGCCCCAGCCTACGACCTCACCCATTGCACCGAGGGATATAATGGTGAACACGCAACATCTGTAAATAGAACTGGGCATCCGACCGTAGAGGATATGATTGCCGTTGGCGTAAAGAACAAAATGAAGGAAAAGAGATGCCGCGAAATCTACGAAGAGGTAACCGAACAATGCTAGAATAAAAGCGAACTATCTGCGTGCGCTGTGTGGTCTATTCCTTAAACGGAATTACAATAAAAACGCCTCTATCTCTTTTTCTAGGATAGAGGCGTTTCTGTTTAATCTATTTCATTTTGCACAAACTACGAACTATTTCTGCTTCAGATAGTTCAACTGAACATTAGGAGCGCAAGCATTGCTTGTTTTCTCGGTGTATTCTGCCACCTTCAATGTGGCAGTTCCCTTGATGTTCTCTACGTCACTACCTACCTTAAAGAGATAGTTACCTGCATCTACCTTCCACTGGCTGTTAGCCTCATCGAAGCTGGCAAGATCGCGCTTTTCGAGGGTCATCTTCAAAGTCTGGCTCTCACCTGGATTCAGCAACTTGGTCTTGCCGAAGGTCTTGAGTTCCTTGGCTGGCTTTTCATAAGCGCCCTTTGGAGCGGTGACATAAACCTCAGCAACTTCCTTGCCGGCAACCTTACCGGTATTCTTGATAGTTACGCTAACCTCGATATTGTTGCCTTTAGCCTTGACTGATGGCTTGCCAAACTCGAAGGTAGTATAGCTCAAGCCATAACCGAAAGGATAAGCCACATTCTTCTTGAAGGTATCAAAGTAGCGATAACCTACGTAGATATCCTCCTCGTGGTTGCTATAATCGTAACCCTTGATATTACCCTTGCTCCAATCCAGCAGATTCTTGTAGGTGTACATATCGTAATCCTTGGCAAAGTTGGCAGTAGAAGGATGATCGGTAGCAGCGATAGGCCAGGTCATGGTCAACTTACCCGATGGATTCACCTTACCGGTCAGGATATCAGCAACAGAGTTGCCGCCCTCGATACCTGGCTGCCAAGCTACGAGAATAGCATCCACACGGTCTCTCCAACTGGCAGTCTCCATCACAGAACCAGAGTTGATGATGACAATCACCTTCTTGCCCTTGGCATGGAAAGCATCAGATACACGGAAAATCATATCCTGCTCTATCTGACTGAGGTTGAACTCACCATTGATCTGGCGATCCATTCCCTCACCTGCCTGACGGCCGATGGTGATGATGGCAGCGTCTGCCTTTGGCTCCTCGCCAGCTACACAGCGCTCAGTAATCTCGATTTCATCGAGTTTTGGCTGCCCCTGATCCAGGAACCACATCATCGGATTCTTGTCTGCCTTCAACTTAGCCTTGGCATACTTCACATAATTCTGATAGATTTCCGTAAGCTGAGGAGTAGTTGCCACACCGATATTCTTCAAACCGGTAACCATATCTACAGAATAGCCTACATTAACGGCTCCACTACCAAGACCACCCGACATGAAATCGTAAGAGTTGACACCGAAGAGTGCCACGGTCTTCAAGCCCTGGATAGGAAGAGCGGCATCATTCTTCAGGAGCACCATACCCTCGGTAGAACTCTGACGGGTGATAGCTGCATGAGCCTTCAAGTCTGGCTCACCACTATATTTATATCCCTTGAATCGAGGAGTCTTCACGATATATTCGAGCATACGGCGAACATTGCGGTCCACATCCTTGATATCCAACTTGCCATTCTTCACGGCATCAACAATATCCTGCACCTGTGCTGGATAACCCGGCATCATCAGGTCGTTGCCAGCCTCTACTTCCTGTTCCAGCGGAAGGTCGGCACGCTTACCAATCCAGTCGGTCTCCACGATTCCCTTATATCCCCAGTCGTTGCGGAGAATATCGGTCAAGAGTCCCTTGTTGCCCTGGGCATAAACACCGTTAATCTTATTATAGGCAGACATGATAGTCCAAGGATTGCTCTTGCGAACCATCATCTCGAAACCCTTCAGATACAACTCACGGAGAGCACGCTGGCTCAATCGCTCATCCACCTTGGTACGGTCAGTTTCCTGAGAGTTCACGGCAAAGTGCTTGGCACTTACACCCACGCCCTGACTCTGCACACCCTGTACAAAGGCGGTTCCGATAAGACCCGTTACGATTGGGTCTTCTGAATAATACTCAAAGTTACGGCCACAGAGCGGATTACGATGCAGGTTCATACCCGGTCCGAGCACGACATCACATCCATACTCCAGGGTTTCGTTACCGATAGCCTCACCCACCTTGCGCACCAGGTCGGTGTTCCAGGTAGAAGCCAGACAGGTTCCGATAGGGAAACCAGTGGCAAAGTAGCTACGGCTGTCACCTTCGCGATGAGCATCGATATGAACTCCGGCAGGACCATCACACTGAACGGTAGTAGGAATGCCGAGACGAGGGATGGCTACAGTAGTACCCGCAGCACCCGGCACGAACTTCTTCTGATGTCCGAGCATAGCACCGCTGCCCACGAATCCATCGTTACCACCGCCCACCAGCATCTGGGCTTTTTCTTCCAAGGTCATCGCCTTGATTACTTCTTCGATGTTATTGGCATTCAGTTTTGGTGCTGATTGCGCCATCATTGTAGTTGCCATCGCTCCAGCCGCAACGGTAAGAGCCAATTTCTTGTAGTTCATCATTTTGTCGTTTATTTCGTTAGTTATTACTTTTCTGTTCTTTTAGTCGTTTCGTCAGTTCCATGCAGTCCCTGAGAATACTGCATTTCTTCAAAAACTTGCTGCAAATATAATAAAATAAGGTGGAAACGCCAAGCATTTCCACCTTTTTTTCTTGAATTCAACAAGATTATTCCCGGATTTAACAAAAGGTATAGGAAGAACATAACATACTATACATATCCCCATCCTAAGACTAGTCCTGATATTTAATCTGGAAATAATCAAAAACAAAACATTCCTTCCATTAAAATCTTTCGCAAATTTCATCAAAAAGAAGAAAAAATACTCGAAAACCTTGTAGGAATCAAACAATTATCGTATCTTTGCCGAATTATCCAAAAGTTGGGTACTAGGGTAAGGACATTTAAATAATGAAAGGTATGGAGCAGAGAAAATCTTCCATCGAAATCTATCGTTCTCCAGAGGGAAACATAGAGCTGAATGTAAAATTAGAGAATGATACCGTTTGGCTTACACAAAGCCAAATGGCAGAGTTGTTTGGCCGTGACAGAACTGTGATTTCACGACATGTCAATAACTGTTTTAAAGAAGGTGAACTCGACAAATCCTTGGTATGTGCAAAATTTGCACATACCAAGAAATATGGTCGCCACGACGGCTTTGAACAGGTTGTCGAAACGGAATATTATAACCTGGACGTCATTATCTCCGTAGGCTATCGTGTAAAGTCAATCAATGGTACCAGATTCCGTCAATGGGCTAATTCCATCTTGAAGCAATACATTATCAAGGGTTATGCCATCAACCAGAAGCGCCTAGACAATTACAACGAACTGAAAGAAGTGGTTCGTTTGATGTCACGTGCGATTACATTACAAGATCAGGTTTCAGAAGGCGAATATAACGGACTATTCAATGTCATCAGCGACTATGTTTATGCCCTGGATACTCTCGACAAATATGATTATCAGACATTACTCATAGACAAGACGACTCAAGCCGAGCCGTTCCATGCCACCTACGAAAATGCAATGGAAGCCATCAATGCTTTGAAAGAAAAGTTTGGAGGCAGTAAATGGTTTGCCAATGAGAAGGATGATTCATTCAAGAGCAGCATAGGTCAGATTTACCAAACCTTCGGCGGTGAAGAACTCTACGCTTCGGTAGAAGAAAAAGCAGCCATGCTGCTCTACCTTGTCGTAAAAAACCATTCATTCAGCGATGGCAACAAGAGAATTGCGGCCATGCTTTTTCTTTGGTTTATGGAGAAGAATGGCATTCTGTATGCAGAAAATAGACATAAGAGGATTGCCGACAACACACTCGTAGCACTGACTCTGATGATTGCAGAAAGCAGAACTGAGGAAAAAGATGTTATGGTAAAAGTAGTCGTCAACTTGATTAACAAAGACAATCAATAGAATTGCCATTAAAAAGCCGCACAACAGCTGTTCTACGCATGCACAACAGCTGAAAGACAAGCGCACAACAGCTGATGTGCGACCGCATATCAGCTGTTGTGCGCTTCGAGATACTTACTGTTCCAACAACTTCTATTGTATCTCCGAACAACTTCAGTTACTTCTTTCAGATACTTATGACGCATTCTTCAAACGCCAATAACGCTTGAGGAAAGGCATTCAAAGCATTGCGGAAGCTTATTCAAATCATTGTAGAAATCTACTTCGCTGTATCCTTTGAGCTTCGCTTATCACGGCGATAACTGCGATAATCATCCAGCGGAATCTCAATATCAGGTTCCACCAACTCGCCCTCACGTGGCAAGGCGAACTTCTGATACTTGATGTTCAAGCCACGCTCTATCCACATACTCTCATAATAGGTTTGGATAGAGAGAATCTTACGGGTTTCCTCATCGATGCCCTCCTGATGATAGAGGTCCTCGGTGCGGAAGAGCACAGGCAGATGGTTGCCATCCACCATATAAGTAGTATAGGTGAAGAGGAAGTTGGAGTCCGTCTTCAGATGGATGATGCCGCCATCCACGAGGAAATGGCGATAACGGTTCATGAAATAAGTAGATGTAAGACGCTTACGAGGATTCTTCATCTGCGGGTCAGAGAAGGTGAGCCAGATTTCCTGCACCTCATCCGCAGCAAAGAAGCGGTCGATAATCTCGATATTGGTACGGAGGAAAGCCACGTTCTTCTGTCCTTCCTCTATCGCTTTCTTGGCACCGGTCCACATTCGTGCACCCTTGATATCCACACCGATGAAGTTCATCTCAGGATAGAGCTTGGCAAGTTCCACGGTATATTCACCCTTGCCGCATCCCAACTCCAGCACGATAGGATTATCATTGTGGAAATACATCTCACGCCACTTGCCCTTCATATCGAAAGGCACGTCATCTACTACACTATATGGATACTGGAACACGTTCTCGAAACGCTCCATATCCGCAAACTTAGCTAATTTTCCTTTGCTCATTGATTCTTTTTTTCTTCGTTTGAGTGCAAAGGTAAGCATTTAACGATAATTATACAAATCATATCATGGAATTTGTATAATATTAACGGAAAAAGTTTATTCCGCCTGAATACCGAAGTACTCGTTGAGTTCGGCGATGGCAGCACCATCGGCATTAGGAAGATCCTTCACCAGCTTGCCTTTCTCCAGCAGAAGGATGCGGGTGGAGATGTCGGCAACGAAGTTGAGGTTGTGGCTGGAGATGATGACCGTGGTGCCCTGCTCCTTGCAGATGCGCTGAATCATGTGGGCGATAGTCATCTGAGAAGATGGGTCGAGATAGTTGAACGGCTCATCTAGAAGAAGAACCTTCGGATTAATAATCATCGCTCCGATGATACCAATCTTCTGGCGGTTGCCCTGAGAAAAATCACGGAGATACTTCTTGGTTCCCATGATTTCATCGTGCATAAAGCCCTCAAACTGCGCCAATCGCTCCTGCAGGGTTTCATCGTCAATGTGATAAACATCAGCGATGAAATCGAAGTATTCCTCAGGGGTGAGGAAGTCGATGAGGAATCTGCCATCGATGTAACTGCCGGTATATTCCTTCCAGGTTTCACTCTCGTTCACCTTCTGTCCATTGCTTTCCACGAAACCATCATCAGCCTGAATCAGGTCGAGAATCAGACGGAGCAAGGTGGTCTTGCCCGCACCATTATTACCTACGAGTCCTATCAGCTCGCCCTTTGCAACACCCAGATTATCAATATCGAGTACGGTATTGCCATTATATATCTTCTTGAGATTCTGAATCTTGATATCCATTATTCTAATGTTTAATGTGTAGTGTTTAATGTTTACTTAGCTTTCCATGAACTTCTCCATGCGCTTATACTTGTTCTTCTCGAAGATGGCAGCTATCTTGGCGATGAACCATTTGTGGATGGCGATGCTGAAGACTGCCAGCGCTACGCAGGTGATAAACCATGCCGTCTCACCGAAGAAATAATAGACAGCACAGACACCTGCCAGCGGGAAGAGGAAGGCGATGGCATAAAGATTAATCTTCAGATTCGCTCCCTGCATGCTGAACATGGAAGTCTGGAATATCTCCAGACGGGAAGAGAAGAGTGCCGTAGGCAGATTAAAGAGATTGATGAATACAGCCAGACAGAAACCACTGATAAGCACCTGGATTCCGATTCCTGCCTGCAGGAAAAGGAACGGAAGGGTGAGCAGCAAAGCGACTGCACTCACCACCATATAATAATAGAAGCAATTCTGCAGCATCTGTTTAACCTTGACAGGCTTGGTCATCAAACCATGGAAGAAGTTTGCCTCAATGCCAAAGGTCCACTGCGACAACACCACCGATGGCAGCAGGATGGCACCCGCCACATAGAGGGTAGTCATAGCCACCTTGTCCCCCATTTCCTGTCCCGCTTCTGCTGGAAGCAAGGCAAAGAGATAGGCATCGAAAAGGAAGATGGCAGTAATCATAATCACCATCGTACGGACACGCTTTGCTCTCAATGTGCCGATATATTGCAGACTGAAGAGGTTGATATGGCTGAAACCACGGAACTTGGAAACCTTCTGCTTCTGCTCGTTATAAATCTTTTCGTGATAGAGATAGGCGGTAAGTCCGGTGAATACCGCTCCAGCAAGGAAGAAGATACCTATCCATCCCATCCATACCGGGAAGAAGGAAGCCACAAACATATACCCTATCAGCACGGCAAACATTCCCATCCATCCCAATATCAAGGGCCATTTCAGAATCCACTCCGTAGCCTTGCGGTAACAGGTGATGTAGATGCCGTCAATATAAGAAAATGCCAGGAACAGAAAGAAGCTGGCAATAACCTGACCTACAGGCAGGAAATAGATAAACACCGGAAGCGTAAGCACCGGAAGCACATAGTTCCAGAAGCTCACGAGATTGGTAGTGAGCAGGAACTTGTTCCAGATTTTCTCTGGCACAGGGCGCGACTTCACGTAATCATCCATCGCCGTAATATCCCGCTTCATCACCATCTTCATGATGATGTCTGGAATCAGCATACCGACAACGATACCGGCTCCCAACAGGGCAGGCATGTCTTCGCCCCCAAGTTCTCCCCCATTCTCGGTGAAGCTGAGAAAGAAGCTCACACCCATCACCACATACAGGAAGATGATGTAGCACGCCACGAAGGCATCTCGCTTGTGGAAGTTACGGCGCTGCTGCAACCACCAAAGCCTTAAAAGTAATCTCAACATAAATTATTCTTTTTATGGTTTACGGGCACAAAGGTAAACAAAAATATCCGAAATCTCCTACAAAATGATAGAAATAACTTAAAAATAACATTAGATGAAAAGTAAGAGAAAACGGAAAGAGAAGAAAAGAAAGAATAGGAACATACGCAAAAACGGCATCTCCTCACGAAGATGCCGTTTCATCCAAACTAACATTAACTTATATATCAACTATTCATCAAAACTATTATAAACCTAAAAGTCAACTCAAACGTATGTCATCTAAAACTTATAATACTCTTATTCAGGCTGAACCGGCAAGATGTTATCATCCTCATCATAGAAGAGAGGAGCCACCTTTACGCTGCGAAGCCAGGTTGTATCATTTGATGGCACACAGTCGTGATGGAACAGATACCACTGTCCCTTGTACTCACAGATACTGTGATGGGTTGTCCAACCTACTACCGGTTCCAGGATGACGCCCTTGTAAGTGAACGGACCATAAGGATTATCACCTACAGCATAGCAGAGATAATGAGTATCACCGGTAGAGTAGCTGAAGTAATACTTGCCCTTATACTTATGCATCCAGCTGGCCTCGAAGAAGCGATGTGGATCATCAGCTGGCAATACATTACCCTTTTCGTCAACGATGACAACAGGCTTTGGCATTTCTGCAAACTGCTGCACATCATCTGTCATCAGGGCTACACGAGATGGTAACGGATTCTCCTTGCCCTCTGGAAGATGCTCATCCTTCAGTGCCTTGTTGTCCTTGTACCACTGAAGCTGACCGCCCCAGATACCACCGAAGTAGCAGTAAATCTTGCCATCATCATCCTTGAACACGCAAGGGTCGATGCTGTATGACTTGCGGATTGGGTCGGCATTCGGAACGAAAGGACCTTCAGGCTTATCAGCCACAGCCACACCGAGATGGAACACGCCATTATAATCCTTGGCAGAGAAGATGAGATAGTACTTGCCATCCTTCTCTACTACATCGTTGTCCCACATCTGCTTCTCAGCCCATGGCACATCCTTCACATCGAGAATCACACCATGATCGGTTACCTCACCTTCCATCACATCGTCCATAGAGAGAACATGATAGTCTTTCATCTGGAAGTGACCGCCATCATCGTCGAAGCTTTCGCCGCTATCCCAGTCATGAGATGGGTAAACATACAGGCGACCGTTAAACACATTGGCAGATGGATCTGCCATATAATCCTTTGGGAACAAATATCTTGCTTTCATTGTTGTTTATTATTTTAAGAGATGTACAATATTATCTAAAGAGATTTTACTTAAAGAGATTGACGATTTCCTTCACCACCGGCTTCACATTGTTGTTACGATCGATGAGCAGTGGATAGTTGGTTCTGCCAGGGATAGGCCAGCCATTCAACCAAGAGTGACCATCGTTGACACCCCAGAAGGTAACACGACTGATGACATCCTTATGGCGCTCTACAATCTTGAAGAGATCGAGATAACGCTGGTTGAAGAGTTTCTGCGCCTTCTTGTCAAGTCCCTTCACGTATGGATTGTACTTTTTCTGAAGTTCAAACTTCTGGCTGATTTCCGCTCCGCCGAATCCTTCCGGATTAGGAAGCATGTTCATATCCAACTCCGTCAGCATCACCTTCACGCCTTCACCAGCAAAAGCCTCGATGCTCTTCTCATACTCAGCATAGTCAGGATAATCAAAACCATTGTGGCTCTGCATACCTACTGCATCGATGCGGAGACCTTTCGCCTTCAAATCGCGAACCAGTTTGCAGATAGCCTCTCGCTTGGCTGGCTTCGAAGTAGAATAATCATTGTAGTAGAGTTCTACGTTTGGATCAGCCTCATGAGCAAAGCGGAAAGCCAGTTCGATGAACTCCGGACCGATAATCTTATAATATAAAGACTTGCGGTAAGAGCCATCATCCTCGAAAGCCTCGTTCACAACGTCCCAACCCTTTACTCTACCTTTATAATGAGTAACCACATTCATAATATGGTTATACATTCTGCCGATAAGCACTTCACGGCTTACCAGATTACCCTTATCATCGGTAAACATCCACTTAGGTGGCTGAGAATGCCAAACCAGACAATGCCCGATCAAGGTCTTGCCGTTCTTCTCTGCCCAGTCGGCGAGTTTATCGCCATCTGTGAAATCAAAGCGATTCACCTCCGGATGATTCTTCTCACCCTTCATACAGTTTTCGGCAACTACCTGGTTAAACTGTTTCTTCACTACTTCCTCACCTGCAGGGTCTTGTCCATCAGGCAAATCGGTATTAACGGCAGCACCTACCAGGAAGTACTTACCCATAGTTTCCTGGAATGTTGGGATTTGAGCTGCTGAGTTCGCTTTTTGAGCGAAAGCTGTTGAAGCAAGCATCAGCCCCAGTGCCAGAGTTGTGATCTTTTTCATATCTTATATCTATTTTTCTCGTTAATAATTATAGTCTCTAGTTTTCTTCCTTGTGTCGGGCCTCAATCTTCTTGTTGATGTCGTCGATAACCTCATCGGTCAACTCATATTTAGAGATGATGAACATCGCCAAGCCCAGCAAGATGGCAGGAATCACACATACCAGCCAACGGATACCCTCCTGTGCCAGCGCACTCTGCTGCTCCAAATCGTTCATGAAGTAAGCACCGGCAGCATTACCTACCGACATCATGGCGAAGGCTGTAATGAAGAAGAGTGCCACGATACGGAGAGGACGGTTATGGAAGAATTCTGTCCACAGGTCACTCACCTTAACATTCTTGGTTTCCTTCTCATCCATTACCACACGCTCCTTGGTTTGGGTAAAGCAGAATACCAGAAGGGCGAAACCTACCAGGGCAAAAATCAGCATGGCAACAAACCAAGCATTACTGTCGGTAGGAAGAGAGTTGCCCTCCTGAGCAGCTGCTGCCTGATAACCGGTCCATGCAAGAACTGCACCAGGAATAACACCACCCAGAGCCATACCTGCCTTATAGAAGATACCGGTCAGGGCATTGACGATGCCGGCAATACGCTTGCCGCTGGTAAATTCTGCAAAAGAGATAACCTCTGGAATCAGAGCCCACATATATCCTGTAGCTACGATTACGCCTGTTGATTTGATGAACTGAGCGATATAAACCAGCGTGATATGATCCTTTACAGGTCCCATCTTGCTGATGATATAAAGCATCGCCATACCCACGATAGCCACAGTAAGGAAGATGTAGAACATATTCTTCTTGCCCACCTTTTTCTTGATGGCAGGAACCAGTGGCATAAAGATGAAAGATGGCAAAGAGCCCAAACCCATGAAGAGTGCCATCTCGATAGGGAGATCCTTGGCTGCTGCGAGCATCGCTACCAGGATTGGAACACCTGCCGATACACAGAGTCCACCCACATTTGCCATGAACATACGTACAGAGGTAAGAATAGTTATTTCGTCTGTATCGCGAGTCAGCGAAGAGTTCAAGGCTCCGTAAGGCACATTGATCAATGTATAGAGCATAGACAAGCCTACGTATGTTACATAGGCATAGATAAGTTTGATGGTTTCTGTCTGTCCTTCCATACCATTCCAAAAACAGAGGATGGCAAGTACGGTGAGTGGCAAACCCGCCAGGACGAGATATGAACGATACTTACCCCAACGTGGATTATGCTTATCTACATAAGTTCCTACCAACGGGTCCCAGAGTACATCGACCAAGCGAACCACCAAGAACATGGTGGCAGCAACACCAGGATTAAGTCCATAGATGTCGGTGTAGAAGAACAACAGATACATGCAGATGGTCTGGTAGATGAGGTTTTGCGCCAAGTCGCCAGATCCGAATCCGATGCGTTGTAGCCAATTCAGTTTGTAGAATCCTTTAGATTCCTGTGTTACAGATGTCTGTTCCATATTTTATTCTGTCATTAAGTTTACACCTTATTATATATATAACATAAAAGATGCATATAATATATTTACTTCAATTTCTCTGCGGCAAACTTGCCCATTGCCTCATATCCCTTCGGATTGAGATGCAGCCAGTCGTCAGAATACTCAGCCTTCAGACGCTGAGGGTCTTTCGGATCGCGGGTCAGCTCATCGAAATCGATGACCTCGTCGAAGGCACCACTTTTTCTGATCCATTCGTTCACGGTCTGTCGCATCGCCTCGTGCCAGAAAGAATACCATCCGTTTCCCTTGGTTGGGGTGATGGTTCCGCCATACACCTTGATTCCCTTTGCCTTGGCTTTCGCTATCAGCACCTTGTAGCAGGCAATCAGGGTATCTGTTACATGCTCATAATTTCCGCTGCAGCAACCGATATCGTTGGTTCCCTCGAAGATGATGAGTTTATCTACACCTGTCTGTCCCAGGATATCACGGTCGAAACGTTTCATGGCTGGTTCGCTCAATCCGCCCTGCACCACGCAGTTGCCACCGATTCCAAGATTCAATACGCCGTATGGCTTCTCTGCATTCAGGGCATCCGAGAGGAAATCGGTCCAGCGGTTCTGATGGTTAGTAGTACTTCCACGACCATCGGTAATAGAGTTTCCGAGGATAGCTACCACAGGGGTAGCCTTATCGGTCTTCACATCAATGGCAGAAAGATTGTACCAGTGATCAGCCTTCTCCTGCTTATCGAAAGCTGCATCTGCAGGTTTCACCGCCTTGCCCTTCACATTACTTACTATATAAGAGGTAGTACGCGAACCACGATGGGATGTTGCATTCACTGGAGTCTGCTTGCCATAATCAATGGTAATCGTGAGACGCTGTCCACTCTTCAAGGCATATTTCAAATCATCTGAGAAGATAGCCTTGCCAGGAGCAATGGTTACATTCTTCTTGCCATTAAACTTGAGATACTTCACTGTCTTGGAATTGATTCCCCAATTGCTTGGAACATCAGTATCTGCAATATACACCGATTTGATTTCTACCGGCTCCTTGCTCTGCTCGTTGCTGAGCTTCACTCTGAGTTCCTCTCCGCCAAAAGATACATGAACTATCTGTCGACAAGAACGGTTGCTCAAGCTTTCCTTAGGCATATCTCCTTTACCAGTCCATTCCACTGCAGTAGCCCAAGATCCTTTCCATACCTTCTGAGCAAAAGCTACAGAACCTGACGTAGCCAATACGAGCGCCAGCGATAAGATTTTGATTGCTTGTCTATTCATTGTTATTATGATGCTTTTAATGTTTCTATTGTTGTTGACGATGCAAATTTACTAATAAGTAACGAAATAACAGGCATTTAATAGTTACCATTACTTTTCTATTTGTTTCATACCTACAAAAAGGGCACAAAAAGATAAAGAAACAAAAAGAAATGAAACATTTTGTTGCATTAGAATTTGTTTCTTTCATTGTTTTTTGTTACTTTTGCAGCCGTAACAACCTATTTTAAACAAGAAAACGGACAGAAAACATGAAGCATATCAGACATTGCCTCACGGCACTCTTCGCTATCACCATCTCGCTCATGGTATGGGCTGACAGTGGTGAACTTTTCACTTCGGGCAAACTGTCAAGTTCGCTTATCAACTGCATTGTGCAGGATAAATACGGATATATCTGGGTGGGAACCGAATACGGACTCAGCAAGTTCGACGGCTACCGCTTTACCAACTATCTGCACAACGAAGAAGACACAACCTCCATTACTGACAACATTATCTCCGACCTGCTGGTAGATAAGAAAGGTAATCTGTGGATAGGTTGTGCCAAGGGACTGATGCGCTATAATTATGAGACAAACGATTTCACCCGTCTCCAGTTTCCTGATGGCAGAAAGCCACGTATCTATTCTATGGTAGAAAGTCACAATGGCGATATCCTGCTGGGTACTGCAGGATATGGTCTCTATTCTGTAAAAGACAGAAATACCCAGAAAGGAACAGACGACCTTTTCACTATCAGACAGGAAAGGCAATACGCAGAGCGCGATTCTGATGTATTCTTTACCCATATCTACGAAGATAAGCATCATTATCTCTGGCAGAGTAGCCACCTTTCTATCTTCACCCGTTTCATCAAGAAACAAGGCAAGGTGCAGCGCAAAGACTTCAAATCGCCATGCGGAGCACCTGTGGCTTTCATCCAACATCGCCCGCAGACCATGCTCATCGTCTGTATGTATGGCATCGTCTATTATGATTACCGCACAGGCCGTATCGCTGATGCCGGCTACGACTTTGGCGGTTATCAGAATAATGTAACCATCAACAATGCTACCTTCGACCACGAAGGCAACCTCTATATCAGCACCTCTGAACATGGTGTTCTCATGATCAGAAAGGGAAGCAACAGGGTAGAACAGTTGGAGAACAGCAACAGCAGTTTCAATCTGGCTACCGCCTTCGTCAACGATATCATCGAAGATAAGGACAACAATCTCTGGATAGGCTGTTATAAGAAAGGTCTGTACCTGATTAACCAGCGCCAGCAGGCTTTCAACAGCTGGAGTTTCTCTGCACAGAACTACATCATCGGCAGCAGCGTTTCATCTATTGCACAAGGCGAGAATGGTGAAACATGGTGTACGGTACAGAACAGTGGTGTGTTCTGTTTTGACGCTTCAGGCAAGATTATCGCCCACCCTCAGTCACCTGCAGGTACCGGCATCATCTATAAAGACCGACGTGGCGATTACTGGATCAGCAATGGCAGCGCACTCTACAGCTACAACCCTCATACAGGTACATACCAGCAGAAACTCACCTTTACCAGCGCCGGCATCTACTGTATGACCGACGATGCACAGGGCAACCTTTACATTTCAGTATACAGCAAAGGCCTATATATATATAATGTGGAAAGCGGCAAGGTTACCGTTCTGAATATGCAGCAAAGAGGCAACAGAGGATTCCTCTGCAACGACTGGGTGCGAAGCATGGCACTCGACCATACAGGACATTTATGGATAGGAACCTCTAATGGAGTTTCCTGCCTCAATACCAGAACGCTCAGTTTCAAGGATTTCGGATGGCACAACATTCTGAAAGACAGACAGGCGAATGGTATCTGCGAAGGAAAGAACGGCGATATTATCATCGGTACCGAAGAAGGACTCTATCTGTTTGACAGAAAGAGCAATAAGATTTCAGACTTTCCTCATGCGGAAGCGTTGAAAGGCAAGCAGGTCTGCAGCATCATCAAAGACAGGAAGGGTGACTTGTGGGTAAGTACAACCATGGGCATCTGGCAGTATGAACAGAAGAACAGACAGTTTATCGGGCACATCAACGGCAACGGACTTACTACCCGTGAGTACGTGCTGGGCTCTTCCATGCATACCGCCAGCGACCTTATCGCCTTCGGAACCAGTGATGGTATCACAACCTTCTATCCTGACGTTGTCAGAGCCAAGAAGATGGAATTGGGAGATGTACATCTCACCAACTTCATCATCGACGGAAAGCCAATCAACTGTATGGTCAAAGACTTCAGCATTCCTTACTCCCAGAATTCATTCACTCTGGAGTTCTCGCTGCTCAACTACAGGAACACCGACAATATCAGTTTCCAATACCGCATCAACGACGGCAAATGGAACAGCACCAATGAGGGAGCCAATGCCGTAGCATTCAACAAGTTGAAACCGGGCGACTATACGCTGGAGGTGAGAGCTACCAGCAATGGCAGATATTCCAAGAATCCTACCATCATCAACATCAAGGTATGCGACCCTTGGTATGCATCACCCGAGGCATATCTCCTCTATATCCTGATCACAGCAAGCGTCATCCTGTATGTCATCTATACATACGAGCGCCGCCGCAAGGCAGACCTGGAAGAGACCAAGATGCAGTTCCTCATTAATGCCACCCACGATATCCGCTCGCCGCTGACATTGATCATGGGACCGCTCAACAAGCTGAAAACAAGATTAACAGATGCCGAAAGCAAACAGGATATCGATACCATCGACCGCAATGCCCAGCGCCTCCTGCTTCTGGTAAACCAGATACTTGATGAGCGAAAGATAGACAAGAACCAGATGCATCTTCACTGCCAGGAGACTCCGCTCAAGGATTTCCTGCATGGCATCGTATCGCTCTACCGCTTCAATGCACAGGAGCGCAACATCACCCTTGAGCTCAAAGAAGACGAAAGCCTCAGCGGCGATAAAGGCAAGCTGAAGGTTTGGATAGACCGCATCAACTTTGACAAGGTTATCTCCAACCTGCTCTCCAATGCCATGAAGTATACCTTTGATGGCGGCGAGATTACTGTTATCATAGGTAAAGACGAAAAGAATGCCACCATCAGGGTAGAAGATACAGGCATCGGACTGAAGGAAGAGAAGACCGACCGCCTCTTCGAACGTTTCTATCAGGGAAACAACAGCAGCGGTCTCCATATCGAAGGAACCGGTATCGGACTCAACCTCTGTAAGGCGTTTGTAGAAATGCACGGAGGCAAGATCAAGGCCTACAACCGTACCGACGGCATCAAGGGTTCCTGCTTCGAAGTAAGCATTCCGCTGGGCAACAGCCATCTGCAGCCAGGCGAGATACTTGAAGAAGAAGACAAGAAGGAGCAGGAGATTACCAAAAAGAAAGTACAGGCCAACCGCAACTTCAATATCCTGATAGTTGACGATGACAGCGAGATTGCCCAATACATCAAGACCGAACTGAGCGACTGGTACCGCTTTGAGCGTGCCTGCAACGGCAAGGAAGGTTTGAAGATGCTGCTCACCGGCAAGTACGACCTCGTGATAAGCGATGTGATGATGCCGGAGATGGATGGAATCACCATGCTCAAGAACATCAAGAGCAACAGCAACATCAGCGATATTCCTGTCATCCTGCTCACCTCAAAGAGCGAGGTGGAACACCGGTTGGAGGGACTTCGCAGAGGAGCCGATGCTTTCCTGGCAAAGCCTTTCGACATGGAAGAGTTGCATATCCTTATCGACAACCTGGTGGATAATGTGCGACGTATCCGCGGCAAATACAGCGGAGCACAGGGCCAGAAGGCGAAGATTGAGCAGATTCAGGTAAAGGGCAATAACGATGCCCTGATGGAACGCGTGATGAAATATATCAACGGCCACCTTGCCGATCCCGACCTCAATGTAGAGAAACTTACCGAGGAGGTAGGTATCAGCCGTGCACAGCTCCACCGTAAACTGAAGGAGATTGCTGGTGTTTCTGCCGGAGAATTTATACGTAACCTCCGACTGGAACAGGCGGCACGACTCATCGAAGAGGGGCAGATTAATATCACGCAGGTAGCCTACTCTGTAGGTTTCAACAACCAGACCCACTTCTCTACCGTGTTCAAAAAACACTATGGCATGTCGCCTAGCGAGTATGCTGAAACAAAGAGAAATGAAAAATAAACGACCGCTATATATATAAAAAGGTATTTTTTCGTATCTTTGCAGCAGAAACAATAACAATACAAACTAACGATCTGCAAAGATATGAAGAAATACCTCATTTTATTATTTACGGTACTTACATCACTCCATGTTTCTGCACAGAGTGATTGTTCACAGTTATGGCTCGGAAAGCAGTATGCTAACTCATGCCAAGTCATCTCACAGTTGCCTGATGATGCAACAGCCAAGATTGCCAAGCAGGAGTTAGAAAACAACTGGCGTGGCAAGAATGTTGAGCTCAAGATAGACAAGAGTCTCAACCTGGGCGAGGGCTATAACATCTACGCCCGTCCTGCCCAGCAAGGCGACAACATTCAGTACGAAGCAACTATCACCGCCAGCAATCCTATCGGTTTGCTCTATGGTGCCTACGAGTTGATTCGACTTCAGAACACCGATGCCTACAACACAGGTAGCGGTAATCAGCAGAACTTCAGCAAAGCTATCGATGAGACCGAGAAACCACAAGTGGGTCTCCGCATTCTCAACCATTGGGATAATCTCGATGGCAGCATCGAACGTGGCTACGCCGGAAAGAGCATCTTCAAATGGGAAGAAATCAAACTCGGCAAAAACGGTAAGGGCGGCAGCATCAGCAAGAGTCTGCACGACCGTCTTATCACCTACGCCCGTGCCAACGCCTCTTTGGGCATCAACGGAAGCGTACTGAACAATGTAAACGCATCGCCAAAGATGATGACCGCAGAATATATTAATAAGGTGAAGATCATCGCCAACATCCTGCGTCCTTATGGCATCCGGGTATACCTCAGCATCAACTTCGCTTCGCCTATGGCTTTAGGCTACACCAAGACTGCCGACCCACTGGATAAGAAGGTTCAGCAGTGGTGGAAGAAGAAGGCAAAAGAGATATATGCTACCATCCCTGACTTTGGCGGTTTCCTCGTAAAAGCCAATTCTGAAGGACAGCCTGGTCCTGGCGATTACCACCGTACCCATGCCGATGGAGCCAACATGCTTGCCGATGCCGTCAAACCATACGGAGGCATCATCATGTGGCGAAGCTTTGTATATGGTGCTAACCATAAGGGAGAAGACCGTGTAAAGCAAGCTGTCAGCGAATTCAAAGGTATGGATGGCAAGTTCCGTGACAACGTAATCCTACAGTCTAAGAATGGTCCGCTCGACTTCCAGCCTCGTGAGCCATACGCTCCTATCTTCGACAACATCAAACAGACTCCTCAGATAGCAGAACTTCAGATTACCCAGGAATATCTTGGTCAGTCGAAGCACCTCACCTATCTCGCTCCTATGTGGAAGGAATTCTTTGGCTTTGTTAATCCAGACAGACTGGTTGGAATCTCAGGTGTAGCCAATATCGGTGATGATGCCAACTGGTGCGGTCATCCTTTCTCTCAGGCTAACTGGTATGCTTTTGGCCGATTGGCATGGAATCCTTCACTTACAGCCGAAGAGATTGCTCACGAATGGCTCGTACAGACCTACGAAAACCAGGACGAGCGATTTACCAAGCCTGTAGAGATGATGATGATGACTTCGCGCGAAGCTTGCGTCAACTATATGATGCCTTTGGGTTTGCACCACATCTTCAAGTTCGACCACCACTACGGTCCGGAGCCAGATGGTTTCATCGCAAGTTATCCTTTGGAATGGTGTCCGGTCTACTATCACAAGGCTGATGCTCAGGGTGTAGGTTTCGACCGTTCATCCAAGGGCACAGATGCTGTCGGTCAGTACCCAGAACCATATCGCAGTCTGTATGACAACATCGCAACTTGCCCTGAAGAATATCTCCTCTGGTTCCATCATGTGCCTTGGACTTACAAGATGAAATCAGGCAGCACCCTCTGGCAGGAACTCTGCATGAAGTACAACATGGGTGTGGCGATGGTAGAAGTATACCGCGACTTCTGGCATACCTCAGCCAAGCAGTATATGAAGGGGCATGAGCAGGAATGGCAACATACAGACTCTCTGCTCAATGTACAGTTGGAGAATGCAAAGGAATGGCGCAATACCTGTCTCAAGTATTTTCAAACCTTTTCTAAAATGAAGATCTATGAATAAGATTGTATTATCTTTTCTTGCATTATTATGCTGCATCAACATACAAGCTGGAGTGAAACTGCAGAAGCAAGGCTCTGCAACCCAGCTTGTTGTCAATGACAAGCCGATGCTTCTCCTGGCTGGTGAGTTGAGCAACTCTGCTGCAACGAGTCCTGCCGACATCAGGAAAGCATTGAAACAGATGAAGAATAGCGGAGTCAACTCTGTCTTCGTTCCTGCATATTGGGAGTTTGTTGAACCTGACGAGGGCAAATATGATTTCGCACTTGTAGACAGCGTCATCACAACTGCCCGTAAGCATGACTTGAAGATTGTCTTCCTATGGTTTGGTGCCTGGAAGAACTCCATGAGCTGCTATGCTCCATTATGGGTAAAGGAAAACACCAAGCGTTTCCCTCGTTCACTCACAGAGAACAGCAAGCCATTAGAGATATGCACAGCCTTCAGCGATAACCTGCTTCAAGCAGACAAGCGAGCATTCTGCGAACTGATGAAGCACATTAAAGCAGTAGACAGTCAGGAGAATACCGTTATCATGATGCAGGTAGAAAACGAAATCGGCATGCTCGAATCTGCCCGCGACCACTCTCCTCTTGCCGAAAAAGCTTACAGACAACCCGTTCCTGCTTCATTGCTCAAGGCACTCAAGCTCAAGAAGAAAGGTACATGGGCAGAAGTTTTCGGAACAGACCGTTATGCTGACGAGAAATTCCAAGCATATTATTATGCCAAGTATGTAGAGCAGCTAGCCTCAGCAGGCAAAGCCATCTACAATATTCCGATGTATGTAAATGCAGCAATGAACAGTCGTGGCAGAAAACCAGGCGAATATCCTTCTGCCGGACCACTTGCCCATCTGTTTGATATCTGGAAATGCGGTGCACCAAGTATCGACATCTTTGCACCAGATATCTATGATACCGGTTACAAGGGATGGGTAGAGAAATACAAGCGTGCCGACAATCCTTTCTTCACTCCAGAAGTGAAATGCGATATCAATAGCGGTGTAAAAGCATATTATACCTTCGGTGAAACAGATGCCATCAGTTTCAGTCCGTTTGCTCTCGATGAAGCTAACTACAAGGTGAAGAACAGTCTCAGACGTTCATATAAGGTTATCGACCAACTCTCTCCTATCCTGCTTCAGCATCAGGGAAAGGGAAAAAACTGGGGATTACTCTTCGACCAGGAAGATAAAGAGCGCATCATTGAAGATGGAGATATTACCATGACTTGCCGCCACTTCTTCACGCTACCATGGGATCCTCGCGCTACAGATGGAAGTAAATGGCCTGAAGGCGGTGGCTTGATTGTGAGACTAGCCAAGAACGAATACATCATAGCAGGTAATGGAATCGTCGTAGTCTTCCAAAGCAAGACTGAAAAAGCGCAAGCTGAAGAAAAGAAACTCGGTGAGGACGGATTTGTAGACAACGGTGGAACCGAAACAAAGAAACAAGCCACAACCTTCAAAGGTAAGCGTATCGGTATCGGATATGTAGACCAGGTTGAAATAGACAAAAACGGCAAATTACAGTTTATCCGTCGTGATAATGGCGATCAGGACCACCAGGGGCGCCATGCCCGCATCTCATGTGGAGACAACAAAATACTCCACATCAAGCTATACGAATACTAAATATATATATAATAAGGTATAAAGGGAATCTGCACTGGACAACTTCCGCATCGTGCCTATCACAGCCGTAAGCGTTTCTGATTTCTAATCCATCCACAGATTAGTAAAGACGAAACAAGATAATTAATCTTTTAAAGAGAAAAATCATGAAAATCTGTCGTAATCTCACTTTTTTATCGAGATTACGACAGATTTCTCGTTTAAAAGTTGTCGTAATCTTGCTTTTTTTCTGAGATTACGACAGAATTCTCGATTTAAGCCCCTAAAACTCCTTAGGAAAATGTGATGATTTAACAGAAAAGTCCTCAGGAAAATGTGATAAATATACTTAAAAGTCCTTAGGAAAATGTGATTTTCCTTGCGTAATTCACTGTTTATTAGTATCTTTGCCAAAACATAATTTTTAGCGTATGGAAAGACTACTTATATCCCAATTGTTAAAATGGAAAGACAGTCACGGAAGAAAGCCACTCATACTGGAAGGTGCAAGACAAGTTGGTTCGCACCAGTCTCTTGCCATACGAGAGAAACAACAGTTCAAAAACCATCAACATCCCCCTCTATATGCTCTTTGTTCTAGACAAAGAATTAAAGGCAGAAAGTTAGTATTTCAGCGAAAGCGGCAGTTTTTGACAAAACTGCCGCTTTCGCTTGTTTTTCATAAGCAAAAGTGTATAAAAACCGCATATTTATAATAAAATATCGAGCAAAGTGCAACTTTTCTAGAAAAAAGTTTGGTGATTTCCTAAAAAATGCTTATTTTTGCAGCCGATTAAAAATATTATTAAAATTTAGTGAAGTTTGAGATACTTCCCTATATATAATAAGGTATGGCAACATACCCACCCCCACCAGTTCGGGATAAGAGTTGGAGACAAGAAATGAGCCCCCACGCTCAATAAAAGTTGGGAGGATATGTAGTGAGAAAGAAATATAAAACATTATATATTTATTAATTAATTAAACGAGAGAGATTTATGGAAAAAAGACTCATGACGTTTATTGCCTGCCTCTTCCTTAGTTTAGGAATGGCGTTGGCGCAAACTCAAGTTTCCGGTAAAGTAACCTCTGCAGAGGATGGTGAACCAGTCATTGGTGCATCTATCAAAGTAGCAGGTACCAATACCGGTACAGTTACCGATGTTGATGGTAACTTCTCATTGAATGTTCCAGCTGGTGCAAAGTTGGAAGTAACATACCTCGGCATGTTGCCTCAGACTGTAAAGGCTGGACAGAAGATGAAGATTGTATTGGAAGCGGATAACAAGACTCTTGACGAGGTTGTAGTTACCGCAATGGGTATCTCCCGAGACAAGAAAGCCCTCGGTTATGCATCACAGAAATTAGGTTCTGAAGATCTGAACATTGCTGGTACTAGCTCTTTGGCTAGCGCTATGCAGGGTAAGTTGACTGGTGTTGACATTCGTCAGTCTTCTGGTGCTCCTGGTGCATCTGCTCAGATTATAATTCGTGGTGCCCGTTCATTCTCTGGCGACAACACTCCTCTTTATGTTGTAGATGGTATGCCTATCGCTTCTTCTGCGGACTTCAGTACTGGTCAGTCAGTAACAGGTGCAGACAAAGCTAACCGCTCTATCGATATCAACCCAGACGACATCGAGAGCATCGACGTATTGAAGGGTCAGGCAGCTTCAGCTCTCTATGGTATCCGTGCTTCTAATGGTGTAATTATCATCACAACTAAGCGTGGTAAGGCCAATGCAGGGCGCCCTGTTATTACATTCTCTACCGACTTGAGTGCTCAGACTGTCAGCAAGAAGTTCGAACGTCAGACAGTATATGCTCAAGGCAATACGGGAAAGGGTGGCTCTACAGGTGCATATAATCCTAATTCATCCATGAGTTGGGGTCCAAAGATTACTGACTTAGCTAATGATGCAACTTATGGAGGTAACACTGACAATGTTTATACCCAACAATATGGTAAGCATGAGGGTATGTACTACAACCCTAAATACGCTGCAGCAGGCCTTGATGGTTGGACTACGCCTCAGACATACGACAACGTAGGTGATTTCTTCAATACAGGTTTCACACAGAATTCCAACTTTGGTATTTCTCAGAAGAATGGCAACTTGGCTTACTCTTTTGGTATTGGTGACACTTACCAGAAGGGTATCATTCCTTCTACTGGTATGATGCGTACCACAGCTCGTGGTGCAGTCGACTTTGAAATCAACAAGCAGTGGAAGACTGGTTTCTCTGCAAACTATAGTTCTACAAAAATTACATCTGCCCCTGGTGCGAACGATAGTTTTATGAGTTACTTGTATGGTGCACCTGCTGAGTTTAATTTAAAGGGTACTCCTTACCACAAGCCAAACTCTCCATCTGATCAGGTTCTTTATCGTTCTGGTGTATTCCAGAACCCTTACTGGTGGGCAGCTAATAGTGAATATCGTCAGGCAACAAATCGTGTTTTTGGTAATGCATACGTTGAGTTCCGTCCTAATTTCAATTGGGACAAAGAGCGTTTCAACCTTGTATTCCGCGAGCAAGCAGGTCTTGATGTATATACAACGACTAATGATGATATCAATGAGTATGGTACTTTGGTTTCTGGCAACAAGACAGGTGGTAGCATAGAGAATTACGGCGTACAGCGAAATGTTTTCAACAACCTCTTTACTGCCAATTTCACAGCAAAGTTAGATGCAGCTCAAAAGTGGGATTTAGGATTCTTATTGGGCTCAGAGTTCAATCATGAGAATGCAAGAACTTGGGACTATGCTGGTGATAATTTCCTTTTTTACGGACAGCCAACTATATCAAATGTAAGCAAAATGACATATAACTCTGAGTACAAATCAGAGGAGCGCACAGTAGGTTTCTTTGGTCAGTTGTCTTTGAGTTATGCTAATCAACTCTATTTGACTGTAACAGGCCGTAATGATATTGTTTCTACCATGCCACGTGGCAATCGTAGTTTCTTCTACCCATCTGTATCACTCGGCTGGATTTTCACAGAGCTTCCTGCTTTGAAGGGTAATCACATCCTTTCATATGGTAAGCTTCGTGCATCATTTGCACAAGTAGGTCAGGCAGGTCACTACTATGCAAACTATTACTATGTTCCAAGTTATGGAAGTGGTATGTATGGCTTCACCCCTGTTAGTTATCCTTTAGCAGGTCAGGGATCATATACCCCATATTATGTAAAGTATGACCCAAATTTGAAGCCACAGAACACAATGAACTGGGAGTTCGGTGCAGACTTGAACTTCTTCGACAACCGCATCCGCTTGGAGTATACAGCCAGCTACCAGGATATTAAAGATCAAATTTTTAATGTACCAACAGCAGGTTCTACAGGTTACCAATATCTTTGTACCAATGCTGGTGAGATGACTACATGGTCACATGAGTTTGCCATCAATGCAAGCATCATTCAGACTAAGGATTGGGATTTGGATCTTGGCGTAAACTTCACCAAGCTGACCAACAAGGTTAAGTCTTTGGCTGATGGCGTAGAGAGTATCATGCTGGGTGGTTTCGTTGAGCCGCAGGTTCGTGCTCAGGCAGGTTATACTTACCCAAACATCTATGGTATTGCTTTCAAGCGTGACGAACAAGGTCGTTTATTGCTTAAGGATGGTCTTCCACAAGGTACATCTGATAGTCAGAACTTGGGCGAGTGTACTCCAGACTTCAATATGGGCTTCAATTTGAAGGCTCGTTGGAAGCGTCTGTCTTTGTCTGCAACATTAGATTGGCAGAAGGGTGGCAAAATGTACAATGGTACCATTATGACAATGAACATGTTTGGTGCAACAAAGGAATCTTTACCATATCATGAGGGTACAATGGTTGTAGATGGTATTGACGAAGCTACAGGCCAGCCTAATAAAATTGAGGTAAGCAAGCAATCATACTGGTATGCATATCATGACGTAACAGAATCAGGTATCTACGACCGTAGTTACGTAAAGCTACGTGATGTAACCTTGAGCTATCAGCTTCCTAAGTTTGCAGGCATCGACATTTCCGTATATGGTTTCGCGCGCAACTTGCTCCTTTGGTCTAAGATGAAGGATCTTGATCCTGAATCTTCTCAGGGTAATGGTAACATGAGTGGTTGCTTCGAGCGCTTCTCTATACCTAATACTTCAAGCTTCGGTGGTGGTTTCAAGATTACATTCTAATCAGAGAGTCACCCTCGGAATCATTAAAGTATCAAACAACAAAAAGATAAAACAATGATGAAATTTAAAAATATATTAGGCATTCTAGCTATCTCAGCAGTAGCAATGACAACTGTTTCATGCTCTGAGGACACAATGGACAGAATCAACAAAGATAACGGGCATCCGAGTGCTGAATTTGTTGATGCAAAATTCCAGTTGACAGATGCTATCGTATCAAGCGTATTTACGACAAATGGTGGTAGCTTTGCATGGTATGTATCTTCGTATACAGAACAGTTATTCGGATGTGGTAATAATCAATTAAAAAATGCAGAGCTGAGAAATGCTAATGAAACTGCAGCAAGTGCCACATTCAACAATGAGTGGGATGGAACATATCTTTCCTTGAATAACATTCAGCAGATGATTACCAAGTGTGAAAGTGGTGCAAATGCTGGCCAAGCAGATATCTTAGGTATGGCACAAATTTTGGCAGCATACGACTGGGGCATTATGACAGATATGTTTGGTAACATTCCTTGTTCTGAGGCTTTTAAGGCATCTGCACCTAAAGTCGATTCACAAGAGAGTATTTATGAAAACATCAATAACTTGCTTGATGCCGCCATTGTGAACTTAGGCAAGGCTATCGATGGAAAGATGAAAAATGCAGGTAGCCAAGATCTACTTTTCAATGGTAACTGCAGCAAGTGGAGAGGTTTGGCCCATGCTTTGAAGGCTCGCTATCTTTTGCATAAAGCAGGTCGTGTAGATGATAAAAATACTTTGTATACACAGGTTTTGTCAGAGACAGATGCAGCAATTGCTGATGGTTTTGATGGTGCTCTCTTAGATGTGTTTACTGGTTATGGAGCTGGTCAGACAAACTCTTGGTCTGCTTACTGGGCTAGCCGTGAGTATATTGCTTCTTCAAAGACCGTTGAAGACTTGCTGATAGAAAGAAATGACCCTCGTGAGCCACTTTACAATAATAATGAGTTTGGAACCAATACCATCGGAGAACCTGGCAATGAGGAACAAGCTCAAAGTATTGAGGAATTGAACGTACCTGCATGGTTGGATTATGGATTTGAGAACAAGCAGGGCAGCCATATGTTCAGCAAATCAGAATTGTACTTTATCCGAGCAGAGGTTAAGACCCGTCTTGGACAAGATGCAAAAGCAGACTTTGAAACTGCAGTAAAGGCTTCTTTGGAAGACTATGCGACATCATGCGGAGAAACATTCTCTAACGATGAAGTTGCAGCATACCTCTCTGGTGTGACAGCTACAAAGTTTGCAGCAAACCCATTGAGCGAAATCTTGGTACAGAAGTATATCGCACAGACTCGCGATGAACAGTTGGAGACATTCAACGATATACGTCGTTGTAAATACGTGGATGGCAGCTATCCAGTAGCTTTGACCAACCCAAAGAATAATTCTTCAATTGGCAACCGTTTGCCACTTCGTTTGCCTTATGGTTCAAGTGATGTTCTTTCAAACCCTAACGTGAAGGAAGCTTTCGGTTCAGGAAATGATGCCGGTAAGTATATCTTTACCGAAAATGTATGGTGGGCTGGTGGTAGTCGCTAATACAAAAATATAAAAACAACAAAAGGTGTATCTTTCTTGTCCATCTAGGGGACTTTTAAGATACACCTTTTTAGATAATTACAAATCCATAAGCAATGAATTTTCTATCGAAACTTTCTTTATATGACATCTTGGCGATGATTGTACCAGGATTCATTATCCTTTTAGGGGGATTATCTATGTGTAAATTGTCATGGATGCCAAATACTTTTGAAGTTGACAATTCTATAATCTGGGCAATTTGGCTTATTGCTGCTTACCTTATCGGCATTATAAACCATGTACTAACATCACGAATATGGAATAAGACAAGAAATAGCCATGACTTTTTAGCTGAGACTTTACAGAATACAAAAAAAGAGATAAAAGACTATAAATACCTTCCTCAAAAAGAATATTCTTACACGAAGCAGTTACATGTTACCATTCCTTGCATTTATTTGCTAGCAGCTATTGTTGTTGCTTGCTTTTTACAAGCTAGCAGCATTAAGGTCGAAAACGTTTACATCTATATTCCGGAATTGCTTTCGTTGGCAGCATTTAGCTTTCTCTTATATTTTAGTTTTAAGGGAATAGATACATCGGTAGCTCCAAGTAAAGAAAATCACGAAATTTTAAATCGATATTACGAAGCCTATTATTACGCAAGCAAGAATGGATACAATAATGACGTTTCAATTATTGAAGGACAAGTCGCATTTATGCAAAGTATGATTATACCGATTTCATTATTTCTTATTTTGCCCAAAAGCTTATATCCATATATGCCTTATCCTGAATTCATCTGTATATTGAAAGGATTTTTGCTGCTGTTATGTATAGTGTTGATACTAGTTATACCTAACAGAGTTAAGAAAATCCATTACCTTATATGGTGCAATTTTGAATATCTCAAAAGGCTACCAGACGTAGCCCCCTAAAAAGGAGTTAAAACGCCTAGTATTATCAATAATTCCTTTCTGATATACTAGGGAAAAGATAAACCCAACCTTTAAAGTCAAAGTTGCATCCTTGCCGCCCCATCACTGGTCAGACAAGGAAGCGACTTGCCTTTTATAATCCTCATTCTCAAACATTTTCGACCTGTATAGTTGGAATAGTTTTATATCTCCTCGCAAGCCACCATTTCCGCTCCGCGGTAGATAACCACCAGCTTGTGGAGCTTTGTAGTCTTTACTGCTACTCTGACCATATCACTGTCCGCATAGCGAGAGATTTGAACTGAAGCCTCCTCGAAGAGCTTTTTCACTTGCTCATCTGTGGTTTGGCTCTTGCAATATTTCAACTCGATGATATATGAATCTACCATGTCCTTGTAGATGTCACAGAGCGGAGAGAGGAAGATGTCGGCATAGCCGCCGTCATTGTCCAGCTCGGAGATAGGGCGATAGAACTTGTTCTGGCTTGTCATCGCCAAGGTGAAGCCATGCACGAAAGCCTCTCCCTTCTGCTTGTCTCGCTGGGAGGAATACTTCTTCAGGCAGTCAGCGATATACTCAAAGTATGGTTTGTATTCTCCATGATAAGCCAGTTTGCTCTCCAGTTTACCCTTGCTATATCTATCGTATACCAAATCGTCCTGCTTGGATGAACTGACCAATCTCTATCAACGAAGTAAACAACAATGCAGCAGTTAGAGACTACAACAATCCAAGTTGTACTGATGCATACAAATAAAAATCCGAACAAGATTTAAATATCAATAAGGTGTATCCTTCTTGCCCAACATGTCGGGCAAGCGGGATACACCTTTTTCTTTTTATCTCCCTCAGTCTCAAATATTTTCCAATAATTCCTTGCATCTTTCAGAAGAAAAGTGTATCTTTGCAGTCGAATAGTATTAATCCTTTAAAATAGGAGGTAAATATGGAATTATTTGATAGCAAAAGACAAGAAAGGATGCAAGCTGTAATCAAAGAGATTACTGCTAGCAAAGAAAATGCGATAAAGTTTCTTAAGGAAGCAGGCATCCTGCTCCCTGATGGGCAATTAGCACCACACCTACGATGAAAGAGTCTCTATATTCAAGAAGATCCAACCTTGTTGTTGGGTTTCATGGCTGTGACAAATCTGTAGTGGATGCAGTGATTGCTGGCAAAACAGAACTTCTTGCTAGCGCCAATGACTATGACTGGCTAGGCAATGGTATATATTTTTGGGAAAATAATGAAGATAGGGCCTGGCAATGGGCTAAACAATTGTCAACAAGAAAAAGCTCCAGTGTAAAAGAACCAGCCGTAATAGGTGCAATTATAGACCTTGGCTATTGTCTGGATTTAACAGATAGTTTTTATTTGCAAGAATTAAAAACTTCTTATTCTGTACTCAAAGAACTTTATGCTGATGCTAACATGCCATTACCAAGAAATGAAACAATTGGCAAATCAACAGATTTGTTGATTAGAAAATTAGATTGTGCTGTTGTTCAAACAGCCAGAAGAATTAATGCAAAAGCCAACCAGCATCCTTACGATTCCGTGAAGGGTGTATTTTGGGAGGGGCAAGAACTTTATCCTAATGCGGGATTTAGAGAAAAGAACCATATTCAGATATGTGTCTGCAATCCAAACTGCATCAAGGGATATTTCCTGCCTAGAGGTATTAATCCAGATTATCCTAATCCATAACTATTACTCGTTTGTAAAAAACTACACGAACAGTTACAGATAGTAACAGCCAAGGCGGGCTGAATGAGCAATGAGCCACATAGCTCAGGACACCGCACTAGGTGAAATATCGCTATGCAAACTACACCCTATAAGGGCAAAAGCTTTGGTATATAATATATTCCATCAGTATTCTGTACTTTGATCTGGGAAAGGGAAAACTATAATGTAATAAGGTGTATCCTTCTTGCCCCATACATCGGGCAAGCGAGGATACACCTTATTCTTTTTATCTCTCTCAAACATTTTCCCACCTGTATGGTTGAAATAGTTTTATATCTCCTCGCAAGCCACCATTTCCGCTCCGCGGTAGATAACCACCAGCTTGTGGAGCTTTGTAGTCTTTACTGCCTCTCTGACCATATCACTGTCCGCATAGCGAGAGATTTGAGCCGAAGCCTCCTCGAAGAGCTTTTTCACTTGCTCATCTGTGGTTGGGCTCTTGCAATATTTCAACTCGATGATATATGAATCTACCATGTCCTTGTAGATGTCACAGAGCGGAGAGAGGAAGATGTCGGCATAGCCGCCGTCATTGTCCAGCTCAGAGATAGGGCGATAGAACTTGTTCTGGCTTGTCATCGCCAAGGTGAAGCCATGCACGAAAGCCTCTCCCTTCTGCTTGTCTCGCTGGGAGGAGTACTTCTTCAGGCAGTCGGCGATATACTCAAAGTATGGCTTAAATTGTCCATCGTATGCCAGTTTGCTCTCCAGTTTACCCTTGCTATATCTATCATATACCAAGTCGTTCTCCTTGTAGGTGTCGAGCAGGTAGGTGTACATCTGGTCTCGCACCACCTCATTCGGGATGATGAACTTGGTCTCACCCTTGTATGTTCCGTCTATCGTCACCATGCCGAAATAGAACAGCAGGCTGAGGAAGTTGTCTGGGTCGTTGATTCGCTCGGCAGGGAAGTTCTCGTTGAGCGTGCCTATCACGAATCCCTGGGTTACCAACTGCTGGATGATGCTGGCATCGTGGGCGAACTCCTTGTCGTGGCGGATGAGCATTCGCAACTTGTCATAGTCGATACGGATGTTGGTCTCTACCATCTTCTTAGGGATTTGGTAATTGCTTCGGATGTAATTATCTACGAAGTTGAGCACCATTACCGAGTTGTACATGGTGGTCTCACCATATCTATCCTCTGCGAAGCAATAGTTGTCGTACCAAGGCTTCATCACCTTGATCAGCTCATCGGTAGTGTGATTGAATGGCAGGACGCTGCCGTAATAATCCAGCATCTTTCTCACCTCTTCCTCGGTAAATCCCGTCATCTCATTGAAGTCGGGTGAGAGCGAATAGTTGGTTCCGATGTTGAATCCGCTGGTCAGGTCATCCATGGTCACAGGGCTTACTCCTGTGACGAACACTCTGCCCAGAGTATTGCCAGCCGCACCCTTGATGGTGTTGAAGAACTGGCGCAAGTATCCCTCTCCGTGGGTCTGGTTGCGATACCTCACGAGATGCTCCTCATGGGCGAGAATCATGTTGGTGAAGTTGTCGTACTCATCGATGAAGAGATAAATCTTCTTTCCCACCTCCTGACACTTCTGGCAAAGAAACCTCAGTTGAGACACTGCATCTGTTAACTTTTCCATTCCTTCCTTGGTATTGGCAGGAAGAATATGTGCATAGATGTCGCAGAAGAAATTGAATACAAGGCGACAATGGTTGTCCAATCCATCCTTATAATCATCCAATCCTGCTGCCACCTCGGCAAAATTGAGGTGGATGATGAGATATGTACTATGCTCTGGTGTAGGATTCTGCCCGATGTATAGCTTGCCAAAGATTTCATCAAACTTGTCTTTCTTGTTGATGTCATAGTAATTCTCAAGCATGGAGAGGGTAAGTGTCTTGCCGAAACGGCGAGGGCGAATGAAGAAGAAATACTTGTTGGATTCTTCTATTTGCTCTATGAAAGGAGTCTTGTCCACATAGTAACAATCCTCTTTTATGACATCCTCAAAATTCTGCATGCCGTATGGTATGCGCTTGCGATAAATGCGCTTTGGTCTTACTATCATAACTCAGTTTGATTATTCGTTTTTGAATCTGATGGCAAAGATAATACTTTATCTCCTAATCTCCAAAGCTTTTCCCGAAAAACTTCTAACACGATGCAGCAAAAATTACGTCCCGATGTAGCATTTGATACGTCCCGATGTAGCAACAGACGCGTCGGGACGTAGCAACAGATACGTCCGGACGTAATTTTTCGAAAAGATCTTTAGTATATTCCATTTTAATTATTATCTTTGCAGCGCAGTCCCGGTAAGGCCCTCTCCCAGATTATTCGATGCTGGTGATGACCCCGGGGTTTTAATTCTTCTGTTTATTTCCCTCATCCTCAAACATTTTCCCAAAATTCCTTGCATCTTTCAGAAGAAAAGCGTATCTTTGCAGAAGATTAGTGGCGCTCGGCAATCTGAAAGTAAACTTTCATTGCACTCGCTGGCATAATCTTTGCAGAAGATTAGCGGCGCTCGGCAATTTGTAAGCAAGCTTACATTGCGCTCGTTTGCATAATCTTTGCAAAAGAAATGTTCAACTTTTAAAACAAGGAGGTAGAATATGGATTTATTTGATAGCAAAAGACAAGAAAGATTAGAGGCTGCAAGAAAGGCTTCTACTGCCAGTAAAGAAGCAGCACGTGCCTTTTTAATTAGGGCAGGAATTCTTTTACCTAATGGAGAAGTTGCACCACATTTGAGATAAAGGTATGCAAAAGCAAAACGTTTAAGGTCGCAAATTGAGACCTTAAACGAAAAACATGGTCAACAAGGCGGCTGAGCAAGTATAACAATGCGGCTGAATAAGCGTAACGAGACGGCTCATCGGACGCAAGGATACGACTGCGCTGGGGCAAAGATATAGATTAGGAGGTTCAAGGAGTCAGTATCTGAGGTTCAAGCAGACTGTATCTGAGGTTCAAGCAGACTGCTTCTTGAAGATTCCCACTAGGCTCGGCAGCTCTGCTGAGCCTAGTCAGCAGCTCTGCCGACTGCAGTCAGCAGGTCTGCCGAGCCTAGTGACAACACCTCATTAACATACAAATATATACTTTTAAAATACAACAAGGTGAAAAGATTTATAATGATACTATGCTTCATCTGCACATACACACTACAGATGGCGGCACAAACATGGATTGGAACTTGGGCTACGGCACCGCAGACTGTCGTGAAAGCGTTTATGCCCTATAATAACAACATGACAAACCGTTCGGTTCGCCAGATAGTAAAAGTAAGCGTGGGAGGCGACGTGATAAGACTGAAACTGAGCAATATCTACTCGATGCAACCCGTAGTGATACGCTCCATCTATATCGCCCACGCCAAAGACTCCTTCAAGATTGATGCCAAATCGGCCCAATACTTCAAGTTCGGCAACAGCTACAAGGCTACTATCCCTGCCGGCAGACAGATAGTGAGCGATGCGCTGAAGTTCAATCTCAAGAACCTGGAGCGCGTTGCCATCACCATCAACTACACCTCGGCTCCCGATGTGCCTACCGTCCACATGGGCTCACGTACCACCTCTTATATCATGAAGGGAGTAACCAATGCCCACTCCAACTTCGAAAAGGCTTTCCGCGAGAACCACTGGTACAACATCAGCGGTATCGATGTGTATACGATGAGCACCAACATGAGTGCCATCGCCATCATGGGCAACTCCATCACCGACGGCAAATGTTCTACGGATAATGCCCAGAACCGGTGGCCCGATGTAATGTCGGAGATGCTGCAGCTGAAGCATAAGATAACCAACCAGGGTGTACTGAACCTGGGCATCGGCAACAACCGCGTAACCGTGCCGGGCGGTTTCGGGGCACTCGCCAAGGAACGCTTCGACCGAGATATTCTGATGCAGAGCGGCGTAAAGAAGGTAATTATCTTTGAAGGCATCAACGACATAGGTGCTGCCAAGAGCGGAAACAGCGAGACGGTAGCCCGCCAGATTATAGAGAGCATACAGGGAATGATGAGGAAGGCGAAGGCACGGAAGATGAAAGTTTACCTGGGCACCATCACGCCTTTCAAGGGTGCCGGCTACTACAGCCACTTCCACGAAGCAGCCCGACTCTATGTAAACGACTGGATTCGAAGTCAGGCAAAGAACGTGGATGGCATCCTGGACTTCGCCAAACTCCTGCAAGATTCGAATGATGACAGAAGGATGAAGCGGGAATATGCCAGCAACGACTGGCTCCATCCGAACCCTGCAGGATACAAGGCGATGGGAATCTATGCCGCTGATATCGTCAAGTAAGAAAAAAGCCGCCCTATTACAGGCGGCTTTTACTATATATAATAAGATGTTTTACTTCAAGACAATCTTGCAATCATCCAGGCTCTCTACGGTAGCGAGCGCCTCATAACGGATTCCCTCCTTGCGCAGGAAGTCACCACCATGCTGGAAAGCCTTCTCGATGATGAAACCCATCGCCTCTATCTTGGCACCAGCCTTCTCGCAAAGGTCCATCACGCCCTTAGACGCATTACCATTGGCAAGGAAGTCATCGATAAAGATAACATGGTCCTCAGGAGTAAGATAACTGTTGCTCACACAAACCGTATAATCGCGGTCCTTTGTAAAAGAGTGAACCACAGAGGTAATCATACCCTCCATAGTCTTAGGCTGCTTTTTCTTCACAAATACAACAGGAAGATTGGTCAGATAACCTACCATGATGGCAGGCGCGATGCCCGAAGCCTCGATAGTAATAATCTTGTTGTACTTGATGTCCTTGAAAAGGCGCACGAATTCCTTAGCTAAGTCCATCATCAGAATAGGGTCCATCTGATGGTTTACAAAGCTGTCTACTTTTAAGATTCCACCAGGAAAGCATCTGCCCTCCTGCATAATTCTTTCTTTCAGTAAATCCATTATGACTTGAACTTTAATATGGTTATTGGGTGCAAAATTACTACTTTTTTCGCAAACAAGGAAGTTTATCGCCCAATAATTTTGTTTTGTCTGCAATTTAGCGTAATTTTGCAGCAGAAATCATCGTGCAAGAGCAAGGAGTCACGGTCAACGAGAACTCTCCTCTCGTCATGAGCGCATAAAACATGGACACTTATACCTACTGGTTGCAAGGTTTCATCTATTATGACGATGCCACCCTCGCCGAGAAAAGCAAAACCTATAAGAAAAGTGTTATTCTTTTCTAGAAAATCAGCGAAAAGCAAGAAAATTCAATCGTTTTCGCTGATTTTCTAAGTAGTTTTCTTGGTGTTATCCTAAAAAAAACGTATCTTTGCAACCAACATTATAAAACTATCTTACAATGAGTTACGCAAATATCATAGGAAGAAATAAAGAGATAAATATACTCGACAGAATATACAAGTCTAAGAAATCTGAACTTGTAGCCATTTATGGCCGTCGAAGAGTAGGCAAATCTTATCTCGTAAGCGAATGCTTTGGAAAGAAGATTCTCTTCAAAGCAGTAGGTACTTATATTAAAGACGGAGACAAGGACTATGAGTCTTACCGTCAACTTCAACTTGCGCATTTCTATGATTCGCTAGTGATTGCAGGATTATCGACAAAGGAGTCGAAACCCACTTGTTGGAGAGAGGCATTTTTACTTTTGAGAAAAGTTCTGGAAGGAAAAAGAAACAGAAGGAAAATCATCTTTATCGATGAACTTCCATGGCTTGCAGGACCGCAATCATCGGAAATGATAGCAGAACTGGGATATTTTTGGAATTCATGGGCAGACAGTGAACGAAATATTATACTCATTGTCTGTGGATCGGCTACAAGTTGGATGCTTGATAATGTGATACATGACTATGGAGGTCTGCATGGAAGACTCACGGAAACCATCAAACTATTCCCTTTCACTCTAGCAGAATGCGAAAAGTACTACAAGAAAAATGGTTTTCATCTCTCACGCTATGAAATGTGCGTGAGTTATATGGCTATAGGTGGAATCCCCTATTATCTGGATAAGCTCCGCAACGACAGAACAATGACAGACAACATAGACTGCATATTCTTTGCTGATGAATTGATTCATCAGGAATTCAAAGATGTTTATACAGGACTTTATTCCAGCAAAGAGAAATACGTCGACATCGTTAAAGCTATTGGCAGTAAGTTCTATGGAATGACACAATCAGAGCTTTCCAAGGCTACAGGTATCAAAACTGGGGGTACCCTGACAAAGCTACTTGACAACCTTAGAGAATCAGGAATTACGAGAGAGTATCCCCGCTATGGAAAGGAAAGAGTCGAAACCGTATATCAGCTAAAAGATTTCTTTTCTCTATTCTATCTGAGATTTGTTCATGGCAAACAAGTCAAACAAGGAGGATGGAACGCTATCCATGGGACAGCCACATTCTACACATGGGCTGGAGATACGTTTGAACTTTTGAGCATAGAGCATCTGCAAAACATACAAGACACTCTACGTATCCATTCGGTTGAAAGAAACTACAGTTGGTGTGGGAAAGCTGAAGACGGAAAAGGTGCTCAAATAGATTTAGTCATGGAGAGTAAAAGTACTCAAACAGATTATCTCTGCGAAATGAAATTTTCAACAGGTAATTTTACTATCACACAAGATGTCGAGGAGAATATACGTCACAAGATAGACGCTTTCGCAAATAGCAAGATGCATAACAAAACTCGCTCAATACAAACTGTTTTGGTGACAACAATGGGACTTAGTTCCAATATGCATGCAAGCATCATCAATCACCTGATAACTCTTGAGCAATTATTTCAACGATAAAATAGAAGAATAATGAAAGAGGACTGCCAGCGATGGGTGGTTCTCTTTTTTTAATGACCTCCAATGGTTAATTATCAATAATTATAAATACCTTTATTATATGCGTATTTATAATTTTAGTATCTTTGCACCACAAACTAAGTACAAATCGTTTAAGGAAATAGCAGTACATTAAACTATAAGAATATGAATCCATATATCAAACAATTCCCCGACCTCATGGCGGGCAAGAAAATCATGTATGTTCACGGTTTCCTCTCTTCTGCACAGAGCGGCACCGTAAAGATGTTGCAGGAACTGATGCCAAATGCCACCCTCGTGGCTGAAGACATCCCGGTACATCCGGAAGAGGCCATAGAGATGCTACAGAAGATGGCGGAGACTGAGAAGCCTGACCTCATCATCGGTACCTCGATGGGAGGCATGTATACCGAACTGCTGAAAGGATTCGACCGCATCCTCGTAAACCCTGCCTTCGAGATGGGCGATACAATGAGCAGCATGACCGGCAAGCAGGAATTCCAGAACCCGAGAAAGGACGGAGTGAACGAACTGATGGTTACCAAAGGCCTCATCAAGGAATACCGTGACTTTACCGAGCGTTGCTTCCAGGACATTACTCCCGAGGAGCAGCAACGTGTTTACGGTCTCTTCGGCGATGCTGATCCGCTGGTCCATACCTTCGACCTCTTCCATGAGCACTATCCGCTCGCCATCCCATTCCATGGCGAGCACCGACTTATCGACAAGGTAGCATTCCACTATCTCTGTCCGGTAATCCGCTGGATTGACGACAAGCAGAACGGCAAGGAGCGCCCTATCGTATACATCGACTTCGATGCCCTGCACGACAGTTACATGAAGGCAACCAGCTCGATGCACAAGGCTTACGAGATGCTGATAGAGCATTATAATGTATACATCGTAGCCCCAGCGCCAACCAACGACCATGAATACATGGCGAAGGTACAGACCTGGGTGGAGGAATATCTCTCTACCCCAGCCTACAACCACATCATCTTCTGCAACCAGAAGAACCTGCTCTACGGCGATTACTTCATCGACCCTAGCCCATGCGATGGTTTCATGGGTACGACGATAGAATACGGCAGCGATGAATTCAAGACCTTCGAAGAAATCATCACCTTCTTCGAAAGACTGGGAGGACAATAAAGGGAAGAGTGAAGAATTCTCTTCTTCTTCGCCACACGCCCTGAAAGGGCAGAAGCTCCTAGCCCAGGGTAACACCCTGGGTTAACATACAAACAAAAATGTCGCCCTGTAAGGGCAAAAGCTTCACATAATCAAAGCTTTTGCCCTTACAGGGCGAGGTTGTTAAAATCATCATACCCCCAGGGTGTTACCCTGGGCTAGGAGCTTCGGCCCTTTCAGGGCGAGCTGCGATTATGCCTTATCCAGATTCTTCGGCAACACGAGGTTCAGGATAACGGCGAGCAGGAAGACTACGGCTACACAGTTATCGGCAAATACGGTGCGGACAATCTCTGGGAAGATGTTGAACATACCTGTTGCAGATGTGAATCCGAGACCTACGCTGAGCGAGAGGCTCACGATGACCATGTTGCGCTGAGAGAAGCCCGTGCGAGCCATCATGCCGAAACCGGCAAAGAGGATGCTACCGAACATCATGATGGTACAGCCGCCCAATACAGCCTGAGGTATCGTAGTCAATACATAACCGATAGCTGGGAAGATACCACCGATAATCATGATGATGGCACCCATGGCAATAGTAAAGCGGTTCACTACTCCCGACATCGCTGCCAAACCTACGTTCTGACTGAAAGAAGTGATAGGAGTACAACCGAAAAGACCGGAAACCGAACTGACGAAACCATCGCAGCAGACTGCTGCACCCATCTCCTTAGTCTTAGGATCACGCTTCAACGCACTGTTGCAGAGCGCAGAAGTATCACCAATCGTCTCTGTGGCAGAAACCAGATATACTGCTACCACCGAGAGAATAGCACCGATATTGAATTCAGGAGTGAATGGCAAAATCTTTGGCAAAGCTACGATAGAGAGACCAGAAAGTCCACTGAAATCTATCATTCCCATAAACAGAGCCAGAACATAACCTACCAGCAGTCCTACCAATACAGAGAGTGAACGCAAGAAACCCTTGGCGAAAATCTGACAAAGCAGACAAGCCAGCAAAGTGACAGAACCCACAACCCAGTTGTTCATGCTACCGAAATCAGCAGCACCCTGACCACCCGCAAAAGAGTTGGCACCAACAGGAAGGAGCGAGAAACCGATGGCTGTTACCACGGTAGCGGCTACTACAGGCGGAATGAGCTTGATCCAATACTTGGCGAAAAGTCCGAGTGTTCCTTCTACCAGACCACCAATGATGACAGCGCCTATCAAAGTACCCATACCATGAGCACCGGCAATGGCGATGGCGAGCGAAAGGAAGGTGAAGGAGATACCCATCACGATAGGAAGGCGAGAACCGATACGCCATACCGGATAAAGCTGCACCAAGGTACCGATACCGGCGATGACCATACAGTTCTGGATAAGCACGGCGCTCACCGAACTGTCCAGACCTATCGCACCAGCGAGAATCATGATTGGCGCAATATTGCTGACGAACATCGCCAGCACATGCTGAAGACCAAATGGGAGTGCTTTACCTACGGGCACTCTGCCGTCTAATTTGTAGAGATTTTCTATTGACTGTTCCATTGTCGTTATAATAATTAGAGAATTTCCATTATCCATCAATTCAGTGTCTTTTCTGAATTTGGCGACAAAATTACAAAGAAAATCTGAGAAATCGTTCCTTTTCTCCATTTTTCTCTATCCCGCATGATAGAATACAAGAAGAATCTACGAAAAAAGGAAGGCTGCAGTTCATATTCCGTGCAACCTTCCTTTTTTATCTTATCTCATTAATACTCCGTCTTTTCCGCATTTTCCTCCCACATGCGGAAGGCACCGAGCGCCTCATCTCTCATCAGCGCAATCATCGGCTTGTGGCGGTCTTCTATCTTGCGGTCTATCTCCTCATAGATAAACTCATCATCGAAACCTATCTTTGCCGCATCCTTCCGGTCGTTGGCATAATAGATACGGTCGAGATGTGCCCAATAGATGGCACCCAGGCACATCGGGCAAGGCTCGCAGGAGGTATAAATTTCGCAACCTTCCAGATTGAAGGTCTTCAGTTTGCGGGTAGCCTGTCGGATACAGTTCACTTCGGCATGAGCCGTAGGGTCGAGGTCGATGGTTACACTGTTGGAAGCCTCAGCGATGATGATACCGTCCTTGGCAATCACAGCACCAAAAGGTCCGCCCCCCGTCTTCACGCTATTCTTTGAGAGCTCAATGGCTCTATGCATCAATTCTTCCTTTGTCATTGTTTAATATTTTTAGATTAATAATACCCCTTCTTTTCAATTGGGGGCTACAAATATACAAAAAAGAAATGATACGGCAAGCATTTCATACGAAAAAATGCTTAATGGAATACTTTTTTCCCATCACCTCGTTAATTATCCATAATTATAAATACATTTATTATAAGAGTATTTATAATTTTTGTAACTTTGCGCCATCACTTATAAAAAATTGATTATGGATATACCCTTTATTTATGGAAGACTCGCTGAGAAAGAGAGTTTTATCGACAGAGTAGAAGACAGAAGGGAACTGAAGAATTTCCTTCGCCACGGCATCAACGTCATCTTGGTATCTCCAAGAAGATGGGGAAAATCTTCGCTTGTCAGAACCTCTATGGAAGAATTAATGCAGGAAGAATCCAAGACAAAGGTTTGCTTCATGGATGCCTCCAAGATTCATACGGAGGAGGAATTCTACAACAAATTTGCCTCCATCGTGATACAAGGAGTTTCTTCCACATTGGAACAGAAATTATCTGACTTGGTGAAATTTATCAATCGTTTTACCCCAAGCATCACGATAGCTTCCGACCCAATGAATAGTGTAGAGGTCAACCTAAAGGTGAATCCTGTAAAGGAAAGTCCTGAAAACATTCTGCAACTCCCCGAAAGGATAGCCGAGGCTAAAGGCATCAAGATTATCGTCTGCATCGATGAGTTTCAGCAGCTCGCCAACCTGCCAAAATGGAAGAACCTTGAAGCTATGCTGAGGGCTGAATGGCAGTTGCAGCACCATACCACCTATTGTCTCTACGGCAGCAAGATGCACATGATGAAAGATATTTTCAACAAAGCGAACAGTCCTTTCTTTAAGTTCGGACAACTGATGAACCTGAAGAGAATAGCCAAGGAATATTGGATTCCATACATCATGAGCAATTTTAAGAAGACAGGAAAAACTATCTCTGAGAGCCAAGCAGAATGTCTATGCGAAAGAGTGAAGTATAACTCTTGGTACGTACAGCAATATTGCTTCTTCCTATGGTCACACACAGACAAAGAGGTGACGCAAGAACTCCTCGACAACCAGCTCCAACTGGTTTTGGACACCAACGAAGACTTGTTCTTGACAGAGATGGACGAGCTCACTCCCACCCAAATCGGCATGTTGAAAGCCATCGCTTCTGGCGAAAAGCACTTCAATGCCAAGGATGTCGTAGAGACGTATAGTCTGGGGCAGCCACAGAGCATCACACGTAACAAAAAAGTATTAGTAGAGAAAGATCTCGTTGAGAAACATCTTCAAGATTTCTCATTCGTCGATCCTGTCTTCGAGCTTTGGCTGAAGAGAGAATACAACATTTTACCATAATGGGAATAAAAACAGCCAATAATCGCATTTTCGAGGAAAGAGATGAGGTAAACATCTCTTTCCTCGAAAATGTTATCAATTACTCCAAATGTCATAGCAGAACTTCAAGGATTTACTTCCTCCATTTAGCTGATAGCAAAAGTTATCCTCACCATGTTTTAACACTTTTACCAAAGAGGAGTCTTCTAAAATAATCCTTCGGAAAATGCTATAAGACCTAAAATTCTTACAGTCTGTCTCAGATTGCTGTATGACAAACACATACCTATTTAGAGGATACTTTCTTATAATGTCCACCATTCTCATTGCTAACTTCTCCGTAAAATCTGATTTTACATTAGAGAAGAAATACGAGAAATTGATAATAAACAGAGATGATACTTGAGACTCTTTATCCCAATATTCATCTGTCAATTCATTAAAAGAAGTAACAAACTCTGTATTCATTTTGTCAAATGCCTGCTCTTGCAGAAACTTTTGTCCAAGTTTCTGCATCGCAACGGAAATATCCACACCTACATAATCAATCTGCTCAATATTTGAAAACTCATTCATAAATGCAGATATGCATGTTGATGGTCCACAACCTATATCAATGTAATGCACCCTACCCTTACACCCATCTAGTTCATTTTGCAGAAATGTTCTGTAAGAATTCAGAATAGCCTTTAAACTACAATAGTGTTGTCGCATGATATAATAGCCATACAATAACACTTGCTGTTGAGGAGACACAACTGTCAATTCATTTTGTATATCTGAAAATAGGGACAATTGATTTGAAAAATCTATTCTTCCATATCCAATAAGGTTCATATTCACCTCCATTTTGTTCCCAAAGATATAATTAGGCCATTCCGTATTTGATGCCTGCTTTATAGGAGCAACAACTAATTTATTAAAAGCCTTTTCAAACTTATCATCAACAGTATATACAAAAGTGTCAAAGGTTGCATTATCAACAACTTCCCTCTTAGAGACAGAGAATTCACCTTTAACATACTTATTTACATCAATTTCAAAAAAGCTTTGTATGCTCTTACAATATTCTATCAGCTTATAGAAAGTTATATCTTGAGCCAACAAACGCTCATACCCTACCAGAACAAGGTTTTTCTTTGCTCTAGTCATTGCAACATTCAGTTTTCTGTCTATTATTGCGCCATCGTTCTCATCATAATACTCATTGCTTGTCAAGAACGCCAACTGATAATGCTTCTTTGCAGTAAAGCCATATATAATAAGATCACGCTGACTACCTTGATAGCGTTCTACCGTATCAATAGTTATATCATGCAAACAATCAATACCATGTTGTGTACTCATATTATCTATCATGTTTCTGACTGTAGATATTTGGTTTCTATAAGGCACAATAACACCTATAGACTTATTTATATCAAAATGATTTTTCATCATTAAATAAGCCTGCACAACTGTTGCTGCAATCAGCTTAGCCTCTTCACCATTAACTTTATCTGACTCTTTAGGGTCTAAGGAAGGAGTACATGACAAGAAAGATACCCTACGAGTAGTCAATAAGTCCTCAATACCATTCTTACCCGCCCCGACTGATGGAGTTTGTTCTTTTTGGTGTTCTACAGGAACTACTTTCAAAGAGTTCTGATAGAATGTATAATTAGGGAACTTAGCAATTTCGGGATGCATTCTTCCTTGATGCGTAAGGACATGACAATATTGCTTATTGTTCTTTCCCAACAGCTTTTCAAAACGTTCAAACAACGACAATCTGCAATTCTCTAATTCAATCTTATTAAGCATAGGATCATTAACCATAGACTCTTGTGGTTCTTGTTGTACAACTGCAGGTAACTGTTTTTCATCACCTATGAGAACGAACTTAGCTATTGCATTTTCTGCTCCATGCTTGGCACTTAATAATCCTAACACAAAAGGTTCCAAAATCTGCGACGCTTCATCTATAATAGCAAGGTCGAATTTCTTAAGATTAAAGATTTCTATCTTGCTAATAAATGCAGTTGTCGTACCACAGAATATTTTTGTATCTACAATTAACGTTCTCAGATCACTAAGTTTAATGTTGTCAAGGCTCGCCATTTTATCATCCAACAGATACTTTCTATATTCAGGACTACATCCATGGTTGCTACCTAAACGTAAGAAGTTCAGATTATTCTCTACCAACTTACTACAAATTTCATCAACAGCTCTATTGGTGTATGCCATTAAAAGTATGGATACATTGGGGTCTGTCAAATGTTCCTTTAAAACATTCAACATACCATAAGATGTTTTTCCTGTGCCAGGAGGACCAACAATAAGATATAAGTCCTTTGCTTGCTTTGCATGCAGCACTAATTCATTAAATTCTTGAGAACCATAATTACCACTCAACTTTACAGATTCATCTACACTTGGCTTTCTTTGCCCCAAAATCAAATCCTTACGGTCTTGATTTGCTGACAAAAAAGCATGCATTCCTTTATATAAAGAGGAATAAGACGACTCCATAAAATCATGTTCTATAGCCCATACTGTTTTATCTTTATTTTCATTCTCCTTATATGTAAATACATACTGATGTTGAGAATTTCTAAGCTCTACCTCTACATACTGTAACGTTATCTGAATAATCGTTCCTCTAAAAACAATATCAGATGTAACTTTAGGTTCTTCACTTTCAAGATATGGATAAAATACGACAATATCCCCCATACGGAAATTAGAAACATCCAAATCTTCATCTTTATCAAAGAAGAACTTTACTTTTTCAACTTCTGAATTTGGTGACAACGGCTCCATTTTTAGCTTCGTATAAATATTGCCAGCATCTTTTCTCTCTTGCAATGAGCTATTCCACAAAGTAGCAAATCCCGATTCTTCTTTTGTCTTATTTCCTATTTTTGACAACATATGTTCGGTTGCAACAAACTGCATATACCTATAATAATATGCCTTTTCCAATTCAGACGCCTTATCCAAGGGAACCAAAACTTTTTCAATTTTATCCTTACCCCACTTTAGATACGTTTTATCCTTTACATTTGGGAAAATAGCATCTGCACTTAATTTCTCCAAATCATTAAAACCATTTTTTGCATAACGTTTTTCTGCCCACACAATCAAATTCCTGATTTTGAGAGCCTTAAATAGCAACACTGGAGCAGACCCTAATCCAAGCAAGCCTTTAGCATATTTTGAATAAAACAACCATGAAGCCAACTTATCATAGCTCATTTTCTTATAAGAATAATGAAATATAGCTCGATAAAGGAGCAACTGTACATAATGCTTTTGGAGGTGTTTTGCCGTATTAGCATCACCAGACCATGCACTTTTACCACTTTTTTGCTCTATAATCGTATCAAGATTTAAACCAATAAAGTCCAAACGACCTTGCAATCCCAATATGCCACAAAAATAAGATGGCTCCAAAATAAGTTCGTCCACATTAATTTTGCTTCCATCTTTCTTATGAATGTATTCACCATCCAATACCTCTTCTATAATTCTTTTTTGGTTCTGCGCCTCTATATGAAATGTTGCCAATGGATCCTTACAACAAGCAAAAGCCAACGCATTTTTCTTGAAAAAGCTCTTCAAGCTTTCCTCATATGTCATTTTCTTTTTGTATGAAGCTTCATCTAACAACTGACCAGCAAAGTTACCCAAAAGTATAGATGGTGTAGAAACCATTGGCTCAATCTTCTTTATAAGATTCATCTTATAAGAATCACCATATTCCTCAAAACAATTCGCTATTGTTGTTACATTCACAAGATAATCTGGCTCTACAATTATAAGCTCTGGATATAAAATTCCATTCTCTATCCTTGGTTTTACCAAGTTTAGAATCTCACCTTTTTCTATAATCAGACCTATATATGACCAGCTTTCATTAAGTTTCCTATTCGAGTATTGTGTCTGGTTAAACTCCTTTGAAGTCACATAATCCACTTTTACATTCTCTCCATTGTCATCCCTTGTCACATATAGATACGTAGCATCCCACTCATTGACAACGCAACGAATGCAATCTACAACTTTTCCAATACTATCCTTAAGTCGCTCTATAAAATCCTTTGTTTTTAAAACAGGGAACTGTGAAGACAAACTCAAAGGAATTTGTCTGCCATCATAAATACAGCTAATAAATGTACAAACAGCTCTCAAATCCTCCCCAAAGAGACAAGCAAGTTCATTATTTTTTATTTCATCTATCTTTCTTAGACGGACACGTACATCATTAATAGCATGCGTAAGATTTTGGTATTTAACATTTTCATATATCTTATACTCACGAATAAGATACTGTATTTTAGAAAACAAGCCAGTAAATTTCAAGCTTATACCTTTTATCTTTTGATTGACTGCATTGTTTAAGACTCTATCCAATATTGCATATTTGTCCCTTATAGACAACGTTGCAGGAATCGCTTCCAACTCTTCAAAAAACTCAAAAACAGTTTCTGCAGGAGATAGACTTTTCTGCACATCAACGCCTTTCAAATCCACCTCCAGCATACTTACCACTTTATTCACATCAAAATTTTCTTCGGAAAAAGACTGTAAGCATGAATCTAAATACGTATCGAGTTTATCAACAGACAAAACATGTAGCCAATCCTTTTCTGCATCCACATCCGAAGGCAACAAGTTAGTACCCTTTTGAAAAACGACACAAACTTTCACTTTTTTCCTAGGCAAAATCTTTCCAAACCATTTTTCACCCTGTTCCTTGTATATATGCGCCTGTTTATAAGGGTTAATAGCACCAAAACCACCTTCAATAATTTTACCATCAGATGTTGTCCAAACTTCCTTTTTGGAAGGAGTTATTTCGGAAAAATAGTCTTTAAAAATAAACAGTCGAATTTCTTTTGATGTAATAAGTACAGCATTAGACCGTAAGCCCCCAAAAGTGTAATTTCCTAAAAGGAGGTAGGAAACATGCACTTTACTTAATACAAGCAACAACTCATCAAACATGAATTCCTCATATTTGTGGTCAAACTCTCCATATTTATAGATTACTGGTTTCATATAACATTGTTTATTATTTATTTTCCTGTTATTGTTTCTGCCTTTGGGTTACTCAAATGACATTGATAATTTGCTTTTGCAGCTGCTTTACTTGAATTTGCATAGCAATATTCACATAAATGTACACAAGTATTATATTGTCCAATATCCTTAGCATTTATGCAGCCACAAAACTTCCGCTGCCCACTATCCTTATTACAGCCATGCGTAGCATACATATTGTTTGGCAACAGTATTGCATCTTTAGGAAGTTCTTCCGTATCACCAAACAAATTGGGTATCGGCATTGGTAAGATTTTCACTTTTAAGAAATCCATAAGCACCTTATCTTGATACGCCAACCTTATAATAAGTTCATCATCTATACAATGATTATGGATTACTCCTTCCAAATCTATTTCTTCCGCACAAGTTGCCAACTCATAGTTCCATCCTTGCATTTCATTAAGCTTAACTAATTCTTGCGCAAAATATACCATATCTCCCTTTGTCCATTCTTTATACCTCACATGGTTGTCTTCTAAGTTTCTTTTAACCTTACCATAAATTCCTATATCAGCAAAACTAAAGACTAATTTTTCTGTATACCCCTTTAGCTGGTCCCCAATATTTTTTATCCTTGAAAGAAGAACTGAAATGTCTATATCTTCAGTTAACATCAAAGGATCAAAGCGCCAAATCACATGACCTTTTCCTAACTTTTCAACTAAAGTTTTAAACGTTTCTATTCTGCTACTCAACTTAGGTACTCCTATTTCAAGTCTATCGTTTTCATAATCATTCAAAGTATATTGTATATAGCAACCTATCTTCTTTTCCTCAAGCCTATCAAGATAAGAAAGAAGAGGTTTAGGATTTTTAGACCAAAACACGATAAAGCGAGTATTCAGAAAAGAGACATAGCTTCGCACACCATTAAATGGATTCGTCCAAGCGCAATAGCCATTGTCAAGCCTATCGAAAAACCAGTCAGAATAGAATGCAGGTATGTCCGTACTTCTACTAGCAGATACTATTTGGGGTGTCTGCATCATAACCATCTCCCCATTCTCACGAGGCAATAGTGTTGGATTCCATTTTCCATTTTTCTTAATCAACTCCATATACTTTCTATTTAGGCTTCAAAGATACAGTTATTTTTTTGATAATCAAAAAAAATAATTACTTTTTTTTATTTTATCAACAAATTCAATGAAAAACCTCTATAATCAACAAAAAACGCTCATTTTGCAAATTTTTCCCCCAAAAAATTTGGTGATACGGAAATAAAGTCCTATCTTTGCATTCGGATTATACACAAAAGGATAAACAAGAGACATAAATACAGATATAGGATTCCGGTGCTCCACTGGCACTGGAATTCTTTATTTTTTATGCTACTTGCCAACCGATTATTAATAACATTAAAACAACAAGAAAATTATGGCTTACATGTCACAAGAAGGCTACGACAAACTCGTAGCTGAGCTGAAACAGCTCGTATCTGTAGAGCGCCCTAAGGCATCAGCCGCAATTGCTGAAGCCCGCGACAAGGGTGATTTAAGTGAGAATTCTGAGTATGATGCCGCTAAAGAGGCACAGGCTCATCTGGAAGATAAGATCAATCGCCTGAAGCTCACCATTGCCGAGGCCAAGATTATCGATACCAAGCAGCTCAGCACCGACAGCGTGCAGATTATGTCGAAGGTAGAGATGACCAACATGGCTAACAAGGCAAAGATGACTTATACCATCGTGAGCGAGAGCGAGGCAAACTTGAAGGAAGGCAAGATTTCCATCAAGACTCCTATCGCACAGGGATTGCTCAACAAGAAGGTAGGTGAGATTGCAGAAATCAAGATTCCTCGCGGCACCATCAACCTTCGCATCGACAAGATTTCATTTGAATAAAACGGAATAAAAGGAACTATCATATCGGCAGCGATGCCCGTATGACGGTTCCTTTTATGTTATATGTAAGCCTACCCGATATATTCTACAGAAAATGAAAGTAGCCGATGCAACGACACCAAAAAGAGAATAAGAAAATATGAATTGTAAATTATAAATTATTAATTATAAATTGATTAGCGATTATGGCAAGCATTTTTTCAAAGATTGCAGCAGGAGAGATTCCTAGCTACAAGTGTGCAGAAAGCGACAAGTTCTATGCTTTCCTCGACATTAGCCCTATCGGCAAAGGTCATACTCTGGTAATTCCCCGCAAGGAGGTTGATTACATCTTCGATATGGAAGACAAAGACCTGGCTGAGTTTGAGGTTTTCGCCAAGAAGGTAGCCAAGGCTATCAAGGCAGCCTTCCCATGCAAGAAAGTGGCGCAGGTTGTTTTGGGTCTGGAGGTTCCTCATGCCCATATCCACCTCATCCCTATGAACAGCGAAGCTGATGTAAACTTCCGCAAGGAGCATCTCAAACTCACAGAGGAAGAGTTCAAGGAAATTGCTGATAAGATTTATACAGAATTCAAGAAACTTTAAATGCAAGAAGTTCCAAACAGAAAAAGAGCTGCGAATATGCTTCGCAGCTCTTTTTATATCTTTATTTCATAAGCTCTTGCTTAGACGAACTCATCGCCTTTCTTCATCTGCACCTCGTTTACATATTTACGCACCAGGGCAGAAGAATCTTCTTTCTTGCATATCAACAATACATTGTCATTCTCGGCTACTATGAAACCATCCAGTCCGTTCAATACAGCCAGCTTTCCTTTAGGCAACTTGATTACATTGTTGTGACAATTCTCCATCATCACATCGCTGTCAATCACCACGTTGTCATCGCTGCTCTTCTGCATCGCCTCGTAGATACTGTGCCAGGTACCCAGATCAGCCCAGCCGAAGTCACACTTCATCATATAGACATTGCTAGGTTTGTCAAGCACTCCGAAATCTACAGAGATATTCGGATAAGAAGAGAAACTCTCCTTCATGTAAGCGTTCTCAGTCTCCACACTGAATTCCGGATACTGTTTATCGTAATCACGGAGTACAGGGGGCAGAATCTTGCAGAAACACTCACGCAGATACTTCACATTAGAAAGGAATAAACCCGTATTCCAATAGAACTCTCCACTCTCTACAAAAATCTTGGCAAACTCTCTTTCCGGTTTCTCTGTAAACGACTGCACCTTGTACAATCCGTTGCCGATAGCTTCACCCATCTGAATATATCCATATCCAGGTTCAGGACGGGTTGGCTTCACACCCATCGTCAGGAAACGGTCATGTTCAGCCACAAAAGCCAGACCTTCCAATACGTTTTCCCGGAAAGCATCTTCATTGAAGATAGCCTGATCCGAAGGAGTGGCGATGATGCAGGCATCAGGATTGAGCATCGAGATGCGATGATTGGCCCATGCCATGCTAGGTGCCGTATTGCGATGAATAGGTTCCGCCAATATCCGTTCTGCAGGAACCTCAGGCAACTGTTCCTTTACCAGTTGAACATATTCTTCATTTGTGTTGATGTATATATGGTCGGCAGGCACAATCTTTGCCATACGGTCAAAGGTTTGCTGAAGCTGGGTGCGCCCTACTCCAAAGAAGTCGACAAACTGCTTCGGATAGTTGCTGCGGCTGCAAGGCCAGAGTCTGCGGCCCTTACCTCCCGCCAATATCACACAATAATTATTTCCGTTACTCTTCATATCTTGAGTCTAATATTTTGTTGGTTTTCAAAATTCATCTGTAAAGTTAGTGATTATCCGTGAAAGTGCCAAAGATTTTCTTGAAATTTAATAAAGTGGACTATAAAAACAACAAAAATTTAATGTTTCTGCATTAAAAATGCATTTTTAGGAAAAAAAGTCACCAAAAAGTTTGTCAGTTCAAAAATTATTAGTACCTTTGCAACCGCAAATAAGCAAGGTGGTATTTGCCCAGATGGCGGAATCGGTAGACGCGCTGGTCTCAAACACCAGTGGAGCAATCCATCCCGGTTCGATCCCGGGTCTGGGTACCAAGATGGAGAGAAGTTCACTTCTCTCCTTTTTTCGTTTATATACCTTATTATATATATACGCATTTATAACATCATTATATATCCACTTATATCTTATCATATCACCCACTTCACGAAAACGTTTACAACGATTTATTTAGAATAAGCCTTTCTATTTTTGGCTTTTCAAAAGATAATATTTATCTTTGCAGAAGAAATAACTTATATATAATAACCCAACAAACCGAAAAAATAGATGAAGAAATTTTTTAGCATGGTATGTGCTTGCTTGTTGGCGCTAAGTGCCCAGGCAACCGACATCAAAAAGTATGATGCTCTATATGAGAATCTGCCATTCCAGATGGAAAAGGTAACCCGTCCGCAATTCCCAGCCAATGAGGTAAATCTCAAGGACTTTGGTGCCATTGGCGATGGCTCTTCTCTCTGTACCACAGCCTTTGCCAAGGCTATCGATGCGCTGACTCAGAAAGGCGGCGGCAAACTCATCGTTCCACAGGGCGTATGGTTCACAGGTCCTATCGTTTTGAAGAGCAATATCAACCTGCATCTCGAAAAAGGTGCAGTCATCCTTTTCTCACCAGATGATGCCCTCTACCCTTTTATAGAAACATCGTTTGAGGGTCTGGATACACGCCGCTGCCAGTCGCCTATCTCTGGTCATCATCTTACCAACGTGGCAATTACCGGTCAGGGTTGCATTGACGGAAACGGAGAATACTGGCGCCCATTGAAGAAGCAGAAGGTTACCGCTGCACAGTGGAAGCAGATTACTTCACGTGGCGGTGCATTCAAGAGAGCTGACTACTGGTTCCCATCAGAAGGTGCATTGAAGGCAGACAACAGTGCCAACATGAATGTGCCTAAAACTCCAGCTTCAGAAGAAGAATGGAATGAGATCAAGCGTTTCCTCCGCCCTGTAATGATCAGTCTCGTAAGCTGCAAGAACGTTTGGCTCAATGGTGTCATCTTCCAGAATTCACCTGCATGGAACATCCATCCGCTGATGTGCGAGAACGTTCTTATAGAAGATGTATTAGTCCGCAACCCTTCTTACGCTCAGAATGGTGATGGTCTTGACCTGGAGAGCTGCAAGAATGCACTCATCGTCAATTCTACTTTCGATGTAGGCGATGATGGTATCTGCATCAAGAGTGGTAAGGATGCTGACGGAAGAAAGCGCGGCATTCCTTGCGAGAATGTCATCGTAAACGGCTGTACCGTATTCAAGGGTCATGGTGGTTTCGTTGTTGGCAGCGAGATGAGTGGTGGCGTAAAGAATATCAAGGTGAGCGACTGCCAGTTCCTCGGCACCGATGTAGGTCTCCGTTTCAAGAGTACCCGCGGTCGTGGTGGTGTAGTAGAGAATATCTACATCGACAACATGTCAATGTTTGATATCCAGACAGATGTCATCACCTTCGACCTTTACTATGGTGGCAAGTCTGCCGTTGAGGTTCTCAACGATGGCGATGAGGCTAAGAGCCAGAAGGTACAGAAGTTCAAGGTAGACGAGACAACACCTTGCTTCCGCAATATCGACATCAACCATGTCATCTGCCGCACAGCCCGTCGTGCAGCTTACTTCAACGGTCTCCCAGAGATGCCGGTAAGCAACATCCACATCAAGGATATGGAGGTAAACAATGCAGAGTATGGTATCGTCATCAACCGTACTGACGGCGTGAAGCTCGAAAACATCAAGGTTAGTGCAAAGAATCACACCTTCGATGCAAAGAACTCGAAGAATGTGACTGTCAACGACAAGACATACAAGAAGATTGACGAAAAGGGTATCACCCTCGATTTCTAACCGACATTCATCAGACAAAACATTTATAATGCCGTCCTAACCCCATCAAAAATGGCAGTTAGGGCGGCATTTCTGCTTATAGTACATGTCTTCACTCTTCACCTTCTTCCCTTCCCTCGTCATACCGACAAAGCGGTAGAAAAAGTCTTCATGAGCAGACAAAATCTTCCATATCACCTATAAGTCATTTTGTTTATAAGATAAATGAATACAAGCTGTATCTGCATGATGAATCAAGAGGAGCGTTTTCTCCCCTTTTCTCTTTACAATTCGATCGTCCTTTTGGTATTTTTGATACAAATCCCAAAAGGCAGATAGATTCTCATGGATTGTATCTCCATGAGGATCTACACCAACAAAAGAGAAACCTCTATATTCCTTGCACGAAACAACACGAAATACATAAGCCTTGGGTACTTCCTCGTCAAGAATCTGCTTCTTTACATCATCATCTGTTTCATACAAGCGAAACTCATAGAAGAACCACCCAAAGACAATCAAGAGGATTCCGAATATCTTGGCTATGTTTTTTAAGTCACTCATATTCGTATCTTATATTTCTATAAACAAATCCACTCTTACCTCGAATAACCATCCACTTATGATATAGTTTTTTTTCACAAATTTCTTTCCAAGAATTGCGCTTTACATCCTCGAATTTAATCAAAAATAAATAGCACGTATCTTTCCTTGAAAACAAATATACCGAATCCTCACAACACGTTGAATCAGGGAAGACAGCCATAATACCTCGTAAAGATAATTCTTTGTTTACAGGAACATTAATGGTATCAAATTCCTCCACACAAGGTATATCATAAGCAGGCAATATCTGACAATGCACACTATCAATGGCATCAAAGTAAGAATGTCCTATAATTAATGTATCACCTGTGCAATTTTTAAACTCCACACTTCTTTTGTAATAACCAAATGGTAAGCAAGATGAAACCAAATACAGAATCATCAAGAATACGTTAAATATGAATAACTTTTTCATTTTTATTTCAATTCGTGAAAAGGGTACTTCCCTGTTATTATCTTCTGATAAACAGCGTAAGGAGGATAAACAAATCCCATACTATACGATTTATATTCTCCCACTAAATCACCTATATGTATATATTTCTGATTAATAGTCCACACATACCACTTGTGTGACACTGTTAGATGATTCGTATTGCCTGGCGAATACAATTGTTCCGTATCTATTGCTACATACTGAAGATAGATTCTTGCACCATCTTCCAACGTCACATAATAGATGTCTCCTACTCTATTTTGAATTCTTTTCTTAGCCATGTTTTGCAAAATTACGACATTTATATCAAATTAGACTGCACCTACTTCACCCAAAGCACTATGGACAAATAAGCAGCATACAAAGAACCCAGAAACACACATAACGTTATGAAGTGCCATTTTTTATTGTTTTTTTCCTTTTTGAACTTCTTAAAATATACTTTATATACATTATCTTTGAATGCGGACAAATAAGCAATCAAGCTCGATAAGCCCAAGCATATTATCACGCATATTTCAAAATAAGCGTCTGGTATAACGACTAATCCCAAATGCCTAACCAAGGAGACAAACAACATTATATAAGCCCCAAACAAAATTCCAAATATGGGTTTAGCATACATCATACTAACACCGTAATCTAAATTATATACAACATTCTTAGATATACGTTTGCGCCATGCTATATATTCTTCCAATGTCGTTTTTTCCTTATTTATAAGGCTAAACGGATCCCATTTATATGTAAGTTCGTAAGCTTTGTTCATCAATGAACTAAATAATTTATCCGCTAAATTATTGCTCCACACTTCAAAACAGTAGAAAGAATATAATAATCGAGTAAATCTCTGCTTCATTTTTCTATTCCAACTCATGATTAGGATACTTGCCTGTCTTTATTTTTGTACAAACAAAAGAAGGCGGATAAAGCCAACCCATATCATATTTTTTATACTCACCTGTCAAATCCCCTATATGGATATTTTCTTGATTAATAGTCCAGACATACCACTTGTGGGATACAGTCAGATGGCTTGTATTACCTTCCGAATACAAACGAAACTTTATATTGGTTGTATCACCCCAAAACCTACTACTACCTATTTTTTTCCAACATCCATCACGTATAGCTGGTCGCAGAGAAGTATGAGTATAGAACCATACTTCTCCACGAACTATCTCTTCGATATCTTCAACATCATCTTGCGAATACTTCTTTTTAAACACTCGGAAGACTCCACTATTCAACATAGATCTATCTATCGCCACATATTGAAAATAGACCTTTCTCCCATCGTCTAGGTACATACGATATACACTACCGATTGTATTCATTACTCGTTTAGCCATATCTAGCATCATATCAAAGCATCACATTTTACCTATTTATTCCAATATACAATGGATAAATAAACCGAGTATAAGGAACCAAGACACACAAAAAACGTTAGGACGTGCCATTTCAAATCATTCTTTTCCTTTTTAAACTTCTTGAAATATGCTTTATACACATCATCCTTGAAAGCTGACAAATAAGCTATCAGATATGACACGCCCAAACATACCAAAACAAACACCTTAAAACTTGTATTTGGTATATTGACTGGACCAAAATATTTAACAAGAGAAACTGCTAGCATCATATATGGTCCCAACAGTACGCCCAAGAAGCCCTGAGCATGTGATATTCTCAAACCATAATCTAAATTTCCAGCAGCCTCATTAGCAGCCAAATAAACATTATTGACATATTCGTCCAAAGATTTGTTTCGTTTTTTATATAACCAAATGGATTTAAATTATACATTTTTTTCATCGACCAAACCTTGACACCACGAAACAACATATGAAACGAGCCATCAATCCACTGCTCAAAACAGTAGAAAGAATATAATATTCTATTCTCAAACAATTTCATTTTTATATTGACGTTTTTAATACAATGCATCATAAATCAGTCCTCCCATAAGTGAACCAAACCCGCCTCCTAAATACTCAACAGCAATACCACCACATATAGATAAAGGAACAGAAGCAAAGCCACTGCCCGCATATCCTCCTATAAAATATCCCACCTCAAATGCTTCATGGCGACAGTATATTATTCCTCAAAATCGATGGACAGTTCACCGGAGCCCAAAAGATTGTAACTCATGCGATGATATGGGGTAACACCAAATTCCCTGATGGCAGCACGATGCTTCTTGGTAGGATAGCCCTTGTTGCTTTTCCAATCGTATTGTGGGTATTCTTCTGCCAGCGCATCCATGTAATCATCACGATAGGTCTTGGCAAGGATGCTGGCAGCTGCAATAGACAGATACTTGCCGTCACCCTTTACGATGGTTGTATAAGGCAAATCCTTGTAGGGTTTGAAGCGGTTACCATCCACGATAACTGCCTCCGGACGAACCTTGAGCTGGTCCAGGGCACGGTGCATAGCCAGAAAACTGGCGTTGAGGATATTAATTTTATCGATTTCTTCGGGAGTAACAATGCCCACAGCCCAAGCTACAGCATCACGCTCTATCTGCTCGCGGAGCGCCTTGCGCTTCTTATCTGTGAGTTTCTTACTGTCGTTCAAATCGGCATTCTGATAACCGGGAGGAAGAATGACGGCTGCAGCATATACGCTGCCAGCCAAACATCCTCTGCCAGCCTCATCGCAGCCAGCCTCTACCATATCCTTATAATAATGACTTTCTAACATAATTATGATGAATTTTACGTTTATCTCTTCACTCTTCACCTCTATTTTGTAACCGCCTAATTATAGGGTAGTTACAAAGATAAGGGCATTTTAACTCTTCACCCACTCTTCACCTACTCTTCACCTACTCTTCACCTACTCTTCACCCTCATAGCACCAGGCGGTGAAGAGAGGGTGAAGAGTGGGTGAAGAGTCAGAGCGTCTCTTCAGCGCGTAAGTATCAGTATAACAATACGTTACGGCAAAAGGGTGAAGAGTGAAGAGTATTTGGGCATTCCAACCTCAACTTTCTGATAACTGCCAAACGCAAACAGCCAACTGTCCGCAGTAGCGCCAGTTGGCTGTTCTTTGCTTGCCAGTAGGTTGTCTTTCGCTCGCCAGTTGGCTAAATAAGGCTTTTACGTGCGCAGTATGCGGCTAAAAAGTCTTTATCTTTAGAACATCATAGCCACGCGTTTTACGCCCGCTACAAGCGCATCTATTTCTTCCTTTGTATTATATAGGGCAAAGCTGGCACGAACGGTGCCGAGAATGCCATAACGATCCATCAAAGGCTGAGCACAGTGATGACCGGTACGTACAGCGATGCCCAGGCGGTCGAGCAAGGTGCCCATATCCATGTGATGAATATCACCAACCAAGAAGCTGACAACGGCATCTTTGCCCTCCTGTTCACCAAAAAGTCTGATTCCATCGATGGTTCGCATCTGCTCCATGCAGTAACGGGTGAGTTCCTGCTCGTGCTTGGCAATGTTATCCATGCCGAGTGCAGAGACATAATCGATGGCCTTTGCCAAACCATGGGTAGCTACATAATCAGGAGTACCAGCCTCGAACTTGAAAGGTAACTTCTCGAAAGTAGTCTTCTCGAAACTTACGCTCTCAATCATTTCGCCACCGCCCTGATAAGGAGGCAACTTGTCGAGCCATTCTTCCTTGCCGTAAAGCACACCGATACCGGTAGGACCATAAATCTTATGTCCGCTGAAAGCGAAGAAATCGCAATCCATATCCTGTACATCCACAGCAAAATGAGGAGTACTCTGAGCGCCATCCACCATGACAGGTACATCGTGCTCATGAGCTATCTTTATCATCTCTTTTACCGGATTCACCGTACCGAGCACGTTGCTCACCTGGGCAATGCTCACGATTTTGGTGCGTTCGGTAAATAAATTGGCGAATTCATCGAGGTTAATCTCACCTTTATCGTTGATAGGGATTACACGGATAGCGATTCCCTTCTTGGCAGCCTGCAACTGCCAAGGCACGATATTGGAGTGATGCTCCATGGTAGAGATAATCACCTCGTCGCCCTCGCTCATAAAGGCATCGCAGAACGATGAAACCACGAGATTCAGACTCTCTGTAGTGCCACGGGTAAAGATGACTTCCTCAACCTTCGGCGCATTGATAAACTTGCGCACAGTTTCGCGGGCTGCCTCATGAAGGTCGGTAGCCTGCTGAGAGAGATAGTGAACACCACGATGCACATTGGCATTTACATTGAGATACTCGTCGCGCATGGCATCGAGCACGCACAATGGCTTCTGCGTGGTTGCCGCATTATCCAGATACACCAATGGCTTATCATAGACCTTTCTCGATAAAATCGGGAAATCTGCTCTTACTTGATTGATATCATACATATTTTTAAGAACTTAACTCCTTTAAAAGGATATTATCTACTTGCAAAGCTTGCAGCCCTCACACTTATTGAGTTCACCACGGAATCGCTTCTCTACGAGATGATGTAGGCGATCGCGCAATGGCTCCAGCTCCATCTTGTCGATGACTTCGTTGATAAATGCAAACTGAAGGAGCAACTTAGCCTCCTCGCGGCTCACACCACGCTGCTGCATATAGAACAATGCGGCATCGTTGAGCTGACCTACAGTACTACCGTGCGCACACTTCACATCATCGGCATAAATCTCCAGCATCGGCTGGGTGAACATACGGGCAGTCTTCGTAGCACAGAGGTTCTGGTTGGTTTCCTGAGAAACAGTTTTCTGGGCACCATGACGAACCAATACTCTGCCGGCGAAAGCACCACGTGCCTCACCATCGAGCACATACTTATAAAGTTCGTTGCTGGTACAATGACCCACCTGATGATCGATGAGCGTATTGTTATCAACCACCTGGTTCTTGTCGGCAATCACACAACCATTGCAGAAGCACTCAGCTCCCTCGCCCTTGAATACGAGGTCAAGACGGTTGCGGGTAATACCGTTATGAAGCGTGATAACGTTATGGTTCACGCGGCTGTTAGCCTGCTGCTCGATATAAACGTTGCTGACACGGCGGTTCTTGTAATGAGTCTCCTCCAGACAATAGAGGTCGAGACTGGCATTCTCGCCAACATAAGCCTCGATTACCTGGGTTGCGAGGAAGTTCTTGTCATCGGCTGCATGGTCGCAGAAGAGGAATTTAGCCTCAGCACCCTGTTCCATGACGATGAGAACACGGCGGTTTACCATCAAATCAACATCCGAACGGAGAATATTGATGACCTGAATGGTTCGCTCCACCTTCACGTTCTTTGGTACGTAGATAAGCAAGCCATCCTGTGCCAGGAATGTATTCAATGCGGTGATGCCATCTTCATCGGTTTTGGCAATCTTAGCGTAGTATTTCCCGATGAATTCAGGGTTTTCTGCAGCAATCTTGTTCAAAGAATCCACGATTACGCCCTCCGGAAGCTCTACTTTAGGCAATGCTTTGTTATAAAAAGCATCGTTTACAACGAAGTAGAGCGAAGTGCTCAGGTTAGGCACATCGCAGCGGAAAGCCTCGTATGGATCTACCGGAATTTCCAGACGATTCAAGTTCAAGCCATAATCTGGCTCGAAGATGGCGCTCATATCTGTGTACTTGTATCTTTCTACCTTTCGGGAAGGGAAGCCCAAGCGACGGAAGTTCTCAAACGCAGCATCGCGCACCGCATTGAGCACCTCAGCACTGTTCTTCTTGATTATTCTCGAAGAAGACTGATACAAGTCTAAATATTGTTTTTCTGAATGCATAGCCATCCTCCCTATTATTTCTCATCTACTTCTGCCTTGATCCAGTCATAGCCACGAGCCTCAATCTCCTTGGCAAGTTCAGGACCGGCTGTCTTCACGATTCTACCCTTATAGAGAACGTGAACCACACTTGGCTTAATCATATCGAGCAGACGCTCATAGTGAGTGATGACGATGGCTGAAGTCTTGTCGGTATGCATCTTGTTCACACCATCTGCTACAATACGCATCGCATCCACGTCGAGACCAGAGTCGGTTTCATCGAGGATAGAGAGCTTTGGCTCCAGCATAGCCATCTGGAAAATCTCGTTGCGCTTCTTCTCACCACCCGAGAAACCTTCGTTTACTGAACGGCGAGCCAACTTGCTGTCCAATTCCACCAACTCGCGTTTCTCACGCATCAGCTTCATGAATTCGCTTGTATTCAATGGTTCCAAACCCTGATACTCACGCTTGGCATTGATAGCCGCACGCATGAAGTTGGTCATGGATACACCAGGAATCTCCACCGGATACTGGAAAGAGAGGAACAAGCCTTCACGGGCACGGTCCTCTGGTTTCATATCCAGGAGGTTCTTGCCGTTGAAGATAGCCTCACCCTCGGTTACGGTATAGAGAGGGTTACCTGTAAGCACAGCGCTCAAGGTTGACTTACCGGAACCGTTAGGTCCCATGATAGCGTGTATCTCACCATCGTTAATAGTCAGGTTGATACCTTTCAATATTTCTTTGCCTGCAATAGTAGCATGCAGATTCTTTACCTCTAACATATTATTACTTAAAAAATGCGTTCAAAATATTGGAACAAAACTCTTCAAAGAAAGATGGTGGCTTCTCCCAGCCCCATTGCACAAACAACGAAGGAGGGTCTAGTACCCAAAATGAGCACTCACCTGGTCGTATGACTTTACCCTTCATCTGCAGAACATAACTCGATGTCTGCATAATGGACTTGGTCAATGTAGGGTCAGACTCATCAACATGACAATATCGACCACAACGAAGATACACATTTTGCTCTTGCTTGCATTTCGCAACAAAAGATGCAACGATGGAATCTTGCTGTGCCGTCAAGCCATTTTTTTGATGATTGAAAAGGTCTTGAGCCGTTAAGTTCAAGCTATCAACTAACAATAACATCAACAACATTCTTTTCATAACCACCTCTCTTTCTTATTATTCTTAGCCAACGGTGCCTTCGAGTGAAACACTGAGGAGTTTCTGAGCCTCTACGGCAAACTCCATAGGCAACTTGTTGAGCACATCCTTGGCATAACCGTTTACGATCAAGCCGACAGCCTCCTCGGTAGGAATACCTCGCTGATTGCAATAGAAGAGCTGGTCTTCTGAAATCTTCGAGGTAGTTGCCTCATGCTCGAACACGGCTGTGTCGTTATGGGCATCCATATATGGGAAGGTATGCGCTCCACAATCGCTGCCCAGCAACAAGGAGTCGCAGGAACTGTAGTTGCGCGCATTGTCGGCATTGGATGTAGCACGAACCAGACCACGATAGGAGTTCTGGCTATGACCAGCCGAGATACCCTTCGAAATGATGGTGCTCTTGGTATTCTTACCCATGTGAATCATCTTGGTACCGGTATCAGCCTCCTGATAGTTGTTGGTAACAGCCACGCTGTAGAACTCAGCTACAGAGTTGTCGCCACGCAAGATACAGGAAGGATACTTCCATGTAATAGCCGAACCGGTCTCTACCTGAGTCCAGCTCAACTTAGAGTTCACACCACGCAAGTCACCTCGCTTGGTTACCAGGTTCAGCACACCACCCTTACCATGCTCATCACCAGGATACCAGTTCTGAACAGTAGAGTATTTCACCTCAGCATTATCCTTGACTATAATCTCTACGATAGCTGCATGGAGCTGGTTCTCATCACGCATTGGCGCTGTACATCCCTCCAGGTAAGAAACGTAAGCATCATCATCAGCGATAATCAATGTACGCTCAAACTGACCGGTGTTACGGGCATTGATGCGGAAGTAACTGCTCAACTCCATCGGGCAGCGGACGCCCTTAGGAATATAAACGAATGAGCCATCACTGAAAACACAACTGTTCAAGGCTGCATAAAAGTTATCACGATAAGGAACTACGGTTCCCAGATACTCTCTTACCAAATCAGGATGCTCCTTCACAGCCTCACCGATACTGCAGAAGATGACGCCCTTTTCACGGAGTTTCTCCTTGAAAGTAGTCTTTACCGACACAGAGTCCATGATGGCATCTACGGCGGTACCGCTCAAAGCCAGACGCTCCTCCAGAGGAATACCGAGTTTATCGAATGTCTTCTCCAGCTCAGGATCAATCTCCTTGTTTTTTGGCTTCTTTGCCAAAGGGTCGGCATAGTATGAAATCTCCTGGTAGTCAATAGGTGGCACGTGAACGTGTCCCCACTTTGGCTCCTTGAGCGTCTTCCAGTAATTGTAGGCTTTCAGACGAAATTCGAGCATCCAGTCTGGCTCTCCCTTCTTCTGCGAGATCAGGCGCACAACATCCTCGTTGAGACCCTTTTCTATGATTTCAGTATGTACATCGGTGGTAAAACCATACTCGTATTTCTGGTCTATCACATCCTTGACAACCTGATTCTGTTCTTTCTCTATTTCTGCCATTGTTATTTAGAATAACCTTTCGTTATTTTAACCCTAAATAGGGATAAGCCGCTGAGGACTCATCCCTACCTTATTATATATATGATAGAGCGAAAAACAAATGAATTCTTCACTTTTCGTTCTTCACTCTTCACTTTATTAAAGCTTCTGCTCTACCTCGATCTCAGTGAAGGTCTCGATAACGTCGCCCTCCTGGATATCGTTGTAGTTGACGAGGCTCAAACCGCATTCCATACCGGTAACCACCTCCTTGACATCGTCCTTGTAACGCTTCAAGGCACCGATTTCAGCAGTACGTATCACGATACCGTCACGGATGACGCGAGCCTTATCCTTAGCGTGTACCTTACCCTCGGTAACGAGACCACCGGCAATAGTACCCACCTTAGAAATCTTAAAGGTCTGCTTAACCTCAACCTGACCGGTAACGATTTCCTTCTTCACCTTGTCGAGCATACCAACCATCGCACTCTTGATATCGTCGATAGCATCGTAGATGATAGAGTATGTGTTGATTTCAACACCCTCACGGTCGGCAGCCTTACGAGCATCGGCAGATGGACGAACCTGGAAACCAACGATGACTGCATCTGAAGCAGATGCCAGCATCACGTCGTTCTCTGAAATCTGACCCACAGCCTTGTTCACCACGTTCACCTGAACCTTCTCGGTAGAAAGCTTGATGAATGAGTCGCTCAAAGCCTCAACAGAACCGTCGGTATCACCCTTCACGATGACGTTCAACTCGTGGAACTCACCACGTGCGATACGGTGAGAAATATCACCCAAGGTCAAGCGCTTCTGAGTACGCAAGCCCTGCTCACGCTGCAACTGCTCACGCTTGTTGGCGATTTCGCGAGCCTCCTGCTCTGTCTCGATTACGTGGAACTGGTCACCTGCAGTAGGCGCACCGTTCAAACCGAGGATGATAGCTGGCTCAGCAGGAGCTGCTGACTTGATGTTGGCATTACGCTCATTGAACATCGCCTTGACACGACCCCAAGAAGTACCGGCGAGTACGATGTCGCCTACCTTCAAGGTACCGTTGGCAACCAATATGGTAGAAACATATCCACGACCCTTGTCGAGAGAAGACTCGATGATGGTACCTGTAGCACGACGGTTAGGGTTAGCCTTCAAGTCGAGCATGTCAGCCTCGAGGAGCACCTTGTCGAGCAAATCGTGAACACCGATACCCTTCTTGGCACTGATTTCCTGGCACTGATACTTACCACCCCACTCCTCAACGAGCAGGTTCATGTTAGCCAAGTCCTCACGGATACGGTCTGGGTTAGCACCTGGCTTATCAATCTTGTTGATTGCGAATACCATAGGCACACCGGCAGCCTGCGCATGAGCGATAGCCTCCTTGGTAGTAGGCATCACAGAGTCATCGGCTGCGATGATGATGATGGCGATATCGGTAGCCTGGGCACCACGGGCACGCATGGCGGTAAACGCCTCGTGACCTGGAGTATCAAGGAAGGTTACCTTGCGACCGCTTTTCAGGGTCACACTATAGGCACCGATATGCTGGGTAATACCACCTGCCTCACCGGCAATCACATTGGTATTGCGGATATAGTCGAGCAAAGAGGTCTTACCGTGGTCAACGTGACCCATGACGGTTACGATTGGAGCACGTGGAACCAAGTCGTTCTCATCATCCACTTCCTCGCTCACGGCCTCCTGAACCTCGGCACTCACGTATTCGGTCTTGAAACCGAACTCCTCAGCTACCATGTTGATGGTCTCTGCATCCAGGCGCTGGTTGATAGAAACCATGATACCTACACCCATCAGGGTAGAGATAACCTGAGTAACGCTGATATCCATCATCGTAGCCAACTCGCTAACGGTAACGAACTCAGTAAGTTTCAGGGTCTTGCTTTCCTTCTGCTCCTGACGAGCCTGATCCTGCAACTTCTCCTGAACAGCCTCACGCTTCTCCTTACGGTACTTAGCACCCTTCTTGTTCTGACTCTTGCTGGTCAAACGTGCAAGAGTCTCCTTAACCTGGCGTGCTACAGCCTCGTCATCAACCTCGATCTGGCGCTGGTTGCCGCGGTTGTTGTTATTGCCGCGATTATTATTGTTATTATTTCTGTTGCGGTTTTTATTCTTCTTGTTATTACCGCCGTTGTTGCCATTACCTCCGCCATTATTCTTAGCTTCGGCATTGATGTCAACACGTTCTTTGTTGATACGAACACGCTTTTTGCGCTCATTGTGCTGTTGAGCCATTTTCTCCTCACGTTCCTTGCGGCGCTCCTCCTTGGTTTTCTTCTTAGGACGAGTGCTCTGGTTGAGAGAAGACAAATCTATCTTGCCCAACACCTTAGGCTCATTAGCAGTAAACTTCTTCTCACTCTTGAGAGTAAACACGCTGTTGTCTGCTGCGCCAGCAGAATGCTGTGCAGTTTCATTCTTAGCATGATGATGCTCTTTCTTTCCCTGAGGAGCATTCTGCTTATTCATCTGAGCGTTTGACTGCTGTGATTTCTGATGATTTTCCTGTTTCATTTGCTGTTTATGCTGAGAAGCCTGTTGTGGCTTCTGTTCCTTCTTTTGCTCAGCCTTAGGAGCGTCTTTCTTCTGCTCAGGACTGACGGCAGCAGTCTCAGGCTTTTCCGCAACAGACTCTGCAGCAGGCTTCTTACCGATATTGTCCAAGTCAATCTTTCCCAGCGGCTTATACTGCTGCTGTCCATTAGACTCCAACAAGCTTTCAGCGCGATTGTCCTTCTGCTCTGGCGCACGCTTCTTATCTTTTGCTTTTTTGGTAAAGAGTTTCTCAGCCTGATCACGAACCTCTCTGTCCTGACTGAAGGCATCATTCAATGCCTTGTATTGCTGGTCGGTGAGTTTGAAGCTCGGTTCTGCCTTGACATCTCCCAGGTCTTTTCTTTTCTCTAGGAATTCAACTGCCGTCTGAAGTCCTATATTTAATTCACGTAGTGCTTTATTTAATCTGATGCTCATAAATTATTTATTCTCCTATTTTTAAAGTTAGATTCCCTGCAAGCACTCGCTGGCAAGGGAATTATTGTTCGAATTCGGCGCGCAACACACTGAGTACATGATCAACGGTCTCCTCTTCGAGGTCGGCCTTCTCAATCAGCAAGTTGCGAGGTGCATTGAGTACCTGCTTGGCAGTATCAAGACCGATGCCCTTGATAGCATCGATAACCCACTGGTCAATCTCATCAGAGAACTCATCCAAGTAGATATCCTCATCGGCCTCATTCTCGTCTACCTCACGGAATACGTCGATGGTATATTCTGTAAGCATAGAAGCCAGTTTGATGTTCATACCGCCACGGCCGATAGCCAAACTAACTTCCTCAGGCTGCAAGTAAACCTCTGCTTTCTTGTTCTCATCATCAACATTGATTGAAGAAACCTTGGCTGGAGCCAACGCACGCTGAATGAAGAGTTTGGTATTGCTTGAGTAGTTGATGACATCGAGATTCTCGTTGCAAAGTTCGCGAACGATACCGTGAACGCGGCTACCCTTAACACCTACACATGCGCCAACCGGGTCGATACGCTCATCGAATGTTTCAACAGCAATCTTAGCACGCTCTCCCGGAAGACGGGCGATACGGCGGATTGCAATCAGACCGTCTGCAATCTCAGGAACCTCAGCCTCCAACAGACGCTGCAGGAAGATTGGAGCAGTACGGCTCAAGATAATCTTTGGATTATTGTTCTCGTTGTCTACACGAAGGATGACCGCACGAACAGTTTCACCCTTGCGGTAAGTATCACCAGGAATCTGCTCAGTCTTAGGCAACATGAGCTCGTTGTTCTCATCATCTACAATCAGAACCTCGCGCTTCCAAACCTGATAAACCTCACCAGAGATAACCTGACCTACGCGATCCTTGTATTTGTTGTAGAGTGAATCATGCTCCAACTCAAGAATCTTGGAAGCCAAAGTCTGACGAAGAGTCAAGATGGCACGACGACCAAACTTATTGAAGTCAACCGTCTCACTTACATCCTCACCAACCTCGTAATCCGGCTCAATCTTACGAGCCTCAGAAAGTGTAATTTCCTTATTTTCATCTTCAACTTCGCCATCAGCAACAACTATACGGTTGCGATAAATTTCGAAGTCACCCTTGTCAGGGTTCACGATGACATCAAAGTTTTCGTCACTACCAAAAATCTTGGCAAGTACATTACGGAAGCTCTCCTCCAATACACTTACCAATGTAGTACGGTCGATATTCTTTGTTTCTTTAAACTCGCGGAATGTATCAATCATACTCGCTGTCAATTCTTGCTCTTTTTTAGCCATAACTTAATTGAAACTAATTATGTATTTTGTATATTTTACTTTATCCATCTGGTAAACGTGATCAACCTCCTGCTTAACCGGACGTTTTTTACCTTCAACCTTTACCTTTTCTTCAACGCCAACTGTGAAGTCATTTCCTTCAACAGCTTTCAAGATACCCTTCACCTTCTTGCCGTCGGCATCAAGCACCTCTACCTCCTTGCCAATGAAATTGATATACTGCTGCGGAACTTTGAACGGTTGACCCAAGCCTGCAGAGCCAACTTCGAGCTCATAGTCTTCCTCGTCACGGTTCAAATGATCCTCAATATACTTACTCAAGGCAACACAATCCTCAATCCATACTCCATCGGCATGGTCAATCTCAACAACGATTCTATCGTCGGGACTGATTTCAATGCTTACCAAGAAATATTCTTTATCTTGGAGCCATTCTTCAACTAATTTTTTTACGACGTTTTTATCAATCATATATACCTTATTAAAATAAAATGAGGAACTCTTGTGAGCCCCTCATTCCACTGAACGTTGCAAAATTACAAATATTTTTGTGATTAGCCAAAAAAAATGCAACTTTTTATTCGCAACGTGCACATTTTTAATCGATTGTGCACGTTTTTGTACTTATTTCTTCACAGGATGCAGTATTTTTTCGTATTCTGATGGAGAATTCAGCAATTTTACTGCTTCCTTAATCTGCTTGTCATAACGCATGGAATTCTGGATGGCACCGCGCTGGAAATAATAGGCAGAAACGATGTCATTTTCCAACAGATGCTTGATGTAATCCTTGTTATAATCCAGATCCTTTGCCACATTATGGCTCAGCTTTTTCTTCAAAGCCTCAAACTCTGCCTTGGCATCATCGTAGTAGCCTTCAAACTTAGCGAGTTTTTCCAAGTCCTTGAGATACTTTTCTGTTTCACGGTCGTACTGGAAGTTAGCCTTCAACACGCGTGTCTTGAATTCATCATAGTCGGCATCGGTCAGCGAGAATTCCTTCGCAGGAGCAATAGCAGGATGCTTGGCGATATAATCCACCTCATAATTAAGCATCACCTCATTACTGTCGCGGGCACCAGCCAGATAGAAGGCGATGTTTGGCAAAGAATCAGGCTTTACTTCTACATCCGGCTTCACGCCACCTCCATCTCTCACTTCTCTGCCACCTGCGGTATAGAACACCTTGGTAAGAGAGTCGGGAACATGCTCCACATAACCACCCTTATCGTGCTTATAGTTGAGTGCCTGAACGCATCGACCGCTAGGAATGAAATATTTAGCAGTAGTAAGTTTCACCTGTCCGTTATAAGGCAAATCCATGGTAGTCTGCACCAATCCCTTTCCATACGTGCGCGTACCTAATATTACAGCACGGTCATAATCCTGCAGACTGCCGCTCATGATTTCACTGGCACTGGCTGAATTCTCGTTCACCAATACCACCATCGGCATAACGGAATCTATCGGTTCAACCGTGGTCTTATAAACATGATTAGAACGCTGCAACTTTCCCTTCATCTCCAAGACTGTCTTACCTTTAGGCAAGAACATATTGATGATGCTGACCGCTTCGGTAACAGAACCACCACCATTATTACGCAGATCGAAGACAAGACTCTTGGCTCCTTGCTTTCTCAAATCGATGAAAGCACGACGCACTTCCTTGGCAGACTGCTCGGTAAAGGAATTGAAGTTGATGTAACCGATGTTACCCTCCAACATGCCATAATAAGGCAAGAACGGCAACTGGATGGTACGGCGTGTTACCTTCACCTTCATCGTCTTGCCTGTACTTGGACGCTTAACTTTCAGCATGAAAGAAGAACCCGGGTCACCACGAAGATGATCGCTGACATAGCTCACCTCCTTATTGGTCATATCCTCATCATCAATACTCAGGATGATGTCACCCTTCTTCAGTCCCACTTCTGCAGCAGGCATATTCTCGTAAGGCTCGCTGATACAGACGCGCTGCAACTGGAAATTGTAGCGTATCACCGCACCTACACCCGCATACTTGCCGGTGAGCAGGTTCTTGAGTTCCTTCATCTTCTGCTCAGGATAATAGGTAGTATAAGGGTCGAGACTACGCAACATGGCATTGATACCATTTCCGACCACAACTTCAGCATCGAGCGTATCAACATACATCAAATCGAGATTCTTGTAGATGGCATTGAATATTTCCATATTCTTTGCGGCTTTGAAGTCATGATCTTTGTCAACCTGGGCAAAAGTAGGAACTGCCAGGAGCACCATAAGCAAGGAGAACAGTATTCTTTTCATTGTTACCTTATTTAATTGTATATGATTCAACTTATTGGTTATTTCCTCCCCCTCTTCACGGCATTCGCCCTCGGGAGAAGATTTCGACCACAAAAGTACTCATTTCTTTGCGAAAAACACCATAAAATAGGCAAAAAGTGGCACAAAGATAAGAAAAAATACACTTTTTTAGGGAAAAAGCGAAAAAAGTCAGCAAAAAATTTGGCAGAATGAAGAAAAGTTAGTACTTTTGCACACGCAAATAAGGAACGTCATGTTCTTTACAGAAAAAAAAAACGCTTCAATAGCTCAGTTGGTTAGAGCACCTGACTGTTAATCAGGGGGTCGTTGGTTCAAGCCCATCTTGAAGCGCAAGAGAGTTTCAGGTTAGCCTCGTAACTCATCTTCTTTCATAGCAAATTGCTTCAATAGCTCAGTTGGTTAGAGCACCTGACTGTTAATCAGGGGGTCGTTGGTTCAAGCCCATCTTGAAGCGCAGAAAAGAGTCACAAGTTTTACTTGTGACTCTTTTTGTTTATCCCTACATGATCCACACTTTACATTCTCCATTCCCATATACAAATACAATATCCGGCAATAATTAGAGAAAGTACTATTTAAAAAAGGCACATTCCTATGCGGAATGTGCCTTTATATATAATAATGTGTCTAATACGCAGATTATTCTACATCATTGTTGTGATCCAAAGAGTCGTTGAACTCCTTAGGAGCCTGCTCATCATTACGATGCTCGTAACGACGTGGCTGACGAGCTGGACGCTCACCACGACCTTCATGACGATCATCACGACGACCGCGACGTTCACCGCGCTCAGGACGTGGACGACGCTCACGCTCTACATAACCCTCTGGCTTCTCCATCAATACACGATGAGAAAGTTTGTACTTGCCAGTCTTAGGATCAATCTCCATCAACTTCACCTTGATTTTGTCGCCTTCCTTGATGCCAGCCTCTTCAACTGTCTCAAGACGCTTCCAATCAATCTCAGAAATGTGGAGCAAACCATCCTTACCAGGGAGAATCTCTACGAAGCAACCGTAAGGCATGATAGAACGGACAGTACCCTCGTAAACCTCACCAACCTCAGGAACAGCTACGATAGCCTTAATCTTAGCCAAAGCTGCATCGATAGAATCCTTGTTAGGAGCAGATACCTGGACGTGACCCTTACCATCAGTCTCCTCGATAGTGATTGTCGCACCAGTATCCTCCTGCATCTGCTGGATAATCTTACCACCAGGGCCGATAACAGCACCGATGAACTCCTTAGGGATATCGAATGCTACGATACGTGGAACCTGTGGCTTCATCTCAGCACGTGGCTCAGAGATTGTCTCCATCATGCAGTTGAGGATGTGCTCACGACCAGCCTTAGCCTGCATCAAAGCCTCCTCAAGAATCTCGAAGCTCAAACCATCACACTTGATATCCATCTGTGTAGCGGTCAAACCATCGCGGGTACCAGTGGTCTTGAAGTCCATATCACCCAAGTGGTCCTCATCACCGAGGATATCACTGAGGATAGCGTACTTGTCCTCACCTGGGTTCTTGATAAGACCCATAGCGATACCAGAAACTGGCTTCTTCATAGGAACACCTGCATCCATCAGGGCGAGAGTACCGGCACAAACAGTAGCCATAGAAGAAGAACCATTAGACTCCAAGATCTGGCTTACCAAACGTACGGTGTAAGGGAAGTCTGTAGGAATCTGACCCTTCAAACCACGCCATGCCAAGTGACCGTGACCAATCTCACGACGGCCTACACCGCGCTGAGCCTTAGCCTCACCTGTAGAGAATGGAGGGAAGTTATAGTGAAGAAGGAAGCGCTGGTAGCTCTTCTCGAGCACACCGTCGATAAGCTTCTCGTCCATCTTGGTACCGAGCGTACATGTAGAGAGAGACATTGTCTCACCACGCTGGAAGATAGCGCTTCCGTGAGGCATTGGGAGTGGAGATACCTCGCACCAGATAGGGCGGATTTCTGTAGTAGCACGGCCATCAAGGCGCAAGCCCTCGTCGAGGATGCAACGGCGCATAGCATCGCGCATTACGTCATCATAGTAACGGGTAGCCTCAGCGTGCTTCTCCTCCAAGTCTTCCTCAGAAAGATCGGTATGAGCAGCGTCATACTTCTCGAGGAAATCAGCCAAAACCTTGTCGAAAGCATCCTGACGTGCATGCTTCTCCAAAGCCTGATGATTGATATCATAAGCTGGCTTGTAAAGCTCAGACTTGATCTGCTCACGGAGTTCCTCATCGTTGATCTCGTGGTCATACTCACGCTTCACGTCAGTACCCTTCTCCTTAGCCAACTCATACTGGAGTTCGCACATAGGCTTGATAGCCTCGGCAGCCACCTTGAGGGCACCAATGAGATCCTGCTCAGAAACTTCCTTCATCTCACCTTCTACCATCATGATATTGTCCTTGGTAGCACCAACCATGATATCCATGTCTGCCTCTTCCATCTGCTGGAATGTAGGGTTAACAACATACTCACCATTGATACGAGCTACACGAACCTCAGAGATATAGTACTCGAAAGGAATATCTGAACAAGCCATGGCAGCTGAAGCAGCGAAACCTGCGAGGGCATCTGGCTGGTCAACACCATCGGCTGAGAGCAACATTACCTGTACGTAAACTTCTGCATGGTAGTTAGAAGGGAAAAGTGGACGCAAAGCACGGTCCACAAGACGAGAGGTAAGGATTTCCTCATCGCTGGCTTTGCCTTCGCGCTTGGTGAAACCACCAGGGAAACGACCTGCAGCACTGTACTGCTCACGATAATCTACTTGCAAAGGCATAAAATCTGTACCCGGAACTGCATCCTTTGCTGCACAAACAGTTGCGAGAAGCACTGTGTTACCCATGCGGAGAACCGCAGCACCATCAGCCTGTTTTGCAACTTTTCCGGTCTCAATTGTGATGGTTCTTCCATCAGGCAACTGAACACTTTTTGTAATTACGTTCATCTAAATTAAAAAACTTATTGTTTTGTCTAACATCTAAAATATCTAAAACGCTGCAAAGATACCTCTTTAATTATTAATAAACAAATAAATAAGCAATTATTTTCCACTTTTTTAAATAATTTATCTATAGAAGGTGCATTATTCGCAATTTTATTACTATCTTTGCACTCGATAATTTTGCAAAATAATAAAATTCATGAAGATAACTAGACTCTTTTCAGTGGCAGCGATTATGGTAGCTGCACTGGCTTTAACTTCTTGTAACAACAAGAAATTCCACATCAACGGCAATATCACAGAGGCTCAGGACTCTATGCTCTATTTGGAGAACATCAGCCTGAACGGTCCTGTGAAAATCGACTCTGTGAAACTGGGCGAGGATGGTGCCTTTGCCTTCGACGAGGCTGCCATGGACTCTGTTACCCCAGAGTTCTACCGCTTACGCATCGCCAACCAAACCATCAATCTTTCCATCGATTCTACAGAAACCGTCAAGGTAAAGGCGGCTTATCCGCAGATGAGCTTCAAATACGAAGTGGAAGGTTCTGAAAACTGCAACAAGATCAAAGAGTTGTCTCTTAAGCAGATGACTCTCCAGAGCAATATCAACGGGCTCGTGAAAGATCCTAACATCGGCAACGATTCTATCGAATCCATCGTAGGCCGCATGCTCCAGGCTTACAAACAGGACATCAAGACCAACTACATCTTCAAGGAGCCAATGAAGGCATACGCTTACTATGCGCTCTTCCAAACGGTACAGTTGGGCAATGTGAATACACTTATCTTCAACCCTCGCAACAACAAAGACGACGTGAAGGTATTTGCTGCCGTAGCAACCAGTTGGGATACCTACTATCCTGGCGCTGAGCGTGGCAAGAACCTCCACAATATCGCCATCGAGGGAATGAAGGACATCCGCATCATCGAGAACCAGATGGCACAGCAGCAGATTGAGGCCAGCAAGGTGAGCGTAAACGGATGCATCGAACTTGCACTTCAGGACAACAAGGGACAGGTACGCCGTCTCTCCGACCTCAAGGGCAAGGTGGTACTGCTCGACTTCCATCTCTTCGCCAGCAAAGAGAGCACCAAGCGCATCATGATGTTGCGTGAACTCTACAACAAGTATCATGCTGCCGGACTGGAGATTTATCAGGTATCAGTAGACCCTGACGAGCACTTCTGGAAGACCTCTACCGCTGCCATCCCTTGGATTTGCGTACGCGATGAAGATGGCATTCAGGGCAAGAGTCTGGCTCTCTACAATGTCCAGAGCATTCCTACCTTCTTCCTGATCGACCGCACCAACACCCTGCAGGCACGTGATGCACAGATTAAGGACATAGAGGCAGCCATCAAGAACCTTCTTTAAGATAACCATAAGATAACCAGGAGTTAGAAGTTTGGAGAGAACAGTTTCGGTTTTTCATCTTCCAGCTTCTAACTCTTATTCTTTAACGTCAGTTCTGTATCTGCTTTCATGATAACATAGATGGCAATATCAGAATACAAACCATACAAGGAACTTAAGAACAAAAAACGATAAACTTTTAAACCCTAAAAAATGAATAAGAAATTTTTAGCAATGGCAGCCTTGGCACTTATCACAACAGGAGCGCAGGCTAAAGTAAAGTTGCCACACATCTTGGGTGACAACATGATTTTACAGCAAAACACAGAGGCTAGCCTCTGGGGATGGGACAAACCAGGAACCACCGTAGAGGTAACCACCTCATGGTCTGGGCAGAAATATTCTGCCAAGACCGGAAAGGATGGCAAATGGGCTATCAAAGTACAAACCCCGAAGGCGAGCTACACCCCACTCTCCATCACTTTCGATGATGGCGAAAAGACCACTCTCAACAATGTGCTGGCAGGAGAAGTATGGGTTTGTGCAGGTCAGAGCAACATGGAGATGCCTGTAAAAGGATTCGGCAACTGCCCTGTAGAAGGTTACAACAAGGCGGTGCTCGAAGCGAACCAGTACAAAGGCGTACATTACGTAAAGATTCCTAGCGTAATGAGCAGTAAGCCGTTAGATGATACCAACTGCAAATGGAAGGAGGTTAACCCGGAAACCGTAGGCGATGCATCTGCTACAGGATACTTCTTTGCACAGGTAATAAACAAGACTCTTGATATTCCGGTAGGTCTGGTCATGGCAAACAAGGGTGGAAGCCGTGTAGAAAGCTGGCTCGACCGCGACTACCTGAAGAAGAACACCAAGGAAGATCTCGACTCTGTAAAGATGACCAAGAACCCTAAGTTTAAGTGGGATTTCCTCTACCCTCTTCTCTGGGGTAACGGAACTTTCCACCCTATCCTCAACTATAGCGTAAAGGGTATTCTCTTCTATCAGGGATGTTCTAACGTGGGCGACCCGGACGGCCAGTATACCAAACGTCTTGCCGACCTCGTTGCCCAGTGGCGCAGAGACTTCAAGCAGGGCGAACTGCCATTCTATTTCGTACAGATTGCACCTTATCATAATGGCGACGTAAATGGCGATTGGGGACCTAAGCTCCGTGAACAGCAGTTCAATGCAGCCAAGGTGATTCCAAACAGCGGCATCGTCTGTACCGAAGACCTGGTTTACCCATACGAGGTTGAGCAGATTCATCCATGTCAGAAACAGCCTGTAGGCGAACGTCTTGCACTCCAGGCACTCAGCAAGACCTATGGCATGAAGGGACTCTTCAGCGAGAGCATGACCTTCAAGGAGATGAAGATTGTAGGTGATACTGTAAAGGTGCATTTCGACAACACCTACGGAGCCTACAACCGCTTTGAAGGTATCGAAGGTTTCGAAGTTGCAGGCGAAGATAAGGTATTCCATAAGGCTACAGCCAAGCACTTCTGGCAGGAAGGCACCGATCCTTGGAATGAGTGCGTCATCGTAACTAGTCCTGAGGTAAAGAAACCAGTAGCCCTTCGCTACTGTTTCCGCAACTTCCAACTCGGCAATATGGCAAATGCAGGCAACCTGCCTCTCTTCCCATTCCGTACAGATAATTGGTAAATATCAGATAACCAGCGGCCGATCTTTGTTCAGCAGTCAAAGACCGGCCGCTTTTCAATTATAACATGAAGATAAATTCTTTTCCATTAAACATCAATCATTATACATTAATCATAATATGAGTCACGTATTAGATAAGTTTCAGTTTTGCCCGGTTTGCGGCTCTAATCATTTCGAAATCAACAACATCAAGAGCAAAAAGTGTAAGGATTGCGGATTCTCTTATTACCTCAATCCAAGCAGTGCTACGGTAGCTCTCATACTCAACAGCAAGGAAGAACTCCTGGCAGTAAGAAGAAAGAAAGACCCTGCCAAAGGAGCACTCGATTTGCCAGGCGGTTTTGTTGACATGGATGAAACAGGTGAAGAAGGTATGGCAAGAGAGGTAAAAGAGGAAACCGGACTGGATGCAACTGAGGTTAAGTATCAGTTCAGCTACCCAAATCTCTACCTTTACTCAGGTTTCATGGTCCATACCCTCGATATGTTCTATGAAGTGAAGGTGAAAGACGACACTCATATAGAAGCAATGGACGATGCAGAAGAATCATTCTGGATACCATTGAGCAGACTCAATCCTGATGAGTTTGCATTCGATTCCATACGCAAGGGGCTCCATCGTTATTTGGAAACGAAATTGGGGTAAAAAGGGTTCAATACAGCCAAATATGGCTCCCAAACATTAAAAAAACCAAAAAAAACACCATATAATAAGGTATAAGCAAAAAGTTTACTTACTTTTGCCAACCGAAAAAAATTGTGTATAAGCTTATGCAAGAGAATTTAGTAATCGTCGAGAGCCCTGCGAAGGCTAAAAAGATCGAAGAGTTTTTAGGTAAGGACTATAAGGTTATGTCTTCTTACGGTCATATCCGTGACCTGAAGAAGAAGGAACTTAGTATAAACGAGAAAACCATGGAACCTGATTATGAGATTCCAGAGGAAAAGAAAAAACTCGTTACAGAATTGAAAACGAATGCGAAGAAAGCCAAGAAAATCTGGTTAGCATCCGATGAGGACCGCGAGGGAGAAGCCATCAGCTGGCACCTTTGCGAAGTACTGGGATTGGATGAGGAGAAGACAAACCGTATTGTCTTCCACGAGATTACCAAACAGGCTATTCTTGACGCAATCAAGAACCCACGCCATCTGGACATGAACCTGGTGAATGCCCAGCAGGCACGTCGTGTACTCGACCGACTGGTAGGTTTCAAACTTTCTCCTATCTTGTGGAGAAAGGTTAAGCCAGCCCTTTCTGCAGGTCGTGTACAGAGTGTTGCTGTCCGTCTGATAGTAGAACGTGAGCGTGAAATCCAGAAGTTCCAGAGTGTTCCATACTATCGCGTTACCGCTATTTTCGCCCTGATCAGCGACAGCGGCAATGCAACAGAGGTAAAGGCAGAACTGGACCAGCGTTTCAATACCCACGAAGAGGTTGAAGCTTTCCTTGAGAAGTGTAAAGACGCTAAGTTTATGGTTGAATCTGTAACCAAGAAGCCTTTAAAGCGTTCTCCTGCACCACCTTTCACTACTTCTACTTTGCAACAGGAAGCTGCACGCAAGCTTGGTTTCACCGTTGTACAGACCATGATGATAGCCCAGAAACTTTACGAAAGCGGACGCATCACTTACATGCGAACCGATAGCGTAAACCTCTCTACGCTCTGTTCCAACGCCAGCAAAGATGAGATTATCAGAGAATATGGCAAGGAATACAGCCAGACTCGTGCCTACCACACCAGTTCAAAGGGTGCACAGGAAGCGCACGAGGCTATCCGTCCTACATATATGAATGAACCAACCATTGAAGGAACCGCTCAGGAGAAGCGCCTTTACGAACTCATCTGGAAGCGTACCATCGCATCTCAGATGGCTGACGCACAACTCGAAAAGACAACCATCAACATCAATATCGGCAACACAAGCGAAAAGTTTGTTGCTACCGGCGAGGTTGTTTCATTCGATGGTTTCCTCAAGGTTTATCTCGAGTCAACCGACGATGAAGAGCATGCTGAGGATTCTTCCCACATTCTTCCAGCCCTGAAAGAAGGCGATGAATTGCAGCGCAGAGAAATCCTTGCTACAGAGAAGTATTCTCTGGCTCCTGCAAGATACACCGAGGCCAGTCTGGTGAAGAAACTGGAAGATCTCGGCATCGGCCGTCCATCTACCTATGCTCCAACCATCAGTACCATCCAGCAGCGTCAATACGTGGTAAAGGGTGACAAGACGGGTGAAGAGCGCACATTTACCATAGATTCTCTGAAGGGCATCAAGATAACCCAGAAGTTGAAGAAAGAGATGGCAGGCTCTGAAAAGGGCAAACTTCTGCCTACTGATATCGGCATCGTAGTAAACGATTTCCTGATGGAGAACTTCCCGAACATCATGAACTACAACTTTACGGCAGACGTAGAGAAGAAGTTTGATGATATTGCAGAAGGAAAGACCGAATGGACCAACTGGATGAAGGATTTCGACAAGGGCTTTGAGCCTGAAGTGAAGGAAGTCCTGGAAGCCCGCAACCAGCACAAAGCCGGCGAGCGCAATCTCGGAAATGATCCAAAGACAGGAAAGCCAGTATTCGTCAAGATTGGCCGTTTTGGACCAGTGGTACAGATTGGTTCTGCTGAGGATAAGGACAAGCCTCAGTTTGCCCAGTTGCCATCAGACAAGAGCATCGAAACCATCACCTTGGAAGAGGCTTTGGAACTCTTCAAGCTACCAAGAGAACTCGGTGATTATGAAGGCATTACTGTAACAGTTGGCTCTGGCCGATACGGCCCTTACATCCTCCATAACCGCAAGTATGTTTCTATTCCAAAGGAGGATGATCCGCTGACCATCACCCTGGATAGAGCCATCGAACTGATCAAGGAAAAGCGCGAAGCCGAAGAGAAGCGCCATCTCAAAGTCTTCGATGAGGACGATAAGATGGAAATTCTCAATGGCAAGTATGGTCCATACATTGCTTACGACGGCAAGAATTACCGCATTCCAAAGGCAAAACATGAGAGTGCAGAGGAGCTTACATACGAGGAGTGTATGGAAATTATCAAAGCTGCTCCAGAACCAAAGGCTAGAGGCAGAAAGAAATCATAAACATGCCTCATTGACATAGAAACAGAAGAAAATGAAGTCAATCATCATCATAGGATACATGGGCGCCGGCAAGACAACGGTCGGCAAAGCCCTCGCCAAAGACCTTGGCGTTATGTTCTACGATCTCGACTGGTATATCGAGAGCCGAATGCGCAAGACCGTTAAACAGATCTTCGACGAAGTTGGAGAAGAGGGATTTCGCAAGATAGAGCACAATATGCTACACGAAGTGGCAGAGTTTGAAAATGTAGTGGTAAGTTGCGGAGGAGGAACACCATGTTTCTTCGACAACATGGACTACATGAACCAACTTGGCGAAACGTTTTACCTGAAGGCATCTCCAGAGACCCTTCACGCTCATCTGAAGATGGGCAAAGGCGTACGCCCTCTGCTGCTCAACAAAACACCGGAAGAGGTAGACAAGTTTATCCATGAGCAGCTGAAACTTCGCGAGCCTTACTACGAGAAGGCAAAACACATCATCGATATCAACGTGATGGACAATTATGATAAAATCAACGCTATTGTTCAGCAGATCAGAGACCTGCTGAACATATAGCCGTATCTAATAAAATAATAAAGGTAACAAACAAAACTGATTTCCAGCAAGCAAGATTAGAAAATGAAGAAATGGACTATTGAAGACTCGAAGGAGCTCTACAACATCTGTGGTTGGGGTACTTCTTACTTTGGCATCAACGACAAGGGTGATGTCTATGTAACTCCATGCAAGGACAACACACAGATAGACCTGCGCGACATCATGGACGAGTTGGCATTACGCGACATCAACGCTCCCGTACTGCTCCGTTTCCCAGACATCCTCGACAACCGCATCGAGAAAACAGCCAGCTGTTTTCAAAAGGCAAAGGAAGAGTATGGATACAAGGGAGAAAACTTTGTCATCTATCCTATTAAGGTGAACCAGATGCAGCCGGTCGTTGAGGAGATTATCTCTCACGGCAAGAAGTTCAACCTCGGACTGGAGGCTGGCTCTAAGCCTGAACTCCACGCCGTCATCGCCGTACAGGCACAGAGCGACTCGCTCATCATCTGTAACGGCTACAAGGACGAGAGCTACATCGAACTTGCCTTGCTGGCTCAGAAGATGGGCAAGCGCATCTTTATCGTAGTAGAAAAGCTCAATGAGCTGGATATCATCGAAAAGGTAGCCAAAAAGCTCAACGTAAAGCCAAACATCGGTATCCGCATTAAACTGGCTTCTTCAGGTTCAGGCAAATGGGCTGAAAGCGGCGGCGATGCATCTAAGTTCGGCTTGACCAGCGCAGAACTGCTCACAGCCCTCAAGAAGATAGACGAGATGGGATTCCACGACTGTCTGCGCCTTATCCACTTCCATATCGGAAGTCAGATTACCAAGATTCGCCGCATTCAGACTGCTCTCCGTGAGGCAGCCCAGTTCTATATTAGCCTCCACAAGATGGGCTACAATGTAGATTTCGTAGATTGCGGTGGCGGACTCGGTGTAGATTACGACGGCACCCGCTCTTCAAGCAGCGAAAGCTCCGTAAACTACTCTATCCAGGAGTATGTGAACGACTGTGTCTATACATTCGTAGATGCAGCCAACAAGAGCAATATCGAGCACCCTAACCTCATCACCGAGAGCGGCCGTTCGCTCTCTGCCCATCACTCAGTCCTGGTCATCGATGTCTTGGAGACAGCTTCCCTGCCAGAGATGCCTGAGGAATTTGAGGCGAAGGAGACCGACCACCAGCTGGTGAAGGATCTTTATGAGATATGGGACAACCTGAATCCTCGCAACATGCTGGAAGACTGGCATGATGCCGAGCAGATTCGCGAAGAGGCCTTGCAGCTCTTCTCTCACGGCATCGTAGATTTGAAGACCCGTGCAGAGATTGAGGCAATGTACTGGAGCGTGTGCCACGAGATCAACAATCTTGCCAAGCACATGAAGCATGTACCTGAGGAGCTCAGAGGTCTGGACAAGATTCTTGCCGATAAGTATTTCTGCAACTTCTCTCTGTTCCAGAGCCTGCCAGACAGTTGGGCTATCGACCAGCTCTTCCCTATCATGCCTATCCAGCGTCTGAACGAGCGTCCTACCCGCAACGCTACCTTGCAGGACATCACCTGCGACAGCGACGGAAAGATTGCCAACTTCGTTACCGACGGTCATATCGGCAACGTTCTTCCTCTTCATCCATTGAAGAAGAACGAGCCATATTATCTCGGTGTATTCCTCGTTGGTGCCTACCAGGAGATTCTGGGCGACATGCACAATCTCTTCGGCGACACCAATGCTGCCCACATCTCTGTAAAGGACGGCAAATATTGCATCGACCAGATATTCGATGGCGAGACCGTAGAGGAGGTATTGGATTACGTACAGTACAATCCGAAGAAGCTCGTCCGCCAGTTGGAGCAGTGGGTAACCAAGAGTGTGAAGGAAGGTAAGATTTCGCTCGATGAGGGCAAGGAATTCCTGGGCACCTATCGCAATGGTCTCTTCGGATACACATATCTTCAGTAAGAATTAACAGTTGATAGTTAATAGTTTACAGCAAGATTGCCCTATAAACTATTAACTATAAACTATAAACTAAACTTAAAGATGGAAAAAGTAACAGTAGTAAAGGTAGGCGGTGCCATCGTTGAAGACAGCGAGCAGCTGGCACAGCTCTTGAAGGATTTCGCAGCCATTCCTGGCAAGAAAGTATTGGTACATGGCGGTGGCCGCCGTGCCACTAAGGTAGCCGCAGCCCTCGGCATAGAGAGCAAGATGGTAAACGGCCGCCGCATCACAGATGCAGACATGCTGGAAGTGGTAACAATGGTTTATGGCGGTCTGGTCAACAAGAGCCTGGTTGCCAAGCTCCAGGCTAACGGCGTGAATGCTCTCGGTCTGACCGGTGCTGATATGGACGTAATCCACAGTCACAAGCGTCCGTTGAAGGACGGTATCGACTTCGGATTCGTGGGCGATGTAGAGCGTGCCAACGGCAAGATGCTCCAGACCCTTATTAATGAAGGCATTACTCCAGTGATGGCCCCATTGACCCATGACGGCAAGGGCAATATCCTCAACACCAATGCCGACACCATAGCCAGCGAGACTGCCAAGGCTCTGGCTCCTTACTACGATGTGACATTGATATATAGTTTTGAAAAGAAAGGCGTGCTCAGTAATCCTGAGGATGACGACAGCGTGATTCCAGTGATTACCCATGCCGATTTTGAGAGATATAAAGCAGATGGTACCGTGGCAGGCGGCATGATTCCTAAGTTGGAGAATGCCCTTGCAGCCATCGATGCTGGTGTGAAAGAGGTGATTATTACCCTTGCTACCGCCATCGACGGAAAGCACGGAACGGTGATTAAGTGAAGAACGAAGAGTGAAGAATTCATCACCTTTTTTCTTAACAAGAGTTAAAAATAGAAATAAATCAAGATTGGTTGTAACTTTCTTATAACATAGTCGTCATTAATTATAGAGGGATGAAAGAAATCAGTTTCCAGAACGATGTTTTGCCGCTGAAGAACAAACTCTTCAGGCTGGCCCTTCGCATTACTCTCAACCGGGAGGAAGCGGAAGACGTTGTGCAGGATACGCTGATTAAAGTCTGGAACGCCCGCGACAGATGGCAGGAGCTTGACTCCATCGAGGCATACAGCCTCACCATCACTCGCAACCTCTCGCTCGACCGCATCAAGAAGATGGAAAATCAGAATGATTCGCTGGAAGAGCAGAATACAGAAAGGTTAGACGAAAACACTTCTACCCCCTCCGAAAGGATGATTCAGAAAGACAAACTGAACATCGTAAAGAATATTATCGACGAGTTGCCTGAAAAGCAGCGCAGCTGTCTGCAGCTTCGAGACATCGAAGGAAAGTCCTACAAGGAAATAGCAGACATCCTCTGCATCACGGAAGACCAGGTCAAGGTGAACATCTTCAGGGCCCGTCAAACAGTCAAACAAAGATTTCAACAATTCGACAGATATGGATTATAAGTACATCAACCAACTTTTGGATCGCTACTGGAAGGGCGAGACTTCTCTCGAAGAAGAGGAGATTCTCCGCGCATTCTTCAGCCAGGACGAGTTGCCTGCCGAGCTGAAGCCATATCAAGCGCTCTTCTCTTACGAGATGGGCGAGGCTAAGCAAGAGGCGCTGGGTGATGACTTCGACCAGAAGATGATGGCGATGATTGAGGACGAATACACCAAGAAGCCTAACAAGGCAAAGGTGATTTCTTTGACAGAGCGCTTGAAGCCTCTCTTCAAGGCTGCTGCCGTAGTAGCTATCATCCTGACATTAGGCAATGCAGTTCAGGTTCCTTTCCAGAGCAATGACATTGATTCTGTTGAAAACGTAGGATACATCAAGAGTGGCAAGGGCGTGTCCGTAGCCATGGGAGATTCTGCTTCGGTTGATTCTATGCAACGCACAGGCATCGATCAGGTAAGCACTCCAACAACGTCTCCAACGTTATTAAAGTAGATTATTTCTATGCTTTCTCTATAAAAAATCATGTTTAGTAAAACAATTCTGAAGCTGTGAAGTTTCAATTCTCTCAAATTTTTCATAACATACTAACGTAATAGGGCTGCCAGGATGTACTGGCAGCCCTTACTTATTTTATATATTTTGCACGCAAGCGTATGATAAAGGATACACAAGTGGCTCAATTTATCGCCACTGCGAGGCTTCATTTAAGCCTCCTTCCGGTCATCATTGATGACTCTTGCCTGCCTTCATATAAGGCTCTTGGCTAGCTTAAGAAAGACTCTTGAGAGAGTACTTTTTCCTGATGGGGGTTAACAGGGTTAACAGTTAACAGCCCAAAATGTATACTTTCCCCCACTCACATATAATAATAAGTATATATATTTATATATAATATAAGGTATAGGAGAGGGGGAGGATGCAAAAAACAGCTGTTAACTGTTAACCTGTTAACCCTTTGCCCCTTTTGTTAAAAATACTAACTCGCTCTAAATTGGGCTTTGATTGAAAATCAAGAAGTTGGGCGTTTGCCTATATTATATAGGTAACAATATGGAAACGAGCGGACTTCTGCTCGTTTCTGTATTTTGCAATATGCAAAGAACGCCTCAATTCGGGGACAAAGATACGATATTTTTCTAAATATCCAATGATTTACAAGAGGAATTTTATGGAAATTAGAACTTTTGCGTAAAATCTGATGCTTAGCAACACAATATGCATCCTAAAACAAACGGCAGGTGTTCGGACATAGACTATCCGAACACCTGCTGCCATAACGTTTTATTGCTGACAATGATTCTGGCATCAGCTTTCATATACTTTTGCAGTATAGGAGTATTTTGTCCCTGTGTGCTCACTGTGGCTATAGCCATAAAATAGTTGCCATCTTCCCTATGTATGAGCTTGGCATTATGGCTTATAATGTTGCAGTTATAAGATACATTGTCGTTGCCCTCGAAAGAAACATGAGCTGTCCTTGGCTCATCGAAAAGATGCAAATACTTATATGGTACAAACACTTGCACTGTTCTTTGATTGATGACCTCACCATTAGCCTCTATGGATATAGGATAAGGTATCTTGTAGAAAGCAACTGCGAGGGCGAGGACTATGATCGTAATGATAACTGTCCCCAAACTGACGAGGCGAGGAGGAACTTTGCCTATCACGTTCCTCACCTTCTCGCTTCTCAACTCGATGTTATCTGATTCTTTTTCTTTCTGTTCCATATCAAACGCTTTTTTAGTTTCCCAATTCCAACTGATTCTTCACAAGATTATAGTATGCCCCTCGCTTGGCAGTCAAAGACTCATGGTTGCCAACCTCAACGACCTTACCATGGTCTATGACTACGATTTGGTCGGCATTCTTCACCGTACTCAGTCGATGAGCTACAATCACGACAGTCTTTCCCTTGTAAAACTTATCCAAGTTCTCCACGATGCTTCTCTCATTGTTGGCATCCAGCGAGTTGGTCGCCTCGTCAAGGAAGATGTAGTCGGGATTCTTATACACCGCCCTTGCTATCAAGATACGCTGTTTCTGTCCTTGGCTCAGTCCCACGCCATCACGTCCAATCTTGGTGTTGAACTTCAGAGGTAAAGCCATCACATAGTCCTTGATACAAGCTATCTCGGCTGCTTTCAACAACCGTTCCTTGTCTATGTCGCCATCGTCAACGGCAATGTTTCGTGCGATACTCTCCGAGAATATGACACCATCCTGCATCACAACGCCACATTGTCTGCGCCACCACTTTTTGTTGAGTTTGTTGATATCAGTATTTCCAATATTGATTTTTCCCTCCAAGACAGGATAATAACCAAGCATCAAACGGATGAGGGTAGTCTTTCCACTGCCAGATGCGCCAACGATGGCTGTTACCTTACCTTGCGGAATGTGAATGCCCACATCGTCTATGGTTTTGCGCAAAGCATGTGGGTCATACTTGAACATGATGTTCTTAATGTCAATGCCCTCGCTCTTGTCCTCGATGGAAGTCTGCAAGCCTTCCTTTCCGTTCTCATCATCCATCTGGTGAATCTCGTTGATACGTTCCAAACTAATCTTCACATCTTGCAGGGAATAGAAGAAGTTCATCAGTTGCTCCACTGGTGAGTTGAGCTGTCCGATGATGTATTGCACGGCAAGCATCATACCGAGTGTCATTTGCCCATGAATCACGGCGGTTGCAGCGACTACCGTAATGATGATGTTCTTCACCTCGTTAATAAAGATGCTTCCTGCCTCCTGAGTCTGTTGGAGTTTGAGCGACTTCATCTGCACGCCGAACAAGTCAGCTTGTGTGTCCTCCCATTCCCATCTTCTGCGTTGCTCACAACCCTGTAATTTGATTTCCTGCATAGAAGTGATAAATTCATAAGTCTTGTTATTATTGATGGCTTGCTGCTCAAACAGTTCATAATCAAGAACCTTTCTTCGTTTCAAAAACAAGGTCATCCATACACCATAGAGGATGCTTCCCAACAAGAAGATGACAAACACCAATTTGTTGTAGAAGAACAGAACCAATGAGAACACCACAAAGGTGAATATTACAAAAGTTATGTTGAGAGTCTGCTGTGTCAAGAAAGTATTTACTCGACTATGGTCGTTCATTCTCTGCATCAAGTCGCCCATGAGTTTCGTGTCAAAGAAAGACATCGGCAACTTCAATAGCTTGATGAAGAAGTCGCTCACCAACGATATGTTGATGCGCAGTGATATGTGGAGCAACAGCCATCTGCGGATAAAGTCAATAGCCGTTCTACTGATTGTGAGCATTAACTGTCCCAACAGTATAAGCCAAACGAATCCTATGTTTTGGTTCTTGATACCAACATCCACGATGGATTGGGTAAGGAATGGCAAGACAAGTTGCAAGAGACTACCGACAAATAGCCCCAATAATAACATAATGTACAAATACCTATATTTCAATATGTATTTCCACAAAACATGCTTGGATTTGTTTGAGTGATATTTGTCTATATGAAAGTTTTCCAGCTTTTCTGTAGGAGTCAGCAATAACACAGTCCCCCTCGTTCCTTGCTGTTCTGTACTAATCCAATGTCTACAAAAGTCTTCGAAAGTTAATTTTAGCAATCCTTTTCCTGGGTCTGCAATGCAAAAAACTTCTTTTTTACTAATCTTAAATAATACAACAAAGTGGTTCTGGTTCCAATGTAAAATACAAGGCATTTGTGCTTCTTTCAATTGTTCAACAGTATACAATTGCCCTTGGCAATTGAAACCAATTTCATTTGCAGCCTCTGTAATAGCAAACATTGAGACGCCATTTTTCCCTATATGTAACATTTGTGAAACATATTCTAAGGAACACTTGACACCATATGAATTGACAATCATTGCCAAACATGCAGCACCACACTGCATGCCATCGTGTTGCTTTATGAAATGTATTTTATTCATTCTTTATATCGTTAGTTTTACCGAGCAGACACACTCCCTTCCCCTCAGTTGATAATTATATGTGAAAGTGTTGACGGAATTGTAGATGCTGTAGCCATATTGATGTTGGTTCAGAATGTTTCTGATGTCAAGGGATACCTTTATCGCTTTTTTTCGATAAGACAAGCCCATATCCAATAGAGCCATCGTCTTGGTCACATCTTTCGTCAACTCATTTTTTACAATATCTGTAGATGTGTCAAATACGAAGCCATCAAAGGGCATGATTTTCAAAGAAACCTTGTGCTGTTGGCTCAGATAGCTGTCGTTTTGATAAGCAGCATAAAGATAAGTCTTGGCAAACATGCCATTGTAATCCAACTCTACGTATTTGCAAGGTTGCGATGTCAGATAAGGAGAGAACGTCAAGCTCTTCCATGTATATTTCTGTTGATAACCATTCTGCAAGGTCATTTGCCGTCTCCACTGATAGCCACCGTTCAAGGAAATCTTGGTCTTGATGGACTCTATGAATTTGGTAATGCCTACTTGCCCTATGAGACTTTTTGCTGTGTTTGGGGCATATATCTTCGACATGGTTACGAGCGTATTGCTTGCATCCTGGCTTGCCAGAATGTTGCTTCTCTCTTGATTATACAGAATATCAGCATTGAAGAACCACATTTTCAGCGGTATCTTATAGTCGTAATGCAACGAGGCGTTCAAACTCTTGTTATCCGCCAAGATGCCCGAACCCATCTTCATGGAAGTATCATCGATTCGGACAGGAGATTTCAAGAAATCCAAGATGTCTCCGAATGTACGGGCGTAGAATATGTTGGTACGAAGCACTGAGCGAGAAGTGAGCTTATAGTTGCAATACATACTTGGGCAAACAGAAAAATACCAAGAGCCAGAAGAAGATGCAATCATGTGGTCTCTGTGAGCTATATAGTCCATGCGCACAGGCACTTCCAAACGTAAGACATATCTGTATTGAAAATGCGAATATTCATATTGTGGAGCCAATGCCACTCTGAGATTTTGCATACTCACATCGTTGCTTTCATCCATAGGATGTAAAGTCGTCTGTACTTTATCCATGTAATAGTTCAGTAATATCGGCAAATAGATACGTGAATTACGATGCTTCTTAGACAGAGAGAGTGTGTTCTCTGTGCGGAAACTTTGCCCATTGGCATTCTGTACAACAGCATCTTTCGTTTCTTTGTCAAGAGCTACCTTTCCCATGGGAGAACCTTGGTATGAGACAACCGACGTCAACGACCATCGCAAGTCCTTGTGATGCCATAATGTAGAAAACTTGTTGTTCAGAAAGAACTCTCGCATGGTCTGCTTCTGGTTAAAGAGCGTGCCATTTTCCCTTGTCGGCAACTCTGATGTCAAGAAAGAGCCTACGCCCGACAAAGTGTTGACGAGATAAGTCTTGTCTGAGTTGTCTTTGTATTCCAACTGAATGCTTGGGCGATGCACAGATGACAGAGGTGAATATGCTTGTGAGATAACGATATTGTTTTCCGCATCGGTATAGCTTCTAGTCAAGCTATAGTCATATTGACTTTTCGCATAGCTATATCCGACATTTCCCTTAAGGGTAACATCCTTTCTAATCTTCCTCAATATGTTGAACGACAACAAGCGGTCAGTTGGTGAGGCATACCTATCCACCTCAATGGGAGGAGTGGAAGCGGAAATGTTTCCCAGCAAACTTGACACTGTAGATACAGTTTCCTTGCTATCGAAATGGTTCGTTCCTTCATTCAATGCGAACTGACTGATGTTGCCTGCTTTTAGCGAAGCCAACATTTGGAAGTTTGACTTGAAGAGCATTCCCGCACCATTCACTTCATACAAGGTATGCTTGCCAGCACCGAGCGAAACGCCATAAGAGCCTACAGGCTTGAACTTAGCCTTGTTGCTCATATTCACGTTGATAGCAACATTGTCTGAAAAAACATCCTTGTCGGCTTTTACTGCCTGATGGTTGTTGAGCACTTGGACGGAGTTGACAAAGGAAGCAGGTATGTTGGTTGTGGCAATGTTATATCTTCCCCCCAACAAGTCCATGCCATTGATATAAAAGTTGGAAATCTCCTTGCCCAGATATTTGATGGAACCTTTGTCACCAACTTCGATTCCTGGAAGTTTCTTCATGGCATCCTTCAGCGTATAGTCGTTCTTTCCGATATATGAGGCTAAGTTGTAAGACAAGGTATCACCACGCTGATAGATGGCAGGGGCTTTTACGACAACTTCCTTGAGGGCTGTTGACTTCTCCTTCAGATTGAAGTTACACGCTTGTGAGAGATTCTTGATTTCCTTCTTGGCTTTCTCATATCCGATGGCTTCGGCTGTAATAGTTATCTGCTTGGCATCGGTCTTGAAAGTTATCTTGTAAGAGCCATTTTCTGCCGTTCTCGCAAAACCAAGCGTTGCCTTGTCGGCATTTATTCTAACGATGACACCTTCCAAGTTCGTGCCTGTGGTATCACGCACAACTCCTGTAACCACACTTTGTGCAAAAGTGCAGTTACAGAAGCAAGCCAACATCATCAAAAACAAAAATCTTCTCATATACCAAAATCTCCTTTTGTCTATTTCAATTCGAGAGGAACATATCCGTTAGGGCGCATTCTCAGCACAACACCATTAACCAAGGCCCTGTGTCCACCATCCTCATACTTCTCGATAGTCATCTCACTGATGGATTCAGCAGGTATGTTGACCAGCGGATTTTGCTCAAACTTGTTCTTCGACTTGATGAATTGTTCCCTTGAGGTCTTGATGGCATTGGCGTATGGTTTCAAGTTCATAGGAGTGCTCGACTTGCGGAAAGTGATTGCCTTGAACTGATGTATGCCTTCAGAATCCTTTGCCGCCAATACCAACCCTGGCAGACCACAAAGTTTCCAAGGACCAAAAGACACAGGTATCTCGGTGGAATACCAAACCATCCAAGTTCTACCGCCATATTCTCCCACCGCCTTCTGGCAAGTATATCCGCAGATGGTGTCTGTATCCTCGTCAAAATTCCAAACAATCGGTGTGCCACTCTCCGCATAGCTGTAGTAATTAGGCGTAATGACACTATAAACAGACAGCTTACCCTTTGGCACATTTTGAGAGACAGACTGGTCGAAGAACATATCGTTTCTCATTTCTTGTGTCTTGAACTTCTGAATGTCTGTCTCTGGAGCTTTACAGGCAATGGCAGAGTCAGCTCGGAATGCAGTGTAATCGGAAAACATGGCTATGTTTCTGCCGATTTGCAAAATGGTAGAAGTTACATCCGAAGAACCTTTGTCATTCTTTACTTGATACTCGTATATACATTCGTATTCATCTACGGAAGTTGAACTGTTTTGTCCCATTATAGTAGGTGTCATACCTAAAAACAAAATAAGTGAAGTTAGTCTTATTTTTTTCATATCTAAAAGTTTATTATGTCCATAAAATTAAATCCTTTTGGCAAGAAGTGTCCATTAAGCATAAATGAAGGGGTGGAGTGAATGTTATTATTCACACACCATTCTTTTTGCCTATCAATAAGTTGGTCTATAGACTTACGTTCTATATTTTTTGCACAGAATTTTTCCTCAAATAGCTTTTGGTCATAAACTCCAATCTCATACCAATTTTGAATAACATACATTGCCTTATTGGGATTCTGTAATATTGCAGAAACTAAAAGCTCCAATTTTTCATGCTGCTCTTTTGTCCAATATGCAAAAAACACATGTACTTTGATGGAATTACTTAAAGCCATAGCATTATACATGTTCAAGAAATCTAAAGCACAAGGAGCACATGTTGGATTCAATACAGCAACAAGATGCTTATGCGCATTTGTCTCTCCCCAATTAATACTATCCAAACATTGTGATATAGAATCTATATTTTGAGGGAAAGTATTTAACATCAATAAATATTGTTCTTTTAGATAATTATTACTTCTTCTAATATTTTCAGTTTGTACACACTTCCCCAATATATCTTTTGAATATTTTAACGAAAATGACAAATATACAATAAAAAGAAGAACACAACACATAACATCCCTAATATCAGAGTTCGAAAAATGCACATTTCCAAAATCTAAAGTACATATATTGAATACATTTAATACAAATATGTCTGTTAGCAAACATAAGCATATAGGGCAAAATTTCTTCACCACGAAGATTTGTGTCCACAAACTCCAGGCAACAACAGGTATTGCTGATGCCCAAAATAATGTTGTAAATAATGTTGAAAGTTTTAAAAATACTATTAACGAGAAAAAGGTAGCAAAATATGCTGCACAAATATCAGCCAAGTCTATTATACCACCCAACCGATATTCTATATTACAATCAAAATGATGACTATTTGTGCATATTTTCTTAGCAATGTTTTTGCCTACATGCTGAGCCATAATGCAGTATGTGAGAAATCCTCCGATTCCACATCCTAAAAGATTCATGCAAATTGAAAAAATATTCTCATTTGCCAAAACAGAAAACACACACAATACCAATAAGCCACAATAGCCCAATATTATATAAAGAGTTTGCAGTCTTTCCTCCTTTCTATGATTTTCATATTGAGGTTCACCACTATATTGTGTTTTCTCAAAGGCAAGAAAGGTACCATCCCACTTCTCAAAGAATGCATCTTTCTCTATATATGTATATTCATCTGTATATAGCTTATATATGTTTTCTTTGCAATTTTCAACAACTACAAAAGCATCATCTATTCTTGTGAGAAATGGAAGAATCTCATTTCCAAAAGTTTCCGTATTGGTAATTTTCCCTGCTTGTGTATCAATGCCATAAAGTCTAAGCATATTTGAAAATCCTAACAAATTAGTATTGTTAGGATTTTCCATATAAAGTTTATGCAAGAATGTGCACGTAAATTTTATATTTAAAAGAAATAATATATGCTTCAAAACATCCATGATTTTCTGTATTTAAATGTTTATTGCTATTTACCAAAGTGATATTTACAGTTGTCGAATGCCGTCGAATCAACATTGGGAGCTGATGAAAAATTCACTATTTCTAAATCCCAACAATTGGCAAATGCTTGATGACTGATTTTTTCAAGACTTTTGGGAAAATCCACACATTTTAGTTTTATACAACGAGCAAATGCAAAATGCTCGATGACCTTGAGATTTTTTGGAAACACTATTCTTTCTATGTTTTTGCAACCAGAAAAACATCTATCATTAATGACTTCCATATTATTTTTGAAAATCAGAGTTGTGATACCTTCACAGCAAGTAAATGCTTGTCTTCCAATCTTTATGACAGATTGCGGTATGGTAGATATAGAGACTTTATTGCAATCCCAAAAAGCCCACTCTCCTATTTCTGTTAAACTATCTGGTAAGGAAGCTAAAAGTAAATTTCTGTCCATATTAAATGCACTATTACCAATATATGTTACAGACGGGGGAATCTTTACCTGTTCTAACTTTTCACAAGTGTTAAAAGCCCTCTTCTCTATAATTTTTAATTGTGCTGGCAATATAACTTTTTTTATATGATTGTTCTTTTCAAAAGCCATCTCACCTATAATCTTAACTTTCTTTAGTTCTTTATGGCTGTTGAAATCTATGACAGAATCCTTTCCTAACCATTGCTTTAGACATAACCCATTAGGGGTTTCTGACAATGTATACTTTTTCCCATACGAAACAGAATGAGCCAATATAAGCAAAAATATAAAAATAAGTCTAAGCATATTAAGAAATTTAAAAACTAAGAAGAAAGTTCTGAGTCGAAACTCAGAACTTTCAACATTACTTAATTACTTAAGTCCACCATATTCTAAACATTCCTCAACACTAGAAACCTCTTTCGTGTGTACAGAACCATCACTTTCATGAACTGTACAAGGGAAACTTTGTGCTGCTACCGCAGTACCACCACAAATGGAACGCAAATCTGCGTTTTCCATTGTGAACACTCTTTCTCCATTTTTAAAACTTACAATCATAATCTTTAGTTTTAAAATTAAACCATCAGTTAATTGCCTAGGATTCTACGTGTCTTAGAAGTTACGCCTTTCAAACAGACGGGGCTGTATCAACCTTGTGTAAAGGTTATTGGAACAATTGCACCAAAACAAAAGCAAACTGCAATTATTTGCCTCATTTTGTATTCCGAGTGCAAAGATATGAAGACTTTTTGAAACAAAGTAATTTTCAGAGAATATTTAAACTACATTAAACTATGTTATACGTGATTACACTTTGCATAATAACGCTAAAATAGCATTTTCACTTACTTTTTTTACGGTTTACTTGCATCTTTATTCTATTTGATTCATTAATAAGTTGTCTTGCTACACTATCTTTATATGATGCTACCTCAACCATTTTATGGTGTTGATAGACAGAATCTTCATAAACATCAACTCTGGTTCTGAGCTTGTATATCACATCTTCATCTCGTTGCACATTGAAATGCTTTTCGATGTAGCGAATATTCGGGTCATCAGATGGAAGAACCATTTTCAATGCCCTATATTTCAAGTCTGCCTCCTCCCAATCTTGATGCTCTCGCCATTGGCTGAGATTGCCCCAAATGGAGAGGACAAGAGATAGAGCCAAGCCACCTGTGAAAAGAAGAACATTCTTTGAGGTTGGCTCGAAGCGATGGGTTACAACCTTCTTTTGAGGTGAATTGTTCATCACTTCAAGTTTATCTTGCAATGCCTTTGAGGAAACATCATTCCCTTGTATCATCTGCTTGACTGCATCAACCAAGAACTTGCTTCGCTGCTCATTTTTGCCAAGTTCAACCTTAATAAGGTCAGCAAAAACGATAATGGCATCTCTTAATTTGGATATTTTACCTCTGACTTCCTCTTCTTTGATAAACATCGCATTGATTGACTTATCCAACTTGGTTATGTCATTACTTGCAGGAACGGTTTCCGCTCCTGCGTTCTTTGTGGAGACAGAAAGTTCATCAACTTTCTGCTCCAATCTCTCAACTGTGCCGTAGATGGCTTCCAATAGTTCTTCTTTCATGTTCGATTCTAATTTTAAGTTTGTAACTTGCATCAAAGGCTGAAGCCCTTTCTGCGTTTCCTCTTTTTCTTCTTGGCGGATTCATCCTCTGGGAATGGCTCATAAGTTTGGGCATTAGACGGAGCGAACAAGCCGATAGAAGAAATACCACTCCAAGGGTCTTGGGTATGTTCTGCCGTTGGTTGAGTCTGTTCTACTTGGTGACAACTTGGTTGTCCTCCCTGCATAGATTCGGCTCTTGGCGATACACGATTATACTCAGTGCCAAGTCTTGCATCCAACCTGACAAAGCTGTATTCTCGGCTAATCTGCGTACCCTTGAAGCTATATCCATCCTTGCAGAAACGGATACCTTGCACCTTGGTTTGCTCCTTATCCTTATAGACAAGCTCCAAGAGAATACCTCGTTTTGCAAGTTCATTCTTGAACTTCTGCCAACTATCAGCGCCTTTCAAGGCATCCTTGACGGCATTGTGAATCTCGTATTTGGCACGCTCAGCATTGCGCAATTTGCGAGTGTTAGTCTTGCTCTTGTCCGTTCCATAAGTCAGTCCATACTTGGATTTTAGAGCCTTGGTCACCTGCTCATTACGCCTGTAATCATTCCTGTCTGATATGAGCTTGCCCTCATTATTGATGCGGTTATATACGATATGACAATGTGGATTGTCCGTGTTGTGATGCCTTACGATGATGAATTGAGTATCGGTGATGCACATCATCTGCATATATTCAAGGGCTATCTTAGCCATGAACTCATCCGTCAAACGTGGCTTGTCCTCGGGTTTGAAGCTCAATGCAATGTGTCCCACAGGCTTCTTAATCCTTGGATTTAGCTGCCTTTGTTGCTCGAAACTTTGCGTCATCTCGGCATTCGTGCCGAGTAACACTCCATCGGATGCAAGGATTTTCGCCTCGTCCTTGCCTGTCACGTAGCGGACGCAACCACCAAAGGATGCACCTTTCTTTAGCTTGCCTATCATGTGGTATCCTCCTTTCTGCCCATACTGCTTGGCTTCGGTTTATAACTTGCTTGGCGATACTCGCCAAGGATTTCTTTCAATCTTCTCAACAAGTCCATCACGTACTCATGGGTCTCGTGGAAACCTCTCTGATGCGACAGCTTGGTAAGTTGGTTGAGGTTGTTCGCCATGCCAATGAGATGCTTGGCGATGGCTACCGTCTCTGCGTTGTGTCCGCTGACCACCTCGCCGTTCAAGGCGGACTCACGGATGTACTCCGCCAACTTGCGGTTGGCTTTTCTCGCCCTCAGTCTCAATGCCTCGTAGCTTGGCTTCGAGAACTTCACCGTGACAGACTTCGACAACTTGCGAACCCTGCCTGTGGGCGGTCTTCCGCCCTTTTTCTTGTCCTGTTCATGTATGCTTGTCATTCGATATACTGTTTACAGTTGGTACACTCACTTTCTGCGACCGCCGGGAGCAAAATTCCTCCGCCCTCATGGTGGAGCGAGGCGTTTTGGGGTTCCCAAAACATAACCTCGCTCCCTCTCAGAACACGTTAGTTGGAACTACAGCCTTTCAGCTATCCACGTCCAAGGTCGCAGACCTTAATTCTCACAATTTGCGCCAAGCCTCGAAGTCTTCTTCATAAAGGCTTAGGTGGTGGCGCACGATGTTCTCGATGATGCCCGATACGCTCATGCGTATCCCTCCGAGGATGCGGACGACACGATCAAGACGGTCTCGTACATCGGAACTGACGAAGACTGGCTTGCGGTCGTCAATCCTTGGAACCTGGAGGAAGGTCTGCTGATACTCCTCCAATGTCGCCTTGCGCTGCTTGCCGCTGATGCGCTTCTGCGGATTCGGTGGCGATTGAGCCTCGTTCGTTGATGTTTCCTCTCTATAGGGAGTTGTTGCAGCAACTTTCTCTACAATTGCTCTCAACTCTGGGTTCTCTACATCATCATAGAGAGAATTACAACTACTTGGATTGGCTTTGTTGCCATACGTAGATGGTTTAACAAAATCCAAATACTCTTTTTCCATCAGCTCCTTTTGCTCAGGAGCCAAGACTACATCTTTTGTTCTTGCCATAGCTTATGCTGTTTTATTTGTTAGTATAGTGGTCACGGTTTGCACCATTGACCGATTGTCGGGTGCAAAGTAAGTGTACTGAGTGCAGCCAT
>NZ_JANDWX010000004.1:0-141414 GCF_024330485.1 Segatella copri | reverse complement strand
TGCAACGAATGCATGAACAATGATGAGTTGAGAAATACGTTGAAGTTCTCACAACTATCTCGGTATGCAAATAAGCAAGCCACAACTAAATTGCCACGTTACACCCAATCAGTTGCATGGCTGCACTCAGTACACTTACTTTGCACCCGACAATCGGTCAATGGTGCAAACCGTGACCACTATATTAACAAATAAAACAGCATAAGCTATGGCAAGAACAAAAGAAACGAAAATGTTTCCTGAACAGCAGGAGAAAATGACACAGGAGGTGATGGCTTCGCTTCACCCATCCACTTATGGTAAAGACTATGCCCAAAAACATAGCTCTTTCTTTGAAGAGGTGGAGAACTCCGATTTAGAAGTTGTGACAGAGAATGTGGCTGCAACAACCTCCAACATGGAGGACGAGCTTACGAACGAGGTTCAATCGCCACCGAATCCGCAGAAGCGCATCAGTGGCAAGCAGCGCAAGGCGACATTAGAGGAGTATCAGCAGACCTTCCTCCAAGTTCCAAGGATTAACGACCGCAAGCCAGTCTTCGTCAGTTCCGATGTACGAGACCGTCTTGATCGAGTCGTCCGCATCCTCGGAGGGAGACGCATGAGCGTATCGGGCATCATCGAGAACATCGTGCGCCACCACCTAAGCCTTTATGAAGAGGACTTCGAGGCTTGGCGCAAATTGTGAGAATTAAGGTCTGCGACCTTGGACGTGGATAGCTGAAAGGCTGTAGTTCCAACTAACGTGTTCTGAGAGGGAGCGAGGTTATGTTTTGGGAACCCCAAAACGCCTCGCTCCACCATGAGGGCGGAGAAATTTTGCTCCCGACGGTCGCAGAAAGTGAGTGTACCAACTGTAAACAGTATATCGAATGACAAGCATGCAGGAACAGAACAGGAGAAAGGGCGGAAGACCGCCCACGGGCAGGGTTCGCAAGCTGTCGAAGTCTGTCACGGTGAAGTTCACGAAGCCAAGCTACGAGGCATTGAGACTGAGGGCGAGAAAAGCCAACCGCAAGTTGGCGGAGTACATCCGTGAGTCCGCCTTGAACGGCGAGGTGGTCAGCGGACACAATGCAGAGACGGTAACCATCGCCAAGAATCTCATCGGCATGGCGAACAACCTCAACCAACTTACCAAGCTGTCGCATCAGAGAGGTTTCCATGAAACCCATGTATATGTGGTGGACTTGTTGAGAAGATTGAAAGCAATCCTTGGCGAGTATCGCCAAGCAAGTTATAAACCGAAGCCAAGCGGTATGGGCAGAAAGGAGGATACCACATGATAGGCAAGCTAAAGAAGGGCAGCTCATTTGGTGGTTGCATCCGCTATGTTACAGGCAAGGACGAGGCGAAAATCCTTGCATCCGATGGAGTGTTACTCGGCACGAATGCCGAGATAGTACAAAGTTTTGAGCTGCAAAGACAGCTAAATCCAAGGATTAAAAAGCCTGTGGGACACATTGCACTAAGTTTCAAACCCGAGGACAAGCCACGTTTGACGGATGAATTCATGGCTAAGATAGCCCTTGAATACATGCAGATGATGGGGATAAAAGATACCCAATTCATCATCGTAAGGCATCACAACACGGACAATCCACATTGCCATATCGTATATAACCGCATCAATAACGAGGGCAAACTCATATCAGACAGGAATGATTACAGGCGTAATGAGCAAGTTACCAAGGTCCTAAAATCCAAATATGGGCTGACTTACGGAACGGATAAGAGCAAGACTAATACTCGCAAGTTACGCAATACTGAGCGTGCCAAATATGAGATTCACAATGTTGTTAAGAGCATACTGAGTACGGCAGATAGTTGGGAAGAATTCAGAAACGAGCTTGCAAAACGAGGTGTTCACTTGGAACTTGTCTATAAGGATAAGGAGCAAAGCAAAGTTCAAGGCATCCGCTTTAGTAAGGATGGATATAGCTTCAAGGGAACGCAGATTAGCCGAGACTATAGCTTGGGCAAGCTGAATACGAGATTTGCGAAAATGGAGAATCATGTATCAGCAAGAGCCAACTCTATTCAGCAATACGAGCAAGGTTTACACAAGAACAAGCGGGAATCATCCATGTCGGAGAGCTGCGAAGCCCCTTGGAATAGTACTTTTTCCATTGGGCTTTTTGCTCCTGCCAACGCTCAGACCTTCGAGCCATTCCCAGAGGACGAATCATCTAAGAAGAAACGCAGAAGAGGCTTTAGCCTTTGATGCAAGTTACAAACCATTCAAACAACAAAAGAAATATGAAAGAAGAACTATTGGAAGCCATCTATGGCACAGTTGAGAGATTGGAGCAGAAAGTCGATGAACTTTCTGCCTCCTCGAAGAATGCAGGAACGGAAAAAGCTCCTGCAAGTGCAGACATAACCAAGTTGGAGAAATCTATCATTGCTATGTTTGGCAAGGAGGAGGAAGTCATTGGTAAATTATCCAAATTAAGAGATGCCATTGTTGTTTTTGCTGACGTTATCAAGGTTGAACTTGGAAAAAATGAGCAGCGAAACAAGCTCTTGGTTGATGCCGTCAAGCAGATGAGACAAGAGAATGATGTTTCCTCGAAGGCATTGCAGGACAAACTTAAAGTGATGAACAATTCACCTCAAAAGAAAGTTGTAACCCACCGCTTTGAGCCAACCTCAAAGTATATTCTTCTCTTCATTGGTGGTTTGCTTCTATCTCTTGTTATCTCAATTTGGGGTAACCTTACCCAATGGCGAGAGCATCAAGATTGGGAGGAGGCAGACTTGAAGTATAGGGCATTGAAGATGGTGCTTCCATCTGATGACCCAAACATTCGTTACATCGAAAAGCATTTCAATGTGCAACGAGATGAAAATGTGATAAACAACGTAAAAAATCGCGTTGCTGCTTATGAGGATTCTGTTCGCCACCATTATGAAATGATAGAAATGGCAGCTTATAAAGATAGTGTAGCCAATCGGTTATTGCGAGAGTCCGAAGAGATTAAAAGTAATTTCACCAATCGTTAGCCTAACAGAATATCGGTAATTTAGACCTTGTCCTAATCGGGGGTGTTCCCCCAAAATCGGATTTCCTTATTCCAATCTGCCGATATAGAATGTACAATCGAGTAGGAGGTAAACACTAATCATAGGTGTTTATCTCCTATTTTCGTGTTTACCGACCTCTCACACCACCGTACGTGCGGTTCCGCATACGGCGGTTCCTATTTTGGATGCCATTCGAGATATGAACCCATCAGCGTTTCATAACCTGCATCATGCAATTTCTGTGAGGAAGCTGCCCTCTGCATTATTGGAGAGCCACTAACTTTCCAATATCCTTTAACATAACCCCATCTTCGGGCATCATACTCATTAATGCCACATCGGATAAGGTTTTTAATCCTCGTCTTCGGGAGTTTCCAAGCCTTCCATATACACATGCGTATCCGTCGCCGCAGCCAACTATCAGTGTCCATAAGCAGACGTTTCATATTGGCTAAGTGAAAGTATCCGACCCATCCTCTTATATACTCCTCAAGTTTCTGCTTTCTCTTGGCATATCCCATTCCGTTGCTTCGTGAAGTCAACTCCTTGAGTTTGGCTTTCATCTTGGCTTTGGATTTTGGATGTACTGTGAGTTGGCATTTACCCTTACTTATGTAAAAGGAGTAGCCTAGATATTTAACGCCTTTCACGTATGATACGACTGTCTTTTCCTTGTTCACCTTCAAGTAGAGTTCCCCTTCGATGAATCGGGTTATAGACTCCTTTACCCGTGTGGCTGCACGCTTGGACTTGCAAAATATCATCGAATCATCAGCGTATCGCACAAACGGGAGTCCTCGGCGTTCGAGTTCCTTGTCCAACTCGTTGAGCATGATGTTGCTCAACAACGGACTCAGCGGACCACCTTGCGGTGTGCCCTCCTCGCTCATCTCAAAGACACCTTTGTTCATAACACCACTTCGAAGATATTTGTGTATTAGACTCACCACCCTGCCGTCCTTTATCGTACGGCTGAGGATTTCTATGAGCTTGCTATGGCACACCGTATCAAAGAAGCGTTCCAAATCGAGGTCAACCACATACACGTAACCGGCATCGATTATTTTCTGCGCTCCTCGCAGGGCGTCGTGGCATCCTCTTCGCGGGCGGAAGCCAAAGCTTCTCGGGGAAAATTGGCGCTCATAGATAGGAGTCAGGATTTGATTGATGGCTTGTTGCACCATACGGTCGATTACCGTAGGAATACCCAATAGGCGCATCTTGCCATTGTCTTTGGGTATCTCTACTCTTTTTACTGGGTTCGGACGGAATGAGCCGTCCTGCAAGGAACGTATCAGAGCATCCTTGTTAGCCAAGAGCCAAGGGAGCATTTGCGCACATGACATCTTGTCGACACCGCTACAGCCCTTGTTACGCTGAACTGCCGTGTAGGCGTTGAGCAGATTTGCGGGACTGAGGATGCGCTCCAACAGGTGTTCCCTGTCGAATGGTACTTCCACGATGTTGTCTTCACATATCCACATGAAGGTCTGCGCTCCCACATATCCTTCGGATTCCGTCCTATCTTTCTGTGGGCAGCCCTTGACTTCTGCCAATGTTTTCTGCATTCTTTCCTTCATAAGGTACGTTTCAATTACTATCGTTTAATTTATAGGTTCTGCCCTTCGTGGAACGTTATCGAATATTCCACTACTATGGCGTCTGCTGACTTCTCACGGCAAGCTTTACTCCATGACTTTCGTAAAAGCAACTAATCGTCATGTCCGTGAGACCTCACTAGTTAAGCATATTGTCTTTCCATCTTATACCCACTTGATTTACTACTTGTAGTTCCGAGTAGTTATTGGACTTTGACTCTTTTTGCAGCCTTATCCCTACAAGTAGCCTTATATCAAGTTTCTGTGCGTTGGGTCAGATGTTTGCCGCTGACTTCTTTCAGATTCCGCGTCACCACGGACACCCTTGTCTCTCTGGCTGGACGATTCCCACTACTAGGGCTCGTTAGGGACTTGCACCCATTAGACAATACACATGCTAGTCAAACAAAAAGGCAGTGCCACAATGTGTGCCACTGCCTCCATACTTGTTATTTCATCAGAAATTATTAATCTTATCCTTCGTATATACACACTTGACATCATCGTGAATCAAGCCACCACTATACCAACCATCACCAGAAGCAGTCCAATTGAAACCGACTTCCGTACCTTTTGATACTGCCTTGATATTTTTCTTGACCTTTACACCAAAGCCCGTAACATACATTTTTTGGTCAGGATAGTTGTTGACGTTACGAAGTTTGATGGCAAGATACCTGTCTTTCAAGCATCCAGTAACACCCTCGTTAGAGTTGCAACCTCTCAACTTCCAGTCACCATCCGCATCACCCTTGCCACAGAATTTCATCTCGACAACGGCATTACCTGTTAAATGTCCAAGTGCATAGTAGAAGTACATCTTGCCTTTGGTTACCCCTTTCACATGATCGTACATGTTTTCTTCGAGACGATAGAACTTACGACGGATGCCATTGATGTCATCAGCGTACAAGAAGTCTTTCACTGCCCCAGAAGTGATGTGCATGGCAATGGCATCCACGATAACCATATTACGCTGTTCTACCTTCAAGCCATACTCATTCATGTATTCTTGCAAAGCATCAATCATTGCTTGGCGACGAGGGTCAGAAAAATCAAGAAGCTGATATAGTGGAATAAGTCCACTATCAGTGGCACTATCAATGCCCAAAGAATAGCCAAGAAGCGCACAATTGTTCTTCTCGCCCTTTACGCAACTATTCATCCATGCGTTCACATCTTTTACAGATGTGTCACCACCATAGCGGTGCTCCACTGTCTCGACATTGGAGTTCTCACGACACTCCTTATCCTTAAGCTCAAACGTGATATGTTTCTCACCATCAACAGTTGCACCTGTATCAGGAATAGGAACCTTTGCCGTAACATCCATCTTGAGAAGTTTCTCAATGGAAGTCTCCCAGTTGTTCTGTTCTCGACGCATGATATACTCATACATGCAACCGTAGAAAGTCTTCGTGGTAACGTGGGTACCATACTTCTTGTATAGTTCCTTGATGCGGTTCTTGTCCAAACGAGCTGCAGACGAAGGATTAGCATTGTCTGTTGCATTGATTTCATTCCATACTTCGGTAGGAATGTAGTCACGCAGTGTGTCCAACACAAATGGCTTGACATTGAGAGCATACATCTTGCGGATAATCATCTTCTCGGCATACTCATAGATGTCAACTTGCTTGGTGCTCTTGTTGAAAGAACGGCTAAGGTTGCTTCCAAAAGAAAGACCTTTCACACCAAGTGAGATTTTTCCTGCAAGGCAACTATTGATGGAGTTCGTCATTTCGGAATAATCCTTGCCAGAACGTTCTACGTCGTAAAGCATTTCTGCGTCATCAAGCTCAACAAGTGCTTTCTGTACCAACAGATTGTAATCGAGAATCTGTGTCTTTACCGACTCATTCGTACCTAGTACTCCTGTGATGTCAACACCACAACCGAGTCCAGTCTTTGAGACGAGGTTAACATCATTTGTGTTAACGGTCTTTAGTGTCATTGGTTTGTCATTCATAATTCTCAAAGTTTAATATGTTCTACAAAACAAACAGTGGATGTCTATTTGTGGCGCACCAGGATAATCGCGCATTATTTCGCCAACAATTGTACTCAAACGAATAGGATTAACTTCCGAAGTTCTTCTCATATCATTTTTCACAATGACAGGGGGATAAACAATCACACCATTTGAGTAATTTCCTGTTGGTGACAATCTAAAATGTCCACACCACAAGTTAAAATCGTGAATTCGGCAGCCACCAACTATTACTTGTTGATAATTATCACAAGTTTGTCCTGCAAGCAATCTGTCTAAAACACTATAAGCACGATCATTCTCCAATATATTTCCATTGGGGGCATAAAAATGCAGATTTACATTTTGAGGCAAATTATAATAGTCATTAGTTTTTGCCCCATGACACGAAATAATAGCATTCATAATTCATGTTGTCTTCTTTCCTTACTCTCTTTACTATTAGGCTTTTCAGGACCCGCCTCTCAACGTTGATGGTGCAAAGATATAGCGAAAGCCCGACTGATGCAACTATTTCCACCAGACGGGCTTTGCGTCCATCGAATAGGCTATTTCTGCCTATTATTCCATAAAAATCTTACTTGTTTCGGTTTCTCGAACCCCAAAAGTGAAACGAGGACTTCAATTCCTCACGATACTTGTTCCAATGTGTACTTCCATACCATTCTCCAAAACGACATATCCATAATAGTACATGTCGATGTAGCTAATGTTGACGATGAAAGAACGGTGAATGCGCTTGAACATGTTCGGGTTCAACTCAGGCTCAATGTCGCCCATAGGACAAGACTGAGTGTGACGTTTTCCATCAACCATGTGGATAATACAGCTGTCTCTCATTGCCTCAATGTAAGCAATGTCGCTGACGGTGATACGTTTGCATCCCATACCGCAACTATTCAAAAACACATCAGTAGGGTATTCCTTCATTTCTGTTCTCATAATAAAATTTTGTTTGAGCACCTCACGATTGACGCAAAGATACTTCAAACCATGAAAACAGGTAGCACGAAACCACCATACAGCCATATTATCCACCGAACGGGAACTAGAACACGATAAAGGGTCTATACGCCACTTGTCATCGTGGCATATAGACCCTTGTCGTTTCCCGTGAGGTGCGGGTGACTATAATTGCTGGGCACCTTATACTCCTGCCCAGCTTAGGAGTTTATCTAATGTTATTAATTTCCAAGTTGTTATTCAATTTTGAGACTTCCACATTTTATGGATTTGAATGTTTTTCCAAGAAACCGTTTCCATGTATGATCCGCAGACTCTGCATAAGGAATAGATTCATCAGATTGCCACCCTTCATCATCACTTCCTGTCATAACCTTTTGATCTTTTGACAAAATTAAATCTACATTTTCAGTAGATATAACATCAAAGATACGGAAACCTGCAGTGGAAATATTTCCTAACTCTACTTCTCTGAGCCAACTGCAGCCGGCGAAAACAAAGCTTTCAATATGCATTACGTTTGGAGCATAAACAGACGCAAGATTACAACAATCACTGAAAGCTTGAGGATAAATAGCTATTACATCTGGCAAATTTATTGATTTAAGACTTTCGACAGAGTTAAAACTAAAACCTTCTATCCTCTCACATCCCTTAAGAGTCAAGTCTATAGTACCTTCTTTAGCATTTTTGAGGGCATCTGTTATTTTAGAAAAGTCATTAAAATCTTTAGCCAAATTGAGCGTTATGTCAGTTTTTCCTGCAGCCAAAGCTTGTTTTATAATTAATTCTGGTGTGAGTATGGAGGCATCGCCTCCAGTAATTGCATCGCCAGTACCCCAATCCGCAACACTTACACTTCCGATTATAGCATTGTCCTTACCTATTCTTACATTATAGGTATAGCTCTTGGCTTTTTCAAGAGCAGGAATTCCTGTTACATACAGTTCTTTTGTCTGAGTAGGGTTGCCCACACCATCATTGTATGTCACAGTGAGTTTGAGGAATTTCTCTGTAGAATTGGCAGTTCCTGGAGATACCAAAGCATAGAATACATTGTCTTTTTTACAAGCTTGGATGCCTACGTAGCTGTCACTTTCTCCTGCTGGAACTTTCAGCTTAGAATAAACTTCTACGGCAGAAAGTGTAGGTATCCGTGTTTCGAACTGATTTCCAAAAGCACTTACTTTGACTATGATGCGAGCCGTCTGACGTTCAAAGTCCAATGCCAACTGTCTATCGGAAGGTATACCTGCCTTTTCTATCATTTTTATGCATGTCATATAATCAGACTGAGCAATTTTCTCAACTGTAGATTGGTCTGCTGAGACATAACCTGCAGAGAAAGAATTTTTTGTGGAGTTTTCATCCGCTTTCTCAGGATAACAAGCCTGGAAAGTCTGCGCATTACCCGTCCAGAGCAGAAATTCAGCTGCATTCACAGGTGCCCATACCTCGGCCGTCTTCTTATAAATAACGGTTGTACCCTCAGTAGTTACACTGATGGCATCGCCCTCATTAAAACTCGTTTGTTCCTCTTCTGTACCCACAGGATTGCTACGGGTAAAAATGCTGTTTCCACCAACGGTGGCAGCAATCTTCACCTCATTGGCGGCACTGTTAGCTCCCAGTTCGTCATCTGTAGAGCAAGCGGCAAGCATTGCTATAACTGCAAATGCTCCCATATATCTTGTAATCTTCATATCTTGTCTATTTTAAATGTCAAACAATTCTTTAATCAGTCTCTTTTTCGGTAATGGTTTCATCTCCCCAAGGTATCGCACTTATGGCGCCCCCTTGCACTACATCCTTACCTGCCAACAGATGCAACTCATGTTTTTTGCCGGATTCAAATGTCACAGCGTCGGTGGCAGTCCAGATATATTCTGTATTATTCACCTTGAACGAAATACTAAAATTACCAGCAGCAACGGTCTGTGGAATCACAATGGCAGAATAGTTGAAGACTGCATGGGCGGTTGCGTTCTCTGCCGGCGTGAATCCTGTAGTTTCTGGAGTAATGGCTGCTGTCTGGGTACCATCAACTTGAACACTTATAGGGCTTGCAGAGAAATCCACTTTGCTGCTGATAATGGTGCCATTCACCTTGACATCAGTTACAAATCCTTTCGTAACCGTATTATTATTCGTATTAAACTGGTCTCTCAACTCGATAATGAGATTCAGCTGACTGAGGAGATGGGTGAATGCGACCTCAACCGCTTTGCTGGTATTCAATTCCAAAACAGGCGTGAATCCCGTTTGCTTAAATACAATAAGGTCGGATGAATAGTCTTCAGCATCGCTTTGGTCTGCCTTTACAGAAAAGGCATAATCTGGCTTTCCGAAGACTTTAACTTTGCCATTTGCATCTTCGGTAGTCTCCTGATATGGCGCATAAGCCAGAATATCAACAGCTGTAGTTGAATTCTGCCACAACATTTGGGTAGCCGGAATCCAATTGTAGCCTTTCTGTGATACCTTGATATTATCATAGGTATATTTTTCGCTATTAGCATTTTTGATGCAGAAGCCGAACGATTTAAGCTTGTCCGTACTGTTTCCATAAGAGGCACGGGTATTCATGCCATCTACACTTGTCATGATTCTAACCACATTGTCCGCAGGATAATTACTCTGTGGTAATCCATCCTCATTTGAGCAGCTGGCAAAAACTGCCGTTGCCAAAGCTGCCATTGCTAATGTTTTAATTGCTTTCATATTGTCGAATTTTTTGTTTTAATTTTAAGAAAGTTAATCGTAAGCCTCACCCTTGATAGGGTCGCCTGTAGAACCCCAGTCGGAGATGTTAACATTGCCAAGTTTTATGACGTCACGTCCTACCTCCAGGTTGATGGTGGTAATCTTGCCACTCTCAAACTTGAAAGGAGTACCGTTGTCGTAGATGAAGTCCTTTCCGCCAATGGTGATGGTAATCTTCTGAACACCATCCTGCGGGATGATGATGGAAACATATTTCTTGTTGGCAGTTAAAACCGGCATGTCGAAGTCAGCTTTATCTTCTGCTACAGTAGATGGGGTGACAACCTTGGTCAGATAATTGACGGTTGCTTTTTTTGCGGCATTGCCTACAGCTACCTTATCTACGGTAGGTCCCTCTGTTCCCCATTGATTCTTATAGGTAAGGTTCACCACAAGTTTTGCCATTACATGGGTAAAGGTAAGAGGAACTGTTTGCGGTTCATCGACATTATAGGATAAGCCATCTTTGTTGACTGCCACCAAGAGGTCGCTTTCCACTTGCTTTGTCTCATCGAATGTATATTCTCCGGCAGAAAGGTCGGATATTGCTGCAGTTGGATAGACACCGATGAAATAATGCTTGTCACGGTTGTTCTTCCAAAGCATCTGTGGATTGGATATCCATGAACCGTTAGTCAGCTTATTAATGGCGTTATTCACCACACGCTCGCGTGTCTCTGGAGCAACAGTTGCATCGCCAGTCCAGGCATACACACTGATTTCATCACCCTCCTCAAAGGTTTGACCGCCATTCGCATCTGTGGCAACACGTGTCATATTGCCGATACTGGTAGAAACGGTGATATACTTGGAGGTCTCGCCTCCGATACCGTTCTCGTTGTCAGAACAACTGCCCAATGTCAAAGCCATTGCCATCAGGGCAAAGAGATAAGTCTTCTTTTTCATTGTCTTTTACTATTTTATGTTTATATTCTTGTTTTGATTCTTGCTTAAATGAGAGGGTCGCTTAATCTTCAGGATTCAGGATTTCACCACGATAAATCCATTCCTCAGTCCAATCATCTATCTTCGTGCTCGTAAGATACATGTAAGGTTTCATCTCCTCAAATTCCAAGTTTATCTTGTACTTGCCGCCAGATTTCATGACGGGTGCTTCGATGTCGTAGTTGCTAACTACTCCCCCAGGAGAAATCAGTTGGATAAACAACTTGGTGGTATGTAAACCGTTGGCTGTCGGCATCAAGCGTAATGTTTCCGTTTTTAAAGTTTCACCAGGCACTGCGATTCTCAAAGGTATATCACACTCTTCCTTGGTATAGCTTGCCGTCCCGAATGTTCCATCCTCATTCTTTTGCAGGGGCAGGAGTCCGGTTGCCACATTCAGAACCTTGCCTATCATTGCAAAATTGTCTGGAACTCCTTTAATGAAGATGGTCAATTCTGCAAGTATATGGCGCATTTCATTTTTTGTTATGTAGTTGACATTTGATTTGTCAATACCGATGTCCGTGACACCATAATAGGCATGGTCGGGAGAGGCACTTGGATTGGACAATCCAAACATGAGTTGGTTCATGTTGAGGGTCGCCCTTGTAGCCTCACCGATAAAGAATGGTTCTATAAGGTTGGTGGCAGCCAGAATCTGATAATGCCCTACAGGAAGAGCGAAGCGTTGGCTTGCTACCTCCTGCGTGCTTCCATCATGTTTTTCCTCAACTAAGGAACCGTCATCGGCATTGAATATCCAGAGCTTCACATCCTTCACTTCCGTGCCTTTATCAGCTTCATCTGCCCAAGTGAGCGATACCGACAAGCCACCTTCTTCCTCACCGTCATGAACATCATGGTCGCAGCTTGCCAACAGGCATGGGACGCATAACAGCACCCATAACCAAATATTAAATCTTCTTTTTGCTTTCATTTTCTATCTTGTTTTATGGGTTACTGATGATTATCTGTTGTCTCTACTCGGCGAGCTTTATCCGCATCTTGGGTGCCGTCGCTACCATTTCCTATGGCAGTAATGCGACTTGCCTCTATGCCATTCTTCACAAGCCAAGTTTTTACGGCTTCAGCACGCTGGCGAGATATACGTTTATTGACAGCCACGCTGCCTTTTGTGTCACACCAACCTGTTACCGTCACCTTCATGTTCGGATTCTCTTTCAATGTTTTGAGAATATCATTCAATTTAGTCTCTTCATTTTGTTGGATGTCGATACTATTGAAGGTGAAATATATGACAGGGAAAGTCACCTTTGCAGATTCTTTTATGTCTTGTTCAGCAACTCTTGTTTCTGCCTTATCTACTGTTTCTTTCTGATTGACATTCTCCGAAGAAGTTGGTTCCTGTTGTAGAACCTCCTGTTGTAGAACCTCCGTTTGTTGAACTGATGGAGTTTCTGCTACCTTGTTCTTCTTTTTAGAGAGGTTTATCCCTAATCTTACTCCACTTTCCCAAACAAAGTTGTTCTTATGCAGATGCTCAGGCATTCCATCCATACGTTCGCCAGTAAGACGGGTCAGACCAGAATAGATGCCCAATTTCAGGCATGAGGTCAGTTGATAACCAACCAGCAAGTCTGCACCATAACCCAAATGCCAGTTGGTAGAACCTTTCATCACCTTGGCATCATCGGCTATAGTATGGATGTCAGCTTTGGTCGTTACTGCATATATATGAGGTGAAACAGCCAAATCCCATCGGCTGTCAGCTGTTTGAGGGAACAACCCAAGGAGATTGATATTTACTCTGGCTCCATATTGCCCTATACAGACATGGCTTTTCAGATTGGCATATTCCCAACTGTCCATGCCTAAGACACCTGCCTTGTAAAGCACGCCATCGCTGCCCAACCAATAGTTACGTTCTACGCAACAGTCTTGTGCAGACAAGTTCATTTCTCCATACTTGGCAGATAACTCTGCCGAGAATATGGAGTTGAAACGATAGCCACCATATATGCCAGCAGCCCAACCGAGGTGCGTCTTGTCGTGTCCGAAACTTGAGAAAGTAGAGAAACCGAAAGGCATTCCACCCTCAATACCGACGTACCAGCCTTGCGAAATAGTCTTTCCATCTTCTTTTACTTCTGCTCTCGCAAAAGAAAATGGAAGAATAAATGCAAGTATTGCAACCAGCAACCGATTTTTTGTTGTCAAATAATTTATCATATCATTCCTTTTTTTACCGTAAAAATAAAAATTTATCTCCAATTACAGGACAAGTATCCACCATAAAGCTAATTCATCCATTCTATCCGAAACTCACTCCAGGAAATACAAGAGGTTTGTTAGGAAGATAAATATGGATGCGAAGAACAAATATATATAAAAGCGTTCCCTCTTGATGAAGTCACGAAAGCTATAGCGAGCCTTATAGTGATCATCAAGATATATCCTGTACTCATGTATCATGGCATATCCCAAGATAATACCTAATATGAGTACAAACACCCCGATGATGATCAGGGCTAATTCTATCCTTGGTATAGTTTCTATTGTTTCTTTCATGGCACAAAGATAGTGTTTTTCATCAAAAAAAGGTGGCGCATTCCCCTGTCAATGTGTCTACTTCCTATGTTTTAGGTGTCTACTTCGTAGGAAGTAGATACCCATTTTAACGATTTATTCCCTTTTATTATGCGTTTTTCTGGTATTTATTGAAAAATGGTTAATCCTGTTTTTCATCATCTGGGGCTGCATTTGCAACTTGTTCTTCTCGCCATTCGGTAGGCGTACAACCTTCCTTTGACTTGAATATCCGGTACAGATAGGTACGGGCAGAGAAGCCACACTCGGCAGAAATAATGTCATTACTATAGTCTGGAAATTCCAACATCATCTTCTTTGCCGCATTGAAACGTATATCACCAAGCCATATTCTGAATGTAGTTTTCAGATACTGGTCGAAGAATACAGATAACTCATCCTTGGAGATACAAAGTGTGCGAGAGAGGGTAAGCATATTCACAGTACTGTCCTTATATCCTAAATTCGCACACCATGCATCAAGACTTTTCTGGATGAAATCTCTGCGCTCATCGGAAAGAGGTTGTAAAGATTCTGTTCTGCTATCAGCAGAGGTCTGCTGTTTAGCAGAAAGTGCCCCCCCCATACCTATATTCTGTTCCCACCAAGGCATCGTTTTCCACTTCTTTATCCAAGAGTTCTTCGGTAGGGATATAACTGCTGCCGAGAGCGATAAACGTAAGATTGAAGAACAGCAAGGCAAGCAATACGGCTGGACCTACTATATATAATAAGGTAGTAGAAAAGATGGCAACAGGCATAGCGAGAACTGCGAGCCATAGAATGATTACACTTGCACGCGAATATCTTACGTAAGGCAACAAATCCGTTGCAGCCATTGTCTCCAACATATTTTTACGCCTAATCATCTCCTGAATAATCATGTATATGCAATAGAAAACACTTACGCAAAACAGAGTCAGCATCAGATAAAGCCCCTCTCTGATATACAGGCTATGATGAAGACTGATACCCACGCAAAAGGCCACAATGATGGCAGCATAAATGCCACTACACATCAGTATCATCTTTCTGAGGTTAGCACGGGTGGTTTCTATGTTGTAGATTCCTATGGAGATGAGCGAGAAGCAGGGGGTATAGAGGAGGATGTTGATGACCGCCCCCAGATTATCGTGCATAGCACGGAACCCAAAAGTCATCTGCAGCACATATTGTATCGCCAGTCCTATCAGGGCAGCAACAATCATCCATCGAGAACGCTCATACCGCTTGTTCTCCCATCTTACATGCAGATGAGAGAGTGCTACGATGAAGGCATTGATGAGCATGAATATAAAACATGCAAACTGAAGTAGAAATAATGAATCCATACGCTTCTTATCTTTTGTTTACTTTCTTGTATTTTTGATTACTTGCTGTAGGATTATCTGGATTAGTCATCTGCAAATACCCTGCTGCAACAAGGGAGGTGATGTATTTGGCTATATTTTTTGTATGATAGACAACACCGGCTCTTTCCAAAATTTCCCTACTTGTTCTTGGCACGCTACAGAAGTTTACTACATCCTTCTGTTTATTCGTCAATGGCACTCTTTTAGTGTCATGGTTAGTGTCATGGTAACTATGTATAGTGTCATGGTCTTCGGCAAAAGTATCATGGTCGGTGGCTAAGTCAGTGTCAGAGTGTCTAAGTCCAGTGTCATGGTCTTCGACTTGGGTACTTTTTTCATGGACTTCGTTACCGACTTGGTTACTTTCTCCTCTCCAAACCGTGATGACAAATTCCTGTGCCTTGTTATTATTCATAAATGTGACATTGATGTCTTCATCCAGAGCACGAGTGATGCCGCTACCTACACCAGTGTATGGCAGCAAGTATATAGCATTGTTAAAAAGGAACATATTGCGAGGCATGGAAGTTCCTGCCTTGATATCCTCAATAGTAAGTCCATTAGGCAACGCACCAGGACTGTGAATCTCAACACGATTGTCGAAAATGAAAATGCGAACAGGGGCTTTCATGTTCAACGAGCGATGTACAAGGCTGTTTACTGTGAACTCAACCAAACTGGTATAAGGTATTTCCAACTTACCCATGCTGTTGAATTCATCTCCCACCTGCACATTATGCAGATTACGAGTGAAGAAATCCATGATCGTGTCATATTGATGAAGCAGGTTTCCCTCCATATCTGCATCATTCACCTTGTCACGGAAAACCTTGCCGCCGATGCTGTTGCCAGCAAAACAGATGCACTTGGCTGTCATCATTGGCATCCAGCGCTGGGTGTATTTGCCAAACAAAAGCATGGCAGCAACGGTCAGTGTACCATCAGGACGGATAAATCGCAGATTGCGAAGTATCTTCTCACAGTCATGTCCCTTAGCTATGGCAGAGCATATCATATCAAGTGATGCTTCATTAAAAGCGTCACCTGTCAAGCCTTTCTTTTCCAAAACTCTCTCAAAACGGTTGCCAAGAAACTGCTTGATAGTCGTTGCATCAAGGTCGTTGACAGTTGCATCCCTAACACCAGCCTCGTCTGGAGCAAAACTACCGCAGTCGGTCATCATTTCTGCAAGTTCAGCATTATCGAACACTTTACGCTTGTCGGCACCATTCTTCACCCATACGATTCCCTTGTTGTCATGATAAGGCTTGTTGAGTCCTTCCTTCACAGTAGCAATAACCAAGTTGCCATCCTCGACCTCAACAGAATCTATCTTTATCAGAATGGATGGCACTACGTTTTCTGAAGCAATGTCACTCAACAGGTTAGTTGTTTCTTGTACTTCAGAATACGACAAGGCATTGGGTTCTCCGGTCTTATCCTTTATACCAACTACCAACTTGCCACCATGTGAATTACTGAACGCCACTAACTCACAGGCAATATCATATTTGTCGAGAATGCGTTCCTTGAACTGCACCCCCGACACCTCGCCAGCCTTTATCTTTTTCAATATATCGTTCATCATTCTTTGATACATTCTTTGTTCAACAAATCGTTTACATCCACTTTCAGCAAATCAGAAATCCGTATTAAGGTTTCCAAGTCTGGTTGGCAAGTGTTTGTGCACCATTTAGAAATGGTTGCTTGGTCTTTACCCAACATTTCTGCCAACCACTTGTTTGAGTGCTTGGTTACTGCCAACATTATCTTCAATCTGTTTACATCTTTCTTTGCCATACTTTTATAGATATATAATTCGTATGCAAAAATACAATAATTATTCTAAATAGAGGTGTAATATTCTCAAAAAAATTACAGAAATCGTAAATAATTGAAAATTTCGCATTATTGTAATAGGCTTTACTTTGATTGTTCTTATCTCATCAAAGCAACATAAAGGGACAAAGCAAGTTATACTTAAAGGTATTTGGGGTGCTACATAAACCGATTCATAAATAATCCTAAAATGAAAGCAGAAAAGTTTGTTTTTAAGAATTTAGTTTTAACTTTGCATTTGTAAAAGGAGTGTTCTTTGCATATTGCAAAATACAGAAACGAGCAGAAGTCCGCTCGTTTCCATATTGTTACCTATATAATATAGGCAAACGCCCAACTTCTTGATTTTCAATTAAAGTCCAATTTAGAGCGAGTTAGATTGTTTAACAGTTTTCGGATTGAAAGCGTGCTGAAAATCGCGCTTTATCACACGCTGAAATTAGGTGGTATCGGGAAATTGCAGTATCTTTGCACTGTGATTCAAGAAGGCTTGTGCACCCCACCAAGTCAACATTCAACATTAAACATTCAACATTAAACATTAAAACTAAAGATTATGGAACAGAAAGGAACATTGAAATATCGTAAAGTACAGCGCACACCTCAGACTGGTGAAAACGCAGGTAAGAAGAAGAAGTGGTATGCTACTTCGGTAACCGGCCGAAGCCCCCGGTGCATCACGCATCGGGGGCTTTTTTTACTTTTTTACCTTTAAAAGCCTTTTTCCTTAAAAACTCCTTAAACTTTGCTACTCTCTGCAATATTTTTAGTAACTTTGCACCCAAAAGTTAGTATACAAGATGAAAATAGGAATTATCGTTGCGATGGACAAGGAGTTCGCGCAACTCAAGACATTATTGACCGAATCGCAGGTTGAGAGAAAAAACTATAAGGACTTCGTTATCGGAAAGATAGGCAATAACGAGGTGGTGATGCAACAATGCGGCATCGGTAAGGTGAACAGTACCATAGGTGCCGTGGAAATGATTGACAACTATCACCCTGACCTCGTCATCTCTTCTGGCGTGGCTGGAGGCGCTGATATCAACCTCAACGTGACTGAGGTGGTGGTGGCAACCAACTGCGTTTACCACGATGCCTACTGCGGCGAGGAATGCGAATTCGGACAGATTCTGGGCATGCCTGCTTCCTTCAAAACACCTAAGGAATATGTGGAGAAGGCACTCGCCATCAACAACCTGCCGGGCAATAGGCACCCGAAGATCCACGCCGGACAGATTGTGAGCGGCGAATGGTTTGTAGACAGCAAGGAGAAGATGCGCTCTATCCTGGAACACTTCCCTCAGGCGATGGCGGTGGATATGGAGAGCTGCTCTATCGCCCAGACCTGCCACATCTACAAGACACCTTTCATCTCCTTCCGCATCATCAGCGATGTTCCGCTGAAAGATACCAAGGCACAGCAGTATTTCGACTTCTGGGCTAAGATGGCTGAAGGCTCTTTCAATGTTACCAAGGCTTTCCTCGAAAGTCTTTAGAAGTGTTGAATGTTGAGTGTTGAATGTTGAATGATTCTTCACTCAATATTTAACACTCAACATTCAACACTCAACACTCAACATTCAACACTCAACATTCAACATTATAAAAAAGATGAATAAGATTCCAAGTTTTACAATCAATCACAATAAGCTGCTCCGCGGCATCTACGTGAGCCGTAAGGACGAAGTAGGCGGAGAAGTCATCACAACATTCGATATCCGCATGAAGGTGCCTAACCAGGAGCCTTGTCTGCACAACGGCGCCATCCATACCATTGAGCATCTGGCTGCCACCTATCTGCGCAACGACGAGGAGTGGAAGGACCGCATCATCTACTGGGGACCGATGGGATGCCTCACGGGCAACTATCTCCTTATCAAGGGCGACCTGGAGAGCAAGGACATCGTGGAACTGATGAAGCGCACCTTTAAGTTTATCGCCGATTTCGAGGGTGAGATTCCGGGACAGGCGGCAAAGGACTGCGGCAACTACCTGCTCCACGACCTGCCTATGGCGAAATATGAAGCCAGAAAATATCTGGATGAGGTGCTCTGCTGCATCAGGGAAGAAAACCTCATCTACCCTACCCAGGATTAGAAACAAAAAAATATGGCAAGCTTACCACTTAAGCTTGCCATATTTTTCTTTATACCAAAGTTGCCAGCCATTGACCAGATTCTGCCATACTACATAGGCACCCGGTGCTACGGCAGCAAGAGGATTCAGGAAGGTGAGGGTGAGCCAGATGCCCACTACCGTATTCTTCTGTCCCAACGCCTGACCGGCACTGATACTCGCACCGAAATGCCTGCCTACCGCCTTGCCGATGGCAAACTGGAGGAGACATACCAGCAGCGGTACAAAGAGCAGCAGAAGCATCGTTACGCCCGATACCTCGGCATGGAGCATGTTGCGAACCGTTTCGCCCATCAGTATCGTGAGGTTGAAACACCACATATAAAAGCCTAAATCCTTTACATTCTTCACCTTATCCACCCATTTTGGCAGGAACCTGCGGCTCAGCAAGGCAAGCAGCAGAGGCACCACCAGCACGGTAGTGACATTGCGGAACACCATCGCACTCATCATGAGGAACGATACGTCTGCCCCTTTCTCTACCATCGGGAAAAGACTCGGAATGATGACCATCGTAAAAATGTTGGCGATGACCGTATAGGTGGTCAGCGAACCGATACTGCCGCCCAACTTCTCCGTAACCACAGCCACGGCGGCTGCCGTAGGACAGATGAAGCAGATGAAGGCACCCTCGAGAATCAGTTTGGTGCTGTAATCGGAGCCGAACTCAAAGATAAGCACCACCATCATCAATGACAGCGAGGTACGGATGAGCTGGAGGATGAAATGCCACGCCTTAGGCTTCATCTCCTTGATTTCTATCTTACAGAAAGTAACATAGAGCAGGGAGAACAGCACTACCGGCATCAGACTTACCAACCTCGGACCACAATAATCGCCAATGGGCACCAGGAAGGGCACATTGGCGAATATCAGGTAGCCCAATGCTCCCATAACCAGGGAGCAGGGCAATGAAAATTTTCTAAAAAATCTCCACAAAAACATTTCTGCTTAGTCTTTGTTGCTGCGCTTGCGCTTCAGGTGATCGAGCTCAATCTTGCGCATACGCATGTTCTTTGGAGTTACCTCTACGTACTCGTCCTCACGGATATACTCCAGGCACTCCTCAAGACTCATCACGGTCTTAGGAATGACGCGAGCCTTATCGTCAGAACCGGAAGCACGTACGTTGGTAAGCTGCTTAGCCTTGGTTACGTTGACTACCAGGTCGTTGTCGTGAACATGCTCACCTACAACCTCGCCTCCGTAAACCTCCTCACCCGGATCGATGAAGAACTTACCACGATCCTGCAGCTTATCGATAGCGTAAGCAAAGGCAGTACCGGTTTCGAGCGCAATCATGCTACCGTTAGAACGGCGGCTGATTTCACCCTTGTATGGCTGATACTCCTTGAAGCGGTGAGCCATGATAGCCTCGCCCTGAGAAGCGGTAAGCACGTTGGTACGCAGACCGATGATACCACGTGAAGGGATATCGAACTCGATGTCTACACGCTCGCCCATGTTCAGCATAGAGGTCATATCACCCTTGCGGCGGGTTACCATATCAATCATCTTAGAAGCAAACTCCTCTGGTACGTTGATGGTCAACTCCTCTACAGGCTCGCACTTCACACCGTCAATCTCCTTATAAATAACCTGAGGCTGACCTACCTGGAGTTCATAGCCCTCGCGGCGCATGGTCTCGATGAGTACAGAGAGATGGAGCACACCACGGCCTGATACAATCCACTTATCGGTAGAATCCTCGTAAGGCTGTACGCGGAGAGCGAGGTTCTTCTCGAGCTCCTTGTTCAAGCGCTCCTGGATGTGGCGTGATGTACAGAACTTGCCTTCCTTACCGAAGAATGGTGAATCGTTGATGGTGAAGAGCATGCTCATGGTAGGCTCATCGACAGCGATTGGAGGCAGTGGCTCAGGATTCTCGAAATCGCAGATGGTATCACCAATCTCGAACTTCTCCAAGCCGATAACGGCACAGATATCGCCTGAATCTACATGATCGGTCTTCTTGTGGCCCATACCCTCGAAGGTGTGGAGCTCCTTGATCTTGGTCTTCTCCTGGGTTCCGTCGCGGTGGCAGATGGTAACATTCATTCCATCCTTCAATGTACCGCGGTGTACACGACCTACGGCGATACGACCAGTATAAGAGCTGTAATCGAGTGATGTGATAAGGAGCTGTGGAGTACCCTCGAGCTGCTTAGGAGCTGGGATAACCTCAATAATCTTATCGAGCAGATAATCGATATTGTCTGTTGGATGATTATAGTCCTCGCCCATCCAGCCGTTCTTGGCAGAACCGTAAACTACTGAGAAGTCGAGCTGCTCTTCTGTAGCATCGAGGTCGCACATCAGGTCGAATACCATCTCGTACACCTCTTCAGGGCGACAGTTAGGCTTATCTACCTTATTAACAACGACGATAGGCTTCAGTCCGAGCTGCAATGCCTTCTGGAGCACGAAACGGGTCTGAGGCATCGGACCCTCGAAAGCATCGACGAGGAGGAGGCATCCGTCTGCCATGTTGAGCACGCGCTCAACCTCACCACCGAAGTCAGAGTGTCCAGGAGTATCGAGGATATTAATCTTAGTACCTTTCCAATTGATAGATACATTCTTTGAGAGAATGGTGATACCACGCTCGCGCTCCAAGTCGTTGGAATCGAGCACTTCGCCGCTGTTATCCTGGCCGTCGCGGAACAGCTTACCGGCGAGCATCATCTTGTCGACCAATGTAGTCTTACCATGGTCAACGTGTGCAATAACTGCAATGTTTCTAATGTCTTGCATTTTAATTTTTACCTTAAATACTTAAATTTGGGTGCAAAATTACAAAAAAATCCCGAAATGTTTGCATAATTCGGCAAAAAGTTGTATCTTTGCACCGCATTTTTAATGAAACCACCGTGAGGAAGGTCAGCAGATGCACAAAATTAAACATATTCATATTTTATTAAATTAAGTTTTTACAGCTATGTATTTAGACAAAGCAAAAAAAGAAGAGATCTTTAGCAAGTACGGAAAGTCTAACTCTGATACTGGTTCAGCTGAGAGCCAGATAGCATTGTTCTCATACCGTATTGCTCATTTGACGGAACATGTTAAGAAGAACCGTAAAGATTATACTACAACACGTGCGTTGACACAGCTTGTAGGAAAGCGTCGTGCATTGCTCGATTACTTGTATGATCGCGACATCAATCGCTATCGTGCTATCATCAAGGCCCTCGGTCTTCGTAAGTAATCAGCTTAGGCAGACACATTGCTTAACAGAACAGAATCCCATCGTTCGCAAGAGCGGTGGGATTTTTCTTGCATAAAAAAAAAGAATATAATTCATTTCTTAGAACAGCACTTTGTAGAACTTGTAACCACAAACCAGCATCATCTATCTGACGCTGGCAACCATCCTGTTGCTCTACCAAAAACTCCTAGCCCGTTTTTGCATACTTACTAAATTTAAATTACCTGAGTATCTCCTTCAGCGGTTTCATCACGAATTCACGCTCCTCCATCAACGGATGAGGAACCTTGAAATCGGGCTCATCTATCACCAAGTCATCTATCATCAGGATATCAATGTCGATGATGCGGTCATGGTATTCGCTATCCACCGACTTCATGGTACGCCCCATTTCGCGCTCTATGCGCTGCGTAGCCTCCAACACCTGGCGCGGAGCCATCGTGGTGAGAACCAACACACAGGCATTGATATAGTCGTTGGGAGATGAATAACCCCAAGGCTTGGTTTCGTAAAGAGCAGACTGGCGCTCTACCACACCAATCTGCTCTCCTATCTTTTCTATTACCTCGCGAATGTTGCGCTTTCGGTTGCCCAAATTCGTACCGAGACTTAAATATACCTGATACATACTTATTCACACTTTTATAAAATTGTGGATAACTAAGCTAAAACCCAGAATATCAACAACTTCTATGTGTATAAAAACTGTTTATACCACTGTTAATCTGGAAGCATCAACAAAGAATCACCATAGCAGCCAAACATATAGCCATTCTTCACAGCCATCTTGTATGCCTCGTAAACCAGGTCGTAACCGCCAAAGGCTGCAGTACTCATCATCAGGGTTGACTCCGGATGATAGAAATTGGCTACGGCACAGTCAGCAAGACCGAAATCGTATGGAGGGAAGATGAACTTGTTGGTCCATCCATCGAAAGCCTTCATCATACCATCGGTACCTACAGCCGTTTCTGTTGCCTTCATCACACTGGTACCGATAGCGCAGACGCGATGGCCGGCAAGCTTGGTCTTGTTAACCAGATCGCATGCCTCCTGGCTGATCATCATCTGCTCAGAATCCATCTTGTGCTTGGTAAGGTCCTCCACCTCAATATCGTGGAAGTTGCCCAAACCGCAATGCAGGGTGATATAAGCCTCGTTGATACCGTTGATTTCCATACGCTTCATCAGCTCGCGTGAGAAGTGAAGACCGGTAGCAGGAGCAGTAACAGCACCCTCTACCTCAGCGAAAACACACTGGAAATCGTCCATATCATCCTCTGTAGCGTGATGATCCTCACGTGCATCGATAACGTAACGAGGAAGCGGAGCCTCGCCCAGAGCGAAGAGCGAACGCTTGAAGACATCATGATTGCCATCCTCATCATAGAGGAAACGGAGGGTACGGCCACGGCTGGTGGTATTGTCGATAACCTCGGCAACCATCTCGTTGACATCATCGAAGAAAAGCTTGTTGCCGATACGGATCTTGCGGGCAGGCTCAACCAATACGTCCCAAAGGCGCATCTCAGGATTGAGCTCACGGAGCAGGAACACCTCAATCTTGGCATCGGTCTTCTCCTTGGTACCATAAAGACGGGCTGGGAAAACCTTGGTATTGTTGAAGATGAAGGTATCGCCCTCTTCGAAGTAATTCACGATATCCTTGAACTGCAGGAATACTGGATTGCCATCGGCATCAACCATATCCTTGCCGTTTTCATCTTTCTTGTACATCTCGATGGTTTCTGACTTCTTGTGGAGAACCATGAGTCGGGACTCATCGCGGCGAGTAATCTCGAATGTACGTTCACCACTAGCCGTTTTTACCACGTGCTTTGCCTTATGCGGATAAAGTGCCACCTGATCTTTTGGCAACTTAAAGTTAAATTGTGATAGCTTCATGTTATATTTTTTATTACTTGGATGGCTGAAGGCTGTCTTCGAGAGGCTGCTCATCAAGCCATTCCTGGAAATGTTCAAAACTGATGCAGTTTTCTACTGCGAAACTTCCTGCCTTGGTACGGCGGAGGGCGGTAAGGTAGGCGCCACTATCGAGAGCCCTGCCGATATCACGGGCGAGGGAGCGGATGTAAGTACCTTTGCCGCAAACCACACGGATGCTGGCGGTCTTCTCCTCATCGTTATAATCGGTGAGTTCTATCTCGTCTACACGCACGGTCTTCGGCTTGAGCTGAACCTCTTCGCCTGCTCGGCGCAAGGCATAAGAGCGGTCGCCATTCACCTTTACGGCGCTGTAGGTAGGCGGAACCTGCTGAATCTCGCCCACAAACTGTTTGAGCGTTTCCTCCACCAGCTGGCGGGTGATATGCTTCGTAGGATAGGTGTGATTCACGCTGTGTTCCTTATCGTAGCTGGCGGTAGTAGCACCGAGCTGCAGGGTAGCTGTATACTCCTTGGTATGGGTCTGCAGCTGTTCTATCTGCTTGGTACATTTACCGGTGCAGAGCACCAGCACGCCAGTGGCAAGGGGATCGAGCGTACCGGCATGTCCTATCTTCACCTTAAAACCGAGCTTCTTGCTGAGCAGATAGCGAACATGTGCCAGGGCTCCGAAACTCGACATGCGATAAGGCTTGTCGATGGCAATAATTTCTCCTTTTCTGAAATCCATAGTTTATGTTTAGTCAACCATCTGCATATCTACACCGCATAGGCCGCAGATGATAATGATAAGTCCTACTACGATACGGTACCAGCCGAAAGCTGCAAAACCGTACTTGGTGACATAATTGATGAAAAACTTGATGGCGAGAATGGCAACGATGAATGCTACCACTGAGCCTAATATCAATGTGAACAGGTTGTTGCCCTGGGTGAGCAATGAGCCGCCGCCATGGCTGATGAGCTTATAAACCTCGAGACAGGTGGCGCCAAACATGGTTGGCACTGCCAGGAAGAATGAGAACTCGGCTGCTGCCTTGCGGGTAAGACGCTGGGACATACCACCCACGATGGTTGACATGGAGCGCGATACACCAGGAATCATCGCTATACACTGGATGAAACCGATAATCAGGGCACGCTTGTAAGTAAGCTTGGTCTGTTCGCTGCCTTTATTGAATATCTTATCGCAGAAGAGCATGAAAATACCGCCGATGACAAGCATCCAGCCCACCAGCTGTACATTGCCAAGGTTTGACTCGATGAAATCATTGAAGGCAAGACCCAATACCACGGCAGGCACGGTACCTACAACCAGACGGGCATAGAAATCGAACATCGCCTTCAAATAGGTCTTCTCACCGGTCTTCACAGCCTCTGGATAGAAGAATCTCTTCCAATACAGACAGATGACAGAAAGGATGGCGCCAAACTGGATGATGACAGTAAAGGCGTTGACAAACTTATCCTGGATATCTACACCCAGCAAATTTTCTGCTATAATCATGTGGCCCGTACTGGATACAGGCAAGAACTCGGTCAGTCCCTCTACGATAGAGATAATGATAGTCTGAATAAAATCCATCTAATAATAATATGTATATTAATTATAAATTATTCATTGTCTTTCGGCTTATGAATCACCGCATAGATGATTGAAAGGAAACCTATCAATGTTACGGTTGGTGCTACAACGATGCGACGGGTACTGAAAATATCAGTATCGAAGGTATGCTCGTTAGAACCGGCGCCACTCATCAGCAGAAAACCGATGATAATAATCGCCATTCCGATGCCTAACAAGATAAAGTTCATCTTGTCGAATGCTAAATTCTTCTTATCCATTTTTTTTAATGTTGAATGTTGAGTGTTGAATGTTGATAGCAAGATTGCTATAAACTATTAACTTTTAACTATTAACTAAATCTTATAAAGGTCTCCCGCCTTCATCTTCAGGAACTTATTGACTGAGATGCAGGCGCAGAAAGCGGTGATGATGATACCGAAGAGGAAGACGGATCCGCCGGTGATGGCAAGTTCCTGCCAACCCAAAACATTCATCAGTTCCGGTTCGTGGAGCGACCATGCATAGAGACAACCGCCCAGAAAACCATCTGCCAGCAGGGCTGAAACAACGCCCACAAGCATTGCCCTGCGCAGGAACGGACGGCGGATAAAGCCCCAGGATGCACCTACCAGCTTCATCGTATGGATGGAGAAACGGCGGGCATAGATGCCCAGACGCACCGTATTGTTAATCAGCGAGAACGAGATGAAGGTAAGCAAGGCGGCAACAATCAGCAATCCGATACTGATCTTTGCCAACGAATTGTTCACCTGTTCTATCAGGTCGTGCTGATAAGTAACCTCGGTAACACGCGGGAATGCCTTCAGTTCCTTAGTAATCCACTTCAATGAATCATTGTTCGCGTAATCAGCCTTCGTCGTAATCTCTATGGAAGGCTGGAAAGGGTTGACACCGGCAAACTCACTCGGGTTGGTACCCAAATCGCGGGTAGCTTCTTTCAGTGCCTCTTCCTTGGTGATATAAGTCAGCGTATTGACATAAGGTCTTGCATTCAGGCGTTTACACATCTGCAATCCCTCCGGGTTAGTCATATCCTGTTCGAGCATCACCTGTACCACGAGATTCTCCTTCACATAGGAAGAGAGATTGCGTCCCATGAGAACAGAGAAGATAACTAATCCCAACAAAATGAGCACCATAGCGGTACTGATACACAAAGTAATGACCTGCAATCCACGATGATTGCTAGGCTTATATTGTTTCTTTCTCATTTTTAAAAATCTTTACTAACTTAAAACCAAAAGGGCACAATGACCCAAATTGTCTGCAAAGATACGCATAAACGAAGAGATTACAAAATAAAATAGCATTTATTTACATTTATTCAATTAATTAATCGAACCACAGGCAAAAGTTAAGTTCAATTGAAAAAGGAAAAGGGCCAACCTCACGGCCAGCCCTTCACATAATAAGTAAAATTCAAATAGGTATGACTTGAATTTACTAAATGAAAATTTACTATTCGGGATGGTAAATCCCTTTATGCACATTCATTACATCTTAGTGATGACACCCTTCTCTGAACTCTCCAGGAACTGGATGATGTTCTGAATCTCCGGTCCATCTGGCACCTGATCCTTGATCTGGTTGATGGCATCGAAGAGGGATGTCTGACCATGGAATACCAGTCGGTAGGCATTCGCAATATGCTTGCGAACCTTCTCGGTAAGCTCGGCTGCTTCCATGATGATGGTGTTAGGACCTGCATACTTCACAGGCTTTCCACCGGCAATGATATAAGGAGGAATATCCTTAGAGAAGGTAGTACCTGCCTGAATCATCGCAAGGTCGCCTACTCGGGTCTTGGCGTTCTCTACTACAGATGTTGAGTAGATGACACCGTTACCAATCACGCAGTCGCCCGCAATCTTGGTACCATAACCGAATACGCAACCGTTGCCGATTACGGTATCGTGAGAGATATGGGCACCTTCCATCAGGAAGTTGTTGTTGCCCAGAACGGTCTTGCCGCCCTTATGGGTACCACGGTTGATAACCACGTTCTCACGGATGGTATTGTTATCGCCGATGACTACCTCACTCTCCTCACCTGTAAAGTGGAAGTCCTGTGGGAGCGCAGCGATAACGGCTGCCTGGAACACCTTATTATTATTACCCATGCGAGTACCGTTCATGATGCTCACGAATGGATAGATGGTACAGTTGTCGCCGATGACCACATCGTCCTCAATATAGGCGAATGGATATATCTTGCAGTTGTCTCCAATCTTAGCCTTTGGAGAAACCTCTGCCTTTGGACTTATTATACTAGCCATAACTATAAACTATTAATTATTAACTATAAACTACTTAGCTCCTCCACCCAATGCATAGTAGAGATTTACTACTGCCTGCATCTTGTTGAAGTCATCAGCTACCTTAGAAAGCTGTACGTTGAGGAGTGAAGACTGTGCCTGGATGATTTCAAGGTAAGAGCTGCCTGCAATACCCATCAATTCCTTGGTAGATTCAACATTCTTCTCGAGTACTTCTATTCGCTTCTGCTCTATCTTGCTCTTCTCATCAGAGTAGTTGTAGAGAACAAGCGCATTGCTCACCTCGCTACCAGCCTTCAGCACGGTATTCTGCCAGGTGTTGTAAGCCTGCTCATACTGCATCTTAGCCACCTTCAAACCGGCAATGATACGGCCGTTCTGGAAGATTGGCTGGGTAAGAGAACCTACTGCTGAGAGCAACCACTTACCTGGGTTCACGATACCTGCACCGCCTGAATTGGTAAATGCACCTGTACCGGAAATGGTGATAGATGGATAGAACTTGCTGCGGGCGGTCTCTATACCATAGAAGCACTGGGCCAGATTCATCTCGGCTGCGTGGACATCAGCACGGTTGTTGAGCAACTGGATGCCTACACCGGTTGAGAAATTAGACGGAAGACTCTGGTTATCCAACTTGCCACGGGCGATGCTATGTGCCTGGTCGCCGATGAGCAGACTCAGAGAGTTCTCTGTCTCACGAATCTGGCGCAACAGATCGGTCTTCTGGGTCAACACAGAATAGTAGTTAGACTCAGCTGACTGGATGGCTGGTGTACGGTAACCCAATCTGAGATCGTGCATCTTCTGCATAGTCTCCCAAGTATCCTTGGTCAATCCTTCCATATTGTTAACCAACTCCACCTGCTTGTCAAGCATCAACAGAGTATAATACATGTTGGCGATGTTGGCGATGAGGTTGGTCTTGACAGATACCTGATAATCCTGCAACTGGAGCAGAGCCATCTGGGCACTGCGCTTCTGAGAGAGCAGGTTGCCGAAGAGGTCTACCATCCAGCTGGCTGTAACAGGCATCGTGTAAGTTTTGGTGGCAGCATTGCCGTCCCAGGAAGCGATGGTTCCCTGAGGAGTGAAAGCCAGAGAAGGCACGAATGCCAACTTGGCACACTTCAACTGCTCTTCAGCCATCTTCACGTTCAAAGCCGCATTGAGCAGGTTGACATTGTTGTTCAATCCCTTCTCAATGATCGACTGGAGCTGAGGGTCGGTGAAGACGCTGCGCCAAGGAATATTGGCGAAGGTAGTAGTATCCTTTACAGCCAAAGTATCTGTATCAGAAGCTACATCGCGAACGATACCGCTGGTCTTCACATCCGGACGCTCATACTTTCCGTAGAGAGTCTTGCAGCTGCTCAGGGAGAGCGCTGCGAGACCCAATATGATGATATTTAAATTCTTTTTCATTGTTTCCTTTGAAGTTACATTGCGTTATTACTTCTTCTCGATACCCTTCATTTCGTGAGCGGCGTTGGCATACTGCTCCAATTCGGCAGCTACCTCCTCGTTCATCTCGTCCTCGAACTTCATTGGAGTCAACTTCTCCTGCAACCACTGGAAGACTGCGAAGAGAGCAGGAACCACGAAGATCTGACAGATAGTACCAATCAACATACCACCTACTGCGGCAGCACCCAGGGTCTGGTTACCATTCTTACCTACACCTGATGCGAACATCAGAGGCAACAGACCGATAACCATCGCCAGAGAGGTCATCAGGATAGGACGGAGACGGGCACCGGCACCCAGGATAGCTGAGTACTTGATGGCCATACCCGTACGACGACGCTCAAGGGCGAACTGTACGATAAGGATGGCGTTCTTTGCCAACAGACCGATCAACATAATCAACGAAATCTGCATGTAGATATCGTTAGAGTGGCCGAAGAGGTTGGTGAAGATGAACGAACCAGCCAAACCGAATGGGATAGACAACACTACAGACAAAGGCAAGATGTAACTCTCGTACTGGGCACTCAAGATCAGGTAAACGAATACGATACAGAGTGCGAAGATCAAACCTGTTGAGTTGCTTGATTCAGCCTCAGAACGGGTCAAACCAGAGTACTCATAGCCGTAGCCCTCCGGCAATGTCTCCTTGGCAACCTCAGCAATCGCCTTCATACCGTCACCGGTAGAGTAACCGGTGTTAGGAGTTACAGATACATCCATAGAGGTAAACAGGTTGAAACGTGTGATGTTAGATGGACCATAAATCTTCTTCAGAGTCACGAACTCGCTTACAGGAGACATGGTGCCATCAGCACAACGAACGTAAATCTTGCTCAGATCGTCTGGACGCATACGACTCTCAGGACCAGCCTGAATCATCACGCGGTAGAGCTTACCGTAGGCATTGAAGTTAGATGCGTAGAGACCACCGAGATAACCCTGCATCACAGATAATACTGAAGATGGAGAGATACCAGCCTGCTTGGTCTTGGCAACATCTACATCCACCATATACTGAGGATAGTTAGGGTTGTACTGAGTCTGAGCGGTCTGGATTTCAGGACGCTTGTTCAACTCAGCCAGGAACTTCTTCACATTGTCATAGAACTTGTTCAAGTCACCACCGGTCTTATCCTGCATGGTCATGGTGATACCATTCTGTACAGAGAAACCGGAAATCATAGGTGGAGCGAAGGCAAGAACCTGTGCATCCTTAATGGTAGCAGTCTGCTTGTAGATCATACCCAACACAGAAGTATATTCCATAGGGTTGACAAACAATGCCTCGATACCGCCACCGGTACAAGCCTCCTTGATACGGTGGAAGAATCCACCCGGACGCTCCTCGAATGGCTTCAGCTTCACGATGATGGTACCCTGGTTAGAACCGTCACCACCGATAAAGCTATAACCCATGATGGCGTTACGGGTTGCAATGGCTGGGTTGTTAGCCAGCATCTTATCTACCTGCTTTACCACCTCAGCTGTGCGTTCCTGAGAAGTACCAGGAGCTGTGGAGATACAAGCGAAGATAGTACCGGTATCCTCATCAGGCACCAGACCCGTCTTGGTAGTACCCATCAGGGCAACCAGACCTACGATGCTGACAGCCACGAGGCTACCAGCGACAATGCCGTGGTTGATAACCCACTTGACACCACCCTTATATTTATTGGTAATCTTCTCAAACTGATAGTTGAATCCTGCGTGGAATCGGTCGATGAAAGACATCTTCTTCTCGTGACCCTCCTCATGTGGCTTCAGCAATACGGCACAAAGTGCAGGAGACAAGGTCAACGCGTTGATAGCCGAAATAACGATAGATACTGCCATGGTTACACCGAACTCACGGTAGAAGTAACCGGAAGTACCACCGATGAATGATACAGGAACGAACACGGCAGACATCACCAATGTAATAGAGATGATGGCGCTGGAAATTTCGTTCATCGCATCGATAGATGCAGTAAGGGCACTCTTGTAACCCTGGTCGAGCTTGGCGTGAACCGCCTCGACCACCACAATGGCATCATCGACCACAATCGCAATAGCCAGCAGCAGGGCTGACAGCGTAAGCAGGTTGATGGAGAATCCGAAGATCCAGAGGAAGAGGAACGTACCGACCAGAGCCACAGGTACGGCAATCATAGGAATCAGCGTAGAACGGAAGTCCTGCAAGAAGATATACACTACGATGAACACCAGTACCAGAGTGATAATCAAGGTGAAGATTACCTCCTCGATAGATGCAAACAAGAACTCAGTAACATCCTGAAGGATGACATTCTTCAACCCTGGAGGATAACTCTTCTCCAGTTCATCCAACGTTTTCTTTACGTCGCTTGCAATCTGGGTAGCATTAGAACCTGCAATCTGCTGAACCATACCCATCACGGCAGGCTGACCATCATTGAGCAGGTTTACATTATACTGCAAACCACCCAACTCAATCTTGGCAACTTCACCCAGACGGAGCGTCTGACCGGAAGTATTGCTCTTGATGAGGATATTCTCATACTCCAATGGAGTCTTCAAACGACCCTTGTAACGCAAGGTATATTCATACTGCATATCAGAGCTCTCACCAAAGCTACCAGGGGCAGCCTCAATATTCTGCTCAGCCAATGCCTGAGAAATATCAGAAGGAATCAATCCAAACTCCTTCATCTTCTCCGGCTTCAACCAGATACGCATAGAGTAGTTACGGGTAGAAGGGCTCTGCACATCACCCACACCATTGATACGCTTCAACTGAGGAATGACGTTGATCAATGCGTAGTTGGTAACAAACTGGTCGTCATAACGGCCATCGTCTGTAGTCAGAGCGAACATGAGTACGTTGGAACTCTGTCGCTTGGTTACGGTGACACCCACCCTGGTAACCTCGGCAGGCAACAGAGACTGTGCCTGAGACACACGGTTCTGTACATTGACCGCAGCCATATTAGGGTCGGACCCCTGCTTGAAGTAAACGGTGATCTGAGCAAAACCAGAGTTAGACGCAGAAGAGGTCATATAGGTCATGTTCTCCACACCGTTGATATTCTCTTCCAGAGGAACAACGACTGAGTTCAGCACCGTCTGGGCATCTGCACCCGTATAGGTAGCAGTTACCGTGATGGTAGGCGGCGCGATATTCGGATACTGCTCGATAGGCAGCGATACCAAGCCGATGATACCCAGCAAGACGAAGAAGATGGAAACCACCGTCGAAAGTACCGGGCGCTTTATAAAGTTTGTAAATGACATAATTTACCTATTTTTCTTTATACCTTATTATATATTACTTCTTGCCGCTCATAGTAGTAGCGAAGGCATGAGCGTTATCCTGAGACTCAGCCAACTTGGCAGCCTCGGCAATCTTCTGATTGTAACGCTCCAAAGTGATAGGCTTAATCTGCTGACCATCGGTCAACTTGGTGATACCCTTCAATACGATACGATCGCCTACATGAAGACCTGCAGTTACGATATAGTTCTTGCCATCATCCTGTGGATTAACCTTGATCTCAGAATACTTCACCTTGTTATCCTTGGTTACGATATAAACGAAGATCTTATCCTGCACCTGAGAGCAGGCCTCCTGAGGGATGACGATAGCACTGTTATGATCGTTAGGAACCACGATAGCACCTGCACCACCACTCTTCAGCAACTTCTCTGGGTTAGCGAAGTGAGCAATGAGAGAGATAGAACCAGATGTAGCATCGATGACACCACTCATCTTAACCACCTTACCTGGATGATTATAGATAGAACCATCTGCCAACTGCAACTTAACAGCTGGGAATGCAGCAATGGCTGCCTGAACACTACCATTGGTCTTAGACATACTCAAAATCTGAGACTCAGGGAGTGAGAAGAATACCTCCATGGTACTGGTGTTGGAAACAGTGGTCAAAGCCTGACCAGAAGCGCTGACCAAAGCACCTACCTTGAAAGGAAGGCTACCTACAACACCTGCAGAAGGACTGGTAACGGTACACCAAGCCAACTGCTCGCGGGCTGAAGCCAGAGAAGCCTCTGCCTGAGCTACCTGAGCCTTAGCGGTTGCATAGCTGTTAGCTGCTGTAGAAAGTTCATATTCACCGATAATCTTGCTATCATACAACTTTTTGTTGTTCTGATAAGTCAACTTAGCTGTATTTGCCTGTGCCTTAGCTGTATTTACAGCGGCAGCAGCAGAACGGACAGCAGCCTGATAGGTCTCGCTATCAATAGAGAATAAAGCCTGACCTGCTGAAACAGTCTGTCCCTCGTGTACAAAAACCTTAGTGATAAAACCAGAAACCTTAGGACGTACCTCTACATCCTGGATACCCTTGATGGTAGCAGGATAGGTAGTCTGCAATGCGGCGCTGGAAGTACCGATAGTAGCCACAGCGAACTCATCGTCGCCGAAGTTAGGCAGACCGCCCTTCTTACTTCCACCACATGATGTCAACGCAGCAAGAACACAAACTGCTGCAACAAACAAAACGCTTTTAATTTTCATACCTATTTTTATATTATAAATTTATTATTTAATCTTTTATCTTCTCTTATTCAAAAGTTCTTTCCGTCCTCTAACGAAAACTTTTATGCGCCTTTAAGTTTTAAAAGCGCTGCAAAAGTACTAATAATAAATGAATAACGGCTCGCAAGGAGCCGTTATTTAACAAAAATTATTCTCTATTTTGAGTTTTCTGCATTTACCAATCCCATCTCCTGAGCCTTCTTCATCAGAAGCTCCATCAACGGTTCACGCTCATTAGCCACCTTATTATCCAATACAGCATCCTTGAGATACTGCTTCAGGGTGCCTACCTCGCGGCAAGGGGTAAGATGGAACATCTCCATAATCTCATTACCATCGATGCATGGCTGGAGAAGTCGCTTGTAATCACGTTCCTGCAAATCAACCAGTTTCTCGCGCACCATCTTGAAATTATCCAGAAAGCGCTGCTTGCGCACCTGGTTCTTGCTGGTGATATCAGCCTCGCAGAGCGTCATCAGGTCGTTGATGTCATCGCCGGCATCATTCAGCAGGCGGCGAACGGCACTGTCGGTAACCTCCTCATCAGCAATCACAATCGGACGCATGTGGAGTTCTACCAGTTTCTGCACATACTTCATCTTCGCATCCATCGGAAGTTTCATACGGCGGAAGATACCCGGAATCATTTTTGCACCTATTATATTATGACTGTGAAATGTCCAGCCGATATTGTTGTCCCAGCGCTTGCTCTTCGGTTTACCGATGTCGTGGAAGAGAGCAGCCCAGCGGAGCCAGAGGTTATCTGAATGCTTACACACATTCTCGAGCACCTCCATCGTATGGTCGTAATTATTCTTATGTGCCCTACCGTTACGGGTTTCCACCTTGTCCATCGCAACCAGTTCTGGCAGAATGAGATCGAGCAGACCTGTATCTTTCAGGTAATAGAAACCGCTGCTTGGGTGCTTGGAGAGCATAATCTTGTTCATCTCGTCGCAGATTCGCTCAGCACTGATAATCTTCAGGCGCTCGGCATTACGGGAGAGCGCATCATAGGTCTCCTCCTCTATCTGGAAATTGAGTTGGGTAGCAAAACGCACGCAACGCATCATACGCAGCGGGTCATCAGAAAAAGTGATATCCGGGTCGAGCGGAGTGGCAATAATGCCATCTTCCATATCGTAGACACCATCAAAAGGATCTACGAGTTCTCCAAAACGGTCTTTGTTCAGGCAGATAGCCATCGCATTGATGGTAAAGTCGCGGCGATTCTGGTCATCCTCCAGCGTTCCATCTTCCACAATAGGCTTTCTGGAATCGCGATGATAGCTCTCCTTACGGGCGCCAACAAACTCCACTTCTGTATCCTGATATTTCACTTGTGCTGTTCCGAAATTACGGAACACAGAGAGATGCGCCTTTCTCCCGAGCATCTTCTTCAAGGCAGAAGCTACCTCTATACCGCTACCAACCACAACGACATCAATATCATTGGAAGGTCGCTCCAGGAAGAGGTCACGCACATATCCACCTACTACATAACACTCCACAGACAGCCCATCTGCTGCCTCTGAAATCTTATGAAATATATCCTTATCCAGTATCTGTGCCAGTTCGGCATTGGTCAAATTTCTCATACTCTTTCTACTTTCGGGGTGCAAAGTTACTGCAAAATATGTAAAATACAAAATAAATATTTGGCTATTTCACAATAAATGTGTAATTTTGCACCGAATTTCGAAATTATTATGGCAGATTTATTGAAAACAGAACAGCAGTTTAAGAATGTCATGAGCGAATGCAGGACATTATTTGAGAAGAAGCTTCATGATTATGGAGCCTCTTGGAGAATCTTGCGCCCTTCTTCTCTGACAGACCAGCTCTATATCAAGGCGAAGCGCATCCGCTCGCTCGAAATCAAGAAAGAATCTTTGGTTGGCGAAGGTATCCGTCCGGAATTCATCGCCCTTATCAATTATGGTATCATAGGACTCATCCAGCTCGAAAAGCCTTTCGTGGATGAAGTGGATATGACACCCGAAGAGGCTATGAAATTATACGACCTCCATGCAAAGGAGGCGCTGGAACTGATGCTCAAGAAGAACCATGACTATGATGAGGCATGGCGCTCGATGAGAGTAAGCAGTTATACCGACTTCATACTGACCAAGATTCAGCGCGTGAAAGAAATTGAAGACATCGCCGGCGCTACCCTCGTTTCTGAAGGTATTGATGCCAACTATATGGACATCATCAACTATGCCGTCTTCGGTGCCATCAAAATGAGCGAGAAGTAAAAGAAATCAATGATGAAGAATAAGGCAACTCACATATTAACAAAGATAGCGGTTAACATCGGGCGACTGCTGATGGCAATAACCTTCATTTTCTCAGGATTTGTGAAGGGAATTGATCCATTAGGCACGCAATACAAGATAACCGACTATCTGGAGGCGCTGCACATCGACTGGATGTTCCCTTCATGGAGCACATTGCTGATGTCTATCGTGCTGGCTATGTTCGAGTTTGCCATCGGTATCTTCCTGCTCCTTGCCATCCGCAGAAAACTGGTCAGCAAGATTGCGCTGCTCGTGATGAGCGTGATGACGCTGATTACCCTGTGGATTGTCATCGCAGACCCAGTGAAAGATTGTGGCTGCTTCGGTGATGCCATCGTGCTCACCAACATGGAGACGTTCGTCAAGAACCTCATCCTCCTTGCCATCGCTATCCTACTCTGGAAGAAACCGCAGGAAATGCCACAGCTGGTATCTAAACCAACCCAGTGGATTGCCATCAACTACACCTTTCTCTTCTCTATCGTGATGAGTATCTGGAGTCTGTGGTATCTTCCGCAATTCGACTTCCGTCCTTATCATATAGGTGTCAACATCGCCAAGGGCATGGAGATACCGAAAGGAGCCAAGCAACCCAAGTTTGATACCACCTTCATCCTGGAGAAGAACGGAGAGCGGAAGGAGTTTACGATAGACAACTATCCCGACTCTACCTGGACCTTCATCGACAGCAAGACGGTTCAGACCGAAGAAGGTTACGTACCTCCAATCCACGACTTCAGCATAGCTGATGCCAAGACGGGAGAAGACATCACCCAGGAAGTAATTCACGATAAAGGCTACACCTTCCTCCTGGTTTCGCCACATCTTGAATTTGCCGACGACAGCAACTTCGGCAATATCGATGAAATTTACGAATATGCCAACGACCATGGCTACCGGTTTCTCTGCCTCACGGCAAGTACGGAGAAAGCCATCAAGCACTGGCAGGACATAACTGGAGCAGAATATCCCTTCTATGTCACAGACGAGACTACGCTGAAGACGGTAATCCGCAGCAACCCAGGTCTTCTTCTGCTGAAGGACGGAACCATCATCCGGAAATGGAGCCACAACGATTTGCCAGACATGGCAGAGATTGGTGACAAGCCACTGGAGAAGACCGAGATAGGCAAGATGCCGGAAGTAAGTGCCGCCAAGAAGATAGCCGGCATCATCTCCTGGTTCATCATTCCGCTGGTACTCCTCACCATTGCCGACCGGCTCTGGGCTTGGGGCGCCTGGATCAGAAAGAAAGAGAATTCGAACAGAATATTATCAACTTTTAAAAAGAAAAGAAAAATGAGAAAGAAAATTGTAGCAGGTAACTGGAAAATGAACATGAACCTGCAGGACGGTGTTGCTCTCGCTAAGGAAATTAACGAGGCATTGGTAGCAGACAAACCAAACTGCGACGTAGTAATCTGTACTCCATTCATCCACTTGGCTTCTGTAGCTCAGGTTTTGGATTCAGAGATTGTAGGTCTTGGTGCAGAGAACTGCGCAGACAAGGCTAAGGGTGCTTTCACAGGTGAGGTTTCAGCTGAGATGGTAAAGAGCACAGGTGCTCAGTATGTTATCCTCGGTCACTCAGAGCGTCGTCAGTACTATGGCGAGACAGCAGAGATTCTGAAGGAGAAGGTAGAGTTGGCTTTGGCTAACGGTTTGAAGGTTATCTTCTGCTGCGGTGAGACTCTTGAGGAGCGTGAGGCTGAGAAGCAGAACGAGGTAGTAAAGGCTGAGTTGGAAGGTTCAGTATTCCACTTGAGCGCTGACGCTTGGAAGAACATCATCCTTGCTTACGAGCCAATCTGGGCTATCGGTACAGGTAAGACTGCTACTTCTGACCAGGCTGAAGAGATGTTGGCATACATCCGCTCTATCGTAGCAGAAAAGTATGGCAACGAGGCTGCTGAGGATACATCAATCCTCTACGGTGGTAGCTGCAAGGCTAGCAACGCACCTGAGCTCTTCGCTAAGCCAAACATCGACGGTGGTTTGATCGGTGGTGCTTCTTTGAAGGCTGCTGACTTCAAGGGTATCATCGACGCTTGGAAGAAGTAATCTCATAAGGATATTACATTTCCCGAAGGGATGCCTTCTTCCTGAAGTGCATCCCTTCATTCTTCATTACACCTTATTATATAAATAGAGATAACTAAAAATAAGGTAACGTTTAAAAAACAAGACGACAAACATAAAAGGAATAGTCATGAAACAATTCGTCACATTATTGATTATGATCCTCTGCTCAACATTCACAGCTAATGCGCAGAACTACCTGGACCATCTCAAACAGAAGGAACCGGGAAAGGGTATTGTAACCGTGAACCAAAGTAAGGCGATTGATGAACTGGTAAACGGCAAACAAGTGATTCCACAAGACGACAAGACTAAGACTACCCCACAGAAAAAAGAAAAAGAGCCTGAAACTCAGCACAAGCAGGGTCCTGATTCCCTGAAGAAGACTGAGCCACAGCATCATGAGGCAACCCGAGAGAATGCCCACGTGAACAATGCCCAAAAGGCAGAGAACAAAAAAGAAGAAACAGAGACACCTGTAGTGGATATGCGCAAGAAAGTGATGCGCAAGAGCTATAAGGTTACAGGATATAGAGTACAGGCTTTTGCTGGCGGCAATTCGCGTAACGACCGCCTGAAAGCAGAACAGACTGGCAACCAGCTGAAAGTTCATTTCCCTGAGCAGCCGGTTTATGTTCATTTCTACTCTCCAAGATGGATTTGCCGAATGGGCAACTTCCGCAGTTTAGCTGAAGCCCAGAAGATGCTTGCCAAGGTTCGCTCCCTGGGATACAGACAGGCATGCCTTGTAAAGGGACAGATTACGGTACAGTACTAGTTAATAATTAACAACTCAAGTTTCGCAAGTGGTTTAAGTACGGGCTGAAGGCCCAAAAGCTCCTAGCCCAGGGCATCGCCCTGGGTATCATAGCAATCAACAAGGCGCCCTGTAAGGGCAAAAGCTTTATGTGTTGCTTGGAGTTTTAAAGCTTTTGCCCTTACAGGGCGACAGGTATGCGTCCGTAATTACCCAGGGCGATGCCCTGGGCTAGGAGCTTCTGCCCTTTCAGGGCGTGTGGTGCAAAACTTGCGAAACTTCAGATAACAATTAATAGTTAATAGTTTACAGCATTGATACCGTAGGCCTAATTATTAATTATAAATAATCAATTATAAAGTAAATAAGATGAATCCAGAAACAGAATTTCGCGAGGGATTGGACGAACTCGCAGAACACTATACTGAAGTATTAAAACTCTTGGGAGAAGACCCTGAACGTGAAGGACTTGTAAAAACACCGATGCGAGTAGCCAAGGCTATGCAGATACTGACTCGCGGCTATACACAGGATGCACACAAGGTATTGACCGATGCCCTCTTTGAAGAGAAATACAACCAGATGGTCATCGTGAAAGATATTGATTTCTTCTCGATGTGCGAGCACCACATGCTTCCTTTCTATGGCAAGGTGCATGTAGCTTATATCCCGAACGGCAAAATTACCGGTCTGAGCAAGATTGCCCGTGTGGTTGATATCTACAGCCACCGTCTCCAGGTACAGGAGCGTCTTACCCAGCAGATTAAAGACTGCATTCAGGAAACATTGAATCCGCAGGGCGTGATGGTAGTGATAGAAGCCAAGCACATGTGCATGCAGATGCGAGGTGTAGAGAAACAGAATTCCATCACCACCACCAGCGACTACAGCGGAGTCTTCAATTCACTGAACACCCGCCAGGAGTTTATGAGTCTGCTGAGAGGAGAAAGTAAAAGAATTTAATTATATAAATGTTGAATGTTGAATGTTGAATGTTGAATTAGGCATACGCCATAGCAACTGGCAATTCAACATTCAACATTCAACATTCAACACTCAACACTCCTCCCCCATTCAACATTCAACATTCAACATTACAAAAAATGAAGTTTATATCCTGGAATGTAAATGGCCTGCGCGCTTGCGTAGGCAAGGACTTCGAGAACCAGTTTAAGGAACTCGATGCCGACTTCTTCTGCCTGCAGGAAACAAAGATGCAGGAGGGACAGCTCGACCTTCAGTTTGAGGGCTACGAGAGTTATTGGAACTACGCTGAGAAAAAAGGATACTCTGGTACAGCCATTTATACCAAGCACAAGCCATTAAACGTAAGTTATGGCATGGGCGTAGAGGAACATGATCATGAAGGCAGAATCATCACGCTGGAATATGACCAGTTCTATCTCGTTACCTGCTACACCCCAAATTCTCAGACAGAACTCAAGCGCCTGGATTATCGCATGACTTGGGAAGACGATTTCCGCAAGTTCCTGAAATCTCTTGATGCCAAGAAACCTGTTATCATCTGCGGCGATCTGAATGTAGCACACGAAGAGATAGATATCAAGAATCCGAAGACCAACCGCCGCAATGCCGGTTTCACCGATGAGGAGCGCGAAAAGATGACCATTCTTCTGAATGATGGCTTTACCGACAGTTTCCGTTATCTCCACCCTGATGAGGTAACCTATTCGTGGTGGTCATACCGGTTCAAGGCGCGCGAGAAGAATGCCGGTTGGCGTATTGACTACTTCCTTGTCTCCAACCGTATCAAGGAACAGATTACAGAAGCTAAAATCCATACTGAAATCATGGGCAGCGACCATTGTCCGGTAGAAGTAGATTTAACGTTCTAATCCTATCTTTCAGCCAACATCAATAAGAATAATCAGAAGAGGGTGTGTCATAAGTTTATGATTCACCCTCTTCTTGTTGTTGGTAAATATAGGTCAAAAAAAAAGGGGATGCACCTTCCTCACGGAAGCCATCCCCATATTGGTCATATCAACATAAAATTTTAATTTATATAAGAGAGATTTTCTTCTAATTCAATGAAGTAACAAAACTATAGTTGCTTATTTCTGATTACATGAACTGCTTCAACTCAGAGAGATTTCTCTTCTCAGAAGAACCGTCCTTGTAAGTTACCATGAAGTAATCGTGAACAGACTTGCCATTCTTGAACTGAACGACAGCTACACCGCCTTCACGGAGCTGGAGTGTGAAGTAGCCTTCGCGCTTACCATTGACATAGTTGCCATGCCACTTCTCCTTACCATTCTTATAATAGGTAGTAACCTCACCATTAAAGATAGTATTGCGATCGTTGCCGAGGTCGATAAAACTATAACCACCTTCAGCACGGAGATTACCGTTCATATAGAAGTCCTGGAAAACGTCCTTCTTGTTAAGGCCTGAACCAGTAGTCATCAGCAGTCTGTAATAACTAGCCTGATCTGCACTGGTTACATTGCTCATATTTTCTGCATAGAAAATAGTGTCAGCTACAACTGTTGCATTCTCTACGTGCTTACGACCGAAAGCTGCTATGGTCATCAAAGCCATCAATGAGAATAATATCATTCGTTTCATATCGTTTATTTTTAGGATGTTATTGTAATTGTCTTTGTTTCTTTTTCTGGTGCAAAGATACAACGATTTCCGAAAAATTCATAATTCCTTAACGCTATTTTATCTTATTTTTTGAGCAAGTAATACTTTTTGTTTTTGAACGCACACAAGCTTACAATTTGCAATTTCACAGCCTAAAATTTAGCATATTGCACGAAGACATACCTTATAAAACGCCATTTTCATGGAGTCAAGTTTACAAAATGTAACTGAATTGATATACATCAAGAAGATGGAAGCACAAGTTTTTTGGCATTTTGAGAAACTTTTTCAGGATATTTCTCGCCTATCTTCTTTTATTTTTGTATTTTTGCACGAAAATATATAATATAAGGTACGCGCATGAGAAAAATTCTTTATTTCATGATCGCCCTCACCGTCCTCAGCTTTGCATCATGCAAGGATACCGAAGGCTCTATCGGCGACCCTATCAGATCCAACGGGCAAGACCGTGACACAGATATCATTACGGGCGATGATTATGTCTATCATCTGCCTGTCATCTTCCATGTCTTCTACAGTAACACCACGCAATACATCGAATATACCCGCCTCAAGGAGATTCTCTCCAATGTGAACGAACTTTATCAGGGTGATGTATACAACTATCAGATGGATACCGTCCCGAGCGAGAACCTGCATATCCAGTTCGAACTGGCTGAGAAGAATGAAAGCGGCAAGAGACTCAGCACACCGGGTGTGGAATATATCAAGGTTTCAGAATCGGAGTTCGACTGCGAGAGTTTCATGAAGGACAAGAAGTATGTACAGTACTGCTGGGACCAGAACAACTACATCAATGTGATGGTATATGCCTTCAAGAAGACCGATAAAAACAGCACCACGCTGGGCATCAGTCATCTGCCTTACCAAGTAGGCGGCTATCCACAGATAGACGGTTTGAGCAATGGCAAGAACTACCCGCTGAGCAAACCGGGCAAATTTCCATATTGCGTTTCGCTTAATTCAATCTATGTGGGAAGGGAGAATGAAGGAACCCGGTATACTACAGATAAGAATCATAAAGGATATACCTACAATACAGCCGACCCGAATGCTACGCTGGCTCACGAATTGGGACATTATCTGGGGCTCTTCCACAGTTTCTCAGAAAAGACAGTGAAAGACAAATCAGAGGCTGCCGATGATGATGACGACTCAGACTATTGCGATGATACACCAAGCTACAACCGAATAGCATACGGCAAATGGCTGACAGAATATGTCAGCAAGGCACAAGCCATCAAGAAGGATACCACGCTCAGCATGAGAGAGCTTGCCAAACGCACCAACAGCAAGAATGAGGAATGGCAGTCAGACAATCTGATGGACTACAGCATCTGTTACAGCATGCGATTCACCCCAGAACAGGCAAACCGCATCCGCCAGGTTCTGTATTATTCGCCCCTGATACCAGGTCCGAAGAAGATTCGTCCGAGAACCCGTGCATGGGATGAGATGCCGGAAACAGAAGATGACCTCCCTATCCGATATGCCAAGGAAAAGGCTGTCTGCATCAAGGACATCCGGATACTGAAGGCTGAGAAATAGCAAAATCAGAAAAAAGAGTATTAAAAGAAATAGAAACAAGAAGAAAATGAAATATACAATCAAGGCTCCACGCCAACTCAATGCAAGTATCAACTTGCCAGCTTCCAAGAGTATCAGCAACCGTGCATTGGTAATCAATGCCATGGCGGGATGCAAGTTGCAGCCCCGCAACCTGAGCGATTGCGATGATACAGAAGTCATCATTGCGGCACTGCGCGATATGCCTGATATCATCAACATCAAGGCTGCCGGTACCGCCATGCGCTTTATGACCGCCTATCTTTCTGCTACACCAGGCGAGCATACCATCACAGGTACCGAGCGCATGCAGAACCGCCCTATTGCTATCCTGGTAGATGCCCTGCGCTACCTCGGAGCTGATATACAGTACGAAAAGAAAGAGGGCTATCCTCCACTCCACATCGTTGGTAAGCCACTGGAAGGCGGACATCTCGAAGTGGTGGGAAACATCAGTTCGCAGTATATCTCGGCACTGCTGATGATTGGTCCGATTCTGAAAAACGGTCTGGAACTGAAACTGACGGGCGAGATTGCATCACGTCCTTACATCGACCTCACACTGTGGACGATGCAGAACTTCGGAGCCAGTGCCGAATGGACCGATGTGGATACCATCACCGTAAAGCCACAACCTTACAGCTGCGTAGCCGACTACACCATCGAGAATGACTGGAGTGCTTCTTCTTACTGGTATGAAATGATGGCGCTGAACGGAAACCCTGATTCTGAGGTAAGACTCGAAGGCTTGTTCGACAGTTCCAAGCAGGGCGATTCTGTTGTGAAATACATCTTCAGTCTGCTGGGCGTGAAATCAGAATTTGAGAACCGTGATGTTCTTTCTCCTGTCAAGTTGAAAGTCCAGCGTTGTCTTTTACCTCGTTTCGACTACGATTTCAGCGGTTCTCCAGACCTGGCACAGACCATCGTTGTAGCCTGCTGTGCCCTGGGCGTAAAGTTTAAGTTCACCGGTCTTGCCAGTCTTAAGATCAAGGAGACCGACCGCATCGAGGCATTGAAGAAGGAGCTGAAGAAGGTGGGTTACGTGATTTATGACGAGAACGATAACACGCTGATTTGGGATGGCGAGACTTGCGAGCCTAGTTTTGAGCCTATCGACACCTACGAGGACCATCGCATGGCACTTGCCTTCGCCCCTCTTGCCTTCAAGTTCCCTCAGATTGAAATCAACAATCCTGAGGTGGTGAGCAAATCCTATCCTCATTATTGGGAAGACTTGAAGAAAGTTGGGTTTGAGATAGTTGAAAGTTAATAGTTAATAGTTAACAGTTTATGCTATATTTAGTTTTGGCCCTGGTGGTCCTAGGCTTGATAAGCGCCATTTTCGGCATCATCTCTCATCGCAAGGGAGAGGATGAAGAACCGCTGCAGGAAGGCGTATCATGCAATACCTGCAACGGAGAGAACTCCAAATGCGAACAGGAATGCATGATGGAAGCCGCCACCAAGGAAATAGAATACTACGATGACGAGGAACTCGACCGGTTTGCAGGAAGAGCTGCCGACGACTATACCGATGAGGAGGTAGAGGAATTCTCGGAAGTGCTCTATACGATGCAACCGGAAGAGGTGGCGGGATGGAACCGAAGTCTGATACTGAGAGGCATCAACCTGCCTAACCAGATTAAGGACGAAGTCATCAGTTTTTTAAGTTAAACATGCAATACGCAAAGTTTAAAGTTCAAAGTTTAAAGTTCAAAGTTCAAAGTAAAGACATGGATATACTGCAATATACATTTTTTCAGAACGCGCTGATTGGCGCCCTACTGGCAAGCATCCTGTGCGGCTTTGTAGGCACCTACATCGTCACACGCCGGCTGGTTTTCATCAGCGGTGGCATTACGCATGCCTCTTTTGGCGGCATCGGTATCGGCGTATTTGCAGGCATCAACCCCATACTCTCTGCCATGGTATTCGCCATCTTGAGCGCCTTCGGCGTTCAATGGGTATCGAGGAAGAAAGATGTGCGCAAAGACTCTGCCATCGCCATGTTCTGGACCCTAGGCATGAGCGTGGGCATCATCTGCTGCTTCCTTACTCCGGGATTCATGCCCGACCTGCCCTCTTTCCTCTTCGGAAGTATACTTGCCATCGACAGCACAGACCTCTGGCTTCTGGCAGGTCTTACCCTGTTTGTTGCATTGCTGTTCACCTTTCTGCTGCGTCCTATCCAGACCATCGCATTCGACAGCACCTTTGCCAAATCGCAACATCTGCCGGTTACTGCGATAGAATATATGATGATGACGCTCATCGCCATGACCATCGTGGCAACCATCAAGATGGTGGGCATCGTACTCGCCATCAGTCTGCTCACCATACCACAGATGACAGCCAACCTCTTCACCTACAGCTACAAGCGCATGATAGGAGCCAGCATCGTGATAGGCTGCATCGACTGCATCGTAGGCCTCTATGCCAGTTATCTGCTCAATGTGCCATCAGGTGCAACCATCATCTTCGTCAGCATCATCCTGTTTGCAGCAGCAAAGATACTGGCAGCCAGAAAGCACTAAGGCTTTCACGCACTCTGAAAGAAAAATTTTAAACAAAGAAGAAACTTATGTTGAAGCATTTCCCATTCAGAAACTTCTTGCCAGCTATGGTTGTCCTTGCCTTTGCAATGACCATAGCAGGATGCTCTACGCAGAAGAATACGGCGAAGAGCAGATGGTGGCATGCCTTCAACGCCCGATACAACACCTATTATAATGGTACCGTAGCCTATATAGAAGGCTCGCTCGAAAAGGAAAACGGGAATAAGGACAATTACTCTGAAATGATTCCTTATTATACGGTTGGCAACAAGAACAGCCGCGAACTGGGCAAGTCGAACTACGACCGCGCCATCGAGAAATGCGAGAAAGCCATTCACCAGCATAGCATCAAGCGCCGCCCGGTATGGGACAAGAAACGCCGCAAGACTGCCAAAGACCTGGAATGGCTGCAGCGCCGTGAATATAATCCGTTCCTCTGGAAGGCATGGATGCTGATGGGCCGTTCCCAGTTTTTTGAAGGCGATTTCCAGTCGGCAGCAGCTACATTCGCCTATATGAGCCGTCTCTACGCCACCCAACCCGGCATTTACGGCAAGGCACGTGCCTGGCTCGCCAAGAGTTATCTCGAATCAGGATGGATATACGATGCCGAAGATGTAATCCGTAATATCGAGCGCGATTCCATCCACTGGCGTGCCCAGAAGGAATGGGACAAGACCTATGCCCTCTACTATCTGAAGACCGGACGCTATCAGGAGGCCGTTCCGTATCTCCGCAAAGCCATCGGCTATGAGATGCGACGCAAGCAGAAAGCCCGCCTCTGGTATCTGATGGGACAGGTAGAAGCACAACAGGGACATACCCAGAATGCCTACCGTGCCTTCAAGCATGTCATCCGTCTCAATCCGCCTTACGAACTGGAGTTCAATGCCCGCATCTCCATGACCGAGGTACTGGCAACCAACAACTCCCGGAAGATGGTATCTAAATTGAAGCGAATGGCAGCGAGCGACAAGAACCAGGAATATCTCGACCAGGTTTATTATGCCATCGGCAACATACATCTCAACCAAGGCGATACCCTTCAGGCTATTGCTGCATACGAAAAAGGTGCTGCGAAATCAAGCCGCAACGGAGTAGAGAAAGGTGTATTGTTGCTGCATCTGGGCAATGTATACTGGCAATGCCACCGTTATGGCGATGCCAAGCGATGCTATGATGCTGCCATCGGACTCCTAGACCAGGACCGAAAAGACTACAAACAGCTCTCCAACCGTTCGAAGGTTCTCGATGAACTGGTGCCTTATACCGACGCCATCCATCTGCAGGACTCCCTGCAATCGCTTGCCCGCATGAGCGAAACAGAACGGAATGTCGCCATTGACAAGGTGATAGATGCCCTGAAAAAGCAGGAAAAGGAAGAAAAGAGAAGACTTGCCGACCAGGAATTGGCAGAAAAACAAGACAACTCTGACTTCGGCAGAAACAACGGCAATAATAACAGCAGAAATAACAGGAATCAGAGAAACAACAATGCCTCATCCGGCTTCGGAAACGGAGCCCAGGGCAACGGCGGTTTCGGCAACACCAATACCTGGTATTTCTACTCCCAATCTGCCGTAGCCCAAGGCAAACAGCAGTTTGAGCGCCTCTGGGGCAAAAGAAAGAACATAGACAACTGGCAGCGGAGCAACCAGACCGTAGTAGCCGATGCCAAAGGTGTAGAAGAAATGACTGATGAACAGCGCGATTCTCTCCTCAACGAGGCACAGAAGAAAGACCTTGAGAAGGAGAAGGAGAAGAACCTGAGTGCAGAAGAAGATCCGCATCAGCGCGCCTACTATCTCGCTCAGATTCCGCTCACCGAAGAGAAGATGGCAGAAAGCAATCAGATTCTGGACGACGGACTGCTGCATGCCGGCATCATTCTGAAAGACAAACTCAATGATCTGGACGAAAGCGAACGCATGCTGCAGCGACTGGTGAAGAAGAACGCAGCATACGAACATCTCGATGATGCCTACTATCACCTCTACCTGCTCTACAACATCAGGAAGCAGCCAGCCATCGCCAGCCGCTATCTCGACCTGTTGAAAGCGAATTATCCGGAGAGCCAATGGACCGCCCTGCTCACCTCTCCTTATTATGAGGAAGATGCGAAGATGGGCATTCATCTCGAAGATTCGCTCTATGCTGCCACCTACGACGCCTTCAAGGCTAACCTATATAATAAGGTGGTACACAACAGGGCTATCTCAGACAAGCGCTATCCTGAAGGAGCCAACCGCGACAAGTTCCTCTTTATCGGCGGACTCACCCAGCTCCACGAGGGTAATATCCAGGCTTGTCTTGATGATATGCAGCAGGTGGTAGAGAAATATCCGAACAGCCGACTCAGCGAAATGGCGGGAATGATTCTCAACGGAGTGAAAGCCGGCAGACAGCTCAAGGGCGGCACATTCGACCTGAGCAATGTATGGTCGCGCCGCAACGCCGTACTCAATGATGATGTCAAATCCAAAGCAAAGGTATTCAGCATTGAGCGCAACGAGCCGTTCGTCTTCATGCTCGCCTACGTTCCCGATTCTGTAAACGAGAACCAGTTGCTCTTCGAGATGGCGAAATATAATTTCACCTCCTATCTCGTTCGCAATTTCGACCTCGTCATTGACGAGCAGAATGGTCTGCACCGCATGCAGGTAAAGGGCTTCCGCAATTACGACGAAGCACGCCAGTATGCCAACGACATCTACCAGCATCAGGCCATCACCCAGCTCCTCTCAAAGGGAGCCCGAGGCATCGTAATCAGCGAGCCAAACCTCCTGCTGCTGGGCACCAGTCTGAGCTACGACGACTATACCCTCTTCTATACCCAGCATCTGGCACCGCTGAAAATCAGCAAGGACCCACTGCTTGAAGAACCGGAGGAAATCATCCAGCAGGAAAAGACGGATGATTCAGAAGAAAATGAAGAAGAAACCGGAACTGCCGAAAGCGGAACAACCGGTGAAATAAAAACCGGAACTACCGGAACTTTCAGCAACGGAACAACCGGAACATCCGAAAACGGAACTACCGGAACCCAGGGAACCGATGCGGATATAAAGGAAGAAAAAGCACCAAATACAACTTTCGACAACGACGACAGTCTGGATTTGGACAGCGAAGAATATGATTTAGATGGATTTTAGTGAATAGTTATCATGTTTAAAAAGACAGAAACAGAACTTATCCTTCAACTCAAAAAAGGATCTATGAAGGCATTCGATGAAATCTACGGGCTATATGCCCGCAGACTCTTTGCCTTTTGCCTGAAATATACCAAGTCGAAGGAGAATGCCGAAGAAATCATGGAAGATACCTTCGTATGGCTCTGGAACAACAGAAGCACGCTGGAAGAGGCAGACAGCGTAAAGCCGCTGCTCTTCCTCAGAGCCAAGCATTACCTCATCAACGCCTACAGGAAGGTCATCAATTCGCCCGTGTATGAAGACTACATGGACTATCTTGACCATCACAACAGCACCACTGCTGACAGTCAGCTGGAGTATGATGATTTCGTCAGACAGCTCAACCTGATGCTTGCCAAGCTGCCCAAGACGCAGCAGGAAATCATCCGACTCTCCAAGTTGGAGATACTCAACAATCAGGAGATTGCCGAGAAACTCAACTATAGTGAACAGACCGTTAAGAACCAGTTGTCGATGGGTTTGAAACAGCTCCGACAGCTTATCAGCAACCGCACCAACCTGATGTGGCTCTTGTTTTTAGTATAATTTAACGGTACATTCTCTACCGAACCGTGTATAATCTAAAAAAAGATTGTTTTATGTTAGACGACATCAAGAATAGTACAGACTTAGCTAATCTGAAGGAACGGATCAACAACTGTTCAGATGAAGAATTAGCAGCAGCCATGGAAGAGGAATGGCTGCACGGCATCATCCCGGATAGCGGTATCTCTGACGAAGATTTGGCACGTATCAAGGCTGAAATTCATGAACAGATAGGAACCCGTAAACAATTCACCCTGAAGCGCGTCCTCAAGTGGACCCAGATAGCGGCAGCTATTGCCCTGCCTATCTGCATGGTGATTATGGGAATGATGTATAAGGAAAACAGGCAATATGCCGCGATTCCGCTGACAGAAATCACTACCCAGGAAGGCGAACAGGTGAGCATCACCCTACCCGACAAGAGTGTGGTAGCGCTCAATTCGCTCTCCAGCATCAAGTATGCACCACAGGATTTCTGCAAGGACAATCGCGAGATTGAATTTGAAGGCGAAGCTCACTACAAGGTAGCCAAAGACGCCAGACATCCGTTCATCATCCACATGCAGGGAATGGAAATCAAGGTATTGGGCACTGAGTTTAACGTCATCAACCGAAAGAAAGAACAGACAGCAGAAGTTGCGCTACTCAACGGTAGCGTGATGCTCACTTCCCTTGCCAACGGCAGCACCTATACGATGAAGCCAAACGAAATCGTGGTGGTGAACAAACTGACAGGAAGGATGGATGTACGCGAAGTATCGCATATCGAGGATGCCTGTGCATGGCAGAAGAAGCAGCTGGTATTCCGCGATGCATCGCTGGGCAAAGTCATCAGAAGTCTGGAGAAGAATTACGGGGTTGAGATTGCTGTGAAAATGGATACCATCGAACCTTTCACAGGAACCTTGCCGAACAACAACCTTACCGAGGCGCTGCAGATTGTCTCTGAAGCCTATCAGGTGAAATTCAGCAAGACACCAGCCGGAAAGTATGTTTTGAGATAATATACACCACACGCTTTCCAAGCGTATGGAATTTGCTTGTTACAGTTTAATCATTTAGGGTAAAAAATAAGCCTTTGAGCTATCATTTCCGATACGCTCAAAGGCTTTTTTATTTAGGTTTTAAGATGTGCCAAATCCCATTGACATGACGTTTAACACATGAGATTATCGTTTATTTTCCATAATCATTGTACATCATGATCAGGCAAGCGGCACTCCAGCTGAAGTGAGAAGCCTGCATAGGCTTGCCGGTATGCGTGTCATAATTCTCATAAATTGGGGTACCTGCCGAAATACCCTGCAAGTTGCGGAACACCTGGTCGGTATAGGCATCTGCCTTCTTCTTCTCACCATAATTGCGATAGCCCTTAATGCCATAATAGGTCTGGTCGAGCCAGATAGGACCGCGCCAGTAACCCTGCGGATTGTACTTCGGATTATCGGCTGCTATCGTCGGGAATGGGATGAAGGTAGAGAACTTCTTCTTATTGTCTAACAACTTTCTTGCCTTGGCAAACTGCTTAGGCGTTGCTATGTTCGCCCAGAAAGGAATATAGCCCTCACAACCAGCCTCACGTACAAAACTTCTGTCGGCATCCAGACGGCGGTCATAAAAGAAGCCATCTTTCTGGTCAAAGAAATAATCGGCAACCAGTCCACGATAGTCAGGCAAGTCGAAAGGCTCGCCCAGCAACCCGGCAAACTTCTTGAGCAAGGTATACTCCAGCGAGAGATAAGCATTCAGGTCAACGCTCTCCTGGTCTGTACTCCATGCATCCTTGCCGTTCTGCAACATCTTGGTGCCGTCGAAACGGATGGCATTATCCATACCGCTCTCCCAGGCAGCAGCCTCCAGCGTGCCATCAACCGAACCGAACTCACAGATATGGTTCTTGTCGTGATCTCTCTTCTCATACCACCACTTATGATATTTCAGAAGCTTCGGATACATCTCCTTTACGAAAGCCAGATCCTGGGTATGCTCGTAAATCTCGTTCACCGCCCAGGCTGCCAGAGGAGGCTTACTGTCGCGGTAGTTGTTCTCTGAAGCATCCGGATAGATGCAGTCGATAATCATGCCGTCTGGCTGCTGGTAGTCGAACATCACGCGGATGTTATCCTTCGCCAACTCTGGGAAGAAGGAAGCCATACCGGCAGAGAAACGCCAGCAATCCCATGCCCAGCAACCTACGAAATAGCCAACAGCATGACTAGGCACGATACCGTCATGATACAGGGCACCTCGCTTGGCACGCCAGTTGGAAAGCAGGGTGACGATGGATTTCGCAGCCACCCGGTTGTATTCTGCTGGCATATCATCACGTATCACCTTCTTCAGATAACCGTTCCAGCGCTTCTCGTTTTCATCGAGTGCAACCTTCGGATTGGCAAGCAGACTAGCTGTATGCACATGCTGAACCGAAGCCTCGGTATCCTGCTCTACTAGCGAAATGGCGATGGTGAGCTGCTCTACACCTCTTGGCACAGTAGCCAGATAGTTGTGGTCGGTATCAGTCACCTTAACCTCCTGAGGGAAGTCGATGATGACGCGTTCACCGTAGAACTCTCCGATGGTAACACGGTTCTTGTAACGTGATACATTGGCACGGGTACTGATGCTGTCGGCAGTAAACGTGAACGGAACCTTGGACGGATTGGTAACTGTAAGCAACGCCGTACGGGCATCTACAAACTGCAGACTCTCATAGAAATCGGCACCATCCTTCTTCAGACTCATTCTGATTTCGCCCGGATAATAGCTCTGTTCCTGCACGGTACCATCAATGAGAGATACCAGCGAACGGGCATACCAGTTGCGGTAATAGATACTGAAAGGTCCGCAGAAGCCTGCGGTAGGTTTCTCCTTCTCTGAGAGGGTGAAACCCATCCATGAACCCATATCCGTGAAGCATCCGTTCTGACGGCGGGGAGCCCCCGGTGTCAGCTGGATGTCAAGAATATCCTTATACTCCTGACGGGTGGTCTGTGCCATGCCGTCCATAGACAGCATGGCAAGCCCCATAGTCAGTATAGCTATAGACTTAGTCTTCATATCGTTTATTTTAAGTTCTTAATAGTAAAGCTATAGCTCCACTCCTTTGGTGTGATGGTATATTCCGGATGCACCATAGCGCCCCAGGTATTATCGCCACCAACACCCATCTGCAAATGGTCGATGTTCACCCATACCATGTCCTTCTTGTCAACACAGCCGCCATGACGGTGCTCGATGGTAGAAGGAACATAGAGGAGATCATCCTGTGGGAAGTTCCAGGCACTTACGCTCAATGGCTCAGCACCTTCCACCTTGATACCGGCTCCAGCCTTCGATGCGAGGGTGAACCAGCGTACATCACACTTGTTGGCAGTTTCCTGTGCTCTTACGTATGGATGATACTGCTCCCATACGCTGGCAGAATACTTACCGATGAGGTAACCGCTCTTACGGTCGGCATAGTTCTCCTGCGGACCTCTACCCAACCAGGTCATCTGGTCGTAGTCGCCCTTCAGAATCATGCGCATACCGAGACGAGGCATCTCCGGCAGTGCCTTGTTGCCAGGCATGAAGTGCATGTTCACCTCTACATTTCCATTGGCAAGCATCTGATAGGTAATCTGCATCAGAGATTCCTGCTCAGGCATATCGAAGTCTGCGATGACGGTAACCTTCTGGTTGTCTGCCTGGGTCTTGATGCCCTTTAGTACCATTTTCTTTCCAGCCTCACGCCAGGTAGCGCAGCGTTCCTGAGTACCGTTAGCCACATCGTTGTCGGTGATACCGCGCCAGAAGTTTGGCTGCAAGCCTGCCAGCAGCATTTCCTTACCGTCATATTTCAGTGAGGTCATCTCGCCGGTCTTCTTAGAGAAGCTGATGCTGAAATCCTTGGTCTTTCCCTGGATGGTGATGGCATCTTCTGTCTCGGTCTTCTCTATCTGTCCGCTTACCTGTTCCTGAGCTTTTTCCAGTCGTACAGGCAGCTGCATCTGCTCGATGGCTACCTCGTGACCTGCAGGAACAGCTCCGGTAGCCTGCTTGCTGAAGGCGCGCAGGGTAAGGAAGTATTCCTTGTTGTCGGCAGCAGGAAGAGTGCCCATCGGTATCTCCATCTCCTTCGTCTGATGAGGCAGGAGGGTTGGGAAGTTCATCTTGCCGCTTCTGATGGTTTCGCCGTTGGCCTCTACTGCCCAGAAGAGTTGATAATTGTCAAGCGTGGTATAGTCGAACCGGTTGGTTACCTTGATGCGGTTCTGCATGAAGGCTACTGGCTCGAAGGCAATGTTCTGGTAAACCTTCTTCACCTCCCAGATATGTGGATGCAGAGAGCGGTCGGCTGCTACAAGTCCGTTGGCACAGAAGTTGGAATCGTTTACTACGCCTACGAATCCCATATCGCCACCATAAGCCCAATATTTGTGCCCCTTGTCATCGGTCTTGGCGATGGTCTGGTCTACCCAGTCCCAGATGAAACCACCCTGCAACTGGTCGTATTTGTAAATCAGATCCCAGTAATCCTTGAGATTACCCTCGCTGTTACCCATGGCATGGGCGTATTCGCAGAGAATCAGCGGACGCTCATCACGCTGGTTGACATGGCGGCGCAAAGCCCAGATGCGGGCATACATCGGACAGTAGATATCCGACTTGGCGTAGTAACCGCCGCCCTCATACTGTACCGGACGGGTTGGATCCATCGCCTTGCTCATATCGTAGAGTTTCTCGAAACTCTTGCCATATCCGCTCTCGTTACCCATAGACCAGATGATGATGGCGGTATGGTTGCGGTCGCGCTTAATCATGCGGTACATGCGGTCGTGGAAAGCAGGATACCAGTCTTCCCTGTCTGCCAGCTGCTTATATTCTGTATCCAGAATACCATGACACTCGATGTTCGCCTCGCCTACCATGTAGAGACCATACTTATCGCAGAGCTGATACCACTCCGAATAGTTTGGATAGTGAGAGGTACGCACGGCATTGATGTTGAACTGCTTCATCATCTTCACATCCTTCACCATCTCACCGATGCTGAGGGTTCTGCCGTGTACGGCATTGTGCTCCTGTCGGTTCACACCCTTAATGGTGATGGCTACACCATTTACCAGAAGCTGTCCGTTCTTCATTTCGACGGTACGGAAGCCGAAAGGCTGTGCCACACTCTCCTCTACTCTGCCATTCCTGTCGGTAGTATTGATGACGAGGGTGTAGAGATAAGGGCTCTCGGCGCTCCAAGGCTGCACGTTCTTCAGCAGTTTTTCGAAATGAATCAAGGTATCAGCAGGTGAGGTGATGCTCTGGATTTGTTTGAAGAGAGATTTACCTGTTGCCGAAAGCACTTTCACCTCAACCTTCTGACCCTTTTGTGGATTGAGCATATTCACGTCGAGCGTGAAATTGCCATCCTTATATTGATTGATTAGTTTATTTCCCAATACGTAGTCGTTCATTCTGCTCTTAGGACGAGCCTGGATGAACACATTGCGCTCGATGCCGCTATACTTCCAGTAGTCCTGGCCTTCCAGGTAACTGCCGTCGCTGAAGCGGAACACCTTCATGGCAAGGCGGTTCTTGCCCTTCTTCAGGAACTTGGATATATTGAAGTGGGCAGGCAGACGGCTATCTTCACTATAACCCACCATCTTGCCGTTGATCCAGAGATAGAAGGCAGATTCTACGCCTTCGAAATCCATAATCACATCCATGCCCTTCCAGTTTTCAGGCACGGTAAATTCGTGTACATAATGTCCTACAGGGTTGTAATCCTGTGGCACGAAAGGAGGATTTGGCTTGAAAGGATAGGTTACATCGGTGTAGATGGGCGCATCGAAGCCCTGCAACTCCCAGCTGCCAGGCACATTGATGTTCTGCCAATCGTTTACATTATAGGATGTCTTGAAGAAATCGGTCAAGGCAAGACTCGGATTCTTCACCAGTTTGAATTTCCATACACCATCCAGCGAGCGGCGACGCTCATTCTGGGTGTTCAACTGGAAACGGCGGGCGTCGTCCATCTTCAACTGTGCCAAGGCTCCGTTCTCACTTGTAAAAGGCAAGTAATGAGCGGTCATCGGCATGCGGTTGATATGGGTTACGGTGGCGTCCTGCCAAGGGTCTGAAGCTGCTGGCTGCTTGCCATCCTGAGCCGCAAGGGCTACTGAGGTATGGGCACAGCAGAGGCTCAGACATATCATGAATGAACTGAAAATATGTCTCATACGGGTTTGGTTTAAAACTGCTTTTAGCTATTTCTACAAAGAACAGAAGAAGGTAACCAGGAAGGGTACAGAAAAGTCGACACAGAAGCCATGGAAGATGGAAACGATGATGAAACTCTCGCCCGAATAGCGGGTGATGATTGGCAACGTTGTATCCATGGTCGTAGCTCCACCTACACTGATAGGTGCCAGTTTGCCGAAGTATTTTGCCAGCAGCGGAGCACACAGCAGGGTGAGAATCTCGCGGAAGATGTTGGCAAGAAGGGCGATGGTTCCAAGTTCGGCGCCCCGGTATTCGGTGATGAAGATACTCGAAAGTGAGTAATATCCGAATCCTGAACCGATTGCCAGACAATCGGTAAGCTGGCGATGGCTCAAGATGAGAGATACGGCTGCACAACCTGCCAGCGTACCCAGAATGGTCATCACAGGGAGCATCATCAGACGGGGATTCACCTTCTTGAAACTCTTCAGCACAGAGGTATCGCAACCAATGCTGATACCTACGCAGAACATCAGGCAGCAGAGTGCACAATAGCTCACGTCGCTATCCAGAAGACCTGCCGGAATCACATCACACAAACCTACGATGATGCCCAGAACAAAGAAGCTTACGATAATCAAACTGCCTTTCATGCCTTGCCTCCTTTCCCGGTTTCAGCGTGAGCCGACGATTTAGCCTGCTTTGCTGTAACATACTTCCACAATGCCCAAGCAAAGAGTGCACTACCCAGACTGCCTCCCAAGGTCAGGGCTATCGCCTCAAGTCCCAGGGTCTGAAGACCGCTGATGATACGAGGGTTAGAACCTACCTCGATACCGAGCAGGAACAGGAGTACCCATATCAGCGCCGTGATGATACGGCCGATAAAACTCATTTTCTTGTTGCGGAGCAGATAGCCGGTACCTATTCCGCATAGCATAATCATTACTATCTTGAGCATTGTTTCTTGTTTTTCTTCTTTATTTTATTGTTCGTTTTTATGAATTACTTTACCGTAAAAAACGGATTCCCGGTCGTATTATTGCTTAATAGACCGAGAATCCTGATGATATTTATAAGTAATCTTCAATGGTTACTCGCCCCTATTACTTAGCCAGACTGTTTGAGTTCAACTCTGTCAGAGGAGTTGGGTAGAACAGCTTGCTCTTGTCGAAGCCTGTACGGCCGACAGCAGTCAGCGCCTCAGCAGTCTTGCCCCAGCGGCGCAGGTCATACCAGCGCAAGTTCTCCAATGGGAACTCAATCATACGCTCGTGCTCAATCTGAGCCTGAACCTCAGCCTGTGTTGTACCGGTCATGGCTGGCATATTGCCGTGAACTCTTCTCACCTCATTGATCAGCGGAATAGCCTCTCCTGTACGTCCCAAATCATTGAGAGCCTCAGCCTTCATCAGAAGAACGTTGGCATAACGCATCAGAGGAATGTTCACATCGGTAGTTGACTGTGCCAGGGCTTCATAGGTTGCAGGCATGAACTTGCGGAAAGAAGGACGGTCATAAGCCTCTTCTACCTCCGGATTCCTCTTGACCCAAGCATCCCAGTCGTAACCATATACCTTTCCGGTTCCATCGTTAAAGTAAGGATCCTGGAAGAAGACTGAAGCATAAAGACGGGCATCATACAAGCCATTGTTCAGTTTACCTTCCTTCTTAAACTCGTTCATCAAGGTCTCTGAAGGGGTAATCTCATCCCATCCTTCAAACTCCTCTGTACCTATCCAGCGATGCAGCTGGGTAGCATAGTTGGCACCATTGGCACTACTCAGAGAGAACTGCACCTCGAAAAGACTCTCCTTACAGTTTTTGTTTGTACCATTAAACATGCTGGCATAATTGCTTTCCAGACTATATCCCTTTACATTATTGAATGCCTCTACAGCAGCATTCAGATATTCTGCTTTCTTATCAGCCTGCTCAGAAGCCATCGTAAGATAAGCATAGCCTAAGTAGGCATAAGCTGTGCCTGAGGTAACACGTCCCACTTCTTCATTGCTGCGAGAGTTACTCATCTCCGTACCGGCTTTCAGTTCATCTACGATAAACTGCCAAGTCTCAGGACGGTCAGAAAGAGCCTTATCCAACTGGCTGGTAGAAGTGATATATGTATCACGGATAATGATTTTCTCCCAGTTGAGCAAGAGTTGCATATGATAGAAGCCACGAAGGAAATGAGCCTCAGCCAGGAGCTGCTTTCTGTCTGCTGCAGCAAGCTGACCTTCACTCATGGTAGCCACCTTATCAATAATCTGGTTACAGAAACTGATTCCGCGATAGTAACTCTTCCAGTAGATAGAGAACTGAGAGTTTCCGTTGTTGTAGCTGAAGTTACGTAGCTGCACCCAGTTTGGATAGTTCTGTACATCCTTACCCAAATCTACGTCATCCTGACGATAAGCCTCCACTGGCCATTTCACCTCAGAGAAGTCCCATTGGTCTCCGGAATATTCTGCAAAATACAGTTGGGAATAAGCTGATGACATTGCCGACTCTACGTCTGCTTTATCACGCCAGTAAGAATCGGAAGTCAGTTTATCTGGCGAAGTCTGCGTCAAATAGTCATCACATGATGTGAGTGACAGAGCAAGGCAAATGCCTGCTATATATTTTAATGCTTTCATAAGATTTTCCTTTTTATGTTAATACTAGAATGATACCTGTGCACCTACTGTGTAAGAGCGAGAGAACGGATAGGTAAAGCGGTCGATACCACTATTCAATACGCCCATAGAGAATTCTGGGTTGGCACCAGAATAACCTGTAATGGTAAACACATTTTCTGCACTCACGTAGAAACGGATGCGGTCGCAATAAATCTTCTTAACCAGCGATGTTGGCAAGGTATAACCCAACTGCACCTGACGCAAGCGTACGAAATCTCCATTCTCCAGGAAGCGGGTTGACTCGCGAGTATTGTCGTTAGGGTCACCATAGATGGCACGTGGTACGCTGGTATTGGTATGGGTAGGAGTCCAGGCATCCAGAGTGCTGCTGAGGAAGTTGGAAGCTGAGTTCATTCCCTCATAGTAGTAGCGGATACCATTGTAAATCTTGTTGCCGAATGCACTACCGATGACTGCTGAGAAGTCGAAACCCTTGTAACTGGCGCTCAAGTTAAGGTTAGCCTCAACCTTAGCGATACCTGTACCAGAATAGGTCTTATCATCCTCGTCAATCACACCATCACCATTCATATCCTTGAAACGTACATCACCAGGCTGAGCATTTGGCTGAAGGAGTTTGCCATCCTTGTTTTTATAAGCATTTACCTCATCCATATTCTGGAAGATACCGTCTGCCTGATAGAGGTAGAAAGCACCGATTGGCTTGCCTACCTTGGTCTGGGTAGGGAAGTGCTCTGAGCCATACTTCAAACCCATACCGTAAATGGTCTGATCTTCATTAGCAAGAGAAACCACCTTATTAGATACCGTACTGAGGTTGAAGCCTACATTATACTCGAAATCACTTACCTTGTCGTTCCAGTTCAACTCCAGCTCAAAACCCTGGTTGCGCATCTTACCTACGTTCAGCGTTGGGTTGGCAAGACCGGCAGATGGAGCCAGCTTACGGGTAATCAGCAGGTCGCGTGTCTCGTTGATATAATAGTTTACATTACCACTCAGATGGTTATTGAAGAAGCCGAAATCGAAACCGATGTTCTTGGTATCAGTAGTTTCCCATTTCAAAGAGCGGTTTTCCAATCCACGGGCAATACTGCCTGGCCATGCAGAAGAGCCAGAACCCTGAACATAACCCTGATAGAGGTCATTGTATGTAGAAATGAGCGCCAGGAAATCATAGTAGCCCAAAGCATTCTCGTTACCGAGTTGTCCCCAGCTGGCACGGAACTTCAAGTTGCTGATTACGGTATTCTTAGGGAAGAAAGGCTCCTCGCTGATTCTCCAACCTACAGCAACAGATGGGAAGAAACCCCAACGGCTATCTGCACCGAACTTAGAAGATCCATCCTCACGGAAGGTGAACTGGAAGAGATAGCGGTCGTTGAAATTATAGTTCAAACGGCCGAAGAAAGAAGCACGGTTATACTTCCAGCAGGAACCGTCACCACTGAAGGTACCACCTGCTCCGGCACCGATGGTAGCAAAGCTGGAATCCAGAAATCCTGCAGCCTTCTCACTCTGCTGCAGCTGTCCGTTTTCTACCTTATAGACGATGGTCTTACCTTCTACGCCTACCGAACTCCAGTTATACTTGCGGCTGGTGAGCGAAGTACCGAGCATGGCATTGATGCTGTGCTTCTTGATTTCCTTGTTGAAGGAGAGCACATTCTCGAACACCTGCTCTTCCCAGTAGGCACGGGTCTCACTGCTATTCGGATAATTGTTAGGACTCTTAGTATCTGCTATATAATCAGGTGCATGATAAGAATCTATCTCATGCTCACCACGATAACCATAGCTGGTCTTGAAGTTGAGCCAAGGGAAGAACTTGAAGGTTAATGCTACATTGGCAGAAGTATGATACTTCTTATCTACTTCGTTCTTATAGTAGTTATCTGCAACAACGTTACGGTTGTTTGGCAGACCATCAAAGTTAGTCAAACCGAAACCATACTTCTCATTCTCATTATAAATAGGTACGAGAGGAGAAATCATATAAGTTTCCTTGAGAGAATACTGAGGCTGACGGCTGTTGGTATATTTGAAATCCATATTGGCATCCAGATCTATGATGCCCTTGGTTGCATGGAGTTTCATACGTGCGATATCATGACGATGCTCGTTGCCGATAAAGATACCCTTCTCGTCGGCATGGTTGTAAGATACAGAATACTGTGCCTTATCACCACCTCCGCGGAGGCTGACCATATAGTTCTGTGCCAATCCGTTGCGCTGGATAGCATCCTGCCAATCGGTATTCACACCAGTTTCATGGGTAATATAGGCAGGTAAGCCGGCACCAGGATATTCACCATACTGGGTCTTATAGTTCTCATACATCATCTTATGTACAGCCTTATAGCCATCAGCATCAAGCATATCGAGGTCCTTAGCAACGTGAGTGAAGCTCAAATAGGTACTGAAATCCACCTTTACATCGCCCTTCTTACCGTTCTTGGTTGTAATCAGAACCACACCGTTGGCAGCTACAGAACCGTAGATGGCAGCGGCAGCACCATCCTTCAGAATCTCCATAGACTCGATGTCCTGAGGGTTTATGCTGTTGATATCGCCTGGGAAACCGTCCACGATATAAAGAGGTTCGTTATCACCGAATGTCTTGATACCACGAATCTTGATGCTCACACCGGCACCGGCGTTACCACCACTTTTCAGGATGTTCACACCGGCTACCTTACCCTGCAAAGCCTCTGCTGGGTTGGTAGTGGTGCGCTTAGCCATCTCCTTGGTATCTACAGAAGAGAGGGCACCGGTCATATCGCTGCGCTTCATGGTACCGTAACCTACTACAACCACTTCGCTCAGCGCCTGTGTGTCCTCGCTCATGGCGATGTTCATGTTTTCTGAAGCCTTCACCTCGCGGTCTACGAAACCGAGATAAGAAACCTTCACCTTAGCGCCCTTGGCTGCATTGATGGTGAATCGGCCGTCAATATCGGTTACTGCGAGTTCATCGGTACCAACAACAGAAACAGTAGCACCAATGACAGGCTCACCGTTGTCGTCCTTCACTACACCCTGCATCTTGCGCTTGTTGTTCTGCTGAGGAGCGGCAACCTTTGCATGCTTCTCAGAAACAACGATAGAATTCTGCGAAACCACAGAGTATTTCAAGTTGCGTCCTTTCAAGGCTGCATCAAGTACAGCTGTTACAGGAACGCCACTCTTCCTGATGGTGATATCCTTGCGATGGTCAATGATATCACTCTTGTAAGAAAACCTGTAAGATGTCTGGTTTTCGATTGTACTGAACACCTGCTTCAAGGAGGCATTCACAACATTGACTGTTACTTTCTGCTGCGCCGATACTCCCAAGAGAGGAAGGCACGTCAGGATGAAGATCATCAAACTTTTCAAGTAATTGCGTCTGATCATAATGCTTACGTTTAGTTATACAAATAAGTTTCAAATAACCTATGTTTTTAGGTTTTGTCACAAGGTAATACAAACGTTTTCATAAAAAGTACCAAAGAATCTTCATCATTAACTCTCTTTAACATGAAGTCGTGTTCCTCATTCCATTTTTCTTTGTACTTTAGCACCCCGAAAAGAAAAAGGATATAAAATATGAGCAACGGTTTATTACTTTGGATAGACGACGAGATAGAACTTCTCAAGGCACACATCATCTTTCTGGAAAAGAAAGGATACGAGGTGCAGACGGTAAGCAACGGCCCTGATGCCATTGAACTTTGCCGCCAGCAGACCTTCGATCTCATCCTGCTCGATGAGATGATGCCGGGACTCAGCGGACTGGAAACCCTGCTACGCATCAAGGACATCCAGCCTGCCACACCGGTAGTGATGTGCACCAAGAGCGAAGAAGAAAACATCATGGACCAGGCAATCGGTTCAAAGATAGCCGACTATCTGATCAAACCCGTAAACCCGAACCAGATTCTGCTCTCGCTCAAGAAAAACATCCACCGCAAAGACATCGTGGCGGAGGTGACACAGAGCGGATACCAGCAGGACTACCAGCAGATAGCCATGCAGATGATGGAATGCAGAACGGCGGAAGACTGGATGGAGATTTACAGGCGACTGGTAAGCTGGGAACTGAAGCTGAGCGATACGGCAAGCCCGATGGCAGAGATGCTGGGCATGCAGAAGGAAGAGGCTAACCAGGGTTTCGCCAAATACATAGCCAAGAACTATCTCGACTGGGTGAGTCCCGACAACAGAGACCGACATCTGATGAGTCCCGACATCTTCAAGCGCAAGATATTCCCGCTGCTCGATGAGGGCAAGAAGGTGTTCCTGATTGTGATAGATAACTTCCGCTATGACCAGTGGCGCATGCTGGCAGAAGACATCGGCGACCTGTTCGACATCGACGAGCAGCTCTACATGAGCATCCTTCCTACCGCCACGCAATATGCGCGCAACGCCATCTTCAGCGGTCTGATGCCGAACAAGATAGCCGAAATGTTCCCTGACCTCTGGGTAGATGAGGACGAGGAGGAAGGCAAGAACCTCAACGAGGCGCCGCTGATACAGACCCAGATAGAGCGATTCAGAAAGCACTATACCTTCAGTTATCATAAGGTGAACGATTCGCAGGGTGCCGACCGCTTCCTGGAGCATTACAACGAATGCCGGAACAACGACCTGAACGTGCTGGTGATTAACTTCATCGACATGCTCTCTCACGCGCGTACCGAATCTAAGATGGTGCGCGAGCTTGCCAACAACGAGAGTGCCTACCGCAGCATCACGCAGAGCTGGCTCCGCCATTCGGTTCTCTCCGAGCTCTTCAAGCTCCTTTCGCAGAGCGATTACCAGGTAGTGCTCACCACCGACCACGGCAGCATCAGGGCATCGAAACCAATCAAGATTGTAGGCGACCGCAATACGAACACCAACCTGCGCTACAAGCTGGGCAAGAATCTGGCTTACCAGAGCAAGGAAGTTTTCACCATCAAGGAGCCTCAGCGTGCCCAGTTGCCGGCACCTAACCTGAGTACCTCGTATGTATTTGCCACGGGCGACAGTTTCTTCGCCTATCCGAATAATTACAACTATTATGTGCAATACTACAAGGATACCTTCCAGCACGGCGGCATCTCGATGGAGGAAATGCTCATACCGCTCATCACGCTGACACCTAGAAAAAGATAATGTCAGTTAATAGTTAATAGTTGATAGTTAACAGTTTATAGAAAACATATATGAAGATAAAAATTGACTCATTAGACACGATCCATGAAGCAGCCAAGGAATTTCTGCAGAACATGGGCGACGGCAAGGTCTTTGCCTTCTATGGCAAGATGGGAGCCGGAAAGACAACATTTGTAAAAGCCATTTGCGAAGAACTGGGCGTAGAAGATGTCATCACATCTCCTACCTTCGCCCTCGTAAACGAATATACAGCGGGCGACGGCTCACCTGTCTACCACTTCGATTTCTACCGCATCAAGAAGCTCGATGAGGTATACGACATGGGCTACGAAGATTATTTCTACAGCGGCAACCTCTGTTTCCTGGAGTGGCCGGAACTGATAGAAGAACTGCTGCCGGAAGACTGCACCAAAGTGACTATCACCGTAGAAGAAGACGGAACAAGAAGCGTAGAATGGTAAGTCACCAACAGCAGGAAAAAGAACAAAAAAAGCATCTGGCTGAGAACATGTTTTCTCAAGCCAGATGCTTTTATCATTTTCTATCCGGGCTGATTACAGGAGAGCCTGGAACTTCTCGGTGAGGGTTGCCTTAGAGGCTGCGCCAACAAACTTGTCTACCAGCTGGCCACCCTTGAAGAAGAGGATGGTAGGGATATTACGAACACCAAACTCCATAGCGATGTCGTCGTTCTCCTCTACATCACACTTGCCTACTACCACCTTGCCGTCAAACTCCTCAGCAAGTTCTGATACGATAGGAGCAATCTGGCGGCAAGGACCGCACCATGTTGCCCACAAATCTACTACCAATGGCAGTTCGCCATTCTTGTAGCTCTCGAAATTCTCGGTTGTAATTGTTACTTCCATTTTTCTATACTTTTATATATTAAAACTAAAATTATCTCTAATTAATCTGATAGCTCATCTTAGGATGCTGCTCGATATACTGGATGAGGGCATGGCCCACGCCTACCGTATGCTCACGGGCACGCATCAGCAGATAGGTATTGCTGTCAACATCATGTATTTGGAAAAAGAGCTGCGCCTTGCCCTCGTCATTCTCCAGAATGGTCTGCAGGTCGCTGACCATCGTTTCATCTATCGCATCGCTCTCCACATTGATGGTGAAGCGGTCGATGCGGTTCTCCTTGACCGTCTGCAGATACTCTACATTGCCTATCTGGAAATCGAGATAGTTGGCATTGCCGTAACGGGAAACGCACTTGGCGGTAATGTAGATGGTGCTGCCTTCAACCATGATACCGCGCCACTTGCCCCAGTCCTCGCCAAAGAGAGCCAGCTCGCCTGAGCCCTCAAAGTCTTCGAGCGTAACGAAACCGCACGGCTTGCCCGTCTTGGTAAACTTCGACTTCACACCCGTAATGATACCGCCCAGCACCACATCCTCCTTCTTTGCCAGCTCCTGCTTGTCGCCCAGTTCAGAGCAATGGGTATTGCAGAGGGAGTTGAGGATGATGCTGTACTCATCGAGCGGATGGGCAGAAAGATAGATGCCCACAAGCTCGCGCTCACGGTTCAGACGTTCGATGGTGCTCCAGCTCTCTGCATCAGGAATAGGCGGCGTAGCTATCTCTATCGCCTCGGTACCGCCAAAGAGTGAGTTGGCAGCCTCGTGCTGTTCCTGCTGGAAGAGCTGACCGTAGCGCACCAGCGTATCGAGGAAGGTTTCGCCCTTGTTGTTCTTGCCGAAGAACTGCTCGCGACGGATGCCGAAACTGTCGAAACCGCCACTCAGCGCCAAGGTTTCGAAAGCCTTGCGGTTCACGCTGGAGTAATCTACACGCTCGGCAAAATCGAAGATGCTCTTATAAGGTCCGTTCTTCAGTCGCTCTGCCACGATGGCATCGGCTGCCGGAGCACCCATACCCTTGATGGCTGAAAGACCGAAACGTATCTCTCCATGCTCGTTCACACCGAACACGCGGTAACTCTCGTTCACATCCGGACCCAAGGTCTTGATGCCCATCGACTGGCACTCCTCCATCAGCTTGGTGATTTCGGTAATCTGTGCAAAGCGTCGGGTCATCAGCGCCGCCATATATTCGGCAGGATAGTGCGCCTTGAGATAGGCAGTCTGGTAAGCTACCCATGAATAACAGGTGGCATGAGACTTGTTGAAGGCGTAGGAAGCAAACTTCTCCCAGTCGCCCCATATCTTCTCCAGCACCTTCGGGTCGTGGCCGTTCTCCTGTCCCTGCTTGATAAACTTAGGCTTCATCGCATCTACGATAGCCTTTTTCTTCTTACCCATCGCCTTACGCAGCGCATCTGACTCGCCTCGGGTGAAGCTGGCAAGCTGACGGGAAAGAAGCATCACCTGCTCCTGATAGACCGTGATGCCGTAGGTATCCTTCAGATACTTCTCCATACACGGGATATCGTAGGTAATCGCCTGTTTGCCGTTCTTGCGGGCAATGAAGTCAGGGATATAATCCATAGGTCCCGGACGGTAGAGGGCGTTCATGGCGATGAGGTCCTCGAATACCGTAGGTTTCAGCTCACGGAGATACTTCTGCATACCCGGCGACTCGAACTGGAAGGTTCCGATGGTCTGACCGCGCTGATAGAGCTGATAGGTCAGTTCGTCATCGATAGGGATGGTATCGAGGTCAACGACATCGCCCGTAGTCTGCTTGATAACCTTGCATGCCTCCTTCATCTCGGAGAGGGTCTTCAAGCCCAGGAAGTCCATCTTAATCAGACCGGTGGTCTCGATGACATGGCCGTCGTACTGCGTTACCGCCGTCTTCAGTCCCGGGAAATCAGGGTCATCGGCAGTAGATACAGGCACCCAGTTGCTGATAGGGTCGCGGCAGATGATGAATCCGCAGGCATGGATACCCGTGCCTCGGATGGTTCCCTCGAGCATCTTGGCATACTTGATGGTATTGCTCTCGCGGGGATCGTTGGAGAACTCTGCCTCGCGCAGCTCTGGGGTATATTTGATGGCATTGGTCAGGTTCATCTTGGCACCGTCAGGCAAACGGTCTGGGATAGCCTTGCAGAGTGCATTCGCCTTATCCAACGGCAACTTCTCTACACGCGCCACATCCTTGATGGAGTTCTTCGTCGCCATGGAACCGTAAGTAATGATATGGGCACAGTTCTCATGACCGTACTTATCCATTACCCATCTCAGCACCTTGCCTCGGCCGTCGTCATCAAAGTCGGTATCAATATCCGGAAGGTTCACACGGTCTGGGTTCAGGAAACGCTCAAACAGGAGGTCATACTTCAATGGGTCAATCTTGGTAATGCCCAAGCAGTAAGCCACCACCGAACCTGCCGCAGATCCACGTCCCGGGCCCACCATCACGCCGAGTTCCTCGCGCGCCGCCCTGATGAAGTCTGACACGATGAGGAAGTAGCCCGGGAAACCCATGGTCTTCATCACGTGGAGCTCGAAGTTTACATGCTCGTCTACATTCTCGGGCAGCGGGTCGCCATAAAGCTTTTTGGCTCCCTCGTAGGCAAGGTGGCGCAGATATTCTGCCTCAAACTTGATACGGTATATCTTATCGTAACCGCCCAATCGGTCGATTACCTTCTGACCTTCCTCTGGTGGCAGCGGGTTCTTGCCGTTCTCATCAGAGGTAAACTCCTTGTAGAGGTCTTCTTCTGATACCTTCTGTCGCAACTGCTCCTCGGTACCGAAACTCTCCGGAATCGGGAAGAAAGGCATGATAGGACCATGGTCGATGCTGTAAATCTCCACCTTATCCAATACTTCGAGGGTATTGGAAAGCGCTTCGGGAATATCCGAGAACACATCGTTCATCTCCTGGCGGGTCTTGAACCATTCCTGCTTGGAATAGCGCATACGGTTAGGGTCGTCGAGATCCTTGCCGGTAGCGATACAGAGCAGATGGTCGTGGGCCTCGGCAGTCTCCTTATCCTCGAAGTGGCAGTCGTTGGTGCACACCAGTTTGATGTTAAACTCCCTTGCCATCTTGATGAGTTCCTTGTTGGCACGCTGCTGCAACTCGTAAGCCTCGCGATTGGCAAGCAGACTCGGGTCATCGGGTACTTTATGGCGCTGGAGCTCGAGATAGTAATCATCGCCAAAGAGGTTGTGGTACCACTGGCAAGCCTCACGGGCTCCTTCCAGGTCACCATGCAGAATCTTGGATGGCACCTCGCCTGCAATACATGCCGAACAGACGATGAGGTCTTCGTGATACTTCTCCAGATCGGCACGGTCGGTTCGTGGGCGCATGTAGTAACCATCCACCCACGAATTGCTCACCAGCTTGATGAGGTTCTTGTATCCATTATAATTCTTGGCAAGTACAATGAGGTGATAACCGCTCATATCGCCCTTATCCTTCTCTCGGTCGGCTTTGGTTCGGCGTGCCACATACATCTCGCAGCCTATGATAGGCTTGAAAGGTTCGAGTCCCTCCTTCTTGCGGTCTTTATTAATCTTGCCGCAATAGTCGGTGAGTTCCTTGATGCCGAACATCACACCGTGGTCGGTTACCGCCATACCCTTCATGCCGTCCTTGATGGCCTTATCTACCAGATGCGGTATCTTCGACTGGCCGTCGAGGATGGAGTATTGGGTGTGTACATGCAAATGAACAAAATCTTCCATTATCTGTTTAAAATTCGAATTTTGACAACAAAGTTACGGCGAAATATTGAAAAAGCCAAAAGAAATATGCGAAAATATTGAAAAAGGTAAAAGAAACCCACAAAAAATTTGCAAAAGTGATAAAAATGACGTACCTTTGCACCAATAAAAACTTAATCCTAGTATATGGGACAGAAAATAAAGAAATTAAAGAAGATAAGATTGCACCGCGAAGGTACCGATCAGCTGGTAACCGGAGCGATAGCATTGGTAGCCATTGCGGCTATATTGTGGACAACCTTAGACAACAAGATTCCGTTCTGGGCTTTTGTTGTTGTGTTCGGTACGGTATATGGTATCGTGCTCAACTTCTACCGTTGTCCTATCAGATACCTCAACGTAGAGGATACTTCGAAACTGGTAGTAGCACCAGCCGACGGAAAGATTGTGGTAATAGAAGAGGTGGAGAATGCTCCCTACTTCGGTGACCGCCGCCTGATGATTTCCATCTTCATGAGCCTCTGGAATGTTCATGCCAACTGGTTCCCGGTGGATGGTAAGGTGAAATTCGTGAAGCATGTGGACGGCAACTACCACAAGGCATGGCTGCCTAAGGCTAGCGAGGAAAACGAGCATGCCGACGTGATGATTACCACACCTGAGGGAGTGGATGTACTCTGCCGACAGATTGCCGGTGCAGTGGCACGCCGCATCGTAACCTATGCCAAGGAAGGGGAAGAATGCTTCATCGACGAGCACCTGGGATTCATCAAGCTGGGTTCACGCGTGGATGTCTACCTGCCTGTAGGTACAGAAGTATGCGTAAAGATGGGACAGTCAACTACTGGCGACCAGACCATCATCGCTAAATTGAAATAACATATTGACAGATAGAGGGCAAGCCGGAACTTACTTCCGGCTTTCACTCTATCATAATATACTGGAAAGAAATGAGTATCAAGAAACATATTCCAAACACGATAACCTGCTGCAACCTGGTTTCGGGCTGCATCGCAACATCGTTTGCCTTCGGCGGAAACCCAAAGATGGCATTGTTATGGATTATCATCGGAGCCGTATTCGACTTCTTTGACGGCATGAGCGCCCGCCTGCTGCACGTTTCATCGCCAATAGGCAAGGAGCTCGATTCGCTGGCAGATGACGTAACCTTCGGTGTGGCTCCTGCCACCATCGTATTCTCACAACTCTTTGTGATGGAATATCCGGGTTTTCTGGAGCCTTTGCGCCCATGGCTGCCTTACGCAGCCTTCATCATCGCAGCCTTCTCGGCATTGCGACTGGCTAAGTTTAATCTTGATGAGCGCCAGACTACCTCTTTCATCGGTGTTCCTACACCAGCCAACGCCCTGTTCTGGGGTTCGCTGATTGTGTTCAATCCAAGCTGGCTCGAAGGATATTCATGGTCGGTATTCATCATTCTGGCTCTGATTCTCATCACCAGCTATCTGCTGGTTTGCGAAATGCCTCTTTTCGCCTTGAAGTTCAAGCAGTGGGGTTTCAAGGGCAATGAGGTGAAATATGGCTTTGCCGCGCTCACCATCATCATCCTCGCTACTTCGGTAGCACTCGATGGTCTGACCGGTTTCCTCACCGGCTGGTGGCTTGTCATCGTGGCATACGTCATCATCTCGGCGATTATTTATCTGAAGAAGACGAAATAGAAGAAATCCCCTTTATTGGGATATTTAGGTATTTATGTAGATTATTAACTGAAAAATGCGGCTAGATGTGAATCCAGTCGCATTTGCTTTTTTCTTCCTGTTGAGAGAGATGATTAGTTGTGTACGAGCGTACCGATCTCTTCACCATCCATCACCTTCTTGAGGTTACCTACAACATCCATATTGAACACGTAGATAGGAAGGTTGTTTTCCTTACACATGGTGGTAGCTGTCAAATCCATTACCTTCAAGCCCTTGGTATAAATCTCATCATAGGTAATGTCCTTGAACTTGGTAGCTGTAGAATCCTTCTCTGGGTCGGCGGTATAAATACCGTCTACACGGGTACCCTTGAGCATCACGTCAGCCTCGATTTCGATACCGCGGAGAGAAGAACCGGTATCGGTAGTGAAGTATGGACTACCTGTACCTGCAGAGAAGATGCAGATATAGCCTGCCTCCATCGCCTCAATCGCCTTCCACTTGGTGTAGAATTCGCCGATAGGCTCCATGCGGATGGCAGTAAGCACCTTGTTCTTAACGCCCAAGGCTCCGAGCGCGCTGCTCAATGCCAGGGAATTGATAACGGTAGCACACATACCCATCTGGTCACCCTTGACACGGTCGAAACCCTTCTGGCTTCCGCTCAAACCGCGGAAGATGTTACCACCACCAATCACAATGCCTATCTGAACGCCCATCTCATGGACCTCCTTTATCTGCTTAGCATAATCACTCAGGCGCTCTGGGTCGATGCCGAAGCTCTGCTTGCCCATCAGACTCTCGCCGCTCAATTTCAAAAGAATTCTTTTAAACTTTGCCATTTTATTTTAATTTACAATTTACAGTTAACAGTTTATAGGGCGTAGCCTCCTATAAACTATTAACTATTAACTATTAACTATAAACTATTAACCAGGAACTTGATTTCTCCGAACGCATACGAGCGTATCACTCCCTTCTTGTCATGAAGGATGAGATGACCATCGTCCTCCACCTCTACGAAGGCACCCTCGAACTTACCGTCCTTATCCTCATACCAATGGTAACCCTTGCGACGGTAGAGCGAAAGATGATAGAGTCCCGACACATCCATATAATCGGCACGACGCAGAAGTTCGTAGTATCTGCAGAAAGCCTCAATCACCTTCTGCAGCACCTCTTCCCTATCCACCTCATGCCCCAGAATCTGAGCCAGAGATACAGGGTTGGGCGCATCGCTGTGGAACTCAGTCTGATTGACATCAATGCCGATACCGAAGATGCAGCGCTTGATGCCCTTGGAGTCGATGACGGTCTCTATCAGCGTGCCACTGATTTTCTTGTCATACCAGTACACATCATTTGGCCATTTCAGCGTAATGCCGTCCGTATAGGAATCAAGAGCATCCTTCACGGCGAGTGCACCAGCCTCGGAAAGGAGGAACTGCTGGCGCAAAGGTACCCACTTAGGACACATCATCATACTGAAGAGGAGGTTCTTGCCCGGCTCACTCTCCCAGGTATGCACGCCCTGTCCCCTGCCTGCTGTCTGATAGTCGGCAATGGCAATGGTCAGCGCATCTTCATCATAAGTATCCAAATTCTTCAGGAAGGTATTCGTGGAATCCACTTCCTTTAATCGTATAATCTTCTTTTCCATGTCTATATAATAATGTATAGCGAATCACAACGGGTTATCCAATCAGCAACGGGTTGAAGGCATCCACAAGATGCTCGATGCGTTTCACCTGATGCCCTACCCCTACCACGGTAACAATATCAAAGCGAAGTTCTTTTTCCACCTTCTGTTCCTTGACGTAAGTATTGGCGGCTATTGCCAGATTACGCATCTTCCTGACATCTACGGCTTCCTCGGGCTGCTGGTATTCTTCACCCGAACGGGTCTTGACCTCTACCACAACCAGCGTCTTACCATCCGGCGAAATGGCAAGGATATCCAGATCCCGCTTGCCGGCTTTCCAGTCTCTGTCGATGACGACATAGCCTTCATTCTCGAGATAGAGCGTAGCCTCGTCTTCTCCCCATTTGCCTAATTCATTATGCTCTGCCATAGTCTATTTCCTTTATTTTGCATCAAAAGATGCTTTTACCTTGCAAAAATAACAAAAAAAGTCCACACTTCAAACTTTTTTATGTAATTTTGCACGAAAAACAATGGAAGATATTAAGAATAAAGACGAAGCATACATGCGCCGTGCCCTGATGGAGGCTCAGGCGGCATTCGATGAAGACGAGATTCCGGTAGGCGCCATCATCGTTTGTAAAGACCGGATCATATCGCGTGCCCACAATCTTACGGAGATGCTGACCGATGTTACGGCCCATGCCGAAATGCAGGCCATCACTTCGGGAGCCAACATGCTGGGAGGAAAATACCTGAAAGACTGTACCCTCTACGTTACGGTAGAACCCTGCGTGATGTGCGCCGGAGCGCTGGGATGGGCACAGATCAGTCGCGTGGTATATGGTGCCAGCGACGAGAAAAGGGGGTATACAAAATATGCGCCCGATGCACTGCATCCTAAGACGACAGTTACATCGGGCGTATTGGAAGATGAGTGCCGCGCACTCATGCAGGATTTCTTTCAGAGAAAGAGATAATTACTTAACGAGCACTACAAGATACTTGCTGGTGCTCCAGAAAATCTGTGGATTGGTGATGCGGAGAGTATACTGCTTGTTGGCATCACGTACCAATGCATAAGAGCTTGATGGGTGGGTAGTGAGCAACTTAGCCGACTTTGACATCAACTTGATTTCAGAAATGTTGCGGATATCAACCTTGGTGAAATAACTCTTGTTGAAATTACCGGTCATTACCTTACCCTTTTCCATGATATGCTGCTCCTTCAACTCCTTCTTGGTACCGAATACGTACCAGGCAGTGTTGAGCTGCTTGTCCTGTGCATTGATTGTCTCTGTCTTCTGGCTGCTTTCAGTAGTAAGACGAGAGGTCTTGGTATTCAGATTGTTGATAGTCTCGTCGAGCGCTGCAATATGAATATCCTTCTTATCCAACTCCTCGCGAAGCACCTGGAGTTCCTTATCCTTCTGTGCAATCTGCTCCTGAAGGTTTGCGATGGTCTTCTTCAACTGGTCAGCCTGCAAAGAGCTGTTAGCCATCTGCTTCTGCAGTTTAGCCAGGAGTTCGCGGTTCTGCTGCATACGGGTAGCGATGAACTGAACATCCTCCTTGAGCTGCTGTCGCTTGCTGGCACCCTCACCGTTCTTCAGGAGAGTTACTCTGTGCTCAGCCTCACTGATCTGGTTCAGACCATCCTGGATTTCATTCAATGTACCCATCATATCGTTAATTTCGCTATCTTTCTGAGCGATGATACTGTTTAGCGAATCATTCTGCTGATTTGCCAAATCCTGGGTGTTGTTCTTGCCGTTGTTGCAACTGGTCAAGCAAAAAGCAGCTAAACATGCCGCAAATAATAGCTTTTTCATAATCATTTTCCTTTTTAATGTTTGATTTAAAAAATTATCTTTTCGCGTATAACGCGTCGCTTCCTATACTTTATTCATTACTTTCTTCATCCCTGCGAGCCCCGGTTTTCTTCTGCCGGCGCTCTTCACGCTTCTTTTCCTTCATCTCCTCCTTGAGCTGTTTAGGATCTTTTCCTGCCAATACGATGACAAATTCGCCCCTTGGTTCTGTCTCCTCAAAATGAGCGATAACCTCAGCAAGCGTACCCCTCACACTCTCCTCGTGGAGTTTGGATATTTCACGACAACAGCTCACCTGTCTGTCATCCCCGAAAACCTCAGCAAACTGCTGCAAGGTTTTCACCACACGATAAGGCGACTCATAGAAAATCATGGTGCGCACCTCATCCTTCAATGATTCAAGATAGGTCTGTCTGCCCTTTTTCTGCGGAATGAATCCTTCGAAGCAGAAACGGTCGCATGGCAAACCCGATGAAACGATGGCCGGTATGCATGCCGTAGGTCCAGGCAAAGTCTGCACCGTAATGCCTGCCTTGGCTGCCTCGCGGGCGAGGTAAAAACCAGGATCGCTGATACCCGGTGTTCCGGCATCGCTGATCAAGGCGATGGTTTCGCCACCCTTCAGTCGCTCTACGATGGCAGAAGATGTGCCATGTTCGTTAAACTTATGGTGAGCCACTAATCGATTTTTTATATCGAAATGCTTCAGCAGAACACTCGATGTTCGAGTGTCCTCAGCGAGTACCAAATCCGCTTCTTTCAGTATGCGAATGGCTCGCATTGTCATGTCCTCCATGTTACCAACTGGAGTCGGAACGATGTATAATGTGCCCATACTGACCGCAAATGTAGTTAATTAATCTTTCATAGCAAAAAAAAAACGCGTTTCTTTGCATTTTTTAAAACCTTATTATTAATTTTGCCCCCGAAATGACAGAAAATCTAATTGGGGAGGCGCACCGTCCCGGAAGAATTGAAGTGGTGTGCGGATCGATGTTCTCCGGAAAAACAGAGGAATTGATCCGAAGAATGAAGCGTGCGAAGTTCGCCAAGCAGAAGGTGGAAATCTTTAAGCCGGCGCTTGACACTCGTTACTCCGAGGAAGATGTAGTGAGCCATGACCAGAACTCTATCCGGTCTACTCCTATTGAGTCCTCTGGATCGATACTGCTATTGGCTTCTGATATCGACGTGGTGGGTATCGATGAAGCCCAGTTCCTGGACAATGGGCTCGTGGAGGTATGCAACGAACTCGCCAACCGTGGCGTGAGAGTCATCGTGGCAGGACTGGATATGGACTTCAAGGGAGTTCCCTTCGGTCCGATTCCTGCTCTCTGTGCCATCGCCGACGAGGTGACCAAGGTTCATGCCATCTGCGTAAAGTGCGGTTCGGTTGCCTATGTGAGCCACCGGTTGGTCAATAACGACAAACGGGTGCTTCTGGGCGAGAAAGATGAATACGAGCCACTCTGCAGAGAATGCTACCAGAAGGCGATTCTTAACGAAAAATTATAACAAAAGGAACAGTTATGGGAAAGGAGATTACATTTGATAAATTTATAAGATGGGCGGGTGTTACCCTCATCGTACTGGCCGTGCTCTACATGACCAACTATCTGAGCAGTGTACTGCTGCCATTCTTCATTGCATGGTTTTTCGCTTACCTGCTCTATCCGGTCGTGAAGTTTATCGAAAACAAACTCCACGTCAGAATACGTGCGCTGTCTATCCTCATCGCCATGGGAACGGCTATCGCTGTTATAGGAGGCGTGCTGTGGCTCATCATCCCTCCGATGATTGACCAGTTTGACAAACTCGGTGAGGTGTTGACACGATGGCTACATCAGACGACTCATACCAACAACCTGACGGCGCTGATCAAAGACTGGCTGCAGGCTAACCAGGAACAGATAGAGCATTTTCTGAAAAGCAAGGACTTCAGCGATGCCATCAAGACCACCATGCCTAAGGTCTTCTCGGTAGTCAGCCAGACGGCAACGGTACTGATGAGTATCGTGGCATCGATGATTACCTTATTATATATGTTCTTCATCCTGCTCGATTATGAGACGCTGACAGCCAACTGGGTGAGAATCTTCCCTAAGAAGAACCGTCCGTTCTGGAGTGCGCTGATGAAGGATGTGGAGCGCGAGCTCAACAACTATATCCGTGGTCAGGGACTGGTAGCGCTCTGTATGGGCATCATGTTCTGCATCGGTTTTACCATCATCGGTTTCCCGATGGCGATAGGTCTGGGCATTCTCATCGGCATCATGGACCTGGTTCCATATCTCCATACCTTCGCCCTCATCCCTACGGCATTCCTTGCCATGCTGAAAGCTGCCGACACAGGTCAGAACTTCTGGCTGGTATTCGGTCTGGCTGTTCTGGTGTTCTGTGTGGTGCAGGTCATCACCGACATGGTAGTTACCCCGAAGATTATGGGTAAGGCGATGGGATTGAACCCAGCCATTCTCCTCTTGAGTCTCTCGGTTTGGGGTGCACTTCTGGGCTTCCTGGGATTGATAGTAGCCCTTCCGCTCACAACGCTCATCATAGCCTACTGGCAGCGGTATGTAACGAAGGAGAAGCCGCAATATCATGAAGAAATGGGCAAAAATGTCCCGATTTCGGATAAAAATGAAGAAAATCAGTAAAAATATGGCAAAATATTTGGTTATTTCAGATTTTTGCCGTACCTTTGCACTCGCTTTTGAAACATAAAGCAGAAGATTGACTCGCTAGCTCAGCTGGTAGAGCACAACACTTTTAATGTTGGGGTCATGGGTTCGAGCCCCATGCGAGTCACAGATCTTCAAGAAAAAGGCTTTCCATTACGGAAAGCCTTTTTTTTGTTATATCCTATTACTGGATACTGCAGAAATTCCTTTTTAAAACATTTCAGCCTTAGCCTCTACCCTCTTCTCAACATCATCCGGAAGCTGAGGGAAGAAATCATAGCCGGTGATACGCTCCACTTCATCTACTGAATTTACGAATTCCGTCTTCTTTCTGCCTTTCTGCGACTGGTTACGGCAGATAAAGCCGACGGCTTGCGGATTCTTGCCCGTATGAAGAACCACCTTGAAGAAGGCATCAGGCACTACCACCTTGTTCTTACCCAACTTGCGATGCTCCTTATTCAGAAATATCGGTCCGCAGACAATATAAACCTTGCCATACTGCTTCGCCCAGTTGCGGCACTGCTGCTCTATCGTGTTCCATACCCCCGCATTCAGACTGTGGTTCTGCGGACACATATTGGTCATCAGGAAACATTCATCCATCGCCTGCTGACTCCATTTGTTATCGCCTGCCGGGCACATGTGTCCCCTGTCGAAACCCGTATTGAAATAATCTGCCTTCGTACCCTTAGGTGATGGCATATCCATATCATCCTCAAAATCGCCACGCTTCAGTTTTCCCGATGCATGGGCACGGGTCAAAGTCCATGCCACCCAGTTAGGCTGTCGGGTACCATGGTTATAAGATACGGTATAGGCGAATCGGCGCTTGATGGTTCCAGAAGCCTTGCTATTAGCAGCCTTCTTCTGAACCACCGGAATCTCCAGTCCCGGAGCATCCGCCTGAGCAACCGGCAATTCATACGAAGACAACATAAAGGATGAGAGCAAGGCGATAAATCCCGCCATCATCCACATCTTGATTTTTCTACTTTTTCTTTCCATAATTCCTAATCCTGTATTTTTATTCTTTCATTCTTGAGTCTTTAATGTTTCAAAAGAGCATCACAAAAGTAGTGCTTTCTATCATTTCTGCCAAGATTATCCGACAAAAAAGCAGTATCTTGCAGATATTCTCCTACTTTTTAACCGCTTTTAACAAAAACAGATGCAAGTTTTCGGCAATTCGGGAGTTTATTAATAGAAATAGCGCGGGAAAACGTGCTTGAAAAAGCAGGGTTTAGAAATCCTTGCAAATACTGTTCGACAAATAAATTAAAGAAATAAACATCAGCAGAAAAAATGAAAAAGATTACATTATTCTCTATTCTGGCAGCCTTCGTGGCAGCCTTGTCTTTCACATCATGCAACACAGATAGCGACAACGGCTACAGCCCATTGAGCAAGGAAGCACAGAAAAATTTTCAAATGGCAATGTCAATAGGTTCTTACAACGACATGGTCGTTCTCTTCGAAAAGAAGAACGATGCCAATGTCAAGAACCAGATCGACTCTGTGGCTTCAACTGTAGGCATCAGCATGACCGGTGATAGTACTATGAGCATCTCAAACTTCCCTATTGCTGCAATCGCACAGCACATCTCTAATAAGGATTTGTCTCAAGCCATCGCAAATGAGGCTCCAAGAACCATCACCTGCAAGTATAACGTGATGCCAAAAAGCACTTCAGAAGTGGCATATTACATCGCATGTCCTAACGTTATCGAGCTGAATTTGACCTATGGCGCAGACAACAAGAGCCACAAGGTGCAGCTGGTATTCATGCCTAACCAGAACTATTACGGCTATTGCACCCTCAAGGATCCAAGAAAGCTGGGCTTTCAGTTCGCTCTCTATCAGATTTGGGTGGATGGTGCACAGACTGGCTATATAAAGAATTCCATTTCTAACTATAGCACAGTTGCCTTCGCTGTTCGCAATATATGGAAGAAGACAGGCAAATAAGAACAAGCAAGAAAACGAAAACTCTATCCCGAGAGAGAGAGACATCTCTCACAAGATACAGAATACTCTAAAAGAAATATATATGTTAATACTCTCTTAAAAATTAAACAAAAAAGAAAACTATTAGAGGCGCAGTCTTCGTGAGAAGGTTGCGCCTTGTTGCATATATACAAAGAACGCTTTTGGTTGTACTCCTACCGAATGGCGGGAGAAAATGGCTGAAAATCATTCGTATTGAATAAAAAAGTACTGATTTTATTCAATACGATGGATAAAATGAATAAAAAACGACAAGGATCTATATGCCACGATGAACAGGTGGCGTATAGACCCTAGATTATATGGAGATATTCGTAATCTACATCTCCGCTATTATATTTTTTATGAATTGCTCAGATTCTTAATGATTTCCAAAGGTAGCTGGGTAGCTTTGGCAACCTGTTCGGCAGAAAGTCCCATTGCCAGCAAACGTTGTGCCGTTTCTGTGTTGGCCTCATGTTTGCCTTCTGCTCTACCTATTTCTATACCTTCACGCTTAGCGGTGTCAACGGAATTCTTGATGTCGCGATATGCCATCTTGCTGGTCTCAAAGCTGATGTATCTTTCTTCTACCTGCTTCATAATCATCTATATTAAAATGCTAGCGCAAAGTTACGACTTTATTTTCAAACCCACAAGAGATTTTAGGGAAAAGTTTCGGAAAAAGTTAGAGATTGTTGAATGTTGGATGTGGAGTGTTGAATGGTCTATATGCCTCGATGAACAGGTGACGTATAATTAGTCTTTGTTGATAATTACTTCTTGAATAGAGTCTGAAAACGTTAAAGAATACTAACAAGGTGTCGCATTGCTCACGAATGAGACACCTAAAACCAAAAAATCATACCTGAAAAAACAAATATTACCCCCCCACTTTCATATAAAACCCTTAACTTTGCACCAGGATTTTTTATAATCTGTATCAAGTAAAGATTTAAAATGTCGTAAATTATAATCAAAACATAATAGATTAATATGAGAAATTACTTAACTGGAAAAGAACGGTTACTGGTCGCAGCACTTGCTTTTATTCTTCCAAAAAGAAGATTTAATATTGGGTTATGGGTGCTGTTATGTGTCCCATGCCTCTTGGCAAGTTGCGACCATGATGTTCATTCTGATGAGGATGAGGGTGGTTTGTCGGTATCGCTCACTTGGGCAGATGAAGCTGATAAAGGTACGGAAGTGAATGACGTGAAGCTCTGGATATTCAATGCCGATGACGGTTCCTTAGTTGAGGAAAAACATGATGGTAGTGCGCAGGAGGTAGCAAGCCAACGCTTCGCTCTTCCAGTAGGGCATTATCAGATTCTGGCTACCACCAACCTTATAGAACCGTTTTTTATCGGTGAGGCTACAAGGGCAACCCTCAATATGAACCAACTCATGTTTGGATTGTCCAATCCAAGTGCCTCTCCCGACCATGCCTATTATGGTGTCACGGACATCGGTATAGACAAATCAAATGTCAACTACATAACAAAAAATGAAATGCGACATATACTTGCAGAATTGACCATCTTCATTGAAGGAGTTCCTGACAATTTTGCAATGATAGGTAAGGTTCTGAATGTGGCAACCGGACTCCTTCCCCTGCAAAAGAATGAGGATGGAACATTTGGGACGGCAAGCTATACCAAGGAAGAGTGTGATATTCCTTTGAGAATCGCAGTGCCTGGCGAAACTTTAAAAACGGAAACATTACGCTTGATGCCGACAGCCCACGGTTTTCATACCACCAAGTTGTTTATCCAACTGATTTCTCCTGGGGGAGTAGTTAGCAACTACGACATCGAAGCACCCATCATGAAGTCTGGAGGCAAGTATCAGATAAACTTGGAATACGAGGAGATGAAACCTTATATGTATCTTACGAGCACGAAGATAGATGATTGGACAGAAGGCTGGGTGTATCGAGGCGAAATCTTGAATCCGGAAGATTAAGCGGCTCTATCATTTAAGCAAGAATCAAAACAAGAATATAAACATAAAATAGTAAAAGACAATGAAAAAGAAGACTTATCTCATTGCCCTGATGGCAATGGCTTTGACATTGGGCAGCTGTTCAGACAACGAGAATGGTATCGGAGGCGAGACCTCCAAGTATATCACCGTTTCTACCAGCATCGGCAATATGACCCGTGTTGCCACAGATGCGAATGGCGGTCAAACCTTTGAAGAGGGTGATGAAATCAGTGTGTATGCCTGGACTGGCGATGCAACTGTTGCTCCTGAGACAAGCGAGCGTGTAGTGAACAACGCCATCAATAAGTTGACCAACGGCTCATGGGTATCAACTCCGCAGATGCTGTGGAAGAACAACCGTGACAAACATTATTTCATCGGTGTGTATCCTACAGCAGCAATATCCGATTTTACAGCTGGCGAATATAAGCTTGATGTTGCGAAACAGGAGGATAGCGACCTTTTGGTGGCAGTCAACAAAGATGGCATATCCTATAATGCCGATGAACAGCAAACGGTGCCATTAGCGTTTACTCATGTGATGTCGAAGGTGATAGTCAATCTACAATATCGCAATCAGTTTGGTGGTAAGCCTACCGTAGAGAGCCTTGTTGTTAAGAATGCCGCATCTGATGCCTCTGTCAATCTCTTGACCAAGACTGTAACTGTAGCTACAGATGCTGCTCGCACCGACATCAGTATCCCTGTAATCAAGGAAAATGAAAAATATGAGTCTATCATGATACCACAATCAGGCATTACCAAGATTGTTGTTAATATAAATGGCAAGCAATATGTCTACACTCATCCTACTGATATCAAACTGGAGGGTGGCAAATATACGGTAGTAAATCTCATTGTAGGTCGTGACGAGATTACTCTTGGCAATGTAAGCATCGCTGATTGGGGCGAAGGAGAAAACATCAATGGTGGTGAAGCGCAAACAGATTAAAAAATTTGTATAATATTTAAAATTATAAAGTCATGAAGATAAATAAAATATTAGTGGCAGCAGCAATGGCTCTTGGATTCGTTAGCTGCTCAAGTGAAGGAGAATTGACACCTGCTATAGATACATTGAAAGATACTCCGTTGCAGATTAATGCATCTGTAGCAGGTATGAAAACACGTGCAGGATATGATGCTAATAGCGTACCTAACCAATTCTATCTTAAGATAAGACAAGGGCTTAAAGAGCAAAAAAAATATTGGTATGATGTTGTCATGAAACTGGAAAATGGCCAATGGGTTGCTTATAATGCTGAAAACAAGACTGAAACGGTTCAATTACTTCGAGCAGGATATAATATAACTTGCGATCTCTATTCTACTACATTTCCTGGATACGAACTGGATGAAAGCGGAAACCAGATTAAATCTATAGAATTAGAGGTTCTGGCAGACCAAAGCTTAGATGCCAGTGTCAAGGCAAGTGACCATTTGTATGCCTTAAACAAAGATAAAAATATGGAGGTTAAGGCTATTGAGTTAAAATTGGAACATCAAATGTCAAAACTCTCCCTAGAGTTGACTTTGGGTAGTCAATATGAAGAGGAGCAAAATCCTGTCAATAATATGCAGATTGTAGGAACTAAGAGAAAAGTAAAATGGTTAGATGGACATTCGGATGTTAGTGATGACGCTTCTGCAGAGCCAATTATACCATATCTTGCGGGTTACACCAAGCCTACGGATGATTCCCCAAAAGCGAAAGTTTGTTATGAGGTGATTTTAGCTCCACAGACTGTTGAGGCAGGAAACTTTGGTGTTGAATTTAATGTTTTAGGCAAAACTTATCGTTGGTACAGTGATGCTGCTGTTAAATTGGAAGCAGGCACTCAATACACATTGCAACTGACAGCAGGAAAAGATCAGGCTAATCTTGTAGAAGTTACATCTAAGGCTTGGAATACAAAACACAAAAACGAAAATAATGAAGAAGTGGACAACAAGTCGGATATAGAAACCTTTTAATGACTAGAAGTATGAAAATTATAAATAAATACATATTGGTGGCTGCAGCTTCTCTATCTGTTGTTGCGTGTAGCCAAGATGATGGCTTGTCAAATAGCTATCTTAAAGATTCGAATGCTGTTCACATTACAGCCCAAGTGGGAAGTAATGAAGCTACAGGTGGCTTTATTTCTCGCTCCAATCCATTGGGTAGTGAAGTTGAGCAAGCAAAGTTTAATGAAGGCGATGCCATTTTTGTTGTTGCAGATAACCAAGATGCCGTTACTTATTCTTATGATGGTACCAGTTGGAGTCCAAAAGAAAAAGGTCTGCACTTAGTTTGGAATAGTAACGAGATGAATTTTAAGGCTTTTTATCCTGCAAATGCTAATGATGCTTCTTTTACAGACTTCACACTACCTACTGCATACAATAGCTTAGAGGACTTGGCTTTGGGTGACTATATGACATTTAGTGGTAGCCGCAAGCGTAGTTCCGATAATGATGGCGTGAACTTGGAAATGGAGCGCAAAATGGTGCGCATCGTTGTCGGCCTAAGAGATGTTAATGTTTGGGGAGACACGATGGATGAAGGGTTGGAACTGACAGAAGTAATAATCCATCCTAATACAAATGGATATTCCGATGGTGAAGTTGTTCCCGCTGATTCAAAAGATGTTAGTGTGAAAGCGTACAAACACACTGATGGTAAGTTTTATGCGCTTATTACTCCGACAAAGCCAGTGTCGGATATGTATAATTATTTGCTTTTCATGACAGTAAAGGTGGCAAAGCCTGATGGCACAGGTGAGCAAGAATTTGAAGTTAGGCGCATTCCACATACAGGTACAGAAGCTGGTAGTAGCTACGAGTACTTTTTAAAGATTGGTAAGGACGAACTTGTTGTAGATAAAATTACAGTATCTGATTGGAAAACTGGTGAAGCGATTCCTGGTGGCGAGGCTTTAGACGATGTGTCGTTTGTTAAAAAGACGATTGCAGATGCTTTGGCTGCAAATAAAACTGATATAGAACTAACCTTGCCTGCAAATGCAGATAAGAGTGTGTTTGATGCTATAAGAGAAGCTCTAAAAGGTGCAAATGATGGCAGTATAGAATTAACTGTTTACAAAGTTGAGGCTTTGCCGTCTAATGCATTTTCGGATTGTCAACCGCTGAAATCAATTAGCTTGCAAAATGTAAAGAGTATAGAGTCGTTTGCTTTTCATGGGTGTAATGGTCTTGAAACAATCTATGCTCCGAGAGTTTCATCTATAAGTGACCTTGCCTTTGCCGATTGTCATAGGCTAAGATCGGTGACATTAGGTAATATTTCCGCTGCAGGTTTCAGTATCTTTGATGTTGTACCTACTGAAGGTGTAGATTTAACTTTGTCAGAAGATCAAAAGGTTATGACAAAAAAAGATATTGATGCGTGGCAATCTGATGAATCTGAGAAGTATGCAGATTCTCCGGATCATAAACAACGACAATTTCTTGGAAAAATATTCAAATCCATAAAATGTGGACGTAATACATATCCTCAATAACAATTTAGAAATTAATAACATTAGATAAACTCCTAAGCTGGGCAGGAGTATAAGTTGCCCAGCAATTATATCCCCCCGCACCTCACGGGAAACGACAAGGGTCTATATGCCACGAAGAACAGGTGGCGTATAGACCCTTGGTTATATGGTGATATTCGTAATCTACATCTCCGCTTTCAGCAGCTTTATCTCCTCTGCCGTCAGCCCCGTCATATCCATGATAGACGCTTCATCCATACCCTTTGCCAGCATCTTCCTGGCAATTTCAAGGCTTCGCAGGTTCATGCCTTCAGCTCTGCCTTCAGCTCTGCCTTCAGCTCTGCCTTCTTCTCTACCTTTCTCCATACCTTCCTTCATACCAATTTCCTTACCCTCAGCTATACCTTCACGCTTAGCGGTGTCTACGGAATTCTTGATGTCGCGATATGCCATCTTGCTGGTCTCGTACTCCCTCATTTCCTGCGGAGTAAACTTGGCTATCTCGGCTTCCTCAAAGAGACGGTCGAAGACTTTATCGCACAGTTCTTTAGGGCGCTGGGTAAGCTTATAGAGATTCTTCAGTGCATAGAGCCACTTCTCGTAGAGTGTATCCAATTCTTCCAGGGATTTGTTGAACTTGGAAATCTCTACATAGATATATTCTAGTTTGTCGTAAAATACTTTGTGGGTAGCAGTGTCGCACAACTGCACATGATGGCGGATTTTCTCCTTGTCGAATGCATCCTCGTTCATGTTGAAGTTGAGCAGGGCAACGGTATAGATATGATTGAGCTTGAAATCCCATTCATTCCCCTTTGGTGCCTGTTCACGGATAGGGAAGGTTGAGTAGAAAAGGGCACGATCCTTGAAATACGTCTGGTAGGCATTCTGCATTTCTACGATGAACTTCTCGCCGTTTTCGCCCTCACAATATACATCAAAGATGGCTCTGCGGTCGGTATATACATCTCCCACATGCTCCGGGTTCAGATACGACACGTCCTTCACAACCTGTTTGCCATTAAACAAGCTGTTGAGAAAGCAAATGAGCAAATCCTTGTTCATCGCTGTTCCAAAAATTCGCTTGAAACCGAAGTCGGTCAACAAGCTGATGTATCTTTCTTCTACCTGCTTCATAATCATCTATATTAAAATGCTAGCGCAAAGTTACGACTTTATTTTCAAACCCGCAAGAGTTTTCTAGGAAAAGTTTCGGAAAAAGTTAGAGAATGGTGAGTGTTGAATGTTGAATGTTGAGTGTTGAATGAAAGAAATATGGCGACAAAGAAAAAGGGCGCATCGGATTGGGATGCGCCCTAACTTGTTAAATAAAATCAGAGGGATTCTGCTCTTGAAAAACCCTCTTAATGGGAGAGAATCAGGAAGCATCCAGGAGGTACTGGAGCTTCGTGGCATCAAAACACGGACAGGCTTTCTGAACGCCAGGCAAATCGCGATGACCCAGGATGGTACGGATGCCCGGAAAACGGTGGTGAAGATCCTGAATCAGATGCTTCATCGACTCCTTCTGCTCAGGAGTGCGGGTGTCGCTGATGCAGCCCGATGGCGAAAGACCACCCTCGTAACAGATGCCTATGCTGTGCGCATTGTAACCGATGGCATGAGAGCCCATACGCTCTACCGGGCGACAGGCATGAACCACTCCATCCAGCGTGATGTAGAAATGGTAGCCGATGTCAGTCCAGCCGTTGTTATGAACATGGTCGTAGCGCAGCATCTTCATCGTATAACGGTGATCGCAGCGGCTACCGCTGCAATGCACCACTATCATATCGATGTCTCTCATAGGCATCACTCTAAAGTCCACCTGCCGAAACGCCCAACGCCCCGAGGAGAGCTGTCAGTACGGTTACTGCAAACTTGAGAATCTCATTCCATTTCTGCTTGTTCTTTTCTGTCATAATCTATTCTGTTTTAAAAGGTTAATTATTCTAATCCGTCTCCTGTGTCACCGTTGCCAGTGCTACCCGTGCCGCCAGTCTGTTCGCCAGAGGTGTTGCCACCCGTGGTATCGCCGCCAGAAGGAGCATTGTCCTTGGCAGGCTTTTTCTTAGCCTCCTCGATGTCGAGGGTCTTGGCACCCTCCTTCTCAGCCTTGAGGGCAGCCTTCTGTACGGCACGTGATGCAACCTGCTCAAACTCCATACCTACGAAGATGTTGGCAAGATCGCTGCCCGGGATAAACTGGATGTTCACACCCTTGATGTTGATGTCGCTCTTAAATTCGGCTGCGGTTGCAGCACCCTCACTGGTAAGCTGGAGGCGGAACTTGCCCAACTCGCCGAAATCAATCTGGTTGCCTCGCTGCAACTCGATGATCATGTTCTCCTGCATACTGACCAGAACGGCTGTTACATCCGCATAGGATACAGTGGTCTGCATAGAGATCAACTTCGCGAACTTCTTGAGCGAAATGGAGTCTTTCATCTGAGCACGGGCGTAGAAAAGAGGAACTCCTGCTTTGTCACCAAATTTTGACGCAAGCTTTACTAAACTGTAATTAATTGCCATAATACATAAAATTTTAAAATTGTGAATAATCATGTTGTGCACCGGTCTCTTCCCGAATGCTGATACAAAGATACAACATCGGCGGTGCCCCACTTGTCCACTTTGGTACGATAAGTACCAGTTGTGCTCTATTTGGCTCAATTATGTATACTTTTGCACGCAAGCGTATGCTGCAGAATATTCAAGTGGCTCAGTTAACTTACTCAAGTGGCTCAGTTAACTTACTCAAGTGGCTCAATCAGCTTACTCAAGTGGCTTTGTCAGATTACTCAAGTGGCTCAATCAGCGAGTCCAGCCGTCTGAGTAAGCGAATCCAGCCGTCTGCGTAACCCAGTTCAGCCATATCCTTAACCCGACGCAGCCACATCAGTTGGTAAACGGAAGAACATCATTTTTTTACCTCATTTGGGTGGGCAATGACTACCAGAGAGAATTATCCTTTTTTGATGACTACCAGGGCCAATAATAGGTACCATCAGAGCCAATCATGTGCCTTCTGATATGCCCCAATGACTACCAGGGCGAATCTTAAAAATACAAGATATTGAATATCAGATAGTTAGGTGCTAGTTTTTCTTCCCTACATTATACCAAGTATATTATATATATACGTTTACATTTTTTACATTATACGTAATACGGGAGGAAAAAGATTTTTTTCAACAAATCAGCTATTAAAATGCATTTTTTCTCTTCAAAAAATTGCATAAGTCTGAAATAAACATTACTTTTGCAACATGAAAGCGCGGAGAATGTGATTCTCCTCCCGATGAAGGACACCAAGCTTGCCCCAATCGGTAGGCCACTAACAATTTAAAGAGAAAAACGAAAATGGAAAAATTAAATCATATCATGGTATGGATTAAGCTGACGAGCCGGGGGCATAAAGAAAAACCGCCAGGCGTTTCTTTCTACGCCTGGCGGTCTAGATATTTCACAGAATAAGAACTTAGTTTTTCTTCCAAAGCTTGGTCATATCCTCCAGTGTCTTACCCTTGGTCTCAGGAACGAGCTTCCATACAAAGATGGCAGCGAGGATACAGATAACACCATACAGGCCATAGGTGAACCAATAGCCCAGGCTGTTAGCCATCGGAACGAAAGAGGTAGAAACAATCCAGTTGAAAATCCACTGGAAGGCTACGGCAATCGCTACGGCAGCACCACGAATCGTATTAGGGAATACCTCGGCAATAAGTACCCAGCAGATTGGTCCCCAAGAGAACATGAATGATGCAGAGTAAACCATGATGGATACCATGCACAACAACTGCAGATTAGGATTACCGAAGGTGATGGCTACACCGATGGCACCCAATGCCATGCCCAGAGAACCGGTAATGAGCAAAGGTTTACGTCCCAACTTCTCTACCGTAAAGATGGCTACACAGGTGAAACCGAGGTTCACGATACCATTGAATACGGTCAATACCATCGGATTGTCAAAGCCCATAGCCTCATAGATACGAGGAGCATAATAAAGCACGGCATTGATACCTACAGCCTGCTGGAATACAGAGAGCATCACACCTACGAAGATACAGAGCACACCGTAAGTAAGCAGTTTCTCCTTCTTCTCAGTAACCGTATTCTTGATGTCATCCAAAATCTTCTTAGCCTCCTCAGCACCATTGATGCGAGCCAGGATACGCTCAGCCTTCGCATCCTGACCAACCATGGCAAGATAACGGGGAGTCTCAGGAACAAAGCAGATAAGCAGAGCAAACAAACCCGCAGGAACCATCTCAGAACCAAACATATAGCGCCATCCGGTTTCGATAGCCCAGGCAGCCTCGCCACCATTCAGAATCTGGTTCATACCGTTACCCACACTCTGGATAGCAGGAGCAATATGATCGCCAAGAATGAAGAAGTTGACGAAATAAACCACCAGCTGACCGAAGATGATAGCAAACTGGTTCCAGCTGACCAACATACCACGGATGTTGCTAGGCGCAATCTCACCGATATACATCGGGCACACAGCAGATGCCAGACCCACACCGATACCGCCAATCACACGATAGAGGTTGAACACGATGAGAAGCGTAAGATTAGGTTCGCCCTTTGGCAACACCAAAGACTCCGGACACATAGATCCCCATGCAGAGATGAAGAACATCACACCCGCAAAGATCAGCGAACGCTTACGGCCCCAGTTAGAAGCCAGCACACCCGAAAGCGCCGAACCGATGATACAACCAATCAGAGCACTGGAAGAAGTGAATCCATGCCAGAAATCGGTATAGGTGAAATCCTCAGCACCCATGAAGAATGCCTGCAAACCCTTCTCGGCTCCCGAGATTACCGCGGTATCATAACCGAAAAGCAAGCCGCCCAAAACGGCTACCATCACAATTGAAATAAGATAGGCTCTAGAGCCTGTTTGTTTTTGTTCCATTATTTTTTAGGTTTAAATTTTAATCACTTTTCTGTAGAATAGCGTAGCATTTACCGGCAGGAAATCTTCTTTTTTCATGCCAAAAATCAATCTCCACCTAATAATATACGTTTTTTCTTTATAAATATTACGTTCAACATGCGGTTTTCCCCTATTTTTTTTGTAAATTTGCACCAAAATAAGAAGAAACATAGAATTTAGGTAATATGAACATAGCAGATTTTCTACATCAGCAGGGCGATAAGCGAGGCTTTTCGTTCGAGGTTTTACCTCCGCTGAAAGGTAACGGAACAGCAGCACTCTTCCGTACCATCGATGCGCTGAGCGAGTTTGGTCCTCGCTTTATCAACATCACTACGCACCATAGCGAGTATGTATACAAGGAACTGGAAAACGGTCTCCTCACTCGCCAGCGTGTGCGCCGCCGCCCGGGCACTGTGGCCATCGCAGGCGCTATACAGAACAAGTACGACATACCTGTCATCCCTCATATTATCTGCAGCGGTGCTACGAAGGAAGACATCGAGTACGAACTGCTCGACCTCCAGTTTCTGGGCATCAGCAACATTCTCGTTCTGCGAGGAGACAAGGCGAAAGAAGACCGGCAGTTTACACCAACCGAGAACGGTCATGCCCATGCCACCGACCTCCTGAAGCAGGTGAATCAGTTTAATGACGGTTTCTTCTTTGACGGCACACCCATCAAGCACCCGGGCGACAAGTTCTGCTGCGGTGTAGCCTGCTATCCGGAGAAGCATGAAGAGGCGCCAAACCTCGAAATGGATATGCAGCATCTGCTGGAGAAACAACAGTTGGGCGCTGCGTATGCCGTTACCCAACTCTTCTACGACAACGAGAAGTTCTATGCTTTCGTTGAAAAGGCTCGGCAGATAGGCGTAACCATTCCTATCATTCCTGCCATCAAGCCTTTCGCCAAGTTGAGCCAGCTCACTGTAGTGCCGAAAACCTTCCACTGCGATATTCCTGAAGAACTCGCACAGGAGGTATTGAAATGTAAAACTGACGATGATGCCAAGCAGCTCGGTATCGAGTGGACCACCGCTCAGGTGCAAGATCTCTTCGAACATGGTTATAACAATGTTCACTTCTTCACCGTATCGGCTGTAGACAGCGTCAAGCAAATAGCAAAAATTCTGTTTTAAATGCAAAGAAATGAAGTTATAGGTCAGCAAGAAATATGGAACCGTCTCATGGAGATGGTTCAGGAGAACCGTTTGCCCCATGCGCTGATGTTCTGCGGCCCGCAGGGTTGCGGCAAACTGGCGATGGCACTGGCTTTTGCCAGCTATCTTCTGGGCGATTCACCGATGCTCAGGAAATGGGAACATCCGGACCTCCACTTCACCTTTCCTACCATCAAGACCGCCAATATGGGCAGCGAACACAAACCGGTGAGCCTCGACTTCATCAAGGAATGGAGAGAGCTGCTGCTTTCTAAAGGTCCCTACATCCAGATTAGCGACTGGATGCTGAAGATGGGCAAGACGGATGCCGACTATAACAAACAGGCTATCATCACTGCCGAAGAAACCGATGCCATCTCTCACGAACTGATGATGATGTCGAGTCAGGGCGGATATAAGATAAGTCTGATATGGCTCCCGGAACGTATGAACATCCAGAGTGCCAACAAGATACTGAAACTGCTGGAGGAGCCGCCTCGCCAGACGGTGTTCCTGCTGGTAAGCGAGAATCCGGAACTGCTGCTCGAAACCATCAGAAGCCGTACACAGCGTATCGACTTCAAGAAGATAGAAACCGCTGAGATGGAAAAAGCGCTGACGGAACGGAGAGCGCTGGAGCCAAACATGGCACACCGCATAGCCCGTATCGCCAACGGCAACTGGAACCTCGCACTCGAAGAACTGGATGCTGGAAACGAAAACCGGCAGCATCTCGACATGTTCATCATGCTGATGCGACTGGCTTACATGCGCAAGATAGGTGACCTCAAGAAGTGGACCGATGTGATTGCCACCTTCGGAAGAGAAAAGCAGAAACGCATGCTCGACTACTTCATGCACATGCTCAGAGAAAGTTTCATGTACAACTTCCAGAATCCGGAACTGAGCTACATGACGCAGGATGAGGAGAACTTTGCCAAGAACTTTGCCCGCTTCATCAACGAGGCAAACATCATTGACATCTCCAACCTCTTCGAAGACAGCAAGCGCATGATTTCGCAAAATGCCAATGCCAAAATCGTTTTCTTCGATATGGCGCTCAAAATCATCGTCCTCCTGCTTAGGAAGTGAAAAGAGAAAAGTGAAGAGTGAAGAATTCAAATGAATAACGGGGCAGATGCCGGTCATTATTCATTGTACATTATAAATTATACATTATAAATTAGACGATCGTGGATTACAAAAATATGAAATTCAGGATGTGTAACGGCTGCGACCGTGGTCTGTGCGCTAAGGGCGTAGGAAGACAGGACAGACAGCTCAACACATACGACTGGCTTGCCGATGTACCCGGCAATGCTGAAAGTACTGACCTCGTGGAGGTACAGTTCAAGAATACCCGTAAGGGATATTACCACAATGTGAATAACCTCGACCTGAAGAAGGGCGATATAGTGGCGGTAGAGGCTAACCCGGGTCACGACATCGGTGTGGTTACGCTGACCGGAAGACTGGTAAAACTCCAGATTAAGAAGGCAAACCTCAAGTCGCAGGATGATATCAAGCGTATCTACCGTATCGCCAAACAGGTGGATCTTGACAAATGCAAGGAGGCTAAGAGCCGTGAACACGGCACCATGATCCAGAGCCGCCAGATAGCCAAAGATCTAGGACTGAAGATGAAAATAGGTGATGTAGAATATCAGGGAGACGGCAACAAGGCTATCTTCTATTACATCGCTGACGAACGTGTGGACTTCCGCCAGCTCATCAAGGTTCTTGCCGATACCTTCCATGTGCGCATTGAGATGAAACAGATCGGTGCACGACAGGAAGCAGGCCGCATCGGTGGAACGGGTCCTTGCGGCAGAGAACTCTGCTGCGCTACCTGGATGAAGAACTTCATCAGCGTTAGCACCAATGCAGCACGCTACCAGGATATCTCTCTGAATCCTCAGAAACTTGCCGGTATGTGCGCCAAACTGAAGTGCTGTCTCAACTACGAGGTAGACAGCTATGTAGAGGCTAGCAGAAAGTTGCCTCCTAAGGATGCCGTACTGCAGACTGCCGACGGTGATTTCCATCAGTTCAAGGTGGATATCCTGGCTGGCCTTATCACCTACTCTTCTGACAAGAACCTTGCTTCCAACCTCGAAACCATCAGCATCGAGCGTGCCAAGGCTATCATCGAAATGAACCGTCAGGGCGAGAAGCCATTGAGTCTGCTGGAAGACGGTAAGGCAAAACCTGTAGCCAAGCCAGTCGACCTGCTTGCCGAAGCAGATTTGAGCCGCTTTGACAAGGCTAAGAAAAAGAAGAAGAAGAACAATAAGAACAAGGGACCTCGCCAGCAGGAGGGAGACAACAAGCCTCAGAAGAACGAGAACCGTGCGCAGAATGGCGACAACAAACCTCAGAAGAATGAAGGCAAGCCAAACAACCAGCGCCGCGACAACCGTAATCAGGGCAATCATCCTAAGGGTGACAACCGCCAGCCAAGAAACGACAGACGACCTAACAAGGGCAACAAGCCGCAGAATGGCAACAAGCCACAGGGTGGAAACAAGCCACAGAATGGCAATAATGCCCCTCAGAATGGCAACAAGCCACAGGGCAATAATGCCCCACAAGGTGGTAACAAACCACAAGGCAACAATGCCCCACAAGAATAAAGAATAGGAGCTAGAAAAAGATGAAAAAGACTGTTTATTTCATCGTTTTGACAGCGATCGTTCACATTCTCTCTGCCTGCAGCGGTTCGACTGTATACGATGAGTATGCCCATACACCGATTGCAGGATGGGAGAAGAACGACACCCTATCATTCGAAGTATCACCTCTACTCGAGCCTGGGCATTACAAACAAAGCCTAGGACTTCGCATTACAGGTGCCTATCCGTTCATGGGACTTACGCTCATCGTAGAACAGACGGTTTATCACCGAAACAGAAAGATACCAGGCGAATGCAAGATAGATACGGTAAACTGCCAGCTGATTGACAACAACGGCGTGAGCAAAGGACAGGGTATCAGCTACTATCAGTATAACTTCCCTATCAACATCTATCAGATGCATCAGGGCGATTCCATACACGTAGCCATCAGACATGATATGAAAAGAGAAATCCTGCCCGGTGTGAGTGACATCGGCATCAAGATTTCCAAGATACAATAAAAAAAGAGTGAACAGATTCATCAACAATCTGTTCACTCTTTTTTTTAACTTCTCACTAAGTTCCTTCCCGCATCAATTCTCAAGAAGATGAAAAGAAGGATGGTAAATCCCCATAACGAACTGCCACCATAACTGAAGAACGGCAGCGGAATACCGATAACCGGTGTTAAACCCAGCACCATTCCCACATTAATAAACAGGTGGAAGAGGAATACCGACAGGACACAATAGCCGTAGATACGCCCGAATTTATAAGGTTGCCGCTCAGCCAGATGCATCAACCGCAATATCAAAGCCAGGAAAAGCAGCAGCACGCCTGCCGAACCGAGGAAACCTTCCTCCTCGCCTACCGTACAGAAGATAAAGTCTGTATCCTGCTCAGGCACGAACTTCAGTTTGGTCTGCGTTCCATTGAGGAAACCTTTGCCCTGAAGTCCGCCGGAACCAATGGCAATCTCACTCTGATGCACGTTATATCCCGCACCAGCCAAATCTTCATCCAGTCCCAGCAGTACGTTGATACGCACTCTCTGATGAGGTTCCATCACATGATTCAGCACATAATCGGCAGAATAGAAGAAAGCGATACTTCCCAACGAAAAGATGGAGATGAGGAAGTAATTCCGGAACCGGGTTCTCAGTCCCTGATAAACCAGGAATCCGATGAGCATAGCACACAGGAAGAGCTGGATCCACACAATGTCGAACGGAATGACATAGGTAGAAAAGAGCACGAAGAGCAGCGTAATGCCTACCGAATAGGAAAGGATCATCAGTGCCTGTTTCCTGTCGCCCGTATAGGAGTTCACCATGCCAGCCGTAAAAATCTGCACCAGCAGAAGCACGACAAACTTACCTACAGAAGTATAGGTATCCCACATCATCACGTTCTCATACTTCACACCCACTACGAAGTAAGCCACCATCGACACGCCGGTAAAGAGAATGGCACCCGGCATTCCTTCGCGGTAAAGCATGAGGAAGAATGAAAGATAAACCAGGGCAGAACCCGTTTCGCGCTGACCTACGATACAGAGCATCGGCAGAACGATAATGCCTACGGCTGCCATGAAATGCTTCAGGTTCTGCATACTGAAACCATAGCTTGACATAAACTTGGCTACCGCCAGAGCCGTAGCAAACTTACCAAACTCAGCCGGTTGCAGTCGGAGCGGTCCCAACACCAGCCAGGAGTGGGAACCCTTGATGCTATGCGGATTGAATATCGTAGCAAAGAGCAAGAGTATCAGGACACCATAGATGACATACGAGAAGGTATCGTAAAACCGGTCATCAAGCAGCAGGATTACCAATCCCAGTGCTATGGATGTGCCAATCCATATAATCTGCATACCCGAGCGGGCACCCAGACTGAATATCTCGTTGTCACCATAGTTATAGCTGGCTCCACAGACGCTCACCCATCCGAAGATGAGGAGTGCCAGATAAATACCTATCGTCCACCAGTCAAGTGAAGCAAGCACACTAGGTTGTTTATTATCGATCATAATCTATAAACTATCAACTATAAACTGTTAACTGAAAACTATCTACTGCTTAATCCGTAGGCGATTCTACGAGCCTGCATCTCTGCAGCCCTGCGCTCAGAATCAGGAGATAACTTACCCTTGAGATACTGTTCCATCATCAGACCGCCGATAGGCACACCATAGTCAGCACCCCAACCACCATTCTCTACATACACGGCAATGGCAATCTTCGGGTTGTTCATCGGAGCAAAGCCCATGAATACAGAGTGGTCGTGGCCACGGTTCTGTGCGGTACCCGTCTTGCCGCAAGCTTCGAAATCGTAGCGGCCGAGCAGCTTACAGGTTCCCTTCAGCGCCGAACTTCTCATACCGGCTACCACATAGTTGTAAGCCCGTCGGGAAGCCTTGGTATAATGGCGTCGGGTATAGAGCGTATCAAGCGGTTCGCCCTTCACCTTTCTCACTACATGAGGCACATAATAGTATCCCCTGTTGGCAATGGTAGCACCCAGGTTGGCTATCTGCAACGGCGTAAGGTTAACCTCACCCTGACCGATAGAAATACTGATTACCGTCAGTCCGTTCCATGAACCATTGTAAGCCTTATCATAGAACTGTGCATTCGGAATCAGACCGCGTTTCTCGCCAGGCAAGTCGATGCCCAACTTATAGCCGAATCCCATGCTCACCATATAATTTTTCCATACGGTCATCGCATTCTGTACGCTGCCATACTTCTTGCGGTTACCTATCATATAGTAAAGACCCCAACAGAAGTAACCGTTACAAGAGGTACTGATGGCATCAACCAGCGAAATAGGCGACGGGTGACCATGACAGCCCACATGCAGACCCTTATAAGAGAAACCATGATTACATGGGAATGCTGTTCCCGGTGTGATGATACCTTCAGTAAGATAGGTCAGCGCCTGACTGGTCTTAAAGGTAGAACCCGGAGGATACTGACCCTGAATACTACGGTTCAGGAGCGGTTTCCAAGGATTATGCGAGAGCCACTTGTGCATCTTGCCGCGGTTTCTACCCACCAGACGTCTTGGATCGTAAGAAGGAGAAGAAACCATAGCCAGCACATCGCCCGTTCTGGGGTCGATGGCAACGATACTGCCGATTTTACCCTGGAGCAGACGTTCGCCCAAGGCTTGCAACTTGACATCCAATCCCAGCGTCAAGTCCTTTCCTGCCACAGGTTTCTGATCGAGTTTACCATTCTGATAGCTACCCTGTATTCTTCCGTGGGCATCTCTCAGCATGATCTTCACACCCTTCTCACCACGCAGCTGCTTCTCATAAAACTTCTCGATACCCAGTTTTCCGATATAGTCGCCAGCCTGATAGTAGTCATCATCTTCAATATCGCTTTGCGAAACCTCACCCACATCACCCAGCACATGGGCTGCATAAGGGTAGGTATATTCTCTGACGGTACGTTTCTGGACATAGAAACCGGGGAACCGGAACATCTTCTCCTGGAACACACTGAAATCCCGGTCGCTCAGCTGTCCCATAAAGAGCTGCTGGGTATAGCGCGAATAGCCCGGGTTCTTAGAGCGGTCCTTGATATCGTTCATTCGCTTGATAAAAAACTCTTTCGTGATACCCAGCGAATTACAGAAATCCATCGTATCAAGCCTGCCGCTCTCCTCGTTCATGACCACCATCAGATCGTAAGACGGCTGATTATACACCAGCAGCTTACCATTACGGTCGTAAATGGCACCACGGGCGGGAAACTCAATATGCTTCAAGAAGGCATTACTGTCGGCATTCTTCTTGTAGTCGTCGCTCATAATCTGAAGCGTAAACAGACGAATCATGTAAATGACCACAATAGCTATGGCCACTCCACTGATAACGAATCTACGTTTTTCAAGATTGTAATCCAACATACCTTATTATATATAGCAAACTAAAAATCGTGTTCTTTTCTCTCTCATCACTTATCCGGAATCTTATTTCCTGAAACTTTCTGTCGCCATCACCAATATATAAGTGATAACCGTACTTCCGCCTATACATTCCAACCAGTGAACCCAATTAAAGAAATTGAATGTTTCGAGTGTAAAGAACAATAGATTATAAACGAGAATGATGAAGAATACGTACCAGCAATATGCACCTACGCCGATAGAACGCATGGACGGTTCCAGATCGTCGGCGCTGTCACGCGGTACGAAAAGTTCAAACAAATAAGGTTGTAGCAGTCCTACGGCAGTCATCGAAGCTGCTGCAACACCTGGCGTATTGGCAAATACGTCCACACAAAGCCCCATCATAAAGCACCACAATAACACCGCCCATTTAGGATGGTTGCGGCGGAAATGCAGTACCATAATGATATACAGCAAGGGGGTGGCACAATTGAATAGATGAATATGATTAAACACCAATCCCTGTACCAGCACGAGCACCACAAAGGTAGCTAGTCTTTTCACTAAATCTATACTCATTGCTTTTTATATCCTCTTACTATACGTCATTATTGATTATTGTCTCCATTTGTTTCGATGCTATCCTGTGCTGCACGCATAATCTCCAACCGCTCTTTCATGGCGGCATCATCAATTACACATACATCACGCAGACGGGCAAAATCGGTAGAGAGGCGAAGTTGTACGCGATACGACAGTCCATCGGCGGAGTTGAACACGTGCAATATCCTGCCTACTCTCACTCCAGGAGGGAATACAGCAGAATAGCCACTCGTTACCACATAGTCACCCAATTTAAAGTGAGCATGACGTGGCACCTCTTCCAGATAGGCAAGGTCAGACACACCACCCTTCCAGCGCAGATAGCCAAAATAGCCTCTATTCTGAATCATACAACTGATGTTCGACTTCGTGTTCAATACCGGAATCACGATAGCGTAATGTTCTGCCACCAGATACACGATACCCACTACACCCGTACCGCTGATTACACCCATATCCTTGTGGATGCCATCCGCGCTACCCTTGTCAATTGTCATCAGGTTGCCGGGTTTATCGATACTATTCGCCACCACCTTAGCCGGAATCAGACGATAGTTTCTCAGCAATGCAAACTGGTCACGATGGTAGATGCTGCTATCCTTGGTCACGCACACGAGACTGTCGGAAAGTTTCTGCACCTCCTGTTCGAGATACGCATTGCGCTGTGTCAGTTCCTGGTTCACCTTGGTAAGTGAGAAGAATGTTTCTACATTCGCATCCCATTCATACAACTTACCCGTTACGGCATTAGCCGAGGAGAACCAGGCACTGCCCTGATAGCTGTTATACTGAAACAACAGCACCATACTCACCACCTCAAGAATCAGGAAGACAAACCAATGGTTGTATTTCGCTAAAAACTCTAAAAGGTTGCGCATACTTTATTCTTACTATTAGAATAAGTTCTGATTATCTCATCAAGAATGAGAAACGGTCTACATTCTTCAACGCAATACCAGCACCCTTGGCAACACTGTGCAATGGATCTTCTGCGATGTGGAATGGGATATTGATCTTATCCTGCAAACGCTTGTCGAGACCGCGGAGCAAAGCACCACCACCAGAGAGCCAGATACCATTCTTCACGATATCGGCATAGAGCTCAGGAGGTGTGTTCTCCAATGCTGAGAGCACAGCGTTCTCAATCTTTGCCACGGTCTTATCCAGACAGTGAGCAATCTCCTGGTAGCATACAGGCACCTCCATAGGCAACGCTGTAATACGGTTAGGACCATGTACGATGAAATCTTCTGGAGCCTCATCACCCAGATCGGTCAGAGCTGAACCCACATGAATCTTGATACGCTCAGCCATACGCTCAGAAACCTTCACGTTGTGCTGACGGCTCATATATTCCTGGATATCGGCTGTAAGGTCGTCACCGGCTGTACGGATTGAGTTGTTCGATACGATACCACCCAATGAGATGACAGCGATTTCGGTAGAACCACCACCTATATCAACAATCATATTACCCTCTGGAGCCTCAACATCGATACCGATACCGATAGCGGCTGCCATTGGCTCAAAAATCAAATATACATCACGTCCGTCGGCATGCTCGGCAGAGTCGCGCACAGCACGAAGCTCAACCTCGGTAGAACCAGAAGGTACACCGATTACCATACGGAGTGAAGGAGAGAAGAGACGGCTACCAGTATGAACCATCTTAATCAATCCACGCATCATCTGCTCACAGGCAGTAAAGTCGGCAATCACGCCATCACGCAATGGTCTGATAGTACGGATATTATCATGAGTCTTCTCGTACATCATCTTAGCCTTCTCGCCCACAGCAATCATCTTGTCGGTGCGGCGGTCAAGGGCTACAACAGAAGGTTCATCCACTACAATCTTATCATCACTGATAATGATGGTATTGGCTGTACCCAAGTCCATTGCGATTTCCTGAATAAATGAAAAAAATCCCATTTCGTTTCTAAATTATTTTAAGCTTAAAATTTTCTTTTTATTTAAGGAGTTAAGGAGTTAAAGGAGCATAGAAGCCACGGCAACAGTCTGTCATATACCGGGGATGGAATCCCCGCAGACACTTGTCCTGACTTCTTCCACTTCTTAACTCCTTAACTACTTTATTTTTCCGAGAGTTTACTTAGCAAACCAAGCATGGATTGCAGTATCGTAGTGAGAGCTTACACCGAATGCACGCTCTGCAAACATCTTGCGGTCTTCGATATCTGTCTCAGCACCCTTCTTCTTCAGGATATCGAGCAAAACGCCGTATTCTGCCTTGCTAGGAACGATCACCACGTCCTTGAAGTTTTTGGCACCTGCACGGATCAAAGAGATACCGCCAATATCGATTTTCTCGATGATATCAGCATCGCTAGCGCCGCTAGCTACAGTCTGTTCGAAAGGATACAAGTCTACGATGACGAGATCGATAGAAGGGATTTCGTATTCCTTCATCTGCTCCTGGTCACCCTCGTTGTCACGGCGAGCCAAGATACCTCCAAATATTTTAGGATGAAGAGTCTTTACGCGACCACCCAAGATAGATGGATAGGTAGTGACCTCCTCAACTTTCTCGCATTCATAACCCAAAGATTCGATAAACTTCTGGGTACCACCAGTACTCAGGAACTTTACACCCTCTTCATTCAACTTGGCGAGCAATTCGTCCAAGCCATCCTTGTGGAAGACAGACACCAACGCTGTCTTGATTTTCTTTGTTTCAGCCATTGAACTTATAAATTATAATTTATGATGGTGCAAAGGTACGAAGATTATTTTGATTACACAACATTTCCCCCCATAAAATAGCATTATTTAAAGGATATTTAAAAGATAATTGAGAGAAATCAAGAAATAAGCAATCTGAGCGAATTCTAATTCTATCATTTCTTCGCGTACTGAACTTCGCCAGTAAGCCCCACACGCCCTGAAAGGAACCTGAGTCTTCAGGGCGTGCTGCTTCTGGAGCATTTGGGACTTCAGCCCGTACTCAAACCGCCTTCTTCTGTCATTCTGTCCGAAAATATCTCTTATTTCTATCTTTTATCTACCCAAAACAAGACAGATTGTCAGTAAACCACTGATTTTCAACGAATAGGCATAAGTTTCGCTAAAGGATGGGAGGAACGCACCGGGAGGTTTCCGAAGAGGAGATTCCGGCGCTCATCCAAATAACACAAATATGAATATATAATATAAGAAAGGAGATATTAATATGACATTCGACAAATTTACAATCAAGGCGCAGGAGGCGGTACAGGAAGCCGTAAACATTGCGCAGCGAAATGGTCAGCAAACCATCGAACCGGTGCATCTGCTTAGCGGTATCCTTGAAAAGGCTACCGATGTGACCAACTACATCTTCCAGAAGTTGGGCATGAACGGACAGCAAATCGCCATGCTCTTGCGTCAGGAGATGCAACATCTGCCTCGTGTGCAGGGCGGCGGTCAGCCGTACCTCAGCAACGAGACTAACCAAATACTGATGAATGCCGAGGATACCGCCAAGAAAATGGGCGACGAGTTCGTTAGCGTAGAACCTATCCTGTTGGCTATCGTACAGGGCAACTCTACTGCTGCACGTATTCTGAAGGATGCTGGTGCAAATGCCAAAGATATGCTCGCTGCCATTCAGGCACTGAGACAGGGACAGAACGTAAAATCACAAAGCGCTGATGATAACTATCAGAGCTTGGAGAAATATGCGAAAAACCTTGTAGAACAGGCAAGAAGTGGCAAGCTGGACCCAGTTATCGGACGTGATGAGGAAATCAGAAGAGTACTCCAGATTCTGTCACGAAGAACCAAGAACAACCCTATTCTGATAGGTGAGCCTGGTACAGGTAAGACCGCCATCGTAGAAGGTCTTGCCGAGCGTATCGTGCGTGGCGATGTACCGGAGAATCTGAAGAACAAGCAACTCTATTCTCTCGATATGGGTGCACTGGTAGCCGGTGCCAAATATAAGGGTGAGTTCGAGGAGCGTCTGAAGAGCGTCATCAAAGAGGTAACCAACGCCAACGGCCAGATTATCCTCTTCATCGATGAGATTCACACGCTGGTAGGTGCTGGCGGTGGCGAAGGTGCCATGGATGCAGCCAACATTCTGAAGCCAGCCCTGGCTCGTGGTGAACTGAGAGCCATCGGTGCTACTACCCTCAACGAGTATCAGAAGTACTTCGAGAAGGATAAGGCGCTGGAACGCCGTTTCCAGACCGTCATGGTCAATGAACCTGACGAGGTAGACGCCATCAGTATCCTCCGTGGTATCAAGGAGCGCTACGAGAACCATCATAAGGTACGTATTCAGGATGATGCCTGCATCGCAGCCGTCAAGTTATCAGAGAGATACATCTCTGACAGATTCCTCCCTGATAAGGCTATCGACCTGATGGATGAGGCAGCAGCCAAACTGAGAATGGAGCGTGACTCTGTACCAGAAGAACTGGATGAGATTACCCGCCACTTGAAGCAGTTGGAGATTGAACGTGAGGCCATCAAGCGCGAGAATGACCAGCCTAAGATTCAGCAGTTGGATAAGGAAATTGCAGAATTGAAGGATCAGGAGCATGACTTCCGTGCTAAATGGGAAGGCGAAAAAGCACTCGTCAACAAGATTCAGCAGGATAAGCAGGAGATAGAAAACCTGAAGTTTGAGGCTGAACGCATGGAGCGCGAAGGCAATTACGAACGCGTAGCTGAAATCCGCTATTCTAAACTGAAAGCGCTCGAGGATGACATCAAGAAGATTCAGGAGCAGCTGAAGAGTACACAGGGTGGCGCAGCGATGGTCAGAGAGGAAGTTACTGCTGATGATATCGCTGAGGTTGTAAGCCGCTGGACCGGAATACCAGTAAGCCGTATGATGCAGAGCGAGCGTGAGAAACTGCTCCATCTGGAGGAAGAACTCCACAAGAGAGTCATCGGACAGGATGAGGCTATCACCGCAGTAAGTGATGCCGTTCGCCGCAGCCGTGCCGGTTTGCAGGATCCTAAGCGTCCTATCGCCAGTTTCATCTTCCTCGGTACTACCGGTGTAGGTAAGACGGAACTTGCCAAGGCTTTAGCAGAATATCTCTTCAACGACGAGTCGATGATGACGAGAATTGATATGAGTGAGTATCAGGAAAAGTTCAGTGTCACCCGTTTGATTGGAGCGCCTCCGGGGTATGTAGGATACGATGAGGGTGGTCAGTTGACCGAGGCTGTACGCCGCAAACCATACAGCGTGGTTCTCTTCGATGAGATAGAGAAGGCTCACCCAGATGTCTTCAACACCCTGTTGCAGGTATTGGACGATGGCCGTCTGACAGACAACAAGGGGCGTGTAGTCAACTTCAAGAACACCATCATCATCATGACTTCCAACGCAAGTCGTGAGATGTTGCGTAAGACTTTCCGTCCTGAGTTCCTGAACCGTATTGATGATATCATTACCTTCAAGCCGTTGACCCAGGAGCAGATTGCCGAGGTTGTAGAACTTCAGATGAAGCGAGTAAAGAAGATGTTGGAGCCTCAGGGCTTTGAACTTCGCTGGACTCCTGCAGCTATCCAGAATCTGGCAAAGGTTGGATACGATCCTGAGTTTGGTGCCCGTCCTGTAAAGCGTGCTATCCAGGATTATGTATTAAACGACTTGAGTAAGAAGATTCTTGCAGAAGAGGTTAGTAGAGAGAAGCCAATTACCATCGATCATACAGATGCAGATGGATTGGTCTTCAAAAACCAATAATTCCAGCAGATAACCAATCCGCGGAAGAAACGGATTGAAACATAAAATAAAGAGGGTGACAGATTCAGATATCTGCCACCCTTTTTTATTTATTATACACTGTTTTTCCATCAACACACTCCACCTTGACCGCCAATCTGCCATCAGGTGATGTTACTTCATAATTGTTGGCTTGCGCACAAACCGCACCGAGCAACAAAATACCAGCAATACAATTTTTTGCTTCATTTTCATTTTATTGTTAGGTTGAAATTATTATCTGTCTATGACGCAACAGCAGTATAGCCGACGTTCCAGCTTCTGTTACTGTAGCGTACAACAAGAATCGCTCCTGAATGAGAAGAAAACAAAAAGCCCCGACATCACGTCGAGGCCTTTGAAGTTTTTGAATGTTTCAGCAGTTTGTGTTTTTTATGTAGTTATGATTTGTTCGTTTTTGAAAATCAATTTCTTTTTCTGGGTGCAAAATTAAGACAAATATTGATATAAATCAAATAAATCTCGATTTTTTATGCAAAAAACCACGTAAACGTTTACAATTTTTGCGCACCAAAAAGACCCTTTGTGAGCAGTTGTGGCTAAAATACAGCTGTGCATTTTGTGTCTTTTGAATATTTTCTGCCACATTAATAAAAAAGTTAAAATATTGATGCTATATTTTGTTTTCTCTGTATTTTACACTATCTTTGCACTATCTTTTCACATTATTATATATATAAAGAAATTAGATGAAAGAATTTGTAATATCAGAAGTCAAGGCGGAAACCGCTGTACTCGTGGGTCTGATTACCAAGACACAGGACGAAGCCAAGACAAAAGAATATCTCGACGAGCTGGAATTTCTTGCCGATACTGCGGGGGCTGTCACCGTAAAGCGATTCACGCAGAAGGTGGTTTCTCCTAACCAGACCACCTATGTGGGTAAGGGTAAACTCGAAGAAATCAAAGAATATATCAAAAACGAAGAAGAGGAAGATAGAGAAGTAGGTATGGTCATCTTTGATGATGAGCTTTCTGCCAAACAGATCCGTAACATCGAACAGGAACTGCAGGTGAAGATTCTGGACCGCACCTCACTCATCCTCGACATCTTCGCCATGCGTGCGCAAACCGCTGCGGCTAAAACCCAGGTAGAGTTGGCGCAATACCGCTATATGCTCCCTCGTCTGCAAAGACTCTGGACTCACCTGGAACGACAGGGTGGTGGTTCAGGATCTGGTGGCGGTAAGGGATCTGTTGGTCTGCGTGGACCGGGTGAGACCCAGCTCGAGATGGACCGCCGTATCATCCTCGGCAGAATGAGTCTCCTCAAAGAGCGACTGGCAGAAATCGACAAGCAGAAGACTACACAGCGAAAAAACAGAGGCAGAATGGTGCGCGTGGCACTGGTGGGCTATACCAACGTAGGTAAATCTACCATCATGAATCTGCTCAGCAAGAGCGAGGTGTTTGCAGAGAACAAACTCTTTGCTACCCTCGATACCACCGTTCGCAAGGTAGTGGTAGACAACCTGCCGTTCCTCCTTGCCGATACCGTAGGATTCATCCGCAAATTGCCAACCGACCTGGTCGACTCATTCAAGAGTACCCTTGACGAGACACGCGAGGCCGACCTTCTTCTGCACGTAGTAGACATCTCACATCCCGACTTCGAAGAGCAGATCCAGGTAGTAGAGAATACGCTCAAGGAACTGGATTGCGCCGATAAGCCATCGATGATTATCTTCAACAAGATAGACAACTACTCATGGGTAGAAAAAGAGGAAGACGACCTCACACCGATGGAGAAAGAGAACATCCCGCTGGAAGACCTGAAGAAGACCTGGATGGCAAAGCTCAATGAGGACTGCCTCTTCATCTCGGCAAAGAACAAGGAGAACATCGACGAATTCCGCGAGATACTCTACAAGAAAGTAAGAGAGTTGCACGTACAGAAGTATCCATACAACGACTTCCTGTACCAGGATTATGAGTAAGAACATAAATATCAATAACAAGTAAGTTATGAATGATTACAGACCTTTAACCACCGAGGAAATCGAGGTGCTTAAACATAACGACTGCTGGGCCGAAGACTGGACCTCAGTCAATGTATCAGAAGATTTCAAGCCCAACTTCATGCACCGCGTGATGCTCTATGGCGAAATAAACATCGGATCCTTCAACAAGAACGTGGAGGTGAGCCAGGGCTTCGTAAAGCATTCGGGCATCAACAATGCCACCTTGCGCAATGTAACCATAGGCGATGACTGTCTGATAGAAAACGTAGGCAATTTCATCAACAACTATACCATTGGCGATGATTGCTACATCTCAAACATCTCGACCATGGAAACCACCGAGGGAGCTACTTACGGCGAAGGAAATCTTGTGAGCGTACTCAACGAGGTGGGCGAAGGCAACGTAATCCTCTTCAGCGATCTGAACAGCCAGCTCGCAGCCTTCATGGTGAAACATTTCCCTGACAAGGAAATGAAGGAGAAAATCCGCCAGCTCATCAAGACCGACATCGACAACAAGATGCCGGATCGGGGCCAGATTGGCAATAATGTGAAGATCATCAATACCAAGGAGATTACCAACTGCGTAATCAATGATTACTGCGAAGTGAATGGTGCTTCCCGTCTGAGCGATTGTACACTATTAGGCTCAGCTCATGGCAACGTATATATCGGCACAGGCGTTATTACAGAAAACAGCATCATCGCTGAAGGCGCCAGCGTCATCAACAGCGTAAAGATACAAGATTGCTTCGTAGGCGAAGCCTGCCAGCTGTCTAACGGCTTTACCGCTTCAGCCTCCGTATTCTTCGCCAACTCCTATATGAGCAATGGCGAGGCTTGTGCAGCCTTCTGCGGTCCTTTCACCGCTTCTCATCATAAGAGCAGTCTGCTTATCGGAGGCATGTTCTCTTTCTATAACGCCGGTTCTGCCACCAACTTCAGCAACCATGCCTACAAGATGGGACCTATGCACTGGGGCATTCTGGAGCGCGGTTCCAAGACAGCCAGCGGTGCTTATCTCCTGATGCCAGCCACTCTGGGTTCCTTCTCAGTATGCTTCGGCAAGCTGATGCACCACCCTAACACCCGCAATCTGCCTTTCGCCTACCTCATTGCCGATGGCGACAAGATGTTCCTCATCCCGGGCAGAAACATCACTACCGTAGGTCTGTACCGCGATATCAAAAAATGGCCTAAGCGTGATCTCCGTGCTATGGAGAACCGCAAGAGCATCGTCAACTTCGACTGGCTTTCACCTTATTCTGTTGGCGAGATTCTGAAGGGTAAGAAGATTCTTGAAAACCTGCGCGAGGTAACGGGCGATAATGTTTCGCAGTATCTCTATCACGAATATATCATACCGGCTTCATCGCTCCACAAGGGCATCAAATATTATGATATCGCCCTCCGCATCTACATGGGTGCCGTATTGAAGCGTGTACTGAAGCGCGACCCAGCCATCACCCCTCCAGCCAGCCATGTCGGCGTGGGCGATTGGGATGATCTTTCGGGACTCCTACTCCCGGTTTCTGAAGAAGAAGGCATCGTTAGGGATGTGAAGGAAGGAACTATCGAGAATATAGAACAGTTGCTCGACCGGTTTGAAGAAATCAATGCCAACTATCGCGACTACCAGTGGGCATGGACCTACCAGATGATCTGCGATTACTACGGCATCAGTGACATCACACTCGAAGATGCCAACCGCATACACGAAGATTATATCAAGGCACGCCGCTCATGGATAGCAGAAATCCGAAAGGATGCTGAGAAAGAATTTGCCATGGGCGATGTGGAGGAAGAGGTTTTCCGCAACTTCGTCGACAGCCTCGACCAGGAAATAGAATACGAGAATTAATGAGACTTGAATATTTCAACAGTTTAAAATAACAAAAAACATTATGGCAAAAACTCCAGATTTTAAGTATGCTCCAATGTTCCAGATTGGAGAGGACAAGACAGAGTATCGCCTTATCTCTAAGGAAGGCGTAAGTACAGCAGAGTTCGAGGGTAAGACTATCCTCAAGGTTTCTAAGGAAGCTCTTACTTTGCTGGCACAGCAGGGTTTCCACGACGTAGAGTTCATGCTCCGTCGTGAGCACAACCTCCAGGTGGCTAAGATCCTCAGCGACCCAGAGGCTTCAGAGAACGACAAGTACGTAGCACTCCAGTTCCTCCGCAATGCAGAGACTGCCGTTAAGGGCATTCTCCCATTCTGCCAGGATACAGGTACTGCTATCATCCACGGTGAGAAGGGCCAGCGCGTATGGACCGACTTCGAGGACGAAGAGGCACTGAGCCTGGGTGTTTACAACACCTACACACAGGACAACCTCCGCTATTCTCAGAACGCTCCTCTCAACATGTATGATGAGGTGAACACCCGTTGCAACCTTCCTGCTCAGATTGATATCGAGGCTACAGAGGGCGACGAGTACCGCTTCGTGATGGTAGCTAAGGGTGGTGGCTCTGCCAACAAGACCTACTTCTACCCAATGACCAAGGCTACTATCCAGAACGAGGGCACACTGCTCCCATTCCTCGTAGAGAAGATGAAGAGTCTGGGTACAGCAGCATGTCCTCCTTACCACATCGCCTTCGTTATCGGTGGTACTTCAGCTGAGAAGAACCTCCTCACCGTGAAGTTGGCTTCTATCAAGTACTACGATGAGTTGCCTACAACAGGTGATGAGACGGGTCGTGCTTTCCGTGACATCGACTTGGAGAACAAGCTCCTCGAAGAGGCTCACAAGATTGGCTTGGGTGCACAGTTCGGCGGTAAGTATCTCGCTCACGATATCCGCGTGATCCGTTTGCCACGTCATGGTGCAAGCTGCCCTATCGGTATGGGTGTAAGCTGCTCTGCCGACCGTAACATCAAGGCTAAGATCAACAAGGATGGTATCTGGTTGGAGAAGATGGATGAGAACCCAACAGAGTTGATTCCTGAGGAGCTCCGTAACCCTGGTGAGGGTACCAAGGGTATCGAGATTGACCTCGACAAGGGTATCGACGCAGTTCGTGCTGAGTTGAGCAAGTATCCTGTAAGCACCCGTGTTAACTTGAAGGGTACCATCATCGTGGCTCGTGATATCGCTCACGCTAAGCTCAAGGCTCGTCTGGATGCAGGCGAGGAGATGCCAGAGTACTTCAAGAACCACCCTATCCTCTATGCAGGACCAGCCAAGACTCCAGAGGGTTATCCATGTGGCTCTATGGGACCTACCACAGCCAACCGTATGGACCCATACGTAGATGAGTTCCAGGATCATGGCGCTAGCCTTGTAATGATTGCCAAGGGTAACCGTGGCGATGTTGTTACAGAGGCTTGCAAGAAGCATGGTGGTTTCTACCTCGGTACTATCGGTGGTGTAGCTGCCGTTCTCTCTAAGAGTTCTATCAAGAGCATCGAGTGCGTAGAGTACCCAGAGCTCGGTATGGAGGCTATCTGGAAGATTACCGTAGAGGACTTCCCTGCATTCATCCTCGTAGATGATAAGGGCAACGACTTCTTCAAGCAGTTGAAGCCTTGGACTCCTTGCAAGGAATGCCAGAAGTAAATGATACAGAAATCATGATAATGAAAAAAGCTCAGGGCAGATAGCCCTGAGCTTTCTTTTTATACTTACATCGGATAACCTGTTCTGTTTCCCAAACAGGAACATCCGTTTAAAGCAGCAGTTTATATGTCTTGCTTTGCATACCGGTTTCTACCCGCAACAGATAAACGCCTTGTCTGATACCCTGTAAAGAGAGGCTGACTGTTTTTCCATCCGTAGCAGATGCCTGTCTGAGCAGGTTTCCTCCCGCATGATACAGTTTAATCTTTCTCACGTCCTTGCCCGAAACCAGGAGTTGATGTCCCTCGCGACAGATCTCGGTTTCAGTATCAGAGATGGTAGCATTTTCTATTCCTGTAGCTATATCCTGATAGAGAATAAGGATATCGCCCTTTCGCTTGAGATAATAAGAAGGTTCCTGCGGATTCTTCAGTTCCACTTTCTTTCCTCCTATCTCGCCCATCACCTTGAACAGATAAGTATGACCATCGGTCCAAGACAGATTACCCTTGCGCAGCCAGTAGCTATAAAGCGGCACGTCGAAAGCTGATGAGACGCTTACCTCATCGCTGATTCCATTTACCACTATTTCTTTCTTTGTATCTACATCTTCAGAGATGAGGGAAACAAGCCCCTCGTAACTGCGGTCTTCTGTCGTACGCAGCGAAACACCCATCTTGAAGAGAGATACCTTCGATACATCGACGCTTCCGCTTTCTATCTTCTCGTGCGAATCATCAGTCAGAAAGACTTCAGCTTTTGCCATCAGCGGTTTCTCCTCTCCTTTTACCACCTCTATATAGGCTGCATCCTGATCGTGGATACCGTTGACCGGACAATTCTGGGTTTCGGCTTCATCCGAAGTAATCTCCAGTTTTACCTGATAATATCCCGGAGCAAGCTGGGCAGGAACCGAAAGGAGAATCGGGATTTCGGTCTCACTGAAACCATCTATTTCGGTCAGCTGGTCCACACGTATACTCAACACAACCTCCTGGTTCTCATCCAGCAGTTTCACTCTCAGATAACAGTCGCGCGGCACACCATTGAGGTTCTTGATAGTGAAGAAGGCACGTACCTTGCTGCCCTGTTCAGCTTTGCCGTCAAGTCTTGGCTGCCCCATCAGTTGGAAGCGGGCATCTTCCGAACAGATTTCAGAGATGCGGCCGGCACCGTCTTTCAGTTCCACCCCGATAACAGGTGCCTTCTTCATCGGCAGGAAATCATCCCATGAACCATCATCCTTCCGGGCTGCACATATAGCGATGATACGGTAATAACCGTTTTCAAGACCGGCAAGACTGAGACTGATTTTCTGAGCCTGATTGATAAGATAATCAGTTCCCATCCATCCCTTCTGCTCTCCGCCATAAAGTCTTTCCGTAAAGCCTCCCTGCTGATGATCATCAGAATAAACCACCTGCTTGAGATTCCCTGCTTCATCATAAACGGCAACACCGATGTCACCCCTGAAAGGCTTGCCTCTGTTGACGAAGGAAGTCATCTCGACAGTTACCGGCTGTGAAGGGTCGAATAACTTTCCTGACGCCTCTTTCAGGCTGAGAGAACCACCCTCGTTGAACATCAGCTGCGGCGATGTTTCCAGCAATCCGCGCTCTATTTCGGGATATTTCCCGTTGTTGGGATGAGCTAATATGGCGGTAATGGCACGGTTAAAGGCAAGCGGTTTGCCCTGAAACTCACTTCCGGTCTGCGAAACATTGAGATTGGTGAGCGAATAATAGGCATCGCCCTGTCCCTCCCAGCCGAAGTTCATGTGGAAGAGGCCGTTTTCATCGAAACCATCAGTTACCCAGGCATGACCGGAAGCCGAACCGGCTGGTCTGCCTTCCAGATAAACCGGACATCCGTTGAGCAGTTCCTGTCTCAGGATTTCTGCAAACCTCCCCGGTCCTTCTACAGCTTTCGTAACGTAGGCTGCCGAATAATCGAAATGCTTCTGCAGCGCCTGATAGGCGAAGACTCCCTGGGTTCCACTTGCGCTGGGCGTATATTGCATGAAAGAAGCCACACCCACATCGTTCATCAGTAAGGCTACGGCATCTATCTGTGCAGGAGTAGCCTGAACCGGATAGCGGTAGTCTGGCAACATGTTGGCCCAGTCGTAATGCGACTGACTGAAATCCGCACTTTTCTTTGCCTGGTAGTAGGTTACCACATATTCGTTTTTTCCCTGTCCCTGAGCCGGCCACTGATGATAATACATCATCTGAGCCACAGCCGTAGCCACACAGCCGCTGTAATCATATCCCGTTTTAGCATTAAACGGATATGACTGTCCCCATTTGCTTTTCATCATCGGCGCTACGGTTTTAGAGTAAAGTCCGGTGCGTGTATGGCTTTGCACCTTCACCTTTCCTTCTTTCAGCACCTCGAAAGTCTGTCGGTATCCCGAAAGCAGCAGTTTTACGCAGGGATTGGCATTGAGCGTATCGAGACTGCCTTCTTTGCTGTATCCCAGCACTTCTCCCATCTGGTCATCACCAGATACGATAACGAATCCCTGTCCCCTCGCATCATTATATATATAATAAGGTGAACCGGTCTTGTTTTTCCTGCCCTTCTCCTTTGCTTTCATACCGGTATCTTGCGGCAGAGTGACATATCTCTTAGCTATCTCCGCCGCCTTCAGCCAATTGATTTCCTCGGCACGAACAGTTTGCGAACTGGCTATCAGCAGGGCTATGAATCCCACCAACAGGAACCCGTTTTTCAGTCCCTTCCATTTTCTTCTTTCTTCATTCTTTTTCATTTCTTCAGGTCTTTATGTTTGATATTGAGTTAATTACGCCACCTTCTGGAAATATCTGATTAGCTACACTTTGCCATCATCCAGAAAGTTTTCTGCAAATATACAACTTTTCTTTGAAAAATACAGAGATTTTTCCAAATATTCGTGTGTTTATAAAATAAAAGTTTCTTCCAATTTTCTTGCTTATTACGAATAAAAGTCTTAACTTTGCAGCAGACTTAGGAGAAAGCCGAATATCTCGGAACAAATAAGTGATAATATGGTATAGCGTATGAAACAGGTAGAAGAAAGATACATCAGTTTGCTGACCGATTTCGGTTTCAAGCGAATTTTTGGAACAGCAATGAACAAGGATTTGCTCATTTGCTTCCTCAACAGTTTGTTTAATGGCAAACAGGTTGTGAAGGACGTGTCGTATCTGAACCCAGAGCACGTGGGAGATGTCTATACCGACCGCAAAGCCATCTTCGATGTCTATTGTGAGGGCGAAAACGGCGAGAAGTTCATCGTTGAAATGCAGAATGCCTACCAGACATATTTCAAGGACCGCTCCCTTTTCTACTCTACTTTCCCGATTCGCGAGCAGGCACCCAAGGGGAGTGACTGGGATTTCAAACTCAATCATGTCTATACCGTAGCGCTGCTCAACTTTAACATGAACGAGGATGCCTTCGACAAGGAGAAAATCCGCCATCATGTACAGTTGTGCGATACCGCTACCCACAAGATTTTCTACGATAAGTTGGAATTTATCTATGTAGAGATAGCCAAGTTCAACAAGCCCCTGGAAGAACTGGATACGCTCTACGAGAAGTGGCTCTATGCCCTGAAGAATCTCTATAAGCTTACACAGCGCCCTAAAGAACTGTGCGACAAGGTCTTCGATCGCCTCTTTGAGGAAGCCGAAATAGCCAAGTTTACTCCGCAGGAAATGAGGGAGTATGAAGCCAGTAAAAAGGCATATCGAGACATCAAGAATTCCATTGATACGGCAAAGCAAGAAGGTCTTGCGGAGGGTATTGAAATAGGCATGGCGAAAGGCAAACATGAGGCCAACACTGAAACGGCACAACGTTTGCTGGCAATGGGACTTTCTGCCGAACGAGTTGCTAAGGCAACCCAGTTACCTTTGAATTTTGTCGAGAATTTGGGCAACTCATAAAACGAATGGCATATGAAACAGGAAATGAGGGAGTATGAAGCTAATAAAAAGGCATAACGCGATATGAGCCAGAATGCCCTGGATATAGCTAAGAAAAACGATGGAAACAGGTTATTTAGCTTTACTTATCTATATCCTATCATTATGAGTATAGGGAAAATCCTATGCTATATTAGGGTTTATTCTATCCATATATCACAAAAAACATTTAATTTTGCAGCAGAAAATGATAATAATATAAAATTATGGAAAAAACAAAGAGATGCCCTTATTGTGGCGAAGAAATTCTCGCAATTGCGAAGAAATGCAAACATTGTGGGGAATGGTTAGATGAAACTCATCCCTTAAAGGAAACAAAAAACGGTCCTGCCTGTGGAGAATCTATTGCTGCAGATGCAAAGGTATGTCCTATATGCAATGAACCTACATATGCTTTGGATGAAACAGAAACTCTTTCAGATACTTCTGATTCAAAAGGAACAACTGTAATTAATGACGGACACATTCTTTACTGTAAAACATGCAAGGAAAAGATCAGTTCAAGCGCTCAGACATGTCCTAATTGTGGGGATACTGATCCTTTTTATTTTGACGACATAACCAACAAACGCAAGAAAGTAGGTCTTGGATGTGCAACCATAGTTATTTTAGCCATTGTCATGACATTTATATTTAGAGCTTTTGGGTCTAAACATGGAATATTAACTTGGAGTTCTGCCGAATTTTGGATCTTTGTATTCGTTATATTGGGCATTTGGGGTTTACAAAAATACTTCTCATATGCCAATATGAAAGAACATAGAGATGAAATGGATAAGATTTTCAAATCGAAGAATGACTCCCAGGCTCTTGAAATATGGAAGAAGGAATTAGAAGAGAAAAATAATAATTAAACTCATTAAAAAATTATATGAAAAGAATTATTTTGTGTATATCTATGTTGTTCATGGTAATGGTATTTACTCATGCACAAGAGAAAGCTAACGTATTGGTTGAGAAGTTTACTGCAGAAGGCGGTTATACTGACAGTGATATACGAACTTTAAGGGAAAATGTTATTAGAGCATTAGTCAAGACTATGCGAGTTAACGTTTTAGATGCAGAAAACTGTAAAGCCACTGACAAGCAGTATACTTTACTTAAAGGTCATCTTCAAAAACCAGCCGTATCCAGCCAAACTGCAGAAGATAAAGGAGAAAGATTTACGCTGACAGAAGTAAACCTTAACTATGTTATTACTATGATTAAGCCGAATTCGCAGGAATCTTCAACTTCGTTTATGTTCACAACCAGAGGTAACAGCATGAGTGGCGAGGCTGATGCGATTGCTGATGCATGTAAGATGGTAAAGTTAAGCATGACCAAGATGATGGAAAAGGTGTTTCCTGTGGTTGGAAAGATTGTATTAATTGACAATGCTAAAGATGATAAAGCTCTGACCGTATATATTAATCTGGGAGCATCAAACGGAATTAAAAAGGGACAGAAGTTTGATGTTGCCATCATGAAAGACGTAGCTGGAGAGCAAGTAGCCAAAAATATTGGAACATTGACCGCAACAGAAGTTTCTGATACAAAAACTCTTTGTAAAGTCAATAGTGGCGAGGTTGACATTTTCTCATCTGTAAATTCCAGTGTAGATATGGTTGTCAAAACCCGTGAGAAAAAGGGACTTTTAAAAGGATTAGGCGATGTTATGGGAAATGTATATGGTGGTAGCGGATTCATTGCAGACTCTGGTATGCAAGTGGAAAAATCTACAGAGAATACAATTTCGGCTGCTTCAGTAACTGGTAATGTTGGAACAGCAGCATCAAGTCAAAAGACCGGTTCAACAAGTAAGTTCAGCTACTATGATTTTATTTCCGAACCTAATGGGCGTAAATACATCGAACCAATTCTTGATTGGTCTGCAAACAAAGCTACTATCACAGCTTATATGAAGGAAGCAGGCTATGTGAAGAGCGATGAAGACATGTTGGCTTTTGCCAGCGATGATGATAATGACCCTCATAGTCCATCCATCATGTATATGATAATGAATGGCCAGTACTTCAGTGCAACATCTATGCTTATGCAAGTTAAAAAAGAAAGCGTTTTAACATGGATGAAGCAGCATTACATCTATAAGGGGAAAAACAATGGAGGCCTTGCCGATTTGCATAATTTTATTTCTAAAGATAAAAAAACAAGTATTATGGTCAGTTTTATAAATCTGAATGAATCAGAGTATTCAACTGTTACCATAGCATACCAAAAAGAATTCTAATTAATTGAATTGAAGATTGTGCCGATAGGGTTTATCCTATTCGGCACTTTATTTTTATGAAAAGAAACAGAGTTTTTTGCAAGTTTCCTTGCGTAATAAAAATAACTTGTCTCTGCTTCTATAAAAATGTAAGAAATAGCCCCCAAAAACAGCATGATTATTTGGACAAACCAATATTTATTCTTATCTTTGCATCCTATTTTTCATAGTAAGTATTTTAACAGTAAAAACTCAAAATGATGAAGCAGAAAAAACATCGAAAGATTCCGGCACTGGCTGCTGGAACCACACTCGTGGCAGCGATGACCCTGATGGCATCCTGCTCCACCGATTATGAAGACCAGATCGTATACAACGACATTGAAAAACCGTTCCAGGAAGATTTCAAAAAGGATACGGTGGTTTTCGAAAAGTTGCCGGCAGAACAGGCTAAACACATCCTGAATCTATCTGACCCATCAACTGAAATCGTAGACAAACCGGATTACACCTTCCAGACTGACAACCTCATCAATGTTAGGAAATCTACTGAGGATGAATCGCTCGTCATCACCAGTTGGTCGGCAAAACCAGTCTCCAACGTAACACTCGAGATGTATATCCCGGAAGTGGATGAATACATTCCGGTGGCGTTCATTAAATCCATTCCCGCCTTCTCCCGCTTCTCCTTCAAGCCATCATTCGTTGGCAGACGGAATATCTGGAAAAAGAAAAACGGAAACTTCGTGAGTTTCACCTGCCCGTATCTCGACCTTAACAGGATGAAGACACGTCTCGTGAGCGATGATGAGCACTTCAAGATGCTCCAGAAGATTGATGCCAGATGGATCTGCAGTTTCTCCAACTACGGGTGGACTCCAGAGGTAGGAGAATCACACAATTTCCGTGAAATGAAACCTATCTACGCCCGCGAATGGGTGGTGATTGTCACCAACTATACCTATATGATGACCACTCCGGAATATAAGCATGTGATGGCAAACTTCAAGAAGGTGATGGGCGGCGATCTCTACGACAACAATAAAGTAACGTTCACAGCCGAGAAATACCAGAGCGAAATGGAAAGATTCAAGGCACCGAAAAACTTCGTGCTCGGACAGTCTAGTCCGGCATACGGTGGATTGGGCGGCGGCTACATCTGGACCGTTACCGACTGGAACTTCTATGGCCATTATGGTTCGTTCAGCGGATGGGAAGCAATTACCCACGAGCACATGCACTGCATGGACTATAGTCACGACAGCAATATGACGTATCCAGCCAAAACACCGGAAGGTGTCAACGTAGGATGGCCGGAATTTATCTGGCAGTTGCACATGTGGCTGAACCATAAGGGCGATCTCCCTTATACCGACCGCAATCTGCTGGGCTTCCACAAAGAGGAGAATGCTAAGTATCGCGACTGTGGCATCAATGATACCTTCAAGGATGATGCCAAACTGCAGAAGACCATAGAGGATTTTTACAAAAAGAGCAGATTGGTGAAATATTTCACAGAGAACCCAATTAAAGATCATGCAAAATAAAGGAGGAAACTATATGAGAAAAAATATGATCATGATAGGAGCAGGAATGATGCTGGCTTTAGCTTCCTGCGATAAGACAGAAATACGTGAGATAACGGAAGACAGAGTGGTACCGCAACCGGTAGATACCATCAAGGTGGCAGATCATTTCTATCTGGACGGACATCTTTCCCGCACAGCCGAAGATTTAGGTGGCAGACCGCTGGATGCAGCCAACCTCTTTCACGATGGCGAAGAGTTGTATGTGGCGAATTTTGCAGGCAAGTGTGTTGATGTCTTCGATGCCGAAACGTTGGAATTCAAGCGCAGCATGAGCAACGGAGACCGCACGCTGGCACGCGATGTTTATGCAGAAGGCGACCATCTCTTTGTGGCTGCCGGCGAAAATCAGGAGGTACAGATCTTCGACAGGAAAACGGGCAAATATCTCAGCCGCCTGGGCACAGGTTCCTGGCCAGCCAGCATGGTTTCGAAGGTGGGCTGTGTTTGCGCAACCCCTCGTCTTGTTTTCGTGCGCGACTCAAAGTATACCAACATCCGGGTCTTCGACCGCGAGGCGCTGAACCTGGAGGCAGCAAACAACAATAAGGTATTTGCCAAGCTCAGTACGGGTGGCGATTTCATTGGCAGCAAGGATGAGCCGCTGGGAGAATCCTACGATATGGAGGTGATTGGCGATTCGCTCTATGCCTTCATCCCTCGCACGGGAACCATCTATTCATGGAAAGTAGAAGACATCATCCAGCAAAAGGATTATGCCCCGCTCAAGGTTTCCCGTTCCCAGAACTTCAAGATCCGTTCCATTTCAAAGACCGGTGACAAGGATAAGTTCTTCGTATCAATGTTGAAGGACGGCAAGATACAGTTGGCAGAATACAGTCTCGCCGATTTCCAGGCAAGAAACTTTGCCAATCCGTTGCGCTGTTTCACCGCCGATGACCGCGTCCTCCTTCCTTCGCAGACCATCATAACCTACCAGAAGGAGAAACTGATACTCACCAATGGTGCAAAGTTAGACCGCTGGGATATCCGTAACAATCCGGCATACGAAATCAAGCCAAGACAGAAATAACCGTAGCGTTGTCTTATTTTTAAAATAAATTCCCCCATCCTGCCTTCGCTGGATGGGGGATTTCTGTTATTAATGATAATCGGCTTCTACACGGATAAAGACACCGGCTTTATTATAATAGAGTTCATAACCAGGGATATCGATTTCATATCCACCTAACTCTTTCTCTATCTTGTAAGGCTTCTGATTAGGATATCGCTTCGCTATATCTGCTGCAATGTTGGCTGGAATGATACCATCAGGCATCACAGAGAACTTGCAGTTAACCGAAGTCCACTCGCCTTTCTCATCAAACTCCAGTTGGGTTCCATCGCTGAGCAATACATCATACTCCCACCGGCCGTTGTCCTTTTCCTTCTCCGCATGGCTCACGGCAACCTCGGCAAAATGCTTCTTTACAAACTGCTGTGCATGCATCGGCAAATCATCAAAACTGATTATTCTTTCCTCACTGCTGTGGCAAGATACTGATATCATAGCCAATACCATCGACAAAAATGCCGTCAAAAACTTTCTTTTCATGTTGTCTAATTTTAAAAATTATTGAATCAATTACCTGTTTATTCTGTCAATTATTATTTGCGCATTACCACCTTCTTTCCATTCCGGATATAGATGCCCGGCTGGGTAACTTTGGTAAGTTTGCGGCCATCCAATCCGTATACTGCATCAGAAGATGAAGAAGCGGCTGCACTGCCCGTGCCCTGCGATAGAGCCGGCTTCGTGATGCCTGTAGTAGGCGCCTTGCGGTAGAGCGTAATGCGGCGGCGCAACGTATTGGCATTCCAGCGGTCCAGCCACATGCCGTCACGCTCTATATCTACATGTATCTCGTAGGTGCCCTCTGCCAACTCAGAAAGATTCACGGTATGGCGGGTAGAACCCGTAAGATCCGTATCATTGTTGCGCGGAATGCTCACTCTGCTGATGCTGCTCGTATACGCAGTCTCGCCCGTAGCCACATTGACCAGACGGTAGCGCATGCGGGTCTGCAGGCTGCCCTGCGTCAGATACTTCATATAGCCCGACATACCCAGCACCAGCTGCGGCTTCTGATCCAGGTCGAAGTAATGGGAAGGCACATAACTGCCCGTTTCATCCAGGAGTTTCACTGATGTAACGGTCACCCTGCCTTCGTAGTTGTTAGGATATACCTCGAGCAGGAAATCTTCCGGCACCGGAATCTCGTAGACGCCAGGATTCTTCGTCTCGATATTGTGGTTGAAGCGGAGCTTCATGCGATACTTGCCTGCCTTGAGCTCATGAGAGCCGGTAGAGCCCGAATAGGATGTCATGAACCTCACGAGCCACTGGGTAGTATCCATGCGCTGCGCCACCATGTGGACGAGATAGGCATTCGGTACCTGATAGGTTTCACCCGCCAGATTTCCCGTGCCCTCCAGTTCCACCTGTAACTCGCCGCGAGCCTGATAGCGGCTCAGGTTAGATACATTCAGCAGAATGCCTGCCAACTGGCTGCTGTACTGATAGGCTGGCTCCAGCACCTCTGGCTTTCCCGCAAGCAACAGGTGAGGCTTGTTGTCTGCCTGTACCAGCGTAACCTCGCCACGGTTTACAATCATCGGCACGGAATTGCCATTCACCATCTGCCTCCAGTCTTCCCAAACGCCCTTGTCAGCATCCAGGAGTCGGCGGCCCAAAGGTCGCAGAGTATAGGTGCCGTCTGCCAGACCGTCTATCTCATTCAGGTCCATCTTCCACCAGTCATATTCGAAATTGTAGCTGGTATAATAGGTAGCCCAAGTCAAGACACCCGACTGCCCGAAGACATGCATACACTTTCCGTCCTGCGTAAAGAGTCCGATGCCTATCTGTCCGGTATAGGCGCCTCCGGCATTCTGAGCCAGATTGCGGGCTCCCACACCTTTGATCTGCGCCGGAATAAGCGACTTCACCGTCATTCCTTCACTCGCCTGGAACTGCAGTCCCTGGTCATTGTTCACCGACAGCACCACCGGTTTAGGTTGCAGCGGTTCTATCATTCCGTCGTTCGGATGCACGAAGAGCGCTATCTGATGTTCGTAGTAACAGCCGTCGCTGCCGTAACCTCCGCCCGCCGTCGCTGCCGTATTGATGTCGAAATAGCCATTGTCCAGACCAGCCCATCCCCAGTTTACATGCACCAGTCCGTTCTCATCGTAGCCATCATATAAAAAGGCATGGTCGCCGCCCGTCATGAAGACCGGACAGCCGAGAGACAGTTCCTGGTAGATAGCCTGCAGAAACTCGCCGCCCGGCAGTCTGTCCTTCTCCAGCTGGCGCACATTGCAGTTGTAATCGTGCTCGAGGGAACTCCATAACTTTGCCTCATCACAGAGGGTTCCGTGCACACCGTAGGTAGCCTGAGCCAGTTTTCCCAAGTCGCGCATCAGCACGCCCACTGCCTGCGCCTGTGCTTCACTGTACCCTCCTCCGCTGTAGGAATCGAGCATGTTGTCCCAGTCATAATAATCGTATGCCATGGCACCCTTACCCCGGTTTACCCCCTCGGGTCTCATCTTAGGCCAGCGGTGGGCATAGAGCACCTGTGCCATCGCCGTGATGGTACAGCCCGTATAGGTAGGCTTGCCGCTGGTGCTGCTGCGCGGGGTATAGTAGTTATAAGGATAATCCTGGCTCCACTCCGCACTGACGAGCGGTTTTACCGATGCCTTCGGCGGTTTGGCATAAACCGGCGTCACGCTGATGCTGTCTACCTTCACCTGCTCCACCACCCGTGCATATCGCTCCAGGAGTTTTTTCATCGGAGCCGACATATTTTCAGCATCCAGTCTTCCCCTGTCGCTATATCCCAGTACCCCGCCTACCCGGTCATCACCCGCCACGATAACGAAGCCTTCACCATCCTGGTTGTTGAAGAGGTGAAGCGATGGTTCTGAAGTACGGGGTCCGCGGCTTTGCACCACCGACGGCCCCACACTCACAGGATTTCCGATAAACTTTCTTGCCATTGTCTGCGCCTTGTTCACGTCTACCGGTCCGGCATAGACATTCATAGCACATATCGCCGATACGGCTATGGCGTAAAATTTCTTATCCATCATATCTCAGGTCAAAAAGAATTATCTGATTACCGTTTTCTTGCCGTTCACGATATAGATGCCCGGCTTCGGCTTGCCGTTCACCTTGCGTCCCTGCATGTCGTAGATGCCCTCCGTTTTTTTCTGCTCCTGAACAAGGTTAGGACGTATACCTGTAGTGCCATGATTGCGCACACTGCAGCGGGCAGCATTTTCTATCTTCCCGGTCTTGGTGTTGAAGAGCACCGCTGCTATCTCTATCTTGCTGCGGTCGCGGATCACGCTGTATTTGTTTACACCCTCAAAAGTGGTGGAGTGCGTCTTTACCTCGTCTGCCCGGAAGTCGGTCATCTTCGAGTCCTCCAGTCCGTTGTCCATACCCTGCGATTCTATCGCTACATGGTTATACACCATGCCCTTAACCTGCGACCAGCCCTCTACATAGTTGGCAGCATCGGCATAGAACTTCATCTCTTCGGGTGCATCCTTATAACTGTCGCTGGAATACTCGGCATAATTCGACTCCTGTCGCCATTTGTCGTCGCTCAGTCCGCTGGCAGTCATCACATAGCCTATGGCAAACGTTTCGCCCTCATCAGGCAACATGCATGGTTCCACCTGGGTTTTCACACGTATGTTATTACCGTTCTCATCCCATTCTGCGTCCACCTCCATGTTCATGTAGGTAACCTTGCTCTTTTCTATCTTGAAAGCATCGGTAATGTCAAAACCGGCAGCCTTGTTATCACGTGCCACCCATACGGCAGGAACCGTTACGGCATAGCGGTCTATCAAGCCTTCATATACCCAACGGGATACAACCTTGCTGATATCATCAGTTTTATGAACAGAAACAGCCACTACGTCGTCGGGATACATACGCGCTATGGCATCGGTAGCCACCAGTCCGATAGGACAGTGCCAGCACCACATTCCCGCATAATCTTCTACCAGTACCCGCTTGTGCGGCATCTTGTTGACCGTGCAGCAGGTAAGATAGGCATATCCCGCCGAAGCCTCGTTATACTGTCCGTTCACCTGTGTGATATTGAAGAGCAACTCTTCCTTTCCCAGTTTCTGGCCCGGTTTGATAGGAATTTTTACCTCTCGCGTTTCTCCATCCTTGAGCGGCTGGTCTAAGTGCAACACGAAAGGTCCCTCGCTCACCTGCTTATCTGTATAATAAAAGGTATAGCTGATGCTGGTCACCTCGGTATCACCCCAGTTGGTCAGTTTTAGCGGCACCGCCGTTTCCTTATCCCCCATTTTCAGGAATACGTTGCCCGGCGTCATAGGCGCCACCGAATTCTTTGCCCAGCAGCCAATTCTTTCCGCTATTTTCTGCGCCTGTTGCCAGGATCGTGGCCCGGCAGAAAGATGATGTGGCAATACGAATAAGATTAGCAGCGACACTGCTGTTAAAATGGTTCTTTTCATCTTATTTTTCTCGTTAAATAATTACTAATTTTGAGTTTCTGTTTTATTCTGTCATCTCATGGATCACTACGAGTCACGCCGACCCGTCTTTTCGGTTACAAATATACTATAATTTTTCCAAGACAGGACACGCTTAAACTTTTATTAACAGATATTCGTTATTTTTTCTTTAAAACCGACCGTTCGCATGTAGTACTGTATAATCTTCAAGGCAAAAACATAAAGCGTATGAAACAGGTAGAAGAAAGATACATCAGCTTGCTGACCGATTTCGGCTTCGACCGCCTCTTCGAGGAAGCCGAGATAGCCAAGTTTACTCCTCAGGAAATGAGGGAGTACGAGACCAGCAAGATGGCATATCGCGACATCAAGAATTCCGTAGACACAGCTAAGCGTGAAGGTATAGCTGAAGGTATGGAAAAGGGTATGAAGGAGGGAATGGAATTAGGTATGGCGAAAGGTAAGCAAGAAGGTCTTGCGGAAGGTATGGAAAAAGGTATGAACCAGCGAAGCCTTGATATTGCCAGAAATATGCTTGCTGATGGCGTTGACCTCAATCTGATTATGAAGTATTCCGGTCTTACCCAGGAACAGATAGAAAAATTGAAATAAGATATTATCTTAGAGGTAACAGATAAGAAATTCCCCAGCCTACTTTCGCAAGCAGGCTGGGGGCTTATACTTTCCGGGGATTTTGCCTTGCAGCAGATTCCGGGAAAGTATTTATAATGCTATAAAAACAGCACTCCGCTTCACTGCGTCGGGCTGACGATTCATAAATAAAAGTAAAAGTTTGAGGGGGCTCTCGCCCGCTGAAACAATTTCGACCTGTATGGTTGAAAAGTTTTATGGTTACATTCAAGCACATGAAGAAGAATACCCAAGTGGTTCAGTCAGCTAACTCAAGTGGTTCAGTCAAGAAACTCAAGTGGTTCAGTCAAGAAACTCAAGTAGTTCAGTCAGCGAGTTCAGACGTCTCTGTTGGCTGATGCAGACGTCTCGATAAGCTTACAGATACGTCTCCGTTAGCCTACGCAGTCATATTTGTAACCCTACGCAGTCATATTCGTAACCCGATGCAGTCATATTCGTAACCCTACGCAGCCATATTTGTAACCCCACGCAGCCATATTTGTAACCCGATGCAGCCGTATTCGTGAATAAGTTTTATGTAATCATCTATCATCCATCACGATTTGGGGTTATCCCTCACGATATTCTCACTACACATTACCAGATACTGCCTGGGGGCTGGGGATAACCTATCCCCAGAGCATAAAGAGGTTAGGTCATTTCATCACAGCCGTATCTGCTCCTGGCATCTGTCTGCCACCTCCTTCCTATGCGTAACACAGATAATAGTCTTATCGGCATACGAAGTAAAGAGACGGTCGAAAAGAAGCTTCTCGGTTTCGGCATCCAGCGATGAGCTGATTTCATCAAGCAACAGAATGTTACCTTCGCGCAAAAGACTGCGGGCTATGGCAATACGCTGTGCCTGACCGCCACTCAAACGGGTGGCATGCTCTCCTATCTTCGTATCCATACCTGCCGGCAAACTGAAAACGAAATCGGCACAGGCTACATGAAGGGCTTCGGTAAGCTGCTCATCGGTAGCCACGGGATTGGCAAGAAGAAGATTATCGCGAATGGTTCCGCTCATCAGCGTATTACCCTGCTCTATATACACGATATGCGAACGCATGCCGGTTCCTTCTGTCTCTTTGCCCAGGGCATCATACAATACTATCCTTCCGCTATCGGGCTGGATGATACTCGACAAGAGACGCAGGATGGTGGTCTTGCCACAACCGGTTTCTCCTACTATCGCCACAGATGTGGCGGGACGGAAATCATAAGAGAAATGACTGACAACAACTTTCTTTCGCTCATCGGGATATGAATAACTCACATTCTGAAGACGGATGCCGCAAGCACGCTGCAAAGGGATAGAAGCATCTGCCTGCACCAGAGATTCCTCCTGCTCGGTATTTTCAATCTCTACCAACCGGTCTACACTCGCTGATGCATGAATCAGTTGGGGAATCATGCCCAAGAGCGACATGATAGGACTCTGTATCTGACCCACCAACTGCAGGAAGGCGGTCATCACACCAAAGGTTATCAACCCATTCTTGAGTTGGATGGCACCATAGACAAAGGCTCCGAAATAGCCGTAACTGAAGGTGAAAGCCAGGAGCAGACGGGATATCAACGTAAAACGGATACGACGGCGAACCAGATGATGCAAACGCTGCTGCATGCTGCCTACCCTACCGGAAACCGTGCTCTCTGCCTGCAAGGTCTTGATGGTGAGTTCATGTTCTACCGTCTCCTGAATCATCATCTGTATGCTGCTCTCCTCCTCACGTATCGCCAGCGTCATCTTCTTGAGTCGGCTGCCGAGATACTTGGCACAGACCGCAACCACCGGTGTCAGTACCAGAAGGCTCCATGCCAGAATGGAATCGATAGAACGCATCAGGAAGAAGGCACCGAAGAGCTGCACCAGGGTGACTACGATTGTGGGCAGAATATCCGTAACTACCGAAGAGGCTGATGAGAGATCGCGCTCCAAACGCTGGCTGATGTCGCCGGAAAGCATATCAGAAGCAGGCTTTCCGGGACCAGCCTCAGCCTGATGCTTAACGGCATAGAGTTTCCTGCCCAGCACAAACCGGAAGAGGCGGCTACGCATATCATTCTGGAGGATAACCTCGGTGATGCCGGAAAGATAGAATACCAGCTGGCGAAGGGCTATCAGCAGGGCGATGACTGAAAAAAGCACGATGGTTTCGCGCAGCACATTACCACGCCAGATCACCACATCGATGAACCGGCGACACAGCCAGACGAGCCACAAACCTAATGCTACCTGCAGGAGACCGGCGATGATGCGCAACAGCAAACGTCCACGGACTGCAGACATCTGGCGGAAAAACCATAGTGCATACTTCCTCATACCAGTCCCTCTTTCTGCCACTGGGCAATAATCGCCTCGCAGTCTTTTTCTGCCTGAGCCATGACTACATCATACTCATCGCACAGAGCCTGAGCCAACGAAGCTACCGTAAATTCACCCTGTTCCTCAGCCGTCTTCCAGAGAAAGGCGGCAGTTTCATTGAGACTGATCAACTTGGTAAAGTCTACAGCCTGCATACCTTCAGCTGTTACCACATACTCACCGCAAATTTCGCGGAGCTTGAAATCGTTCTTGATCTTCATTGTATCTTGTTTTTTAGTTTTTATATGATAAACGGATATAGAGCTTGATTATTTTAAGCAAGCCCCTACGCACAGGCCTCAACCTCTGCCATCTGTGCCAGTTTCTGAGCGCTTTCTGCGAGATGAGACTCTTGCGGCTGCCGTCGGGACAGATGACAGCATGCGCCTTCGCAATGACATCCTTGCGCAGGCAATGCTCCTTAAAACCGAGATTTCCATCGCCCGTCAGCACGATACGGCAATCATCTGCAGAAAAAGATGCGGGGGATGCTGCTCCTGCAACAGGCTCTATCCCGATGATGCGATGCACCACCGGATAGCCTTCTTCTACCCTCGCCATCACAATATCGCCCACCTTCAACTCGCCTTCTACCGGATAGAATTCTACGCAATCTCTATCACCTACGATAAAGGGAAGCATGCTGGTTCCTTTGACCGGAAACTTGACAGGACGACCTTCACGGATAAATTGCTCGAGCGCGGCTATTGCCTTATATTTTGAATCGGATGTATTCATCTTTCTATTGCTCAATTGTTTTTACTGGCTGATGGTCTGACTGCAAAGGAGGGCTGCACCGGCATCAGGCAGACAGTCGAGCTGATAAAGCCGGGTAGCCCCGATCAGCTTCTCTATCGTTTGATGCTGGCCATCTGCAATTTCCTTCTCCCATGCCTTGCCGGAGACAGAAGTCTTGATAGACACATAAGACTCTATGACGGTCTGTTTTCTGATTTTATTCTCTGGTGCCTGGCGCAATTGGACAATTGCCCCTATCGGATATTCCTCGTTCTTATAGCAAGGTGTCTTTCCGCTCCAAGGCGAGCCACTCACCATGGGCGTTCCTTCGTGCGATATATATACCACCGGGTTGTCATCATTCAGCAATCGGGTGCCATCGATATGTTTGAGCCACAGTCCGGAATGCGTACTCTTGCCCGTTCCGCTCTTGCCCAGGAAGAGATAAGCCTTTCCATCCTTTACTATGGTAGAAGAATGAAACAGGAGTGTATTTCCGGCAGCCGAACGCATGGCATAGAGCAGCATCAGCGAGGTGTCAACGGTTGCCTTGAGGGACCCGAAAGCCGACTTCTGGCTGAAGGTACCAGCAGGAACCAGAAGACTGGAATGCTGATAATCATGACCTGTAACCAGTATCGATTTCATATCAGTCATTGCCATCAGGAACGCCTTCTGCTTCTCTCCCAGACTACCGCTGATAATGAGCTGTCCCTCCTCATCCTGTCTGCATTCCTCCTTGAAACCGGCAGGTTTCCTCAGTTCTTCCCCGCTTTCGTTCAAGGTAAGAGAGAAGGAGGTCAGGGCAGCAGATGCGACCTGTTCATCGCATTCAAACGCCTGATAAGGCTCCAGTAAAACAGCCATCATCTCCTGAGAGGAATCAGGATAAGAAAGGCTGAACCCGACATGGGCTACCTGATAATGCTTTATAATAGATTCCATTATTCTGTAATTTCATTTATGCTCCCTATCAGGAACGGTTCAAGTTTTTCATTACTGCAACAAAGGCTCAGAGGCCTCATTGTCTGCAATTTCGCAACAAAAATACGATTTTTATCTGAGAAAGCCAAATCTTTCTCTATCTTTCTTCAAATTACTGAAGTTTTGCAGATGGAAATCGGCGCACAAAAAAAAGAGATGAAGCAAAATCTACGTTGCTTCATCTCTTTTTATATGATCTCATATTCAGTATCTTACTGCATATCGTAAACCACCTGCATGAGCTTCTTGCCCAGTTCATCAGCCTGCTCCATGGTAGAGGCCTCGCTATATACACGGATGATAGGCTCGGTATTACTCTTGCGGAGGTGAACCCACTTGTCAGGGAAATCGAGCTTGACGCCATCGATATCTGTTACGGTGACATCCTTCTCCTTACCATACATCTCCTTAACCTTCACGAGGATAGCATCTACATCGGTTGATGGAGTCAGGTCGATGCGGTTCTTGGCAATGAAATAGTTAGGGAAGCTGGCACGGAGCTCGCTCACCTTGCAGCCCTTGTGAGCCAGACTGCTCAGGAAGAGGGCGATACCAACGAGGGCATCACGACCGTAATGGCTCTCTGGATAGATAACTCCACCATTGCCTTCACCACCGATAACAGCGTGAACATCCTTCATCTTGGTAGTTACATTCACCTCACCTACAGCAGCTGCGGTGTACTTGCCACCATGCTTCTCGGTAACATCACGGAGGGCACGGGTAGATGAAAGGTTGCTGACGGTATTACCTGGAGTCTTGCCCAATACGTAATCTGCCACACTTACCAAGGTATACTCTTCGCCAAACATCTTGCCATCTTCGCAGATGAAAGCCAGACGGTCAACATCAGGGTCTACAACGATACCCATATCGTAGCCACCCTTCTTCAACTCATCCATGATACCACCGAGGTTCTTCTCCAATGGCTCCGGATTATGAGCAAAGTCGCCTGTAGGCTCACCATTGAGGAAAGTATATGCTACACCGAGCGCATCGAGCAACTCAGGAAGTATAACGCCACCAACTGAGTTGATGGAATCTACACAAACCTTGAAGTGGGCATTCTTGATTGCTTCGACATCTACGAGCTTCAAAGCAAGTACGGAGTCGATATGGCGTTTGTTGAAGGTATTGTCTTCAGTATATTTTCCGAGATGATCCACATCCGCATAGTCGAAGTCTTCCTTCTCTGCGATACCCAGCACCTCGTTACCATTAGCTGCTGTGAGGAACTCACCCTTCTCGTTGAGGAGCTTGAGGGCATTCCACTGGCGTGGGTTGTGAGAAGCTGTGATGATGATACCGCCGGCGGCACCACTCATGGTAACAGCAAGTTCGGTGGTAGGAGTAGTAGCCAGACCGATGTTCAGCACATCGTAGCCCATACCCATGAGGGTTCCACAAACCACATTCTTTACCATCTCGCCAGAGATGCGCGCATCACGGCCTACAACGATGGTATTACTCTCTGAAGCACCGCTACGGCGAATGAAGGTAGCGTATGCTGAAGTGAACTTTACGATATCGAGCGGATTCAAAGTATCGCCCGCTGGACCGCCGATAGTACCGCGGATACCAGAAATTGACTTAATCAGTGTCATAAATATATCTCTTTTTATGTTTATCTTCCTTTCTGCAGGGTCATGTCGTAGACACATGCCTGCACACTGCCCGATGCCGATGTGGTACCGTAAGAGTGAGGTACGAGCAAACGGACATGAGCGATGCGTTCATCAACAGTCTTCGGTCTGCCTATCTTAATCCAGGTGAATGGTATGAGCCAGCCGCTAGGCACAGTAGAACTTACACTGCCATAACTGGATGAATTATATGTTCTGGCCATCAGACTGGCTGAAGGATCTACGAAAGAACCGGTGAATGTACCGGAAGTATTGGTAACACTTATCTTATCTATATAATAGGAATAAGCAGGAACTTTGTTTGAAAGCGTGAGACACTTATCGCTCATTTCAGCAGCATACGAAAGGTTATACTCATCAAAGCGGACCAATACATCTACCGATGTACCTTTCTTGATATAGTCGCCACATCCCTGGTCAATCACCTGCATGTAAATACCGTTACTGTTGAAAAGTACCCATTCGTTGTTGTTCTTTGCAGTATCCGTCAGTTTTTCATTATTTTTCCAACGTCTGTTGAACTCATCCTCAGAGATGACCTTAATATTTTCCTTACGCAAGAAAGAGCTGATAGAATCGAGTTCTCTGTCGCGCATGTCCTTATAAGTCTCACTATCATTGCATGCGGCAAACGATAAAACAGCCGCGAAAGCAATCATTGCAAACAAAAATTTCTTCATTCTTCTTTTTAAAATCTGATTTATTGGGCAAAGGTACAAAAAAGATAAGACAACACCGAGAGGAATAGGTTGATTTTATTATTATTTATCACTTATTATCATCCTATTGCCTCAAAACGGGGTTGTTTTCTGTCTTTTTCGTCATTTCTAAGGAAAAAATCGGCTACTTCAGCATATCGGCGTATGCCAGGATAGCCTTCAATGCTATCTGCTCTGCCTCCTGTATGCTGCAAAGCAATTTGCCGCCAGAAGCATTGCGATGACCGCCACCATTGAAGAACTCGGCTGCCATCTTATTGCATGGGAAATCGTCTACCGAACGGAGACTTACCAATATGCGATTGTCTATATCCGTATCTTCACGAAGAGAAATGGAGAGTTTGTGTCCCTTGATGGTAAGAGGTACGTTCACCAATCCTTCCAGATCGCCCTTGATAAAGTCATACTTCTTCAACTCTTTACGGGTCACTGTATAGAAACTGGCATGAAGTCCCTCTACTACCTGCAGCTTTTCATTCATCAGATAGCCACGGAACCGGACTGCCGGAATGCGGGCATTATTGAAGACATTACGGTAAATCTTATCCTTGTCGATGTTCTTGGTAAGCAGCAAGCAGATGATATAATAGATATAAGGCTGGGTAGAATTATAGGTGAAACCGCCCGTATCGGTCATCATGCCGCAATAGATACAGGTAGCCCAAGTCTGATCCATCTGTGGAAAACCTCCCAACTGCCAGACTACACGGAATACCAGGTCGCTGGCACTGCTGGCATGTGGCTGCGAAACCAGCAGCTTAGCCTCAAGATTAGGAGCCAGATGGTGGTCGATGATGACACGCTGAGTCTTGCAACCCAACAATACATGGTCCATCTCATCAAGACGTCCCTCACTGCTAAAGTCAACACAGCATACCAGGTCGGCTTCATCGAATGCTCGCTGCACCTGTTCAGGCTGTCTGTCATATCGCAGGATACCGGCAGCTCCAGGCAACCAGGAAATAGAATCCGGTACCATATCCGGCACACAAATGTCAACTTTCTTGCCCAAAGAGCGAAGATAACCAGCCCATCCCAAAGAAGAGCCGATGGCATCACCGTCTGGCGACTTATGTGCACAGACGACTATACGATGAGAAGCCGCTATCGTCTCTCGGAGAATAGCGGCTTCCTGATCTGTCAATATATTAATGTTTATATCCATCACATTAAATTAGAAGAGCTTGTTAGGATAAACACCCTCATCGATAAGATGCTGGATCTTGTCAACAACACTCTGGCGGTCGGCAGCATAAGTTACACCAAACCACTTGCTGGTAGTATCGAGCACCTTAACAGTAGCTGTACCCTCATTGATGAGCTTGTTGACCATCAATGGGATGAAGAACTCAGCCTTCTTGTTTTCCATATTCTTAGGATCACTCAAGAACTCCTTGAAGTACTCCTCACTATGCTGGAAGTAATCAGGTGTGAAGCCCCAAACGTTCATGGAAACAGGAGTATTGTCGCCAACAGCAACCCACTCGCCCTGCTCGTCCTTGTAAGATACCTTACCGTCGATACGCATGATCTCGGTACGCTCTACACAGGTTGTCAAGTTCTCATCAGCATCCTTAGAGCAGATGCCGCGAGCTACGGTACCATTCTCACTCAAGGTATTACCTACACGGAAACCTACCATGGCATAACGATTCTTGCTGCCCTCTGGAAGTTCAGAGAGGAACTTGCCGATTACCATGAAGCAATCGCGGTTGTAGAAGTCATCGCAGTTGATTACGCAGAAAGGTTCCTTGATGATATCCTTTGCCATCAGGACAGCATGGTTTGTACCCCATGGCTTCTCACGACCTTCTGGAACTGAGAATCCCTCTGGGAGATCATCCAATGCCTGGAAACAAAGTTCTGCAGGAATATGACCCTCATACTTTGAAAGAATCTTCTCACGGAACTGATCTTCGAAGTCCTTGCGGATAACGAATACGATCTTTCCGAAACCAGCCTGAATAGCATCATAGATGCTGTAGTCCATGATAGTCTCACCATTAGGACCCAGACCATCAAGCTGTTTCAAACCACCATAACGGCTACCCATACCGGCAGCCAAAAGCAATAACGTAGGTTTCATTTTGTCTATACTTTTATTTATTAATAGTTGATAGTTATTTATAAAATAACGATGCAAAAGTAACAAAAAAAATGCAGTTAACCGCACGTTTTCCTACTTTTTTTTGATTAATATCAATTTTTGTCCTTTTATGCACTATCTGTAACACATATCAGACTTATTTTCGGACACATCTCCCAGGCTAAACCTAGAAAGGATAACCCACAGCGAAATGCAGACTCTGGGCATCCTTGAACCGACGGATGTTATAGAAGCCATTCTTGCCGGTATCGTAAGGAACATGCAGACCGATACCCCAGTCGACACGTATCACAAACATACCCATGTCATAACGCACACCGACACCGGTGCCTACCGCTAGCTGCCGGAAAAACTTGTCTACATCAAACTTGCCGAGCGGACTGTACTCATGGTTGCGTAAGGTCCACACATTACCTGCATCCAGGAAAAGAGCTCCATAGAGATCGCCCCATACCTTCTGACGGTATTCCAGATTCATCAGATACTTGATGTCGCCCGTCTGGTCGATATACGAATACTTGCTGTTGGTAGGCTGGTATCTGCCCGGTCCGATACTCCGCACATTAAAGGCACGCACACTGTTGGCACCACCGATATAGAACTGCTCATAATAAGGAGCATTCTCGGCATTGCCATAACTCCAGATAATGCCGGCATTGACATGTCCCACCAGCGTACCATCCTGGGTGATACGCCAATATTTCACGAAATCTGTCTCCAGTTTCAGGAACTGAGCAAACGGATTCTTGAACATCTTCTTGTCTTTCTCGTTCCATCCCTTTCCGGCCGCCATGTAACCGAGCGAAAGGATATTGGCTGCCTCGCTGATGGTGGTTGACCAGGTGATAGGATGGCGGTAACGGCGCGGACTGCGATAAGTATAGGTGTAACTCATCTTAGGCACAAACTGGTCGCGCATAGATATCTGAAGATAAGGATGCAGGGCGAGGATGCTGTCGAAAGCGGCTGTGCGGCTGTTCATAAACTCATAAGAGAGAATCAGCGGACTGAAAGAATGCTGATGCTGGTAAGAGGTAGACCACGCATAGGTTAACTCGCCCGCTGCCACATGACGCCGGAAATAGCTGGCTCTGTTCAGCACATTCATCGAAGCCTTGATGGTAGTAGTTGGCACACCCCGATATTTGGTAGGCATATGCCCGGCACGGTATCTGCGCTCATTCTGCTCCATCGTTCTGAACATATTCCAAGGCGTGATGATGCGAGGGAACTCTACGGATACATCCGATCCGTATTCATAGGAATTGATGCGGGTAGAACCTCCACCAGCTTGACTGATGGTTTGCCACTCATGCGAACCATGCAGGTTGACAGTAAGTTTCTCGCCTCCATGAAAAGCATTGCGCTTGGTAAGACCCACTACCAGCTCCGGTCCTACTCTACCGGTCGTTTTACCGCGGGCATTTGCCTCGACATAGAAATCGTATGGCTTGTCGAATACCAGATCGATATTGGCATCCAAGGTATCACGATATACTACATTGCCCAAACTGTCTAGGGTCTGCACCGAACGGGGGGTAAACTGGATGCTGGAATAGCTGAAGAGTCCCATCTCCTGAAGTCCGGTCTTGGCACGTTCCTCGGTACGTACCCGATACAGTTCACGGGGACGCAGGCGCAGACTCTGCAAAACGATGCCCGGACGTATCGGCATCTTTCTTCCATTATAATGGAAACTCAGATAGCTGCGCACAAAGGAATCCTTCAACTCCTCCATATACTGCTTTCTGAAATTAACATGAATCTTTCCGATATACCACTGGCGGGTAGCCCTATCGTCCACGCTGTCTGCCATCATCAGCCGCAACTGCACCTTGCCGGGCACATTCACGGTATCGGCAAGATAAGAAGCATAACTGTTCTGATAGAAATAATAGCCCCTGTTGCGGAACAGACGGGTGATACGCTGACGTTCCGATTCCATGTTGGCGACATTGAAAGGACTCCCCTTCCGGATGAGCGCCTTGTTCATGGAGGCATCTATGAGCTGCTTGCTCTTGGCTGGGAAGTTGAGATAAGCCATGGAATCGAGCGTCCAGAGATGACCGAAGTCTACATGATAGGCAACCTTCGCCTTCTTCGGATTACTCTGTGTCAGCACATCATAAGTCACCTTACCATTAAAATAGCCATATTTATCGAGCTGATGCTCGGCTACCTGGGCACGTAGCTGCGGATTCACATTCGCCATCAGCTTAGGTTTGGAACCGAATACCTTGGTTATCCACTTAGCCATTGCTCCATCCGACTGAGAGAAAGCATTCCATATCCAGAGGCGCACAGGGAACGGCGTGCGGTAATAGCTGCTCCCGAACAAGGCACCGTTCGGAGCCGAAGCCAGGGCATACTCCATCTCGGTGATGGTAGAATCAGCATAAGCTCCCTTCTCGTAGTTCTTATACTCGATAGGTACCAGACCCGTAAACAGCTGCTCGTCGTCTTTCAGCGCACTGGTTGAAGAGCAACCCGTTATGAGCTGCCCCGACAACATCAGCAATGCTGCCATATATATAATAAGGTATAACCTGTTCTGCTGTTTCATATCGCTCATTACTTTTCGTTAAGTTTCAATGGGTCAAAGTCCTTTGTTCTAGCTTTCTCCATCGTATCCTTCTTTTCGTTCGTACTCTTCTTCACCGCAGGATTCTTCTCCATTGGGGCTTCAGGAATCTGCTGCTTATCGGTCTTGAACCGGAAGATGTCCTTGAAATGCTGCAACTTTCTCTGCCATTTGAAACCGACACCATACTCACCTATCAAACCTTCGAGCCAATCGTAGGTATTGTTGTTGTAGAAGGCACGGATATACTGGCTCGCACCTTCGTTGAGACGGTACTGCAATTCGATATTGTTGAAGAATGCATCATCATTGTTGGCTGCATTCTCCATTTCTGCACCGGTAGAAACCTTGCCGCCCACACTGAAACTCAAGCGGTTGTTGAAGAACCGCTTGGCAAACTTAAAGTTGTAATCGGTGTGCATGGCACCTGCTGCATTGGTGGAGTTATCTACCGACATACCGACATCCACACCCACAGAACGCATCGCTGAACCTGCAATATTATTGATCTCTGAGTTGAGGAATGAGGTCAAGGCACTGTTCATGGAGAACGAATTGGTATTTCCGTTGGCAAGATACATGCCCGAAGCCAGCATCGTAATGGCTATCTTACCCCGCTCTTCAATACTCATCGTGTTCAGTTCATCCTGCAAGGTGGCATCGTTTGGTGAGGAAACGATAAACTGGATGCCTGGCTTATTCAATGTCTGCGAGAGTTTTACGCCACAAATGAAATCCACCGAGCGGCCGGTTCCCTGTCCCTCGTTTACCGTTGTCCTGACATTCTCTGTTGCCGTGATGTTCAGGGTCGGGTTGAACGGATCGCCGTTAAACTCTATGTAGCTGCCGTCCTGGATATCAAACGTCTTGAGCGGAATGATAGGCAGCGAATATTTCATCTTGCCATTGTTCAGGGTATACTTGCCCGTGATGCCGATGCCATCAACCGAATTGTAAGTCATCGTCAGATTACCACCGCCCATCAGGTCGATGTAGTTGGTCTGGTCGGCATTCAAAGCACAGAGGATATGAGCCGACTCGTCTATCGACATGCCCAACATCATGTTCAATCCTTCCAGTGCCGGACGCTTGACAACGACAGGCTTGCCACTCTTGAAATTCGTAAACTTCACCAGCTCATCGAGCTGCGTATCAGTAGTCAGTTCCGATTCTTTCAGCACATACGTCATATCCGTATTGCCGAGGACATCCAGTTTACCCTGCATCTTCAGATTGCTTACCGGTCCGCGCATCGCACCATAGAAGTTGACATACGCCTTGCCGAAAGCCTCGGAACGGGCATTCTCCTTGGCATCAATCAGCAGAAAGTTCTGTGCTCGCATCCGGATATCGAGCATCATCTTCTCTATATTCGTAAAGTCGAGACTGCCCTGGATATTGAGCGGACTCTCATTGTTGGCATACATCATGAAGTTTTCGAAGAGCAACTTGCTGCCGATGATACGGACAGGATCGTTGGCAAAACGCATCGTGATGCCATACGGCACACTGACGAGATAAGCCGAATCCAGATATACTTCGCCCTCTACATCCAACTGGCTCAAGGCTCCCTTCAAACTCAGTTTTCCTTCGCCATATCCCTTCAGACCCATAATCTGGTCTGGAACAAAACCGTTGACAAAATGCAGAGGCAACTTCTCCATGCCCACTTCGGCATCAAGATAACCGTTTCCTTCAGACTTGTAAGTACCCTTTACGGTAGCTACTTCTTCACCCTCATAATTGAGGAAACCATCTACATAATGAGAACCGTCGCTCTTTGGCATGTAAACGAATTCAGTACCGACATCTCCCATCGGACACTTTTCGTAAACCATATTGTCGATGTTCAGATTAGAAGAAACCGAGAGTTCATCCTTGGTCTGGATAATATGGAAGTCGCCGTCAAGAATACCCGAGATATCCGGCATATAAGGAATCACGCTGAGCACTTTATCCAGATTAAACTGGCTCATGCTCACCGTAAGATCCTGCAGCGCTTCTTCGTTTTCATCATTGCTGTATATACGGATACCCATGCCGTTGGCTGCCTTCAGACTCAGATTGGCAGAAACACGGTCGTCATTGCCCAACATCAGATAGTTGTCATCGTTGGCAGTAAACTTCTTGTAACCCAGGACAGGATGGGTATCAATGAGCGAAATCTTCACACCGTTTTCCAGCAACAGCGCCTCCAGACCCACATCTACACCCAATCTGTTTTTGGCATCATAGATGCGGGCATCGATATTGGAACCCTTCTCCTGCAGTTCGCCCTCTACCTGTGCACGGAACACATACTGAGGATTATGCTTATTGTTCTGAACACGTGCTGCATAGCGGATGGTATCACCCTCTGTCTTCACCAAGGCACGGATTGTATCCAACTGCATGCCACTCGCTACCAGAGAATCAATGTTGAGATAACCATTGACACCCGTTACAGGCGACATGGTCATCTTCATATCCACCGTCTTGAAATCATAACCGCAGTAAGCGATGAAACGGGAAATGAAATTGTCCTTTCCTGTGGTAAGATAAACATGACCGAACGGGAACTGGCTGCGAATCTTCACCTGGTCGATATGATGGTTTCTGAGCTGATGAGCCAATTCTTTCTGCAATCCGGCAAAACGGCTCAGCAACTGCTTATAGCCTCCGTGTACATCCATGTTGAGATGGAAGTCGCCGCAATCGATAACTGCATGCGTGGTATCTCTGCGGGTAAAGACATCAGCATCAACACCCACCGGACGATAATTCTTTTCTGCCGTACGAACCGTAATATCACTCATCGAAGCCATGATGTCATGACTGTCCTTCAGGTCGGACCTGATATCCATGTGACCGCAGAGCGACAGGCGCATCGGTGCCTTCGTTACCTCTAACGAATAAAGATTCACATCGCGGACATCTGCCACCAGGGTAGCCTCCAGTTTCTTGGAATTCGTAAGTGCATCAAGGCTGACGAGCCCTGTAAGATACTGGTTCTTGCTGTCAATATCGGCATGCACCTTTCCATTGGCAACGTGAGCCACTGCCAATACATGATCCAGTTTGTATTTGCCATACTGAATCTGGTTTACCTGTGCCTTAGCCTGTAATCGGGTACGCGGAGAAAGGAAATCGGTTCCCACTCCCTTCGCCTGCAATGAGCCGGTGAAAGAATGCAAATCCTGTTTTGGCAGGAAATGCTTTGCCTGGATGTTGTGCGCCTGAATCTTAGCTTGATAAGCCAGACGATTCATATCAATACTGCCGTCTTTCCGGGTCTTCGCATCTATCTTGGCATCTACCTTCATCCTGCCACGACCTTCGGTAATGGCGAGTCGGGTAGCATATCTGGAGCCGTCTGCCTGAATGTTACCACGGATTCCGATACCGCTAGGCACACGTATCTCCTGCATCAGAGAAGGGTCAAGCATGGCGGTAATGAAATCCAGATGATAGGTACGGGCGTTCAGATCTACATTTGCCTTCAGACGGTTCATATCCGTCAGGTTACTCAATTTTCCATCAGCACTCAGTTCGAAGGCTGTAGGCAGTGACAGTTTCAAGCCCGAGAAAGATGCCTGCTGCATATTTCCCTTGAACGAACCTTCTATCTTCATCGGATAGAATGGCCATTTCTTCTTCATGGCGCTTGGGAAGGCATCGCCTGCAAAGAGGAACAAATCTGAACGACCCAAAGCTCCCTTCAGCTGTGCCATCAACTTGCCAGGTTTCACCTCATCAAAGGCATTCAAATCCATATCCACCGTTGCCTGCAACTGGGAGTATGGGGTACGGAGACAAATATCAGGCAACTGCAGTTTCACGGAATCCATCACGAATCTGCCATAGAGCTGGTCTACCTGCAAACCGCTTTTCTCCTTAAACTGAGCTTCACGTATCTTGACATCTATCTTTGAATCGCAATAATAGAAAGAGTCTGCCTTCAAAGTCATGGCCGACAGGGCGATATGGTTAAAGTCCATGCCCGATACCGGACGGATATAGTTCTGGTCATAGTTCATCTTGCCCTTCTTCCAGTCAAGATGACCTATCTGATAAAGTCCTTTATAAAGGTCGAGATAGGTAGTCTGCGCCACCGCATCTCCAAAATAAGCATTCACCTGGAGGGTATCTCCAGGCATGTGTAATACGAAATCAGTGTTCTTCAGTTTCAGTTTTTCGATATTCACCTTCCAGAAATTGGTACTAGGCGTAGTATCCGGCGGCACAGTATCGCTCAGTTCTACCGAGAGTCGGGCATCAGCCAACAGGGCATGATTCACCCTCACCTTCTCCTTACCGAGGTCAATGCCATGAGCCTTCAGGCGCAGATTACCTACATTGCCCTTGATTCTGGCTTCGTGAATAAAATTCGTGGTATTCACCTTCATCTGGGTGAAATTGAGTTCATCCACCATGACTTGACTTTCGAAAAGAGGCAACAATTGTACGTCTACCACCATCTTCTGGATGTCGGCAACGGTATCTCTCTTATTTCTTAAAGCCAAGTTTGGGGAATTCTTGAGTGAGTCGATTGGCTGAAGTACCTTTACGCCTTCCACTCCCAGTTTCAGAGGGAAGACGAGGCGTACTTGCTTTACCGAAATATCCATACCCGTCGACTCTGAGGCATAAGCAGCCACTTGCTTTACCGCCCAATTCTGAACAGGTGGCAGATAAAGCAGAATGGATAACAACAAGATGAGCACCAATGGAGTCAACACCGTGATTCCTGCCCATTTCGCATACCTCTTCATAAGCATGGATTTTTGAGTTAGGGTGCAATAGCCCGCCAAAGATTATCATCCGGCAGCGGAGCCTCTGCTACTATTGTTTCTTTAGACACAGGATGAACAAATTCTACTCTGTGTGAAAGGAGAGAAATACTGCCATCTGCATTGCTACGTGGAGAACCGTATTTCAGATCTCCCTTGATAGGACATCCCATCTTGGCAAGCTGGCATCTTATCTGATGATGACGACCCGTCATCAAATTCACCTCCAGAAGTGTATAATGGTCTGTATGACCTATCACCTTATACTTCAATATCGCTTTCTTCGAGTTTTTCACCTCATGGTCGTAAGCATAGCTCTTATTCTGCTTTTCATTTCTTACTATCCAATGGGTGAGCGTAGCCTCAGGTTCCTTTGGCATGTTCTTCACGATTGCCCAATAGGTTTTGTGAACTTCGCCATCCCGGAACATATTGTTCAGACGGCTCAATGCCTTAGAAGTCTTGGCAAATACGACCAAACCCGAAACAGGACGGTCAAGGCGATGCACCACCCCGAGAAATACATTTCCCGGCTTGTGATACTTCTCCTTGATGTACTGTTTCACAGTCTCCGAGAGAGGTTCGTCGCCGGTCTTGTCGCCCTGCACGATTTCGCCACTTCTCTTAGAGACTATGATTATATGGTTGTCTTCGTAAACTACCTGCATGTTTTATCAACAAAACGTTGCCGAGAGATTACATGTTCATACCACCGTCGATCTGAATAACCTGACCGCTTACATAGCTAGACAAGTCGGAAGCGAGGAAGAGGCAAACATTTGCGATATCCTCAGTCTGACCACCACGACGCAATGGAATCTTCTTCATCCAGTCCTTGCGGATTTCCTCAGGCAACTGTGCAGTCATTGCAGTCTCGATGAAACCAGGAGCTACAGCATTGGCGCGTACACCCTTAGGACCCAACTCCTGAGCGATAGACTTAGCCAAAGCAATCATACCAGCCTTAGAAGCTGCATAGTTGCACTGACCTGCATTACCATGAACACCTACAACAGAAGCCATGTTGATGATAGAACCACCACGCTGACGAAGCATGATTGGAGAGCAAGCATGAATGAAGTTGAAGGCTGACTTCAAGTTTACATTCAAAACAGCATCCCACTGAGCCTCGCTCATACGGAGCATCAAACCATCCTTGGTGATACCTGCATTGTTAACCAGAATATCGATAGAACCGAAGTCCTCATGAATCTGCTTAACTGTCTTCTGTGTCTCCTCGAAATCTGCTGCATTACCAGCATAAGCACGACAGGTTACACCAAGAGCCTCAATCTCCTTACGAGTAGCTTCCAAACCGGCAGCCATATCGTCATTGAGTACGAGGTCTGTAAATGCGATGTTAGCGCCTTCAGAGGCGAACTTCATAGCGACAGCCTTACCGATGCCGCGAGCAGCACCTGTTACAAGGGCTGTTTTACCACTTAATAATCCCATTTCTTTCTTATTTAATTAATTATCAATTAGTTACGTATTTACTATCTTTTATCTAGAGTTTCAAGCCCGACTTTCCCAAGGCACCATAAACCACCTTGGCAACAAGAGGTTTGCTCGACTCCACATTCATGCCATGGCCCAAACGTCCATAGATAAATGGAACCTCGAGACCTTTGATACAATAGTGAGTAATATCGGCCACCAGATCGATGTTATCAATATCAAACTCACCATCTTCTCTTCCTTCGGCATAAATTCTTCTGAGAATCTCTATTTCGTCTTCATCGAAGTTTTTTCTCGCCTTCTCAACCATCCAGATGTTTCGGAAGAACTCAGCACGGAGGTTACCGTTTCTTACAACCGTTTCCTTGATCATACTGAGGTGAGTATAGATAAGCTCGATGATTTTATCCTGTGGACGCATCTTGCAATTGGCAACCTCGTCCAATTTATCCGAAAGACGCTCCAACTCTGATTCTATCACAGCGTAATAGACATCCTCTTTCCTACTGAAATAAGTATAGAGCGTACGTCTACCCTTACCTGAAGCTACAGCAATATCATTCATCGTAGTATTTGCTATACCATTCTTGGCAAAGAGTTGTCGCGCGACATCTACCAGTTTTTGTCTTGTTTTGGATACTGACATATTGAAGCCCTTCCTATTTTATTTATTGCACATAAAAATATTATTGTGCAAAAGTAGCACTTTAATTCGAATTAAACAAATATTTAATGTTAAATTAATAAATTAGGGCATAAAAAAATCGGATAAGATGTTGTTGACCAACTTCTTACCCGATCATTGTTGCGGCGGCAGGACTCGAACATGCGACCTCCAGGTTATGAGCCTGGCGAGCTACCAACTGCTCCACACCGCGATATAACCAACTCATTTCTGAATTGCGAGTGCAAAGGTACGACTTTTTCCCGACCCCACCAAACATTTTGTCAGAAATCTGCATATATTTAACAGTTATTAAACTGAATAGCAACAAAACGTACATAAAAGAGGCGAAAACGAGTAAAAAGCAAGCCCGATTGTTCTGAAAAAGAACAATCGGGCCTTATGGAAAAGAATTACTTTTTCAAAAGTTTCATTACCTTCTCGAAATATCTCTGAGTACGCTTCTTACTGAAATGATTACCGCCATTCCATGAACGGATTGCGTGCTCGATACTATTAAGAGGATTGTAGACACTCTGAATCAATAGAAACATTTCTTTAGATTTAGCTACATTATATCTATCAGCCAAAGTGTAGCGCTTCTTCGATTTCTTGCGCTTCAGAATATTATTACATTCTGCTACTAAAATTGGAGTGATCTGCATCACACCTACAGAGTTACCGCTCTTAGCTTTCGGATCACCCTTACTCTCTACCTGAATGATAGCGTCCATCACTGGAGTCCAGTCCATCTCGCTGGTAGAGGATACATTTCCTAATGTTGCAGCCGACGCTGCATGAATTTCTAATGTCAGCATTAACATGCTGACTAATACCATTGTTATTCTCTTCATATTAATTGTTTTATGGAACCTGAAAAGCTGAAATACAACATCAGAGATTTCGCGGTGGCAACTTGTGAGAAAAAGAAAGGCTGCTCACCTCAGTCCCGTTAGATACCTTAATGGATACCTTCTCACACAACAAAAAGCACAAGATACTGGTATCCTTATTCTTATCGTTTGCAAAGATACAAAAAAAAATCGAATTATGCAAGTAATCAGCTGATTATCAGCGCATTTTTACGTAATTAAACACTTAGTAACACTTAGGTTTGATATAAATCAATATAAAGGTAAAAGAGTAAAAAGGTAAAAGGAACTATAAAAGGTAAAAGGAGCAGTGGGAAAACAGAAAAGCCCCGACTACTTTCGTAATCGAGGCTCTTGATAAAAGGAGGCGGCTACCTACTCTCCCGCATTGCATTGCAGTACCATCGGCGCAAGTGAGCTTAACTTCTCTGTTCGGAATGGGAAGAGGTGGGACCTCACCGCAATAACCACCTGATAAT
>NZ_JANDWX010000003.1:0-168935 GCF_024330485.1 Segatella copri | reverse complement strand
AAGCTATCTGCATTTTTACCGACCTTACCAAAAAAGAAGCAAGCAAAGATGAACAGCGAAGTAAACTCTTGTTTGATACTGTTAATCAGGTGAAACAAGAGCTGAATGCCACATCAAAAATTGTGCAGGACAAACTTCACGCAATGGATAACACACCTCTGAAGAAAGTAGTGACTCACCGCTTTGAGCCAACCTCTAAGTATATTCTTCTTTTCGTCGTTGGCCTGGTTTTATCGCTTGTTTTCTCCATTTGGGGCAATCTCACCCAATGGCGAGAACATCAAGATTGGGAGGAGGCGGATTTGAAATATCGTGCCTTGCGAATGGTTCTCCCATCTGACGACCCGAACATTCGCTACATCGAAAAGAACTTCTCTGTATGCCGAGACGAAAATGTAATAAATGATGTGAGAAATCGTGTCACTGTTTACGAGGATTCTATTCGTCGCCTCCATGAAATGCTTGAAATGGCTGCTTACAAGGATAGCATAGCTAATAAACTTTGGGAAGAATCCAAGTGAATCAAACGAATATTAGAAAACAGGAAGTGACCCCATAATAACCTCTCTCATTGAATTGTCATAACATAAAAAATGCTCCACATAAAAACGTGGAGCATTTTTTATAAATGATTTAGAATGTATAAGCAACATTGAAAGCCCATTTGTTCATTCGTGTCTTATATCCATCACCAACATCTTGGTAACATTCATTATTTGTAATACCCTTTGAATAAGTTGCGCCTAAGGCAAAACCTTTAATTCGCATATTGAGTCCTATTTCTGCTGTCATATTCAAACGTTTTGGACCATAGATGTCATAACTATCAGTGTTGAACACTGGTTCCCCATAATAATCTGTTATGTCCTCATTATAGTCAGAATCATCAGCCTTATATGATGCTGCAATACCAATATTGAATCCGAGACCGCCATGTACCCACAATGCCACTTTGTTTCCAAATGGGAATCGGAACAAAGCATGAGCAGGTATATAAATATTGTGCTCTTGGAAGCTACTCCAATCATAATCATCATTCGAAGATATATACATTTCGTAATAAACACCAGAGTAGAATCCAAGTCCAAACTTAAAGCAAGGATGCACACCGACACCTATCTGGAAACCACGCAACCACTTGCTGTCACCTTCAAACCACGCAGGAGACTCCTTTACTTTCTCACCATTACCTGAAGTAACAATCTGTTTCTGAACATATCCAACAGAGATATCAACAGGAGTAGGACTATACTCTCTTTCCCAAGGCCATTGGAAATCCTTGCGTGTCTCTACTGCCAACTGTATATCTGACGGCATATTAGCACTTACTTTGATAGATTTTGTTCTTGACTTTTGTCCATAGTAAGTTGCATAATACTTAAAAGTTTGACCTATAGGTCGGGTAACTTCATAGGAGTTTCCACTTACTACTACACCCTCGTCTGTATTTTTTAGCATATTATTGTTTTCAAAAACAGAAGCACTTGTACCAGCCTGCTTACCATTGTACATTGGCGTAACAGTATAGGTCTTGGTATTAAAGATAGTTTTGGTCGTATTTCCATGCAGTGTTATCATATTCTTCACAGCATCAGGATTTCCAGGGAAATAAGCAATCACCTCGTATGCCTTTTCTGCAAGTTGCATATTAGGTTGGTACTCCATTTCCATTTCGCCATCTTTGATAACCAATCGTGCCCCCTCTGGCTTTGTTTTTAAGTTGAGAGTGTATTTTGCTCTACTATCATGGGTGTAGATTTTTGTATCATCCTTTATATCTACAGTACCACGAACACTTCCATCAGCAGCATATATAGTTGCTACATGGTCACCAGACGGAGCATTTTCTATCGTTATTCTACCATTGCTGTCGGCATAGTGCTTCTTCGTATCTCCATTAATAACGGCGTAAGCACCAGGCAATTGTGTATCTATAAGAACAGGAGCAGGGTCACGAAGTACAAGACGATAGACTTTTCCTGCTTGCAAGCCACCTTTCTTGTTACGAACTGTATATTTAGAAATTCCATATTCCGAGAAATTAATCAACAGAGACTGATATAAATTTCCTTTAGGAACAATACGTAGGCTATTACTATGTTGCTCTACCCAAATATAATTGGCATACCCACCTCCACCAGGAGACAACTTTCTATCTATCGACTTTGTTGGTCTTGGGTCCGTTGATTCCACTTCTCCTGGCATAAAGACTTTTACCAAGGCTGAGTTTGCCAACTTTCCAGAGAAATTTGACGGTGTGGTGACATCAAAATCACTTTTGTCAGCTTCAGTAAAAGAGACTATTTTCAACTCTCTTCCTAAAGCAGCTTGCTGTGCATTTGCTTCCATGCTAGAGAAGCCTACAGCTAACAGACCTATTGCCAAGGTCTTCATTAAAAACGCTTTAATCATAATACTCATTTTTTGTTTATAATCAGTTTATCTAAAATCATCTACCATTATGAAATCATCATCAGGTGTATCTTTAGGTTGCCAAGCTCTGACATGAATGACTGGAGGGTCTTCATTGAAATCCCAAAGCAGAAACAGATACCCTGTATCTTCATATTCCTTTCCGCTTTTGTTTTTACTCTTCCAATGCTGAATAAGGTTTACACCATAATAATTACTCATTGCTTCCGAATTAGCAGGCGATATCATTATCTCATCAAAAGAAACATCTATGTACTTATTGTTTCTAAACAACATAGCCAAATTATTCAAGTACTCTTCCTTATCTTGAACTGTATAGGTTGTTCTCTTTTTAATCTGTTGACTAAAGTCACCCGATTCTTTACGAGTTTCCACCCTACCTGTTATGATGAGAGCATCATCACTATAAATCTTTCTCAAAGACTCCAAATCCTTCTCATTATAATAATTGCGAAAATCCTCTACAAACTTCAATATTTCGTTCTTTCGGCGCACATCATACACTTCCTGTTCACCCTTTGGAACTGAAAGATGATTGTTCAAGAGAGCAAAGCCTACACGTGTGATATTTCCCGATTTATCAAAAGAAATGGTCAACTCTCTTGTCTTCGGGTCTGTACAATCTTCAGGCTGTCGAACAACCGTCGCCTGAATACCTCGTGCTTGATAACCACTCGTTAGTCCATAGCAAATGCTTTTAGCGTTGCTTTGACATGCAAAACCGAAATTTTCCCACAGCATTTTTAGACGTTCAGCAGCTACAGTTCCCACCTTTCCATTCAATTGCAAAGAACGTCCCTGCTCCGCTGCCAGATTTATCTCAGTCAGCAAGGCGGAAGCATTACGCTCCATTCTTGATTTCAAAGCAGCGTTATAGATACCATCTGTAAAATGGAATGAGACTTCTTGCGCCAAAATACTCACAGTCATGAGTACCCCCATAAAAACTAACAACAATTTTCTCATATCGCTATTTCTTTATTTTCTTCTTCAATTTATCCATGAAATCCTTTGGCAGTTCCTTTCCCATCAGTTGCCGAACATTTGATGTTGGAATAAATAGCCATGCCACCCCCTCAACAACAAGACCTTTATCTGCAACTTTCTTGATAGGCCAGGATAGATTTAGGACATGAAGCCATTTGTTCTCATTGTTGAAAAGAAATAAATCAACTTTCATCTCTTTCTTACCCATACCCTCTATGCCAACAAACATTTCATAGCCTTTGTTTCTACAAAAAGTCATCAATTGCTTGAATTGAATTTTTACACTATCAGATTGGTAACGATATTTTTGGAATTTCAATTTGATGTTGCCATCAGGCAATTCCCTATTCGGTAGGAGCAGCCGATTGGCAATCGTCTCTTTAGGATATTTTGCATCACAAAGAGGAACAAAACACTTGTCCTTACACTCATAATACGTAGCAGTAGAAATACCATCAACAATGTAAGTCTCTCCAGGATGCACATAAAAGTTTTCGCCTTCGACACGGCTCATCACAGTAGAATCATTGGTAATACGAGATAAAACATCCATCTTGGCAGCCACCTTCATCTGCGCAATGAAAGCATCCTCCATGGATTTACGCTTGGAATCTGCTTGTTGTGCCGAAGATGCGACACAACAGCACAAACTCATTGTCATAAATAATAGTAGTCGTCTCATTTTTTATTCTCCTAACATAATAGTTTCTGTAGTTCCATCAGATTTATACCATTTGCCAAAACTCAGATGCCCATTGACATACGATCCTTCCACTTTATCTCCAGTCTCAGCAATACGCCCCTTAGGATCACGAGAGTCGATACGATGGTTTGAAGAGAACCTCATTATTCCTCTGCCATCAGGCTTTCCACTCTTTATACCTCCTTCCCAAGTTGCATATCCTAGAGAAAGAGTTCCTTGTCTGGCAGTACTGGCCTGAGTTTCAACTTTTGGTGCAACTACCCTTACAGACTTAGGTTTTACTTTTGCGATTGCAGAACTTGTTTTTTTCTCTTCTTTAGTTACCACAACCTTCTTTTTTGTTGCCTCAGGCGATTTCGCAGGCGTCACTTCCTTTACCACCTTAACAGTATTCCCCTTTGGTTGTTCTTCACGAGTTCCATTCCATACGAAGAATACAGCCAAAGCAAGAACTACAACAGCAGTCAACCCAAATAAAGGTTTCTTCCACCAAGTATTTGAAGCAATAGGCTCAGAATAGTTGGCATGTTCATCTATTTCCTGCTTGCTTTCACTCTGAGTATTGCCAATAGCTCCACTTACATGAGGATTGGTTGCCCTTGGATCACTCTTTTCACCTTTTACAGTGGAAGTTGCTTTCCCTTTCATGTTTGCGATGAGTTCTTCAACGCATACCTCACCTTGTGAATCTATAACTTCCTTAGCTATTTTTTCCACTTGGTCAGCCCTAGCTCTATCCCAAGTTTCCTTTTCCAGACACCATCGCATGATGTCATTGAGATTCTTAGACCATCCAGCACCAAGCAATGGAATCTCCGCCCCTTGGTTCATCATTACGCCACCCATACCAGAAAAGGGCAGTTCCCCTTCTGCAAGTTCATAGATAGATGCACCAAGAGACCATACATCACTTGCCAGAATGGGTTCTGGATTGGCAGAAAAACGTTCTGGTCCCATATAAGCTGGTGCACCAGCCTTCAAAGCCCGAGTCGATTGCTTGCTCATCGTATTGCGTATTCGCTTACTGATGCCAAAGTCTGTTATGAGGAAAGTTCCATCCGAAGCTATCAGTACATTGTCCGGCTTGATGTCTTGATGGACTATAGGCTCAGGCTTGACATGGTGCAGATAGGCAAGTCCTGCTGCCACATCATGGATAAATCGCCATATTGTACGTTCATCTTCCGATGTCGGTCTGAGTGTACCAACCATATCACCAGCAGAACCTGAGTCACAAAACCTCATCGTCAGCCAAGGATAATCTTGCCATACCCCAAAGTCCTTTGTCACCAATAGATTCGGATGTTCAAGACCAGCAGCTATACGGTATTCCTGTATAAACTCCTCACGGCCTTTGTGGTCAAGAGCCACATAAAACTTAATGGCTACATTTTCGTCCTTGGCTTTGTCATAGGCCAACCATACTTGCCCGAACGTACCACGTCCCTTGTACTCTTTCAGCACATAACGACCATTAATTTCTTCACCTTGTTGTATCTCAACCATAGTTACTTGCTTTGTTCTTGTTTTTTCTTCACTGGTGTAACTTCGTCTTTATCGCTACCTTTGGCAGGAACAGGAGTCAGTTTGTCTTGACCATTTTCCATTGGAACCAACTTAAAGCCACCCGTCTTACTCGTTTTGGAAGGTTTGTTTTCTCCTTGCTTAGCGTCTTTCTTTCCGTCTTGTTGCTTCTTCTCCAACTGTACTGGTCGTTTTTTTTCGTTATGACTTTTATTCTCTGCTTTCTGAAGCTTCTTAACTTTAATCTTCTTTTTTGGAAAATCAACATTCACCGTGTCAACATTTTCCTTGACTTTTGTGGAATCTACAGACTCTACCTTAGATGGAGTTTCAACATTTTTCTTCCCTTTTCCATGAAAGTTCAATCCTGCAATCACACCACAGAGCAATAAGAAACAAAATACGGAAGCCAACACTATTTTTTTTCGTGAAACTCGAATCGTCAATCCATCAAAAGTTTTATTGAGTGGTTTTTCTTGGGGACTTGCTGAACCTACAATTCCCTTCGTTCTCTCTTTAGCCACACAATCACCTGCCCCAGAGCATATCTTACAAAGTATGACAGTTACGTTGTCATACCAATCAGCCTTCTCTGCCGCTATCCACAGAGCCTCTCTACATTCACGAAGAGATTCTTGATGGTTTCTAATAATGTCTTCAAGATTATCACCAGGGTAAAGTTGTCCATTTTCATCATACGTTTTCTTGTCACGCAACACGCCACTCAAACCATCGCTACAGAGAAGGATGATATCATTATTGCACACTTTAAACAAGCGTGACTCTGGCTTTGCCTTTTGAGTCGTATCGCCAAGACTGCGAGTAACAATGTTTCCTTGCGGATGCTCGAAAGTTTGCTCGTATGTAATGATGCCTTTGTTGGCTAGTTCCTGTACATAAGAGTGGTCTCTTGACAGTGGTTCGATACCTGTTACTGGATTAAAACGATACGCACGGCTATCACCAATCCAAGTCAATGTCAACTCGCCATTTACAATCCATGCCATAATGAGTGTAGAACCCATCCCTTCATGTTCGCTATTGATCCGAGCATCCTCTTTGATCCGACGATCTGTCTCTCGAACCACCTCTTCCAAATAACGGCTACGGCTTTCATGGGTTGCAGACAACTGTGCCGTTATCTTTCCTGGGGCAAAGAACTCAGCCACCGTGTCATGGGCTATTTGCGAGGCAACCTCTCCTGCATTCATGCCACCCATGCCATCGGCTACAGCCATCAGCATACCACAATCTGAAAGCAAGATATCTTCATCGGCAACCAAATGACTAGGAGTATTATCCCCTAGGTCATCATCTACATAATAGTTGTCCTCATTGCCTTCGAGAGGGGCATTCGGGGCGTACTTGCCTGCAGCATCCGTCCATGCCGCCATACGGAAAATAATATGCTCTGCCATTATTTCTTGCCTTTCTTGTTTTGTTTCTTATTGCCTTTCTTTACATAGACATCATCTTCAACAGGAGTCAAACTATCTTTAGTTACATTTGGCTCAACGTTACTTTCCTTTTGCAACCCATCATTTTCTTTTATGCCAACAAAAGGAAATGAAACATTCCATTTATCTTCCTTCTCTGTTATTATACCACAAAGCAAGAACTTCACTACACCTACACCTGTTACGCTTGGTACAATGAAAATACCGCCAAGGATATTTTTATCTTTTGGTGGCAACACACTTTCCTTTCCATCTGTTGCCACATTCAGTTCTTTTTCTATGTAAACAAAAGACAACTTAGCCGTTTTATTCAAATCAGCATCCTTATCAGTATAAGCCCAAACTACCCATCCCTTTTGAACACCTTCTACTATATCATAATCCAAGCCTTTTCCTTTAAATATATTTGATTTAAAACAATAAGCCTCTAAAGGGTTCATAGTCTCTTGCAGAGAATATGTTAGAGAATCATAGTCTGTTTTTTCCCCTTGTTCTGTATATTCTGATAAATATGGAACAGGCTTATACCCATCCCGATAACTATTAAACTTAGAGTTGTACTCCCAAGGTCTAACCGCTTTGTCCGTCAACAAGAAACCATCCCTCAACTTTACACCAAATGTGATTTCCGTACCGAACTCGTCATGGTTATTCAGTCCATATAATTCACCAGTCTTTTTATCGGCAACTTGAAAACTCTGTCGTGAAAGGAAAAAAGCAGAACACACTGCATCTATCACTAAACCTTTATCCAAAGCTTGCCCTACATTATCTATCCCTTTCAATAGATCTTCACGGATGATTTGCCCAGGAATGACCTTTTGAGAATAAGAAAATGAAGCACATAAAAAACAAAAAAATAAAATAAAAAACTTTTTCATATCAATTATCATCTTAAATTACAAAGTGGAACAATACCTCCCATATGTTGTCCTGTACCAAAAGATACAATACCTATAGCCTTCGGCTTACCATTGTCATTATAGAAAACTGGACCTCCAGAATTACCATGTTCGTAATTATTACCCGTTATAAGGATAACTCCACCCTTTAACCCTCTACTGGATGTCTGGCAAGAACCATAAAGACAAGAACCTCCATCTGCTTTCATTCCAAGCGGATAACCTAACACTTGAAGTTTTACCCCTGCAGGTAAAGAAGAAGACAAAGAAGCATCCCCAGGAATATTTCCACTCTTGTTTGCTCTAGCATAAGCCCAATCGTTTCCTCCACCTGTGGAGACCCTTACTTTTATCTTGCCTTCCTCATCTATAGCCATGGTTCTTTCTTCACTCGTTGGCATCCTAAAGTTTGTAGATAGTAGTTTTATTTCATCCGTAGGAGAAGTAGCTAATATATAGGATACTAATTTTACTCCATTTTCTCCTGCCATACCAGACAACAAAAGAGCTTCGTGTGTATCGTCTTTCATTTTCGACACATATGACTTTAGAAAACTAGCAACATCGAATTTCCAACCTTCAACACAATGCTTGGCTGTCACGAATCTTCCATCCGACAACAAGAAACCAGTACCTGTCCATCCTATATATCCGCCATCAGAAGTTTCCAATGGTATTCTCTGACCATTATATACTGCCATCACTACAGCCTGAATAAAATATATATTCTTCTCATAAGCCTGTAAATTAGCAGCTTCTCCACCAGTACTACTTGTCCCAACATGAGTACCAGTTCCACCACGTACTACAACCGTTTTTCTTATTGGACGCTGTTTAAGCTTTAACAAAGAATCCAATCTTTTTTGTTCTTTGGCAGATTCTGCCATAAGTTTCTCCAATTCTCCATTCTTACCTTTCAACGTTTCTAGTCTTTGTTGAGCATCAGCTATCAATCTCTCATATTCATTACCGCGGAGATAGCTCCATGTTCCCAAACCACCTACAGATAGGACTAAAAGTATTGACAAAACTGCTATCGCATACTTATAAGGTCTCAAAGCTTGCTGTCCAAACAAAGATAGTCGGCGTGTAAGCCCAAGCGAACCTACCGTACCTTTCTTTCCAGAAGGAGTAATGAACCCCATCTTGGGACCATTCACAGAAAGTTGGATTTCATCACCATTCTGGAGATACCATTCCTTCTGAACTTGATGCCCATTAAGGAATGTCGAATTGGTCTGCGACAACTGAACCAATTTCCAATTGTCCCCATCACGCACAATAGCTGCATGACGACGAGAAACAGTTGGAAACGATTCGTCAAATCTGACTTGGCAAGTAGAAGCTCGTCCAAGTTCAATCTGGTCAACAATAATCTGCTGATTTTCACCAGTTTTGTGATACTTAGAAGAAATCTTGTGCTCCAAGATATAAAAACGGCGGTCTGAGCCTAGCACAGACTGTACACCTGCTCCAATAGAGCCTTTGAGCGTTCGCTTGTAGCGTTGAGTTGGTTGAGTCATATTTAAATTGTTTTTAAGTGTCCCACTTGCTTTTAAAAGAATACTTTCTAGAGTTTGCTTTCGGATAACCTTCCACACGTAATTTTGTATCACCAATGGTTATGATGTCTCCCACTTGTAGCACAAAGCCATGACTACCTACCTCTGTGGAATTGACATAAGTACCATTCATACTATTTTTCCATTGCCGATTGCGCCATTGACCATCACGTATAATCCACAGACCGGTCTCGGCATTTTGTTCCAAAGTACAATGACAACGAGAGATATAAGCATTCAAGGTGTCTTTAATCGGTATTGAATTGACAACTTCATCGTCCTCTCTTCCCATCGTCAGCAAACGGCATACACCATTCACCATATCATCTAGCTTATATATCTTGCCATACTCTTCTCCTTGCATAATATGCAGTTGAATGCCACTGTCACCTTGGCTCCATGATTCAAACGAAGTTTTCAAGGTTGGTCGATAATCTTTTGCCTTAATAGACTGCGGCATTAACGCCAGAACATCATCAACACTCTGAAGCCTTTCCTTGAAATTAGGTATCAAACAACCTTCCACCATTTTCTCCCATTGAGTTCCATTTGGCACTTGTTGCAAAAGTGTTCGATTCCACATCCCCTTACGACCTCGTTCTACATAGGCAGGCAAGTCGGCTTCCGTAGCACATTCACCGTATGGCAGCTCATAAGTAAGAAGTTGATACATCATGACACCAAAAGAAAATATGTCAGTAGTCGGAAGTACAGTAGCATTGCCTCTCCTTGGATTTATTTGCTCAGGAGGCATATAAGGAAATGTACCAAACTGTTGTTGTGGGATACCAAATATTCCTCGTTGAGTAAGTCGGTTATTCTGGTCGCCCGATATACCGAAATCTGTAAGTATTGCCGTTCCATCTTCTCTTATCAGAACATTTTCAGGTTTCAAATCACGATGAACCTTTCCCCGCTGATGCAAGTCACGAAGTCCATAAAGTACATCACGCCCTACAGCTGCGAAATCGACATTCCCTTTTTCGGCAGCCGTCATCAGGTCGCCATAAGGACAATACTCCATGACAATGTAAGGATTACCGCCGACTTGTCCTTTGGTGTAAGAATGTACGAGATAGTTACTTTCAATATGACCTGTCTCATACTCCATATCGAAACGTTTCAACAGTTCCTCTCGTTCTGCGGATGGCGACTCCCATAACTTCAGGAGTTTCAAGGCATATACCTTTCCATCATTCCCATTTACTTTATACACGCAGCCGAAAGTTCCTGCACCAAGCATTTTTTCCACAAGATAATCATTGTCAATTCTGTCACCAGAACAAAATTCACAACGTTCACATTGTATGTAATGACTGCTCATATATATAATAAGGTGAAAATTCCAAACTAATCTCTGAACTCGAAAAGACGGTTGCCTAAAGCAATAACATCTCCAGACTGCAACTTAGTCTTTCTGGAAACACGAATCATCGTAGAGTGCTGGTCGCTCAAATCCTCGATATACCAATCTTTCCCATCATTGGTAAGCACTGCTTGCTCACGAGACGTTATAGATTGGTTGTTAGGGTCTGTGTTCGCACGATTCAAAACGATTCTTTGCCCCGAATATGAAATAGGAGCATATTCCGTGTTTTCACGAGACCAAGGCATTGGCTTTAAAGAACAGAAATCATTACCTTGTGGGTTATCCCAAGCATTGACAGTTCCACGCATAGTTAATGGTTGCCCACATGAAGGACAGAATTTTGCACTTCGCAGCACATCCGCTCCACATTTCGGACACTGCTTATTACCTGCCTGTGACTTCTGATAAATGCTACTAACTTTCTGTTGCATTCTCTCACATTGTTCTCGATTTCGAGAAGTTCCACACTGTGGGCAAATGTTCATTACAGGTGACAAGCTGTAACCACAATTACGGCAAACATCATTTTGATTTTCTGTACTTCCGCTATTACTCTCAGGGGAAAGATTACCACCAAAAGCAACTGCCTCTCTTAATGTAGAACAAAGTGGAGAAGACGCTTCTTGATTATAGTCATTTTGTTGAATAGATTTATCTGCGTCCAAGTTATTTTGACTACTTAGGGCTGAACCACATCTTTCACAGCAAACAACTCCATCAGGATTTTGCCATCCACAATTATTACATCTCATATTTTATTGTTTTATTTATATATTTTAAAATTATCAGACAATTGGATCTAAATAAGGGGTTGGAATATAGGCTGTTACAGCAGTAACCAAACCATTCATTATTACAGCTACTCTCTGTTGCCCTTTATAGCGTGCCACTGTTCCTATAACTCCAGCAAATGCTCCTTTGGTAATACGCACCAATTGCCCTGTCTCGAATTTTGGTATTTCCTCATTAGAAATTATAATGTCATCAACTTCGGCTGCACATACTATCTTCAAGCTTTCCATCTGATAGTTTGGTACTATTATTGGTGTTTTCTCAATTTTACAACCAACGTGAATATGACGATAATAAAAACGGAGAAATGGAAGGTTTACATTGTCATAAACATAAGTCTTAATTTCTTCTTCGGTGCCATAAGCGAAAAAAATATTGGGTAAACGAGATTCTGTAATAATTTTGCGCTTACCTTTGACAAGTTTAACAACATCCTTGGTGGGATAGAAAGCAGTAACACCTCTTGCTACCATATAATCATATGCTTTCTTCTCTCTACCATATGTAGTGCGAAGTGCATACCAATGAGGAACACTTTTTTCTTTGCTACAAATACGCTTAGAAGTAATTCCTGAAAAGGCACTTTTGGTGGACACCCCTGTTTGTGAACTCGTAGATGAAACAATGTTTCGAGCTTCGGGGAGGGCATTGGATGTAAGTCCAACGCAGGGAGGCATTCTTACTCCTCCTTCAGCGCAAACATCTTGCGATGTTCGTTCATAGATTTCCATATCGGTGTTAACTTATTCTAAGCAGAACCCAGTTAATAATAGGCACAAAAAAGCGTGGAATCGTCCTGTTGTCTATTCCACGAACTGAGGCTCTTGCATTGCCTATTATAGTTGAACAGACAACGTCAGAGCCCACGCCGATATGAAAATCATTACCGTTAAGAGACCTATATAATACATTTGATTGCATCCAAAAGGGTACAATCCATGCTTACAAGGTCTCCACGGGATTGATGTAATCACACCCGGGACATCTACCGTTGGCTACGTTCAAGACTATAATAAACTTTCATTTGCAAGATTCCAGTCCGTCTTAAACACAGCGTCAGATAAACGCCTTTTATATGTCTTGACTCTCTTCCCACCCATAGCCCGCTTATTACCGAGAAAGTTGTTTGGACTTCTCAGCTTTCAGCTCGGCGTTGGCTGTCTGTTTGTCTGCATTGAGAGAATTCAAATAGGCATACAGACTTGAGAGCCGTGACAAATTTAAGTATTTTTCTTGAAATACGGACAATATTTTGCCGTTTTTTTGTCAATAAGGTATAATTTTAACATTTTACCGATATTTAGTGCCGTATTTAAAACTATGTAGCCACAAAATGAACAAAGCGAACATTATTATACAGTTAAATTTTTACAACGATATTAACCTTATTCTTCTTTTTTGAAAATGTGAATGGAGAGAAAAACTTAAGATTTTATAAAAACAGAGCAGAATATGTTGTTTTTCAAAAAATAAATATAACTTTGCACTCGTAATCAAAGCGTTCTTTGTATATTGCAAAGTTGAGAAAGAAAAAGAATATAGCTCGTTTCTAAATCGTTAGCAGTTACATTCTTTGAAATACTTAATTCGTTGATATTCAATTAATAAAAGATTTTATTGTGACTCAAATTATGCAAGGAAGCTATTATAACGATGCAAGAAAGCTATTATAAAGATTGCGTGACATTTGTCATGTGATTATACGACACTTATCATACGGTCGGATGACAAATGCCGTATAATCACATGACATATACCAATGTTTAAATAAACCTAATAGTTTACACCAAAAGATACAAGTTATCACATTATTATATATATTTGCATCATCTTTCATAGAAGACAAAGAATATAGAAAACAACGAACCATCAAACAACAAGAAATATGGAACTGAAATACGACATTTACACTCTCAACAATGCCCAGGGCACAGGAGAAAAGCGCCAATACGTTCGTATCGTGCAGCATGAACCTATGACCGAGAAGCAATTGCAAGAGAAAATCCAGAACCGCTGCTCACTCACCAAGGGAGATGTGGCTGCGGTGTTGGCAGAGCTTCACGACCTTATGGTGGAAGAATTCTCCATAGGACGCCGCTTTTATATCCCAGAGATAGGCTACTTCTCCATGTCGGCTAGCCTAGAGATGCCAGAGGAGAATCCAGACAAGAAGATTACGGGCAAGGAAGTACGCATCACCGGCATCAACTTCCGACCAGAAGGTAAGCTAATGGAGGAAGTACAGCGCAACGTCCACTTTGTCCGCTCTCGTTATTCCAACCAATCTACAAAATACTCCGAAGAAAAGATGTTGGAGAAAATCAAGGAGTATCTTCAAAAGAATCGCTACATCACCACACGTATCATGCGCATCCACTTCGGCTTGACTCCATACATGGCTCAGAAGTGGCTCACTCATTTCTGCGAGAAGGGTATCATGGTGAAGGAAGGCACCCAGCATGCTCCTATCTATTTCTTGAAGTGAAGGGAGGAAGAAATTCTATATTTCAATTTAATCATCATTATTATGACAAAGGAAGAACTGATAGACAGAATCAACGACATCGAATGGGAGGACTTCGAGGCTAAGGAGGCCAAGAGCGAACTCCCTAAGAATATATGGGAAACCGTAAGTGCATTCGCCAATACTTCCGGCGGATGGATAGTGCTTGGAGTAAAGCAGAATGGCAAGAAGTTTGAAATATCAGGAGTTGACAATGCAGAGAAGTTGGAACAAGACTTCTTGGGCACCTTGCGTTCCCAAAAGTTCAATGAGCCAGTCGATGCCAAGAGCATGCTCTATCATATAGATGGACACAGGTTTTTCTGGATGGATTTGGTGGAGATTCCTGGCAGAAGCGTGAGAGAAGCCTGAACACGCTATACCTATCGCATCCCAGAGCAAGAGAACCTTTGGGAGTATTTTCAGATTATGATCAGACGATTGCGCCTAATAGTAGATACTCCTTTCATGATGAACGATGAGGGTTTCAATGTGGAAGACCGCTCGCAGTTTAAGATTTTGCGAGAAGCATTGGTCAACATGCTCTCCCACTTCGATCCATTCAGCACCATCCACTCGTGCATTCATATCTATACCGACAGAGTCGAGTTCTTCAATGCTGGTGGCTATCCTGTGCCTATATCCCAACTGGGCAACCATCTCTATTCCAATCCTCGCAACCCGATTATCGCCAAGATATTCAGACTGGTAAATCTATCAGAAACCATCGGTTATGGTTTCGACATGATGAATGAGTGGAAGGAAATCACAGGAAATGACGTGACTTTTGAGAGTGATATCTGCACCAGCACTGTCACTTTTTGGCTGGATAGTGACAAAGCTAGTGACAGAGCTACTAACAGAGCTACTAACAGAGCTACTAACAGAGCTACTAACAGAGCTGAAGGTGATAATACATATACAGATGCAACAGACAAAGTTGTATCCATTCTTAAGTTCTGCAAAGAACCAAAATACAGAAAGGAAATATACGATTTAATTGGTGTTACGTATCAACAATGGAACTTCAAGGCATTCATCGAACCTTTGCTACTTCATGATTATCTGGAACTTACGGTACCAGACAAGCCGACAAGTCCTAAGCAGCAATACAGAACGACCAAAAAGGGTTTGTTGTTCTTGGAGACAATATAAACAATACGACTCTGTCGCTTTTTTAGTACTGAACGACAGAGTCAACGATATAGTCAACGACAGAGTCAGCAATTACTAACTCTGTTACTTTTCACGAAATAGTAACAGAGCTATAGTAACTATGTCGGTAACCATGTTGGTAACTATGTCACAAAAAAGAATAAAAATAAAGTTCATCTCTTCGAGAAAGATTCTTCACTACTTTGGGATGCAGTGATAAACGTAGATCCATGGAAATTCAGAATCATGCTACAGGTATGCCAAGGACAATTACGATGAAGGCATCAAGACTGGCTGCAAGCGAGAATTTGGGTATGAGTGGAATGCCAATGACATGCAAAAGCATCAAGAAAAAATGCTAATTTTCATTATGAAGCCAACACTATAGAAGTTACAAAAGCAACAACAATTCTGCAAAAAGTGCCGATACTGATGCCAAAAGTGCTTAAAAAATCGACTTTTGGCACCACTATCGGCACTTTTCTATGTTTTTCTGCTTATTTTTCGATATTTTATAGTATCTTTGCCCCATCATCAAAACGACAAAAGATATGCAGCAAAATATAATCGGAAGAAAGCGAGAAATCAACTTGTTGGAGAATTGCATCAACTCCAATAAGTCTGAGTTTGTCGCCATCTATGGCAGAAGAAGAATTGGAAAGACCCATCTTGTAAAGCAACTATTGGGCAAATCATAAATATAAACTAACTAAGCCCCTTTTTAAAGTGGGTTCAGTAATTCTAATATATCTGCTTATGTTAATATTTCTCCCAAAAGACAAAATAGACATTATGCAAAGAATGATTATCACTCTTTGCATAATGTCTATTCCTTTTTTCCAATCGTTTTCTAAAAGGTATTCAAAGACAAAGTTAAAGATAGATATTCCTTCTGAGAATATTCATTTTAGAATGCAAGTATATAAAGGCAAAAACTATTTCATTTTACCGAAAGTAGCTTTAAACTCTTTAAATAAATATATGGATAATGAAAGAATTTGGCAATGGCAGAAAACATATATTATTGGCAAATCAAATGTAATATTAGACAGTTTAAAAGTTGGAGACATCGTTGGAGATATATGTACTGGTTTTTATAAAATTCGTAAGAAAACTTCTTTTAGATTATTATATTTTATTCCGCCACAAAAAATAGGAAGTGTCATATTACCTTATATGTATAATGAAAAAGCAAATAGACTTTATGTTAAAAATATTAGTGATTATATAACTACACCGGATACAAAATACCTCTATTCTATAGATGATAATCACCTTATATGGATAGAAAATACACCATCTTATGAAAAAATACCGAATGAAGTATGTCGTTTGCAGATATATAATCATCCACCTCTAAGCGTAGAGAGAGAATTAAAGGAAGAATATTTTAAGAAATAAGAGTTCTAATGGCTTAAAACACAACTAAATAACTTTGCTTGAAAGGGAAAAATAAAATAAAATTCGAGAGTGTAAACTAAACTGTGTCAAACTACAATAAATGTAGTTTGACACAGTTTTTTAATTATGGACAACTTATAAATCGTTTACTTTAATAAAGAGTTTAAATGGAACAGCCGTGGAAACAAGGAGAACATGCAGCTCAGTTCTTCCTCTAGCCTCAATGCCAAGCTTTACAAGGCTTTCTGCAAGAATCGTTTCTCGGTTACGCTTGAAGCTAACGACATCTTCAACAAAAGCAATCGTGACATACGATTCTACAATAAGGATGTTACGTTTTGGCAAAGCAGCACTAGCGATATCCGTTCCTTGCTCTTGACATTCCAGTATAACTTCAATACGTCAAGAAGTCGATACAAGGGTCAAGGTGCTGGTAATGAGGAATTGAATCGCTTCAAATAATTCTAAAGAGCCTAATCTTTCTCCTCCAACCATTCTTCCAGCACCTGGCAATACTCATCGTTTTGCTCGGCGAAAGGCATATGTCTTGCCCCTACGAAGAGATGCCACTTGGAATCTTGGATACCATCATAGAGGGTCTTTGCCACCAATGGAGTACAGAGGTCATTGGTGCCACTCATCACCAAGCAAGGCACTTGAATCTCGCCAAGGCGGTCGGTGTAATCATAATCACGGAGCGTACCTGTAGGAGTGTATTCGTTTGGTCCCCAACCATGGAGATAAGCCTCAGCACCAGCACGCTTCTTCCGGCGAAGACACTCTGGACTATCCTCCGTCACCTCACTGGCACAATGCAAGAGCATGAAGTGCTCATTCGCCTTGGCATACGCCTCGCTCGAAAAGTCATCCTTCGCCTCAGCCTCGGCAATGGCACGCTGGTCTTCCTCCGACATAAACTTAATCATACGATGTTGCTCACTTGCCCACAGTTTGCTGCTCGAAAGGGTGCTGCTGAGGATGGCTGACTTCACGCCCTTTGCTTGCTTCTCTATCAGATAGATGATGGCGAGCATGCCACCCCACGACTGTCCTAAGAGATGAAAATGGTCGATGTGGAGATAGTCGATGAGGGCACAGAGTTCTTTGAGCCATGTCTCAGGAGTCCAGAGTTCGGGATGTCCCTCTACAAAAGAATTGCCACAACCCAACTGGTCGTACATGATGACGGCACGCCCTGTCTCCGCTACTCTATCCAAGAGCTCAAAATAGTTGTGGGTACTGCCTGGTCCACCATGCAAGAGGATGATAGGGCTCTTGCCCTCCTCTGTTTTACCTACGATACGATAATATGTTTGATAGCCCATGAAGGGCATATATCCTTCCTTGATTTCCATTGTCTTCAAATGTTTATATATTATAATGTGCAAAAATATAAAAAATATGGCAATTAAACAAATATATCTTGCTTATTTTATCAAAAGAACTTAAATAATTTGGCTGTTTCTAGCTAATGCAATATCTTTGCATTCTAAATAATAATGAAACCAAATAAAATAGAATATATGTTTAGTGGAATCGTAGAAGAAATGGCTACCGTCGTAGCTATCAGACATGATAAGGAGAACATCGACTTTACGTTGAAGTGCTCTTTCGTTGATGAACTCGGCATCGACCAGAGCGTGGCGCACAACGGCGTCTGCCTCACCGTAGTGGAAATAAAAGACGGCACCTATACCGTTACCGCCATGAAGGAAACCCTGGACCGCAGTAATCTGGGACTGCTCAAGGTAGGCGACAAGGTGAACGTAGAGCGTTCTATGGTGATGAACGGCCGTCTGGATGGTCATATCGTACAGGGACACGTGGACGAGACTGCCAAATGTATCGCAATGAAAGACGCTGATGGCTCTACTTATTTTACTTTCGAATATGAGCTCAATAAGGAAATGGCAAGAAAAGGCTATTTCACGGTGGACAAGGGCAGCGTTACCGTTAACGGCGTTTCGCTCACCGTCTGTGATCCTACAGACAACACATTTACCGTTGCCATCATTCCTTATACCAGAGAGAATACCAACTTCTGCGACATCGAAGTGGGAACGGTAGTGAATATCGAATTCGACATTCTGGGCAAATATATCGCTCGACTCAAGAGCTTTGAATAAGCCAGCAAAGTTAAGTACGGACGTTCTAAAAAACTTGCACATTTCTTGCGTTTTGCGCACAAAGCAAGACTAAATGGGCATTTTTTTAATAAAATATTTGCGTAAGCCATAAAAAAGTGTTACTTTTGCCCCCGTGTTTTGTCCCAAATTGAACATTGGACAGTAACTTATTGGACGATAGCAAGTCTGACAATCGCACTAGACGACGTACAACTTGAGTACTGAGCACTAACAAACTTAGGAAATTATAACAATAACCATTTTTAAAAATATGAGTTTAAAAATCGTAGTACTTGCCAAGCAAGTACCTGACACAAGAAATGTGGGTAAGGATGCGATGACCGCCGAAGGCACAGTAAATCGTGCTGCCCTTCCTGCAATCTTCAATCCTGAAGATTTGAACGCATTGGAGCAGGCTCTCCGATTGAAAGAGCAGAATCCAGGTTCTACAGTTGGTATTTTGACTATGGGTCCTCCACGTGCTGGCGAAATCATCCGCCAGGGTCTTTATCGTGGTGCTGATACAGGTTGGTTGCTTACCGACCGTCTCTTTGCCGGTGCTGACACATTGGCTACTTCCTATGCCCTTGCTACCGGAATCCAGAAAATTGGTGACGTAGACATCGTAATCGGTGGTCGCCAGGCTATCGATGGTGATACAGCCCAGGTAGGTCCGCAGGTGGCTCAGAAGTTGGGATTGAACCAGGTAACCTACGCAGAGGAAATCCTCAAGGTAGAGAATGGCAAGGCTACTATACGCCGCCTCATTGACGGTGGTGTGGAGACTGTTGAGGCTCCATTGCCATTGGTAATTACCGTAAACGGAAGTGCTGCTCCATGTCGCCCATGCAACGTGAAGCTCGTGATGAAATATAAATACGCTACCTGCCCTATGGAGCGCAAGGGTGATGAGCCTTGGGCCAACCTCTATGAAGAGCGCCCTTACCTCACTCTGAACCAGTGGAGTGTTGCCGATGTTGACGGCGACCCTGCACAGTGCGGTTTGAGCGGTTCACCTACCAAGGTGAAGGCCGTGAAGAACATCGTGTTCCAGGCTAAGGAAAGCAAGACCTTGACCAGCAGCGATGAAGACATCGACGGACTGATGAAGGAATTGTTGAACGAAAGTATTATCGGATAATTTTGAAAAGACAATGAACAACGTATTTGTATATTGCGAGGTAGAAGGCACAACCGTTGCCGAAGTATCTCAGGAATTGCTCACCAAGGGTCGTAAGCTCGCTAACCAGCAGGGCGTGGAGCTCCATGCCATCGTAGCAGGTACCGGCATCAAGGGTCAGGTAGAGGATCAGATTCTCCCTTATGGTGTAGATAAATTATTTGTTTTCGATGCTGAGGGATTGTTCCCATATACTTCAGCTCCTCATACAGACATTCTCGTCAACCTCTTCAAGGAGGAGAAGCCTCAGATTGCATTGATGGGTGCTACCGTTATCGGTCGCGACCTCGGTCCTCGTGTTTCTTCTTCATTGACCAGTGGTCTTACCGCCGACTGTACAGAACTTGAAATCGGTGATTACGACGATAAGAAGAGCGGCAAGCACTACGAGGGTCTGCTCTATCAGATTCGTCCTGCCTTCGGTGGTAACATCGTGGCTACTATCGTAAACCCAGACCACCGTCCACAGATGGCTACAGTCCGCTCTGGCGTGATGCAGAAGAGCATCTACGAGGGTGAGTGCAAGAAGGAAGTAGTTTACCCTGAGGTAAGCAAGTATGTTCCTGCTGAGGACTTCGTAGTAAAGGTACTCGACCACCACGTAGAGGCTGCCAAGCACAACCTGAAGGGTTCTGCCATCGTCGTAGCCGGCGGTTATGGCGTAGGAAGCAAGGAAGGCTTCGACCAGCTCTTCGAATTGGCTCATCTCCTCCATGGTGAGGTAGGTGCTTCCCGTGCTGCAGTAGATGCAGGTTGGGTAGATCACGACCGTCAGATTGGTCAGACTGGTGTTACCGTTCATCCTAAGGTATATATCGCTTGCGGAATCTCTGGTCAGATTCAGCACATCGCCGGTATGCAGGATTCAGGCATCATCATCTCTGTAAACAACGATCCTGATGCTCCAATCAACAAGATTGCCGACTACGTTATCAACGGCAATGTTGAAGATGTGGTTCCTAAGCTCATCAAGTACTACAAGCAGAATTCTAAGTAATCTGCATTACACATTATTTAAATAAGAAAAGCAAAATGGCTAATTATTATACAGACCATCCTGAGATAGAGTTCCACTTGAATCATCCGCTTATGAAGCGTGTTGTGGACTTGAAGGAAAGAAATTATGTAGAAAAAGACCAGTTTGAAGATGCTCCAGTAAACTACGAGGATGCCATCGAGAACTACAAGCGATTGCTGGATATTACCGGCGATGTAGCTGCTAACATCATCGAACCAAACTCTGAGGATGTTGACCTCGAAGGTCCACATTTGGAGAATGGCCGCATGATCTATGCCAGCAAGACATTCGAGAACCTCGATGCTACCCGCAAGGCTGGCCTCTGGGGCTTGTCAATGCCTCGTCGTTACGGTGGCTTGAACCTGCCTAACGCCATCTTCTCTATGGCTTCTGAAATCATCGCTGCAGCCGATGCCGGTTTCCAGAACATCTGGTCGCTCCAGAGCTGTATCGATACACTCTATGAGTTCGGTTCTGAGGAGCAGCGCCAGAAGTACATCCCTCGCATCTGCGCAGGCGAAACCATGAGTATGGACTTGACTGAGCCTGATGCAGGTTCTGACTTGCAGCGCGTAATGCTGAAGGCTACACAGGATGAGGACGGCACATGGCGTCTGAATGGTGTGAAGCGTTTCATCACCAATGGTGACTCAGACATCCACCTGGTTCTGGCCCGTTCTGAAGAAGGCACCAAGGATGGTCGTGGTCTTTCTATGTTCATCTACGACAAGCGTGATGGCGGCGTAACCGTTCGTCACATCGAGCACAAGTTGGGTATCCATGGTTCTCCTACCTGCGAGTTGGTTTACAAGAATGCCAAGGCAGAGCTTTGCGGTAACACCCGTCTCGGTTTGATTAAGTACGTGATGGCTCTGATGAACGGTGCCCGTCTGGGTATTGCAGCTCAGAGTGTAGGTGTTGAGCAGGAGGCTTACAACGAGGGCCTGGCTTATGCCAAGGAGCGTGCTCAGTTTGGCGAGAAGATTATCAACTTCCCAGCCGTTTATGACATGCTTTCAAGAATGAAGGCTAAGTTGGATGCAGGCCGTTCACTCCTCTACTGCTGCGCTCGCTACGTAGATATCTACAAGGCTTTGGAAGACATTGCCCGCGACAGCAAGCTGACTCCAGAGGAGCGTCAGGAGATGAAGAAATACACCCGCTTGGCTGATGCGTTCACTCCATTGGCAAAGGGTATGAACTCTGAGTATGCCAACCAGAATGCATACGATGCCATCAGCATCCACGGTGGTTCTGGTTTCATCATGGAGTACAAGTGCCAGCGCCTGTTCCGTGATGCCCGCATCTTCTCTATCTACGAGGGAACCACCCAGCTTCAGGTAGTAGCAGCTATCCGCTACATCACCAACGGTACTTATCTCAGCATCATCAAGGAGATGTTGGAGAGCGAGGTATCAGATGATTTGAAGGCATTGAAGGAGCGCGTGGCTAAGCTCGTAGAACTTTACGAGGCAGCCATCAACAAGGTGAAGGAGGCAAACGATCAGGCAGTTCACGACTTCCTGGCTCGCCGTCTCTATAACATGACTGGCGACATCGTGATGTCTCTCCTCATCCTCGACGATGCAACCAAGGCACCAGAGATGTTCCAGAAGAGTGCCAATGTTTATGTTCGCATGGCAGAGGAGGAAGTTCTCGGTCATTCAGCATACATCCAGAACTTCAAGGCAGAAGACTTGGAGAGCTTCAAGGCATAAGATTATCATTACAAATATTATATAAAAAGTCCGTGGGCAGGAAATTTTTCTTGTCCACGGATTTTTCTTTTCTATACAAAGATAGGGATTTTCCCTTCTACTTTAGGGAATCCTTCTCTTTTTATTTCAAAAGAAAGCTGTACTTTTGCAACCATAAAACAATATAATAACTTATAAAAACAGTTTAGCTTATGAAAAGGAATGAAGTAATGGCGCTCATCGCCACAACCATATTGATGTTTGCCGTATGCCTCTCGGCTTCGGCTAAAGGAAAAAGAAACGTGGAGCGGGGAATGACCAAGCAGGAAGTAATAGCCATTCTTGGAAAACCTAAGCTCACCAGTTTCGACATGTATGGGGACAAATGGGAATATGACAAATATAATTATCTGTCTGGAGATTCCAAGTACATCACGGTCTTCTTCGACAGAAACGGAAAGGTTGTGCAGTACGATACAAAAATCATAGAACTAAACAGCCAAACATCGAATGTACAGCAGCCACACCCAACTCCACCCCTCTACGATGGAAGATGTGATCCTGATGGCAGAATGGATTACGGCTATTGTCTCGATGATGCTTCCTTCACCAAACTATATAATAAGGTGAAGAAGGCAAGCTTTGATGACAACAAGTTCGACCTGATAGAAGTGGCAAGTCTCGGCTGTTACTATTCTTGTGCCCAAGCCGTCAGCATGATGAATATATTCACTTTTGGTGACAGCAAGATGAAAGCCCTCAGACTGATGGCTCCTCATATCATAGATTTGCAGAATGCCATTATCATCTATCAGCAATTCAATTTTGAAAGCGAAAAGCAAAAGGTAGGAGAAATATTAAGAAGCAGCAGAATATCTCCTCAAAACTTGCATATTCAATGAAAAAACATTAATTTTGCACTCAAAAACTGCAAAATAAATGAATACAAAGATATTATCAAAAGACAAAGACCCGATGGGTGCCGCTATCCTTGATTATCAGAAATCGGGAAGAGCAGGAAGATTACGTGTGCTCTCTTCTATGTTCGAAGAGGACGAAATGCCGGTGAAACATCTCTTCAGAAAAGTTGAGGAGATGCCGATGCTGGAGCAGAAGGCCTTGCAACTCACAAAAGGGCGTGTACTGGATATCGGAGCCGGCAGCGGCTGCCATACGCTCGCCTTGCAGGAGAAGGGCTTGGAGGTAAAAGCCATTGATATTTCTCTTCTGAGCTGCGAAGCGATGGAACTGAGAGGAGTAAAGGATGCGGAATGCATCAATCTTTTCGATGAACATCTGGAAACAGGGTTCGACACCATCCTCCTTCTGATGAACGGAACGGGTATCGCCGGAAAGATAGAACATCTCCCTGCCCTCTTCAACCGTCTCAAGGCTTTGCTCAACAAGGGCGGACAGATTCTTATCGATTCCTCCGACCTGAAATACATCTACGAGAATGAAGACGGAAGTTTCGACATCAATCTGAATGGTGCCTACTATGGTGAAGTGGATTATCAGATGATTTACAAAGACATAAAGGGAGACTGTTTCGACTGGCTCTACGTAGATTTCCCATTGCTCAAATCCATCGCCGAAACCTGCGGTCTGCATGGCGAACTCGTGGCAGAAGGAGAACACTACGACTATCTGGCTAGGATTTTCTAAGCATATAAAGATAAAAAGGAGTTAAGATGATGGTCTTAACTCCTTTTTATCTTTTCTTTCTATTTAATCGTCGAAATCGTGACGTCCGAGAAATCATTCATATAATCCAGAATCTCCAGCGTATGGAAACCCCGTTTGGCTTTTATTTCAATGCTCGCCTCCACAAATTCTTCCTTAGAAAATCTCCGTTCTTTCAGTTCGTAAGAATGAACTTCCATGCCTTTCTGTTTGATTTTACTGATGAATTCCTTCACGCTGTCCCTTGATGGAGCAGAGAAATTCAGTTCGATGGTAGAGGTTCCCAACTGCGGAATCCAGTAGTTCAATACTTCCAGTCCCAGTAGCACCATCGCCGTAGTAATAATTGCAGCCACATACATTCCCGTACCGCACGCCAGACCGATGGCTGCCGTCACCCACAAGCCTGCAGCAGTAGTCAATCCTCTCACCACGTTCTTTTGAAAGATAATCGTTCCTGCGCCCAGGAATCCAATGCCTGAAACCACCTGCGCAGCTACACGGGAAGAATCCTTTAAGTCAAATCCGAATCCATACTGGGAAACAACACAGAAAAGCGCACTTCCCAATGCCACGAGGAAGTGAGTACGGAAACCAGCCTCCTTGGCACGATATTCTCGCTCTATTCCTATCGCACCTCCCAAAAGCAGGGCGAGAGACAGGCGAATGGTCAGGTCAATATAAGTTGCATCCATATTATTCCTTTCTTTTATAGTTTGCTTGCAAAGATAATATAATTCGAAGACTATACAAAATAAAACTATCTTTTTTATTACGAAAACATCATTTTTCTTTGGTTATTTAAGAAAAAAAGCGTATCTTTGCCACAAATGATATTCGTATCAATATACATGATTCACCTTTTTTAAACGACAAAAGATATGAAGATAACATTATTTTTGCTCTTGGCAACAGCTGTTGTCGGCAGAGCACAAACAACCACAGAGTTGCTACCAGTTGGCACTGAAGCACCTGACTTCCAAATCACCAATGACAAGACAGGCAAGAAAATATTCCGTCTGTCCGATTGGAAGACCAAGACCGATGCAGACGGCAAGGTGGTACCAGGCGTATGGACCGTACTCGACTTCTGGGCTTCATGGTGTCCAGACTGTCGCAAGGACATGCCAAAGGTAAAAGAAATATCAAAAAAATATCTCACGAAGATACAGCTCGTCGGGATTTCATTCGATACCGACAAGGAAAAGATGAACAAATATCTCAGCAGCAACCACTACGATCAGTGGATGCAATACTGCGAGGGAAAGAAATGGAAGGAAACTCAGATTTCCAAGGATTACCACATCTCATGGATTCCAACCTCCTATCTCATCGACCCTGAGGGAAAAGTATACTTCTCTACCGTCAAGGCCGAGGAAATGATGCAGAAACTGGACTCGCTCAACAATTTAGGTAAGCTAACAGCCTTTATAGAGATGCCCCACTACCCTGGTGGAGAGGCGGTCTTGATGAAGCAACTATCCGTCAATACCAAGTTTCCAAAGTTGTGCCAAAAGTATAAAGCCGCAGCCAAAGTAAAAGTGGAATTTATCGTCGAGAAAGATGGAAACGTCTCTGATGTCGGAATACAAAGTTACCAGGTGTTAGACAACCCTAACGGCAAAGATTTCAACAAGCTGTCAGGAGCTGAGCAAACCCAAGTCCGCTCACAAATTCGCACTCTCTTCGAACAGGAAGGCATCCGTGTTGTGAGCACATTGGGGAAATGGACACCCGGCAAAATAAGGGGCGAGGCTACACGCGTACACTATACCGTTCCCATTGTATTCAGACTACATTAGAATGGGCTGACAAGTTTCAAGACACGTGGTATGACCAAACTGGAAGTCATCGACATTCTTGGCGACCCCAAGACCAAAAGTTTCGATGAATATGGAGACAAATAGAAATTCTATAAATTCACAAATACACATTTATTTATATACATGGCAACAGTTGACGACAAGAAGATTATCTTCTCAATGGTGGGCGTATCTAAGATTATCCCACAAAACCAGAAACAGATTCTGAAGAACATCTACCTATCGTTCTTCTACGGAGCAAAAATCGGTATCATCGGTTTGAACGGTGCCGGTAAATCTACGTTGATGAAAATCATCGCAGGACTTGAGCAACCTACCCAGGGTGAGGTGGTTTGGAGCCCAGGCTACTCTGTGGGCTACTTGCCTCAGGATCCTCCGCTCGACGAGAACAAGACCGTGAAGGAAAACGTGATGGAGGGTGTGCAGAAAATCTATGATGCACTCGCAGAATACGAGGACATCAACAATAAGTTCGGTCTCGAAGAATATTACGGAGACCCTGATAAGATGGACAAGCTGATGCAGCGCCAGGCTGAGGTGCAGGACATCATCGATGCTACCGATGCCTGGAACATCGACTCCAAGCTGGAGCGTGCGATGGCTGCCCTACATTGTCCTTCTGGTGATTGGCCAGTTACCAATCTCTCGGGTGGTGAGCGCCGCCGTGTGGCTCTCTGCCGCCTGCTCTTGCAGAAGCCGGACGTACTCCTGCTCGATGAGCCTACCAACCACCTGGATGCTGAGAGCATCGACTGGCTGGAGCAGCACCTGCAGCAGTATGAGGGTACCGTAATCGCCGTAACCCACGACCGCTACTTCCTCGACGACGTGAGCGAGTGGATTCTGGAGTTGGACCGTGGCGAGGGTATTCCATGGAAGGGCAACTACTCTTCATGGCTCGACCAGAAGACCAAGCGAATGATTCAGGAGGAGAAGACTGCCTCTAAGCGCCGCAAGACATTGGAGCGCGAGTTGGAATGGGTTCGCATGGCGCCTAAGGCCCGTCAGGCTAAGGGTAAGGCTCGTCTGAACTCTTACGAGCAGATGCTCAACCAGGAGCAGAAGGAGCGCGAGGAGAAGCTGGAAATCTTCATCCCTAACGGTCCTCGTCTAGGCAACAAGGTGATTGAGGCTCAGCATGTAAAGAAGGCGTTCGGCGAAAAGGTTCTCTTCAACGACCTCAACTTCATGCTTCCTCCTAACGGCATCGTGGGTGTTATCGGTCCTAACGGAGCCGGTAAGACTACCCTCTTCCGTCTCATCATGGGATTAGAGCAGGCTGACGGCGGTACATTCGAGGTGGGTGAGACCGTGAAGCTGGCTTATGTTGACCAGCAGCACAAGGACATCGACCCTCAGAAGACCGTTTACGAGGTGATTTCTCAGGGCAATGAGACCTTGCGTCTGGGTGGCAGAGATGTGAATGCACGTGCTTATATCAGCCGTTTCAACTTCTCGGGCACCGACCAGAGCAAACTCTGCAGTGTTCTCTCGGGTGGTGAGCGCAACCGTCTGCAGTTGGCCTTGGCATTGAAGCAGGAAGGTAACGTTTTGCTCCTCGATGAGCCTACCAACGATATCGACGTGAACACCCTCCGTGCCTTGGAGGAAGGTTTGGAGGCATTTGCCGGTTGTGCGGTGGTTATCAGCCACGACCGCTGGTTCCTCGACCGAATCTGTACCCACATTCTTGCCTTCGAGGGCAATGGTGAGGTCTTCTTCTTTGAGGGCAGCTATTCTGAGTATGAAATCAACAAGGCGCGCCGCCTGGGCGATACAGAAATCAAGAAGGGTCGCTACCGCAAGTTGATGGAAGAATAAAGATTCGAAAAAGATAAAGAAGAACTCGGTTCTGAAACAATAAAAAACAAAAGAAAAGGTGTGTCTTTGCCTTAAGACACACCTTTTTTGTTTCTATGCAGCTGTTTTCAAAAGAAACTATCGCTATATCAGATTTACTTATAGATTTCTACGTCATCTACAGCTATATAAGCAGGCGCATTATAACCATACTTCCCCTTCATATCTTCTGAAGCCTCATAGTTTACCTTCAAGCTGCTAATCTCGCCAAGAGAAGAGAGATCAACATACTGCCAGCTCTTCAAAGAGTTTGTACCATCCTGAACTGTGTACTTAACTGTACCTGTAGATGTAGTACCATCAGCCTTGAAGCCTTCGAACACGACAGAGATTTGGGTAGAACTTTTAGCCTTTGCACAGTAGTCATTGCCATTAGCCATCACATTGAGGAAGTAAGTACCATTGGTAATCCAAAGGCCTTTCATGGTGTGAGCCTTACCATCCTTAAAGTCAAGAACAGGAGCATTATATCCATCTATTGAACCATAAATCATCAAGAAGTTGCTGCCGGAGTGAGCTGCAAGATCTGCAGGAATAGAAAGCTGTGTATTAGATGTACCTTCAGCAATGGTACTATGATAGTTAGAAACAGCAGCACCACCATTCCAATAAGCCCAAGACATACCATAACCATAATCTGCACCATTTATCTTTGAATGCAAAGAAGTTGTAGCATCAGTCCACTCATACACACCATTATCCTCTGTAAAGCCGCTACCACTCTCTCCATAGAGCATCTTTCCACCATACTGAGCATTATCTATCAATGCATTCCAGTTACTACCCTCGAAAGTGATGGTCTCATACTTAGGAGTGTTGTCATCGTCGTCGTCACTACATGCTGTGAAGAAACTAGTGGCACACACAAGTGCCAACAAATAAAAATACTTTTTCATCATTGTTGTTTTGTTTATTACTAAAATTATCTTATTATTTATTATCTCTTTCTACTCTTGGCACTGATTGACTTTTGGAGATGCAGGTCCTCAGCCCCACTCACCTCTGTGGAAGTTTCACCTAGCCAACCACACATTTGATTCTGTGCGCAATACACTCTCACGAAGTCGATGTGGTCGAGCGCCACTGGCTTTCGATTCTTATCTACCGCCCAAGAGATATCGAAACTACATCCATCGATGTCGCTATTGCTCACATTGTCAACATATCCATACCGGAAGGCATCACAAACCCAATGGGTTCCATTGCCGCTGGTATCATGGCCATTACGCGGCAAAAGGGTACCCTCGAAGCGTAATGGACTTGACAACCACAAAGGGAAATATTCCTGGGCATGAAAAGTGTTGCGATTAACAACTCCACTCCTTCCCTGATTGTCTGTCCATGGAATATCTTGCATGGCATCTTTGGTATAGGTTATCTCATAGCCATATACCACCTTGCCCACACTGTCAACATCAGCACTGCCGGAAAGTTCATACCAAGGATCGTCGGGCAAACCATTGCCATTCACATCCTGCGATACCATCACGATGCCAGGCTCGCTATTGTCCTTGAAAGCATTGCCCTTGATGTAAAGGTCTTTCTCACCTTTCACATTCGCTATAGAATGATCGAAATGAAAGGTGATGTAACCACCATAGGCACCCAGACTCACCAAACCGCCCTTGTCTCCACCGATGGCTTCAGTACATTTTCTTGCCATCTCCTTAGCATCGTCACCCTCCTCATATTGAGGCATCATATTGACGAATTGTCCTGGAGCCGGCACATACTCATCCACCGCCAAGATATACTTGCTATACTTCTCGGCTGGTTGGCTCGGATCCGACGATGGCAACTGAGGTTTGCGATAAACAAACGCTGCCTCTGCCGGAATATCTCCCGTCCACACTCGCCAATCGAAGGTGCCATCCGCCTTGAAGTGAAACAACTCACCACTTGACACGTAATTCTTAGCATCCATCAGATAGAAATCTTTCTTCTGAGGATTGACGATGATGCCGTATGGCATTTCGATGGATTGTATCTCAGGAGCAATAGACAAGGAATGAGCAATTACCTTGTGTTGGCTGACATTCACGATGCCATACTCTATCGAATTCTTCTGTGAAGTCTCATTCCACTGCACACCTATATAATATAGTGAATCACCCACGATACACATGTTGGAGACCGGCACTTCCAGTTCACCTCCCTTTTCCATCTGCCCTGCAGCATTAGGCTTGAGCCAATACAATCGTGAAGGCACCTCCTTGTAGTCGCCTCGGGAACTCACCCATAGCTGCCCATACTTATCGGCACGACAGCGATGCAAGTTGATTGCCACATCAATCTTCCGCTCCTCCTTAAAGGTATTGAGGTCGATGACGCTCACCGTACGATCGTAGTTGGGATTGCGATAACCGCCACTGTTGGCAACATACAGTTTGCCATGCACAACAGCCAATTCATCGGGCTGATAGCCCACCATCACCTTGTCCACTACCTTCATGGTCAGCGTGTCCACCTTATAAACAGCTCCCACTTCGGCATCCTGGCGCATATTCACAGGAGCCACATAGGCACTCACATAGGCAAATCCCCCATCAAAGGCAAGGTATCGACAGTTGGGGATGTCTATCTTCGCTACTTTTTTGCAAGTATAGGCATCTGCCACCTCCACCTTGTTGGAGCAGTTGATGACCATCCACAGTTTGGAGCCATATATCTTGATATCATTGCCAACATCACCCAGTTCCTTAATCTCGTTAGGATTGCGTTCAGAGTAGATGTTGCGATGATAAATGACGTTTTCACTATTATTACCCGACAAGTCCAGATAGTCGAGGGTAGCCTTGTTGCTGCCCATATTGCCCTGGTTGAGCAAGTAGAGTCCCATGACATCGCCCTTCTCTGCCTTACTGCCTGTATCCTCAGGCTCAGATGAGATGACGGTGTCGCTATCCCGACACGACTGCATACCTAGAGCCAGAAAACAAAGCAAGGCTAAGAACCAAGACTTTGCCAGATTGGGTTGATGATATATCTTATCCTTCATTTTTTTCAAAAGTTATATTCCAATGTCAGCATATAATTGCGCTTCGGCATCGGATAGTTAAGTATCACGTCATAATCCTGACTGAAGATGTTGTTGACATCCAGTCTTGCCGACCATTTCCTGGCATGATAAACCACGCTCATGTCGTGCGTATACCAGGGCTGGAGATGGTTGTAGAGGATGTTCTCTTGCTGCGAATAACGTTCACCGGAATAGATGAAGCTATACGACAAGTCCCACTCTCGCCATGACAGGCCCAAGATAGCCGACCCACTGTGCCATGGGATATAAGGTATCTGGTCCTTATAATAAGAGGTATTGGGATCGGTCACGTCGCGAGCATCCTGATAAGTGTACTGCAAGCGGGCCGTAACTTTCCAATCCTTGGCTGGCTCCAGTCCCACTTCAGCCATGGCATCGACGCCCTTGATGTGTACCTTGCCCAAGTTGAGCATCGTCCAACGGAACTGCTGTCCCTTGGGATAAGCCACAATTTTGTCGTGCACCGTATTGTAATAGCCATCCACCTGTAAGCGGAAATGGTCGACGATGCCTTGCTTCCAATCCTTGTTCAGCACAAATCCCAGGTCATATTGCAACGCCGACTCTGGATTCAACTTACTGTTACCCATGTCGGCATAGTAGAGGTCATTGAAGGTCGGCATACGGAAGCTTTTCTTAGCGAAGGCCCTCACTGCCAGCAACTTGGATTCGAACGGATAGACATTTACAAAGAATGCTGGCGTCAGTGTGCTGCGAGATGACGATGACGCCCCATACTTCACATGGTCCTTGACCACCTGCTCCACCAACGAGGCTTGTGCCTGGATGCGTAACAGCGTCAATGCCGTGGCTAACGACACAAAGTTGGAGTAACGATGAGGGAAAGCAAAGTCCACCATATTGGCATTCAACTTGTTCCACTTGAAGTCATAGCTCATTGAGACACTCCACTTTGACAATATCTCATAGACATTCGAAGTGGAGAAATACATCTCCTGCTGACGATAGGTATTGTCTACATGTATCTGCGTCTCATCATTATTTACATAGCGCGTCACATAATAGGCACACTTAGCCAATGCCTTGGTAGAGAATTTGTCACCAAATGACTTTTGGAATACAGCCTGTCCGAAGGTATTGTGGTCCCACTGGCGTTCGCCTCGTCGCCACACATTGCTGACGATGGCACCAGGTATTCCCCTTTCCGAATGGTAGGTGTACGCCTTCACGTTCCAATATCCATCGGCAATGCCTCCCCTCACGTTTTCCTCGATACGGAAAGCCCAAATGTCACCATTGTGGCGCACGGCGGTGGTATCATAAGCCACCGTATTATCTTCGGTCACTCGCCTATAACGAAACTTATAGCGTCCGCTCGACGTCAGCACACTTGTACTTAACGAGGAAGATATATGTTCGGAGAGTTTCTGCTCCCAAAGCGATGAAAACCGGAAGGTATCGCTCGACCCATACTTAGCCCTCACCAACAAGTTGTATCGCCTGCCCATCATGAAGCGAGGAGCCTTGGTACGGATATAGACGGAGCCAGCATTACCAAAGTCGCTCGCTGGTTGGAAGATGGCACTACGCTGACCGTTGTAGAGCGAAATTTCCTCCACATTGTCGAGCGAGAACTGCCCCAAGTCTATCTGCCCGTTCTGTGCATTGCCCAGTTCGATGCCGTCATAGAAGATACCCAAGTGATTGGTACCCATACTGCGAATGTTGACTGTCTTGATGCCACCCACGCCTCCATAATCCTTGAGCTGCAGGCCCGAGAAATAACGCAAGGCATCGGCCACCGACAAGGAATTCAACTTTTTGAGTTCCTCACCTCCCAATGTCTGTGATGGAATAGTTTCCCTGGATATCAATCGTGAGGTAACCACAACCTCTTGGATGTGATGCACTCGTACAGAGTCCTGCGTTTCGCCAGTGGCAAAGGCAGACCCTGCAACAACACCCAGCATGGCTATTGCAAACAATCTTTTCATCTACTATTATGTTTTTATCTTCATTCAAAAGCCTAACCCACGAGGCTCAATGATTTCATCCTCCATCACTTCCTGATGGTAGAGATGGCAACGGCAGGTCTTCTGACTTGCGTCCTCAAACTCATGGCAAGCGGTCTTCCCGAAAAAATGTCAGTGACCATGGTGCTTGCCGCAATAAGACGCTTACAGCAGCGGGACTGTCCGGGCTTCTCACCCGATTCCCTTTTAATCACTACGCACTCATCCTGCCTGAGGCGGCAGAAGGTGGCAGCGAACCAATTGCGGGTGCAAAGGTACTATAAAAAAATGAATAAAAAGATAACTTTATCCGCTTTTTTATTCCAGCAAGGATAAAATTATCTTTTTATTCAGAGTTCAGTTTATTCTTTTACGATTTTCAGAAGTTCTGCGAAATCATCTATAATCCATTCCGCAGAGGCGAGCTGCTGGCGGGTTCCGTTGCCATAAGTCACGGCACAGACCTTGCAGCCGGCATGATGCGCCATATCTACATCGAAGGTCATATCGCCCACTACAAGGGTTTCATCTGCCGTTCCCTTCATCTCCTTCAATGCCTTGAAGACCATATCGGGTGCCGGCTTCGCATGCTCCACATCATCGCCTGCCACGATAGAAGAGAAAATATCTTCCAGCTGCATCTGATGCACGTATCCATCCAGCGAGCAATGGTTTCTGCTGCTGGCCATTCCCAGAACATAGCCTTGACGGTGCAACGCTCTCAGGGTTTCTATTACGTGAGGAAAGGGCTGCACGATCATCGTCTTCTTGTTTGCCAGGAAAATCTCGCGATAGGTTGCTGCGCATTCCATTCCCTCCTCAGCACTCATTCCGAAGAGCGAAACGAAGGCCTCATCCAATCGAAGACCGATGGTCTTGGCACAAGCCTCATCCGATTTCACTTCCAGTTTTCTTGCCCGCATCGTATCCTGCAAGGTCTTCACGATGAGACTCTGCGAATCGCCAATGGTTCCATCAAAATCAAAAATTATATACTTCATTATTCTTACCTTATTTGAAAACGGTCACAAAGGTACAGATAATAGCTGAAACTACAAAGCAAATTGCTCACGAATTGCCTTTATTATGTTATTACGAGCCACTTCTGGCTTCATCGCCTCATCCAATGGCATTTCTTCTGGAGTAACCTGAACAACTCTATCAAATCCTGCATCCAGCATAGCCTTTCTATCGCTAACTCCACCCGATACTAGCCATATTTTCTGATTAGTAACATGCTCCAGAATTCTTTGCGGCAACTTCCCCATCAAGGTCTGACGGTCGCTATGACCTTCGCCCGTAATCACGAGATCAGCATCCTGAATGAGCACATCAACCTCTATTTTCTCTAAAAGCAATTCAGCCCCTGGTCGTGCCTCAGCATTGAAATATTGCAGGAATGCATAACCCAGTCCGCCGGCCGCACCAGCCCCAGGAGCCTCACTCCTATCATATCCGAAATGCTTGGCACTTACCTCGGCAAACTTCCTCGCCCTATCATCCAACATCTGCACCATCTTAGCATCAGCTCCCTTCTGAGGCGCAAAGACGTGAGCCGCCCCATTTTCACCACAGAGCGGATTGGTAACATCCGAAGCCAGCACGAAGCTGCATTCCTGGCGGATTTTCTTCCAGTCGTCGCCCATCGCCTTGAGCATTCCGATGCCACAATCGGATGTGGCGCTGCCACCCAAGCCCACGATGAAACGTCTCACGCCCCGGCGCCAGGCACTCATAATCATCTCGCCCACGCCCCAGGAAGTAGCCTTCATCGGGTTGCGTTGTTCAGGCTCAATCAGAGCCAGTCCGGCGGTCTGCGCAATCTCGATAATCGCCGTATCATCCACGATTCCGTATTCCGCCTCAATCCATCTCATCAGCGCATCATGGGCATGAATCTTCACTCGCTCTCCCTTCATCGCCGAAAGAAAAGCATCGAGCATTCCCTCTCCCCCATCACTCATTTCCAGGGTAATAATTTCGGGAGAAGCATCATCCGCATTCCATTCCTTTAATCCCGAAGCAATCGCCTCATTCACCTCTCTGCTCGAAAGGCAGCCCTTATAAGAGTCACAAGCAATTATTATCTTCTTATATCCAGCCCCATCCATCAGTCTGAGGCCATCATTTTTCCTATCCATATCCTATTTATATTATATCATTCCAAGAATCATCGCCAATCAAGCGATTCCCCTTTCAGCCCGCAAAATTAGCCATTATTCCTGAAACCACAAACCTTTTTGGGAAAAACTTTCAAAAACAGTTGCTTCTGATAAGAGCTGATAGAAAAAAGAGGTTAAAACATTTGGTTATTAAAAAGATTCCTCGTATTTTTGCAGTAGATTTTTCAAAGGTTTTCTAAAGGTTAAAGGCTTATGTGCAAATATGAAGAAATAGAAGGTTGGCGACTCTCGAATGGCAAGACGATTCGGGAAACCAACAATGCCGTACACGATGAGGTGGAACGAATCTACCTGGAAGCGTGGGCGAAAGGTATTTCCGTGCCGTATTTTGAAAACGGAAAAACCTATCTTGCTAATCCTGATGGAAGCGATGTTGAAGCAACTCTTGATTTTGCAACACGCGAATATACTATCATAAAACAAGTTGCAGCTCCAGGAAAGGGGAAAATGAGCTACTTGCTCCATTAATTATTAATGTGTTGCCATTCACATCGAGAAATCAGGCAAGCATCAGATAACAGATCACCCAGCCGAGTGGTTCGACAAATACTTCAAAGAGGCATTCGATGCGCTTGTTGATGGATAGGAAGAATAGTTCTTTTACAAGATTCTAGCAAATCATTTTATACCCAATCCCCCTCACATTGATGATTCTGATATTTTCATCGGCAGATAACTTGTGGCGGAGCTTGGTGATGATAACATGGAGACTGCGGGAATTGAAGAAGCTGTCATCGCCCCAGAGTTGCAGGAGAATATCCTTGCTCTCTACCACATTGTTCTTGCTCTCCACAAGCATGCGAAGGATTTCGGATTCACGATGTGACAGTTCTGTATCCTTACCTTCCAACTGCAGAATCTGACTGGTAACATTCAGGCGATAACGACCGATGGAGAGCCACAGATCAGCAGCATCCGGATTATCAGGAGAAACATTCCCCCCTTCCTGTTCTTCAGAAAAAATATTTCCTGCAGAAACCCGATGACAAAGCGACTTGATACGGACGATGAGCTCCTGGATGGCAAACGGCTTCTTCAGATAATCATTGCCACCCAATTCAAATCCCTCTACCACATCATTCACCGCCGAACGAGCCGTGAGGAAAAGCACAGGGGTACGGGAATCCGTCTTGCGGATACGGCGCACCATCTCGAAGCCATCCATTTTGGGCATCATCACATCCGCAACCAGCACATCAGGCTTCTGGTCATCAAACATACGAAGCCCCTCTTCGCCATCATGCGCCGTGCGCATCTCGAAGCCCTGCGCCTCCAAGGTGTCGCTCAGAATCATCGCCAAAGATGTTTCGTCTTCTACCAGTAATACTTTTATCTTATTCATTTTTTACTTTTTACTTTTAAGATTAAGACTTGGGAGACCAGCGATGGAATCGCTGGGAACGGGGGTGCAAAGGGGACTAGGTTCTTTTTACCCTTTTACCTTTTTACCTTTAAGAAAATGCAGGGTAAAGCAGCTTCCTTTTCCCGGCTCGCTTTCTACGGAAACAGAACCGCCCATTTTCTCCATCAGGCTCTTGACATAGAAAAGGCCGAGACCATAGCCCTTGACCGTATATTTATTGCCATCCGTCACCCGATAGAACTTGTCGAAAATATAAGGCAATTTATCGTGGGCAATACCGATTCCATTATCTGATACGGAAACCAGCACTTCATCCTCAGCTTTTTGGAAAGCCTTGATTTCTATCTTCATGCTATCTTCAGAATACTTGATGGCATTGTCTATGAGATTGCTCACGATGTTTGAGAAATGCATCCGGTCGGCATGAACCATCAGATTTTCCGGTTCTACGGACAACGAAATATTCACCTTTTTATCCGTTTTTTCTCCTGATTTCACTTTCAGCTGATGCTGGGAGATTAAGGGTTCAATCACCTCCTTCATTGGAACTTCCACGATATTGAGAAGCATCGATTTCCGTCGTTCCATACTCATCGACAGAATCTGTTCCACCAATCCGCTGAGCGTCTGCAACTGCTCCTGGGCGATGGTGAGATACTTGCGCGCCTTATCAGGATGCTGGAGCATTCCGTAGTTCAGCAGGGAGTCGGTGGCAGCATAGGCTACGGCTATCGGAGTCTTCAATTCGTGCGTGATATTATTGGTGAAATCACTCTTCATCTCATCAAGCGTCTTCTGCTTGAGCATCGTATGAATCAGGAACCAGAAGACGAAAGCCAGGATGAGCATGATGAAGAGCGATGTGGCAAGGATGCCTGCCATCTGGCTGAGCACAGTCATCGTAAGCGGCTCTAGGGTGAGGACATATTTTTCCTCATTCGCCTCCTCCTCATTACAAACCACATATTGGTATTGCTTGGCATTGGCGGAAGGCACATACCCCTTCGTTGCCACTTTCGCCAAAACCTTCTTTCCTGCTAAAAGCTGAATCTGATGCGGAAGGAGATGAGCATTATCGCCCACCAGCAAACTGTCTGAAAGCATCTTGGCAACCCATGCACTGTCATAGTCATTGATGTTTGGTTTGGCGATTTCATTCAATTTGCCAAACAGCGCTTGTTGCACCATAGTTGCCAGCTTGCCCGACATCATCATCATCAATTCCTGACCATTGTCATCTTCACTACGTTTCTCTTGCTTGGTAAAAGTTGTTTGAACAGACTGAACAACCTTTCCTCCACGAACCTTTTTAACCTTTACCTTTTGATCTATATCATCGTCTTCATCCATAGAAAAAGCAACAGCACCCGTCAGTTGTCTATGAGGCCCTTTATCAGCATTGCGCAATCGTTCGATTCGCTTCTTCATCTCCATGAAGTGAGCGTACTCCATTCCACCCTTAATTTTCGCTTCAACCTCCTTTTCCTGAGACTGATAAAGCCCCACGAGCCAATAGGTCTGATATGCGAAGATGCAGACCAGAGCCGTGATGACGAGCGTAACTATGTATTTAAGATGTAACTTCATGCTTGCAAAAGTAATAAAAAAGAAGATAAGTAAGATACTTTTCAGGAAATTATTTCTGATTTGATAAGACTAAATAACACTTCTGATAAGACTTGATAACCAAAATTCCTTGCTGACACGAGATTTTTACAGTACTTTTGCAACCGAAATCGGGAGTTTTTTTCCGAAAGAACGATAAAAAGATAAGAAGAATATGAAAAGATTGGTTATATTAAGCGCTTGCCTGGCCATCAGTCTTGCCGGCTGGGCACAAGGAAACAGAAATGATTCCCTGAGAATGGACAGCATCATCCATTCCCTCCCCGATGTGATGGTAAAAGGCAACCGACCTATCGTAAAGGTAAAAGGGGCGACATTGACCTATGACCTACCTCAACTCATCAAAAACCATCCGGTAGATAATGCCTATGAAGCCATCAAGCAACTGCCTGGCGTGAGCGAACAAGATGAAGCCTTGACCCTCAACGCCCAATCCGTAACCGTGATGATAGACGGCAAGGCTACCACCATGACGAGCGAGCAGCTCTATTCGCTTCTGAAAACGATTCCTACCAGCCGCATCGCCAACGCCGAAGTCATCTATTCAGCCCCAGCCCGCTATCAGGTAAAGGGACAAGTCATCAACCTCCTGCTGAAGCACAACACAGGCTTCCACTCCCTGCAAGGCGAGTTCTTCGGCGGCTACACCCACCAGAACCGCAACAGTTACACAGAGCGCGCCTCCTTGCTCTTCACCAACAAGAAATGGGAAATAGACATGCTCTATTCCTTCGGTCATGGCAAGAGATATTATTACTATGAAAATGAGTTTGCCCACACCTTGACTGATGGCACTTTCTATGCCTTCTCTACACATAGCGACAATATCAAACGCCATCTCAACCACAACATCCGACTGGGAATCAACTATCATCTGGCAAAGGATCATCAGCTCAGCTTTGCCTACACCTCACAACTCAATAACACGAGAGGAACTTCAGAGGATGATGGCGATTTCACATCCCTTCTCAGAATCCATGCCAAGAGTCAGTTTCACAATTTCCGCCTGGATTACTCCACACCATTCGGCTTCTCGGCAGGAGCAGAATACACCTATTATAATTCTCCGGATGAACAATGGCTGAAAAGCAGTCTCTACGATGAGATTTACGACATCACAAGCCAGCAACGAATCGACAAATGGCACGCTTACCTCAAGCAGGAGCACGACTTAGGAAAAGACTGGGGCTTGAACTACGGCATCAATTACACCACATCAAGAGACAAAAGCTCGCAGGAGAACAACAACAAGTCTTCTGATGGCAATACCATTCAAACCGAAGATCAAATGAGCTTCTACATCGGAGCCAGCAAATCATTCGGACAAAAACTCATGATGGAAGCATCGCTCATGGAAGAATATTATCATACCCCAATCTGGGATGAGTGGAACCTCTTCCCGACACTCTCCATCACCTATCTTCCAAAGGCAGGACACGTCATCCAATTCGACTTGGATTGCGACAGAGACTACCCTACCTATTGGTCGGTGAAGGATTTCACCACCTATAATGCGGGCGGATATGGAAAGATTGTTGGAAACCCGACGTTGAAGCCATCACGAGACCTCAGCCTCTCGCTTACCTACATTCTGCACAGCAGATACGTGGCAAGTCTCTTCTTCAACAACTCGAAAGATGAATTCCGTCAGCTTCCTTACCAGAGCGACAAGAAGAAGGAGATGGAATACAAGCATGTCAACTTCGACCATGTAAACCAGGTAGGCTTGATGCTCACAGCCCCAATCAACATAGGCAACTGGTGGCAGAATCGCCTTACCTTCACTGGCGTATATCAGAACGACAAGAATTCCCACTTCTATGATCTTCCATTCGACCGCAGCAAATGGTTCTGTCAAGCCCAGTGGAACGGCACTTTTCTCTTTGGCAAGCATGTACTTCTCAACCTCGATGCTTCCGTCCATACCGACGCCATCCAAGGAATCATCGACATCCCAGCCTCAGGCTATCTCAACGCTGCCCTCACCTGGAAGCCTCTCAAGGATGACAAGTTCCAGCTGAAAGCCTACTGCAACGACATCTTCGAGACAGGCGACAACCATCTGCACGACACCTACCGAGGTCAGCACGTCATCAACAAAATGTACTTTGGCAGAATCATCGGTCTCTCCCTCACCTATCGATTCGGCGGCTACAAGGCCAAGCAGCATGAAGAAGTAGATACTTCCAGATTTGGGAAATAAAACGAGAAAAGCTCACCAAGACCCTCAAAGTCCTGGCGAGCTTTTCTCGTTTCATATACTCTATTCAAGTTTCTTTACTTCAAAATATTGACATATCCCTTATTCTGTACCAATTCAGAATTTAAATCGATGCATTTCTGAGGAATCGGGAAGACAGTGGTGTAGCCGGAGGATTCACCCTGAAGAGGCGTACGGAGATCGTAGGCACCGGTGAATTTGCCGAAACGGATGAGATCCTGACGACGCCATCCTTCCCATACCAACTCCAGCAACCGCTCTTCCAAAATGTTATCGAGCGTAGCCTTACGATAAGGCATTCCCACACGGGCACGAATCCTATTCAACTCCTCATCGCCATTCTCTCCGTTTCGGACCTTTGCCTCTGCCTTCATCAATAAAGCATCTGCATATCGGAAAAGAACTATGTCGTTACTCTGCAACTTGCCGTCCATATAAGAGGTTCTATCCACCTCATACTTCGCCATCCTCGCTCCAGCCGTCTTGACAAACTTACTGTTGGTCAGGTTTTGAGCCACTTCAAAAGGCTGATACTCCAACGGCTTTCCATTATCCATCAGCAGTTCATGACCATCTACCTTTACCACTCCCGCCACAAAGTTCATCTTGCAACGGGCATCTTCATCAGCCTCGCCATAATGATTGGCTTTCATCGTAGAAATCGTGGCACAGGTACCATTCTCACTTCCCCATCCCAAGACACCGCCATGCGTATAATGGTAAGAGCGGAAGAGATAATGGAACTGGTTGGTATAGATATTCTTATCCATCGGAATCGTGAAGATATTCTCCTTCGATGTCTCATTATGCGTAGAGAAATTGAATGAATCATCCGACTCCAGGACATAGCCTTCTTCTGCCAGTTTATCACAATAATAAATGCAGGTTTCCCAAGCATTCAACTTCCTACAGTCCACCTTATTGCCATTGCGCAAAGAGGCATCAGAAGCCGGCACAGAGAAATGAATGTCACTTCCCTTCGGACGGCTCGCATAACCCTGGGTCCAGTCATCATACATATAGATTTCTGCATTCAAAGCCAACTTCGCCAACAGAAAGTTGACTATCGGCTGGGTGATGCGACCATAATAATTGCCTTCCTTATTGCTGTGCTGGTCGGGAAGTGAAGGCAATACCTGCTGCAACTCCTGAAAGACAAACTGGAAGATAGAACTGCGATCTGTCTGACCTTGGAACAGGCTGGAATGGAGCTGTTCTGCACTGGAAAGGACCAATGGAACCCGACCGAACATGTCCATAGCATAGTAATAGAACATAGCCCGGATGGCTCTTATCTCAGCCCGATATTCCTCCTGCTGTGCGGCAGAAAGCAGGACCGACTTGTTGCTGATAATATCCAAAGACTTATTAGCCAGCACGATAACCTTATAAAGGTACTTCCACGTATCATAAAGAGACTGGTCATCGGCACTCCACCGATGCTGGTACATGGCATTCCAGAGGCCACCATCATACCAGTCGCCGCCTCGAATCGGAATCATCGCCTCATCGGTGGTCAGCGTATTATAATCGTAAATGCCACGGCAGGTGCCCTGGATGCCCTCACTCTCGTTAGCTCCACCTATATAATTATAGAGAGAAGCCACGGCATTGATATAAATATCAGATGCAGAGCCATAGATGGCATCCTCGTCCAACTGATCCTTAGGATGTTCGTCCAGACAGGATGTCATAGACAATGCCGCCAACAGCAGAAATAAAAATCTATATCGTTTCATAACTTTCTGATTTTAGAATTGAACACTTAAACCCAATGAGAAGGTTCTGTAAACAGGATAAGTCCGCTTATCATCAATACCCATCGTACTGTTCACCACGTAGCTGTTAATCATCGGAGTCAAGCCGCTGTAACTGCTGATGGTGGCAAGATTGTTGACACTCGCCGAAACTCTGAGCGACTGCACCACGCCCTTTCGGATAGGGATATCATAGCCCAGCGTGAGATTCTCTAAGTTGAGATAATCGCCCTTCTCCAGCCAATAATCAGAAACATTCTGGTCAACGATATTCTTCTCAGGAGCTCCCTTCAGCACATTATAATCCGGGAAACTCGACATATTGGTGTAGGCTAAGCCCGTACCATTGAATATCTTATGTCCGAAGGCTCCGTTCATCTGCAATGAAAGATACCAGTCGCGATAACGGAAACTGATATTGGAACCCAACGTTACCTTAGGAGTAGCCTGACCGGCAATATATCTGTCACCGCCATCACTCAAATCTACGGTTCCGTTCTTGTCCAAATCTTCGATATCATAGCGGTAATGCCCATTTCCATCTTCTATAATTCCCTTGCAATGAGGAAGATAGAATACCCCCAAAGGCTGACCAACTATCTGATAGACCACATTGTTGTAACCACCATGCTGACCGGCACCCGACAAGGCACCCATTGCAGTAATATCGGCTGCCGACATCTGCATTCCGTCATATTCACCACTCAGCGAGAGGAGTTTGTTCTTCTGCCAGGAGAGATTCATATTGATATTCAGTTCCATGTCCTTCTTCTGGATAGGAGTGAAGGAAACGCCGACCTCCAAACCCTGGTTGCTCATAGAACCCAGGTTTGCCAACAGTTTATCATAGGCAAAAGGCGGAACCGGCACATCATAGGCATAGAGCATGTCGGTGGTCTTGGAATAGTAATATTCTGCCGTCAGAACCAGCCGGTTGTTCCACAATCCCAAATCAGCTCCGATATTCCAGGTAGCGCGGGTTTCCCACTTCAGATCAGGATTGTTATTGCTAATCATTCCCATCGTAACCGTAGGAGAACTGTTCACCGAAACAATACCATTCTGCCGCACCGTATTCAAAGTGGTATAAGAAGATATTCCGCCAAGATTACCTGAGCGTCCATAGCCCGTACGCAGTTTCAGCATGGTAATTTTCTGGAGAGAACGGAGCCATTTCTCCTGCTTCATATCCCAGGAAAGAGAGACGGATGGGAAGAAACCCCAGGTATGGTCATTGCCCACCATCGAAGAACCATCGCCACGCATGGAAACCGAAAGACTATACTTATTATATAAGGTGTAGTCGACATTGCCCATCACAGAAGCCAGGGTCGGATCTTCGTACTTGCTGTCTGTCCCACCGAAAGGCCGTGATGCAGCAGCACCTATGTTATGGTAATACATGTCGTTGTTGGTGATTCCCTTCGCAGAAGTCCAGAATCCCGTTCGGATATTCTTCTGATATTCAGCACCCACCATTGCCTTCAGATTGTGGATTTCCCACGAATGCTGATAGTTAAACGATACATTAGCAAGCCAGTCCTCGCTCTTGAACTCCCCACGATAGAGATTGCCCTGCGCCCAAACCCAGGTAGGACAGAACTGGTTGTTCTCGTTGGAAGCATAACTGTATGCTCCGAAGGCAGAAACACTCAGAGAATTTGTCATATCATAGTTCAACTTCAGATGAGCATTGAAGTTCATGTTCTTCGTATCATTACGCTCCTTGAGCAAGGCACCGGGAGGATTCACCTGAGATGCAGCCCCATTCTTCACCCAACTGCCGTTCAGCTTATCATAAGGATAAGTAGGATTCATGGCATCGGCAGAATAGAAAAGCATCTGACTGTCGAAGATATCATTGTTCTTGAAAGACGAACCGAACACGCCGAAATCTCCCGTCAGTTTATCGCCAAACGCCTTCTGGGTGACATCAATCTTAGCCACCAGATTACGATAGCCCTTGCTCCGAATAATCGTGTTATGGTCGATATAGCCAAAAGAAGCGCGGTAGTTGCTCTGCGGAGTGCCACCGCTGAAGGCCAGATAATGGTTCTGAATATTTCCGGTTCGGGTAATCGCCTTGCGGAAATTGGTATCATATCCCTTATTGTTATACTCCAGCCCATACTTCTGTGCAGCAGCTATGTATTCGGCGGCATTGAGCATCTCCATACTTTTGTACATTGCCTCTATACCATAGTTTCCCTCGTAAGAAATCTGAAATCCCTTACCCGTACCCTTCTTGGTCTTTACCTGGATAACGCCCGAAGCACCACGGGAACCATAGAGTGCCGTTTCGCTGGCATTCTTCAGTACTGTAAAGCTCTCGATATCGGCGGGATAGATTGTAGCAAGCGTCGCCACATCAGAAGTAACACCATCAATAATCACCAGAGGATCATTGCCGCCCATGATAGAAGTTGTACCGCGAACCCGGACGGAGTTCAACATAGCAATACGGTCAAGACCATTGGTAGTGACGTTAACACCTGCCGTCTGTCCGCTCAAGGCATCCAGGGCATTATTGAGCACACCCTTCTTCAGAAGTTCAGGCTCCACTACACCCACCGAACCTGATAAGCGCAAGGAGTCTAGCCCTTCGATGTTCACAGACTGAGCACTGAGGGTTTGTGGTGCAAGAATCATCGCACCCATCGCATAAAATATGATTTTTAAGTTCTGTTCCATAACTATTTCATCGTTTAGTCAAGGTTCAAATCGATTTTCGATTGCAAATATAATAAAAAAGAGTGATTCAAAGTCCATTTCCTTGAAAAAACTTCAAAAAAAACGCAGGCTTAAGAGTTAAGACAGAAGAAAAGCTCGCCAAGACGTTCAAAATCTTAGCGAGCTTTCTCTTTTTATATCAGTTTTTTATTTCACTTTCACTTCTATCACATTCTTCGCAGCCTCAGCACTCGAACCACCTACGAAGATCTGATATTTGCCGGGAACCACACGCATGGTATTGGTCTGGGAATCCCAACCCTCGAAACTCTGGCGAGGCAGACTGATGGTTACCTGCTGCTGTGCGCTGGCAGAAAGCGACATCGCCATCAGCATCGCCATAAAAAATAGTTGTTTCTTCATTGAACTTATATTATTTATTCGATTTATGCTTTGATTTTTAAGTTGGTGACAAAGTTACACTTTTTTGTTGAGATAACCGCATCATCTGGCAGAAAAGTTTAAAATATTTATCCTTTCGTGCCAACATTACCACTTTCAGTCCGCTGGCACATAAGTTGCAAAAACAGAGAGTGAAAGCTGAAGCTAAAAAATAAAGGGGTTCGGAAGAACAACGGAGTTTCGAGGCGAAAGCAAAAAAATAACAAGAATATTAACAAGCAGAAATCCCGACGGAGCCGTAAGGAACCGAGAGGACGAGTAAAATAAAATTTGGAGGTTTTAATTATGTTGTTAGCACGTAGAAATAATGATTCAGATTGGTTGAGTAACTTCTTTGATGATACTTTATTCAATACCGAAGTAATGTCACGTATGAATGCTACTGCTCCTGCCATTAACATCAAGGAGACAGATAAGAATTACATCATGGAGGTTGCAGCTCCTGGTTTGAAGAAAGAGTGGGTTCGTGTAAACATCGATAACGATGGTAATCTGAACATCGCCATCGAGAACAAGATGGAACACAAGGATGAAGACAAGCACGAGCACTATCTGCGCCGCGAATTCTCTTACAGCAACTACCAGCAGTGTTATACGCTGCCTGAGGATGCTGATCGTGAGAAGATTTCAGCAAAGGTAGCTGATGGTATACTCGAGGTCGAGATTCCAAAGCTTACTCCTAAGGAGGAGGCTAAGACAACAAAGAACATCGAAGTCAAATAATCATCTCCCATAAATGATGGAGGCAGATTCCAAAGCAATTTGGAACCTGCCTTTTTTTGTGTCCTTACCTGAAACATCGCATTTTCATCTACCTTATTATAATGATTTTCATGGAGCAGCCAAAAGTTTTTTACCATAAATCTTTTTTCTTCCATAATTAATATGTAATTTTGCAGGCAGAAAAGCAGATAGGAAAGCTTCTGCTTATCCGTAACGGACAAGATATGGGCTATCATTTTCTGTTGCCCATACGCCACATAATGTATATTTATAAACAGGCAAGTAGATATTTATTCACTTGCGAAACTTCAGATTAAAGATTAAGATTATGGCAAAGCAAAGACAGCGTCTGGTAGAAGTGCCGTTCAACAAGACGGATTGCGGCGTAGATTTCTACATCAACACAGCTTATGGCGGAGAGTGCCCTTGGGTGCTTACGGAGCATGAAGTGTTCAAGACCGACTTCTTCGAAATATTTTTCATCAAGAAAGCTAATGGCTACGTGCTGATAGACTACAGGAAGATAAACCTGAAAGACAGCATGGTGCTCATTGTGAAGCCACACCAGCAGCAGGAATGGCACATTGATGAGCCAGCTCTCGACTACGAGTTTTTGATATTCCGTGAAGATTTTATGCGAACCTTCATTGCCGACAAATTCTTTGTCTATCGACTGCAATACTGCCAGCAGACCGAAACACCGCCCTATTTGATGTGTTCAGGAAATGAATGTGAAGAATATCATCAGCTGCTCAAGAAAATACGGACAGAACTTCGGCAGCCTCAAGCCGACAGCTACAACATCATCGTCAGCGTACTCTACTATCTGCTGGCAATTATGAATCGCCATTATGTCCGTGAGCATCAATTGCCTCAGGCTGCTCCTAAGAATTATTACGCCTTTCAGTTTGTGGAATTGATGGAAACCCACATCCGGAAGTTGCAGCGTGTGCAAGACTACGCCTCGCTGCTCAAGATTAGCCGTATCACCCTGAACCATAGCGTGATGGCGCAGTATGGAGTATCGGCTACCTATCTGCTAAAACAGCGACTGCTGGCAGAAATCAAAAACGAGCTTCTGTTCACCAGCAAGTCTATAAGTGAGATAGCCTACGCTTTCAGTTTCCCCGAACCACCCCACCTGATGCGTTTTTTCAAGCAGCAGACGGGCAAGACATGTCGAAAATTCCAAGAGGACTATAAGAATGGGGTGTATGAATGAGAACAATTTATCATTTTGGTAGTTTTTGGCGGTTTTCCGGTATCTGATACATCAGTGTTTTTTCATACTTTTGCAGTCGGAATAATGAAGGTAAATATATAATGGAATTAAAATTCGCATAAGTATGAAAAAAATGATTTTGATGCTGGCTTTAATGTCGGCTTTTACTCAGTTGAGTGCAAAGAACTACATCCGCCTCATTCGCAATGCAACCCTGAAGATGGAATATGCAGGTAAGCAAATTCTTGTTGATCCATTGCTTGGTGCCAAAGGCTCTTTCGGGTCGGCTCTTGGCGTAAATCCAAATCCTCGTGTAAACTTGACGATGCCCGTGGAAGAAGTGCTTGATGGACTGGATTTCACTCTCTTAACCCACAACCATCCTGACCATTATGATGAAACAGCAGTCAAGCTGATTCGCAAGGATATGCCGTGGTTCGTACAGACTGAAGATGTAGAGCAGGTAAAGGAGAAAGACGGCTTCTTTCATGCCGTGGGCGTTGCAGACAGCATTGAGCATGAAGGAATCACCATTATCCGCGTCAGAGGCAATCACGGACGTGGACAACTTGGTGCGCAAATGGGACCAAGTTCTGGTTACATTCTCAAAGCCAAGAAACAGCCAACCATTTACATTATGGGCGATTGCATTTGGGATGAGAAGACCCAGATAGCTGTATCTACCTATAAGCCAGATTATATAGTAATCAATACTGGTGGAAACATTTTCCTACCACAGTCAAAGACAGATGGAGATATCACGATGAATGAAATGGAAGCTATGCAAATGCTGAAGGACTGCGATCCTCAGATTCGTTTTATTGCGGTTCATATGGATGCCATAGATCATGGACAGACAACAAGGGCTATTCTCCGTAATCAGGCTGAATATGAAAAGGTGGATAAAAAACGCCTGATGATACCAGAAGACGGACAAGTATTGATACTATGACACAGATAGAAATTATGACACAGATAGAAATACTGAAAAAAAATATTCAGGAGGCAGAAGCCATCATCGTGGGTGGTGCCTCTGGAATGTCGGCAGCAGCAGGTTTCCGCTTTTATTATATGAATGATGCCACATTCAAACAGATAGCCGGACAGTTGGGCGAGAAATATCATGCTGATGGTTTTTTCCCACTGTTTTATCATCCGCAAATCAAGAAAGGGGAACTATGGGCAACATTGCTCCGCGAGTACAAGTACTTGTATGAGTGTCATACTGGTGAGCCATACGAGGATTTGGCAGAACCACTCGATGGCAAGAACTATTATATTGCCACCACCAATCAGGATGCGCAGTTTTTCCGCACCTTCCCTGCCGAGAAGATCACTCGCATTCAGGGAGATTTCCGCTACTGGCAGTGTAAGCATACTTGTACAGACGAGATTTATCCCAACAAGGAAAAGGTGTATGAGTTGCTGGACAAGATAGAAGGTGACAGACTGCCCGATGACCTGATTCCCCGTTGTCCACATTGCGGTACGGAGATGGTTCCATGGTGGCGCAGTCGCGAGTTTCTGGAGGGTAGCTATTACCGAAAAGAAATGCAACGCTATCTGGATTTCCTCGAGGAAAACATGAACAAGAAAGTGCTTTTCCTTGAACTTGGTGTGGGTATGATGACTCCAATGTTTATCAAGGAGCCATTTATGAACATGGTATATCGCTGGCACAATGCCACTTATGCAGTCCTCAATCCAAAGGATGCCTATGTTCCAAAGGAGATTGCCAAAAAGAGTATTGCCATTAAGGAAGATATCGCTGTGACATTAAAGAAACTGTTAGGCAAACCGGCAGATCATATCGTATCAGATACAAATTTCGAACCAGGAAGAATATATTAAATATGAATGCAAATATCACTCTAGCCCAAGAATGGATTGCCCAGGCAGATGCCATTCTCATAGGAGCCAGCAACGGACTCTCTATCGCCGAGGGCTATCATATCTTTGCCAACAACGAGATGTTTCGAAGGCAGTTTGGCGACATGCAGCAGCAATATGGTTTCAGAAATGTTGTGGAAGGTCTTTACTTTCAGTATCCTACTGCTGAAGCACGCTTAGAGTTCCACAGACGATTGGTGAAGTTTTGGGTAGAAGATTACCAACCTTCACAGGTAATGCATAACCTCATGAAAGTGATTGGCCAGAAGGATTACTTCATCCTTACCAGCAATGGCGACTTGCATCTGGAGAAATCAGGGTTTGATGAAAAACGCATCTTCGAGATAGAAGGTGTCATGACCGACCTTTTTGCAGCACCAGACCCCAAGAAAAAAACACTCTTCCATCACTTTCTTACAAAATATTCTGGCAAAAAACTCGTTATCTTAGAGTTGGGTATTGGTTCGCGCAACCGACTCATCAAGCTACCTATCATGCAGCTGGCTTATCGTGAGCCGAATGCTAAATATATCACGCTCAACATGCCTCAAGAGCTATATATTCCACAGGAGATAGCAGAAAAGAGCGTGGGTATTGCTGGCGATATAGCCCAGTCGCTCAAAGAATTGAATTCAAATGGATAGACAAGGACATTACAGAACAATAGGAAGGGACGAGAGAGCATACCGCTCTTTCGTCCCAACCCCTTTGCAGGATATTCACTTGGAAATGGATGAAGAAATGCAAACACTGCTTGCTCAAGCACATGAAAGATTGAAGAATCGCAACCTCTCTGATATGGATGCATTGCAGAAGGAAGAAGTTGAGAATTCCATGAATCTGGTATATGGCGAAAAGAAGTCTTTAGCCTTAGCTTTCTTTGAAACAGATGATAAGGAAGATAAGGAAGACAAGAAACGCAAATTAGATGAACAAAACCTTCTTCAAGCCACAAGATTTGCCGTAGAACGCATGCAGAAACTGCCTATTAGCAGCCGATTGCTCAAGGATGTACACTGGGTAATGATGCAAGGTGAGCACAATGAAAGGAAATACCCTGGTGAGATGCGCACCTCACCTATCTGGCTTGGAACAAAAGATGACACACTGGCAACTGCTCCCTTCATTCCACCTGTCTATGAGGATATGGCAAAGTCTATTGCCGACTTAGAAAACTATATCCATTACGAAGAACAGACTGACGCCCTCATCATGGCGGCGCTCATTCATTATCAATTTGAAATGATTCATCCATTCATCGATGGAAATGGAAGAATAGGCAGGTTGCTAACCCTGCTCTTTTTGATGGATAGGAATGTCATCCAACAACCTGTGCTCTCGCTTTCAAAAAATCTGATGAGCAGTTCTTTCAAATACTTCACCGGCATTGCTTCTGTTGAAGTATCTGGAACATACGAAAAATGGGTGAAGTATTTTCTACAACAATTACATTAAATGTTTAATTACATTATTAGAGCACTGAATTAGAGCACTGAGCCCACTTTAAAATGCAAGAAATAAGAATAGGATTTAAAATAGAACAAAAAATGAAGAAAACAATTCCTGTAATAGGCATGGCTTGCAGCGTATGCTCTGCCAATGTAGAAAAGAAGCTGCAGTCGCTCGAAGGCATCAACTACGCCTCGGTTTCCCTAGCGAGCCGAACTGCCCTGGTAGATTATGACCCCGACATTATCTCTCTGGAAGATATGAAACGGGAAATCAGCAACGCCGGCTACGATCTCGTTATCGAAAACGACAGAAGCGTGGAGGAAATCAACCGACGTGAGTTCACCCTCCTGCGCCGCCGAACCCTCGCCTCCTGGCTCTTCGCCATCCTGACCATGTGTTTCTCCATGGGCTGGATTTCCCTGGGTATGGAGCAGAATATGATTTCAGATGGCGTTGCCTCGGCTCATCATACCAGTTCCTTCGCCAACCAGATTTGTCTGCTTCTGGCACTCGCCAACCTGCTCTACTGCGGCAAACAGTTTTATGTTTCCGCCTGGAAGCAGCTCTTGCATCATACGGCAAACATGGATTCACTCGTAGCACTCAGCACCCTCATCGCCTTCCTCTTCAGCACCTTCAACACCTTCTTCGGAGAAATGGTATGGGGAGCGAGAGGCATAGAATGGCACACTTATTTTGATGCTTCCGTGATGATTATCACCTTCGTGCTGACCGGCAGATGCCTGGAAGAAAAGGCAAAGGACAGTACGGCGAGCAGCATCCGCCAACTGATGGGAATGCAGCCGAAAACCGCCCGACTGGTGACTTACGAGAAGATAGAAGGCACCAACGACTACAAGATGGAGGAAGTTCCGATTTCCACCATTCAGATAGGCGACATGATAGAGGTAAGAGCCGGCGAGAAGATTCCGGTGGATGGCGTGGTTACCCAGGCAGAGAGTTTCATGACTCCCGATGCTGCCTATGTAGATGAAGCGATGATTAGCGGCGAACCGACTCCGGCGATGAAAAAGGCAGGCGACAACGTGCTGGCCGGCACCATTCCGAGTCAGGGAAAGCTCCGCATGAGAGCCAAGCAGATTGGCGAGAACACCGCCCTGGCACACATCATCCGCATGGTTCAGGAGGCGCAGGGCAGTAAGGCACCCGTGCAGCGCATCGTGGATAAGGCGGCTCTGATTTTCGTTCCAGCCGTGGCAGCCATCGCCCTTATCACCTTTATAATATGGTGGCTAATAGGCGGCAACGCTGCTCTTCCGCAGGCCATTCTTTCAGCCGTAGCCGTATTGGTCATCGCCTGTCCTTGCGCCATGGGCTTAGCTACTCCTACCGCCCTGATGGTAGGCATCGGCAAGGCGGCGCAGAAGCAGATTCTCATCAAGGACGCGTCGGCACTGGAGAATCTCCACAAGATCAACGCCCTCGTCATCGACAAGACCGGCACCCTCACCATTCCTAACCAGAACATTGATTTCACCAAGCAGGAGGATTTGGATCTGGAGACGAGAGAGACCCTCAAGCCTCATGCCCAGGAAGCGATGAAGCAGTTGCAGGAAAGGGGAATAGAGGTCTATATGATGAGTGGCGACAAGGAGGAAGCGGCTCACTACTGGGCAGAGAAAGCCGGCATCAAGCATTACCAGAGCAAGGTGCTGCCTGGCGACAAGCAGGCATTGGTAAAGAAACTTCAGGACGAAGGCAAACAGGTAGCGATGGTAGGCGACGGAATCAACGACACCCAGGCCCTGGCCCTTGCCAACGTGAGCATGGCGATAGGAAAGGGAACGGATGTGGCGATGGATGTGGCGCAGATTACGCTGATGAGCGACGACCTTCTGGCGATTCCGGAAGCCGTAAAACTGAGCCAGAAGACGGTTCACATGATTTGGCAGAATCTGTTCTGGGCGTTCATCTACAACATCATCTGCATCCCGTTGGCAGCCGGCGCCCTTCATATCTTCGGCATTAATTTCCAGATAACCCCGATGTGGGCAAGTGCCCTGATGGCCTTCTCCAGCGTAAGCGTAGTGCTTAATTCGCTGAGACTGAGATTAGCGTAAAATGATAGATAATGGCAGGTTCCTGATGCGTTAATTTGGAACCTGCCATTATATATTTTCCTCCCTTTCAAGCATACCAAAATACACCTTTCTTTTACAGAGAAAGAAGGAGAAAAATGCTCTTAGGAGCAAGAAAAAGTGGTTCCGATGGCACTTTCCACCCCTTCAGAAAGCTAAAATAAGAGGGGTAAAAGGTAGGATGAAAGGGGAAAAACGAGGAATTTCTTGATATATTTTTGACAAGATTCTAGTAAAAAAGCAAGAAAACTGGGGTAGAGAAAAGATGAATATGTGCTGTTCCTACAATACAAAACATGGTACAAGCCGAAACTATAATATAAGCTAATTTGCTGATTACCATTATATTACAATCATCCATCTCTTCTTCTCGAATAACTATCAGAAGCCTAATCCGGTCATTTTCGGTCACGGTCATTTTCGGTCATTTTCGTTTTCGGGGGCGCAAATCTCCCCTATAAGTATTATATAAATATATATTTATATATACTATAGACCCAAATGACCGAATCATTTTTGAAAATGACCGAAAATGACCGTGACCGAAAATGACCGCTTTCCCAACATCAAAAAACGATTCCAAAGGCAGCTTTTGCAATCAGATGCACAAACCGAAAACACTTATACCTCTACACATCAGCTACTTACGCACTATTTTTCAACATTCTACCGGAAAAAGCTTGCTTTCTGCTTAGATTTTTTGTATCTTTGCACCGGCAATCGAAAGAACAGTCTTCTTGTGCCCAAAATCGGTCATCTATGAAGACCGAGGCTGGTCTTAATAGATGGCAGGCGCCGGTCATCAATGAAGACCACAAAATGGGCGGGAAACGGCTTTCTGGGGAATTGTGATTCAAGGAACTCTTAAACGCAGACTGAGCATGATCAACTTTAAGAACTTTCAAAACTTCAAGAAAGACTCCAGCATTACAAACAAGTGGGGAGAGTTATTCCTCCCCCTCTACCTTGCAGCTGTCGAATCCCATCTCCTTGGCTTTATCAGGACCAAAGGTAAAATAGATGGCTTCGCCCTCATCACAAACCTCGCCTTTGGAATTCTCCAGAGTCAGGTGGATGGTGACGATGTTGCGGCGCTGACTGGCGATGTGACCACGCACCGTAATCTGCGAATCGGTGGTCATCACAGGCTTCTTGTACTTCACGTTGAGCTGCATCGTCACACCCGTGGTCTGCAGTTTGCGGTTGATGACCCAGCCTGCCACTTCATCCATCAGCATACTGATGATTCCGCCATGCAGGGTATTGATCCAGCCCTGGTAATTCTCGCCGGGATTCCAGATGGTAAGCACATCCTCACCCTCTTCCCAAAACTCAAGATGCAATCCTACAGGATTGTTTGGGGCACAGCAAACGCAGTTGTAACCCTCCTTGTTCAAATATGGATTTAATATCTTCTTCATTTTCTAACTTTTTTTAAAACGATGCAAAGGTACGAATATATATCTGATAAGACAAAGTTTTTAAAAAATATTATTGTTGGTAGCCATTTAATACCTAAAAATAAGGACTGAACAGAACCTTCCATCCATATAAGAGAACCACAATACCTAGAAATGAGGATAACAAAGAGTACTTATCTATTTAGAATAAATAAAAATACCAACTATTAAGTATTGCAGGATCTTGAAATATCCATTACCTTTGCAGCATGAATTAGAGAAATGCTCGCAGGCGGCGGGCAAGCGAACAAGAAATTATACAAAACATAAAGATTATACAAAAACATAAAGAAATGAAGAGAATTATTTTTATTATTTTAGGCTGCATCAATATTTGCCTTGCTTATGCACAGAGCTTTAACGGACAATATATTTCTGAATGGCAATGGGACATGAACAAGAATACCAATCTGACTAACCAGCTGAGATTGGAACTGAGTGTTCCGATAGGAAAAGGAAAGGATTCGTTCGAGGCGGCTACGCTGCATGTGGCAAAGACCAACGATGGCATTATTGATGACTGGCAGGGATTTTCGAACATAGATGCAGACAATAACTTCGCCATGCTTGCCGTGCTGGGCTACATGCACGAGTGGAATTCGGGCCATCTGTTTGTGGGTGTGAGGAATGTAAACGAGGATTTCTTTACCTCTGATGTTACGGCACTTTTCCAGAACAGTTCTGAGGGAATCTTCCCTACCGTTGCATCCAGCTATCCGATAGCCAACTATCCGTATTCAGGCTTGACCCTTTACTTTGATGTAACCAAGGGGGGATGGACTTTCAGAAACAGTCTGTATAATGGTGCGGGATATAATGGCTGGAAAGCCCACGACAATCCCTTCCTGGTTCGCCCGAAGAAGGATGGAATCTTCAACATGTCGCAGTTGGAGTATGAACATAAAGGTGGAAAATATTTTGCGGGTGCTGCCGTCCATACCCGTCAATATCCGATCAACGAGAATGGCGAAATGGTTTCTGCCGATGAATCCAAGGGCAAAACAACCTGTGGCTGGTGGATTTACGGAGAGCAGAGTGTATGGAAGGCTGGCGACAAGAACATTTCGTGCATGGTGCAATATTCCGAAAACACCAGTCATCAGAATGCCTGCTACCGATACGCCGAACTGGGCGGTGCCTATCAGGACGAGAAGAACGAGTGCGGTCTGTCAGGTCAGTACGCCCGCTTCCAACAGGGTTCGGAATATTCGCTGGAAGTAACATGGAAAAGACAGCTGACGGAATCCATTTCCCTTCAGCCATCGTTCCAATACATCAAAAACGACAATGGAGATTTCACGGCGCTCAGTGCCCGACTCTATGTCAGTTTCTAGCAATCCATTTCGGCAAGACCAGGGTGCCCATCACCAGGAAAGGGTAATAGAAGATGGCGCGCCAGAGCATGGCGGCAAGGATGGCTACTGAGGCATCGGGCAGGAAATCGGCATAATAAAGGCGGAACATCAACTCCGCCACGCCACTTCCGCCAGGCGTAGGACACAGAATGGAAATCATCCACATCACCCATTGGCGGCACCAAGCCACCAGCATGTTGCCCTGACAATGGAAGGCAATGAGAATAGCTACCACGATGGCGAATCTCGACAGCCACGCCAGGGAAGTATAACCCATCAGCTGCAGCCAGAATCTTCCGCCCTCCAGCTTTGCCTCCTCCGAAGCCATCGTCATCTCCTCGGAAAACTTCTCTACCTTGGGCAGGAATCTGCGAAGGAAAGGAATCTTGCAGCATCCCTTCAATACCCAGCCCAGAATCTGAGGACGATGCAACAACAAGAAGTAGAGGATGGCCGTCCAGACAGCAACGATAAAGGTGCTGACGATGAAGATAACCTGCACTCCGCCCTTAATCCATTCGTTCGTAGCATCCACAGAAATCCCCACTCCATCAGCCAAGCTGAACAAGAGATGCGATGGAACAAAGAAATAGAGCAACACGCAACTGATGGCAAGAAAAGCCTCATCAGCCAGCAGGGCTGCAAACATGGTGAAGATACTTCTGCCCATAGAAACTCCCTCGCGATTGAGATAGACAAAAGCCAATCCACTTCCCCCCACCGCCGAAGGAGTGACGGCAGAAGTAAACTCGCAGAGCACATTGATGCGGAACGCCTCGGCTACGGATAACTTACGCTGGCAGAGATGACGGAAACGGAGGGTGAGCATCAGATTCTGGACCGCAAAGAGCAACACGCCCATTACTACCCCCAGAAAGAACCTGGGAGACAAATCTATCCTGCTCAGAACTTCCACATCAAACTCCCGAATCATCATTCCAACGATGACCACCAGTCCGATGGAAGCCGCCAACCATAAATGCCATTTTTTCATATTACTCTCAAAATAAAACTATACCTTATTATATAATATAACGATTAAATGGCTAATCTATTTTGTTGTCTGTCAATTAAATATTGATATCTATCCAAAACTTCTACAACTATGTCATTCCAAGAGCACACCAGAGTCTCCGCGGCTGCCATATAGTTCATCTGCACCCAACTGCTCGCCGCCTTTGCCAAATCAATCGTCAGCGAATTGCCGAAAGGAGTTTTGCGGATAATGCTGTAATACTTTATACCGCTGCAAAGGTATTTAAAGGATGTTACTTTCATGTTACAAAGAAATGAAAGAAGAGTGAAAGCATTGCCTTTTTACAAAAAGATTTAAAAAATGGGACTGAATAAGACAAGGTAATGATATTTTGATTATATTTGCAGTATTATTGCAAAACTAACAGATTTACGATATGAAAAAACTACTCTTATCCATCGCCTTTCTGCTCCCTGGTATGGGAATGATGGCGCAGACTCAGGTAACGACTGCCGAAGGTATCCTCGAAGGAAAAGATCTCTCAGGCATCACAGTATTCAAGGGTATTCCGTTCGCTGCCCCTCCGGTAGGAAATCTCCGCTGGAAGGCTCCGCAGCCTGTACAGAAATGGCAGGGCGTTCGCGAGGCAAAGGAGTTCGGACCGAACCCGATGCAGGAGTCTCTCTTCGGCGATATGAACTTCGGTACGAAGACCAACAGCGAGGATTGCCTCTACCTTAATATATGGACACCGGCAAAGACCATGAAGGAGCATCTGCCGGTACTCATTTATTTCAACGGCGGAGGACTGATGGCGGGTAGCGGAAGCGAACCTCGATATGCGGGCGATGCGATGGCACGCAAGGGCATCATCTCCATCACAGCCAACTATCGTGAGGGCATCTTCGGATTCTTCGCCCACCCACAGCTCTCTAAGGAAACATCCTACAAGGGTTCCGGCAACTATGGATTCATGGACCAGGTGGCTGCCATCCAGTGGGTAAAGGATAACATCGAGGCTTTCGGCGGCGACCCTAACCGCATCACCATCGTAGGCGAATCGGCAGGTTCCATGTCGGTCAGCGCTCTGATGGCTTCCCCTCTCTGTCAGGGACTCTTTGCGCAGGCAATGGGTTCCAGTGGTTCGGTGATGGGATTCAAGAAGGTGGCTACGCTGAAGGAGGCCGAGGAGGAAGGCGTGCAGCTTGCCCAGAAAATAGCCGAGAAGATGGGTAAGAAAAACGGCAAGAAGGTGGGAAAGAAGGTCGGAATGAAGAATCTCAACGACCTTCGTGCCCTTCCTGCCGAGGAACTGATGAAGCTGGCGGAAGTAAGAGCGGTTCCTGTCTATAATATCGACGGATATTTTATGAAAGAACAGCCTGCAGAGGTCTTTGCCAAAGGCGAGCAGACCAAGGTGCCTCTGCTTATCGGCGGCAACAACCAGGAGATGACTCCATGGGCGGTATTGATGGGCAAGCAGCCAACCGTTGAGAATCTGAAAGCTGGCGCCAAGGCTACTTTCGGAGAAGAGAACATCGATGAACTCTTCCGCCTCTACGGCATCAACAGCGATAAAGATGTATTGGAGCAGCCGGGCGTGAATCTAGCTTCGGATATCTTCCTCGATTATTCAACATGGAAGTGGGGCTACATGCACAAGCTGACCGGCGGACAGCCTGTTTACCGCTACCGCTATTGCCATCCTCGTCCTGCAATGGCCATCAAGGGCAAGGTGGCTGCATTGGCTGGCGGCGTGGTAGATGCCAAGGAAGATGCGGCTCCTGCGCCACAAGACAAGGGAGCCGTTCATTCTGCCGACATCGAGTATGCAATGGGTACATTGCCAACCAACCGCGTGTTCAACTGGCAGCCGGAGGATTATATGATCAGCGACATCTTCAACCAGTATTACGTCAATTTCGTAAAGACCGGCAATCCGAATGGTCTGGGTCTGCCTGAGTGGCCATCCACCAACGGCAAGGCAGTAGCCCCTGTGCTTCAGATAGACGTGAATACCGTCGTAAAAACTGATGCCCAGATGGAGAAGCGCTATGATTTCATAGACAAACTGTTTTGGAAGAAGAAATAATTCTCTCATTACATTGAATCAATCGGAATACAGATTTCATTGAATAAACCAGAAATAGAGATGTTTCAGAAATTCATTATCAACAGAGACGGAGTACTGAAGTTCGGGCGTGTCTACCTGCACCGTGACATGCTGTCACCCGGCGAGCAATGCACCTACGGGGGCGGTTTGTGGAAGATAGATGAAGGCAGAGGCGCCATCGTGCTCTACGGCAGAAGTTTCGACTTCGGTCCTCCCGATTTCGACTTTGTGAAACAGATAGACTGGACGGGCTTGGGCGGCACCCCTCGCCCGCTCTTCTATCTGCCTCATTGGCCTAGCGAAGAAGAGATTGTGCCAGTCATCATCAATTAAGAAAATAGTATAATATTCTATAATTTTCTGTGTAAAACTTGCGGATATCAGAATAAAACACTATTTTTGCGAAGAGAAATCCTTCTCGGGGAAGTGCTCTCTAAGAGAAGAGATTCCGTAAATAAGTAACAATTAAAAAGCAGTATAGTATGAAAAAGAAATTAGTTTTGACAGCAGCCGTCATCGCTGCATTGTCAGTTGTCTCCTGCAATGGCAAGAAGACAAATAGCCAGGGGGCTGACCAGGATAGCCTCAGTTATGCTGAAAATGATTCGCTCAATTCCAACGATGTCATTCTCGATTCCATCGCCGGCACCTACGAGGGAACTCTCCCTGCTGCCGACTGTCCGGGCATCAAGACCGTTTTGACGCTCAACGCCGACAGCACCTACCAGTACTCAGCCGACTATCTGGAGCGCAAGGATGGTCACGACGAAGCGAGCGGTATCTTCAAGGTATTGGCTAACAACGTGGTAGAAATCACCCGTCCATCGAGCGGCGAGACATCTTACTACAAGGTAAAGGATGCCAACAGCCTCATCATGACCGATTCGCTGGGCAATGAGCCTGAAGGCGCCATGGCTAAGCACTATGTGCTGACTAAGAAAAGGTAAAAGAGCCTTTAAAAGATAAAAGGGTAAAAAGAGCACCCTAGCGTAACATTCCGCTAGGCTCTTTTTACCTTTTTACTTTTTTACCCTTTTACCTTTAAAACGCCTTTTTTGCCGGTTCTCACAGCGCCATTATTACAAACCTGTTACATTCCTGCCTTTCAAGTTAAAATCAATTAAGTTTTGCACCGGAACCTTCGCTATTCCAGATATTTTTCCTAATTTTGCGCCCACGTTTCTAACAGATGAAATGATTTTAAGATTCAATGGTATATACTAAATAGATTAAGGATAAAGAAAAATGGAACATGTTTTTACTGAATCGATGTTTTTGGTGGGATTCGTGATTTTCATCGCCGCCATACTCGTATTAGACATGCTGGTCATCGACCGAAAGGCACATGTGGTGTCTATCAAGGAAGCCGGTTCATGGACGGCTGTATGGATTATTCTAGCGCTCGCCTTCGCCGTATTCATCTATTTTCATGGCGACATGGTACACGGCATAGAGAACTTCGACGACCTGAAGCTGATAGCCTCGCGCTATGCTTCGCATCTCAAACTGGACCCGAACGACTATGAGGGAAGTCTGCAGCAATACCGACACTATATGACCATCTCCTACATCTCGGGTTATCTGATAGAGAAAACGCTCTCGGTAGATAATCTCTTCGTGATGATGATGATTTTCACCTCGTTCGGAGTGGACAAGAAAGATTACCAGCACGTACTGAACTGGGGTATCCTGGGAGCCATCGTACTGCGCTTCGTCTTCATCTTTGCGGGTGCTGCGCTCATCAGCCGTTTCGCCTGGATATTGCTCGTATTCGGAGGATTCCTGGTTTACAGCGGTGCCAAGATGTTCCTCAACAGGAACAAGAAGGAAGAGATCAATGCCTTGGAGCATCCGGTAGTGAAGTTCATGCAGAAGCGCCTGCATCTGGGTCCGCTGGTGATGACGGTGGTATTCATCGAGTTCTGCGACCTGATTTTCGCCTTCGACAGCATCCCAGCCGTATTCTCGGTATCGCTCGATCCATTCGTGGTGTTCTTCTCGAATATCTTCGCCATCCTGGGCTTGCGTGCCCTCTTCTTCCTGCTGGCAGCGATAGCAGACAAGTTCCGCTATCTGAAGGTGGGTGTGAGTGTGCTGCTGGTGTTCATCGGTGTGAAGATGCTCATCCACGATTTCTTCGAGATTGATGCAGTCAGTTCGCTGGTATTCATCATCCTCGTACTGCTTGTCAGCATCGGGGCTTCGGTGATGATTCCGCAGAAACAGGAAGCGTTGGAAAATACGAAATAAGCAAACCATTCGTAAAGGAGATTATCATCAGGTAATCTCCTTCCAGGAAAACATAAAAAGGGCGATTGCTATTCCCCACGCAAGGGATAAGCAATCGCCCTTATCTTTTATGAACTCAGTTTAGAAAGAAGAGCAAATGAATTGGCTTACCCTTCGGCCGCCGAACTTTGTTTCTTCACTCTTCCCTCTTCACTCTATTTACTTCCAAGGATTCTCTGTTGGGTAAGGCAGACTAGCTGGCTGGTTGTAAGCGATATCCTTGATGCCGAGATACTTGAATACCTCGAACAAGGTCTTACCTACGTGAGAGAATGCTACGGCTCCGTGGTGTGGGTAACCCTTCTGAATCAATACGTGACGATAGAAGCGGCCCATCTCGTTGATGGCGAAGATACCGATACCACCGAATGAACGGGTAGGAACATCGAGAACCTCACCCTCTGCGATGTAGCTGCGGAGGTTACCCTCAGAATCGCACTGCAGACGGTAGAATGTGATGTCAGAAGCTGCGATATCACCCTCCAAAGTACCACGAGTGAAGTCTGGTTTACCACCATTCTCCAACAAACGGTTCTGGATGAGCTGATACTTAATCTTACGGCTAGAGCACATCTTGCACTGTGGAGTGTTACCGCAGTGGAAGCCCATGAAGGTATCAGTCAACTTATAATCGTACTTGCCCTTGATGTCCTCATCATAGATATACTGAGGAACTGAGTTGTTGATATCAAGCAATGTAACGGTATCGTCAGAAGCACACATACCGATGTACTCAGAGAGTGCACCATAGATATCTACCTCGCAAGCTACAGGAATGCCGCGGCTAACGAGACGGCTGTTTACATAGCAAGGCTCGAAACCGAACTGGCTTGGGAATGCAGGCCAGCACTTGTCAGCGAATGCTACATACTGGCGAGAACCCTTGTGAGCCTCTGCCCAGTCGAGCAATGTCAACTCAAACTGTGCCATTCTGCGGCTGAGGTCAGGATAGTAGCAGCCTTCGCCCATCTCCTTGGCCATATCAGCGCAAACCTCATCGATACGTGGGTCGTTCTCATGCTCCTTGTAAGCTACGAGAAGGTCGAGCTCTGAATTCTCCTCTATCTCAACACCGAGTTCGTACAAGCCCTTGATAGGAGCGTTGCAAGCGAAGAAGTCCTGTGGACGTGGACCGAAGGTGATAATCTTCAAGCCCTTCAAACCGAGGATAACGCGAGCTACAGGAACGAAGTCCTGAATCATCTTAGCTACTTCCTCTGCTGTACCTACAGGATACTCAGGGATGTAACCCTTCAGGTGGCGCATGCCGAGGTTGTAAGAGCAGTTGAGCATACCGCAGTAAGCGTCGCCACGACCATTGATCATGTCGCCGTCACCCTCTGCAGCTGCAACAAACATGCAAGGACCATCGAAGTTCTTTGCAATCAAAGTCTCAGGAGTCTCAGGACCGAAGTTACCGAGGAATACAACCAAAGCGTTGCAGCCCTGCTCTTTCACTTCGCCCAAAGCCTTGAGCATATCTTTCTCGTTCTCAACTGTAGTCTGGCAGTTGAAAATTTCACCCTTGTACTCTTTTACGATGTTCTCACGGCGCTGAGTAGAAAGCGCGATTGGAAAACAGTCACGGCTAACGGCAATAATACCGAGCTTTACTTGTGGAATGTTGTTGCTTACCATAATTTTAGTTTATTACTTAAGTTTTTGTATAAATTGCTTATATTTATTGATTCTTTTCTAATTTGTTTGGCTGACAATTATTCATTGTTCCGAGCACAAAGGTACAAATATATTTTGTATCACCAAGCGTTTTAAGGAATTTTTAATTCAAAAAAATGGCGCAAAATCGTGATTCTGCGCCAAATGTAACATATGATAAAGTTCTTGATACATTTCATACATGTCTCTGTTATCATCTGATACCCCTTTTCTGCCTTAACATCTTCTTTAATATCTTCGCAGCGGGCGGTACCGGATGGTATAAATCTGATTGAAGTACTCCTTCCAGGCGTTCGGCTCCTTGTCGTCATCACGCACGATGCGGATGCCGTAGAATCGGGTACCCGTCTCCTTGTATTCCCGGAATCTCGACAACAGCTGCTGTGGCGGATCTGGAATCAGGAAGTCTGTAATCCAAAGCACATCGGCATTCACGTAATGGAGTCCGTCGTTGTCGAGAAGGTCAAACATCTGGGTCATCATCTTCTTTGCCGAAGTCCCGCCTCCGATAAATGGAAGGTGGGTTGTGGTAGGTTGCCGCCGGATGCCTCGCCCGGTATGCGCCTGCCCGTCTCCGTCGGAAGGAGCTGCATCTGCTTCGGCTGATTCCATCATAGTAATTCCGATTCTCTTCAGGCGCTCTGCCTTGCGCTTCGCCATCAGGTCGATGGCACGGGTACTGACGGAGAAATCTATCAGGAAGCAGTCTCGCTCCAGATCTTCTGCCGTCTCTTCCAGCAGAGAGATGAGTGTTGAGGATATCCTTTCAGGCGTGCCATACATACTGGCTGAGGTGTCCAGACAGACGATCATCGGACCCTTGCGGGAGGCATGGGTAAAGCCCAATTTGCGGGATGGTTTCGACATTTCGCTCTTATAACGGAAGGTCTGGAGTCTTCGCGTGCGATACTTATATATAAAGAGGCCCTCCATATCTTCATCGCTGTACTGTGCCAGTTCGAGCGGGAGAAGGGAGTTGAGATCATCGCCCACGGTAATGCCCTCGATATCGCTACCCGCTGAATGCTCCATCTTCATCTCTACGCCCGATGCGATGGTGAGCCGGTCTTTGCCGTTGGCATCGGCTACTCGTCCCATCTTCGCCACAATCTCCTTGATTTCGGGATATTTGTCCTGAATCTTCACCTGGTTCAGACGGCGTTCAAACTCCGTTTCGGTCCATCCGTTCGTCATCAGTTCCCAGGCTTGTACGGCGCGCTGTTCCGAAACGCCCTTCGTCTTCATGTTGCGGGTTATCTGGTCCATCATACGCACCAGTCCTGTTTCGAAGTTGTTCTGACGGAGCGAGATGAAGTCCTTCAGCTTGTTCAATACCTGATGTTCGATGCAGACCTTCCAGTCTCTTACCAGCCTTTCCCAGTTTTCGGGTTTCGAAGCCCCGTCTCCTGTCATCAGCTTGAGGAAGAAAGGCTTATCGAACCCATCTTCAGCATGTTCCTGTTCCAGCTGGTCGAGCAAAGGGAGCCACACCAGTTCATCCATCCGCTTGAAGGGAGCCCAATCGAGCACATCATCTGCCCGATGACTCTCGGTCCAGGCACGCTGGCGCTGGAACCGCATGTGATGGACGCATTCCACGATGAATTTTCCCACACTATCATAGAACACCTTGCTCTTAATCTTGCTGTTCACCACCTGTCGCACGAATTTCTGCACCTCTTCGCCAGTTTCTTCCATGGTTACTTTCAGGGTAAAGAGATGAATGAGATAATCCTTCAGCGGGTCTTCCTTCAAATTCCAAGGCATGGCGGTGCCTGTCGGATCAGGAATCTTCACCTGTCCCGACTTGCAGAAGTCATCCAGCATTTTCAGATAATACTGTGCCTCCGCCAAATCCTTGTTATTCTGGTATTTCATAGGAGTAAATCCTTATTTTTTCTCCATCAGATATTCTGCGAAGATTCTTGCAGCACTCTCTACTTTGGCTGCGCAAGGGCGAGACTTGTAATATTCTGCCGTTCTTGCCGAAGCCACATAGCTGGACTGCGCTTTCTCGTGGCCCTTCAAGCCGAGGATTTCGGCACAGATGATACTGCCGTTCTGCTCCTTCGATTTGGCGAGCAAATCCTGCACTACCTTATAGCATGCCGACTTGCCCTCGCGGTCATCCCCCTCGGTCTGTCCGCAATCCAAGCCAACGAGCACCACGATGCCCGAAACAGCACCACACATCATTCTCATTCTGCCTACTCCACCACCGAAACCGGCACCAATGCGCTTCGCCATCTCATCATCAAGACCATATAAATCAGCAAAGGCAGCCACCACTGACTGGCAACAGCCATAGCCCTGCATAAAGTTATCCACCGCCTGGTGAACACGCGCCTCCAACTCTGGAGTCAATATTTTCTGTTCGTTCATCATGTTTTGAGTCTTCTATATTATAATAATGTAATAGGAGGCGATTAAACCTCATAAAGTTTCATCGTATCCTGACGGGTAAACGCCAGCTCCTTATAGAAATCGCGGAGATAAGCCGATATTTCCGCCTTATCATCAGCAGATGCGAAGAGATTCTCGCCCAACTGCCTTTCCAGCGAGCTCAAGCCATCCGAAAGGTTTTCTATCTCTCCCTCGTAATCCCTTCCATCCTCAGGATTCCTGCGTACACGATGATATTTGATGTCCTCAGCAAGCGCATTCTTCATCTCCACGAGTTTATCTGCAAAAGGAGAAAAGAGGGCACGGATCACGATGTTTCGGATAGCATCCCGCTCTTCCGGCTCCTGCCACAGACAATGGTAGATAGGAAGCAAATCGCAGATATCCACCTCTTCCCTATCCTGCATAAAGGCAGAAGTGCGAAGCAGGCGGACGATATTCTTCCATCTTCGGTCACTCACATAGATGTTTCTGCGCTCGGCAGCCTCATCCACATTCACGGCTCTCAGAGATTTACGGATGGCGGAAATTGCATCAAGCACCTCCTCCTTCACGCCAATCTTACAGATTTTCTCCGCCCATTCAGCATACTCCTCAGCAGTAATCTTCAAATCAGAAAAATCTGCGGAATCAGATTTCCCCATAGAACCAGAAGAATCTGTGGAATCTGTGAAATCTGTGGGACCTAAGAAATCCGTGGGAGCCTCCAGCAGCATCGCCCGGAAATTCTTCTCCAGCTTAATCGGTCGGCTTTCTATTCTGATGACGAATCGGTCCCAGAGCGCCTCCAGTCCTTCTCCCTTAGCCGGCAACTCATTGCTTGCAGCCACGAGAAGCTTCAGAGGAATATGCATTTCCCGATTGCCGTTACGGAAGATTTTCTCGTTAATCACCGTAAGGAGCGTGTTCTGGATAGCAGGTCCCGCCTTCCAGATTTCATCAAGGAAAACCACATCGGCAGTAGGCAGATAACCCTCCACCGCACGCTCGTAAGTATCCGAAGTCTTCAGTTTCTGAATGCTCACCGGACCGAAGATTTCATCGGGTGTAGAGAATCGCGACATCAGATACTCAAAGCTCTGAGCCTCCCTGAATGCCGTCTTCAACTGTCTGGCCACCATACTCTTTGCCACACCCGGAGGTCCCAGCAGGATGATACTCTCACCTGCCAGAGCTGCCAGGAGCGAGAGCGATATCTCCGTCTCCTTCTCATAAATGCCCCGGTTCATCTCACCGAGTAATTGTTTGAATCTTTCAAGCATATTCTTACTTTTCTATTCAGAATCATATAAAGACAAAAAGAAGTTAAGAGATAAAATTCATTATCCCTTAACTTCCTCATATTCTTTTATATAAATAAGGTATGGCTTACTTTACGTTGCCCACCTTAATCAAGTACTCAGCAATCTGAACTGCGTTCAGGGCAGCACCCTTACGAATCTGGTCGCCGGTCAACCACAATGTGTTACCATTGTCATCAGCCAGATCCTTACGGATACGACCTACATATACATCGTCCTTGCCGGCGCTCTCCAATGGCATTGGATAAACGTAGTTCTGGGCATCATCCTTTACGGTTACGCCTGGAGCAGCCTCCAAAGCCTTGCGGATGTCCTCTACTGCCAATGGCTTCTCTGTCTCGAACCAAACACTCTCTGAGTGAGAACGGAGTGAAGAAACGCGAACGCAGGTAGCACTGGTGCGAACATCAGAGTGCATAATCTTGCGGGTCTCGTTATACATCTTCATCTCCTCCTTGGTGTAATCGTTAGGAGTCATCTTGTCAATCTGTGGAATGACATTGTATGCCAACTGATGAGGGAACTTATTGATATGCTCAGTCTTACCGGTCTCGATGATATCCTTATACTGCTGCTCAAGTTCAGCCATGGCAGCAGCACCGGCACCCGAAGCACTCTGGTAAGAAGAGATATGAATCTTCTTGATATGGCTTAAGTCATCGATAGGCTTCAACACTACTACCATCATGATGGTGGTACAGTTAGGGTTGGCAATGATGTTGCGAGGGCGGTTCAGGGCATCCTCAGCATTTACCTCAGGCACAACCAGAGGCACGTCGTCGCACATACGGAATGCGCTAGAGTTATCAATCATCACGGCACCATACTTGGTGATAGTCTCGGCAAACTCCTCAGAAGTGCCGCCACCAGCAGATGTGAAAGCAATATCGACATCTTTAAAGTCATCGTTATGCTGCAAAAGTTTGACCTCATAGTCCTTTCCCTTGAAGTTGTATTTTCGTCCGGCAGAACGCTCAGAACCAAACAACACCAAATCATCCATAGGGAAATTTCTCTCAGCAAGGATACGCAGGAATTCCTGTCCTACTGCGCCACTTGCACCAACAATTGCTACTTTCATAATCGAATCTTTTAATTTATAAAGTTGTTATAAGTGTAAACTGTGGAAGAGAAAGCCAGCCTCCTTATCATCTTCATGATTCCTCATTTTCTGATAGCTTCATGATTCCTCATTTTCTGATAGCCGGAAACTGCTTATTTTCTCAAATCCGCTGCAAAGTTAAGACTTTTTCTACAATATCAAGCATAAATTCCCAAAAATTATTGCTTTTTGCTGCAAATTTATCATTTTTGCTTACTTTTTTGCAAGAATATGCAGAAAATTGGAGAAAAATAGTTGCTATTGCGTTTGGCAGTTCAAAAGAAGAATGCAAGCATCCTCATAAGAAATATCAGGAAATCGTGCCTTGGATTATATTCAAGGCACGATAGAGTGCTGGAAAATTGAATTATCTCTCTTAATGAGTCATAATCATCCCCAAAGAGTTCTTGCAATCCTCGCACAACCCATGTTTCATGTAGAAGGTATTCTTGCCATGGGCATCCTGCATCAGGCACTTAGGGGCATTCGTCTTACAATGCGGCAAACCGCGAGAATGCAGGAATTCATGGATTGTTACTTTCCATAAGTCATCCTTTCGTTTCAATCGGAAGGTTGAAACCACACAGGCGTCACCTGGCCGGAAACTCAATCCCATAATTCCATAGTTGTATTGTCCATGAATAGAAGTAGAGATGTCTCGATGCGTCAAACCTATCGTTACGATTTCATCATTACCTCCATGCTCTTCATGCAACATTTTCAGGATCCCCCCAGCCCAATACCTGTTTCTTGGTTTGTAGAGACATGAGGCAGGTATTTCTTTCTTGTCTCCAACAAATACAGAAGCCTCCAACCAAGCCTTTGGTACCTTATTGAAAATGAAACCCAACTGCTTCACGAGTTCTTCTCTCAACTGTTCTGCCTCCTGATGTGAGAAATTTTCCAAAGGCTTTAACTCTATGACATAACCCAATGAAGGATCAGCAGGGAGGCTGTCTCCCATGATTTCATTGCCATGGCTCTGATTTCCATTGTAACAACCTGCTAAAAACAGGATTGAGATTCCAGCTATAAACAGCAATAACTTCTTCATAGAATATTCTTTTTATTTGTATTTTGCATAAATCAATATAGGTCTTCTCTTGGAAGATTCCTTGTATATCTGCATCACTTTCTCCACGCAGCTCCTTGATACAGTAAAGCAGCCACGACACTCTGTTCCCAGCGGAATATACTCCTTCTCACCGGAGAATCTTGTCACCTTGCCAGCAGAATGAATCAGGATACCACGGGCTTCTGCCAGATAATTGCTCTTGTCGAGCCCTCGAAGGCGAACGCAGTTCTTGAACTTCATTCCACCTTTTCCTATCATGACATATCTTCCAAGACTCGTGCATCCACTTCCAGGGTTATTACTGAACTTTGGTTGGGCTGCTGTATTTCCCTTACCATTTCCATGCATGCAATAGCTGCTCATTACTCTTTTGCCACGCTGCAAATCATAGATAAAGAATCTCTTTTTGCCAGATGGAATGGAGAAATCCACTAGGATATAGTAATCCGTACTGTATCCTCGTCTGTCGCAATAATCCCTTACTTGCGTCAGGTTCTCACAATCCACCTTATGATACCATTAGTGTCCAATAAAAATTGGACACGTTAATTAATTAATCAAATAGTCCCTTAAAAAGGGGATAATCGAGTTCTTTGACATCGTTGAAAATAGTCTTATCAAATAGATCTCTTAGGTGGGTTTTGTCCGTCAATGAAATGCTTAGAATCTGCAAAACTTCATATGTCGAGCGTTTCAGTTGCATATCATGGTGCACAATAGCCACGAGACAATAAGTGATAATGGCAACACTAATCTGTATGCGTACAGCATTCTTCGTTGTGCCCCAGAATCTCTTTATCTTAAGATGCTGCTTTAGCCATTTGAAGTAATTAGGAGAAGCTTTACATAATTACTTTTATGACAAGAATAACATTATGAGAAGTGAATGGAAAAGTATTATTGAAGATCAGAACTTTAGGAGAATGCTTCTCCGTTCGACTTCTCATAATGATAACTATTTCTTCAGACCTCTGAGCCAATCTCTGAGATTTTTATTGTTTTCCCAAGATTTATCAGTCTCTCGGTTAGGTGTGAGATCTGTATACGCCTTTTCGAACGCCTCACGTTTTGCTTTAGAGTCTGCACGAGCATAAATGTCCGTTGTTTGAATAGAGACATGTCCTAGCAAATCTCTAATATAAATAAGGTTGACTCCAGCCTGTAGAAGATGCATAGCTCGACTATGACGTATAGAGTGGCAACTAATCCTTTGCGGAATAAGTTCTGGAGACACCTTCCTTGCCATGTTTGCATAAGTACAAAGAATGTATGTGATACCCTCACGCGTCAGCTTTTCATTTCTGCCATTATAGAAAAGTGGAGACGCAGCTTTGTTGCAATCGTTAAGATGATTCTCTTCCATATATTCACATAGAATTGACACCTGTTCCTTTACAAGCGGTACTATTCGTGCTTTGCGTCCTTTTCCGAACAGACGTATGGTATATGGCTCATGGGTTATGCGCACACTATCCACAGTAAGATCTGCTATTTCAGAGACTCTTGCTCCCGTATCATACATTAGTGAGAGTAAAGCGAGATTTCTTCGGCCTCTCCAAGTTGATGTATCAGGCTGAGCCAGCAACAACTTGATACCTTCTATTGTCAGGTAGTTAAGTGTTGTCCCTGATGTTTTTATGGCTTTAATAGTTAGGATCTTTTGCCATTCTTCTATCATTTCTATGACGCTATATTGCAAGTAATGACAAAAAGAATGAATGGCAGCAAGCCGATAGTTACGTGTCGCTGCAGAGCATTTTCGCTTGTCAAGTAGCCATTCGAGATACTCGGTTACACTTACTCTCGTGAGATGTTTCAATTGCAATTTTTCAACTGTGATTCCTTTAATATCTTTCATGAAGTCAATAAATTGTACAAATGCATCTCTATAGGAGGATATGGTGTTAGGGCTTACATTACGCTCATGAGGCAGGTATTCTACCAGAAAGCGGCTTAAATGTTTGGCAAAGTCAGTCGTCGTAGTCATAGGCTTTACATATCTTTGGATAGACAAAAGCATTGATTTCAGAACATTGCTCTTCCAATTCTGGATACATGTTGCATGTGAGGCGAACATACTGCTCTGTCGCTTTCAGCGAGTGATGTCCCAGGCATGTTGAGAGAATTGGCAAACTGGCATACAAGTCCATTCCTTTGTGCCCCATCTGTACAAGAGCATGTACGGCATTCGTATGTCGCAGGTCGTGAACGCGTGGTCCATGATGATTCCCCTTATGGGGAATTCCGCATGTGTCCAGCAATTTGCGCAGATGCTGATATACACTATTAGCCTTGATGCTAGTCCCGTCCGATTTTACAAACAAAAAACCATTTCCTGCAGCTATGTCTTTGATGGGCATATTGTTTCTATACTCCATATAAGATGCAAGTACCGTCTTCATCGACTCACATAAAGGTACGATCCTTTCACTTCCGTTCTTGGTTTTATCTAAGCGAATGTAACCTTCATCCAGATGAACATGTTTGTTGCGGATGGAAAGAGCCTCAGATATACGCATTCCTGTACTATATAGTAAACGAAGAAGAGCTGGCATGGCTATGAGAGCTGTACCCATGCGTATGTCATATAGTCTATATTCGTCCGCTGCAGAAAAGATTGCGCCAATCTGCTCCTTTGTGAATATATACGGAGTAAAATCAGACTTCGGTTGCTTGGGCATTCGTGGAATGAAGCATACACAGCCACACCTGCACATCAGTCTTGTCAATTGACACCATACGGAACATTTGGAATATAAAGTTCTGTCACAGTCCGCCACACGTGTAGCTCTCCACTTTTTGAAGAACACCTCTTTGATATGAGGATCCTTTAGGCACTCTGCATTGGCAAAGTCGTCAATCTCTTTCAATATCCATCTGGTACGCAACGCACTGATTCCTGCAGACATTTTAATGTCAAGAAGATGATTCATATATGGGGCTAACACGCTGGAATATTTAAATTGCTCAGCCATAGAACGCACCTCCTCTCTGTTTGTAAAAGGCATCTGGAACTGGCGGTACAGGAATGGCACACTCTATCAAAGACTTTATGTCAATCTTAAGATAAGTGAGAGTTGTTTCCGTACTGCGATGCCCTAGCGATTCGGATATGACAGGTAACGTCGTGCCTTTCTCAAGCATGACGCTTGCAAGAGAATGACGTAGAGAATGTGGACCATGATGCTTGGCCGATACATCTATTCCGGATTTACAGATGATGTTGTTTATTGCAGAGCATACCATACTTTTGGTTGCTGGCACATAAGGTGCCTTGCAAGAAAGAAATACATTCTGTGAAACTGTCTGAGGTCTTCCATGCTGCAAGTAATCTATGATGGCATTACCAACATCCGCAAGCAATGGCAACTCTATGACCTTTCCGGTCTTATGCATCACAAGGGTTAGTACATTGTTGTCCCAGTCTATATTAGAGAACTGTAGGTTGGCTATGTCCGAAGCTCGCAACCCCAAACGTGATGCAAGTAATAACATTGCATAGTTTCTCTTGCCAACGCCGCTGCTTCTATTCACGGAGTTCTCTACTATATTTACCTCTGCTGCTGTGTAAAACGAAGGAATACGCTCTTTCTTGCGCAGCTTATATGTGTCAAACAGACCATCAAACCTTCCATCTACAATATGCTCCGCTTTCCAGAAACGAAAGAGGACACGCAGGGCAGAAACTATGTTTACCTTGTTGGGCGGATGGGACGAGACAAACGACAAGATGTGTTTATCCGCAATCTCGGACACACTGTTGACACCACTGAGATTGAGATGAGTTAAGAACTCGCTTAGATACAAACGATAGTCATTTATAGTCACCTGACTTCTACGAAGAGAAGTAAGATGGATGATGAGTTTTTCCATCTCCATGCCAATCTTCCCATCGAGGGTATGGAAAACAGGAGTGAAACAACGCTTACGTATAAGCCCTAACGAAAGCATATCGTCAAGGACTTGAATACTGCGAATCATTTCACGCTCCTGGTGACGAATCTCACCATAATGATGACAGGTTGACAGGAACTCTTCACCAATAGAAGGGGAATAATTCTCAATGTCGTGAGCCGACATGTAGTGGACGATGCCTTTACGCCATAGACATTTATACACAGATATTCTATTCTCTGTGTAACAATGGTCTTCAAAGTACTTGATGCATCGATCCATTAGGACTTGAATCTTTACTTCTTGCATAATATATAATATTTAGTTTTGGGGCTTATGCCCTATACTGTAATATAACGTTATGAGAAGTATTTATGATAAGTTTTTGCTGTAAAATTCATATAATCAACAATTTTTCACAGGTCAAATCTGTCTAACTTGACATATTGATATTCTTGTCATAAAAAAATAGCTCAACCAACCATCTTTTTTTATATAGATTCGCGACATCCAACGCTGAAAGATGCTTTGCATTCGTCAGAAAAGTAAACTCACGATCATCTTCTTCATCGTAGTATCGAATGAATCTGAATGATTCAGGATACTTCTTTTCGGAAAGATATCCTGTTAGTTTTACTTCAGCATCAGTTAGTACATTCTTTGGCATTCTTCGCTTCCATTTTACCATTTTGTACTTCAAGTTCGTTTTGGCTCTGACTACATAGTAGGAACCTGTAAGATGAATCTTATAAAGTTCCTTGAAAGTATCATAAGCCCTATCGAAAATGTAGTAACTGTTTGGTTCATACGTAATTGAAGACATTGCTGTAGAATCATGCTTTGATGCTGTGGTCACAGTATAGAAAGCTGGAACTTGTGCTTCTACGTCATATAAGACATGTGCTTTAACTCCTCCTTTCTTACTTCTGAACTTTGCCCATGGAAAAGTTGCAAGACACAACGGAATAGTTGTCGAATCAAAAGCATACTTCTTTCCTGGTATATTCAAAATGTTGGTTTCTCGCTTTTTGCAAGCTTCCTTCATCATATAGAATGCAAAGTCTTCGAAAATCCTGTAATCACGAGTCTGATTGGCATAAGCAAGAGTTGCTTTTACGATAGTATTACGTCCAAGTCCCAGATGATATTGCTTAGCTCGATGAGCTTCCAATGCAACTATCAAGTCACGTAAGCTCTCACGATTGCTCAGTTGCCCAAACATCATTGCAAGAAGCTGGTTCCAGCAAGTGAAGTGTTTCACGTATCGGTTGCCATCATACTTGCGTACGTAGTTGTTGAACTGAGTTCTATTCAGAAATGCAGTAAGTTGAGCGAAAACATATTTGTCTTGAAACATAGTAGCCAATTCTTTTTGGCTGCAAAGTTACAAAATCAAGTCCGTTTCATTGCAAAATACTGCATAAAAGACTATAATTCAACTGTTTCAAAGATCGAATTGCCCTTTTTTATTGGACAGTAGTGTTATGATACCACTCTTTAGCATCCACCGTATTCTTAAAAAACAGTTTTGTGAACCTATTATAAATAGGTGGAACGAAAAGGATACCGATGACAAGCAGAACCATTATTCCCAATATAATCAATAACTTCTTCATAATAATGCAAAAGTAGAAAAAATAAGCAAGTAATGATGCTATCCATACGTGGATTGTATCAAATACTCGCTTATGTGTATGAAATCATCAATGCCTATAGCATCAAATCCTTGATGGTTGTACCATTCATGAATCTGCTTAAATCTACCCTTTCTCCAATACCATGCAAATGTCCGGTTTCAGAATACTGCCAGATATTGCACTTTCCTCTGCCGTCGATAGAGGGTTGTCGGGAGTTATAATTGGCGATGAAGAGATAATAACGATTGAACTTCGCCCCCATCTCCTTATTATAGAAGCTCTCGTTGCTATAGATGACAGGATACTTGCCATAGTGTTTCTTCACCAAGTCAGCAAACACCTGTATGCTATCCTGCAGCTGTCGTCCCTTCCATCTTCCCTGGATGCCTTTCTCCTCCACATCCAATACAGGAATCAAGTCCTGCTCGCCCTTCTTCACCAACTTTTGGAAATCCCGGAACTGAGCAGTTACTGAAGAGCCGGCAGACATCAGATGATAAGATCCCACCTTCAACCCATATTTACGAGCCAGTCTGATATTTCGGCGATAATGTCGATCCACATATCCCTTACCATGTGTAGCTCTGATATAAACGAACTTGATTCGCTTGTTCTTCGCTATTTCCTTCCACTTGATAACTCCATTGTGTTTCGATACATCAATGCCGTCATATCCGCCACGAGTATAAGGTTGCCCTTTCAATCTATCAACGAACACATCAGAATAAGATGAAGCGATGCCTAACCATCGCTTCACCTTATATGGCGACACCACATACATGATTCCCAGACCAATACCAGCCAAAACGACCAGGCTGCCTAAGGAAACCGAAGTATATTTCAATCCTTTCTTCATTACATTTTATCTTTTAGTTGTTTTCAGGGGACAAAGGTAATGAATTTATTTGAAACGGCATAGAAAGTAAGGGGATAAATGTATGAAATAGGGGGCTGGAAGTACGAAACTCAAGTTCTTTAGGATTATTCATAAGAAAAGCGAAAAAAACTTTGGTACTTTCAAATATTAATCGTAATTTTGCAACAAATTAGAGTATCAAAAATTAAGGAGGATTATTATATGACTAAAATAATGTCAAACTCAAAAGAACGACTAAACGATAAAGCCCAACACTTTTTCGAGGATAGCAGTACCGTTCAAGAACCAATGGTTGCCTATCGTCACGATTATGCAACAGAGGCTCATAACGAATTCGAAGAATATCCTTTTATGACATCATGCAATAATGACGAGTTGGCGAATCATGTCTTAGCTCGTGAAGAAGAATATGCTAGAACAGGCACCGCCGTTGACTTTCTAGAAATGATGGCCGATTTCAAAAATGAATTCGAATGGTAAAGATACGTGTATTACCACCAACCCAAGAAGACATACGCTATTGTATCGAATATGCTAGGGATGAGTTTGGAAGGATATGCGTTTTGAGATGGAAAAAGGAACTTGAGGCCATATACGCTCGTCTCATTATGTTCCCTTTGTCATATTCTCCAGAGCCTATTCTGAAAGATTTTCATAGAGATTATCGTAGCGCACTGCTTATGGACAACTTCAAGCTCATTTATCGCTACGACAAAGAGCGTGACGAAATCGTCATTGCTGACATTTGGTACACCAAACGTTCTCAACAAGCATTATTGAGACAATTCAAAAGGAAACTATAAAAACTTGGCGAGCTGAAGGATTACTCCCTTTTGCTCGCTATTTTTTTATCTTCTACCATTTCACCACCACCATAATCCTTATCATCGATGGGGAAAATATAGTTGCATATATTACTTTACATTATTATTCCCTGATAAAGACTTTTCTGAACGTTTTTAAAAGAAAATAACGCCTAAAAAAGCAAGAAATAGCAGAATGATGCTTTTATTTTGAGTTTCAAGTGGTTGTGGCAGTCGTTGGCTTTAAGTGGCATATACGAGGAAAAGCGAAAAACGCAGATTGGAGAAATAGAAACGCTTTCAAATCATTACCTCGCAGAAACGCCCTAATAAGCATTTTTAACGGTGGCGGTTCATATTTCCCCATTCTGCGTAAGTTTTGGTTTTGCCATGCAACTCTCATAGTTTAATTTTGCACCGAACAAAAAAGTAAGGATTATGAGATGCACTTTCAAGACAGTCTTCTATGTAAATGGAAGCAAGGAGAGAAACGGAATTGTCCCTATCATGGGGCGAGTGACAATCAACGGAACTATCGCACAGTTCAGTTGCAAGCAGAGCGTTACCAAGGCTATTTGGGATGCCAAGGGCAACAGAGCCACAGGCAAGAGTAAGGAAGCCAAGGAGGTGAACTTTGCGCTTGACAACATCAAGGCTCAAATTACCAAGCATTACCAGAGACTTTCCGACCGTGAGGCGTTCGTTACCGCTGAAATGGTGAGAAACGCCTACCAAGGCATAGGCACGGAATACGAGACATTGCTCAGAGCCTTTGACAAGGAGAACGCAGCTTTTGCCAAGCGTGTGGGCAAGGATAGAGCCAAGAACACCTACCGCAAGTATCTGACGGTAAGAAAGTATGTTGCCGATTTCATCAAGTATCAGTACAAGCGCAGCGATATGTCCATGAACGAGCTTACAGAGGAGTTCATCCGTGACTATTGCCTGTATCTGAAGAATGTCGTCGGACTTGCGCAGTCCTCCATTTGGATTTACTCCATACCACTGAAGCATATCGTAACGGCAGCTCACTACAACGGCAAGATACCGAGAAATCCATTTGCCATGTACCACGTTGACCCAGACCACAAGGAACGTGAGTTCTTGACATTGGACGAGCTTACCGCCATGACAGAGATAAAGTTGGAAGACCCGAACATGGCATTTGCGAGAGACCTTTTTATCTTTGGTTGTTGGACAGGTATATCTTTCATCGACATCAAGAACTTGACGGAAGATAACATCAGCATGATAAACGGTGCTCCTTGGATTGTTTCCAAGCGTCAGAAGACAGGCGTTCCGTTCCAAATCAAGTTGATGGATATTCCCATGCAGATTATTGGGAGATACAAGGCTTTCAGAAAAGGAAGTCACTTGTTCAATATCGGCAACCTTGACAGCATCAACAAGCGCATAAAGAAAGTTGCTGCAATGTGTGGCATCAAGAAGCGTGTCTCGTTTCATGTCTCACGTCATAGTTGGGCTGTTTTAGCCTTGGAGTACGGAATGCCGATAGAGAGCGTGAGCAAGATTCTTGGTCACACGAATATCACCACGACACAGATATATGCCAAGGTGACAAGCACCAAGCTTGACCATGACATATCTGTCTTTGAAAGTCGAATCAAGGGGCATTTGCCTGCAATGGGAGGGATGGCATGAAAAGAACTGTAATCACCGTGGACGGAAATGAAAGGCTTTCCATTCCGTCCAACCTGGAGGACTTGTGGATGAGTGAAAATGAGTTGGTAGATATGCTTTATGTCACAACCCCGAAGCTCAAAGCCGTGATAAGAGCCATATATAAAGAAGGTATGTTGTTGGTGTCGGAAGTCCAAAAGAGGCAAAAACTTTCCAAAGATGTTTGGCAAACGCTGTATGGATTCCCTATGGTTGTTGCCATTTGCTTCCGTCTAACCTCCAATAGTGCAGCGCAACTTCGTGATGCTATCTTCAAGAGGTTGTACGGAGCAAAAGAGAAAACAGCCATTGTCCTGCAAATCTACGGAGGGACAAATGCCTTCAGCTAAGAATGGTCGCATTTTTGACGCTTCGATCATTCACTGTCGTATTGACTTGTTGACTTACTGATTCACTGTCGTATCAAGCATTTCTGTGAAGAATGCAGAGCTGCCGATGTCAAACGTTTTACATGTTTATCGTATGACATATAAAACGTATGACATGCAGGAATACATTTTTGTTCATCCCGAGGAAAGGTTCGCAAGGAAACCTCTCTTCGGGATTTTTTGTTTCATCTTATCCCGATTGGCTACATCAAGCACTTTGATTTCCAATCTTTTAACACTGTCGGTGCAAACTTCTCCATTCTGCGCAAGTTTGTGTTTTGCGTTTTGATTTTCCGCCCTTACCTTTGCAACTTTAATTTCATCAACTCACAAAGGTTAGATTATGAGCAAGACAAACGACAACAAACAACCTGTAGCTGTGGGAAGCAAACAGCCACAGGCAGCACCTCCGACAAACGAGGTGTTCATCCGTGTTGGCACTACTTTGTACAAGGTGGTTGACCAACCTACCATCACAGGAGGAAAGGTAAGAAAGCGCATCCCATGGAACATGGAGACCTTGCGTCAGGACTACGGCAAGGAGTTCATAAAGTACGTTCACAAGTATGACGGCTTCTGCACTGTTCCCGAACATGTGAACCACCGCACGGTGATAGACGGTTTCCTCAACCTATACGAGCCGATAGGACATAAGCCGATGCAAGGGGACTTCCCAAATATCAAGAAGTTGGTTAGTCACATCTTCGGTGAGCAATATGAGCTTGGCATGGACTACCTGCAACTGCTCTATCTCAGACCTGTGCAGAAGTTGCCCATTCTGCTGCTCGTATCAGAGGAGAGGAACACAGGCAAGACCACGTTCTTGAACTTTCTGAAAGCGTTGTACCAAGACAACGTGACATTCAACACCAACGAGGACTTCCGCAGTCAGTTCAATTCCGATTGGGCTGGCAAGCTGCTGATTGTCGTGGACGAGGTGTTGCTCAGTCGCAGGGAGGATTCCGAGCGGTTGAAGAACCTCAGCACCACCCTCTCGTACAAGGTGGAAGCCAAGGGCAAGGACAGAAACGAGATTTCCTTCTTTGCCAAGTTCGTGCTGTGCTCCAACAACGAATCACTCCCTGTCATAATTGACGAGGGCGAGACCCGATATTGGGTGAGGAAGATTTCATCGTTGCAATCTGACGATACCGACTTCTTGGAGAAACTGAAGTCGGAGATACCCGCTTTTCTGTTCCATCTGCAAGACAGAACGCTATCCACAGAGCACAAGAGCCGAATGTGGTTCGCACCCGAACAGATAGCGACCGATGCTCTGAGGAGAATCATACGCTGCAACCGTAACAGACTTGAGGTGGAAATGTCGGAGCTGTTCCTTGAGGTCATGGAGAACATCCAAACCGACAGTTTGCAATTCTGCCTCAATGACGCAATCGCCTTGTTGCAATGCAACCACGTGAAAGCGGAGAAGCACCTTGTGCGAAAGATAGTGCAGGACTGTTGGAAGCTGCAACCTTCAGAGAACGCCCTCACCTACACCTCATACGAGTACAACTACAATAGCAGCGGTCACTACTCGCCAACAAAACGTGTGGGCAGGTTCTACACTGTAACGAGGGACAAGCTAAATAGCATATAATTTTGTTGAATTGTTGAATATGATGAAAGAAGTATTGAATATCAAGTATTTAAGGCTCAACATTTTCTCAACAAATCTCTCAACAAAAGAAAGAGACTGTTGAAAAGAGAAAACATGACGGCTCATGCCTTTCTTCCTCTTTTGCCCAGTGATTTTGTTGAAAAGAACCATTTGTTGAGAGTTTGTTGAGAAGATAAGTATTTGACTATCATACCAATACATACGATTCTCAACAATTCATCAGAAATACATACACCACTTAATCCACAGTAAGACATGAACATTCAAGAAGCAAAGCAAATCAAGATTGCAGACTATCTGCAAAGTTTGGGACACCGCCCTGTCAAGCAGCAGGGCGCAAACCTTTGGTACAAGTCACCGCTGAGAAACGAGAGCGAGGCATCTTTCAAGGTAAACACCACGATGAACAGTTGGTTCGATTTCGGCATGGGCAAGGGCGGCAACATCATCACCCTTGTGTCCTATCTTTACGCATCCGACAACCTGCCTTATCTTTTGGACAAGATGGAGAAGCAAACACCCCATGTTCGTCCGACCAACTTTTCTTTTACTCAGCAAGCTACCGAGCCGAGTTTTGAGCGATTGGAAGTGAGGGAACTTAACCATCCTGCACTCCTGCGCTATCTGAGCGAGCGTAAGATTAACCTGCATATTGCCAGAAAGGAATGTGTGGAACTCCACTTCTCGCATAACTATAAAAACTACTTTGCCATCGGCTTCAAGAACAAGTCGGGTGGCTATGAGGTGCGTAACCGATTCTTCAAGGGGTGCATGTCACCCAAGGATATCACCCATATCCGACATCAAGGCGAGCCAAGATACGCTTGCTATGTTTTCGAGGGCATGATGGATTATCTTTCTTTTCTCTCGTTACGCTTGGAGAAGTTTCCTGCTTGTCCGTCATTGGACGCACAGGACTATGTGATACTCAACTCCACAAGCAACGTGGACAAGGCTATTGATGCACTCCATGGCTACGAGCGCATCAGTTGTCTGCTCGACAACGATGACGCAGGGCGTAAGGCTACACTTGCCATCGAGACTGCTCTCGGCTACCGTGTGAGGGACGCATCCCACTTGTACAGTGAATACAACGACTTGAACGACTATCTGTGCGGAGTGAAATCCAAACAGTCAGTACACCAAGTACAGCCTGTTAAGCAGACTGTTCCACCTCGCAGGAAAGGCGCAGCCTTGGGCATGTAGGCGGTTCCTGCTCCAATGGCTATTCTGAACGGAAAAGCCATAGCTCAATAGGGCGTTTTCTTGACGCAGTGGCACGCCACCGCTAAAAACGCCCATTGAGCAAAGGGGTATCCCCTTTTGAAACCCCGTGAGCCATGCGCAGGGCGCAATGCGGCAAGCGGATTTGTACAACTCAAAAACAAGTTTATTATGGGACATTTCAGTTTGGATTTCAAGAAGGCAAAGGGCAGCTCTGACGCAAGGGAGTCAGACCACATAGAGCGCAAGGTGATACCAGACAATGCCGACCCAACAAGAACTCACCTCAACCGTGAGCTTGTCAAGATGCCGAGCGGTGTGTATGGTCGTGACGAAGCCATCGCCCACCGCATCAAGACGGCAGGCATCAAGCGCAAGATAACCAACGACCAGGTGAGGGTGATTAGAACCGTGCTGTCTGGAACGCACGAGGACATGATGAACATCGCAGCCAATGGTCAGCTTGACGATTGGTGCAACGACAGCTTGAAGTGGTTGCAGGACACATTCGGCAAGGAGAATGTCGTTTCGGTGGTTCTCCACATGGACGAGCACACGCCGCACCTACACGCCTCCATCGTTCCGATAGTGACAGGCGAGCGGAGAAAGGCGAAGAACAAGACAGCGGAAGAAGGCAAGCGGACATACCGCAAGAAAGCCAATGCCGTGAGGTTGTGTGCCGATGATGTGCTCAACCGTGACAAAATGGTTGGCTATCACGACAGCTATGCGGAAGCCATGGACAAGTATGGCTTGAAGCGAGGTGTCCGTGGATCGGATGCGAGGCATACCACCACGGCACAGTATTATCGTAACATCAAGCGAGAGACGGAGAGACTTCAAAACTGCATGAAACTGTTGCAATCCGATGTGGAGGAAGCGGAGCGACTGCTCAAACAGACCAAGAGTGAAATCAACACGGAGAAGCTACAGGCTGCCAAGACGGAAGCAAAAGCTGCCTTTGTGTCGAAGATTGGTTCTCTTTTGGGCAGTGGAAAATTGAAGGAGGTGGAGCAACACAACCGAAAGTTGTGCGAGCTTGTGGCAGACCGAGAGCAATACATAGATGAACTCCATGAGAAGGTGCAGCGAATGGAAGACAGCCACAGCAAACAGCTTGACGAGATGCAGCGGAAGCACCAATCGGAGGTTGCGAATTTAGAGAGCAAGCACTGCACGGAGGTAACGATGCTCAACGACCTCATCCGCAAAGCCAATCGTTGGTTTCCGATGTTGGAGGCACGCTTGCAAATGGAAGACCTGTGCAGGAAGATAGGCTTCACCATCGAGCAAATCGGAGTACTCCTTACAGGTAAGGCGTTAAACTTTAGCGGTTCACTCTATTCCGAGGAGCACAGAAGAAAGTTCAATGTGGAGAATGCGGAAATCAAGGTGTTTTCTGATTCTACCAAGCCGAACCAACTGTTTTTGTATATCAATAGACAACCTATTGGTGACTGGTTCAAGGAGCAATGGGATAACCTAAAGTTACGTTTATCTTCACAACGTAAAGGCGTTAGACTATAAATCCAATGAAGGGTGCCAATAAGGACACCCTTCATTGGATTTATTAATTGTTTATGTTTTGTATATTTGACACAACATTAAATGCAAATCTACCATCAAGCCCTTTGATGTAGATTGTTTTTGCATTCATTCTATCTGGCTGTATGCCGATACCATCTTCAAATGGGACAAAAGACAATATTTTCCCATAAGGTAAACGAATTGATTTTTGAACAGAATAAAAATAAACATTCTTGTTTGTAATTATCAGTGAGCCAGAATATTTTGGCTGAAGGCTTGAAGTAACTAAAGGCTCTCCTTTAAATGCTCCGACACGATAGTATATACCACTTGCTACACGGACACTGATGCCTCTTGATGCCCCGACAGATTGACGTCTAACGACTTCTTCATACAAAACAACTCCGACAAAAGGCCAAATCAAAATCTCATCCTTTTGAAAGTTTATAGGGTTTCGTGTCAAAGTTGCTCTATGTGGAGTAATTCCATGCAAAATATCTTGAACAATAAGTGATTTTGTAAAATCAACATATTGGCTCTTGCTTGCAAGTATATCTTCTGAAATATTCATTTTTGCAGTAAGAGCATCTATATATTTTTCTGTTTCATTTGGAATTTCCGACATCAAATTGTATTCATTCAAAGCAGACAGTAATGCTTGCAAGAAGCATTCTTTTCTCAAATTCACAGGCAACGCATTTAATTGTGTATTTATTGGTTCGTAACAAACTTTTGCCATGATGGATTTTTTAATTGCATCTGTAGTCTCTTTAAATTTTGGATTAGAATTTATTAGGACTTTTTCTTTTGTGTCAGTTGAAGATGATGTTTGTTCTGTGTTATCATCAGATGATACAATAGTCATAATTGATACTACGAAAGCCGTACCCAAAAAGATTATTCCAAAAGCCATAAAACTTCCAGCGCAAATGCCAATTATAGCTCCCAATATAAAACCAATCGCAATAATGCCACAACCTTTTGGAGATATATTTTTGGTTTTTGTAGCTTGGTTTAAGTGGCGTGTTTGGGCGTTTGTGCTCTTTATGCTGTTATATGCAGCATAACCTAAAGCACCACCGACTTTAGCCATCGTTCCCAATGACTTCATTCCCTTTTTGGATTTTTTAGCCCATGGGTCTCTATATCGTCGTGCCATATTACAAAAATATTAGAAATGATACTATAATCAAGATACTTATTGCAACCATACAGCCTTGTCCTGACGATTGAGGTTTTATCCCATACTCAGAACGAAGATTGTCAATATAAGTTTTTGCTTCAGCCAATCCGCAACCAGTATCATCTTTATAAACTTTCACTGCTTCTATATATCTTCCTTTTTTACAGAGGTCCAAATACTTGTTATCTGTGCTATCAGAATCTATGTTTTCAAAATCTATCGTTGCCATTACTTATTTCTTTAATTGTGAATCTTTACCATAGTGCTACTTTACCTGCAATCCCCAAATCGATAGTTGCAGTTACCACACCAAGAGCCTTAAATACTCTTCGCATAGTAGGTATTGTTATACTATAACCTCTCTCTAATCGGGAAATCTGCGCTCTTTTCACACCGATACGCTCACCAAGTTGTTCTTGGGTCAAATTCTGCTCTATGCGAGCCTTCTTGATGGCTTCTCCCAAACGGTAAGCATGCAACGCTTCATCCACATCACTCTCAAAAGCGTCACGTTTCGGAGTACCAACTTTTCCAAAGTGCTTGTCAAGCACGTCGTCCAATGGGGTAAGATTCATCTGTGCCATAATTATTTGTTTTTGAAATATTCTTTTCTTATTGCTTCTGCTTTTGTTATTTCCTTGCTTGGTGTCTTTTGAGTTTTCTTGATGATGCCATGAGTGGCAATCACCAAAGTTTCCTTGTCCTTGTCCCAGAAAGCAAACAAGCGATAAGCAGTTTTGTTGTACAATGTACGAAATTCCCATATCTCCGAATTCTCCAACTTCTTGAAAAGTTCCTTGTTGCGTTCTCCTCCTGCAACACGCTTGATGTTGTAGTATATCTTGTAAGATACCGCTTCGGGTAAACTCTCAATGAAGTCCTGTGCCTCGTCTGTCAAGACAAGTCGGAAGATATTTTGTGCCATATTATTCTTTTTGGTTGACAAAGATACTCATATTGTTTCATAAAAAAGAAACATTTGCGATAAAAAGCCATCTTATGCTACATTTTTAACATTTTAGCTACATATAATTGCGCATCAAGAACTAACAGGCAAGTTGCGAAGTACATTTGTAAACTCAGTTGAAATTATCTAATCATAACTGAAAATAAATCATAAAAGATAAACTATATTTTTGCGAGCCGAAGTTTTTGTTGTACTTTTGCAACCGACAAGAGTTGTTTGACAAGCAAACGTATGCATATTGCAGAAATTAGAACCGTTGCTAAATCATTACCTCCATTGAGGTGAAACACTCATAAATCGCTCATTTTAAGCTATTCAGCAGATTTTAGCGTAATTTTGTTAGAAAACATCCAATACTTCCTCAAACACATCATTAGGACTCACTTTATTGAAGAGACGCATAGAAGTTTTGAGTTTCAGCACGTCAATTCCGCTTCCCATGATATATTTGATGTCCTTATCCTTGTGGAGCAAGAGCGCCTTGCAGCATTCACGGAGTCTATCACCCAGAATTTCATGTTCAACATAGGCTCTGGCTTCACCCTCGCCATCCAAGCCATAGTATTTTGAATTGTAACTATGTCCGAGTCCCTTCTGTTGTGGGAAGATATACCATATCCAATGGCTTTGTTTTCTACCTCCTTTCAGTTCACTTAAAGCCTGGGTATAGGCAACCTCCTGTGCATCCAGAAAACGCAAGAGATCATAGTGTGGCTGCTGAGCCTTTAGATATCCGATAATGTCGGAAGGTGTAGAATCGGACGCCAAGCTTTCACCAGCGACAATTTTCTCATGATCAATTCGTTTTGGGCATTTACTGGGAACGAATAAAGCTCTCAAAGACTTCACAAAAGTGATACTTAATTTCAAAAAAATCATCCTCTTTTTAACGTTTTATTAAATTCTACAGCAGTTCCGTTCGCAAATGGATTGGGAGCAATAACCTTCACCTTATTTAGAAGTAGAAGATACGGGAACATACACCCCATAATTCTCACAAACTTCTTTACTGGAAATATACCAAGAATAATCTTTCTCCTTATCCGAAGGGCAGATAGTCATATTTACGAAATTGCTAATTCTCAATTGTAGATACTTGAAATCATGTGCCGACAATATATCGTTAGCACATTCGGTAAAATACGATTCATCTTGCTTTAACTCTTTGGCTCCATTCCAATGAATCTTGACAAGATACTCCTCGCCCGGCATCAATTGAGCTTTACTTCCAAATACAAGTTTCTGGGTTTGCATATCTAGCAAATGTACATAATCCCATACTTCTGCATAAGGAATAACATTTCCCATTTCGAGATAATATTGACCGAACTCATTTCTCTTACGCACTTTCTTATAATCAAATCGAAAATATACACGATCCTCTATCTCTACAAGGTGCCCAGAGATATTTTTTACGCCAATATGATATGTAACGCCAAAGTCGTTTATCATAGAACCATCCAATCTAAATTGCAAGCCATTGGCTACAAAACCATTAAACCATTCTTTTTCCATAATTTTATTCATTATTGATTACTATTTCATTTGTATATAACCTCAGATGAAGCGATGCCCAGTCATCGCTTCTTTCTGAAAATGGCATTCAACACCATCTTACCCACTTTTCTTTCTAATCCAGCCTTAGAGGTTGGAATCCCCGTCTCACGTGCAAACTTCTGTTTAGCCTGCGTGATACCGAGTGCCCGATTTAAAGAGAATGATACTCCAGGAATTTTAAACTTTGACATAAGCTAATCATATATTAAAATTAATCATTTACCAATTTCTTGAATTGCGTCATGCCATCCTCCTTTTTTATAAATTGCAAGAAGATGACGAAAGCCATCCCCGTAAATTGGGTCTGTACATTTCTTCATATTCTCAATCGCCGCATCAGCCTCTTTAGCACGAATTGCCTTCAATACAACATAACTTCCTAAATTACAGAAACCTTCACATAGTTGTTTTTTCGGATAAAAATTTCTATTGTACTGATAGATATGAAGCATCTCATGTGCTAAAACTTGGGCAAAAGCCACGCGTGACAACTCCCGATAAACAAATATCGTATAGTTGCTACCCACAGCTTGTGCTAAGCCCCGAGTATTCTTGTCATGCGTGAGTTGATACATTTTTTCTGCAGACACCATTATCAGATGCCAATTGGTTATTAATCCAATTTCCGTCTGAGCATAGATACGTTTTATGAAGTTTATGATTTTGTCACAATCCGTTTGCTCTATCCTATATTTTTGGCAATGAGAACAAACTTTCATTCCCATGCCAATATCCCTTGCATGACTATCACAATATTGTCCACAGCTCGCACAAATCACAATATTAGCAAAATGTTTTTCGCAAACTGCATGACCAGCCCAATCATAATAGTATCTTCCGATTATCGATCTGCCACAATAGAAACAATTCATATCAACATTGCTTAATGGTTTCCCCAATCTATAGTATCTAAAGAATCTGCCGTTTCATCAGCCTTCGACAATGCAGATTGTTCTGAATCAACAAACTGAGAGAGATGACTTTTTTCCTCATCAAGTTCCAGAGTTGAAAGATTCGAATCCTGTAAATCCACAAGATTTTCCAATACTTCATCATCCATTGGCAAAAACTGCATCATACAGAATTTTGACTCTATATGAGAAGAACGATACACACTTATTGCCGTTCCATTATTCAAGAGCCCTTTCATTTTCTTGAAATCCTCATCTATTGTTGGCATATCAGTATAAAGAGCCAGAACAACCTTGTTTTCCTTTTCTGCCGATGTCAAATTATAGTTTACAAATGGAGCAGCCTTCGCCTGCAACTTGTTACAAACCTTAGGCAAGTCTTCCATTACCGACAGTGTCTTTACAAAAGGGAATGGTTGACTCCAATCTATAAAAGAATATCTATTAGCATATGCCAATGATTTCTCTTTCACTATTGACTTCAACGATTCCAAAGTCTTCTCTTCGGTTTCATTCCATTCTTTTTGACACTCTTCAAACCGCTTCTTATATGTTTCCCGTTGCAGCTTTTGCAATTTCTCCAAATCTATTAAAGGACTATCACTATTAGAGTGAGTTGTCAGTTTAAACTCATCACAATCTCTCTTTTTATCCGAATATGAAGCATTTACTCTTGCTACATCATCTGCAAATTTTGCAAAACAACGTTTCAAGTCTAGCATCTCCTTGATTTCAACAATCACCTTAGAAGCGTTAATACGACTTGGTCTATTCTCTTGATTGGCTTTCTCATTCTCTACAGGGATTTCACTAAAGTTTTCTTTATCTTTTACCCAAAAGAACAACCATCCAAGACAACCTTTTCTATTATGACTTGTTATACTACCCGCAGACTCAAATGTATCCCCTTTATGCTCGTTCTGTTCATCTACAGAATCCACTTCATACTTATTAACATAATCAAAAAACTCTTTGGAACAAACGTAATCCAATGTTTTCTTATAATCAGCGGAATCTTTTTGGGCACCTTCATTATTAGAGCCATTATTAACGACACACAAATTCTGATATATTAGCTTACGGTCGATACAAAAACAGCACTGCTGTCGAAAAGCCATACGCTTCTCTTTTAGACTGCGCTTAATCTGTTTTATTTTCTCAGAGATCTCATTACTTTTTTTTCTAAACTCTTCTTCCGTTAGTGCCTTATCATTTATAAGCGCATCTCGCTGTTCTTCATACAGAGCAAGTTCTTTCTCCTTTTCAACAATTTCATCAGAGAGTTCAAACTCTTCAAGATCTTCTTGTCTTTTTGCTTCAAGATATTCTTTCAACAAAATCAATTTATCATCAATAGCCTTATCAACACTCAAAGGATAATTCCTGATGTCTTCAGAAAAAGGCACATCTCCATAAATTTTCTCCAAACGCTTTTTACGCTTTAGTAGACCAAATGGAAATTTATCAACATCCATCACTTTCTTTCCTCCTTCATCAAAGACCTCATCCTCACCAAAAAGGCACTCATATAAAAGAGCTTTTTGATCAGCATTAACTAAATAGCGTTCTACATCTGGATAGTAGTACATACACTCCGCATTGCCAACGGAAAAGCAACGAGTTGAGCAAGAAGCATTCGTTATGGAATTTATCACGCCATATGAATCATTCGGATTAGATATCAGCATCATAATATCAACGAAATAACGTGGTAACATAAGATTATGATCTTCCTTGCTCAAACACAAAGCAGCAGCATCACTATTCTGATTGTCTATATAGAAGATGAATTGATTGAACATCTTTTTTACACCTTGATTCACATCATTTACAGAAGATCGATGGGTGTCCAAGATTTCTTTCAATAAGCTTGCCCTCATTTGAGTACAAACATTTGTTGGATTAGCCACATCATAAGTGAACAAGATACGAAACAAACGAAAACCAGTATCCTTGCCCTGTCCTTCTTCATAGATAGACTCGAACTCGGAAAGCCAATGAAATTCCTGTTTAAGTTCTCCTTCATTCAAAGGATTTTCCAACAAAAACACATTGACAGGTTCTGCTTTGGAAATACAACAAACCTTACGAAATCTTGCAAGTTGATTGGATAATAAATCAGCTAAACTTACTTTTACCTCATTTTTCTCCACTTCTCCTGCTATGGTATATCTATATGTATATTTCCCAGATTCCGTGCGTATAATCTTACCTGTAGAAATATAAGTTTCCACATGAGGATTCCGTGGACGACATTTTTCTATGTCGTCCACTAAATCATGTAATTTATTGTCTGTACTTATTACGATAAATGCAGCCATAAGCCATTTTTTTATTCTGTCATCAATCCGATTTCCTGTGAAATAAGGTCTTTTACCGCCTTGAATTTAGACTCATTGATATTACTTGCCTCCAAAGGACTCAACTGCGCATACCCTTCCATATAAGACTCTTCAGTCTTAATAGTATTTATCTTGTCCTCAATTGGCTGTCTTCCTGAACGAGCAATCTCTCGATTCAAAGCAGCCTCCACCTCTTTATAAAGTCTTTCACTCTTAAACAAGTCATAAGCGACATCACGCTGATGGCTCAAGTTATAACGATACTTATCTATGGCATCACCATGACTCTTTGAACGAATCCAATAACGGTTCTGCTCAACATCAAAATGAATATATCCAAAGACAAAGCCCCAAACCCAATATTGCAAAACATTGTCAGTTTCAACCGTAGGCATCACATTGAAGTTTTCCGCATTCATACGATTGTTCAACTTCTCATCCAAGTAATTTGCCATCATATTGCCACGTGCAACCTTGATTTCTGTATCATGCTTATAAGTTGAAAAATTATTGACTGCGTAGATTGGCAACAAATCTTCTACCACCAATACATAAACACGATCATCTTGATTGGTCGAAGCAAACGATGTTTTGTTACCATTGGTATCAAAGAAATGCTTATACTCCTCATCCTTACTGAGCAAACTAGTATCTCTATTACCAACACCAACAATAACAAATCTATCAAGTTGGAGATTGGCCTCATTATAGCCTTGAGTGTTGTATGTCCACAAAGGAGAAGCCAAAACTCTCAGACGTTCGAGATAAGACTCCCCCTGCACTTTTGGCATAGATGCCAATACCGAGTCTATAGAAGTATTAACAGCTTCTTTCACATTTGGCGTTTCCTTGGCAAAGCTCCACATTTTTCTCTCAACATAATCCTTAGACTGTCCCAACCAAGTAGAAACACCCTCATTAAGATACGCTCCAAAGTTAGCTTTTATACTATCATCAATCTTCAATTCAGACGCTTTCATTACCTCGGCTTGGTGTAAAAAAATCTGAAATTTAGACTTTGACTGAGAATTATGCTGTTCGTTAAGCAACTTACGAGACTGCTCCTTAGCTACATCACGCAGAACCGATTTTAACTCATCAATAGTTTTCAATTTGTTTTTTAAAATGGATTCAAATTCAGAATAAAACTTCAAAGCCCACTCTCGCCGAATCTCCTCACGCAGATTACGAACAACCTCTGTCAGTTTATTTTGTAAAATTTCCACGCCATCCTCATTGACTTTCTTTCCGAATATAGAAGCTATCCCCTTGTTTTTGACACCATTCAACAAGGCATTCCACTGCTGAGGCTCAGAATTAATTTCGTGATACTCTGATCCTTCCAAAGTCATCTCTGACTTACAAATATTTACAATATCCAACAAGGAAGAAATAAACTTAGAAGCAGAATCAACTTTACCTTGACTACGAGACATAATCTCTGCTATATATAGCTCAAAATAGCGTTTTGTATTGGCAAGTTTATTATTCAACGCTGTCTTCAAGTCTTTTTCCAATAGTTTTTGACCACAATTATTCTCGATATATGTATTGACATCAAACTCCGTGGTATTCTCATCTATCTGCAAAGAATAAACTGGTGCTGGAGAAAGCAAAGTATTGATAATATCATCACGACCATTATTCTCACGAATCATAACATTCTGATCATCAAAAAACTTGTTTGCATCACCAGAGCCATCTGAAGGAGATTGTAACATTGATTCACACAATTGAGAAATTGTAGTATAAGCAATCGCTCTTCCTACAGCCTGACTATCATATATCAATTCTGCACTACTTGCCGAAGCTGCCCAAGCTTTTTTATTCAAGATATCATATGCGCCTCCCATCTTCTGTGCCTTGATATTATCAAATGGAGAAGCTAAATCATCTCCCATCTTATTAGCAGGCAAAAAAGCACTCTTAGCTACAACATCTATTAAATCATCTAAGCTATCAAAAGATACCCCAGCCTGATTCATATTATTGACGACATAAGCATAATCAAACAATGGTTCACTAATCTTAGCATAACCAAAATTAATCGCAGGATCTTTCGGATTATGGTGCATAATGTAATCTAATGTAGACAATGCGCCATAAGAATTATACAATACATTAGCCATAGACGGACCTGAATTCATCGCCCTAAAGACCTCAGGAAGAACAATCCATGGATAAAGGTTATACGCTTGAGCATTCTCCTTCAAAGCATCTCTAACGATATTCAGTACATCTATCAACATACCACTACCAGTTCCTCCGGCAATTGACGCAAAGACATTGATACTTGTAGGATACTCCATACCATTCATGTTTGTATCTACTACATAAGGGGAATCTTGCGGAACCAATTTATGAACCTTTGTCACTGCTGCCTGTATATTATTTTTAATCCTCTGATTATTATAATAAGCTATAAAACGACCATTTGATCGCACTTGTCCAGCACCTCCACCTTGAATAGAAGAGAGTTTATCCACATTCTTCAGTGGAACCCAGTCATACGATTTGGGATTTGCATGATAGACACTCAGTGCCTCTTTTACTGTACACACTAACAACTCGGAAGAATCAAGTCTGATCAGTTGACCTTGATTTCCCGTCACAGACTTGCTCATAGCAGCACCATCAGTATCAATTGCAATGAAGCCTATCATTGGAGGTATTTCTCCATAACTGTCAACAAAGCATTTCTTAATTTTAAGAAGTGCAGAAACTCCAGTTCCACCCAATCCTACATAAAGGGTTTTCTTCAATTTTATAGCCATAATCTAAAAGTATTAAGTTCAACGAATTGTTATTTTTATTTTTTGTTGCCTGTTGTCAATATTTGCAATTCCATTTTTTGGTACAGGATTAGGATTTATGGTATATCCCTCTCCGAAACACATTGCATTTTTCTTTTTAGGTATAAATGTTAGTTTGCAGACAAACAAAGGATTAACTACACTTTTAACTTCGCCTGTAAACAAACGATTCCAAAAAGATTGTTTTACTTTTTTATCCGAAAACACCACTCGTTTTGCCCCTTTAAAGACAACATTCATTTGTCCGACCAGCTTTCCATCCTTTTCCAAGAGCACAGACTTAGTGAATTTCCCGAATCGAGGATACTTCAACGGTTTCAATATGACAAACCATACAAGAAGCACAGAACAAAAAACTATCAATATCCAGATGACTACTTTCGCCAATGGATTCATTTGCTTGTCATAATCAAGCGTCCACTGAAAAACATCCAGTTTTTGTCCAGGTTTCAATGTCTCTGAATCTAATCTGTCCAACTTGTAATTAATCAACCTTAGATACCCTTGATGTTTTCCTCCTTTTGCTTCTGGATTAAAGACAAAAGATACCTTTTGAGAGCAAACAGAAGAATTCACTCTCAACTTATTTTTAAAAAGAGGCTTACCATCTGCATAAACCTGCATCTCATTAGTATCAATAGGCTTATCATCATTATCCACAAACAAGAATTCAGCAAAGCATTTCTTGTCATTCTTTGCATCTTGACTGAATTCAAACTCAAACACTTTCTCTGCAGGCACAGTTTTTGCATCTACCCATAAGAACTTAGGATAGTACGTTACCGTACCAAACTTTGTACTTTGTTCAGAACAGGAACAAAACAGAACAAGAACAAAGAAGAATATAAATTGATAGATATGCCTCATTTCACACTTACTTTTAATGAACGTTCTGGTTTACTCTCACACTTAACTGGTATAGACTCTGTCACCAAGAAATCAAAAGTTCTACCTCCCTTTAGTTTAACTGCTAAAGAAAAACACTTAGAATATGGCAGCGAATGCACATTTCCTCTAAAAGATATATATACCCTTAACTTTCCATTTACAAACTTTGATTCTTTCACATAATAAGGTGAGTTAGTAGGGAAACTCACAACAAAATGCCTTTCCTTAACATCTCCCCAAATCGGTAATTCTAAATACTTATCATTACGAGCATTGAAGATCGCATAAGACTGCAATCGAATCATATTGATATTGACATCTGCAGTTTTAACCTTCCAAAGATGAGATTGAGAATCGATTATTCGATCTATTTCCAGATTATAAGCAGCCTTATTTAGCATCACATAGAAACCATATACATTTTTGTTCGCATATCTGGCTCCCCATTGCCTCAACAATATTTGAAATTGACGAGTTTTCTCTTCATTCTGCCCATCCGTCATGAAAAACATATAAGTTACTCTTGAAGAATTTACTCTATTCTTATAGAAATCCATTAATGGATCACTATGATAGGTCATAGAGTTTTTGTTGACAGAAAGAGAATTGATTTTATTCTTTAAAAAATCTTTTCCTTTTGATGTTGCAAGACTAGAAAAAGCTGGTAAACTAGCATGATGATTTTTGTCAAAGGCAAATGGAACAACCACTAATTCTGTGGTTTCATCCGTTACCTTTTCTATCGCATTCTTCAAATTTTCCTTTACCTCATCCCATATTCCATTAGGTTGCTTCATAGAATATGAGCAATCGAGATAATACACTCGTCTCTCTTTCAATATTTGAGAATGAATCGCCAAAGAAGACAACATCATTATTATCATAAGAATCCGCCTCATTCTTTTCTGTTTGCGTCAACTTGTTCCCAGAAGTTGCATTAGTTATTAAAGTTTTTATGAATTGGCGTGGGACTATTGCCTTTTCGCCAGAATAGAGGTTGTGGAAGGACCTATCTGCTAGCATAGGACAATAGCCCACGCCAAAAGGGTATATCATTCCTTTTCCATTTTGAAAAGGATACAATAATCCTAAAGGCGTGAGAATACTGTTCACTATCCAAGCAGATTTCGAAACTTCCACATTTCTATTCTAGGATAACGTTCAATACGCTCATTCATTTGAGTCTTCATCGCAGCCGTTCTTTTCCGTCTGCTCCAACTCTGACCGCAAAAGTAAGCAATATTCTTGATACCGCCAAACTTTTTGCGATGTTTTTTATCCCGAAGGACAAAAAAGGCATTGAACGCTGCCATTGCCGAGAGAAAAATACTTCCACATTTCTATTCCATGGCAACAATTCAATGCCCTATACCTATATACCATCCCTTACGAAAAGGTAAACAACCTGTCACGATTATCTCTTCACCACCATCCCCTTTCTGGCATTCACCGTAAAATTACCAAGGGATGTCTTGACTTTATAAACGCCATTCTTCGATGATACCAGCTTTGCCGATATTCCCATAAAGCTGACGCCGCCGTTCTTCTTCTCAATGGTGTACTTTCCGAAAGGAGTAGCTACGATGATATGGTGCTTGGTGTTCTCAACTACACCATACACAGTACCGGATGGAGCCTGCTTTACCTGCTCGGCAACACTCTTTACGGCATTTGCCACATCGGTGTTGTTACTCTTTGCAAAACTGGTTGTGGTGGCAGCTACTACCATCATCAACGAAATCATAATCTTCTTCATACCTTATTATATATTAAAAGGGTTATACTTCATTTTCCACGTTCCACGATTCTTTCTTTTCCATCGCTTCCCGATTACGAGTGCAAAAGTAAAAAGATTATTTCTATCAGCCAAATATCTAAGCCTACCTTGTATGAAATGCCATTCTATATGTACCAAATGACAAAGAGGAGGCGTCATAAGTCTAAATTACAGTTGGCGCATAACAGTTGGCCTACGCATGCACATCACCTGTTGTGCAAGCGCATATCAGCTGATATGCAAGCGCACAACAGCTGTTGTGCGACCGGAGATACTAACTAACTCAAAAACATATACTATCTTTTCTAACAACTTATACTATGTTTTCCAACAACATATCAGCAACATTCCAACAAACAAAAAAGGGTGAATCATTTACTTATGACACACTCTTTGCAAAATCAGACACACAACTGATCTTATCTTATAATATTATACTCAAACTCATAATCCCCATTCTTCAGCCATTCGGGAACATCTTCCCCATTTTCCATAAGGCCTTATTCCTCCTTTTTTAGTTCAAATTACAATTGCAAAAATACCTCCCGTCAATATTTATAACCAAAATTCATATACCTACAAGTTTGGAATCTAGCGATAAAAATAAGAGGATTGAGAGGCTGGGATTCTCTGTTTTCTGCTCTATATTAAGAACAAGCCCTATAGTTGTACGACTATAAAGTTACAGTTGTACGACTATACATGCTATAGTTGTACAACTGTAGAGCTATGGTTGTACAACTATAGGGGTTATAGTCGTACAACTATAGATTTTCCTCAACGGCATCACCTTGTCAAGAAATCACAAACACCTGATTATCAACAAGTTCCTATCCCTATTCATATTTGCGACATTCTCAAAGAAACTATAAGCATCTGAAAATACGAGAATCTCAGGCAAGCTAATGTAAAGAAAACTTATTCTTTATAACGCCGCATCACTACATCTTCGGGATATTCTTACGGATTACTTACTTCATTTTCCACCCATCAATGGTTCCCGTCTTCGATGAGAAGTTGCAGCCTATCTGATAAATCTTTCTGCCATCTGCTGCATATTCCCTGGCATAGCCCATATCCTCTATCTGCTTCAGAGCTTCCTCTGCCGAACCATCACGCTTGAACTCGAAGATGTAGATATAGTTCGGAGTCTCAACCACACAATCTACCCTACCTTCGCTTTGCTGCTTTTCGATGAACACCGTGAAACAGCTGATCATTCTCAATACGAGATAGAAGGTGTATTGGAAGTAACGTTCCTTCTCTCGCTCATCGTCCTTGCGACGCTGGTTATAAGGAATGCTGGCAAAGAAGGAAGTCATCAGATTCTCCAACTGATGGCAATCGCCCACGTCCATAGCACTCACCACTTGTAAAACAAAAGCATCTGTCGATTCTTTTGGCTGCAAATAGCTAGTAGCCACCAAAGTAAGGAATCCATTTTTCACCTCATCATTCGGAAAATCCAAAAGATAGGAATCCATATTCATGTTCCAATCCTTTATCGTAAGATAGCCACTCTGATAAATCATAGGCAATGGCGCTTCTACATCTGCTCGATAATCCACGAAACTACTTGTTGGATAATACTTGCCTGTCAATTCATTCAAATTCTCCTTAAAATGGGAAAGCAAGCGAACCAAATAAGTTGGTGTACCAGTACGAAACCAAAAGTCACTTAGTCTCTTCTTGCTCAAAGAATTCAAGATACTAAACGGATTATAGATATCGAGCATGTCTGAGCTAAAATGATAACCGTCGAACTTACGTTTCAACTTGTATTTCATCCCCTCCTCTGTAGTCTTATATCTCACAGCCATCACTTTAATCTGTTCCTCGAATGTGGAATACAACTCCTCTTCCGTAATACCGCAAAGTGCCTCGTAATGCTCATCCATACTGATGTCATCAGGTTGGTTAAAACCACTGAACACACTCACCTGAGAGAACTTGGTAACGCCAGTCAACAAAACGAACTGCAAATCGGCATCGGCTGCCTTGAAAACTGAATAAAAACCTTTCAAAACTTCTCTATTCCATTCCTCCAACTTTCTCTTCTGACCATTGATTGTAATATTCAAATCTTGGTCCAAGACATCTAGCAAAGGCTTGTCGTATTCATCAATCAAGACAACAGCACGAAGACCAGTTTTCTCATGGGCAGCTTTGAGGACAGATACAAATCGGCTTCCCAATCCTTCAGCAAACTCATCCCTCCCATATATTTTTTCCTGTCGTTCAACAAAACCTAACAGGGTTTTATCCAACATTCCTGCATCAGTAAAATTAATGCCATTGAAGTCTAAATGGAACACAGGATATTGCTTCCATTCCTTCTCCAGCTTGTCGATGGCAAGCCCCTTGAACAACTCCTTTTTTCCCTCAAAATAGCATTTCAAGGTAGATACGAGCAATGACTTTCCGAATCGTCTAGGACGACACAGAAAGTATATTTTACCATTAGTCACTAAGTCATAGACCAATGCCGTCTTATCAAGATAAACATAATCACCTTCTATGATTTGTTCGAAGTCTTGTATTCCTATAGGATATTTCATATTGCTGCCTTTTTAATTTCTTTCGGCAAAGTTACAAAAAATAATGATACAAGCAAAAGAATAGCCCGAAAAAAATAACGAGATTGCAAAATACCATATTTGTGGGATTGTTGACAAGGAAAAAAAATAATACCTTTGCCTTTTGAAAATAATAGTTTAAAATCATGGTAGAAACAATGAATAATATTGGAAATAGACAGCCGGATAGCAATGCTGGCTGCAGTAAGCAAAAAGGAGTGAAGAATAAGCAAACCCGGCAGCTGGTACTATGGATTGGCGCTTTGATAGTAGGCGCCGTCTTGGGGATATTCGGCATCAGCTGGCTGGATGGTCTGATGAACTTCATAGCCACGGTCTATACCCGCTTATTCCAGCTTCTAGCAGTACCAACCATAGCCTTGGCAGTTATCACAACCCTGGCATCATTGGGCAACCAGGCAGATACCGGTAAGATATTCCGCCACGCCATCACCTACACCCTGCTCACAACGATAGCAGCTGCAGCAGTGGGACTGGTGCTCTACAACATCGTATCTCCAGGCAATTTACCTACAGCCTTGGTGCAGAGCGGTATGGCAGATGTTCCCCAAAAGCTGGGAGAAACCAGCTATTATGACCATATTCTTGGGGTAATACCCAACAATATCATCAAGCCGTTTGCCGAAGGAAATGTACTCTCTATCCTGATTTTGGCGGCAGCAGCAGGTATTGCTTTAGCCAAGATGCCATCAAGCGATAAGAAAGAAGTCGTGATGAAGGGATTGTTTGGATTACAGGATCTGCTCTTCATGCTGATTCATGGATTAATTTGGGCTCTGCCTCTGGGTATCGTCGCCTTTGCAGCACAACTCTCAGCCCAGTTCTCTGCGGGTATCGTGATGGCTTCTCTAGGAAAGTACGTAGCTGTTATACTGGGAGGTAATGTCATTCAATTCTTCATCATCCTTCCGCTCTTCCTCTTGGCAAGAGGCTTGAATCCAGTGCGCACTTTGGGTAAGATGATGCCGGCAGTATTAATGGCTCTGTTTACAAAGAGTTCTGCTGCTACGTTGCCGGTGACGATGCAGACTGCAGAAGACAGACTGGGAGTTTCCAATCTGGTTTCCCGCTTTGTATTGCCTATCTGTACTACCATCAACATGAATGGTTGCGCTGCGTTTATCCTCGTAACCTCCTTATTCCTGATGCAGAATGGAGGAATGCCTTTACCTTGGACTACGATGATTCTCTGGCTCTTCATTTCAGTTATCTCAGCAGTGGGTAATGCAGGAGTGCCGATGGGATGTTATTTTCTTACCCTATCTCTGATGTCCGGTATCAATGCTCCTATCGGCATCATGGGCATCATCCTGCCAATCTATACCATCATCGACATGATTGAAACGGCAGAGAATGTATGGTCTGATTCCTGTGTCTGTGCCATGGTGGATAGGGATTTGAAAAGATAGAAACAATAGTGAGCATGCAAAAATATCACCATGATTGTAGGATAAGGGCAGAAAAACTTTGTGCTTTCAAGATTTATTCGTACTTTTGCAGTCAAAAACAGAAAGGGAGGGATGAATGCTGATGCAGAAATCCCTCTTTAAGTATAACAAAAAAGAAGAAAGCCTATGTTCCATATCGCTCAATACTTCCCTATCACAGACCCTACGTTGATATTCTTCGTAGTGCTCCTCATCATCCTCTTTGCCCCTATCATCATGGGTAAACTCCGTATCCCGCACATCATCGGTATGGTGCTGGCAGGTGTGCTCATAGGCAAATACGGACTGAATATCCTGGAGAGAGACTCTTCGTTTGAGCTCTTCGGAAAGGTGGGACTCTATTACATCATGTTCCTCGCTGCACTGGAGATGGATATGGAAGGCATGAAAAAGAACAAGTCGCGACTGCTTATCTATGGCCTGCTCACCTGTTTTATACCATTCTTCCTCACATACGGCATGAGTATCTGGCTGCTCCACTACTCTGCCAAGGCTTCCTTCCTGCTGAGCTGCATCATGGCATCCAATACGCTGATTGCCTATCCTATCGTTTCGAGATACGGACTGCAACAGAAACCGAGCGTTACGCTGAGTGTGGGGTCGAGCATGATTTCGCTGCTCATAGCCCTGATAATGCTTGCCGGACTGGTAGCATCGTTCAGCAAGCATGACGGTGTACTGTTCTGGGTATTCTTCACCCTCAAGTTTGCCGCCTATTGTGGCGTGATGATCTTGCTGATTCCCCGACTTACAAGATGGTTTTTGCGAAGATACAGCGATGCGGTGATGCAGTTTATCTTCGTACTTTCAATGCTCTTTATGAGTGCGGCACTTTCGCAGATAGTGGGCATCGAGGGTGTTTTCGGTGCTTTCTTCGCAGGTCTGATATTAAACAGATATATTCCGCATGTTTCGCCACTGATGAACCGCCTCGAGTTTATCGGCAATGCCCTCTTCATTCCTTATTTCCTGATAGGTGTGGGCATGCTGATCAATATCAATCTGCTGTTTCAGGGCAGTCATATTCTATGGGTGGTGTTCTGCATCGCCTTCTTCGGAACCCTGGGCAAAGCCATCGCAGCCTATATCGCCTGTCTGGGTTTCAGGTTGCCACTTTCTTCGGGTCACATGATGTTTGGACTCACTTCGGCTCATGCTGCCGGAAGTATAGCCATGGTGATGGTGGGTATGCATCTGCTCGTAGCACCGGGCACTTACCTCGTCAACGATGATATGCTCAATGGTGTGGTTATGATGATTCTGATTACCTGCATCATCTCATCCATCCTTACCGACCGGTCTTCGCAGAAGATTATCCTGAGAGACAAGGAACTGCCTGATGCGGAAGACGACAAGAAGGTGAGCGATGAGAAGATTCTGGTTCCGGTGAAATATCCTGAATATGCCGACAACCTGATGAGTCTGGCGTTTCTGGTGAGAAACCAGAAGCTGAACAGGGGACTCATCTGCCTGAATGTGGTATATGAAGACAAGGACATGCGATACAACCAGGAACAGGGAAGACGGATTCTGGAACATTGCAGTCAGCTGGCTGCTGCCACCGATGTGATGACGCAGACCCAGGTTCGTATTGCCGCCAACATCGCCAACGGCATCAAGCATGCCTTCAACGAGTTCCAATGTTCTGAGATTATCATCGGAATGCACATGCATCCTGAGGTTTCGCCGAAGTTCTGGGGAGAATTCCACCAGAGTCTCTTCAACGGATTGAGCCGACAGATTATCATGGCACGCATCAGACAGCCGTTGAATACATTGAGAAGAATACAGGTAGCCGTACCTTCGAGAGCAGAGTTTGAGCCGGGTTTCTACCGCTGGCTGGAACGACTAGCCCGACTTGCCGGCAACCTAGACTGCCGCATCCAGTTTCATGGCAGAGAAGAGAGTCTGGCGCTCATCAATGAATATATCAAGAACCGGCATCCGGAAGTGCGTGCTGATTATACCCAGATGATTCACTGGAACGAGTTGCCGCAGCTGGCTTCGCAGATATCTCCAGACCACCTGTTCGTGGTAGTAACCGCCCGTAAGGGAACCGTATCTTACAAGACAGCACTGGAGCGTCTGCCGGAGGAAATAACGAAATACTTCTCAGGTACCAACCTGATGATTATCTTCCCCGACCAGCATGGTGATTCCTACGGCGACCAGCTTACCTTCGCTGAGCCTCAGCATCAGGAAGAGATCAGTGCTTACGAATCATTCCTGCAATGGTTTAAAAAGAAGTTCAACTTAAAAAAAATGTAAAGGCAGCTTCATTCCTTAAAATATGTTTAAGAAAAGCGGAAAAACAGCCTTCACACCCTTCACCTGTAATAAATTGATTTACAGAATGTTAAATAAAAAGGTGAAGGGTGAAGGTTTGAAAACTCTATTTATATATGTACGCGTGGGTAAAGAAAAAAGTGGGTAATTCAAAAAAAGACCCTAGGGTCAAAAATCGAAAAAGCCCTAAAAAAGAATATAATATAAAGATTTAAAATATACCCTTCACCCTTCACCTCGTCACCCCAACACGGTTTCCATATCTTCTTTATCGGAGATATTTTCTTATCCTTCGGAGATATTTTGCTATCTATCGGAGATAATTTCTTATCTATCGGAGTTATCTTTTTATCCTTCGGAGATATTTTCAGAATGATTTCATGGTATTTTCTGTACTTTATTTCCCGAATCCACGCAAATCGCACAAATCGCATAGGTAGGAAACGGAAATGTTGTATCTTTGCAACGTCAATCAGAAGTAACAACGAAATGCAGGATTGCTGAAAAAACAACATAAAAATTTGGAAGTTAGAATTATTCAGCGTAATTTTGCAGATGAAATAAAACAAGAAACAATTGATAAACTAACATTAATAACAAGACAAATGAAGAAACTAATCTTGTCATCGCTCTGCATGCTCATGGGCTTGACCTCTATGTCTGCCCAGACCGCATTGCAAAATGAAATTCTGGAGGTAGCTCATCGCACCAACAACTACTTCATGACGAAGTACAGCGACCCTACTCTCAACACATTCGTGAAGAAAATCCGCACCAGCAACCTCTGGACCCGTGCCGTGTATTACGAAGGATTGATGGCACTCTATGAGATTGACCCTCAGCAGCGCTATCTCAACTATACCGACAAGTGGGCGGATTATCACAAGTGGACTGCCCGTGGCAGCGTGAACGATACCGATGCCGACAACCAGTGCTGCCAGCAAACCTACATGGACCGCTACGTACAGACAGGCGGCAAGAAGGACTTGAGCAAGGTAAAGGAGAACCTAGACCATCAGATGGGTACCAACCGGGTAAACTACTGGACTTGGATTGATGCCATCCAGATGGCGATGCCTGCCTACGCCAAGTATGCCAAGATTACCAGCGAACGCAAGTATCTGGATTATGCGATGAATTCCTATAAATGGAGCCGTGATACCCTGGCTAACGGTCTCTTCAATAAAAAAGAAGGTCTCTGGTGGAGAGACAAGGACTACGTGCCACCTTACAAGGAAAAGGATGGTAGCAACTGCTACTGGAGCCGTGGCAATGGTTGGGTGTATGCAGCCCTGGTCCGCGTAATGGAGACTTTGCCAAAGACAGACAAATACTATCAGTATCTGAAGAAGGATTTCATCTCTATGAGTCAGGCTATCCTGAAATGCCAGCGCGAAGATGGTTACTGGAACGTAAGCCTCGTTTGTCCAGCCAACTATGGTGGGCCTGAGATGACCGGTACAGGTCTCTTCCTCTATGGTATGGCATGGGGTGTTCAGCAGGGCATTCTTCCTAGAGCCACCTACCAGAAGGCGATGGACAAGGCATGGAAGGCTCTTGCCGCATCGGTTCACGAGGATGGTTTCATCGGCTATAACCAAGGCACCGGAAAGGATCCTGCAGCCGGTCAGCCTGCCACCTTCACCTCAGTTCCTGACTTCGAGGACTACGGCACAGGTTGCCTCCTACTTGGCGCCGCAGAGTATTACAAGCTTTTAAAGGTAAAAAGTAAAAAAAACAAATCATGAAGAAATATATCTGGCTGATGGCTTGCCTGGTGGCGTTTTCGCCACTAAGCGCCAACGCCGCAAAGAAACAGAAGAAAGCAAAGAAGGCACAAACCGAACTTTGGCCTGATGGCACAAAGATGGATGCCTGGTTCAGCAACGCCCAGAAGGTGAACGTAGATACCCTGGGCAAGAAATACGTTCTCACCGACTATGGCGTAAAGACGGATAGTACCCTGATTCAGACCCAGGCCATCCAGGCGGTCATCGACCGTGCAGCCAAGGATGGCGGTGGCGTTATTGTGGTACCTGCCGGAACCTATCAGAGCGGTGCCCTCTTCTTCAAGCCAAAGACCCATCTCTATGTTTCAGAAGGTGGAAAACTGAAAGGCAGTGACCGCATCGCCAACTTTCCTGTGGTGCAGACCCGCATCGAGGGAGAAACCTGCAAATACTTCTCTGCCTTCATCAATGCCGACAAATGTGACGGCTTTACCATCGCCGGTCCTGGTACCATCGATGGCAACGGTTATCACTATTGGGAGGAGTTCTGGATTCGCCGCACCTGGAACCGTGAATGCACCAACAAGGATGCACAGCGCCCTCGTCTCGTTTATATCAGCAACTCCAGCAACGTAACCTTACAGGATGTGCATATTCAGAACAGTCCATTCTGGACCAACCACATCTACCTTTGCCACCACGTCCGCTTCCTGGGTTGTACCATCTTCGCCCCTACTTCCGGCATGAAGGCACCAAGCAGCGATGCCATCGACATTGACGTTTGTCACGATGTGCTGGTGGATGGCTGCTACATGAGCGTAAACGATGATGCCATCGCCATCAAGGGCGGTAAGGGCACCTGGGCAGACCAGGCACCAGAGAATGGTCCTGTATATAACGTACTCATCCAAAACTGCACCTATGGTAGAGTGCACGGATGCTTAACCCTCGGCAGCGAGAGCGTGAAAGACCGCAACATCGTATTGCGCAACATCAAGGTGGGCAATGCACAGCGCGTACTCTGGCTGAAGATGCGCCCTGATACTCCTCAGCATTACGAGTACGTAACGGTGGATAACATCCAGGGCACCACAGGCAGCTTCCTCGTCATCCGCCCATGGAAGCAGTTCTTCAAACTAGGCGATCGCAAGGACATGCCGCTGAGCCAGTGCAACAACATCACGATGAAGAATATCCAGATGGATTGCGACAACTTCTTCGATGTGGGCAAGAGCGAGAAATACCGCCTGGTAGATTTCACCTTCGAGAACATCAACTGTACCGACAAGAAGATGGCTTTTGATGCCAACCTTATTGAGAATACCGTGGCAAAGAAGGTGAACATCACCCCTAGGGAAAAGAGCAACGGATTGAAGACCACCGGTGATGCCGATGGGTTGAAATAACACATACATTTTATAGAAAGTAATACAGAATTGAGTACTGAAACGAGCTTTATTTGCAAGAATAAGGCTCGTTTTGTTTTTTTATATCCCTCCTTATTTCTTTTTATCTCTTAAAATTAGGCATTTCCAAATATTTTGCTTAATTTTGCCTGCAAAATAATTTTGAGTAAGAAAATGATAGATATAAAAGGTATAACCAAGAGCTTCGGCTCCCTGCAGGTGCTTAAGGGCATCGACCTGCATATTGACAAGGGCGAGGTGGTAAGTATCGTCGGTCCTAGTGGTGCCGGCAAGACTACACTCCTCCAGATTATCGGTACCCTCGACAAGCCTGATAGTGGCAGCATCATGGTTGATGGCATCGATGTAAGCAGCCTCAGCACCAAGAAACTGAGCGATTTCCGCAACCAGCATCTCGGTTTCGTCTTCCAGTTCCATCAGCTTCTACCAGAGTTCACCGCTCTGGAGAATATCATGATTCCTGCCTTCATTGCAGGCAAGAGCCGAAAAGAAGCCAAGGAGCGTGCCGAGGAGTTATTGGAATTCATGGGCTTGAGCGATAGAGCCAGTCACAAGCCTGCCGAGTTATCCGGTGGTGAGAAACAGCGTGTAGCCGTGGCGAGAGCTTTGGTCAATAATCCTGCCGTCATCCTTGCCGATGAGCCATCAGGAAGTCTCGACACCAAGAACAAAGCTGAACTTCACCAGCTCTTCTTCGACCTCAGAGACAAGTTCGGTCAGACTTTCGTCATCGTAACTCATGATGAGGGCCTTGCTTCCATCACCGACCGCACCATCCATCTCAAGGATGGAATGATTGAGAAGACGGTGGAAGCAGGAGCTGCTGATAGCCAGGAAGAAACTGCAGATAACAATAAAGAAGTTTCTGCAGAAGAACCAGACTCATCCATAGATTGCATCTAAACGCCCTGAAAGGGCAGAAGCTCCTAGCCCAGGGCAACACCCTGGGTAATTACGGACGCAAAAACCTGTCGCCCTGTAAGGGCAAAAGCATTTTATATTCTCGAAAATAATATGATATGGCAAAAAAGATAAAACTCGGCGATTACAATCGCCTTCGCATCGTAAAAAAAGTTGATTTCGGTCTGTATCTCGATGGTGGTGACGAGGGAGAAATCCTCCTTCCATCCCGCTACGTACCTGAAGACGCAGGCATCGGCGACGAGCTGGATGTCTTCATCTATCTCGACCAGGAAGAGCGCCTCATAGCAACCACCGAAACCCCTTTGGCAAAGGTGGGCGATTTCGCCTATCTCGAAGTGAAATGGGTCAACGAATACGGAGCCTTTCTGGGCTGGGGGCTGATGAAGGACATCTTCTGCCCATTCCGCGAGCAGAAGAAACGTATGGTGCTCGGCAACTCCTACATCGTGCATATCCACATCGATGAGGAGAGCTACCGCATCGTTGCCTCTGCCAAGATTGAGCGTTATCTCAACGAAGACCATCCTCACTACAAGCATGGTGACGAGGTGGATCTCCTCATCTGGCAGAAGACCGACCTCGGCTTCAAGGTTATCATCGACAACCAGTATCCGGGTCTCCTCTATCAGGACCAGATTTTCCAGTACATCCATACCGGTGACAAGATGAAGGGCTACATCGGAAGAGTTCGTCCTGACGGAAAGATAGATGTCACCCTACAGAAGACCGGTATTCAGCAGACTGCCGATTTCGCCGAAACCCTCTACCAGTATCTCTTGGACAACGACGGCGAGTGTAACCTTGGCGACAAGAGCGAGGCCGATGACATCTACGAGCGTTTCCACGTGAGCAAGAAGGTTTACAAGCGTGCCATAGGCGACCTCTACAAGAAGCGCCTCATCACCGTAAGCCCTATGAGCATCCGATTGGCAGAATAAAGCAGATTTAATTCTACTTCAACCCAAAAAGACCGAGCAACTTCCAATAGAAAAGTTACTCGGTCTTTTTTTTGTTATGGGTTGCCGCCACTTTTAAAAGTGGACTCTTATTTATGGTTCTTTTAAAGGTGAACTCTTATTTATGGTTCTATGATCCAATCCTCAATATTCCCTTTCTTAGCATCAAAGTTTACACCAACTTTTACAATCGGCTTGCCACATCTCGCAAAACGCTGGCCGTATTGCTTGAGGTTGATTTGCTGCATGGCGGACTGGGCACTCTTGTTAAGTTTCAGTTCGATGAGATAGAGAGTATCCTCAGTCTCCATCACCACATCCACCCTTCCATTCGGTGTGTGAACCTCCACATCCACCACAAAGTGAGTCAAGAGGGTGAAGATGATGAAAAGCACCTGTTGGTAATGCCCCTCGTAATTAGTATTGTTACAATAAGGCACCGTGCCCAAGAACTCCTGGAACAAGCGCAAGGCACCATCCATGTCGCCTTGGCGAATCAAGACAGACATCTGAGCAATTGCCACATCTCCCTCCTCAGCATACATACCTTCCAAATAATAAGGCAGAAGGCTCTCAAATAAGCCCACCTTGATTTCCTTGTTAGGCAAGTCGAGCGTGAAGAGTTGGCTCATCTTGTCATAGCCCTTGATGGTGATGTAGCCGCTCTGATAGAGCAAAGGCGTGATGGTCTTCAAGTTCTCCGTAGGTGCATCGAATGCTGAGGAACGAGCCAATGACCTGCCTATCTTGGCTGGCAAGACCTTAAACTTGCGAAGCATGTTGATAAGATAGGTAGGTGTGCCCGAGCTGAACCAATAAGCACCGAAGTTCTTATCATCAAAACAGTTGAGCAAACTATAAGGATTAAACACATCAGGGGATGCTGGCGAGAAGTGATAGCCATCATAATTCTCCTTGAGTTTAGCAATAGTTTCCTCTCTTGTCATCCCCTGTGCCTCTGCCAACATATCTATATCCTCGCTCATCTGGGTAAGCAATTCTTCCTTGGTGATTCCGCAAACTCCAGCATATTCATCACCTAACGAAACATTTTTGATGTTATTCAACTCGCTAAAAATGCTCACTTGCGAGAACTTGGTGATACCAGTCAGGAAGACAAAACGAAGCATAGGCTCACACATCTTGAGTGGGCTAAAGAAATTGCGCATCACATTGCGAAGCACATCCAAAGTTTCTTTATCGTGAGCAACATCGAGCATAGGCGCATCATACTCGTCGATGAGCACGACCACCTGCTTGCCACTAATTTCATAAGCGGTGGTAATTAATTCCGTCAATCGATCATTTGCACCTCTTTTAGTATGGGTAATCCCCCATTTTCTCTCTTCTGCCTCCAAACGATTTGAGAGATAATCCTCCAATTGCTCCTTCTCCATGTGCTTACCTCCACTCATGTCAAAGTGCAGCACAGGATATTCCATCCATTCCTGCTCTAACTTTTCGATGGCAAGCCCCTCAAACAGTTCTTTCTTTCCAGAGAAATAACTCTCAAAGGTTGACACCAAAAGTGACTTACCGAAACGGCGTGGACGACTTAAGAAGAAATAACATCCACCAGAATGTGTCATTCGATAGATATATTCCGTCTTGTCGATATAGAGCTTGTTTTCCTTCCGAATACGCTCAAATGTTTGGATTCCTACAGGATATAATTTCAATGCCATAATTGCTTCGTTTTGAATTCACATTGCAAAAATAGGCATTTTTTCCGAAATACCTATCAGAAAATAGAATATTTAACGGAAAACTTACATCTTCTTGGTAAAAGCCAAGGTAACGAGCTGCCAACCTGCATATGTCTTGGCATAAGCCTCAGCTTCTCGATAGGCAGAACCATCAAGCAGCTGCGTGTGAAGGTGGACGACATATGATTTTTAATCATACAATTGCGAAATATCCTTAAATCTTAGACGTTTTCAATAAGTTTTTAACAAAAAAGTACTATTTTTGTAGATTAATAGATGATAGACCGAAAAAATACAGATGACAATATGGCAAACAAAGATTTAAATCGGCTTAAGTTATTACTTGTAGAAAAGAAGAAAACAGGCAAATGGCTTGCCGAACAACTTGGTAAGGACCAAACCACTATATCAAAGTGGTGTACCAATTGCAATCAGCCTGATGTTGAGAGCTTGATAAAAATATCTCGATTATTACAGGTTGAGCTTTCGGATATTATAATAGTAGATAACCCCGAAGTAAAAATATAATGGCAGAGGAAAAGAACATAATGACAGGTGGTGGTGAACTGGTCGCAAATTGCGACCAGTTATCTTCTGTTGAAAATAGAATATTGACAATCCGTGGTGTCCAAGTAATCTTGGATAGAGACCTTGCTGACTTATATGGTGTGGAAACAAAGGTCTTAAATCAAAGTGTCAAGCGTAATATAGAACGCTTCCCAGAGCATTTCAGATTTCAGTTGAGTAAATATGAAATGGACGAACTGGTCACAAATTGTGACCGGTTCAAAAATCTCAAGCATTCTACTGTCTGTCCATTTGCATTTACGGAACAAGGAGTTGCCATGTTAGCCTCTGTACTAAGAAGCGAAACTGCCATTCGTGTCAGCATCCGTATCATGGATGCTTTTGTGTCCATGCGCCATTTCTTGATAAACAATGCAGATGTGTTCAGAAGATTGTCAACTATCGAATATCATCAGCTTGAAATAATGCAACACCAACAAGAATCAGACAAGCGCATTGATGAAGTATTCCAAAGACTTGACGAAAGAAGCGTTCAGCCAAAACAAGGAATATTCTATGATGGGCAAGTATATGATGCCTACACGTTTGTTTCAGATTTGGTAAAGAGCGCCAAAAGAAGCATAGTACTGATAGACAATTATGTCGATGAAACTGTTCTCACCTTGCTGGACAAAAGAGTCAGTGGCGTAACAGCTGACATTTATACTCAACAAATCAATCAACAGTTACATCTTGATATCAACAGGCATAATAGCCAATATCCACCTATCAATGTAAGTGTGTTCCGCAGGTCACACGACAGATTCTTGTGTATTGATGATGTTGTGTACCATATCGGTGCATCCATTAAGGACTTGGGCAAGAAATGGTTTGCCTTTGCCAAGATGGAAGTATTAACACCAACGGAATTGGTGGCGAAAATCAATGAATAACAATTGTTGCGTAAAGCAGCAAATTAAGTAATGTTTCAACTATGACAACAGAAAGCAACACATCAATAATACATTCTAATTTCTTCACGAACAAGAATGGAAATACCCTTATGAAAGAGTTTGAGGGCATATTGCAACATAACCAAAATATCAAGAATCTTGATGCGGTAGTGGGATTTTTGAGAGCATCAGGTTATTTCTCTTTGCGTCCGTTTTTGGACAACATAAATCGAGTTAGAATCCTCATCGGAATTGATGTGGACAAATACATTGCGCAAGCAGCAAACCAAGGAAGAATTTTCTTCGGTGCGGAAGAAGAAGTAAGAGAAGAGTGTTTGCGAAAAATCCGTAGAGACATTGAATCTTCCAATTACAAGAAAGAAGTAGAAGATGGAATGTTCCAAATGATTCAAGACTTAATTGATGGCAAACTTGAACTTCGTGCACATCCATCTAAAAAGATTCATGCCAAATTGTACATTCTTTATCCTGACGAATTTAACCAATATTCGCAGGGAGTTGCCATCACAGGCTCAAGCAACTTGTCTGGTAATGGACTTGGCATATCTGAGGATAAACAGTATGAGTTTAATGTAAAACTTGATAGATATGATGATGTTAAGTTTGCAAAAGATGAATTCGAGCTATTGTGGAAAGAAGCTGAAGGATGCGCCATAACAGCAGAAGATGTTAAGACCTCTGTTGACAGAACATATTTGAAAGGAGATGTAAAGCCGTATGACCTTTACATCAAGATGCTCATGGAATATTTTTCTGACCGTGTTTTAGCAACTGACGACAATAATCCTTTTGACATGCCTGAGGGTTATACTAAGTATGACTATCAGATGGATGCGGTAGCTGAAGGCTATCAAAAGTTGATTAGATATGATGGTTTCTTCCTTGCCGATGTTGTGGGTTTGGGAAAGACTGTTATTGCGACAATGATTGCTAAAAAGTTCTTGATAGAGAATGGACGAGACAAGACAAAGATACTCGTTGTATATCCTCCAGCAGTAGAACAAAACTGGAAGGCTACATTTAAAGATTTTGGAATTGACAAATATGCAAAATTCGTTACCAACGGTAGCTTGTCAAAGGTGCTTGATGAAGAGAACTATAACTACTGGAATGCAGATGAATACGACTTGATATTAGTGGACGAGGCGCACAAGTTTCGTTCACACACCACATCTGCTTTTGAGCAATTGCAGGAAATATGCAAGATGCCACGCATTGAGCAAGGCAACATACCAGGCTACAAGAAAAAGGTGATGCTTATTTCAGCAACACCAATGAATAATACACCTGCTGACATTTATAACGAGATACAGCTTTTCCAAGACCCACGCCGTTGTACTATTGATGGTGTGGCAAACTTGACGGCATTTTTCTCTCCATTGATTAAGGAATTTCAGCAGTTGAGAAAAGATTCGAATTTTGACGTTACTCAATTTAAGAAACTGGCAGAACATGTACGAGATCGTGTTATAAAGCCATTAACCGTACGCCGTACAAGAACTGACATCGAAAGTGTGGCACGTTACAACAAGGACGTGAACGGATTTCCAAAGGTTGAACGTCCAAATGCGAGCAGTTATGAACTAAACGAGCACCTTGCCGACTTGTTTGAAAGTGCCATGCAGACACTCGACAAGGAGTTGACTTATGCTCGCTATCAAGCCATTGCTTACCTGAAGCCCGAAGTATCTAATGGGTTGTATGACAATGCAGAGCTTATAAGCCGTAGTCTGGCAGGCATCCGCAAAAATGGTCTTGTCAAGCGACTGGAAAGCAGTTTTTATGCGTTCCAAGTCTCACTTAGCAATTTCCGTCAAGCCAACCAGAATATGCTTGATATGTTCAATCGAGACAAGGTGTTTATTGCTCCAGACCTTGACATCAATAACCTACTGGAGTCTGGATACACAGATGAGGAGATAGAAGAGAAACTCAATGCCAAAGCGGAGGACAATCCAAAGAACTCAGTGTTTAAGGCCGAAGACTTTAAGCCTGAATTTATAGAAATGCTACAAGGCGACCAAGAGACATTGGAAAAGATGTGCAAGGCATGGGAAAAAATTACGGATGCTGACGATTCTAAGTTTGCAAAATTCAAAGAATTGCTGAAACATGAATTGTTCAAGGAAGACCGTAATCCAGAGCAAAAGCTTGTCGTTTTCTCAGAGTCAGTTGACACGGTTAAATATCTTGAGCGACGCATCAACCGCAAAGATGTATTGGTGATCTCGGCTGATAATCGTAGTAAGCTATTCAAAACTATCCGAGAAAACTTTGATGCAAACTATAAAACAAAGCTCAACGATTACAATATAATCCTCACTACTGACGTTTTAGCAGAGGGCGTTAACTTGCATCGTGCCAATGTCATAGTCAACTATGATACACCATGGAACAGTACACGTCTGATGCAACGTATAGGCCGTGTCAATCGTATTGGTTCTGCATCTAAGCACATATATAATTATGTGTTCTATCCTTCTCGTGAGGGCAACAGAGAGATAAACCTCAACCAGATAGCACTGAGTAAGATACAAACATTCCACTCAACTTTTGGCGAGGATAATCAAATTTACTCACAACAGGAAATTCTTGACCGGGACTTGACCAAGTTGTTTGACGAAGGAATGAAGAAGCAAAAGGAAGAAGCAAATCAAGAATTGCCTTTCTATGAGGAACTTCGAACTCTATACAAGACAAATCGCAGAGAGTATAACCGAATTGAAAAATTGTCGTTGCGAAGTCGTACTGGTAGAGAGAAGCGCACGGTAGAAGGTGTAACCTTGTCTGGCGATACACTTGTTTTCCTCAAGACGAATTATAGGAAAGTGTTCTTCCTTGTTTCGGAAACAGCCAAGGAACTCTCTGTGCTTGATGCGTTGAAATACTTTAAGGCATCTAAAGAAGAGCAGCCTGTGGAGCGCATTGAGCAACATCACAAACATATCAACATGGCTTTGCAGAAGTTCCGTGCCATGCGAGATGAGGAAATGCGAGTACAAGAGACTTCACAAGACACTCAGACCACACTTGGTGCGCAAGTTAGTACTGCGGTAAGTCTGTTGAATAACTTTATTCGTGAAATAGATGACAACGAACTGTATCTAAAAGTTGTTCAGCTCAAGACTTTGGCAGAGCGTGGTGTCATAACCTACATACCAAAGCGCTTGCAACGCATACAGAAAGACTTACGACGTACAAGCGGAAAGTCACGAATGACACATGATGAAGCGTTAGCAGAAATCATAGAAATGGCTAAGAAATATTCCGCTTACTACATGGCGCAAGAGTCGCAGTTGAACGAACAAGAAAGCAACGCCGAGATAATATTATCAGAATCGTTTAAATAACAATAATAATATGAACTATAAAGAAATCATAGAATCAAAATATAATCGTGAAGCATGGCAGCAACTGCTTCATGACATATTTCTCAGCAATGTCAGTTTTTGGCGAAGCCCAAAGGAAGTAAAAGCGAATAGCCGATTGGCAAAAAACGCACTCAACCTGGGAAAGATTTCTCTTTCTGATGGTGAAGCGCTTGCCATATATGAGGTGGAACTTTCAGACAAAGTTAACATTGAGAGAAACAGAGCTGGCATACGTGATATGCTTACAAAAGACTGGCGTGACATGGGCTATGCTGGTGCATTCCTGTTCTGTTATCGTAAGAATGAAAGTGTTCTACGCTTTTCTTATGTCAGCGAGACTTGGGGATTTAACAAGGATGGTATTTATGAAAAACTTTCCACAAACACCAAGCGTTTTACGTATCTTCTTGGTGAGGGACGTGGATGCCGTACTGCAATAGAGCAATTTGGAGCGTTGAAGAATAGCAAATTAGCTCTAAGCGATGTTACGGCAGCGTTCTCCGTTGAGGCACTTACCAAGCAATTCTACAAAGACTTGTATGAGTGGTATCAATGGGCGGTGGACCCAGCATCTGGAGTATATTTCCCGAACAACACATCTATAGAGGCAGATGACAGAGAAGATATTGAGACAAAGATTATACGTTTGATAACCCGAATTATGTTTGTTTGGTTTATCAAACAGAAAGAACTTGTGCCTAATAAAATCTTTGATGTTGACTTCCTCGAAACTATACTCAAGGATTTTGATCCGAACAGTGCCGTAGTTGGAAACTACTATAATGCCATTCTCCAGAACCTCTTTTTCGGCACTCTCAACCGTGCCATAGAGGATGAGCAGGGCAACAAGCGTAAGTTTGCAACCAACGTAAAGAAAGACATCAAGACACTTTATCGCTATGCAGAAATGTTCACTATCAGGGAAGATGAAGTGATAAAGTTGTTCTCTGAAGTACCATTCCTTAATGGCGGTCTTTTTGAGTGCCTTGACAAGACAAAGACTATTGATGGCGTAGAACAGGCATACAACTATGATGGTTTCAGCCGTAACGACAAGAAATTTGCCGATGGACGCTATCGCAATCGTGCGGTTGTGCCAAACGTTCTGTTCTTTGAACCAGAACGAGGACTTATCTCCATACTAAGCCGATACAATTTCACTATAGAAGAGAACTCCCCTGAGGAGCAGCAAGTGGCACTCGACCCAGAATTGCTTGGTAAGGTGTTTGAGAACCTTTTGGGTGCATACAACCCTGAGACGAAAGAAACGGCCCGTAATCAAAGTGGTTCTTTCTATACGCCTCGCGAGATTGTGAACTATATGGTGGACGAAAGCCTTATCTCATACTTGGGCAATACGGCATTTGTGCGTTCGCTCTTCTCTCCAGAGTTTGTGTATGACAAAACAAAAGAGGATGATTATAAAACCATTGCAGACAAATTAAAGACAATCAAGATACTTGACCCTGCATGTGGCTCAGGAGCATTTCCTATGGGCTTGCTTAACAGAATGATAGAGATTCTTTGTCATATCACTCCTGACGAGAATATCTATGAAATGAAGTTGGCTATCATTGAAAATTGCATATATGGCAGTGATATTCAAAGTATAGCAGCGCAGATTACAAAACTTCGCTTCTTTATTTCTCTTATCTGCAATTGTGAGAAAGATGCCACGAAGCCGAACTTTGGTATTCCTACATTGCCAAATCTTGAAACAAAGTTTGTGGCAGCCAATTCATTGATTGCAAAGAAGAAACAAGTCTCACACAATCTGTTCGAGAATCCAGAAATCGAGCCGACAAAGAAAGAACTGACAGAAATACGTCATGAGCATTTCTCTGCTAAAACCGCTTATCGCAAAAGTACATTGCGAGAGAAAGACAAACAACTACGTGAGAAATTGGCTAAATTGTTGGCTGAAGACAACGACTTTGCTCCTGAGGACGCAAAGCAACTTGCTGCATGGAATCCATACGACCAAAATGCAGTTGCAGAGTTCTTCGACCCTGCCTGGATGTTCGGAGTGAATGATGGATTTGATATTGTGATTGGTAATCCACCATATATTCAGCTTCAAAATGATGGCGGCAAATTAGCCAAGTTGTATGCTGATTGCAATTATAAGACATACGCACGTACAGGTGATATTTATTGCCTGTTCTACGAACGTGGCTATCAGTTGCTTAAGCCCAATGGACATCTTTGCTATATCACATCCAATAAATGGATGCGTGCAGGATATGGTGAGAAGACGCGTGAATTCTTTGCCAAGAATACGAACCCTCTGCTACTCATAGACTTTGCCGGAGTCAAAATCTTTGAGAGCGCAACTGTTGATACCAATATTCTGCTCTTTGCTAAAGCAGTAAACGAGCACAAGACTCTATGCGCAGTTACCAATAAGCAGAACAAAGATAGCGTAAAGAATTTGAGCGTTTTCGTGCAGCAAAGCGGGTCGGAGTGCGAGTTCTCAAACTCTGACTCTTGGGTGATACTTTCTCCTATCGAGCAGAGTATCAAGCGCAAGATAGAAGCTGTGGGGACTCCTCTCAAAGATTGGGACATAAACATTTATCGTGGAGTTCTAACTGGATATAATGAAGCCTTTATTATATCAACAGAGAAACGTGATGAGATTCTTGCGAATTGTCAGACAGAAGACGAGCGTGCAAGAACGGCTGAACTTATTCGACCGATTCTGCGAGGCAGGGACATCAAGAGATATGGGTATAACTGGGCAAATCTGTGGCTAATCAATACCCACAATGGTATTCGTGGCAAGTTGGAACGTGTACATATAGAAGATTATCCTGCTATAAAGGCACATCTTGACCAATATTGGGATAGAATATCGAAACGTGCTGATAAGGGTGATACTCCGTATAACCTACGCAATTGCGCTTATTTGGAGGATTTTTCTAAGCCAAAAATCATGTATCCAAATATGACCAAATATATTCCTTTCTATTTTGATGAAAAGAACTTTCTGCAAAATGACAAATCATTTATGATTACAGGAAAGCATATAGCATATTTGACAGCATTTTTGAATTCTTCAATTTTCAAATTTTGCTTTCTTGATAAATTTCCAGAACTGCAAGGTGGTACACGAGAACTTAGAAAGATATTCTTTGATAAAATCCCTGTTCTGAAAGTTAGTGATAAAGAAAATGAAATATTCAAATCGTTGGTCACTGATATTCAAAATGATTATAAAAAAGAAAAAGCCATTCTTATAGACGAACGGCTTTTTGAACTATATGGGCTTTCTAAAGAAGAACGAATATCTATTGGATATATTGAGATTAAGTGAAATTCTCATCAATATATCTCTGCTCCTCACAAGATAAGCCATAAAGATTAAATATCTTTTGGCTTATCTCGTTTTCTATGTCATTAGAGCTATTTGTACTCATAATTTCTAATAACCTTTTAAATTCCTTGTTAAGTTCATGCGACACTGAAGGCATCTTTAAAGGCTCAACAGCTTGCACACTTATTAGCAGATCACCTGTACCTGTTTTAGGGGCATCTTTTAGTAAATAGTGTCCCATTGGAGTATTTAAAACACAGCAAACGAATTCTATGTTATTTCCTATTGCAAAACATGTACTGTCTAATCCTAAAGCCTCATTGTCATTGTAGCAGAATCTAAGTATTGAGCCAACTCGTTTCCATAAAATTTTTGGCTTAGAAAAATCCTCCTAATGATTAACTATAAAGCAAATTTCTTCTTCATCTAATCCATATTGTTTGCAGACCATGTCATCTATTTTTCCGTCTATTGTCGTATCAAGGTTTGAACATATCTGATTTACCAATTGTTCTATCCCTATATTTATTGGTGCAATAGGAATTTGCTCGATAGTATATTTTAGCCATCTATTTGTTCCAACTCCAGATGTTGTACCTATACAATGCTTGAAATACCATGTAATTAATTTGGAGTTCAACAACCCCAAAATATGAAGAACATGTTCTCCTGTTAAGAAGAAAACTGTATTCACGGACATAACGTTTTGGGCATAAGAAAACTTTGGCTCATCAGACAATTCGATCCATACAATTTGTTGTTTAGAAAAATCCTCCCAATAACTGATGCTATCTTGGGTTTCAAACCACTTATTATTGGTCTTCTTTCTCGCTTTTATTTTCTCTCCATTTACGATGTGAGACTTCCCCGTTTGCTCCAGACGTTCAATACCGAATCCTAAAAGATAATTTTTAACGGCAGGATACTTCTCTATATCATAATGGCGAGAAGGAAAAGTTGCAATTAGATACAATCCAGTCCAGTTATATCCATACCTCTTGATGTCCCTGCCTCGCAGAATCGGTCGAATAAGTTCAGCCGTTCTTGCACGCTCGTCTTCTGTCTGACAATTCGCAAGAATCTCATCACGTTTCTCTGTTGATATAATAAAGGCTTCATTATATCCAGTTAGAACTCCACGATAAATGTTTATGTCCCAATCTTTGAGAGGAGTCCCCACAGCTTCTATCTTGCGCTTGATACTCTGCTCGATAGGAGAAAGTATCACCCAAGAGTCAGAGTTTGAGAACTCGCACTCCGACCCGCTTTGCTGCACGAAAACGCTCATTTCTCTTCTGTCAAAAAAAACTTAATATATCTGTCAAGTGTATTTCGGTCAACCTTGCACAACTTCGCAATCTTTCGCTTGGAAACGTTTGCTTTAAGAAGTTCTTTGATAAGAGTAGCTTTTCCGTAAAGCTTATACTTTTCAGGAGAACTCTTTCTTCCCTTTGGTCGACCGAGCGTAACGCCCTCTGCTTTCTTTCTTGCCAAAGCCTCCTTTGTGCGTTGGCTGATAAGGTTACGCTCTATTTCTGCGGAAAGTCCAAAGGCAAAAGCAAGCACTTTGCTTTGAATATCATCGCCGAGTCGGTAATTGTCCTTGATAGTCCAGACACGACACTCCTTAGTCATGCAGATATTAAGTATCTCCATAATCATAAAGAGGTTTCGCCCGAGACGTGACAATTCTGCACACATAATGAGATCGTCTTTGTTTACTCGCTTCAATAGTTTGCCAAGCTCACGCTTGTTGTACGCCTTTGTACCACTGATAGTTTCTTCTATCCAGCCATCGATAGAAAGATTGTTTTGCTTGCAGAAATTGTTAATTTCGAAGCGTTGATTTTCAACAGTCTGTTTATCACTGCTGACACGAATGTAACCATAAATCATAGCTAATACTTTATTTGTGTTATACTTATTTTATTCGATACTCTAAAAATAGAGCAATAATGAGTACAACCTTTTCGTTAAGCCAGATGAGCAAAACTAAGATTTCTTGAGCCTTGCTATGACGAGAAAAGGTGTGCGAAAGCGAACTAAATGTGTTAGCCATATAATATCAAAGATTGGAACAAGGTAACCCGACTTTGGAGGGCTATCACCTCGATTAGGGAAAGGTCTTTTGAGAGCAACCCGAAAGGTTTTGAGTTACTCAAAACATACCTTGCTGTGTCTTTGTAGACACAAATAAATAGTAAAATCAATCATTGTTTCTCATGGAGCATCAAGCTATGTTCTTTATCAAAATGACACGAATGCGATAAGCATTTATAGCCATGAGACACTGCTGACTTATAGATTTACTTAACCATTGTCGTACTGTCGTATTGATCTGATGCCGTATTGCAATAGATAAAAGAAACTATAATGGAGTAATAACTTGATGCAAGGGATACATACATCTTCAATTCTTTATCATTACAAATGATTGACTTGAATATTTTATGTGCGGGGCGTTTTTGTTTTTATAGGTATATGACAACAAGAATTCCGTTTATAAAAACATATTCCACACCCCAAGAGTTAGTGCAGTTACTCAAAACAAGAGGTATGGAGAAAGACCTTTCTGCATCAGATAATACTGAAAGACAATGATACTTATTCTGCGTATTATACATTTTTACGTTTATCAAGCAAAAAGCTGATAAACTCATCAGAGATATTAGAGATTTCTCCTTTATCATAGATTGTCAACAAATCAATGATAACGGAATCTCCTTCCTGGTAAAGATTATAAGTGATGACCCTTGCACCACCACTCTTACCTTTACCCTTACTAGCTATTGCCATTCTTACCTTTCTGACACCTTTGCCAAGACTAGTACCTTGAAAAGGATCCTGTTCTAAGCCTGTAAGAAAAGCATCGTAATCATCAAGCATTGAACGATATTTCTTGGAAAGCTTTCTAAGTTGTCGCTCAAATTCTTTTTCCGTATAAATTTTAACCTTCATACTACGCCTCCTCTTCCCGAAGTCTTCTCAACAATTCACGAGCATCCATCGGCTTAGTCCCATTCTTCTTATGGGCTTCCAGTTCATCAAGAGCACGGTTGAGACTTTCTGCCACATAGGCTTCCTGCTCTGCCTGGCTCATATATCTTTCCTGGAAACTGTTTCCAGACTTGGAGATAGAACTTGCTAATTTTTCAGCATAGTCTTTGAGCTTGGCGACAAATTCGTCAAGCGTATATTGACCTGTAGAAGGTACTTGAAACTGAATATTAATCGTTTCCATCTTATTCCTTTCTTTTAAATTAACGCCACAAAATTAACGAAAAGAATTGGAAATGCCAAAGAAAAGAACAACTTTCTTTAGTTTAAGATATGAAAAACATTCAACAACAGTTTTTGAATGTAGCAAACTACATGATGCAAATTAAATATATAATCTGCAAGATGCATCATTTTTTCCTTTTCAACCCAGCCTAATAAAACAAGGGAGCGAACTGCATCGCAACGCAGCCCGCTCCCTTATCTATAATGATGATTGAATTTAATCTACCTTTTCGATAATCTTCATTCCCTCTTCCACTGCCTGCATGTTCAGCGGAATCAAACCATGATGGCGCTCTGGCAATGACTTGTAAAGCGCCTTGTTCAAACCATCGGTGCTCACAACAGGACAAACCTTCAGCAGACCGCCCAAAACAATCATATTGAACACCTTGGAGTTTTTCATCTCGGCAGCCTTGTCCATTGCATCAATGCGATAAATAGTGATGTCCTTGCGCTGTGGAGGATTCATCACACCATAGCCATCATAAATCAGGATGCCGCCTGGCTTAATCTTCGGCTCAAACTTGTCGAGCGACGGCTGGTTGAGCACGATGGCTACATCATAATGGCTCAGGATAGGCGAAGAGATGCGACTGTCGCTCACAATGACCGTTACGTTGGCTGTACCGCCACGCTGCTCTGGTCCGTAAGCAGGCATCCAGGTTACCTCCTTATCCTCCATCAGTCCTGAATAAGCCAGAATCTTTCCCATAGAGAGAACGCCCTGACCGCCAAAACCGGATATAATGATTTCTGTCTTCATTGTTCTATTATTATATTAGAAGAGCAAATCGTTCTTCCTTCGTTCTTCACTCTTCGTTCTTCACTTACATTCCCGTTGTATCCTTCAGGTCACCCTTAGGATACTGCTTAAACATGTTCTCTTCCATCCACTTGTTAGCCTCAACAGGTGAGAGTTTCCAACCGCTGTTGCAGGTAGAAACAATCTCTACCAGGCTGGAGCCCTTGCCCTGCATGCTTGCCTCGAACGCCTTGCGGATAGCCTTCTTTGCCTTCTTAATGCTTGCCACGGTCTCCACACTCTGGCGAGTTACATAACAAGTACCCTGCAGATGGCTTGCCAACTCGGTAATATTGAGTGGATAACCATGAAGATCAGCCTCTCTACCATAAGGACAGGTAGCAGTCTTCTGACCCAACAGGGTGGTTGGCGCCATCTGTCCGCCGGTCATACCATAGATGGCATTATTGATGAAGATGATGGCGATATGCTCACCACGGTTCAGGGCGTGGATAGTTTCGCAGGTACCGATGCACGCCAGGTCGCCATCGCCCTGATAAGTGAAGACAAGACGATCAGGCCACAAGCGCTTGATACCCGTAGCTACAGCAGGTGCACGACCATGAGCAGCCTCCTGCCAGTCAATATCCAAATAGCGATAAGCAAAGACAGCGCAGCCCACCGGACATACGCCTACCGTCTTATCCTCCATGCCCATTTCCTCGATAACCTCGGCAACGAGCTTATGAACTACGCCATGCGAACACCCCGGGCAATAATGCATCGGGGTATCGTTCATCAGCGTAGGCTTCTTATATACCAGATTCTCTGGTGAAATTATATCATTCATTTTATTAACTTCTTTAATGCTTCAACGATTTCCTCCGGCTCAGGTACGATACCGCCCAGACGACCAAAGTGCTCCACAGGAGTCAGACCATTCACAGCCAGTCGCACATCCTGAACCATCTGACCGGCATTGATTTCTACAACCAGAATGCCCTTCTTGGTCTTGGCGAGTTCATGAATCTCCTTTTCAGGGAAAGGCCAGAGAGTGATAGGACGGAACAATCCTACCTTGATGTCCTGCTCACGCGCACTCTCGATGCTCTTCTCGGCGATACGTGCCGCACTACCGAAAGCTACGATAACATAGTCGGCATCATCCATCTGCTCGGTTTCATAACGAACCTCGGTTTCACGGATTTTTCTGTATTTCTCCTGAAGAGCAATATTGCGCTCCTCCATTACCTCAGGCTTGAGTTCCAGAGAGGTCATGATGTTAACTGGACGATTCTTCGGACGGCCGATGGTAGCCCAAGGGCATTCCTTCGCAATCTCCTCCTCTGTACGACGAGGCTTGACAGGAGGCAGAACCACCTTTTCCATCATCTGACCAATGACACCATCGCTCAGAATCATCGCAGGATTGCGATACTTAAAGGCAAGCGTAAAGGCGAGATCAACGAAATCAGCCATCTCCTGAACAGAAGCAGGAGCCAGCACAATCACATTATAGTCGCCGTTACCACCACCGCGGGTAGCCTGGAAATAATCACTCTGGGATGGCTGGATGGTACCCAGACCCGGACCGCCACGCTGCACATTGACGATAACGCCCGGAATCTCAGCACCTGCCATGTAAGAGATACCCTCTTGCATCAAAGCCACACCCGGACTTGAAGAAGTGGTAATGACACGCTTACCGGCACCGGCGCCACCATAAACCATGTTGATAGCCGCCACCTCACTCTCAGCCTGCAGAACCACCATACCTGATGTTTCCCATGGCTTGAGCAGAGCCAGCGTCTCTATAATCTCACTTTGAGGTGTGATAGGATAGCCGAAGAAACCATCCGCACCACATCTGATACAGGCATGGGCTATCGCCTCATTGCCTTTCATTAATGTAACTTCCTGATTTGCCATTATTTAGTCCTCCTTCTTACGATAAACAGTGATACAGCCGTCCGGACACACGATGGCGCACGAAGTGCAACCAACACACGCATCAGGTACTGCTGCCTCTACATAACGGTAACCATGCACATTGACTTTTTTCTCTGCCAATGCGATGACATGCTGAGGACAAGCCTCCACACAGAGCGAGCATCCCTTGCAACGCCCGGTGTCGACTACAATAGCCCCTTTAATCTTACTCATATTCTAATTTCTTACTAATTATCTTTACCATTGGAGTAAACAAAGCTCCTGCTGTCCACATGTCGGTTGTTATGGATTGTAGTAGTCTTTGCAATAAAAGCTCATGATATCATCCAGCATCTCCTTGGCTGCTACGGCAGGGCTCTCCGGATCGAGGGCAATGGCCTCCATATAGCAGTCGAGGGCACGCTTAAAGTCACCCTGCTTGCGCCAGGCGTTACCCTGCTGATAATATTCTTCTGCTGTCATTTACTCTTTTCTTTTTAAGTTTTGCTCTGCGAAATTACTAATTTTCGGCTAAGAAAAAGAATATAAGCCTAAGATTTAAACTATATTAATGTAGTTTTTCACAAAAATGCGCACACTATAATTCAGTGTGCAATTTTTATGAAAGATGTGCATTATTTCTACTAAAATATTCTATAAAAACACTATTCGTCATTTACCGCAGTTTTTTACGGTAAATGACGAACAGTACGATTCCCCTTAACAAGAGGTAGAGAATGAAGGCCAACCACAGGGCATGATTGCCCAGAAAAGGATGCAAGCCGAAGAACAGACCGAAGAACGAAGCCGAGGCTACAGCGGTAGAACAGAGCATCGACTTAGACTGTGTGATGCCTACAAAGATGCCATCGAAGACGAATGCCGACATGCCAGACAGCGGAATCAGCACAGCCCACCAGAAATACTCGCCCGATGCAGCTATCACCTGCTTATCGCTCGTGAGCAAAGAGAGGAAATTCTCGCCACCCACTATATATAATAAGGTGAAACCTACTGCCACGACAGCTCCAAAACCCATCGTTCTTCTAACCACCTCGCGGAATGCTCCCATGTTTCGGGCTCCATAATACTTGCCGCTCAACGCCTCTGCCGCATAAGCAAAACCATCCATAAAATAAGAGAAGATGGTAAAGAGCGTCATCAGCAGCGTATTCACAGCCAGCACGATGGTACTCTCCCTGGAACCTGCCGCCGTAAAGAAGAGGTTGACCGCCACCAGACAGAGGGTGCGGAGAAAGATATCCTTATTGAGCGAGAAAAACTGCTTCAGCGGTTCGGCAGCAAAGAGATGCCGGCGATAGTCATACTTGCTTAACCGGCGATACCAGATGCGATAGAACAGACATGCCATCAGGAATCCCCACCATTGGGCAATGACCGTTCCGAGCGCCACGCCTTCTACCGTCATACCGCCGACAAAGACCAGCAGCAGAGAGGCTACGATGTTCACCACATTCTGCGTCAGCGATACCATCATCGGAATGCGCGTGTTCTGCATACCTATAAACCAGCCCGTAAATCCGTAGAGTCCGAGCACTGCCGGGGCTCCCCAGATACAGACATAACAGTATCTTCGTGCCAGTTCCACGACATCCGCTTCCGGCGACATCGCCCAGAGTCCGCAGCCTATCAGCCATTTCTGAAGAACGAAGAACAGCACTCCTATCCCCACACCGATACTCAGAGAGCGCACCAGGAGCCTCAGCACCTCAGCCAAATCTCTCCTTCCCAAAGCCTGCGAAGTCATTCCGCTGGTTCCCATTCGCAGAAAGCCGAACAGCCAGTAGATGACATTGAAGAGCATCGAGCCCACGGCAATGGCTCCGATATACGCTGCATCGCCGATATGCCCGACAATAGCGACATCAACCAACCCCAAAAGCGGTACCGTGATATTGGATATTATCGACGGAACCGCTAATTGTAATATTCGTTTATTCACCTTTTTCAATTCTTAAACCTCATTTAGTTTTACCGGTATATGACCTTCAAGCTGTAACCACCTCTTTTAGAATTTAAAAATATACTCAATAAACTTACATTCATTTCGCTATTACCATCTGCTTATCAGTGAAAGCGCTACAAGCATCAACCAAAGCCAACAGTTTGCTCCAGTTTGAGACAGGTTCCACTCTATGAGCAAAACATTTGCGCACATACACTTTTACACTTTCATTTCCAGCGGTAGCCTTAACCGTGAATTCTCCACACTCATTAGCCACCGAAGTCTCAATCTTCTTTAATGCTTCAGCAGAGACCTTATATCCTTGCGGCAACGGAATCTCTATATTCCATTCATCAACAAACGCCATCTTGCGCCAAACATCATCGATACGCTCTCGATCCTTGCCTTCCAGTTTCAACGAACTTCCTATTAACTTACCTACCGACAACAAATAGTTATTTCCAGCGCGTTTCACCATTCCATCCATCACATAATCTACATGATAAACAAAGTTAGAACTATCTCGACGGATTCCCACGCAATCTACTCCATAGCCACCGACTTGCACAGGATCACCATCGTGATAACTACTGATTTCAGCCTTAAACGGATCTATGGCATTTTTCCGATATTCATTGAAAGCTCCTTTTAATTCAGCAGATTCCTTCTTAGTATAACAAGAGTACGGATCTTTGTCGTCGTATTTCAAATATCGCCAATAAGCTTCAAGTTGGCTTGAACCAAAAAGCGTGTTATCAGGACTCACCAAAGACTGACCGTACATTTTCTGTTCACCCGAATAAGTTACCTTCCTACTGATATCAAGTTTAGTACCATCAAGTTTAACCACCATATCATTCACCGACTTATTGTCTTCAGCTTGACTCACAGGTATCGTTATTTGTTCCTCGGAATCTTGCATATATGCCTTTCTTCCTTGATATATATAAGGTATCTCGGAAGCAACCTTAGGATAAGTCCCAGGGAAGTAGTACACATCAGTTCCCTTAAGGCGGAAGAACCAAGATGTAGAATTATAATTAATCAGTTTATCAACAGGCAATGCACCAAACGGAGTGGTAATGCCCATTTCTATTTCCACGCCCAATTTACGCAAATAATTAGCCACTGTATTAAAAACCCTCTGAGAAGCTCCCCCACTAACATACTCAAAAGAATAAATACGGTCAGCTTTCTCCTCGGCAGACATCCCCTCTTTTTTGGCAGACTTGAAGACGCTCTTATACGTACTAGGAAGACCAGCAGGAGAATATCCCCCCTTAGACACATAAGATTTCAGCAATTTCCAATCGTCTTGCAGGATTGGTGTTACATCAGGATTGCCTCGAACACCTTTTTGGCGCATAGCTTTCTCTACTACTGCCACTTTAGCCTTGGTCGGGGTAATATACATCTCTATAAAAGGTGACTGCTCCAAAGAATTATACCAAATGGATGATTCTGCATCTACCGGCTTATCCATAACCATATCAAGCACTGCATTTTTGTCCTTGTCTGTGGTCTGAGTAAAATCAGGGGCACCATTCATCGTCCGATAGACGGTGGCAAGACTTTGGTCTAGCACACAGTGAACCTTGGTATAAAGGACAGGTTCGTCTTGACGAAGAACAAAATAGAAAGGATCCAGCTGTTGTTCCTGTGTATCTATTTGGTCTAGAGAAAAGACATCAATACAATCTCCCACTTCCAAACCAGGCACAGCTATCTTCTGACTCAAGTCCTTGTCATTTTTGCCTTCCTTGACATCTACATAGTCATCTAAACTTACTTCCTGTACGTTACCATTCTTCTTTATAACACGAATGCCAAGCACCGTTTGCGTTTTATGATGATATCCCCAGGTCCACTTTCTACTTTTCGTCTTGAAAGTAAACTCAGAATAATCCTTCAACGCCTTTTTGTCATTGATTTGAATTAACATACGCTCCATATCCGTACAGTCTATCTGACGAGTAAGGCGAAGATTGAGCACCAGATCAGCCGTTGCCTTACGATAATAATCCGTGCTCAACTCCCGATAATAAGATAGTATGACGGCCGAAGCATTCTTGTATCTGTCGGGAACCGTTCGTTTTTGAAAGTCAGCAGGCGTACTGCTCCAAACTTCTTGCCGCACCTTTTGCGCCAACTTCAAATAATCAGCTTTCTCGTCAGCATTCACTGACAACGTCAAGAGCTGTACCAACAGAATACTGAAGACAACTCGGATTACTTTAATCTTTCCCATAATTCAACTTTTTGACTATGAATAATACATTTAACTCATTTTTCCTTTAATACTACTTGCTCATTACAAGCTGCTCCCCAATCACTTATAATCTTATTCCAAGCAGGGATTTCGCTTCGCGGAACACGTCTGTGGTGTATTACACACTCCTTATGCATAACAATCTGATTGCCTGTTTGAGAATAAGTGCGACAAAAATCAACCCATGCAGTATGAATCTGATAAGGTGCGGGGAGACTACTGACCTCCATTTTCTCTGGAATCAAAATCTTTACATCACGTACTTCCTTGGACCGCAAGTCTATCATGTAATCGGAAACCCGTTTGGTTGTATCCACTGGAGTCAGAAAAAGGCTCTCATCGAGATTGGTATCTAAATAAACAGTACCGTCAACCAGTTGCCCAGCTCCCTTTTTCATAAAAAAAGCAGTGATATTCAAAGACTCATCCCGAGGACGATTTCCCGTCATCACTATATCCCCAATCTTATCCAATCGTTCATCAACCCCCATCGCTGCCACCAAGGCCTTCTCTTTTTCATCTTGTGCCGTAGCGTCATTCCCCACTAGTATCCAAGACTTCATATCGCCCTTCCATTTAGAGTACAATTTTCCCTTTATATCGTAGTTTCCATCATCCCCAGATTCTAAGGTTGTCTGATATGTTATAGAAGAAAAGCAAGAATCAGCAGCCAGTTCAGGTAACTTATTCATACGAAAGCTATCTGCGTCTTCTACCAAAGCCATTTTTCCTTGTATATTGTCTGGCACATAGCCTAGAGGAACATATGGATTCGTAGCATCCAGATAATATGGCTTTCCCTGATAGAAAACCGTACATATCGCATGATCAATAGATGCAATAGAAGGATTTTCCTGCAAAGAATAAGGTACATCCCATGTCCCTATATCCGTTTGACGAGCATCAAAGCCTTGAGCCTTGAGCAAGGTTTTGAGCAAAAGAGCCATAGCCTTGCAATCACCATAACGCTTACGAATAGTTTCAGCAGGTGTTGCTGGTTGATGGGCAGAAATGCCTGCCTCAAAAGCCAAATATCTGATATTCTGCTGTACCCAGGCATAAGTATTGGCTATCTTGTCATAATCGTTTTTTGCCCCTTTCTGTATCTCTCTTAGTATTTCTTCCTGATTAGGAATAGAGCAATCCACATTAGCCAACTGATGAGACCAGACAAACATATCTTGCAGACTTTGGAATGCTCCCAACACCAAGAGATGAGGAGCACTATATCCCCAAGATGGAGAATTAGGTTCTATCAGCTGTGCAGGTAAGGAATGAATCACATAAGTAAAAACGGAATCTCCCTCAGCATTACATGTAGTACTTTTCTCTATACCAGCAGGAAGATTATATTCTTTTATCCGAAACTGCTGGAAGGCTTTTGGTTTGATTACCTCTATTTTCTTATGCTCTACATAATTAGCTTCACACAAAGGAATAGTTGTGAAATAAATAGGATTGAGATAGGTTCGAGTAAAAGAAGCCTTCAGAGTCTTGCCAACCTTTGGAATCTGATAGCTAAAGTAGCAAATCTTGGTATCATCGTAAAAGACATTACGAGGAATGGCTGACTTGTATTGTGCATACCCCTTACACTGTGCCTTGTCCAAACGAATAAACTCTCCGTAATAAGCACATGGTTGAACTAGAGCGGAATATTGGGTTACACCATACTCATAATCCGTAGTGTTAACAACAATAGTCTTACCTGCGTCATCAGTTTTGAAGACGTATCTATCATTGCATTGCAATATATGCACATTGTCATCAGCTTTTTGAGCCGAGATGGGTTGCAAAAAAGCGAAGAGCAATACCAGCATACTATCTAAATCAGCAAGTCTGTATTGGAGCATTTTTCTCATTTTCATTATACTCTGCTTCTTTTGTTTATTCTGTTTGCAAAAATAAGAAAAAAAAACGAGAACAAAGGATAAGAAAAGAAATTATTTTGTTTTTTGCGTTAAAAACATATCATAATAATATAAAAAAGACAAAAGTTACCAGCTGACGATAACTTTTGCCTTTTCACTTTATATTTCTATCTTTTACATCATCATCAAACCTTAAATTTCGCAGCCTGCTCCTCAATATAGGCAGCATCGCTGAAATAGTCGATACGCATAGCCTTGCGAACCTCATCCATGGTCTGGGCTGCAAACTCGCGGGCATCCTCGCTACCCTTCTTCAGGATATTGAATACCTCAGGAATATCTTGCTCAAACTCATGACGGCGGGCACGGATTGGGTCGAGCATCTTGTTGATGACGCTGTTCAGGAACTTCTTGCAGGTACCGTCACCGATACCACCCTTCACATACTGCTCCTTCAACTCATCCAAAGTCTTGAACTCTGGCCAGAATTCAGCGAAGTCCTCAGGAGTAGAGAATGCCTCGAGATAGGTGAACACGGCATTGCCCTCCAGATGTCCTGGCTCTTCCATGCTCATACGTGGCTCACCGTTAGACATCTTCTTCACCTTCTTCCAAACGGTCTTCTCATCGTCGCTCATGTAGATGCAGTTGCCGAGACTCTTACTCATCTTCTCCTTACCGTCAGTTCCTGGAAGACGACGGCAGCAGGCAATTTCTGGAAGCAGAATCTCCGGCTCTACCAATACAGGTGCATAAGTCTGGTTGAAACGGCGAACCAACTCGCGGGTTACCTCCAGCATAGGCTCCTGGTCCTCACCGGCAGGCACGGTTGTAGCCTTGAAAGCGGTGATGTCGGCAGCCTGACTCACAGGATAGCAGAAGAAACCGAGCGGAATGTTTGCCTCGAAGTTACGCATCTTGATCTCAGTCTTCACGGTTGGGTTACGCTGAACACGAGATACGCTGATGAGGTTCATCAGATAGGTAGTCAACTCTGCCAACTCTGGAATCATACTCTGGATATAGAGTGTACACTTCTGTGGGTCGAGGCCCGCAGAGAGATAGTCAAGAGCCACCTCTGTAATGTTCTGGCGAATCTTCTCAGGATTGTCGGCATTATCAGTCAAAGCCTGAACATCTGCCATGAAAACGAACATTCTGTCGAAGTCGCCAGCGTTCTGAAGTTGTACTCGGCGCTGCAGAGAGCCGATGTAATGACCCAGGTGAAGTTTACCTGTAGGACGGTCGCCCGTCAATATAATCTTTCCCATTTTCTTGCAATTTATTATTATTTTTGTGCAAAGGTACAACAAAATATTGAGAAACTGCAAGAAATGGTGAAAAAATAACAAAATGAGCGGGAGAAGGAAGGGATAGCTGAACGAAAAACGGGGCATCCTGAGGATGCCCCGCCACCAATTAAAATAATTGATTGTCGCATTATAAACTTACCGTACTACTTAGCGATCATGATCGTTACACGGTTCTTTGCGTTTTCTGCAAAAGGCTGCACACGTGCACCCTTAGATTTTTCTGTAATGCGCTCAGAAGGTATATTATATTTCTTTGTCAGCATCCAAACCACAGCTGCTGCTCGCTTGGCAGCGATGCGGTCGTTGATGACGTCATTGCCTGTACCCTTGTCAGCATAGCCGGTTACTACAACCTTTGCCTCTGTGTTCTTGTTCAGAAAGTCAACCACCTCACGGATCTTAGCATCCTCAGAAGGAGCAATCTTGTAAGAATTGATGGTGAAGAAGATGTCACGGCGAATCTCCTCTACCTTCTTCTCTACAGGAGCTGGCTTAGGCTCTGGCTTAGGAGCTACATATTCCTGCTTAGGAGCTGGTGCCGGAGCAGGTTCCTCTACCGGCTTAGCCTTCTTGGTATAGCTCTTGCCCAGGTTGATGCGTACACCTGCCAGTGCATTGAAGTACCAGTCAGGGTTATCTGCCTTCTTAGAGTTGTACTTGTCTGAAATCATGTTGGCATTGCCCTCGAGCATGATGCTCACAGCCTTGCTTACCTTGAATTCCAGGTCGATACCGGCTCTGCCGTATGGGCGAACCTTCTTTCCCTGCCAGAGATATTCCAGCAGATAGTTGCTCTGATTCTTGATGTTAGCAGCCAGGTCGTTTACCTCCTGGTTAGCTCCTGCCCAGTTGATACCACCACCAACGAAGGCAGTAGCGTTGAACACGCGGTTCGGGTTCCAGCCACAGAAGAGGTTAGAGAGGTTGAACATAAAGTCCACACCCGGAGCTACATATTTCCATTTGTAGCTGGCGGTATACGGAGTACCGTCCTTGGTAGCCTTGTATCCGTTCCATCCGCCCTTGCTCCAGATACCGTTTATCTGACCACGGAGTCCGAAAACAGGAGAGAACTGGTAGCCGATGGCACCCTGGAAGTTAGGAGAAAGCAGGTCTGAGAAGCTTGCCTCACCTAAAGTATATTGCCCACCAGCCTGAATATCCAGGAACCAGTGACGCTTAAACTGATATTCGTTTCCATCCTTGTCTGTGTAGGATGCTTGCGCCATAGCGGCTGTAGAGCCGATGGCTAACATGGCCGTTGCCATGAACAGTTTAATTGATTTCATAACTTTCTACATTAAATTTTATTTCTTTACGAATTTCTTTCCATTCACAATGTAGATACCAGAACGGTTCATCTGCTTTACCTTACGTCCCTGGACATCATAGATTACATTGTTCTTCTCAGTAGAATTCACAACATGTTCGATACCAGTAGCCTTATCATTGTCTACTTCGATTGTAATCGTCATTCTTGGGTTAGTATGACAATCACTGGCTTGGGTTGTGGTCTTGTCCTCAAGGAACTTTCCAAAGTTTGTATCTCCGAAGGTTCCCTGCAAAATTACTATAGCGTAAAGATCGGCTTTCAATTCACCTTCTCTTAGCGGTGTATCAAAGACTAACAGCAATGTCGGCGTTGTCGGATCTTCTGGATCTACATAGCTTTCAAAGTGTCCTGTACGAATCGTCTTGTTGTTGTCGTAAACTGCAAGTCTCACTTCTCTATCAGGATTAGCAACCAAGCCAACATAGTATCCAATGTTTTTAATCATAAATCCATTCAATGCAACATCCTTGACAAAACCTGATATATCAGGCAACATCTGGTATATTGAATAATCTGATTTAAGATTTGGATCTTCAGGAGAGCCGCCCTTTCCTATCGTAAAACTTTCCTTGATAGCTTGAGTCTTTACTTCCTTATTATTCTTTTCATAATGGAAGGTTCCTTCTGGGATTACCAGCTGATAGCTAGCCTTTGCCAGGTCAGTCAACGCAACAGTAAACTGATTGTCTTTTCCTGTTACCGGAGTAAAGGTAACGTCTTTCACACGCTCACCCTTCTCATTAGCAATATAGGTATCAGCATCACTCATTACTGTAACATGAGTCAACTCATCGAAAGAAAGAGTCAGGAGATCGGCATTGCTTCCTACTATTGCAGGTGTCAACTTGTAAGCTGTCTCTACGGTCTTGATAGCAGCAGCCGGTTTTTCAACCTCAACGAATGCGAAGGCACTGGTCAGACTGCTTTGCCAATATGGAGCAGCAACAGCTGCTTCTGTCTGATATTTCTTGTCTGCATGATTGCACAAAGCATAAGCAACGCTAGAGCTTCCCGTTACAGATGGATAAGATCCCTTGAATGAGAAAGTACCCAATGCTTTGTCTGCATCAAAGACATCACCCGATTCGAGTTGTACAGCAGAGCCATCCAGTTTGGCAATTGTAAGTTTGCTTACTTCTGCACCTGCATCAGCTGTCACTCCATTGACATTCAGCATATTGTCATCAGCATCACCCAAGGTGAAGACTCCACTATGGTCTAACGCCTCAAACGCAGAAGCTTCATCAATATTGTCTACTAACAGAACCTGATTGTCACTTACGGCAAGATACTTTCGTTCATTCTTCTTATTTACACTGGCTATCTTATACCACTTCTTGTTCTCTGGAAGAAGAACATCAGTTTCATTATAATAAGCATCAATAGCAGCCTTGAATTCTGCATCTGTTGATGCCTCATTCCCGACAACTTCGTTCAAAGCGACATAAGCGGCACTGGTAACCTTAGGATAGCCCACCGAATTATTCTGCAACAATTTCAGAGCTTTCAAATATGCGGCAGAACCGACAACAACATATTCTACATCAAAAGCCTTATTGTAGCGTTCCCATTCGGCATCGCCCTTCTTGTCGTTGCAAACTACATTAGCAGGCACAATAAGTTTATAAGTACCCATCTTTGAGATAGCACCTGCAGCGCCCTGTATTTCAAAATTAACTTTCGTATCAGATGCCTTGACAGCCTTTGCTGTCAGATAGTCGTTACCATCTTTCAGTAATTTCACGCTGGCAGCCTCATCTACATATCCAACCTTCTCTCCGAAGTCTACGGCAATAGTAAGAGGTAAAGTTTCAATGGTTCCCGCTGCAGGAGTAATCGAAACAGGACTAAAAGGAGCCTTGATGACAAAAGAGAATTTCATTTCCTTGTTCTCAAAGCCTTCCTTATCAACAAAACTCTTTGCAGGAACCGTAAGTATATATGTACCATTCTTTGCTATCTGGCTAGCAGCAGATAAGGTTACCACATTGTCTTTTACAGTAGCAGAAAGCATTTGGCTGCTCGTTCCATCAGAGAGTGTGATTTTGGATGCATCTTTAACCAGCATGTTGCGGTCGAATGTAAGATGCATGTTTTCAAAGTACTCTAAAACACTGCCATTCTCCAAATCACCCGTAGCTGTCAGAATGGTAGACGGCATGGTATAGAGTACCGTAATCTTTTTTAATTGAGCATTCGAAAAACTGTTTTTGTATATTAAGTCATGGATATCCTGCTTTTTATCATTAATCCATGTCTTGTACCCATCTTCCTGACTTCCTAATTCATCGTCTGTCACTCGAAGATCACCTACAGTACTACCTTCGGAGAAAGATACTCTGTCAAGACGTCCGATAACAGGTGCATGCACTTTCATCAAAGCCTGCTGACTGACTTTGAGATAATAGGAGATATCATGAATATAGATGTTAGTAAAGTTAACGATGGCTGTACCCAATCCCTGATTACCCCACTCAAAATCAATAGTAATGTCGCCATTAGAGAAAACATTATCAGTAACGGGAACTTCATTACTATTACCTTCAGGTGGAGTTATGGAAGGAGTAAGGCTGAGTGGCTGACTGAAATCAAATACAGCAGTGCGCTGTATCTGAGCCCAACCGGGTGCAGACACACAAGCCAGTAATATGACAAACAATGATTTCTTCATAATAGGTAAGTTTAAATGTTTTATTAGCGCATGTTCATATCTATTTCGTCAGTAGCCGTCTTTACACACAGTTTCCAAGTGCCGTCTACTTTCACCGGATTGAACATATAAGCTGTCTTTGCCGGTTCAGCGGTTCCAGCCTGTTTTGCCGTTGCAAAGGTAACATCATATTTCACATCATTGCAGCCTTGCAACTGGAATGAGTAATATACGCGTGTATAATCCAATACAGGGAACATCTTAAACTTGTTAAGATATCTTTGTCTTGTTTCTTCTGTGAGAGGTTTCACTTCTTGCGTAGAATCGGTATATTCATGCAAATTGGCAAGCACTGCGTTATAATCCTTTGCCTTGAGCTGCGCCATGGCATCATCACAAAGTTTCAACATAGCAGCCGTATCTTCTTCAGTCAATTCGCTTCTGAATTCATCAACCTGCTGTTCGCGACTTTTCTTTTTCTCACCGCATGAGCATAATGAGAAGACCAATATAGCCAAGAGAGAATATAATATAGTTTTTTTCATACCCGTCACATTTTTAAATAAAAAGAGGGTGCGCCGCTCTTTTAGGCACACCCTCTAATTAGAGCTTAATTATTAATTTTCTTTTCAATAAATGTCTTAATCACCAATTGTACCCTTGATAGTGAACTCAACCTTAGTAGTAAACTCACCCCACTCGTAAGCGATAGTGATAGGAACTCTTACCTTGAAGGTCTCTACGTTACCACCATTGTTGTAGTACCAGATAGTACCGAACTTAGCCTTATTAGCCTCCATAAAGGTTGCCAAAGCAGCATTCTGACTTTCAGAGTTGTAAGAAGTCAAATCGTTGGTGTAAGTTACCTTACCCTTAGTCTTAGAATCTGTAGCAACACCACTTATATTACCGCATCTGAGTTCAACCTGGCCACTAATCTGATCCATTGTAGTCCAATGACCGCCGCCAAGAGTTGTCTCAACGTTAGCAGGTGTAGTATCGATTGTGATAGACTTCACATTGTAGTAACCCCAGAACCAGAGGTGGTCACCCCACATATTACTCTGGTTAGCTACACAACCTGCCTCAGACTCTTCTTCAGTATTCCAACCACGCCAGTCGTACAACTTGAAGAGATCAAGAGCGTAGATAACGTTACCATTGGTGTTAGCATCGATACGTGGCTCTGTAGCAACATCAATCAAGTTGATTGGACGCTCCCAAGCTGTCAGGAAGATACCATCCTTAACAAACTCAGCTACACCACAAGTATTCTCAGTTACAACACCTACCCAAGAGCGGAGCTCCTTCTGGATATTAGCATTTGCTGGTGCATAACCAATCGCATTCAAGACAGCCTTTGTTGTTTCATTCTTTATCAATGTAATCTCACTAGTAGCAGGATCCAATGTTGCAATTTTAACATAAGAAGTACCCTTTACTGCATAGAGATCTTCATTCATGAATGCACCATCTGCGTAGTCAATAGCACAACCCTCAAGAGTTTCCTGCAACTTAGCCTTGCTGAATACGTGAGAGTCGCCAGTGATATACTTGCAGAACAACTTGTTCCACTTGGTATCAGCAGCACTGCTCTGTGGAGTGATTGTATAACCACCAACTACAACAGGCTCAGGAACGAAGTAATACTTGTGAGGACCTACTAACTTAGCAACATTACCCTTCAAAGTAGAAGTAACCTTGCGGCTAATACCTAAGATATCGTTACCATCTGTAGGCTCCTTAACATCGAAGATAACAGCTTCCTTACCATTTTCAGAACCATTAAGTCCCTTCCAATACTCAGGAATCAACTCACCGAATGTCTGGTTCTTATTGATACGTGACAAGTTGTAAGTCAACTTAACATAGATGTAAGGATACTTAGCCTTTGCATTACCAATGTAACGTACATAGCGAGTTACAGTAACAGGATTAACCTGATCATGAGTCAACTTCTCAAGATCTGCAGCAGTTAAGTGCCACTTGAAGACATGGTTAGTTGTACCCTCTGTATTAGCGAAGTACTCAATATTACCAAGATCATCAGCAGCGTCGTATGTACCACCCTTCTCAGGAGCAGCCTTGAACATCTTCAGATCCAAAGTATTATTACCAGCAGCATCAGAACCGTATATGCCCTTAGAATCAATAGTATACTGCTCATCGAAGTCCTTCTTTGTCATATTCTCAAGACCCTCTGTCAATACAGTTGCAGAGAACTGAGCCCATGTAGTCTTCAAATCATCAATATCATTGCAGAGATCGAACTTAGCATCCTTTGTCAACAAATCAATTGCCTTATTAGGAGCAACCTCTGGGTTCTGGCGTGTAATGTGAATCAAGATGTAACCATCCAAAACCACCTTATCACCACGCTTAACGAGTACCTGAACCAATGGCTCACGGTCGATAGAAGTAGCAGACTCAGAAGTTGGATTACCCTCTGCATCAACATTCCATGCACGGAGAATACCAGCGTCTTTGTTAACCCACTTAGCATAACGGCTATCAATTGTAGCGTTACCGTCTACCTTGTATTCAACGAGGTTGAACTGATAAGTCAAGCCCCAATCCTTACCTTCTTCTAATGACATCTCCTTCAGGTTAACACCAAGTTTATTAGGAGTACCAGGAGTAAACTGCTTAACATCCTCTACCAACATATGGAGTCCGAGGTAGCTTGCAATATCAATACCCTCTGCGCTGTTATAGTAAAGTTCGAGAGCTGCACCTGCTGGATCTGCCAAAGCCTCCTGAGGTGAGTCGTAAACGTGAACCTGAGCAGTAGCATCAGCAGCAGTTGTACCGAATGTATTAGCAGTAGGAATACCCTTTTCGTCACCCATACGGGTATTAGGCAGACCTAATCCAGCATAATGAGGTTTCAATCTCCAGTACAAAGCCTCGAGGTAAGCCTTCTGTGGTTGAATCAGAGCATAATCAGAAGTAACCTTGCCTTCAGCTACTGTACTTGCAGCAGTCTTAGCCTGCAAAGCAACGGTATTAGCTGTCTCATTCTTATCTTTAACAGTTGGGAATGGTTCCAACTTTTCAGGATGCTGAATCTTCAAACCTGCTGTAACAATACCATTAGAAGTATTGAAGAGAGCCTTACCTGCATCGTTCGTCTCTGGAGAAGTAATATCGCCAAGATCTGAAGCAGTAGCACGAGTATGATAATTCAAGATTGTTGGCTCAAGAAGATTGAAACCCACAATATCCTCGTATGCCATATCAGCATTTGATGGATTCATGTGATACTTAACACCCCAAGCAGGACCATAATTAAATTCTGTTGTAACCGCAGGAACTGGACGATTAGCCAATCTATCAGGCAAATAGTTATCGAGACCTGTGACAGTCTTAGCTGGAGAACCAGGGCCAGCAGTAAGCAAGCGGCTTTCACCTCCAAGTCCTGTTTTATGTGTCAAGTAATCACCATGCAAGTAGTCATAAGTCAAAGTCTCAATACCATCCAAGTAGAGATTTGGCATGAATACCAAGCCTGTCAAATCACCAGTAAGTGAAATAACGACCTTTTCACCAGAAATACCCTTAACACCTGTGAGGATTAAGTTTTGCTTATCCAAAGTAGCGGTGATAGAGTTTGGAGTTTCTGAAACAAACTTAACATCACTGCGTCTTACCTTCTTGCCATCCTTGTAGATATCGAAGTAACCAGATTCAGCATCAGGAACATAGTACTCATAAGATGCTGCGGATGCGCTTGTGCCTGCATCACCCTTGTCACCCTTGACGCCTTGATCACCCTTGTCACCCTTGACGCCTTGATCGCCCTTGTCACCCTTGACGCCTTGATCGCCCTTCTCGCCTTTCTCGCCCTGAGGACCACGAGCCAAGTTGTCTGTCTTTTTACCATTCTCATACCAGTAACCATCGGCACCGATAGTCCATGCAGTACCAGGAGCGCCATCCTTACCATTTGAAATAGTGACTGATTTTCCATCACTGAGCTTTACAGTAATACCATCACTAGTTTCTGTTACTCCGGTAACAAGACCACCACCCTTAATCAAATTCTGAATGGTCTCAATTGCTTTTGCATTAGAATCAATCTGCTGTTGCAAATTACTAATGTCATCGTCGTAATCTTTACAAGAAGTAAATGTGCTTACCGAGGCAATTGTCAATGCACCCATAAGCAGCGCGCTAAAATACTTTCTTTTCATACGGTAATAATTTATAAAGTTATACGATTTTCCTAGCCTTTCGGCAGGAAGTTATTAATTAATTCTCTATATCGAATTAAGAGTTCCGTTTGATGAAAAGAGTCTGCACTCTTAGAAAAGTTCTTCGTTCTCTTTCAAAGGTTCTCTTAGAAAAGTTATTTTATCGTTCTTATATATCGTGTGGCTTTTTATAACCACTAAGTTCTTATTGTTCTTATATGTCGTGGCTTTTTGTCGCCACTCAGTTCTTGTTGTATATGGAATATCTCCAGCCAGGAGATTTTTCATGTTGCAAATATAAGTATAATTTTCGAAACTTGCAAGTTTTTGAGCATTTTTTTTCAAAAAAAGGCTAATTTTCTTATGTTTTTTATAAAATAGCCCCCATATTGGGCTTCTAACCCGTCCATTTTCCCTGTTTTCCTCCATTTTTCCGATATAAAACCTACACCTTATTATATATAGGGGAGATTGGCGGTCCTACACCTTATTATATATAGGGACCATCTAGATACGAATGTATGAGTATCTACCAGGAATGTTGTTTTCTGCAGATTACCGAAAAAAATCCGTTTTTCTTTGGTATTATTCCCAAATAGTTGTATCTTTGCACAAAATTACAAGTAATACTGGAGATATGAAGCAAGATACTAAAAGATAAGCAACCCCCCATCCGGCTTGAGAAAGAAGGATGGGGGATTTCTGTATTTTATACTGCTATTCCATTACGCATTATATCATCATATAAGGGTGATGGTTTGCATTCTTCAATCAACACCGGTTCTATAGATGTATCTATATTAAGGGTGGCAAGCCATAATGAAGATGTAGTGTCCAGCCAGTCGCCATTAAGCTTAGGTATAACTACTGCTACATCAATATCACTATCTTTTCTTGCTTCATTTCTACTACAAGAACCATACAGATATACTTTCGCATTAGCAAGCAATGGAAGTATTGCTTCCTTGTAGCATTTTACTATCATTAAAGCATGTTCTCTATCCATTGTTTTAAAACTTTTGTTTTATTTATTAATGTTCTGCAATATTCTGGAGTCAATTTCTTCGCTAGCTCATCTTTGTAGGATGGGTATCTTGCCTCAATATTCATTGGCATTAATTCCGCAAGAAACTTTAGCTGTTCTGATGTCATTTTTGATACTAACCCGCAGCTTTGTGCCAACTTCAAGAGGTTATGGATGTATGGAACCTCGTCTGGTTTTATAGCACTCCAATACGACTTTATTGTTTTTTCTATAACCAAATGGCACATAAAGCCAACATATAGCCATCTTCCACCGTTGTACATAACCTCAGCGGTTTCGATGTCATAGTCTGCAAGTTCTTTCCAATATTTAACTTTATCTATTGCCATACTTTTCTTGTTTTTGTGCAAAAATAGACCAAATAATTAAGATTGCCAAATTTTTAGTGTTAAAAAGATTTTTTAGAATAAAAAAATCCGTAGAGCCGGATATGTCCTTTCCTCCGTTAGGCGTTCCGGCGGATCGCCTAACAGACTAGCGAATCGTATTATACCAAGCCGCCTCATTCTGATAACTCAAGTGCTTCATTCAGCTAACTGAGCTACTTCGTTCAGCCAACGCAGTCATATTATTCAGCCAACGAAATTGACTCTTCCACCCAACGAAGTCGAATCTTTAACCCAGCGCAGTCGAATCTTCCGCCCAGCGCAGTCGTATCTTAAACCCAACGCAGTCATATCTATCGGCTCAATGAAACGTATAAACTTGTTAAATGACGTACATGATTTCATCTACTTACTTAAACTGGCTGGCTGCCCATTACACCTTATCATATATACTGGCATTGATGTGAATATCGGAAAAGTATCAATGACGATGTGATAGACAGATACAACGATATGCTTATCGAAGCTATCAGTATATGAGAGGGAGGTAGAGTTATTCCGCCAACGATGCTGGAGAAATTACGTCACGACGTAGCTGTCACTGCGTCACGACGTAACAACAACTACGTCCCGACGCAGTGACAGCTACGTCGTGACGCAGTTTCAGGAGCATCCTGCCCATTATCAAGTAAGGCTCTTTTGAAGTTCGAAAGAGCCTTACTTGAATCAAAAATAAGCCTCACTTCCATTTTTGGTGATAAAAAGACGAAAAAAGGGCTTTATCGAACGCAAAAAATCTTGTTTTGTTCAGTCGATGCACCAAGCGTTCCAATGAACAGAAAAACAAAAAGCAGACAAGAAGCACCTGAATATCAGTTAATTATACCGTTTTTAGTGTGCCTAGGGTGTGGCAATAGGTGACAATAAGGTGACAATAGAAATAGGGTCTATTGCCACCATTAAACCATTGTATGCCAGTAAGTTAGCATGCGCGTGGCAAATGTGGCAATAAAATCGAGAGTAAACTGATGCAAGTAGCTGCGTTGGCCATCGCAAGTACTTGCGAAAAGCAATGAAGCCTGTTTCGAAGGACATCGAAACAGGCTTCATTTTTTTATTCTAGAATTCTGCGTTCTTTGGTGTACGTGGGAATGGAATCACGTCACGGATGTTCTGCATACCGGTTACGAAGAGAATCAGACGCTCGAAACCGAGGCCGAAACCTGCGTGTGGGCATGAACCATACTTACGGGTATCGAGATACCAGTTCATATCCTTCATAGGGATGTTGCGAGCCTCAATCTCACCCATCAGCTTGTCATAGCTCTCCTCACGGACAGAACCACCGATAATCTCACCAATCTGTGGGAACAGTACGTCGGTACCCTGAACGGTCTGACCGCTCTTGCCACCGAAACCACTCTCCTCCACGTCTATCTTCATATAGAATGCCTTGATAGCCTTAGGATAGTTGGTCATGATAACCGGGCGCTTGAAGTGCTCCTCTACGAGGAAGCGCTCATGCTCTGAAGCCAGGTCATCACCCCACTCGCATGGGAACTCAAACTTCTTACCGTTGGCAATAGCCTCCTGAAGGATGCGGATACCCTCGGTATATGGAAGATGAACGAAGTCGGAATTCAATACGCCTTCCAGACGGGCAATCAGACCCTTGTCTATCATCTTGTTCAAGAAAGCAAGATCGTCCTTGCAATGCTCAAGTGCCCAACGGATACAATACTTGATAAAGTCTTCCTCCAACTCCATCAAACCGTCCATATCCAGGAAAGCAACCTCTGGCTCTACCATCCAGAACTCAGCCAGGTGGCGAGGAGTATTACTGTTCTCTGCACGGAAGGTTGGACCGAAGGTATAGATGGCGCCGAGTGCTGTAGCACCGAGCTCACCCTCCAACTGACCGGAAACGGTCAATGAAGTCTGCTTGCCGAAGAAATCATCAGAATAGTCAATCTTGCCATCCTCGGTCTTCTTCAGGTTGTAGAGGTTCTTGGTAGTTACCTGGAACATCTGACCTGCACCCTCGCAGTCGCTGGCTGTGATGAGCGGAGTATTGAAATAGAAATATCCATGCTCATGGAAGTAAGTGTGGATAGCCATTGCCATGTTATGGCGGATACGCATCACGGCACCAAAGGTATTGGTACGGAGACGGAGGTGAGCATACTGACGCATGTATTCGAAGCTCTGTCCCTTCTTCTGCATAGGATAGTCGCTGCCGCAGAGACCGTAAATCTCGATGCTCTCGCACTGGATTTCAACACTCTGTCCGGCACCCTGGCTTTCTACCAGCGTACCTACGGCGCTGATACAAGCACCAGTAGTAATCTGACGGAGCTGATTCTCATCGACCTTTGATGGGTCGACTACTATCTGAATATTATTAATAGTAGAACCATCGTTAAGAGCGATAAAATCGACTGCTTTGCTACTACGATGGGTACGAACCCATCCCTTGACATTCACGATTGAGCCGTAGGCTGTACTCTTGAGCAAGTCTACAACTTTAGTTCTTTTTACTTTTTCCATTGTTAATTAATAGGTTAAAAAGGAGACTAAACAGATAGTCTCCTTTCTTATTATATCTTATTATCCTTATTCAAAAGCACCCATGCGGAGCATGTCTACCTCCTTCTCAGTAAGGAAGCGCCAGTCACCGCGACGGAGATTTTTCTTAGTCAAACCTGCGAACTGTACACGGTCGAGCTTGGTAACACGATAGCCGAGACTCTCGAAGATACGGCGCACGATACGGTTCTTGCCACTATGAATCTCGATGCCAACCTGTGCCTTGTCGCGATCATCAGCATACTCTACAGCATCTGCCTTGATCTCACCATCTTCCAGGGTGATACCCTCACGGATCTGATCCATATCGTGAGCTGTCAGGTTTTTATCGAGGTGAACGTGATAAACCTTCTTCTTCAGGAACTTAGGGTGAGTAAGCTTAGAAGCCAGGTCACCATCGTTGGTCAAGAGAAGTACACCTGTTGTATTACGGTCGAGACGGCCTACAGGATAGATACGCTCAGGACAAACATCCTTTACGAGATCCATCACAGTCTTGCGCTGCTGAGGATCATCGCTGGTTGTAACATAATCCTTTGGCTTGTTGAGCAATACGTATACCTTCTTCTCCAAAGTTACAGGAGCGTCGTGGAACTTCACCTCATCGGTACGAAGAATCTTGGTACCCAACTCGGTAACAACCTCACCATTGACAGTTACCAGACCAGCCTGGATGAACTCATCAGCCTCACGGCGAGAGCATACACCAGCATTGGCGAGGAACTTGTTCAAACGCAATGGCTCTGTTGGGTCGATGTTTTCCTCCTTATATTCGATACGCTTCTTCATGCTATACTTAGCATTTGGATCGTAACCAGGAGTGTGCTGACGGAAACCGCCACCACGGTTGTTGCCATAGCCACCACCCTGTGGACGGCCATAACCGCCACGGTTGTTGCCATAACCACCCTGCTGAGGACGACCATAGCCGCCACCACGGTTGTTGCCATAGCCGCCACCCTGTGGACGACCATAACCACCACGGTTGTTGCCATAACCACCCTGCTGAGAACGAGACTGGTAGCCGCCCTGCTGACGTGGCTGATAGCCACCCTGCTGACGAGGCTGATAACCACCCTGCTCATCATTATTGTTGTAACGAGGACGATAGCCACCCTGCTGAGGACGAGACTGATAGCCTCCCTGCTGACGTGGCTGGTAGCCACCACGGTTGCTGTTGCCATAACCACCACGGCTCTGATAGCTGCTGCGCTGTGGACGCTCGCTGCTGCCTGTACTCTGCAAGCCAGCACCGAAACCTTCAGGACGGAAACCGCCTTCGCTGTTACTGCTACTTCTGTCGCTGCTGTATGCGCGATGTGAATTGATACGAGGACGCTGTGTGCGACCTACTGGTCGATAACTCTTCTGATAACCACCTGCTGGGTTGTAGCCCTCACGGGTTCTCTCATTCTCAGAAGACTGATCTTGAGGTTTGTTTTCAAATTCTGAATCCATTTTCTTAAAATACTTAATAGCCTCACGGCTGGGTTAATAAATCTAATTTTTACGTTTATATATGTACTAAAACTACAAAATTCCTTTGTGTATATTAGATACCTGTATAATTGCTTGGTGTGATTGCCATCAGTTCTGCCTTAACACTATCACTCACATTCAATCCCTGGATAAACTCATGAATAGTTTCCTCAGTCATGTGCTGGTTGGTACGTGTCAACGCCTTCAATGCCTCGTAAGGATGTGGATATGCCTCACGGCGAAGGATAGTCTGGATAGCCTCAGCTACAACTGCCCATGTATTATTCAAATCTTCCTGCAGTTTCTCCTCGTGAAGAATCAGTTTACGCAAGCCCTTCAATGTACTCTGGATAGCAATGACGCTATGACCGAGAGGCACACCGATGTTACGGAGTACGGTACTGTCAGTAAGGTCGCGCTGCAAGCGGCTAACCGGAAGTTTCTGTGCCAGGAACTGAAGAATGGCATTGGCTATGCCCAGGTTACCTTCACTGTTCTCATAATCGATAGGATTTACCTTGTGAGGCATCGCACTTGAGCCTACCTCACCTGCCTTGATCTTCTGCTTGAAGTAATCCATAGAGATATACATCCAGAAGTCACGGTCTAAGTCGATGATAATGGTGTTGATACGACGGATGGCGTCAAAGATAGCGCCAAGGTAGTCATAGTTACTGATCTGTGTGGTATACTGCTCGCGTTCCAAACCGAGTTTCTCACTGACAAACTTGTTACCGAATGCTTTCCAGTCATACTGTGGATAAGCTACATGGTGAGCATTGTAGTTACCGGTAGCACCACCGAACTTAGCTGTAATCTTGCAAGCCTTGAGCGAATTAAGCTGCTCGGTAAGACGGTAAACATAAACCATGATTTCCTTGCCCAGGCGGGTAGGTGAAGCAGGCTGTCCGTGAGTCTTAGCCAGCATAGGCACATCCTTCCACTCATCAGCATAAGTCTGGAGCTGTGCAATCAGCTCTTCAACCTGCGGATAGAAGCACTCTTCCAAAGCCTCTTTTACAGAGAGAGGCACACTTGTGTTGTTGATATCCTGAGATGTCAAACCAAAATGGATAAACTCCTTGTAAGCATCCAAGCCTCCGATCTTATCGAATTCTTCCTTGATAAAATACTCTACAGCCTTTACATCGTGATTGGTAATCTTCTCGATGTCTTTTACGCGCTGTGCTTCATTTTCGTCAAAATTACGATAAATGTCACGCAGACGTTCGAACAGCGACTTGTCGAAAGAAGCAAGCTGTGGCAAAGGTAACTCGCATAGAGTAATGAAGTATTCAATCTCTACGCGTACACGATAACGAATGAGAGCATACTCTGAGAAGTAGTTAGCGAGCTGCTCTGTTTTTCCCCTATAACGACCATCAATTGGTGATATGGCAGTCAATAAATCTAAATTCATAACAATACGTATTATATATAGGGTGCAAAATTAATGAATTATCGTGAGAAAACAGAGAAAATAGTGATAAAATAATTTAAAAGCATAAAAAAAGGTCTCTCAACATTGTTGAAAGACCTTCACCATTGTGGGCGTTGACGGATTCGAACCGCCGACCCTCTGCTTGTAAGGCAGATGCTCTAAACCAGCTGAGCTAAACGCCCTCTAAAAAAAAGTCCCTGCAACCACTTAAGTGAATCACAGGGAACACCCCCGTGGGCGCTGACGGATTCGAACCGCCGACCCTCTGCTTGTAAGGCAGATGCTCTAAACCAGCTGAGCTAAGCGCCCTTACTTTTCGTAAGCGGTTGCAAAGGTACGACTATTTTTTGGTTCCACCAAATTTTTCAGCAACTTTTTTCGTTTTTTCTTCAAAAAAGTGCATTTTCTGGTGTTTCTCCTCAATTTTCAGGGTAAAAACGGTCAGTTTTTGCATTTCAATTGCCAAAAACAGCCAACCAAGAGAAAGTACTTACGATGGGACTGCAAAACCTCATTCAACCCCAAAAGGTACTTATTGAGAAAGAAAAGTTCTTTTTTAAGAAATTCAAAGAAACAAAAAAGGCATTCTTCACGAGGAAGAATGCCCTATTCTATTTTTATACCTTATATTATATATACTGTATAATTACTCACCAACCTGAACAGTTGCACGACGGTTGTAAGAAGCAGGAGTCAAATCCTTAACACCACCGTTAGCCTTAACTACGATGTTCTCCTTAGCAACACCCAACTTAACGAGCTCATCAGCTACCTTCTCAGCACGAGCCTTAGAGATCTTCTGGTTAACAGCTGCAGAACCAGTAGCGCTGTCAGCATAACCGTTAACTACCAACTTAGCGTTGTTGTCCTTAGCGTACTGAGCGAGAGCCTGTACGTTTACGAGATCCTTCTTAGAAGCAACCTTAGACTTGCCGATGTTGAAGAATACAGAAACTGGAGTAGCAACATACTCCTTAACTGCCTTATCCTCTACAGACTTCTGGTTGTTCAAGAGATTCTTCAAACGGTCGTTCTCTGCATTAGCATCGTTCAACTTAGCATTGATAGCGTCGAGTTCTGACTGATGAAGAGCGTTGATAGCGTCAACATCTGGAACCTTGTTCCAAGTAGCCTTACCCAAGTTGTATGTAACACCGACCTCAACATTCAAAGAACGGTCGTGTCTTGCAATCACCTTGTCGATAGAGCGAGATGTGCTAGGCTTAGCACCTGCCAATACACCTGTGTAACCATCATAGTCGCTAGCACCTAATGCATAGTTTACATCGAGGTTGACAGCCCACTTCTTATTGATCTTGAACTCGTTCAAGATACCAACACCAACTACAGGAGCATAGCAGTTAGCGCTCATGTTACGGTTAATACCAAAACCTGCGTAAGGGATGCAATCCCAAAGACGAGCCTCGTTGTAACCACACAACATATTGCTAACATTGAACAAAACCTGCTCATTCAAAGTCCAATACTTATTTGCATTTGTTGACTTATTCTCAGAAACTACTGTACGGCCCCAAGCGCCATTGAGCTTGGTACGGAGACCGAGACCTGGTGTGAACCACTTACCTACTGCAACAGAGAAGCCGAGATTGTTTCTGAAACCCTTGAGTGGGCTCTTAGAGAAACCATTACCCTCTTCCTGGTTGCCCCAGAATGCAGAACCAGCAACGTTTGCCTGAACAAACCAATTGCTCCAGAAAGAATTTGTTGCAACGCTATACTTCTCAGTAGTTGCTGCATCCTGAGCCATACTGCCCATTGTTACGCTAGCCAATGCTAGCACTGCTAATAACTTTTTCATAACTTTATAATTTAAAAATCAATTTATATATATATATACCTTCTGAATGACGGAGCAAAGATAATACTATTTTTTGAAATAACCTTCATTTTCTAAAAAAAATAGCATTTTTCGTTAACTTTTTTAAGAAAAACGGGATTTTTCCTCGCTTTTAACCTAAAAGATGCTCAATTTCCTGCTGACGGAGGATACAAAGTACCGACTTTCCGTCGGGCGTATAATTGACATTCTGGCAGGCAAAAAGATCATTCACCAGCCCCTCCATCTCTTCATTACTCAATATCTGCCCTTGAGGTATTGCAGCCTGGCGAGCCAGACTCAAAGCCAAAGTCTGATTGATTTCATCAATGGCTGATACGCCCTTTTCTACTGCAGAAGAAACCATGTCCTGTACCAGTTTAAGAGGATTCAATCCTTCAAGTCCGCCAGGAACTGAATTTACGGCATAGCTTCCGCCTCCAAGATCTTCCAGTTCAAAGCCCATCGATTCCATTTCAGGCAGGATCTTTTCAAAGATTACCTTCTCTGACATCGGGAACTGCACAACCTCAGGAAAGAGGACTTTCTGTGAATGAAAGGTCCGGTCAGCCAACTGGCGCAAATACTGTTCGAACAAGACACGCACATGGGCGCGATGCTGGTCGATAATCATCAATCCCGATTTTACCGCAGTCATGATATACTTACCTTTATACTGATAATGGGCTGGCGATTTCTCTGCAATGATACTGTCTGGCGTATTATCCTGACTAGAATCATCGGAAAACACCATGGTCTGCTCCATCCCCTGCACATCATCCTGATCTTTGAGTCCTTCATAAAGCTGTTCCCATTTTTCATCCACCTGAGGCTTTGACTTAGGAACAGAGAAACTAGCTCCCATAGGGACAGCTCCTGTGGAAGAGGAAGACTTGAACGGATTATAACCAGGATTCAAACTGATCTTCGGTGCCGTAGCAGCCGTACTCATCTCTGGATTATAAACAGGGATGTCCGGTTTATCCTCGGTATCGAAATCAATGGTAGGTACATCATTGAACATACCGATGGACTCCTTGACCGAAGCCGAGAGGATTTGCCAGATAGCCTGCTCATTCTCGAATTTGATTTCAGTCTTCGTAGGATGTATATTCACATCAATATCCTTCGGATCTACATCAAAATACAGAAAGTAAGGCACCTGTTCACCCTGAGGAACCAGACGGTCATAAGCTGCCATCACAGCCTTATTGAAATAAGGATGTTTCATGTATCTCCCGTTGACAAAGAAGAACTGATGCACACCTTTCTTTCTGGCAGATTCCGGTTTGCCCACAAATCCAGAAACCTTACACATAGTGGTTTCTACATTTACCGGCAGGAGTTCCTGATTGAAACGCTTGCCGAAGACATCGAGAATGCGCTGACGCAAATTAGCGGCACGCAAATTGAATACTTCGGTACCATTGCTATGTAAAGTAAAGGTGATTTGAGGATTTACCAATGCAATCCGCTCGAAAGCCGTCAGAATATTGTTCAACTCTGTAGAATTGGACTTCAGGAACTTTCTTCGCGCGGGTACATTATAAAAGATATTGCTGACAGAGAAGATGCTTCCCACAGCACAGGAGCATGGCTCCTGTTTCTCATATCGGGAACCAGAAATCTGTATCAGGGTTCCTATCTCGTCGGTAGCCTGTCGTGACTTCAGTTCTACCTGAGCCACAGCAGCTATTGACGCCAAAGCTTCGCCACGGAAGCCCATGGTGCGAAGAGCAAACAAATCATCAGCCTTACGGATTTTGGAAGTAGAATGACGTTCGAAAGCCAAACGAGCATCGGTTTCAGACATACCTTTTCCATCATCTATCACCTGGATGTTGGTACGGCCAGCATCGGTAACTGTGACATGGATATTCCTGGCACCCGCATCGACTGCATTTTCGACCAGCTCCTTGATAACTGAAGCCGGACGCTGTATAACCTCACCTGCTGCTATCTGATTGGCAACAGAATCGGGTAAAAGTTGAATAATATCACTCATCTCAAAATATTAATCATATAAGAAAATGATGCTTCATTATAATCAGTCAGTCAGTTTCTGAAGTGGAGCTTCATGACGCTTAATGTTCTTGAGTTCGGAGCCCTTGGATTTACCACGCCATACAAAGATATCATTCTTATCTTTAGGACGCAAGTCCTCGAACCAGGCAAAATTGTTGAGTTTATATTTTGCCGGCGGAATCTGCGTCATAGGATACATGGTAGACGTAAACTTATTGGTCCAGATTTTCTCCATCTTCCTGCCCGGTCCCATATACATGCGCATGGTATCGGTCTCCAGATAATTCAAGCCTATGAGCGAACTGTCCTTATCATCCGTCATATAATAGATGGTCTGCACATTACCGATAGACTCTCCTTGTTTAATTTCACCTTTTTCAAAGTAAGATTTCATCTCAGAAGAACTGATCTGATTGAAATGAACACTATCCGGCATCTGCTCTACAGACAGCGCCTGTCCGATGACATGGGCAAAACGAACGGTAGAGTCGTTCATGAAGACCAGAATCTTCTCGCCCAGCAACTGACGGTTTCCATTCCAGACGATAGGATCCTTATACATGGTCATGCAGGAATCCTGAGAATTGAAAACCAGGGAATCGCAGATGGCCTGCATATCCAGGCGATAGGCACGGACCTTAGGATAAGCATGCACCTTACGGTATACCGAATCGGTATTGATATGGAAGGTATTGATACGCATGGTATCAGAATGAACCCAAAGGGTATCTTTCTGCGAATAGTCGATCGCTACAGGATTGCGGGTGGCAAAGCCATTACCGGTTTTCTCGTTGTAACGCAGATAATTGCAAGTCAGGGAATTTTTATTTTTCTTGTCTACATAAACCACATTGCCATATCCGGTACTCTCCCCATCCTTTACATAATAGAGCGTATCACCCGTAAGTGTCTTGTCTTTATCTATAACCGTAGAACGGCCGTAAAGCTGTGCTCTATCGGTCTTGGTATCATAATATCCGTCTTCTGTCTTGACAACACTTGCACCGGAAACAATCTTAGAAGGTCCTACCATGTGAGCCTTTGACTTACGGACATCGTAATACAAAGTATCGGTGGTAACAACATCCTTGCCGCTGCGCAACTTGACATTATAGACAAACTTAGCCTCACGCGTTTCGGTATGATACTCACCCCAATCGGCAACCAGCTTATCCTTACCATCAATCAGCGTTCCGCCGTCAAAGAAGTTTGCCATATTATACAAGCGGTCGAAATCCAAGCTATCAGTACGCAAAGTCTGCCGACGATGATGCAAGACCACATTCTTGCGTGCTCTCATCATCTGCATCTGCCCATCATACTCTGCTCTATTACAAGTGAGTGACAAGGTGTCTCCCTGCCGGTAATGAACATGTCCGAAAGCTTTCACGGAATTAGAAGCCTGATAGAAATACGCGCTGTCACAGGTAAGATGACTGCCCTGATGCAAGAAAGAGACCTTACCTTTCAATATTTGGGCATCAGGATTATTACCGAACATATCATAGTACAATTCATCTGCATGCAAAAGATATACGCGGTCACCATGAGGGCGTTTTCTGGCATGCTTCTTTGGAGCCTGCATGGCTTGCATCAGACAAAACCCAAATAGGCATAGAACCATAACCGATATGATTCTATGCCCTCTGATATGATTATTTAATCTTTTATTTATCATTTAATCCAACCTTGATATTCAAACTTACAATCCTTATAGCGATCGTTCATACGAACATAAGTCTGCTTGATTTTATTGACTACCCAATCGTGCAAGGTCTGGGCACGCTCCTTAGCCAACACAACATCCTTCATCACCTGAAAATCTTCGGTAATAGTAGCTCTATGTCCGTCAACACGGCTTACCAGTTTTACCAAAGCACAAGTGGTTTTACCCTTGGAATTCACCATCGTGAAAGGTGCAGAAACCTCACCTACCTTCATTGTATCTACCATACGGGCAACCTCGGTAGGTAGATCCTTCATCTGGAAGCGGGAAGTTCTTGACTGGTCAGGAGTAACATTGGCCATCAAACCCTTGTTGTTGCGGGTATCCTTATCATCAGACAATGCTTCAACAGCCTGCTCAAAGGTAAACTTAGCGGCACGGATATCATTACCGATAGAATCCAGACGGCCGATAGACTTATCAATAGCATCCTGAGAAACCTGAGGCTTGAGCAGGATATGGCGACACTTAATCTTATCACCACGCTTATCAATCAACTGGATGATATGATAACCAAACTCAGACTCAACAATCTTTGAGATTTTCTTAGGATCGGTAAGATTGAATGCTACATTTGCAAACGCAGGATCCAACATACCTCTACCGATATAATCCATCTCGCCACCCATACGGGCTGAACCCGGATCCTCAGAATAAAGACGAGCCAAAGTAGCAAAAGAAGTCTCACCCTTATTCACACGGTCAGTAAACTCACGCAACTGATTTTTCACACGGTTAATCTCCTCAAGAGGAATACGTGGCTGCATGGTAAGAATCTCAACCTCTACCTCTGTAGGAACAAAAGGGATACTGTCGGCAGGTAAATCCTTAAAGTATTTACGTACCTGAGCTGGAGACACCTTGATATCCTTCACCAGTTCCTGCTTCATCTTCTGAATCAGCTGTTGGTTTTTGAAATCATCATGCATCTGCTGGCGCATCTGGGTGATACTTTGCTTGCGATACTCCTCCAGTTTTTCACGAGAACCAATCATGGAAACCCAACTGTTGATCTGTTCGTCGATACCATTCATGACTTCTGACTCAGATACTTCGATACTATCGATAGCTGCCTGATGGAGAAACAGTTTCTGAACGGCAATCTGCTCAGGAATAGAACAGTCTGGGTCACCAGTATATTTAATACCTTCAGCCTCTGCCTGCAAACGGGTTACCTCGACGTCTGACTTCAGGATAGCCTCATCGCCGACAACCCAAATTACCTCATCAACCACACTACCCTCATTGATTTTCTGAGAATCGGCAGCAGCTTGTTGCTTGATATTTGCAGAATCAGCCTCATGAGCCAAAGCACTACGGCTTGCTCTTGTTGCACTAGCACTTATTCCTACTATCATCAGCAGGGCTATAAATGCCATTGTCATTTTATATCCAGTATTCATGTATTGTTTCTATAATATATTAATGTATATTGAAAGTGGTCAACATGCTATGGAAAACCACCACTTTATATTTCTTCCTCAATTGTGCGACCCATTGTTTCTCTAACGAGTCTTGATAGTCAGCAAGTACCACATCCGGGTATTCGCCATTCCGGGGCAGATTAACCTTCATCTTCTTCAGGCGCTTCATTTCCCATTTGTATTTTTTCTTATTCTTGGCATAGAAGGCAGCCAGACCTTTTCTATCAGCAGCAGCCTTATCCCAAATATTACGCTGGCAGATTTCATTCAGCAAAAGGTTTTCTACTTCCTCCTGCTGCTGGTAGGTTCCCCGCCAATTTTCTACCTTAGCATCAGCAACATATTTTTTCTGATTACCATCATCATGTTTATCCAGCAACTTGACGATATGATAACCAAACTCAGACATAAACGGTCTACTAATCTCACCCTTTCGCAGAGAGAAAGCTACTTTTTCAAAAGCCTGCACAGTCTGACCTTTTGTAAACCATGCCAAAGTCCCCCCATTGACCGCAGACCCTTTATCATCAGAACACTTTTTTGCCAGGTCAGCAAAATCTGCACCTTTGCAAAGAGCCTGATAAATAGAATCGATTCTTCTTTCCACCACTTCCTGTTCCTGGTAAGATGCTTTCTGTCCCAATCTCAAGAGGATATGTGCAACATGAACACTGCCTTTATCGGGCATCAACTCGCATGACTCGACATCATCATATCGTTTCAACACACGCCTGATATTAGGCAAAGTATCGAGATGAGCATCCTTAGCAGCTTGCACTTTCAGCTTATAATCAACAAAGCCATCGGTAAACACCTTGACACTTTTAGAATCAACCGTATTTCCCAAATGATTTTTCTGATAAAAGTACTCAAATTCCGACTTCTTGACAGATTGACCATCAATAATCATAACAATTGGGTCGGTATGAGCAAAAGCAATGCTCCCCGAAAGGAGCATTGCCGCTATAAGTGCATAAAACTTCATATTTCCTAATTATATTATTCAGGACGGCTATAGTTAGGAGCCTCACTAGTGATAGTGATATCATGTGGATGACTCTCCAACACACCTGCATTTGTGATACGAGCGAACTTGGCATTGTGCAAGTTCTCGATGGTAGCAGCACCACAATATCCCATACCAGAACGCAAACCACCAATCAGCTGGTAGATGACCTCCTGGACAGTTCCCTTGTAAGGCACACGACCAGCGATACCCTCTGGAACCAATTTCTTGGCATCCTTGGTATCACCCTGGAAGTAACGGTCCTTAGAACCATTCTTCTGCTCCATAGCCTCCAAAGAACCCATACCACGATAGCTCTTAAACTTACGGCCATTGAAGATAATGGTATCACCAGGACTCTCCTCAGTACCAGCAACCAAAGAACCGATCATAACGCAGCTACCACCGGCAGCCAAAGCCTTCACAACATCACCTGAGTAACGAAGACCGCCATCAGCTATCAAAGGCACACCAGTACCCTTAAGAGCAGAATATACATCATAAACAGCACTCAACTGTGGTACGCCAACACCGGCAACCACACGAGTAGTACAGATAGAACCAGGACCGATACCTACCTTAACACCATCAGCACCATTCTCTACCAAATACTTGGCAGCCTCACCAGTAGCCACATTACCTACCACAACATCAACCTGTGGGAAGGCAGCCTTAACTTGCTTGAGTTTCTCAATTACACCCTTAGAGTGACCATGAGCAGTATCGATAACGATAGCATCAGCACCAGCCTCAACCAAAGCCTTGGCACGATCCAATGTATCTACAGTAACACCCACACCGGCAGCCACACGAAGACGTCCCTTGGCATCCTTGCAAGCCATAGGTTTGTCCTTAGCCTTTGTGATGTCCTTGTAAGTAATCAAACCTACCAGGTGATTTTCGTTGTCAACTACAGGGAGTTTCTCAATCTTATTCTCCTGCAGGATGGCAGCAGCAGCAACCAAGTCGGTCTGGATGTGAGTGGTAACCAAATTCTCGCTAGTCATTACCTCATCAATCTTCTTGTCCATGTGGCGCTCAAAACGAAGATCACGGTTGGTAACAATACCTACAAGATGATTTTCATCATCTACCACAGGAATACCACCGATATGATAATCATGCATCATATCAAGAGCATCCTTCACTGTACTGCCACGACGGATGGTGACAGGGTCATAAATCATACCATTCTCAGCACGCTTCACAATAGCAACCTGACGAGCTTGCTCCTCAATGGTCATGTTCTTGTGAATTACACCGATACCACCTTCACGAGCGATAGCTATCGCCATTGAAGCCTCGGTAACGGTGTCCATCGCTGCTGTAACGAATGGAACGTTCAACTCGATGTTACGAGAGAACTTGGTTTTCAACTCTACCTGTTTTGGTAGTACCTCTGAATACGCAGGGATAAGAAGGACGTCGTCGTAAGTGAGACCGTCCATTACAATTTTATCTGCAACAAATGATGACATATTGTAACCTTTAAAAATTTATTGCGTGCAAATTTAGCAATAATTTCTCAGATAGAGTTCGCTTTTCACGAAAATCTTACCTTATTAATGCTATTTAACGTGATTAGTTGGCTTGTTCGGACAAAAACTTGATTCTGACGAGTCGAATTTCGTCTTCATTGTAGTCTTCACCCAATTCATCTTGAGCCGCATTCAAATCATCAGTATCGCTCTCCATGAAGTAATCGTAGATGTCATCTACATGGTCATCATCCACAACTTCCTCTATGAAATAATCGATATTCAGCTTAGTACCGCTGTAAACGATTGCCTCTATTTCGTCAAGCAATTCTGAGAAATCCAAACCTTTTGCTTCTGCCAAATCATCAAGATCTATCTGGCGGTCTATGCTCTGAATGATGCTTACCTTCAAGACTGATTTCTTGGCAACTGTCCTGACACGTAATTCCTCAGGACGCTCTATCAGATTCTCTTCACAATACTGATTGATCAATTTACAGAACTCCTTACCATACCTCTTTGCCTTACCGGCTCCAACTCCCTGTATGTTCTGCAATTCCTGCATATCTACAGGATACATCGTTGCCATCTGTTCCAGAGAAATATCCTGGAAAATAACATAAGGCGGCAATTTATGCTTCTTTGCTACTGTCTTACGCAAGTCTTTCAACATGGAGAAAAGTGTCTGATCCAAAGCACCTGTATTATGCTCGCTCAGAGGCGCTCCATCAAAATCATCAGAGAATTCCTTATCAGCAACGATCATGAATGATTCAGGATTCTTAATGAAACGCTTACCCGCAGCTGTCAACTTCAAAAGGCCATAGTTCTCTACATCTTTCTTGAGATAACCGGCTATCAACGCCTGACGGATAACAGGATTCCAAACTTTAGCATCCATATCTTCTCCTGCTCCAAACTCCTCCAGTTCATCATGCTTGTGAGAAACGATATCATCAGTAGCACGTCCCTTTACAAAATCGATGATATATTCCTGGCGGAAATTCTCCTTCACCGCAGCAACAGACTCCAAAACAACGAGCAGCGCATCCTTAGCCTCGAATTTTTCTGTAGGATGCAGGCAGTTGTCGCAGTTATGGCAGTTTTCTTCATGATATTCCTCACCAAAATAATGAAGCAACATTTTCCTGCGACAGACAGACGATTCAGCATAGGCAGCCGTTTCCTGCAACAACTGTCTGCCGATATCCTGTTCTGCTACAGGTTTGTTCTCCATAAACTTCTCCAGTTTTCTGAGGTCTTTACGGGCATAGAAGGCGATACATATACCCTCGCCTCCATCACGTCCGGCTCTACCCGTTTCCTGATAATAACCTTCCAAGCTCTTGGGTATATCATAATGAATAACAAAACGGACATCAGGTTTATCGATACCCATTCCGAAGGCGATAGTAGCAACAATGACATCAATACGCTCCATCAGAAAATCATCCTGGGTTTGAGAACGGGTAGCCGAATCAAGACCGGCATGATAAGGAGCCGCTTTGATTTCATTGGCTTTCAATACCTCTGCCAATTCCTCTACTTTCTTACGGGAGAGACAATAGATAATACCACTCTTTCCTTTGTGTTGACGAATAAACATGATGATCTGACGATCGATATCCTTGTTCTTCGGGCGCACCTCATAATACAAGTTAGGGCGGTTAAAAGAACTCTTGAATTCTTTGGCATCCATGATGCCTAAGTTTTTCTTGATATCAGTACGTACCTTATCTGTTGCAGTAGCTGTAAGCGCTATCACAGGTGCAACACCTATTTCGTTAATAATAGGGCGAATACGACGATACTCTGGTCTGAAATCGTGTCCCCACTCAGAGATACAGTGAGCCTCATCAATGGCATAGAACGAAATCTTTACTGTTTTAAGGAACTCAACATTATCTTCTTTCGTCAAAGATTCAGGTGCAACATACAGGAGTTTGGTCGTACCATTGAGAATATCATTCTTCACCTTCTCAATAGCCGACTTATTCAATGATGAATTGAGATAATGAGCCACGCCATCACTTTCACTCAAACCATTAATAACATCTACCTGGTTCTTCATCAAAGCAATCAGAGGAGAAATCACAATAGCTGTTCCCTCCATAATGAGCGAAGGCAACTGGTAACACAAACTCTTACCGCCACCTGTAGGCATCAATACAAAAGTATCATTGCCACTCATCAAATTTCTGATGATTGCCTCTTGATCACCCTTAAACGAATCGAAGCCGAAATAATGCTTCAACTGTCCTGTAAGATTAACCTGTTCTGTCATATCCACCTATTATTATATTATATATGTCTATATATACGATTAAATAGCATTCAATTGGGCGAAAAGCCCAACTGAATTATGCTGTTTCCAACTGTCCGAGATGAGATTTATCCAACTGTTGCTTGGTATACTCCAGCGTAACAGTGAATGATTTAACCTTCTCTGATGGAATCTCAAACATAGCATCCATCATCACAGCTTCAACAATTGAACGAAGTCCGCGAGCGCCCAGTTTATACTCTACCGCTTTGTCTACGATATAATCGAGTGCTTCCTCATCAAACTTCAACTTGATGCCATCCATCTCAAACAATTTCTGATACTGCTTGACAATTGAATTCTTAGGTTCAACCAAGATTTTGCGCAAAGCCTCCCTATCCAACGGATTGAGATAAGTAAGCACAGGCAAACGGCCGATAATTTCAGGTATCAAGCCAAAAGACTTCAAATCCTGTGGAAGAATATACTGCATCAAATCCTTCTTATCTATCTTAGCTACATTCTGAACCGAATTATAGCCTACTACGTGCGTATTCATACGCTGAGCTATTTTACGCTCAATACCGTCAAAAGCACCACCACAGATAAACAGGATATTCTTGGTATCTACATGGATATAATCCTGATCAGGATGCTTGCGTCCACCCTTAGGCGGAACATTAACCATGGTACCTTCCAAGAGTTTCAACAATCCCTGCTGTACACCTTCGCCACTCACATCACGCGTGATAGAAGGATTATCGCTCTTGCGGGCTATCTTATCAATCTCATCAATGAACACAATGCCCCTTTCTGCTGCAGCCACATCATAATCAGCAACCTGCAACAGACGCGACAAGATGCTTTCAACGTCTTCACCCACATAACCTGCTTCAGTAAATACAGTGGCATCAACAATGGTGAAAGGAACATCCAACATCTTAGCTATTGTACGCGCCAACAAGGTTTTACCTGTACCGGTACTACCAACCATGATGATATTACTCTTTTCGATTTCTACACCATCTTCATCCTTTGGCTGCTGCAAACGCTTGTAGTGGTTATATACAGCGACAGCCAAATTGCGCTTAGCCTGATCCTGACCGATGATATATTCATCCAGGTATTTTTTGATCTCTACAGGCTTTGGCACCTCTTTGAGAACAAACTTACCCTCCCCAGCTTTAGGAGCCAAGACCCCTGTAGACTGTATAATTTCATAAGCCTGCTTAGCACAATCTTCGCAAATGAAGCCATTGATACCCGTGATGAGTAATCTGACTTCATTTTCTGATCTTCCACAGAAGCTACATACTTTCTTTGGCATATTATAATTATTATCTCTTCTTGCGCACCTTATTATATATACGCATATTTACTTAAAACAATTCGTTATTTACGAACCAACACATTATCTATCATTCCATATTCCTTGGCTTCTTCAGCTGTCATCCAATAGTTACGGTCGCTATCAGCATAAACCTTATCATAAGGAGTATGAGAATGGTCTGAAATGATAGTATACAATTCCTTCTTCATCTTCAAGATTTCGCGAGCCTCAATCTCAATATCAGAAGCCTGACCCTGAACGCCTCCTAATGGCTGGTGAATCATGACACGGCTATGAGGCAAAGCAGAACGCTTACCCTCCTGACCAGAAACGAGCAGCACGGCAGCCATAGAAGCAGCCATACCTGTACAGATAGTAGCTACATCGCTAGAGATAAACTGCATGGTATCATAAATACCCAAACCGGCAGTAACGCTACCACCAGGACTATTCAAATAGATAGAAATATCTTTGCCACTATCTACTGAATCCAGATACAGCAATTGCGCCTGCAATGTATTTGCGGTGTAGTCATCAATCTGTGTACCCAGGAAGATGATACGGTCCATCATTAAGCGAGAGAATACATCCATCTGAGTAACGTTCAGCTGACGCTCCTCCAAGATGTAAGGGTTCATATACTGAGCCTGTGCCTTAATAACATCATCAAGCACCATACCATTCATACCAAGATGCTTGGTTGCATATTTTCTAAAATCGTTCATATCTATATAGTATTTTACGTCTTAAGCCATACGAAAAAAGAGGTTATCGACCCTTATTTCTCGTTCGGTGGAACAAAGATAATAAAAAAAGTCGATAACCTCGTATTTATTTGAAGTTTTTTTTCAAAAAAATGTTATTCCTGCATCATCTTGTTGAAATCTTCTACAGAAATCTCCTTTTCGTTGAGTTTTACAGCTGTTTTCAGAGCTGCAGCCAACTTACGGTCGATAGAGCGATCTACAAGTGCATCTGTAGCGTCACCCTTCTTGAGGATTTCCTTAGCATAGTTCTCAATGTACTCCTCAGGAATGTTGTTCATACCATACTGAGCGAACTGAGCACGAGCTGCCTCCTTAGCTGTCTCCATCAGGTCATTGTCATCAACCTTGATATTCTGAGCCTTGATAAGCTGCTCCTTGATAAGATGCCATGTCAACTCCTTGATGCTCTCAGCATAGTTTTTCTCTACGAACTCCTCGCCCTTATCCTTGTTGTTAGCCAACATGATACGCTTCAAGAGTGCATCTGGGAACTGCAATTCACCTACCTTCTTCTCGCAGTGCTCACGAACGTCGAGAATGAACTTATAATCAGAATCGTTAACGAGCTGTGCCTTCAAGCCCTCTGCAATCTTAGCACGGAAAGCAGTCTCGTCCTTCACGTCAGTATCCTCACCGAGAACCTGCTTAAAGAGCTCTTCGTTGATTTCATGCTTCTTGAAACGCTGGATTTCTGTAATCTGGAAGCTGAACTCTGACTCCAAGTCCTTAACAGCTTCACGCTCAATCTTCAGGAGTGAAGAAACCTCAGTATCGTTCTCTGGATAAGCCTTCTTAGGGTTGAATGTGATTACATCACCGAGCTTAGCATCGTTGAAGAGATTCTTCTGCTCGTCAACCTTGATGTAGCTAGGCATCAGGATAGCACCCTCTACAGTGATACCACCTTCCTTGGTATTGCCATTTTCATCAAGCTCACGCAAGTCACCCTTCAAAAGGTCATTCTCCTCGTACTTCTCAGCCTTCTCATAGCTACCTGCACGCTGAGCGTACATATCAATCTGCTGATCGAGAATCTTATCATCAACTGTGATGTTATAATAATCAACCTTGTCGCGACCATTGAGAGTTACCTTGAACTCTGGAGCAACAGCGATATCAAACATAAATGTGAAAGAAGTACCATTCTCCAAGTCAGCTGGCTCCTGCTTCTCTGATGGGAGAGGCTCACCGAGCATCTGGATATTGTTGTCCTGTACATACTTGTAAATCTGCTGACCAACGAGCTTGTTGATAGCTTCCATTTTTACAGATGGACCGAACTGACGCTTAATCATACCCATAGGAGCCTGACCAGGACGGAAACCTGGAACATTAGCCTTCTTACGATAATCTTTCAATGTCTTCTCGACATCATTCTTGTAATCTTCCTCTTCGACAACGAGGGTCAAAAGACCATTAATCTTGTCAGGATTTTCAAATGAAATTTTCATCTTGATATTTGTTATTTTATTATTGTTAATATTTTCTTTAATTCTACAGTTTTCGTGTATAACCGCAATTGGCTTGCAAAATTACACATTTTTAATGGATATACCTAATATATAAGAGAAAAAAATGATTTTTTAACCATCAGACGCTGCTTCTTTGGCTCTTTTTTGCTCATCTATGAGCTGAAAGTCCTTCTTTCTGAGCACAAAACTATTACTCAGATACTTTTCGCGCACAATCTTATTCTCTGCCAATTCCTCTGGTTTGCCCTGGAAAAGAATCTTTCCTTCGAACAGCAGATAGGCTCTGTCTGTAATGGTCAGAGTCTCCTGTACATTATGGTCGGTAATCAAAATACCGATATTGCGATACTTCAACTGCCATACAATATGCTGAATATCTTCTACCGCAATAGGGTCAACACCAGCAAATGGCTCATCGAGCATGATAAACTTTGGGTCAATAGCCAGGCAACGGGCAATCTCTGTACGGCGGCGCTCACCTCCGGAAAGCTGGTCACCCTTATTCTTACGAACCTTATTGAGACGAAACTCGCTAATAAGACTCTCTAATTTCTGCAACTGATAACTACGTGGTTTTCCTGTCATTTCCAAGACTGAAAGTATATTGTCCTCAACACTCATCTTGCGGAAAACACTGGCCTCCTGAGGCAGGTATCCGATTCCCGCACGGGCACGTTTGTATACAGGGAAATCAGTAATTTCCTGATCTCCCAGAAAGACATGTCCCTCATTAGGCACAACAAGTCCAGTTGTCATATAGAAAGAAGTTGTCTTACCAGCACCATTAGGTCCCAGCAATCCCACAATTTCTCCTTGCTTCACATTGATAGAAACTCCATTGGCAACCGTTCGTTTACCATAGCGCTTCACCAATCCCTCTGTTCGCAAAACCAGAGAATTCTGATTTTGCTGTTCGTTATTGTTAATTTCGTCCATAATTAGCTAATTTGGCTGCAAAAATACTAAAAATAAAGGAAATATCGCTTATAAAATCAAAAACTATTCATAATATTGCAGTTTTTTAGAGGATTTTGGTTAATTTTGCAGCAAAATTCAGTTTTATAATAGCATGTTAATAGAAAAATGGCTTACCACCTTCGGTAAATATCTTATATTGATGGGACGTTCTTTTTCACGTCCTGAGCGCATGCGCATGTTCTTGAAACAATACATCAAGGAGATGTCGCAATTGGGTATTGATTCTATTGGTATCGTTTTACTGATATCCTTCTTCATTGGAGCAGTTATCTGCATCCAGATGAAATTGAACATTCAGAGTCCATGGATGCCACGATGGGTTTCAGGTTACACCACCCGAGAAATCATGCTTCTGGAGTTCTCATCAAGTATCATGTGTCTGATTCTCGCAGGTAAAGTGGGTTCTAATATCGCTTCGGAGTTGGGAACAATGCGTGTCACCCAACAGATTGATGCCCTTGATATCATGGGAGTGAACTCTGCATGTTACCTCATTCTGCCTAAAATTCTCGGTTTGGTTACCATCATGCCATTCCTGGTTATCTTCAGTTCTGGCATGGGTATCATCGGCGCCTACGGAACAGCATATATTGGGCATATCCTACCACCAGATGATCTGACACTTGGCTTGCAACATTCATTTAACCAATGGTTTGTATGGATGAGCATCATCAAGAGCCTTTTCTTTGCATTCATCATTTCCAGCGTATCTTCTTATTTCGGTTATACCGTAGAAGGTGGATCTGTTGAGGTTGGAAAATCGTCAACCGATGCTGTTGTCTGTTCTAGTGTTTTGATTCTGTTTTCAGATGTTTTCCTCACTCAAATTCTCTCGTAAACTATGATAGAAGTTAGAAATCTCACCAAGTCGTTTGGCGACAAGGTTGTATTAGACAATATAAACGTCACCTTTGAAACAGGAAAGACTAATTTGATAATCGGACAGAGCGGTTCCGGAAAGACCGTACTCATGAAGAATCTCGTAGGATTACTTCAGCCTACAAGTGGCGAAGTTCTCTACGATGACCGTGACTTCACCCGGATGTCAAAAAAAGAAAAAGTCCAGATGCGCCGCGAGATGGGAATGATTTTCCAAAGTGCAGCCCTGTTCGACTCTCTGAATGTACTTGAGAATGTCATGTTTCCACTTGATATGTTCTCTACCATGAATTACAGGGAGCGCGTAAAACGGGCTCAGGAATGTCTTGACCGCGTCAATCTGATAGAGGCTCAGCAGAAATATCCTGGAGAAATCTCGGGTGGTATGCAGAAACGAGTAGCTATTGCACGTGCCATCGTAATGAATCCGAAATACTTGTTCTGCGATGAGCCAAACTCAGGTTTGGATCCAAAGACCTCACTTGTGATAGATGAACTGCTTTCAGGCATCACCAAAGACTATAATATGACTACCATCATCAACACCCACGACATGAATTCGGTGATGGGCATTGGTGAAAACATCTGCTTTATCTACCAAGGTCATAAAGAATGGCAAGGCAACAAAGATGAAGTGATGACCTCAACAAACGAGAAACTCAACGATTTAGTCTTTGCTTCCGATCTCTTCCGCAAAGTAAAGGAGGTGGAGCTGGAAGAAGCTAAAAACAAATAAAACAGTATCGTTCAAAAAAAAAGCCATCAGCCCAGAAACTGGCTGATGGCTTTTTTATTACAAAATAAATACTATCTCATTTTCCAGGCATCCTTGACCTCTACCATAGGTACCACTATCTGTTCTTTAGTACTGTCACCATACACCACTTGCAGAAAAACATCAGCAACATGATGCGCTGTATCAGCCTTTGCATTCAGTACATTCACCTTAACCATACCTTTATGTTCATCTTGCTGCTGCTCAACAAACATTTTGGCATTCATCAGCAATTGATTCTGATAGCCATTTGGCAACCGATAAGGTTGATTGTAGCCGTCTACAAACTCCTTATACTTGCCCTCTAAAAGCAAATCATAATATCCCTTGGCAGCAATACCTGCAAGATAGCCAGGATCAGGCTTTTCCTCCCTACAGGAAGAAAATACCAATCCCACCATGAATATCATAAAAATCAAAAGTTTCTTCATTTTTATACACTTTGATTCTGCATTCTTCGCTTCATTTATTTACTTCTGACGAATGAAGACGTTGATAGGACAGCCATGTAATGACCAGTTCTCACGAATCTTATTCTCCAGGAAACGGCGATAGTTCTCCTTGACATACTGAGGCAAGTTTGCATAGAACACAAACGAAGGAATCGTTGTATTAGGCAACTGGGTGCAATACTTAATTTTGATATACTTACCCTTTATGCTCTGTGGAGGATATGCCTCGATAATAGGCAACATCACCTCATTCAACTTAGAAGTTCCAATATGAGCCTTACGGTTCTGGTAAACTTCCTTGGCTGTTTCCAATACTCGGAAAATACGCTGCTTAGTCAAGGCAGAAGCAAAGATGATAGGAAAGTCTACGAATGGAGCCATACGCTTGCGGATTGCATTTTCAAAAGTATCAATTACCTTCTGATTCTTCTCCTCAACCAAATCCCATTTGTTTACTACAACCACCAGACTCTTGTTGTTCTTCTGAATCAACTGGAAGATGTTCATATCCTGGGTCTCGATACCACGGGTAGCATCGAGCATCAGGATGCAGACATCACTATTCTCGATGGCACGGATAGAACGCATCACTGAATAGAATTCCAAGTCTTCGCTTACCTTGTTCTTACGACGGATACCAGCTGTATCAACCAGGTAAAAATCGAAACCAAACTTATCGTATCTGGTATAGATACTATCACGTGTAGTACCAGCAATTTCTGTCACGATATTACGATCCTCACCGATAAAAGCATTGATAATGCTACTCTTACCAGCATTCGGACGACCTACTACCGCAAAACGAGGAATATCTTCTTCGATTGCCTCCTCCGGATTGTCCTGAAGTTTGTCCAGAATCATATCAAGCAAATCACCAGTACCACCACCTGTAGCAGCACTGATACACTGAGGATCACCCAAGCCCAACTTGTAGAACTCAGCAGCCTGATAATACTCTGCGCTGTTATCAACCTTGTTAGCAACAAGGATAACAGGCAATTTGGCACGACGCAAAATAAGCGCCACGTCTTCATCCCAATCAGTAAGGCCAGTGTTAACGTCTACCAGGAAGAGAACCAGGTCAGCCTCTTCGGTAGCAACAAGCACCTGCTTGCGGATAGCATCTTCAAAAATATCATCAGATTTTACAACCCAACCACCGGTATCAACAACCGAAAATTCTCTACCATTCCAACTGCACTTACCATACTGGCGGTCACGAGTAGTACCGGCAGTATCACTAACGATAGCGCGACGTGATTGAGTCAAACGATTAAATAAAGTAGACTTACCCACATTAGGGCGTCCTACAATAGCTACTAAATTTGCCATAAACAGTCATTATCCTCCTTCCTTTTAGGAGGTATTCAAGGATGTGGTCTCTGCATCCAAGTTAATAATTTGCCGAAGCTGACCTTGCTCCGGCCCTCGCTCTTTTGGCGAGAGTCACTCCCTCGATTACATTCAGGGAGGAGTTATTTTAGTTGATAGTTTACAGTTGATAGTTTATAGTTATTAAGGCGTCTTTAAACTATTAACTCTTAACTATCAATTATTCCGGATTATATCCAAAGGCATCAAGTTCTCGCTGAGAGCTGCGCCAATCCTTATCAACTTTTACGAAAGTCTCCAAGAAGATTTTCTTGTCGAAGAACTTTTCCAAAGCCTTACGACTCTCGGTATTCACCTTTTTCAATGCGATACCCTGGTGCCCGATGATGATACCCTTTTGGGAATCACGTTCAACATAAATCACTGCATTAATGTGGATACGTTTTTCATCTTCCTTAAATCGCTCCACTCTTACCTCTACAGAATAAGGTATTTCCTTATCATAATAGAGCAAAATCTTTTCTCGGATAATCTCTGAAACGAAGAAACGGGCAGGCTTGTCTGTCAGCTGATCCTTATCAAAGAAAGCAGGAGATTCCGGCAAGAGTTCCTTAATGCGCTTCAAGAGCATATCCGTTCCGAATTTATTCTTCGCTGAGATAGGAAGAATCTCTGCATTAGGCAACAAAGAGTGCCATTTTTCAACAATATCACCCAACTTCTTCGGATCACTCTGATCAATCTTGTTGATGAGCAAGAGTACAGGAATCTGCAGTTTCTTAACCTTTTCCAAGAATTCCATGTTCTTTTCAGGGTTTTCTATCACATCAGTCACATAAAGCAGCACATCAGCATCCGCCAATGCACTCTCAGAGAAGGCAAGCATCATCTCCTGCATCTTGTAATTAGGCTTCAAAACACCAGGAGTATCAGAAAATACAATCTGCATATCATCAGTATTCACAATACCCATGATACGATGACGGGTTGTCTGAGCCTTAAAAGTTGCAATACTAATACGTTCACCCACCAATTGATTCATCAAGGTACTTTTTCCCACATTAGGGTTACCTACTATATTTACGAAACCAGCTTTATGCATAAAAAATTGAATTTAGCAAAATTTTACTATCAAGAAGTTAAGCTCTATTGTTTTTAAGCTAAAGAAACGCATCCTTACTTATTTATAGAGAAATAAGAAAGATGCGTTTCCTTATATAGATTATTATTCTATCCTATTTTTATAGATTACTTTCCGTAAGCAGCGCCATCATACGCCCACTTATAGAAAGAAGCGCCATGTACAAATCCTGCACCAAATGCTGTGAAGATGACGTTATCGCCCTTCTTCAATTGGCTTTCTGCATCCCAGAGTGCCAATGGGATTGTTGCTGCACTAGTATTTCCATAATGATCGATGTTTACAACCACCTTATCAAGTGGAATTCCAGCACGCTTGGTTACTGCCTCGATAATACGGAGATTAGCCTCGTGAGGAATTACCCAGTTCACATCATCAGCCTTCAGATTGTTCATTTCCATGATCTTCATCACGTCGTTGCTCATATCTGTTACTGCGTAACGGAATACAGTACGACCTTCCTGATAAAGATAGTGCAGGCGATGATCAACTGTAAAATGTGATGGAGGGCAAACAGAACCACCAGCCTTCATGTGAAGGAAAGGCAAACCTTGTCCATCTGTACGAAGGTATGAGTTCTGAACACCAACGTTCTCCTCTTCAGTTGCCTCCACCAAAACCGCACCTGCTCCATCTCCAAAGAGAACACAAGTAGCACGGTCTGTGTAATCTACCAATGAAGACATCTTGTCAGCACCAATCACAATAATCTTCTTGTATCTACCACTCTGAATCATGCTTGCAGCAACATCAAGGGTATACAAGAATCCACAGCAAGCTGCAGAGAAGTCAAATGCGAAAGCATTCTTCAAGCCCAGCTTACCGAGGACGATAGATGCTGTAGAAGGGAACTTGTAGTCAGGTGTCGTGGTTGTTACAATCAGTGCATCGATTGTATCTGGATCAACGCCAGTCTTCTGAATCAACTGCTTGGCAGCTTTACGCGCCAGATAGCTGGTTCCGAGGCCTTCCTCTGTAAGGATGCGGCGCTCTTTGATACCCACACGGGTGGTAATCCACTCATCTGTAGTATCTACCATGCGAGACAATTCCTCGTTGTTGAGGATATAGTCTGGCACGTAGCCACCGACACCTGTAATTACAGCATTAATTTTACCCATTATTCAGCTGCTTCCTTAACGATTGCAACCTTACCACGATAGTAACCGCAAGTAGGGCAAACAGTGTGGTATACATAGTATGCACCACAGTTAGGGCAAACTGCCAATGTAGGAGCTACTGCCTTATCATGAGTTCTTCTCTTAAGTGTACGTGTCTTTGACTGTCTTCTTTTAGGATGTGCCATAATTTTTAAATGTTTAAAATTTTAATTTTTATTTTTTCAATTTTAATAGAGCTTCCCAGCGTGGATCTACAGTTTCCTCTTCTTCCTCACCGCTTCGGGCGGCAGAATGCTCATTGAGCTTTTCAATCATAGCAGGGTTGCATTTTCCAGGTGCATGCACATGCTTGATGGGAATATTGAGATCTATAAATTCATAGATAAACCAGGCGACATCGAGTATTCCTTCGTTCTCGGCCACAGTCACCAGATCATCATCCTCTGAGTACTCTTCTCCGATTTTTACGACTAGCCTGTCATTAGTCTCAATGGTTTGATCCATATCGTCCAGACAGATGTCGCATGGTATGTGAACCACTCCCTTAGTATGGAAATTGAGTTCGAAGAAGTCATCCGTCCTATTGATAGACAGACTACTTGACAACTCGCCTCTCTGAACATCAGGAGCATCGATTGCCTCAAAATATTCATTGGTAAGCTTAAATTCCTTTTCGGTTATACCTTGAGGTAAAGCTTTCAAATCAATCTTAAAAGAATCTATGTTACACATATTCAATATATACTATATTGTTTCGGGCTGCAAAGTTACAAATAATTTTTGAGATAAAATAATTTTTTATGTAAAAATCACTAAAATCACTCATTATTAATTGATTATTCTTTCTTTAACTCGATTCTGAAGGTGGTTCCATGCCCAATTTCTGTACTTTTCACCCATATTTTACCATGATGGTATTCTTCTACGATTCGTTTAGCTAGTGATAAACCTAAGCCCCAGCCTCGCTTTTTGGTAGTAAAACCGGGACGGAATACATTCTTCAAATCTTTTTTTCTTATACCATTTCCTGTATCTGAAACTTCTATAATAGCTTTATCATCTATTTCTTCCACATGGAGCGTAATCTGTCCACCATTTGCTCCCATAGCATCAACAGCATTCTTCGACAGATTTTCTATCACCCATTCAAAGAGAGAGGCATTCATCTTAACGATAACATCCTGTTCAGGTATTTCCTTCACCATTTTAACATTCTTCGATGTTCGACGATCCATGTAGTCTATAACATGATTCATCACTTCGTTCAAACTTGCAGAAACAGGTTCTGGCAGGGCACCTATCTTTGAGAAACGGTCTGCTATCAGTTGCAAACGCTGGATATCCTTGTTCATTTCAGGAATGAGTTCGTCATCCGGATAATTCATCTTCAGAATTTCAATCCAAGCCATCAGACTGGAAATTGGAGTACCCAACTGATGAGCAGTTTCTTTAGACAACCCCACCCACACCTTATTCTGTTCCGCTCTTTTGGAAGTAAGCAAAGCAAAGATGGCAATAACCACAAAGAGCATGACTACCCCCAACTGAATATAAGGATAAGCTGACAGACGTCGTATCATGAGGGATTCATCATAGCAAACCTGAATATAGTCATGCGTTGAATCATCTAGTTCAATTTTAATATTCTTGCCTTGTTTCAAGAGCCGCTGACCGATGGCAGAAGCATAAGCAAGGGAATCAGCATAATCTTTCCCTTCCACATCAACATTACGAAAAGTCTGAGCATGGTTTTCAGAATCCATTACGATAACCGGAATGGAATTATTTTCATTGATAACCTTCAATACCAAGTTCAAGTCAGTATTCTCATCGGCATTATTGAGCGTACGCATAGCTTCAGCCCAAACCGCCATACGGTTGCGTTCCTCTTCTGCTAGATCACGAACCAGAAAATGAGACACAACAAGAGAGGCGACAGCAATAAACACTGCCGCTATCACCAAAAAAATCTTCACCTGTCTTATTCTATCGGTCCAAATCATGCTGCAAAGATAATAAAAATCCGTGTAATCAACGTCATCTGCTGATAAAAAACATCTTGAGCAGATAAAAAAACAAAAAAAGCCCCGACTACTTTCGTAATCGAGGCTTCTGAAATTGAAAGGAGGCGGCTACCTACTCTCCCGCATTGCATTGCAGTACCATCGGCGCAAGTGAGCTTAACTTCTCTGTTCGGAATGGGAAGAGGTGGGACCTCACCGCAATAACCACCTGATAATGGGTTATGACGTATTTGCACACAAGCAAACGTATAAGTAATGTTGAATGTTGATTGTTGAATGTTGAATTACAACTTTCAGCACCATTCAGACTGTACATACAGTTGAAACTATGAACTTTCATAAAGAAAGTGTTCGGGCAATTAGTAATGCTCGGCTTTGACATCACTGTCTTTACACCTGCATCCTATCAACGTCATCGTCTCTGACGACCCTCAATGGAGTTCTCATCTTGCGGCTGGCTTCGCACTTAGATGCTTTCAGCGCTTATCCAATCCAGACTCAGATACCCAGCGGTGCGCCTGGCGGCACAACTGGTAAACCG
>NZ_JANDWX010000002.1:0-177465 GCF_024330485.1 Segatella copri | reverse complement strand
CTTATTTTTTGAACACTAATAAACTTACATTTTTTGTCGGACAATCGCTAACATTTTATATAAAACTTTCTTAAAGAATTCTGCAGTTGGGCATTATGCACCAAAATTTGCGAAGAGCCCAAACGGACAAATTGAATTTGTCCGGACAAATTGCCCGCAGCTATATAAATCACTCATTTTTAACAACTTACAAGCTACCGGACAAAAGAACCGGACAAATTCAATTTGTCCGTGTTTTAAAAATCGAGGCTATTCCAGCGTCAGCCATCCATCTTCCGTCCAGTTGATTTTCTTCTGAACCAGGATGCTGGCGCCATTCTTTGGCACACTGTAACCATGACTGAAGAAGAAATCGCCATCGGGGAAGGAATAGGCAGAACAATGGCCCATCGCCTCATATTCTTTCTTATCGCCTTCCAGAATCAGCGTACCTCCGCCATTGCGCATGTCTCTGCCTGCCTTATCCAAATAAGGACCGGCAACCTTCTTGCTTCTGCCCACGGCAACACGATAGTTGCTCTTGATGCCACGGCAGCAGTAATCCCAGCTCACGAAGAGATAGTAATAATCACCATGCTTCATGATGAAAGGAGCCTCGATGGCATTGGTGCCGGCAAACTTGGAGGTAGGATTCGGCTCTGCAGAAGTATCGTCCTCGGCATGACGACGGGCGATGGTCTGAGGCTTGGCGCCCTTCTTGACATGCATCGTCTTCTTATCCAACTTAATCATCTGGATGCCATCCCAGAAAGAGCCCCAGGTAAGCCAAGGGTTCCCCTTCTCATCAACAATGAAATTCGGATCGATGGCATTCCAGTTGTCTCTATCACCCTTAGAGGCGACGAGGCAGCCCTCATCCTTCCATCCATCCTTATCAGATAAGGAAGTATTGCTCAGCAAGCCAATGGCAGAAGTATTCTTGCCAAAGGTGGAACAGGAATAAGCCAGATACCACTTGTTCTTGAATCGGATAACATCCGGAGCCCAGATATGCGTGGTAAAACCAGGCACACTATCATGCGTCCATGCCGGAATCTCTCTGTTCTTGAGCACGCCCTGAGGAACGATAGTCCAATGCTTGCGGTCGGTTGAAGTCATCTGCGTGATGCCATGACCTGTGCAGTAGAGATAGTACTTGCCATTCTCATACGCCATTACGGGGTCGTGGACAAAAGGAGTATCTACCACAATCGGTTCCTGCGGAGCATTCTGTGCCATCATCTGGCAACCACCTTTTACAACAGGAGCAGCAATGATCATTGCTGCTCCCAAAAGTATTTTAGAAATCTTCATATAATTACACCTTATTATATATAAGAGAATTACTTGTTCACAAATTTCTTTCCGTTCACAATCACTACACCCTTGTAGCTTTTGTCTACCTGCTGACCGGAGAGGTTGAACCACTTGCCATCATTCTTCTTCTGAATGATGATAGGGTTCGAGATGCCTGTAGAAAGGCTTGAGCCGTCGATGTAAGAGTTCTCACCAGTAAAGAATACGTTAATCTTAGATGGCTTGTCTGCAATGGTCTGTGTATATGAATAATGATACACCTTATTATCCGTTGTGGTAATCACAGCAGTCATCTTGAATGCGCCTGTAGCTGCATATTCCACGGTCATATCTACCAAAGAACCATTCATATCCTTCGCAAATGTATCCCAGTTGTAATCGCTGACACATCCTGTGTTGCTCCAGGCAATATTTTCAAAGTTGTCATTGCGTAACATAACATACTCCTTATAGCCAACAGCGCCATGAGCTACGTTAGAAACACCCAATACCCAACTCTTGTAAAACTCTGCACCCACAGTATAGTTATAGAACTTAAACTGTGCCTTATTGCCAGCCTTCACGGTGTAATCCTTGCTCAAGTTGGTAGCATAGGCATTCGTTGTATTCTTCTGTGCAGAAACAGGATAGTAAACCGGAGTCGTTTCCTCAGCCTCTGCATCGATGTTCAAGGTATAATCCTTAGTATATTCATAACCGTCCTTGCTGATAGTCATGGTCATGGTGACCTTACCCTTGCCTTTTACTACGCCGTCATCGGTCAGGATAGAAGGATTGCTTGACTTCCATGAAACAGTAGCACCAAGATGGCCCTCTGTAGGGAGAATTGGCTTTGAATTCAAAGTTGCACCATCTGCGAAAGGAACGCTGATCTTATCCAATGTATATTTAATAGCCGCTTTGGCATCAGCCTTGCTTCCCCAGATACTCAAACCGCGAGTCTGCAAGCTGGCACTACCTGATGTAGCCAAACCATCAGAAGAACTGAGGGCTGTAAAGCAGAGCGCCTTGATATTGGTATAATCGATAGTCTGCTCGGTAAGCACACCCTTGAACTTCACCTCTGCATTGGCTGTTGCAACACCCTTCAAGGTAAGATTGATGTAGCTTGTACCGCTCACCAGTTCCCATTTTCCGGTATACTCACCCGAGATAGAACCATCTGCATTGAGATGGATGGTAACAGGCTTCTCATAAGCCATTGCCGCTGTATTCTGACGGTAAGGATGAGCTATGATCTGATAATCTCCCTCTACCTCTGTTGCATCATAGAGCTGCTGGGTAGCAATATCATTATCAGTATAAGTCTCGCCGCTAAACTCGTAAGGAGCAGCAACCAGCCAACCGTCCTGGTTAACGAAGAGCTGATGTACACGAACCTCATGCTCCTCATCTCTGTTCATGAAGCGGGTATGGTAAACGATGAGTGCTCGTCCCTTATGGTCTACGATGGCAGAGTTATGTCCCTGAGCCAGTTCGGCAGTAGGCATGGTTTCCCACTGGTAGTTGCCGAAGAGTTTCACACCCTCGTCGCGCTTGGCATCGCCACCGAAGTTAAGGATATACTTGCCATACATGGCATCAATACCCGTTGAAGTAAGACAGTCCTTATAAGGTCCGTCTGGTTTCTCCGAACGGAAAACACGAATCTGATATCCACCGGCAGCCGTCAAGCCGCCATAGCTCATGAAGAGATAGTAGTACTTGCCCACCTTCTGAATATAGCTTGCCTCGCCTGAAACATAATATCCGCCGGCAATCTTCTTGCCGAAGTAAGGGTCGCTGGTACAGTTGGCACTGGCTGCACTCGGAGTGGTGGTCTTGCCATTCACCTCATAAGGGAAGGTATAGGTATAGTCGCGGAGACCATTGGTCTTATCCAACATAATCATAAAGATACCACCCGACCATGAACCATAACTCATCCAGAGATTATCATCATCATCATAGAATACGCATGGATCGATACAGTTAGGCCAGAAAGAGCCCCAGCTGTCACCCGTCTGATAGCGGGCAGGCAGAGAAGTTTCGCCTGTAGCTACAGCCAGGTCGGTATGCTTCCAGTCATCAGCTGCAGCATAGGCATTATGAGCGAATGTGCCCTGAAAGCCCGAGAATACCACAGGTCCCTGATAGACCCAAGGTCCTTCCAGGTCATCGGATGTGAAGCAGACAATGGAAGAGCACCAGTGGTCACCATTCAGACTCATATACATACACCACTTCTTCATGGTCTTGTTGTAGATGACATCAGGAGCCCACTGCATACCCTTCACGGTATTGCCCTTAAACTGCCAGCCATGGACATCGAAGTTATCGAAAGTCACTTCCTCGCCCTTATAGTTCTTCACCTTTTTGATGACGTGAGTGGTGTAAGCATCTTTAAAATTAATCAGTTTGCCATTCACGTCAGCAAAAAGACTGTTACTGGTTCCGGCATTTTCCTCACCCGTCTTAAAGGTGTTCCATATCTGATAGTTGCCCGAAGCATAAGTCTTGGCTCTGCCCAGATGTGAACCGTAGATATAATATTTAGGTTTGGTGGTAGAGCCCGTAACATCCATCACGATAGAAGGGTCATGCACCGCGATGCGCCCTGTTATCGTTTGGGTAGCGTATGCATTAGCCAGATCATTATCGCCGACAGCCGTCTGAGCCATAGCTCCGTTCATCGCCATCAGACTCATGATAGAAAGTAATAACTTCTTCATACGATTTCAAGTTTAAGATATGATTTTTTTTAAACCAAGGAAGGTCTATGGTGTTTTCGCCATAGACCTCACCTAAAATATATAATGTATATTGACAAAGATTACTTACCGGTTGTTTCACCCTCAGTAGTCTCGCCACCTTCAGTGGTGTCGTCCTTCTTAGGAGCATCAGAGAGTTCCCAACCTGCATTCTGTCCTAAGTTAGGATTCTTCTTGTAAGTGTCATCAGGCACTGGGAAGTAATAATTCTTAGGAATAGAGAACGCACGAGTAGGATGGGTATTATCGTTGCGATAAGTATATACCTGGCTCTCATTAGGAGTTACAACAACGCTATAGATGTTGTAAACCTGCTTGTAGCGTGGCTCACTCTTCTCTGTAGCAGCACTCTTGCCATCAAACAATTTCCAGCGGCGCTCATCGAAGAAACGGTGATCCTCGAAAGCCAACTCGATGCGGCGCTCGTTGCGGATACGCTCACGAAGCTGTTCCTTGGTCATACCCTTGTAAGCAGGCATACCCACACGGGCACGAACCTGGTTTACATAGTCGTAGGCAGCCTCAGGACCCTTTGCCTCGTTCAAAGCCTCAGCAGCATTGAGCAGAATCTCCGCATAGCGGAAGATAGGGCAAGCGGTAACGTATGTGGTAGGGTTCTTGAAGCTCATATTGTGAACGAACTTCTTAGAGTAGTAGCCGGTAGTGGTACCACCATGAAGATCCTGATAGTCTTTGCCACCTACAGATACATCCACTGCACGCTCCTCGTCCTGGCTCTTGTCTCCCCAGATACTTCCCTGGTGGAAGATGGTCTGCTCCAGACGTGGGTCACGGTTCTTGTATGGATCCTGGTCGTTGTAAGAAGGATCCTGATCGATAGGAAGACCATTGATGGTCTCGTAAGAATCAACCAGATTCTGTGTAGGGTTTACGCGACCGGTAGAGTTCACATTACCGGAGAAACCACAAGGAGTGTTGAACATCTCAATTTCTCGTGTATTCCACTCACTGCGGCTGAGGATATACTCAGGGTTCAGGTGAGGGGTACTGGTGAAGCACTCATAATAGTTCTTGTTAGGGTTGTTATCGCTTGTAGTGTACAGACGATAAGGGTTGGCAGAACTCTTGTTGGCATTGATGAAAGCGAGGGCTGCATCAGCAGCTTCCTGCCACCAGGTAACATCATTTGTAGGATTGTTCAGTGCAGAAGCACGATAGAGCAATGCTCTTGACTTCAATGCATAGACAGCAGCACCATTGATACGTCCCCAGTTCTCATTTTCATTGCTGTAACGGAATGGGAGCGCACCGCTCTGGATGATGGCATCGCATTCATCAGCTACCCATTTCAATGCTTCAGGAGCTGGAGTACGGGCAATAGAAGCAGCCTCTGCATTATCCAACACATGATCCTCGATAGGCACTGCACCGAAATAGCCAATCATATCGAAATGAAGGATGGCACGGATGAAACGCGCCTCTGCCTTGTAACGGTCGCAGAGTTTGTTGTCGTCACCGCTCTTCTCTGCATTTCCGATTACGCTCTCACGTGCCTTTGAAATGAAGTCGTTGCAGACACGGATGCCCTTCAGATCGTTGCTCCAATAACTATTGGCAAACCAGTGGTTCTTGGCATCGTATGAATCGTTCAATACACTGTGATAGTAATGCACATTCCAGTAAGAAAGGGCATTATCGGTCATACAGTCACGAGAAGCTGCACGGAACTGACCATCAGTATATCCCGCAAAGGCATCAGGCAAATAGGTATAGGCATTTGCCAAGACACCACGGGTACGGTCGTAGTTGCTGTAGATGTTCTCGTCGGTATAAGTCAAGTCGACTTCCTTATCGAGGATGTCGCTGCAGGAGGTCATACCTCCTACAGCCAGCATCGCCAATGATATATTAACTAATATCTTTTTCATATTCGTTTTTGATAAAATTGATTAGAAACCAATGTTAATACCAAATGTAAATGACTTTGTCTTTGGATACCACCAGCAGTAGCTCAATGGCTTCTCTGGGTCTACATCATCTGGCAGACTGCTGAAGGTAGCAATATTGTAAGCGCTGAAGTAAACGCGGCACTTAGTCATCCACAACTTAGAAATCAACTTAGCAGGCAAAGAGTATCCTACCTCAATATTACGGATAGACCAGAAGTTACCATTGCGTACCCAAATGTTGTTCTGGTAAGAACCTGTAGCACGGTCTGAATCAACTGCATCGAATCCATTATAAACAGGACGTGGATAAGTAGCATTCACGTTGCGAGGATCAGAAGGGTCATCAGTATAGTAACCCCAAGCCTTTGTTACCTCATGGGTACCCATGTTACTCCAACCACTGTAGCTGATAGCCGGTGAAAGGAATACAGAGCGACGGAGATAAGCATTCACAATCATGCGGGCATCGAAGCCCTTATACTCGAAACCGAAGTTGAAGGTTGGAATCATCTCAGGAATGATGGTGTATGAATCTGGCACCATATCCTTTGAGTCGATCACGCGGTCACCATTGATATCCTTGAAGACTGCTGTACCCAACTGCTGTGCTCCATTAGAGAAGCTGTTGTATGGATACTTTTCCGGATGGTCGATGGCATCCTGCTGAGAGGTTGCAATCAGGTTAGGATCTGAAGCCCACTGGTCGAACTTATAGATGTTCCATCCACCCACACGGTTGGTACCTGTCTGAGCCTGCTCATAGAGTTCGGCTACCGAAGTGTTGTCATAGATTCTATGACCTGCCTTGCGCTGCCATTCTACATCTGGTGCAGTTTCATCGATATCGGTAATCTTGTTGGTATTGAAGGTAAGCTGCCCCTCGATGAAGTACTTGAAGTCCTTGCCGATATTGCCACGATGTCCGAGAACGAGTTCGTAACCGCGGCTTTCAACCTTACCATATGAATCCTGTGCTACAGGCACACCAAGTATGGTTTCTGGCACGGTTGAACGGGATACCAGGATGTTAGAACGCCACTCCTTGAAGACATCGAAGCTACCATAGAGTTTGCTGTTCCAGAGGTTCCAGTCAACACCGAGGTTTACCATCTTGGAGATTTCCCACTTACTGTTGGCATTACCGGTCTTGCTCTCAGCATAGCCATTCACAAAAGTTCCGTTATAACCGAAACCGTAACCGGTAGCTGAACCATAGATACTCTGATATGGGTAACGGCCTGCACCAGTAGAAGACTGACCAGCTTCACCATAAGAAGCACGGAGCTTGAGAAGATTGACAAAGCCAAGTTTCTTCATCCAGGATTCCTCAGAGAGTACCCATCCTGCTGATGCCCCCCAGAAGGTTCCCCAACGGTCGTCTGGTGAGAAGTTATCACATCCCATACGAGAGAGGTTGACTGAGGCAATATACTTGTTGGCATAGTCGTATGTTCCCTGGAAGTTGTATGCCAGATAACGGTTTGAAGATGCACTCTGCTGGGTAGAGTAATCTGAACCTGCTTCCTCATTACGGTAGTAACGGGCAAAGGCACGGGCATCTACATTGTGCTTACCGAAACTGTTCTTATAACTTACACCACCAAACAGATTCAGGTTGTAGTAGTAACCACGCTGATTAGCTGATGGGTTGCTCAAAGCTGCCTTGGTTGTATATTTGGTATACTTGAACTGGCTGACATCGGTAACCGCCAGGTTATCGTAGTCGTAGTTCCATGAATCCATCTGAGCAGTCTGTGTTGACTCGAAAGTCTCGTATGCATCGAAGCTGACTGTACCGAACAAGCCTAAGCCCTTCAATACAGGACTCAAATCGTACTTGGCATTCAAGGTAGAATACAAGTTACGGCGACGGTTCTTCTCCAAACCGGAACCACCCAGGTAACGTACTGGGTTGTTGGCTGTAGATGAAGAATAGATACTTCCGTCAGGGTTATGGGTAGGAGCCATAGGGTTTGCCTCGATTACACCGAAGGTAACGAGGTTGAACACGCCCTCAGTAGGCTGAGAGATGTTATCAATACGTCCACCCAAGTCGAGAGATACATTCAGATACTTGGATACATCGATATCGATGTTAGAACGGAGATTCCAGCGGTTCAGTACGTGCTGAGTGCTGTAACCATCATTCATTTCAGTACCCTCGGTATTCCACATACCCTCCTGGCGCAGGTAAGAGAAGCTTACATAGTAGCGGGCACGCTGGTTACCGCCACTAATCTGCAGGTTGGTGCGATACTGCGGTGCAGCTTCACGATACAACTGGTCTGCCCAAGATGTATTGAAGTACTGATACTTGCGGATATCATCGTCAGCAAACTTTCCACCATTGCATACATACTTGTAGTTGTCGAGCTGCTCCTGGGTGTACATCGGATCCATACCGCTCAGATAGCGTACCTGGTTACGGGTCATCGCCATGTTGTAAGAGTTCTGAACCTCCATCTTGTTGGCGAGGGTCTGGAAACCGACTTCCTGAGTGAAATCAATCTTAGTCTTACCGGCATTACCGCGCTTGGTAGTAACCATAATCACACCATTGGCACCACGCATACCATAGATAGAAGAAGCGGCAGCATCCTTCAATACGGTGATGCTCTCGATAGGATAAGCATCGAGGAAGGAGAGGTCACGCTCTACGTTATCCACGATGATCAGTGGAGAACGGGCACTCTGGTTGGTGGTACGGATACCACGGATAAAGAGGAAACTCTCCGACCATCCTGGCTCAGAAGACCACTCGTAGGTCTGCACACCATTCAGTGTTGAGGTGAAGGCATTCTGAAGAATAGTAACAGGATGCTTCTGCAATTCCTCGCCTGAAACAACCGAACGGGAATCTGTCAAGATTTTCTTTTTCTGCTCGCCGAAAGGAACAGGAGCGAGATGCTCATACTCGTCAGCATCATCTTCCATCTTGATGACGTATGTGCCGTCAAAAGTGGTCACCTTCTCCTGAGCATTCTTGTAACCTACGCTACTAACGCAGATTTCATCGCTAGGAGTTACCTTCTTCAATGTAAAGTAACCATCCTTGTCGGTCAGGGCAATGCGGCTTTCCTCTGCCACGTTGACAACAGCTCCAGGGATTGGTTCACCCTGGCTGTTGACGATTCGGCCTTTGAGCACCTGCTCCTGTGCCAAGACTGAGCTTGAAGCACAGAGAAGTGCACTCAGCATCAAGACTTTGCTTGATGAAGATACCTTATTATATATATTCTGAATATTATTCATACGATTCTATCATTAAAAGAGTTATTCTTTCCAACCATCGTTCTGGAAGTCCTGACCAATCTTCCAAACCTCAGCCTCTGGGATTGGATAGAGGTAGAACTTGTCTTGCCACTTGCGCTTCTGGGCTACCTTACGGGTAATGGTGCCATCTGCTGCCACGTTTACACCGTAGATATCACGGCCGAGCGCATCGCCTGCTACGTTCCAGCGACGTACATCCCACCAGCGGTGCTCCTCGAAAGCAAGTTCGATGGTACGCTCCTTGTGGATGAAATTGCGCATAGCTGTCTGGGAATTCAAGTCTGCACGATCGGCTACATTACCGATGATACCGCCACGATGACGAATCTGGTCGAGCAGGTTGCAAACCTGTGTCTTGTTGCCTGCATAGTCAGCCTCGTTCAATGCCTCAGCATAGTTCAGAAGCAGTTCGCTATAGGTAAAGATCTTCCAGAGGCGCTTGGCTGTACCGCTGTGGTTACTGCTCAGGATGGTCTCAGGAATATACTTGCGTACATAGTAACCTGTTGGAGTAGCATTCTGGTTACCGATAGGATTATCGCGATGACCATAAACCACATCAATGACATTGGTCTTGGTGCTGGTAGCCTGACCCCACTCACAACCATTGTAAAGAATGGTAGCTGCGAGGCGTGGATCACGGTTCTTCCACATCTTCTGCTCTGTATAACCGCTCTCTTCGTTGATGACAGGCTTGCCGTTTACATAAACCGGAGCACCTGTTGCATCATACTGCTTGAAAGGAGCTGAACCATCTTCCATATCATACATATCTACGAGGTTCTGGCTTGGGCAAAGACCACCCTGTCCACCTTCACCTACAGGAGTATCGGTAGAAATACCGCTCCAACCGATAGCTACATCGTTGCGGAAGAAGATAACCTCAGGGTTCTTGTCGGTATAAGTGTTGAGCAACCAGGCATTGTTGTAGGCTGCTACACCACCATTGGTACGATCTTCCAACTTATAGTTCTCACCATAGTCAGCGATGAAGCCCGCAGCTGCGTCTGCAGCCTGCTGCCAGGTAACACCGCTCTGTGCTGAGTAGCGTGGACTTGCCATGTAGAGCATCATGCGAACATAGAGGGCACGTGCTGTAGGCTGGTTTACCTCACCTGCATAGGTAGCATCGCTGGTCTCTGCGTAAGTCTTCAAACTGCTCTCGCATTCCTTCACCTCCTTGAAGAGATAATCCATGAAGGTCTTGAGGTCAGGGCGCTCTGTATAACCTGTCATCAGGTCACCGTTAGGGTCGAGCTCGGTTGTAACCAATGGCACCGGACCATAGCGGAGGAACAGTTCCCAGTAGAAATAGGCACGGAGGAAACGGGCCTCTGCAATATAGTTTGCCTTACGTGAATTGTAAAGTTCTACGTCAACATCTGCAGGGCGAAGCTTGTTCTCAGTGTCCTGCTCCAATGTGTTGATGGTGATATTGCACTTGCGGATACCACGATAGCGGCTCTCCCAAGGAGAAGTCAGCTCTGCTGCACCGCCACCACCATAATAGTTACCGATGTTGAATGTGGTACGTGTACCTGATGTACCAATACTTGACTCAGCCAGATCGGTAGCAGCATCCATCCATGAGTTGTTCACGCGGTTGGCACCGTGAAGCAGGAAGTTGTAAGTATCATTGTGGTTCTCTTCCAACAGAGTGAAGTTACCCAACACCTCAGCTTTTGTCAACTCATTGCTTGGCTGCTTGTCGAGGAAATTGCCAAAGGCGTCTTCGCAAGAGGTGAGCGTCATTGCTCCCATAACGAGCGCCAAAGCAAATATACTATATTTCTTCATTTTCGATTCTTTTTGAATGTTCTTGAATTAGAATACGACATTGAAACCTACGTTGACGGTCTTCAAGAGTGGATAACGGTTTGAACCGTTACTCTCCGGGTCAACCAAGTCGTCGAGATGATCCCATGTAAAGAGGTTGTTGGCATTGATGTAGAAGCGGACATTGCTCATACCGACATGCTTAATCAACTCCTTAGGGAATGTATAGCTCAACTCGATGTTCTTCAGACGGACGAATGAACCGTTCTTCAGGAAGAATGAGTTCTGGCGCTGGTTGTGGTCACCGTTGCTTCCGTAATGGAGCAATGGATAGGTAGCAGTAGCCAGGTTCTCTGCCTCGCTCTTTGCAGGGTTCCAGCGGTTCAGGTGGATATCCTTTACCTTACCGTTGTTTTGGAAGGCGAACATCGCATCGCTGTCGTAGTAACGGGATACATGATCTACACCCTGGAACATTACTTCGAAACCGATGCCCTTATAGTTGGCGCCGAGTGTCAGAGCGTATGTGTTCTCTGGAATATCGCTGTAGCCGATGAATGTCTCATCACGGTCATCGATGAAGCCATCGTTATTCATATCCTTGTACTTCAGGTCACCAACCTTTACGTTTCCGTAGGTTGATACAGGGAAGTTAGGATTATCCAAGTCGGTCTGTGTTACGAAGCCCTCGCATACCAGACCGAAGTACTGGTTGATTGGGTGACCTTCGCGCTTGCGGTAAGCGGTCTTGTAAGCAGGCTCATCCATATTCTTGATCTTGTTGGCTGCATGAGAGAAGGTTGCACCGATATTATAGGTGAAGTCCTTGCCGATGTGATTGAAGTGATGGAGTTCCAACTCGTAACCCTTGTTCTGGGTCTTACCGAGGTTTCCGGCTGCCATGGTTACACCTACCCACTGTGGACGGCTCAAGTACTCGGTCAGGATATCGTTACGGTTCTCAACGAAGTAGTCGAAGTTACCAGTCAGCATACCGTTGAACAAGCCGAACTCAAGACCTACGTTGAACTTCTTGGCACGCTCCCATGTTACACCATAGTTAGGATACTGGCTCTCGAAAATACCGGTTTTACCAGTATTACCGAAGTAGTAATCGTTGGAAATCTGGTTCCACTTCTCCTCATAGAGGAAGCGCTGAGCCACACCACCTACGGTATATACGTCGTTACCAACCTCACCGTAAGATGCACGGATCTTCAGGTTGTTCAACCAGTTTTCTGTTGGCTTCATAAACTCTTCCTGAGTTACACGCCAACCGAGTGAGAATGCTGGGAAGAAACCGAAGCGTTTGCCCTTGAGGAAGTTCTCTGATCCGTTGTAACCAACGTTAACCTCAGCCAAATACTTGTCATCATAACCGTAAGTTACACGACCTACGAGACCCTGATAGCGCTTAGCCAGGTCTGAGTTGTAACGATAGTCATTCTGGTTGTAAAGTACCATACCGGTAACATCGTGCTTACCAAACTTGCGGGCGTAGTTGATCTGACCCTCCATATAGAGCTTGTAAGTAGTAGAAGAGCCCTTAGAGTAAGCCAGGTCGCCGTCTACATTATATTTGGTATAAGCATCTGCACTGGTAAAGTTGTTACGGTCGTTCAATTCGTAAGTTGCAAAAGCAGCTCCGAATGTCTTCTTGTAATATGAGTCGTAGTCGAACGAAACCATACCGCGGGCAGAAAGACCAGGAGTCAACCAGTCCATCTTGTAATCAGCAATGAAGTTGGTCTCATTGATGGTATTGGTTCCGCGATAGTATCCACCCTTGGCAAGGGCAGCCACTACGTTGTCCTGATATACGGCTGTACCACCATAGAGAGTCTTGGTTGTCTCACCATTCTGTACCTCATAAGATACAGGGAAGATCCAACCTGGAGTATGGTTGATACGTGCGAAGATATCATAGTTGGTAGAACTCTCGTTAGTGTTTGAACCATGACGGTTCTCGAAACGAGTACCGAAGTTTACGCTGAATGTCAAATCCTTAGAGAGGAAGAAGTCCATGTTGGCACGGAAAGCGTAACGGTTGTAGCCTGGGCTTGAAGAGTTACCGTAGGTATCCTGGCTGAGGTTCTTAATCAAAGAACCCTGGTTGTAGATTTCACCAGAGACATAGTAGCGCATACGCTTCGTACCACCACGTACACTTACATTATAGCGCTGAGAAGGAGCCCAGTTGTTGAGCACCTCATCATACCAGTCTACATTAGGATAGAGAAGCGCATCAGCACCTGTCAATTCGCCGGCACAGCTCTTGCGGTACATCTCGATGTCAGAAGCCGAATACTGTGATGGAAGACCATCGTTCTTCAGAGCCTCCTCAAGGAGAGTTACAGAGTCATAAGAGTTCAGATAGTGAGGCTTACGGGTTGGAGTACCCCACATGAAGTTGCTTGTCAAGCTAACCTCTGGCTTCATATCCTTACCACGCTTGGTAGTAACGAGGATGACACCATTCGCACCACGCACACCATAAACGGCTGTAGCAGAAGCATCCTTCAATACAGAGATGCTCTCGATATCATCAGGAGCTACCTGAGAGAAAGCACGTTCTACACCATCTACCATTACCAATGGAGCACCATCGCCAGCGAAGGTTGCACGACCACGGATGTTGATGGTAGCGTCATCGGCACCAGGAGCACCAGATACCTGGGTTGTTACGACACCAGGAATCTTACCGGCAATAGCCTGTGTTACGTTGGCAGTAGGAGTATTCAAGAGGTCGTCTGAACTAACCTGAGAGATTGCACCTACGACACTCTCTTTCTTCTGATGACCGTAACCAACGACTACGACCTCATTGATTTTCTGACTTTCGTCCTTGAGAACCACCTTGATATTACGCTGATTGCCTACACGGATGTTCTGAGCAACCATACCGATATAAGAAATCTTCAAAGTAGCGTTCTCGTTCTTCACCTGAATCTTGAAGTTACCGTCGAAATCAGTAACAACACCATTGGTTGTCAATGCTTCCATAACAGTAGCACCGATGATAGGCTCACCCGATTCATCTGACACATTACCCGATACGGTAACCTGTGCTGATGCTCCTAAAGTAAGGAGCACCAGTGTCAGGGTCAAGAATAACTTATGCAATATGTTATTGTTCATTGTTTATTCTATTTATGTTATTATTCTGCAAAGTTAGTATTGAACCATGGATATGTTCTAACCTGCTTGATAACTTGATAAGACTTTTCATTTGTCAAGAAGACATAAAGCGGTTTACCCTCAAGTCCATCAACAAAGAAAGACATCTGAGGCAAAGACTCTCCCTGAGCTGTCACAACATCAGCTGTCATATCAACTCTATCACCAACACGTTTGAAATCAAGAGTAACAGTAGCACCATTAATATCTGTCTTCCAAGTATCCCAATTGTAGGTAGCTGTTACATTATCTCCTTTCGTTGGTATATTAGCTCCCCATGTCCAAGCATCTGCTCTACAAACTGCATACTCTAAATATCCAGCCTCACCAAAAGGAGTGTTTGTGAATGCAACTACATAATTTTCCCAATTCGCTCCACCTGCAGTTGTATTGACAAATTGAATTGTCAAACGTGAACGCTCTGCAGAAAGGTCATACATTTCAGATTTCTTATCAAAGAATGCTGAAGAATTATCATCAGAACCGATTGTATATGCACCATCTTTATAATTAACAGATGTATAAGTCTCGGCCTTTTCAAATGTCAAGAATGACTTTTCTAGAGTTACAAAAGTACCCCATTCTTCTGTAGGAGCTTCCTTTTGAGTATCAAATGTACAAACTGGTAGTTTAGAACCACTTGCAGTTGTCACATATTGTTCAACATGGAACATTTTACCAGTACGAGTAACATAAAGGTCTACTGTTGCTCCCTTCATATCAGCAATCCATGAATCCCAATTATAACTTGCAGAAACGCCTTGAGCATCGCCATCGAGGAGTGAACCCCAACTCCAAGCATCACCACGACATATCTCATATTCAATATATCCATTATCGCCAAAAGCTACACCATTTGTTATGGCAAGAACCCATGTTTCATAATTTTTTGCAGCATTATTATTGCAAGTAAAACGGTAATGAACAGTACCATTACCTTTCATTTGAATATTTGGAGTTTTAGGATCAAAGAATCCGGAACTAAAATCTTCATTACCGATAGATTCTTGTTCTTTCCAAATGAAACCGCTACCTCCATTACCACCAATGGTCTTGTTCCAATCCTTCTCTTCCATCATGTTACGGATCAGGGTAACATTGTCAATAGATACGGTGTTGGTCTCTTCGGATGTCAACTTGCTGTCTCCACCTATATATATATAAGGTAAAGAGTTGATGGAATCAACCAAAGTCTTGTACTTGAAAGAGGTAGCACTTGATGATGTCTGATAACCGGAAAGGCTCTTCTTGCCATCTACGTAGAGCTGGTAACCTTCAGTAGAAAGCTGAAGGGCTACGAAATGCCACTCATTAGGAGAGAGAATACCTGTCTTCACAGAAGCAGGATCATTCTCATTCAGGTTCAAACTCTGCAACTGGGTAGGCTTGTTGTAAACCACCTGACCATTGGCAGTGATATAGAAGTGAGCACTGATATCATTACCAGCTAGATCCTTCTCATCTGAACCAAATGAGATAAGAGGTCGTGTCAAGTCAACATCAGCGACTGTTCCGTCCTCAGCTACGGCTGCATCAATCTTTACAGCGAAAGTGATGGCAGCACCATTTTGCAACTTCACACCATTGAAAGGATTGGCAATCTTGGCACCACCCTTACCATTGATGTGCAATACATTACTTGCGAGGGTCTCATCATTGGTCACCTCACATGACTCATCGTGACTTATCATGTCAGAATACTCAGGTTTCTCTTCTGAATACTCAAAGTCATAAGTTGACACTGTTGTCTTAGATGGGTAAATCTGTACGCCAGCAGGATCATCCTGTCGGCCCCAGTCATCACCACAAGCAGTGAAACTTAATGCCACCATGATAGCACAAGCAAACGAAAGTAAAGTTTTTCTTAACTTCATAACTTAACGCCTTTAGGTTGTTTGTTTACTATTCAAATAGGTTATTTAAAATTCTTAAATCCTTTTTCAGTGGCAAAAGTACAATTAATCGGATTATATAGGGTGGACAAATGGGTTTTATAGGTGGACAAAACGCATAAACAGTGGATTTTTAAGGATATTACGTGCTTATCCACCAGTTGTGTACCCACACATACAAAACAAGGGGTTACTTGACTTATATCAAGCAACCCCTCGGTTTTATTTTATTTACTTAACAAATTATCACATCCAGGAACATTATTTCTCCGAAGAATCCAAGGAGAACTATGCCATATCTGAACCCTGAGAATCCAACTGATCCTTATATGCAGTCGGCGAGATGCCAAACTGCCTGGTGAAGCAACGGGTGAAATACTTCGGATCGTTGAAGCCTACACGGTAGGCTATCTCCGTGATATTTCGGTTGGAAGTTTTATCAGCCATCATCTTGCGCGAGATGTCGAGACGGTAGTTGCGGATAAACTGGGCTGTTGGCAAGCCTGTCTCCTTGGAGAGATTCTTGCTCAGTACACTGCGGGATATACCCAAGGCATCTGCCAGTTCCTGTACACCAAACTCCGAATTATCGTAATTCTTCTCCATCACATCCATCACTTCTTCCATGAATGGACGCATAGTCTCCTCTACCATCTTCCTGTCAGCCTCAATGCTCTTTATCTGACTGTCCTGATAACGCTTCTGGTTCTGCAGAATCATCTGGATGCGACTCTGCAGCTTTTCAGGTTCATCACTTTCCTTCATCGCAGCCTCGATAGGACGGTACAAAGCCTCAACTTCCTCTTCGCGCATCTTGTTGAGACGGCGCACATAAGCATATTGGAGCAAGGCGATGATACCTATTATAATAAGGGTAACAAACCACCAGCTCTTCCAGAAATAAGGAGTAATCTGAACTTCTACAGAGATCACCTGCTCCTTGTCGGAATTGATAGATGGGATATATTTCACCTCAAACTTATAGTCTCCAGCTGGCAGAGTGGAATAACGCACACTATGCTGACCAGCCTTGAGTTGAACCCACTCATTCTCGTATCCCTTCATGCGATAAAGGTACACGCCCTGTGTCTCGCAGCCATAATTGAGCGCTGAGAAAAAGAGGGTGAACGACTTATCACTCTCATGGATACGCAACTTTCTGGCAATAGAAATGTCTTCTTCCAAATAATCACTGCCGGCAAAGACAGGCTGGTTATCTACCAGAAGTTCGGTAAAGCACAACTTACCCGTCTGATGCACAGAACGGTTTATGCCCTTTACAGCCATCATACCCGTATCGGTGCCCAGGAATATCTCGCCCTTGGCATTGCGGATGGCTCCATTGAAATAGAACTGCGAACTGATCAGACCGTCTTCACGGGAGAAACTGCAGAATGCCTCGGTCTTCGGATTGAAGATAGAGAGTCCGTTATCGGTAGCAATCCACAACATACCCTGGTTATCCTCTACAATACCCTTCACGATATTGTTGGCAAGTCCGTTATTGGTGGTATACGACTTCACTTGAGTCTTTCCGTTTTTATCGCTGGTATAGCAATACAGACCGTAGCCGTTACTGCCCATCCATATCTTTCCATCCTTAGCCTGGCAGAAAGACAATATCTTATCGAAAACTCCACTCTTCGGATTGTCGAGTTTATACTGATGATACGTCACAGCGAAATCGCCCTTGCCATGAGCACGCGACTTGAGGTCGACCTCTACCATTCCCCGCACACAACCCATCAGGAGTTTGCCCTTTCGGGTTATCAGAGAGCCAATGCAGCCGCGCACATTCTGGCATCCCCTGAAAGGTTCAATGAGTTGGCGGCGCTTCATATCATAGAAGAAGAGACCGTCATTGGTGCCAAGCCACATACCATCATTGATAGGATCGTAAGCCAAAGCACCGGCAAAGTTGAGTAAATGCTGATGCTTAGCATCAACCACCAGAGGAATAATCTTGCCCGGCTGACTGAGATTCATCACCGCAAAACCCCTTCCCCAGGTACCAATCCAGAGTTGATTGCGGTTATCAGCTGCAAGAACCGAGACGGTATTATGCGGCAAACCGGAATTTGCCACCGTATAATGAACAAAGTTCATGCTGCCTGGAGTCAAGGCATTGAGACCTCCCTCTACGGTTCCTACCCACAGGGTTCCGTCGGCTGCCGCATACATGGAATTGACGGCGTTGGGAGAGATACTGCCCGGGTTGGCGGGGTCGTGACGGTAGAATTCCAAATCCAGCTGACGTGGAGCCAGTTTGATAACACCACCCGTCTCAGAGCCTACCCATATCTGTCCGTTCTTTGAGAAAAGACTGTTGATAAAGTTGCTGCTCAGCGGATTCACAGCCGTAGCAGTGTTCCAATGTTCTATCTCTCCGGTCTTATCATTGAAGATATCTACGCCACAGAGCGTTCCTACCAGAAGTTTGTCATCTGGAGAAACGGCAAGGCTCGTCACTACTTCGTGCTGGAGCGAATGGTCGGTAGCAGAGCAATGGAATTCCTGCTTGCCACTATTAAACAATCCGCGATTCGTACCCATCCATATCTTACCATGATAATAAATAAGCGCCCCCCCATACCGACCTTCGAGCGGAGGGAACAGGGATGAGATGTTCTTTGCCACAAGCTGATTGTTCTTCACAGAAAACTCGCTCACCACTCCATTGTTGCATAATACAACTGTTCCTCTGCGATAGACATCACAGATTCCGAGGTCGGGAGCATTATAAGGATAGGATGTGGACAAGACGCTGTTCACCTCGCCCTTTTCGTTAAAACCGAAACGGGTAAGCTGATTGACAGACAGCATCCATATATTGCCCTTTGCATCACAATATATTCGGGTGCAAAGGTTCTTGAATACGTTGTTGAGTTGTGCCTCTACCTGGCTGTTCTCACAAGGTGGAACAACAGGCTGCATGGTATTGAGGTCGAGCACCTGCGGACCTTCTTCGAAAGCCACCCAAAGGCGCTTGAACGGATCTTCGCAGACATTACGGCAGCTGTTGCTTCGCAGACTGATTCCTACAGACCCCAAACCGAAGTTCATGAAATTGAAACCATCGTAGCGTACCAGTCCACCACCATGCGTACTGATCCATACGAAGCCGTAGGAATCCTGAAAGATATCATCAGCAAAATTATTCGGCATACCTGCAGCCATATTGAGATAGCTTACATTATAGCGACTAGGCAGCCCACCTTGCGCCCAACTGCTCAAGGTAACGATCAATGCTGCTATAAAGGTTAGAATGTATCTTCTAATCATTATTTTCCTTTCTTCCTGTCTTCTATTTTTGCATAGATGACCATACCAACTCCTAACAAAGCAAGAGCGATATACATACTAAAAAGATTCCAATTCATAGCTATTGTTTTTTTTGTTCTTTGTGATCCTCTATCTTCACATAAACCAATGAGCCTATAGCTATAACTGAAAGGAACAAGTACATTCCTAATAATCCGTAATCCATATTATTTACCTTTCTTATTTTTTATTTTCACTTCGTCTGATAAGATATAACCCTGTCCCAAACGTAAGAGCTGCAAAAAAGACTGCTCCTATTAAAGTCCAAATCGAACCATCATCATTACCAAACATTCTCACTAAAACATAAGCTGTAACAATATATTTTGCTATATCTAACAGCCATTTGCCTAATTCTTCTATCATTCTAAAGCTATTTCGTTAACTCTGCTGCAAATTTACAAAGAATAATTGAAACGAAAGAATATTTTTATGAAAAAAAGCAGGCTAACACTGATAACTGCGTTAGCCTGCTGAGATATGAAAGTATCAAGTGACTGATACTAAGTCTTTAGAACTCAAGAATCATGCTCTGGCGAGGACGGAGTTTTACGTTCTTGTTGATAAGAACGGTGCGACCGTTTGTAATATCCGTGGCCTTGTCATGAGAACCGATAATCTCTGCATAACGGGAAACATTCAGTTCGTTTGCCTCGTTCTTGCCGTTGATAACCGTCATCACATTCTTACCCTTATACTGGCGGGCAATTACGTAAACACCCTTCTGAGGACAGAACTGGGTCTGCTTGCCCTTAGTAATCACTTCATTGCCCTGGCGCCAGTGCAACAGGTTGCTGAGCCAGTTGAACATCTGGTTTTCTGCCTGTGTTCTACCCTCTGCAGTAAAAGCATTGTGCTTATCACCAGCCCAACCGCCAGGGAAGTCCTTGCGTACATTGCCATCGGTTACACTCTTGGTACCGTTCATCAGCACCTCTGTACCATAATAGAGCTGAGGAGTGCGGTTGATGGTCAGAAGCAATGACAGCGCCTGCTTCAAAGCCAGGGTATCCTTGCCTTCACCCAGGAAGCGGTCGGTATCATGATTCTCGATGAATGCCATTACGCTCTTTGGATTAGGATAGAGATAATCATAGCAGAATACATTGTAGAGACGGTTCATGCCGTTCCACCAGTCATCGGTCTCCTCTTTCTTTGCACTGTTGATGCGGTCGAAGAAAGCGAAATCCATAACGGTTGGCAGATAGCTGTTCTTCTCAGAAAGTTTGCTGTCCTTCTGCCAGGCTGCAGTATAGGCAGGTTCGGTTACCCAAGTCTCGCCTACGGTATTGAAGTGAGGATACTCCTCGCCTAGCACCTTCATCCAGTGTGCCATCGCATCGCGGTCGGCATAAGGATAGGTATCCATACGGATGCCGTCGATACCTGCACTCTCTATCCACCACTCGCTGTTCTGAATCAGATACTTGATAACGTGTGGGTTACGCTGGTTGAGGTCAGGCATGGTTGGAACAAACCAGCCGTCTACGGTTTCTGTGAGATCAACCTTGCTGGCATATGGATCGAGTACAGGAGTCAGCTTATAACTGGTCTGCAGATACTTATCGTTCACCTTAGCAGCGCCATCCACCGTGCCGATGTTCTTCTGATGCTCGGCAGTCTGATTTTCAGGAGCCAGCCATTCTGGTTTATTAAACCAGTCCTTTGAAGGCATATCAGCAACCCAAGGATGCTCGAAGCCGCAATGGTTGAAAATCATATCCATCACAATCTTCAAACCTTTCTTGTGAGCCTCATCTATCAGCTGCTTATAATCGGCATTGGTTCCGAAACGTGGGTCTACACGATAATAATTGGTGGTAGCATAACCATGATAACTGCTGTTCTTGCCATTGCTTGGACTGTCGTTCTCCAAAACAGGGGTAAACCACAGAGCGGTTACACCCAACTGGTTAAAATAATCCAAGTGCTGGCGGATTCCCTCCAGGTCGCCACCATGTCGCAGACTAGGCTCTGCACGGTTGCAGGTCTTATCACGCATCGTCTTAAAGGCATCATTCTTCAGATTGCCGTTGGCAAAACGGTCTGGCATCAGCATATAGAGCACATCCTCGTTAGAGAAACCGATGCGCTTATCGCCCGCCATCTCACGGTCTTTCAACACATACTTTACCTTCTTCGACTGTTTGCCCTGCTTGAAGTTGAGGGTCATCTCACCAGCCTTTGCCCCATCGAGGTTAAGATAAACCAGGAGATAATTAGGAGAATCAAGGCGGGCGATGCTGTCTACCTTCACACCCGGATAGTTTACCGTTACATCGGCATTCTTGATATCCTTGCCATACACCATCAGCTGGAGTGAAGCATCTTTCATGCCCACATACCAGTCGGTAGGTTCAATGCGGCTTACGTTAACTGCCGCGTTCATACTTATTGCGCTACCCATAAGCAATAATGAAGCTATTATCTTTTTCATATTACACCTTATTATATATATAAACTATTTCTGATAAAGTATCAGGGCTGACTGAGGGGCAACCTCAACATCCTTTCCCGAAACAAAGCCTAAGCCTTCCTCGTTAATCACACCGTTGCAGCAAGCCACAGTATAATTACCCTCAGGAATCTGCATCTTCTTTGCCTCCTTATTGAAGTTATAGATCACGATGATGTTCTTCCAGGCATCAATGCCCTCCAGATTCTTGAGTTGGAAACCTACGAGGCAAGTCTGCTGACAAGGCAGGAACTCCAGATGCTGACGTACCTTATCGCCTGTTGAAAGACGGAAGGCTGGATGATTCTTGCGGAGCTGGATCAGACTCTTGTAATAAGCAAACGCCTGAGGATACTTCTGCAGATTGGTCCAGGTAAACTGGTTGATGCTGTCAGGAGAATTATAGCTATTGTGTACTCCCTTCTTGTCGCGGAGCATCTCTTCGCCGGCAAGGATGAAAGGAACACCCTGGGAAGTGAAGACGCAGGTCTGCGCAAGCTTATCGATGCGGAGCAACTCGGCAGTACGTATTGCTTCTGGGATATTCTTGTCGGTAAGAGATGCGATGCTTGCCTTCAGACGATCTACCAGACACATATCGTCATGGCAGCTTACATAACTAATCTGCTCGGTAGGATTGTTGGTCCAAGGCTTCTTGTCATAGTTTACCTTGTTCATATCCACCTGCGGATGAGCAATGCCACCCACAATACCGAACTTCAGGCTCTCCTCCTGACCTGTAAGACCAGCCAGGAGCGCACCCTGATGGTCATCAGAGAAAGGACCCCGGAGCGCATCGCGCATATCATCGCTGAAAGCACCGATGCCCTTGAGCTGCTGGGTATTCGCCTTCACCGCCAGTTTCTCGGTAGGATAAGCACAGCTGCCTGCACTCCATCCCTCACCATAAATATAGATGCTAGGATCGATGCGGTTTACCATCTCACGGATAGCCTGCATGGTTTCGATGTCATGAACGCCCATCAGGTCGAAACGGAAACCATCGATATGATATTCGTCTATCCAGTATTTCACGCTCTCCAGCATAAACTGGCGCATGAGAGGCTTCTCTGAAGCAGTCTCGTTGCCACAGCCAGAACCGTCAGAATACTTACCATCCTTGGTCTTACGATAATAATAATCAGGATAGGTACGCTGGAAATTGCTGCCGTTGATATCGAAAGTATGGTTATATACGGCATCGAAAATCACTCGGATGCCTGCCTTATGCAGCGCCATCACCATCTCCTTGAACTCCTTGATGCGGGTTGCTGGAGAATAAGGGTCGGTAGCGTAACTGCCTTCCGGCACATTATAGTTCTTCGGATCATAACCCCAGTTGAACTGTGGTTTGTCGAGTCGGGTCTCATCTATAGAAGCGAAATCGAATACAGGCTGGAAGTGGATGGCGTTGATGCCCAGATTCTTGAGATATTCGATGGCCTTTGGCTCGGTGAGGGCGAGATACTTGCCCTTATATTTCAAGCCGGATGTAGGAGAAATGGAGAAATCACGCACGTGAAGCTCGTAGACAACGAGATCGGCTGGCGATTTCAGGGCAGGACGCACGTCCTTATCCCATCCAGATGGATCAGTATCATACAAATCTACAATGGCGCCACGGTTTCCGTTCACACCTACAGCTTTGGCAAATGTACCTGGTGTTTCACCCTTGCCAATATCAAAGGTATAGAACTTTCCCTTGAGGTCGCCCTTTACGGTAGCCTCCCAGCGTTCATCACCCAACTTCTTCATTTTCAGCGTTTTATAAGCCTTTCCTCCCTGTCCTTGCTTATAAAGACGGAGGGTTACAGAAGACTTTTGGGCTGTTGGAGCATTCAGGATAAACATGGTTTTCTCCTTGGAATACATCATCTCATTGAATGTCTGCTGGGCATTCAATGAAGTTGGTAAAACGGTTGCTGTCAATGCTGCAATTATTAGTTTTTGGATATTCATATTGTTAAGTTATTGTTATACAGGACATTAAAGCGAACTGAGCGAAGAAAACTGTGACAGATTATCTACGCTCATTTTTAGCGTATTTCCGACCAACCGGACAGTTGGACGGAAATACGGAAATTATAGGCTTATTTAGCGAGCAAAGAGATGGCGAAACCACCACCACGTGCTTCGTTAATCTTCAAAACATCACCCTTCTTCACTGTCTTGTGAACAATCTTGTAAGATTTAGGGTTCTTCTCGTAGTCAGCATTCTTGCCGTCCTGATAAATAGCGCAAGCATACTTCTTGCCCTTATCCAGGAAGTCGAGTTTTACTACGGCTGTGCGGGCTGCATCAGTCTTACCGCCTACAAACCAGTTGTCGGTACCCTTAGCCTTGCGGGCTACGGTGATATATTTGGCTGGCTCTGCCTCCAGATACTTGGAGTCGTCCCAGTCGCAAGCTACGTCGCGGATGAACTGGAAGGCATCGTCATACTTCTCATAATGCTCTGGAAGATCGGCAGCCATCTGCAAAGGACTGTACATCACGAGATAGAGCGAAAGCTGACCACAGAGTGTGGTATGAACATAGCTCTGGTTGTTGCTCCACTCTGAAAGCTTGGTCTCAAAGATACCAGGAGTATAATCCATCGGACCACCCTGCAAACGGGTGAATGGCAACATCACGGTGTGATAAGTCGAATTACCGCCAAATGACTCGTATTCTGTACCACGTGCACTCTCGTTGCCAACCAGGTTAGGCCAGGTGCGGCAGATACCTGTAGGACGGGTTGCCTCGTGGGCATTCACCATGATATGATGCTTGGCAGCGGTTTCGATGACACGCTGGTAGTGATTATTCATCAACTGGCTGTAGTGATACTCACCTCTTGGAATGATATCTCCTACATAACCGGTCTTCACGGCATCATAACCATATTTGTTCATCAGGTTGAAGGCATCTTCCAGGTGGCGCTCGTAGTTGAGAGCGGCAGCAGAAGTCTCGTGGTGCATCATCAGTTTCACGCCCTTAGAGTGAGCATATTCGTTGAGCATCTTGATATCAAAGTCAGGATATGGAGTCACGAAGTCGAAGACATCGAGTTTCTGATGACCGAACCAGTCTTCCCAACCTTCGTTCCAGCCTTCTACCAGCACCTCCTGCAAACCGTTCTTGGCTGCAAAGTCGATGTAGCGCTTTACTTCCTCGTTGGTTGCACCATGAGTACCGTTAGGCTTGCACTTGCTGTAATCGGTTACACCGAGACGCACAGATGGCAGATCGTTGGTATAGCTCCAGGTCTTGGTGCCTACAATCATGTTCCACCATACACCGCAGTACTTGGTAGGATGAATCCAGGATGTATCCTTAATCTTGCAAGGCTCGTTGAGATTCAAGGTCAACTTGCATGAAAGCATATCACGTGCATCATCACTTACCATTACGGTACGCCAAGGGGTATTGAATGGTGTCTGGATGAATCCCTTTCTGCCTACGGCATCAGGAGTAAGCCAAGACTCGAAGGTCAATGTTTTCTCATCCAGATTGAGATGCATGGTAGGATAATCCAGGCAGGCAGCCTCGTGGATATTGATATAGAGTCCATCCTGGGTCTTCATCTGGAGAGAGGTCTGAACACCGGTATCAGAGAAGACGGTGGTAGAGGAATTGCTCTTGTAAGCTTCACGGTTTTTCGCAATAATTGGACGGATACCTGTCAACGGAGTAATATTGTAGTCATACTCCTGTGTATCATAATCACCAGGAATCCAGTAAGCGGTATGATTGCCTGCCATGGCAAACTGGGTATGCTCCTCCTGGATGACGAAATAGTTCAGACTTTCCTGCTGTGGGAACTCATAGCGCAAGCCCATACCATAATCATATACACGGAAACGGATGGTGATATTACGCTTAGAAGCAGCCTGGTTCAGGTTTACCTCCATCTCGTTATAGTTATTGCGGATGGTAGCGGTTTCACCCCATACCGGCTTCCAGGTTTCGTCGAAAGTCGATGTCTTGCTGCCAGTTTCAGTAAAACCATCCATCAGGCTGGTTTCCTCCATACCCTTAGAGGCATGCTTATCCTTCGCCAACTCCAATCCTAAGTGGGATGGCTTACATACAGTCTTTCCCTTATAGCTCATCTCATAGGTAGGCTGTCCCTTTTCGGTCAAAGAGAAAGTTACCGAGACATTGCCGTTAGGTGATTTAACGGTCTGGGCTGCTGCCAACATAGGAAGCAAGAGGCCCATCACTAATACATTCAGTTTTTTCATACTGTTCAGTCGTTGTTTATTCTTGTTTTTGAATCTTCGTTAGTTTATCTCAATCATTATCTGTTTATTCTTAAGATAGTGCAAAGATACAAAAAACAAAAATACCCTCCACGTTTTGGGAGGGTATTTTTCTGCAAATGAGCGTGCAAACGTTTGCACGGTATATATAATCATGTTAGTTAGACTCTTCCAGACTGCGAAATCATCTCTGTGATATTCTGCACGAAACGCTTGTCAGCAGCCAGATCCTCTATGTTGAGGTGCATGCGGTAACGCCAGTAATGCTTAGGGTTAGCCGGGATATTGATACGCTCGGCATCGGCATCCGGCAGACGGAGAGCCTCATCGGTAGCCAGCCAGTCCTGGATGCTCAATATGCAGAGCATGGATGGAGAGGTGAGATGGCGGCTGATGATGTCACTAGCCAACCAGCCTGGGAGTGGATGAGGAGCAGGTCCCTGACGGTAGAGCATCGTATTGTAATACTCCTGGGTACGCTGGACATTCTCATCCCACCACATGCGCAGAGTAGGCATATCGTGGCTGGAAATGGTACATACAGAACGATATGGATTACGGCTCAGATATCCGAACTTAACCGATGGATCCTTTGGCATGCTCTGGAGTTCCAGACTCAAAATCTTCAGTTCATCCATCACCCATGGCACACAATCAGGCACCATACCAAGGTCTTCGGCACAAACCAGCATGCGGGTAGCCTGAACCAGCTTAGGCAACTTCTTCATCGCCTCCTGATACCAGAACTGGTTGTTGCGGCGATAGAAATAGTCGTTGTAAAGGCGGTTGAACGCAGCCTTGTCATTATCATAGAGCGACTCGTAGATAAAGTCAAGCTGGGCTGAGATACGTGGATGGAAGACGCCAGGGTTGGTATGATCACGTACGAAGAGTACATCGCTGATCAGGGCATACAAGCCATCACGCAGCCAAAGTTCCTTCTCATCTGTTGCATCAGCAAAGAGAGCCTCTACCTTGCGCTGGGTATCTACCTCAGGCTTCATCTGATAACGCTCGTCATCCAGACGGTCGAGATACTTCTCCTTTACCTCGCCGGCACGCTCATGGAACACACGGTCCAATACCCAATCGGTAATGAACGGACGGGTAAAACGGTCATCCTGGAAGTGCAAACCATAGCTTTCTATCTCTTCACGGCTCATGGCGAGCGCAGGAGCAAACTGTCCGAGCAATCCATGTACGCTATGTACCGGAATCTCCCAAATACGGAAGAAGCCCAATACGTGGTCGATGCGGTAAGCATCAAAATATCTTGCCATGTTCTGGAAACGGCGGTTCCACCACTGGCAGCCATCCTTCAGCATCTCAAACCAGTTATAGGTAGGGAATCCCCAGTTCTGACCATTGGCAGAGAAGTCATCAGGTGGAGCACCCGCCTGACCATTGAGGTTGAAGTATTTAGGTTCCATCCATACATCACAACCATTGCGGTTTACGCCGATTGGAATATCACCCTTCAAAATAACGCCCTTAGCCTTGGCATGCTCGTGAGCCTCCTGCATCTGGCGGTCCAGTACGAACTGTACGAAATAGAAGAACGCCACGTTCTTGTAAGCTGCAGTCTTAGGGTCGGTAAGTGCCTTGCGTTCAGCCTCATCCCATACCTGATGATCTGGCCACTGGTTGAAATCAGCCGTACCATTCTTATCACGCAGGTATGAATACTGGGCGTAAGGAACCAACCACTGTTTAGTATCCTGGAAGAAAGCCTTGTATTCGGCTGTCTTCATCATCTTTTCACCTTCCTGATTGAAGATTTGGCGCAAGTAATTTATCTTGAAATCATTTACCTTTTCGTAGTCTATCTTATCCAGTGCGTTCAACTCTGCACGTGTCTTCTCAGCCTCAGCACGAGCCTTTGCATCCTTCAACTCAGGAAGAGCATGAAGGTTGGCATACTGCGGATGAATGGCGAAGACGCTGATGCAGCTATATGGATAACTGTCGGTCCATGTATGGGTGATGGTGGTATCATTGATAGGAAGGAGCTGGAGCACCTTCTGACCGGTAGAAGCCACAAAATCAATCATGGTCTTCAGATCACCGAAGTCACCGATACCGGCACTCTTACGGGTACGCAATGAGAATACTGGCACCAGCGTTCCGGCAAGTTTGCGGTTATACAGAGCGAAGAAAGCCTGGTCGAGTTCATAAGATACCAACTCACCTGCCTTCATCTCCGGCAAATCCACGGTTCTGTTCATGCTGGTTTCCCAGAGAAGCTCGTTCTTTGCATTTCTGAAAGCCACGAACTTAAACTCCAGATGACTGCCCTCAAGATGAGTCGCATCAATATCAGCAACCCATTCATTATAGGTATGCTGAGTCATCGGAAGAATCTTCTGCACATCCCAAGCACCCAAAGCTTTATCTGCACCCAATACACCCAGACGCTCACCATCACGAAGCTGAGGAGCACGGACTATCAGACGCACAATCTTGCTGCCCGTTTCCGGCTTCATCTTCTGTGGAACCTGATGATTGATGCAATCGGTAAAGGCACTGCTGTAGAGGAAAGCATCCTCTGGCATAGCCTTCCAATGATCGTAAAGGGTATAAACCGCAGCCTTCTTGGCATTTACTTCGAGCTGATGCTTAATCATAAGCCATTCGGTCTTGACTGCTCTACCTTCACGTTCTACACTATAATAATAGGTATACGATTTTTCTGGTGATTCAACACACCAGTCGCATGCCCATCTTTCACCATCTGTTGTCTCGAGAGGAAGTTTCAGTTCACCTTCCTCCGTCTGAATGTTTACGACGATCTGTTCGCCGAACATTGCTTTATACTCAATATTAAACTGTACTGTCATAAGACTCTTAAAGGCTCTTGAAAATGTTATAATTTATATTTGCTGCTACAAAGGTAAGAAAAACGTATGAAAAACGTATCAGAAATTTGCATTTTTTCTCACACAAACCTTGCAAACGTTTGCACATCCCCCACTCCGTAGAAACAATCAATTAATCGTTCACTCTGTTACTTACACCTATTTCTTATACTTGATGATACTCACAGACAGCGCACCCGCAATCAGCAGGATACCTGCCACAATCATCATATCGCTCTGATGAGAACCCACCAGACTCAGGACAGTTCCACCGCAGATGGCAGCCACAATCTGAGGGATACAGATGGTTCCGTTAAACAGGCCGAGATAAGCACCCATGTGACCATATCCCTGCAAAGCATTGGTAACAAAGGTGAAAGGCATCGCCAGCATAGCTGCCCAACCGGCACCAATCATCAGGAACGGAATAAACTGCAGATACTGGTCATGCAGGAATGGTATCAGGGCAAAGCCCACACCACCGACAACCAGACTGACAGCGTATGCCACCTTCGTATTCTTAAACTGAGGGAGAATCACAGCCCAGATAACACTACCTACCGCCTGTACGGCAAAGAGAATGCCCACCCAGTTGCCTGCCTCCTGAAATGCTTCAGAAGCAGGGTCGGTCGTATTCCATACGGTTTCAGCGATGGCTCCCGTAGAATAATTCCAGAGATAAAGGAAACCAGCCCAGCAGAAGAACTGAACCAGTCCCACCTTCCAGAAGGTAGATGGCGCCTTGCGCAGCAAAGTAATCCAACCGGCCTTGTCTTCAGAAGCCTCAGCATTAGAATTCTTCACTCTTCCCTCTTCACTCTTCGCTTCATTATAGTCCGCATACTGCTGTGGATTCCACTCCTTCACCTTCATCGTGGTGTAGATAACACAGAGAATCAGGATAGCCGCACCGATATAGAACGACCAGATGACAGAATCAGGAACCACACCCTTCTCTGCATAATTTTTGATACCGAGGAAGGTAAAGAGGAATGGGAAGATATATCCGGCTACAGAACCGGCATTGCAGAGGAAACTCTGGATAGAGTAAGCCTTTGCCTTCTGTTTTTCATTTACCATATCGCCTACCAGCATCTTGAACGGCTGCATCGCCATGTTGATGCTCGTATCGAGGAACATCAGCGCTATCAGTCCGAAGAGCATCGCACCGCTCACGGTCAGTCCGAGCGAACCGGCATTCGGCAGCAGGCACATTACCAGGACGGCAATCGTAGCACCCACAAAGAGATAAGGGATGCGGCGACCGAAGCGGCACCACGTCTTATCGCTCAACGTGCCCACGATAGGCTGAACCAGGATTCCCATCAGAGGAGGGAGAATCCAGAAATAACTCAAGTTGTGTGGGTCAGCACCCAACGTTGCAAAGATTCGGGAGATGTTGGCGCTCTGTAGGGCGTAGGCAATCTGTACTCCGAAAAATCCGAAGCTCAAGTTCCAGAGCTTCCAGAAACTTAAATCAGGTTTTTGTTTCATATTGTTATGCTTTTATATTTTTATCTTGTTGTTCCTCTCACCACGAGTCGTGTTCTCACCACTCGCTTCTCCACCTCATCTCTAGGAATGGAGCCTTCCACCTGGCCAATCAGGATATTGGCAGCTTCCTCGCCTACGGCAACACCTCGCTGCTCAACCGTAGTAAGCATCGGGTCGCACGCCTTGGCACGGTCACCATTGGTGAATCCGCAGATGCTGATTTCTTCAGGCACCTTGAGCCCCATCCGCTTGGCGGTATAGAGAATGCCGATTGCCGTATCATCATTGATGGCGAAGAACGCATCCGGACGATCTTCCCCTTTCAGAATATCCGGCGTTATTGCTTCGGCACTGGCACGGTCATCGCAGATCTTCACCCAGTCAGGGTTCTCCGTCAAACCATGCTTTACCAGCGCATCATGATAACCGTTATATCGGTTTTTGGAGATTTCCAGATTCATCGGCGAGCCGTAGAAGGCAATCTTCTTGCAGCCCGTATCAATCATGTGGGTAACGGCAGTAAAGGCACCCATATAGTCATCTACCACCACTCGCGAGCAGTTCACGCCCGTACATATTCTATCATAGAAGATAAGCGGCACCCCATTCTGCAGCAGTTTTTCGAAATGGTCATACTGCTTGGTATCCTTCGCCTGTGAAACGATGATGCCACAAACCTTGTTCTGATAGAAGTCTTCACAGATGGCCACCTCCTTATCGTAACGCTCGTTACTCTGCGCCACCATCACACGGTAACCTCTGGCTCTAGCCTCTTCCTCTATACCCGAAAGCACCGACATGAAGTAATAGTGTACCACCTGAGGTACAATAACTCCAATCACCTTCATCGGCTTCACCTTATTATGTCTTAAAGCTTCACCCAGGAAATTAGGAAAGAAGTTATGTTCACGCGCGTATTTCTGAATACGCTCCTTTTGGGCAGTACTGATACGAGAACTGTCCTTCAATGCTCGGCTCACCGTGGCAACACTTACGCCCAGGTCGCGAGCTATATCTTTCATTGTTATTGTTTCTTTATCGCCCATTGCTATTAGTTGTGCTGCAAAATTACGAAATATCCTTAATATCAGTTCAAAGTTCTTGACTTAAATCAAGTAATTTCTGTGCAAACGTTTGCACAAAATAAATAACGGAATTAACATAAAAATAGTACAACATAAGAGAAAAGAACTTAATTTTGCACACAGAAACGACAAGTTTATGGGCAAACGCCCCATTCCTACCTTATATAATATAAGTAAGATGCCAGAAAGACTAAACAAGAGCCAGAACGACATTTTGAGTAGGAACGATGACAACTTAAGCCAAAAAGAAAAGAAGAAAAAGTAGATAAATAAATATAATTCATTAACTTAAAAATCAAAGCAAATGATGAAGCAGGTAAAAATTAAATTGCCTCTCAGAGCGTTGACCCTAGCAAGCGGTCTGCTTCTGACGGTGAGTTCCTTTGCGCAGAGTAATGCAATTAAGGGACATGTGAAGGATGCTTCTGGTGAGCCTGTCATGGGTGCTACCATTACAGTTAACGGTAAGGCAGTGGGCATTACCGACATGGATGGTAACTTCTCTGTTGATGCAGCGCCAGGTGCAAACCTTACTTTCACTTATCTGGGAATGACTCCAAAAACAATCAAAGCAACATCTAACATGATGATTACCTTGGTTGACGACCAGAAGTCTTTGAACGAGGTCGTTGTCATTGGTTATGGTCGCGCTAAGAAGAACGACTTGACTGGTTCTGTTACAGCTATCAAGCCAGACGAGATGTCAAAGGGTATCACAAGCAGTGCCTCTGATATGTTGGTAGGTAAGATTGCCGGTGTAGATGTACAGACTGGTGGCGGTCAGCCTGGTACCGGTGCACAGATTCGTATCCGTGGTGGTGCTTCTCTGAGTGCTTCTAATGACCCTCTCTACGTAATCGATGGTTTGGCTATTGACAACAATACCAACAAGGGTATGAGTAACGTCTTAGCCATGATTAACCCTAACGATATCGAGAGCTTCACTGTATTGAAAGATGCGTCTGCTACAGCAATTTACGGTTCCCGTGCTTCTAATGGTGTCATCATCATTACAACCAAGAAGGGACGTTCTGGTCAGAAGCCTTCTGTTACTTATAATGGCAACGTAACACTGTCAACCATCCAGAAGAAATATGATGTGATGAATGCCAGCGAGTACAAGCAGGCTCTTACCTCTCTTGGTATCGACACAAGCACATTAGGCAGTTACGATACAGACTGGCAGAATGAGATTTTCCGCACCTCTGTTTCTACTAATCACAACATTAGTATTCAGGGTGGTCTGAAGAATATGCCTTATCGCGTCAGCTTAGGTTTCGAAGACAACAATGGTATTGTCAAGACAACATGGATGAAGCGTTTCAATACATCTGTCAATGTTGCTCCTTCTTTCCTCGATAAGCACTTGAACTTCAACTTCACAGCAAAGTATATGTTCGAGAAGGACCGCTATGCAAAAGTTGGTGATGCTATCGGTAATGCATTGTCAATGGATCCTACACAGCCTGTATATGGAAATGGTGAAGACTACAAATACGTTGGTGGATATTTCCAGTACTTGCAGAACAAGAGCGACCAGATTAGCGATCCTGATTGGAAGAAGATGGCTGCCTCTCAAGTTACACAGAACCCAGTTGCAGTTCTCGACAACTACAAGTGTATAGCAAAGTCTAATGATATTTCAGGAAACCTTGAGGTAGACTACAAGATTCATGGCTTCGAAGACTTGCATTTGCATGCTGCCATCGGTGCCCAGTATACAGATGGTAAGCAGAATGAAGACATTTCCAAGTATTCCTTCTCTAACAACTATTTTGGATATTATGGCACTGACCATCAATACAAATATAGCATCGAAGGAAAAGCTTTTGCTGAATATGCACACAAGTTCGGTGTTCATGATATCGACATCATGGCAGGTGCAGAGCAGAGCCACTACCACAGAACAGGCTATAACTACGGAAGTGGTATTGATGAGTACTTGAGAGACAACAATCCTCAGTTCGTTGAAGCAGATGGTAAAATGAACTATATATATAGTCCAACGTATCAGAAGAACACCATGTGGAAGGCTCACAACTCATTGGTGTCTTACTTCGGACGTTTTAATTACAACTTGTTAGATCGCTATTTGCTTACAGCAACATTCCGTGCCGATGGTTCTTCTCGTTTCAAAAAAGGCAAGAAGTGGGGTTACTTCCCTGCTGCAGCCTTTGCTTGGAAGATTAACAACGAACCTTTCTTGAAGGACGCAAAATGGCTTGATGAGTTGAAGCTCCGCTTGGGTTGGGGTATGACTGGTCAGCAGAATGGTATTCCAGACTTCTACTATACTCCTGTATATACAGTCAGCGATACTTATGCACAGTATCCATTTGGTGACAAATATTATATAACCATGCGTCCATCAGCATACAATCCTGAATTGACTTGGGAAAAGACAACAACCTACAATGCTGGTTTAGACTTCACCGCTCTCAATGGTCGTTTCGGTATGAATGTGGATGGTTACTATCGTAAGACTACCGACCTTCTGTCAACAATTGCCATCGCCGGTGGTACTAACTTTGGCGACCAGCTTCTGAAGAATATTGGTTCTTTGGAAAACTATGGTGTTGAATTGGCATTCGATGTCAAGCCTATTGTTACAAAGGACTTCATATGGGATGTAACCTACAACGTAGGATGGAACCACAACGAAATCACACAATTGGATGCAGGTTTGCAAGACTGGGTATGGACTGGAGATAAAGTATCTCGTGGTAACAACACCAAGATTCAGGTAAACAAGGTAGGCCAGCCTATCAAATCATTCTATGTTTTCCAGCAGGTTTATGATGAAAACGGCAAACCTATCGAGGGTCTGTATGTTGACCGCGACGGAAATGGTACAATCGATGATGACGACCGCTATTGCTACAAGAGCCCAGCTCCTGACGTAATCATGGGTCTCACCACCAAGTTCATCTATAAGAACTGGGACTTCAGTGCAGCATTCCATGCCTCTATCGGCAACTATGTTTACTACGATTTCTTGAACGAGAAGGCAGTTTTAGCCGACCTCAATAAAGACAACATCTTCAGAAATACTACAGCAGAAGCTGTTGATCTTGGTTTCTGGGGTAAAACCTCAAAAGCAACCAACACCAGTGACTACTTCGTACGCAATGCTTCTTACTTGAAGTGTACAAACATGACATTGGGATATAGCTTCCCTGCATTGATTAAGGCTGGTGCTGAGAAGATTTGCAGTGGTCGAATTTTCTTCACAGTTCAGAACCCATTCATCATTTCCAAGTATAAGGGTATTGACCCTGAGGTAAGCAGTGGTATCGACAGTAATCCTTACCCACGTCCAATAAGCTTCCAGCTTGGTTTGAATCTTAACATCTAAAAATAAAAAAGGAGACAATTATGAAAAAACTATTTATAACGACTGCAATGGCAAGTATGTTGTGCATGGGCTTTGTCTCATGCGCAGACGAACTGAATATCAAGTCCATTGATCCACAGTCTTCCCCAACATATACTGCGGAGGGCCTCTTGGCTAAACAGTATGCAACCCTCGGTCTTACAGGTCAGAAAGGTCCTGCTGGTTCAGCAGACTTGAGTGGAGACGAGGGTGAGAGCGGATTTATCCGTACCGTCTTCAACTTGCAAGAATTAATGACAGACGAAATTTTGTGGGCATGGCAAGACAATGAAGGTATTGCCGCTATTACCAACATGAACTGGGATAAGAGTAATGCACGAGTAAACTGGGCATACCAGCGATTAATTTTCGACATCACCCTGTACAACCAGTTTATTTCCGAGCAGACAGGTAAGATGAGCGAAGATAAGATTGCAGAAGTCCGCTTCCTCCGTGCACTGAACTACTATTATTTCCTCGACCTTTATCGCAAGGCTCCTTTCAAGGAAACCTTCGACGATTCTCTCCCTGTAGAGAAGTCAGGAGTAGATCTCTATAACTGGCTGGATAAAGAGTTGGAAACTATCGAGCCTATGATGGCAGAGGTGGGTGCTTATAATAACAGTGAGAATTTCGGACGTGCCGACCGTGGTGCAGCTTATGCCCTCCATGCTCGTTTGGCACTTAACTCAGCTGTTTATACAGATGGTCAGGTTAAGGACTACCAGAAGGCTATCGATTATTGCGACAAGATTATCAATAGCGGCAAATATGACCTTTCTCGCGAAGCAAAGAATGGCTACAGCGGTTACCAGCAGTTGTTCATGGGCGACAATGATTGCAATCCAGAGGCTATGAAGGAAATCATCTTTGCTGTTCGTCAGGATGGTTTGAAGACTCGCCAGTATGGCGGTTCTACTTATCTCGTAGCAGCCTGCACCAAAGCTGGCATGCCATCAGCAAGTACCGCTGACCCTTGGAAATGTATCTTTGCACGCGAAGACTTGGTTAAGAAGTTCTTCCCTGACGGGAAAATTCCTATGGCAACTACAGATGATGTTTTACCTAATGCAACAAAGGATCAGATTATCGCAAAAGATAATGAGAAAGGCATCGGCACAGACGCTGTTATAGCAAAGGCAAAAGACGACCGAGCTTTGTTATACATGGGTGTAGGTGGCTGCGAAAGTGGAAAAGTTCGTACACTCAATCCAGGTGATGCTATCACAGACCCTCTGAACGGTGCGGCTATCGTAAAGTGGAGCAATTTCCACGCAGATGGTACAGCACAGCATGACCAGAACTTTTCAGACACCGACATCCCATTGTTCCGCCTGGCAGAAATCTATCTGACCCGAGCAGAAGCTAAGTTCCGTCTCAACGGCAGTCAGGAAGGTTTGGCTGACATCAAGTTAGTTCAGGACCGTGCTCACCGTGGGACAGAAGCTACATCAGTAGATAATCAGACCCTTATTGACGAATGGTGCCGTGAGTTCTATTTGGAAGGCCGCCGTCGTTCAGACTTGGTTCGTTTTGGCTTGTTCAGTGGTTCAGCGTATCTCTGGAGTTTCAAGGGTGGTGTACCTAATGGTGCAGGTATTGAATCGCATTTCGATATCTACCCTATCCCAGGTAATGAGACTAAGAACAACCCTAACATGACACAGAACCCAAAATACTAATTGTTAGGTTAACAGATTAAATAAAAAAAGAAAGAATTATGAAAAAGATATTCAAATTCATGCTGTTGCCAGCATTGGTACTCCCTTTGCTCTTTACATCATGCGATGATGACAGAGACAGCAACCCTACATTGGACTTGAGTCATGTTGCAGATGGATTTGTATTGAACACTCCTGCCGTAGCAGAAAACAATACTTACGATCTCATCAGTGCAAAAAGTTTAAGATTGACATGTTCTCAGCCAAACTATGGTGGAGTACCTTACTCTATGAGATATTACGTACAGGTATCTATCGATCCAGCATTCGTCAGCGATGGTACTGCAACTCACACAGAGTTAGCGACATTCTATAGAACTGCCGATATGCAAGTTAATGCAACTGAAATAAACAACGCTATAGTAGCTCTCTTCCAGGCTGCAAATCCAGATACAAGTGTTCCTGCAGAAATGCCTGTTTACATTCGCTTGCGTGCTGTGATTGGAGACGCTACTGATACAAGTTTGGGCGAGACATTCTCAAATACCATCACCTTGCGTTCTGTGAAGGCTACTTATGAGGCTCCTGATGCTAAGTTCACTGACAACCTCTACTTGATTGGTAGTTCTATCCAGGATCCATGGAAGAGTTGGAAACCAATTCCTAAGGTCTTTGGTTTGGAAGGTAACTACTATGGTATAATCTACTTGCCAGCTGGTGGTGAGTTCAAGTGGGGTACCGAGAACAATGACGACCGCGGTTACAACCGTATCAAGGAAATCAACGATGAGGCCAACGCCGGTATCTCAGAAGGTGAAGAGCATAGAATCAAGGTAGCAAACGCAGGTTGGTACACTCTCCACTTCAAGGGTAAGATTACCGAAGACAAGAAGAACATCGATTGGACACTGACTGTTTACCCAACAAAGGTTTACATCTTAGGTGGTAGTGTCGAGATGTCTGGTACTTGGGCATTTGATGACGCTTATGCTCTGACAGCTCCAGCAGATAAGAATGGCAAATGGGTTTCTCCAGCATTCACTGCCAGCGCAGAGCTTCGCGCAGCTGTCAAGGTAGGCAAATTAGATTGGTATCGTACAGAGTTCACTCTTTACAAGGGCAACGTCTTCTGGCGTAGATATGATATTGTAAACAGCTGGGCTGAGACTGAGGGCGCAGATTACTCTGTAACAACCCAAGTTGGACAGAAGTTGTATATCGACTTTGATAATTACACAGCAGAAGTTAAATAATTAAGACCAAAGCACAATGAAAAAAACATTATTATATAGCTTAGCAGTCTTGGCAAGTGTTACACTTGCCAGCTGCAACGGCGACTACGATGATTGGGCTAATCCTCAGACCAATCCACAGGAGGCCTCAGCTGCCAAATACGGAATTACTTTCGCAGCAGGTACTGAAGCTGAAAGTAGCTTGCCAGACGATGACGGTATTATCAATCTCGTCACAGTCAATTCATCAGATGCAGATGTTACAGGTTTCACACTCAAAGACTTGAAAGTAAATGGCGAAGCCATTAAAGGCGAAATCAACGGTAACAGCATTCAGGTAGGCGCAACAGAATTGGAGAAGATTCTCTGCAGCCAGAACAAATCACGCGCAAGCGTTGCTCGTGACATCAACGTTGAGTCTAAGGTTTCTGTCAACTTGGCATCAGGTGATGCCGTTGCCATCAATACTGTAGGTACGACTACAGCCAAACTTAAGCCATCCCCAACTCCTGCTATTGATGAGAAAGGTTACTACATGCTCGGTGAAGTTAATGGCAATGGATGGAAGCCAACAAAACCTGTATGGATGAACAAAGTGTCTGATGGTGTTTACCAGCTCAAGGTCACCACAGAGAAAGATAAGAACTATTTTAAGTTCTACGAAGGTAGCAAGTGGGATGAAACCGGCAACTGGGATGTTATCAACACAGGTGTCTTGGGTTGCGAGAAAGACGGTAGCGAAGATGCTTCTGGTACAATCTATTATACTGGCGACAGCTGGGGTACACCACAGACCATGGTTATCGTAGGTACTGGTACATGGATTGTAACTCTCGACATGAACAACCTGTCTTACTCTGTAGGCAAGCCTATCCTCTATATGGCAGGCGATGCTAATGGCTGGGCAACAAATGACTATCTCGCAGGTGAAGATGGTGTAAAATTCACTGGTTACATGTACCTGAACCAGAATGGTTTCAAGTTCTGTACTCAGCCAGAGTGGAAGGGCACCAACTATGGCGCAGACTTCAATACTGCTCCAGATGCAGCCAACATCACTATTACAGAACCTGCAGGTTACTATCAGGTAGATGTTGATTTGTCTGAGAAGAAATACGAACTGACTCCTATTACATCTATTGGAATCATTGGTAGCGCATCACCTAATGGTTGGGAGTCAGACGTAGATATGACTTACGTTCCTTACAATAAAGATACCAAGGAAGTTAATGGCTACTGGGAAGTTAAGAACATCACATTGAGTGCTGGTGAAATCAAGTTCCGCGCCAACGACGATTGGGCCATCAGTTGGGGTGGAGAGTTAGATAACCTCACAACAAAGAATGGTGGAAACATCACTGTAGAAGCAGGTACTTACGACATCAAGCTTTATGCTTGGGCTGAAGGCTTTGCTAAATGTGTGATGACAAAGAAGTAAGCATTTGCTTCATCAAATAAACTTAAAATTAATAGGCGGCTCTCAATTCCGAGAGTCGCCTATTTTTTTTTCTTTCTCCTCATCCTTTTCAAGTATTTTTTCCCAAAAACCTTGGAAGTTACGAGGAAAAATCGTATCTTTGCAGAAGAAAAGCTGCACTCGGCAAATTGAAAGCAAGCTTTCTTTGCGCTCGTTTGCATTTTCTTTGTCCCAAAATCCGTATGCCTTCTGTTAGAAGACCAAATTAAAACATTACTCTATGGATAGTTTGATACAATATAACAATGCTGTCAACGCTATAAAGACAGCCATACTTCAAGGACAATATGAAGCAGCCAAAGGTGTGAACCGCATACAACTTGCTTTATATTTTGCCATCGGAAAATATCTTTCACAACATACCCGCAAAGGAGTATGGGGCGAGGGCGCATTAGCAGCCATCAGCGAACAACTTCGTAAGGAACTACCTGGTCTTCGAGGATTCTCGGAAACTCAAATGAAGGATATGAGACGTTTTTATGAAGCATGGAATATGCTTGACAGCAATTCGGCGGTTGCAACCGCCGAATTGTGCTTTGAGAATTCAGCGGTTGCAACCGCTGAATTACAAAATAGTGAAAATCAGATAGATATATTCCATACTTTATCTATTTCTAATATTCCAGATTTTCCTGTTGAGGACTTCTTTAAAGTACCATTCACACACCACTCTTCCATCATTAGTGGACCAAAAGAAACTTCGGCACGCTTTTATTATATTCACCGCACTGTAGAGGAACATCTTTCCGTAAAGAAGCTCCGCCAACTTATAAAGGAGGATGCTTACCATAGCCAAGGACGCATGCCTAACAATTTTACCAGGACCATCAACAATCCTAGGGAAGCTCGACGTGCAGTAGAAATGTTCAAGGATGAATATCTACTTGACTTTATCAATGTAGAAGAGATTGGGGAACGCGAAAAAATAGATGTCGACGAACGAGTTGTAGAACAAAGCATCGTTCAGAACATCAAGAATTTCATCATGACCTTTGGCAGAGACTTTGCTTTCATCGGCAACCAATACCATTTGGAAATCTATGGTGTTGAACAATTCCCAGACCTGCTGTTTTTCAATCGAGAATTGAACGCCATGGTTTGCATAGAGCTAAAACTTGGCGAGTTTAAGACCTCTTATCTTGGGCAACTTTTTGGCTATCTCCAAATTCTCGACGACAAGGTGCGTAAGCCACACGAGAATCCGTCTATTGGAATCATTCTTTGCCAATCAGCAAACTACTCTTATGCAGAATATGCTGTTCGAGACTACAGCAAGCCGATGGGAGTTGCTACCTACAAGACGTTGGATGACATGCCTGAAAGGTTACGCAAGGCTTTGCCTGATATGAAGAAAATGATGGACTTGCTAAAAAACAAGGAAGAATAATTATTGTAAAAACAGAAAGTAAAATCATTGTCATCAGGGATACGCAAGTCATCCTTGACAGAGATGTTGCGGAATTGTATGGAGTAGAAACCAGAGATATAAACAAAGCGGTTAAAAATAACCCCAAAAAGTTTCCCCCTGGTTATATTATTGAACTGAATAGCAGCGAGAAACAGGAACTGGTGGAAAATTTCCACCGGTTCAATACCCTCAAGCATTCCACTGTTGCACCTCACGCATTTACTGAACAAGGACTTTATATGCTTGCCACAATTCTGAAAGGTGATTTAGCCATCAGTACAACCATTGCCATCATTGATACTTTCACTCAACTTCGCAAATTGGCAAGAACTATAGATAAGGTGAATGAAGATGCAAAGGAGCATGGTATTTTTACCAGACAAAGCAACAGAAGGTAAGATACAAGCTGCTATGAACGAAGTCTTCGCAGATAAGCTGCCATTAAAAATGCGCAGATTGACTTTTGGGGTAAATTTAGGAGTGCTGAAATTTTCTATAGAAACCAAAAGAGAATCCAAAGAATAAAACAATATAAAAAGGAGGAAAGAATATGAACATGTTTGAACAGATGCCATTCAGCGAGAAGTATCCAGTCTTCCGCAAGTTGGCAGAAATAGGCGACCTCCGCAAGCTCTCCCGAGAGGAACTAGAGCTGTATGACGAGGACATCAAGAATATGCGTGATATATATTCCACCAGAAAGTTTGATGAAAAGAAAGGGATGGAAATAGGTATGGCGAAAGGTATGGCAAAAGGTATGGCGAAAGGTATGGAAAAAGAAAAGCTAGCCACAGCTCGCCGCCTTCTGTCCATGGGACTTTCTGATGAGCAAGTATCAACAGCCACCGAACTTCCACTGGAGGAAATCCAGAAATTGAAGGAATAAGCCTGAACCGGACTGAGCTTTCAGGGAATACGCCCCGAAGGGGCAGAAGCCCCTAGCCCAGGGCATCGCCCTAGGTAATTACGGACGCAAAACTGTCGCCCTGCAAGGGCAAAAGCTTCAAAGAATCAGGTTGGGGTAAGCCTGAATTAATAGATAAATACGAGTTACAAGAGGTAGAACTACGATTACCTATTCCTAATGAAACTGGTGGTCAAACTGGTGGTCAAACTGGTGGTCAAACTAGATCACCAAAAACAATTGAAAAGGTTTTTGAATTAATAAAAGACAATCCGTATATAACAAGACAAGAGCTCGTGGACAAACTAGCTATCAAGGCAAGTGCAATACAAAAACATATAGAAAAGCTAAAGGCTCAAAAAAGAATAGAGCGTGTTGGTTCTTCTACATTTGGAGGCCATTGGGAAATCAAAGAATAAATAATCCTTCGTTTCATCATCGAAACAACAATATTCAATAGGCGGCTCTCCTCCATTCCGGGAGTCGCCTATTTTCTTTTTCTCCTCCCCCTTTTCAAGTATTTTTCACTTAAACATTTGGATATTAAAGAGAAAAGTCGTATCTTTGCATAAGAAAAGCTGCACTCGGCAAATTGAAAGCAAGCTTTCTTTGCGCTCGTTTGCATTTTCTTTGCGGTAGCATTAAAAATAACATTAAAAGGAAAGCAATATGAATGTAGCTATAAATAATATAAAAACAACTATAACTGTTCCGCAAGTTGACTTCAACTTATTAAAGAAACTGGCAAAGAAGTTTGGCTGGGTTATTCAAACCGAAAAGAAAAGTGGTATTAAAGAAGCCCTAGAAGATGTTAAAGCTGGCAGAGTATATCATGCAAAAGATGCTCACGACTTAATCAAACAGTGCTTAGAATGAAATACTCTATTACAAACATTGTATTATAATTAATCTAACAGCCATTGTTCGACAAACATACGGAGGCAGAGTGTATGGATATATTTGATTGTTGGATTTATATAGTGAAGAATATGAACATGTTTGAACAGATGCCATTCAGCGAGAAGTATCCAGTCTTCCGCAAGTTGGCAGAAATAGGCGACCTCCGCAAGCTCTCCCGAGAGGAACTTGAGCTGTATGACGAGGACATCAAGAATATGCGTGATATATATGCCACCAGAAAGTTTGATGAAAAGAAAGGGATGGAAATAGGTATGGCAAAAGGTATGGCGAAAGGTATGGAAAAAGAAAAGCTAGCCACAGCTCGCCGCCTTCTGTCAATGGGTCTTTCTGAAGCGCAAGTGGCAACAGCCACAGAGCTTCCGCTGGAGGAAATTCAGAAAATGAAGGAATAAGAAGAGATTACTAGGCGGCTCTCGTTTTCGGGAGCCGCCTTTTTTGTATGCCTTTACGTTATGCAAATCGTATTAAGCCTTCTGCACGTTTTCAAGATTTTTATGATTATATTCTTTAACAGACAATGGGATGGATTTTTGCACTTGCTTGTTGAATTCGCATTCTTTGTCTTCTATGAAAGATGATGCATATATATATAATAATGTGATAACTTGTATCTTTTGGTGTAAAATATTAGGTTTATTTATACTTTGATATATGTCATGTGATTATACGACATTTGTCATCCGACCGTACGACAAGTGTCGTATAAACGCATGACAAATGTCACGCAATCGTAAGAAAGGCTTCCTTGCATCGTTATAATTGATTCCTTGCATCATATAAGTTGCAGCATTGTTATCATCCATCTCACCATAGCCAAGCATCGGGACGTAATTTTCATTTCCTCAGTTGGCTATGATTCCTCCTCTCACCAGCCATTTCGCAAAGAAGCGGTCGCTAACCAGATAGCCAGTCGGAGTCTTGCTTACCAGCTGCTTATCTACCAATGCCTTTAATGCTGTTTTCACGCTGCTCGTAGCTGGAAGATGGTGGGTGCTGATAAACTGCTGGCTCAACGGCGAAGATACCAAATGCTCACGAGCTATCGCCCCCAAAAGCATCTGCTGGTTCTCGGTTAGCCAGGCACAATAGTTCTGATAAGTCATCGCCTGCTCCTCAATCAGCTCCAGAATCACCTCATCTACCAGAGACTTCGTAATCTCGGAAGAAGCATGCTCGTAGATGCCATGCAATATCGACTGCACATACCAGGTTACACGATCAGACTGCTGATAAATATAAGAAAAGGTAGATTCATCTATCGACCTGTGCTGAGATGCCAACAAGCGATTGGCAAACTCCCGATACACCTGCTCCCCGATGCAAGGCAAAGACAACACCAGCGAACTCTGGAAGAATGGACGGTTTGCCGACAGAAACATCTCCTGCATCATGTGCTGCTGACTGCCCGAAAACACGAAATATACATTCGGCAAGAACTGGATATAAGAACGGATCATCGCCTCAACCCCATCCTCCGGATAACTTAATATCTGCTGAAACTCATCAATGGCAATGTAGCATCGCTTTCCCGATTGCTTCAAATATTCAAAGATTCGTTTCAAACTCTCCTTCCCTTCACTCGGTTTCAAGTCTAAAGAAAAAGAAGGAATGCCTGTCAATTCATCTATCGTCAGAGTAGGACGCCAGCTGCTGAAGAATTCCTGTACCTTCCGAAGGGCTGATTGGGAAACAGTATCCAGCTTTCCGATGATTTCAGAAGCCATCAGTTGCACCATCTGCTCCAGATTCTTGGTGGCAAAGATGTCGAGATAGAAACACTTCACTTCCGCATATTGCTCCTCCATCTGATGGAATACATGATGAATTAATCCCGTCTTACCCATACGGCGTGGGGCAACCAACGTGATGTTACGTTCATTATGCAGCGAAGAAATCATTTTCTCCGTCTCTTTCTGGCGGTCGCAGAAATACTCTGCGCCCTTATAGCCATATACCACAAAAGGATTGTTCAATCTTGCCATATCTTGTTATCATTCATTATACAAACGTTCATTGCGCTTTTTACGCAACGCAAATTACGCAATAAAAAACGAGACCGCCAAATGTTTTCTAGTTTTTTAATAATAATTATCTCCTAAAGCCGCCTCTGATGTACAGACAACGGAATAAGCAAAAATACTTCACACTGCACTACTGTGGAAAGGTAAAGGCTGAAGCTGCTAGCCCAGGGCATAAAAAATCTCCCACAGATTCACACAGATTCATTATCTTTAACCCAAGTTTTACATAAACGAAAATTTTTTTTAAGCTATTTGGTGGCAAAGAAAATGCAAACGAGCGCAAAGAAAGCTTGCTTTCAATTTGTCGAGTGCAGCTTTTCTTATGCAAAGATACGACTTTTCCTCGTAACTTCCAAGGTTTTAGGGAAAAAATACTTGAAAAGGATGAGGAGAAAGAAAAATAGGCGGCTCCCGGAATTGAGAGCCGCCTATTGGTTATACTATTTTTATTATGATGAAACAAATACTTATTCTACTGTGCAGTAGATATTGTCTTTTGTCTTTCTTGTTGGATACAACTTGACAGTTTTGCCTGCTACTGTAATGTTGTCACCACCTGCTGTCAGGTTGTTGATGCTTCCACCGAGGTTGATGTCCCAACCACCATTTACGCGGAACTTCCAACCGTCGGCTGTCACACCAACATTAGTTGCCTCGAAGCAATACTCTTCAGCATTCCAAGTCATGACTGCGTCGCCATCCCAATTGTTGAAGCCACCAATCATACCCATGGTCTCAATCTTAGTGGCTGTGATAGTGCCTTCTGAAAGATTAACATCCATGTAGTAAACACCTTCTCCTGCATTTACGCCGAGGTTGCCATTGTCGACGCCGATAGCAGCTCCACCAAAGCTTACAAATGTACCTGCACCAATAGCATTGTCCCAAATACCTGCTTTACGCTGGAACTTGAACTCAAAGCCAGCAGCGTTAGGATCGGCCAAATAAACATAACCAGTGTATACGCCCTTTGCATCGTCTACGAGAGCAAGCTTCTGGTCAGAAGATTTCCAACCATCAGTACTACCGATGAAGTAGATGAATGGATCGTAGTTAACCTCCTCTATGGTATAAGAGTAGTCCATCATGTTGATGGTGAGCTTATACTTACCAGCCTTGGCAATCTTACCTGCCTTAGCGTCACCGTTTGTCAGCGCACCAGTCATACTGTCGTCGCCGTCAACCTTAGGTCCTACAACACCTGGAGCCCAGAGGTCATCTGCATCAATGTTTTTCTTAGGAATAATCTTCCAATACTGGTCTGCCTTGGTTGTTTCGAAAGATACGGTGAAGACCGGATCCTCATATACATCCTTGTCGCTGTGGTTGAATGCTTTTGCAACACCCTTAGTCCAGCCATTTACGTCATCTGTAGTAAACATGTCGCCTACGAGGTAATAGCCTTCTTCGATAACTGGAGCCTCAGGAATAGCCTTAACCTGGAATGTTTCAGATGTAACCATCTTTACGGCTGTTGAGCCATTGCTTTGCCATGCGTCAAGAGTAGCATCGATGTCGCGCTCTGTAGGACGCTTGCCATACTTATTGGTGATGTAATTTACCAAGTCAGCTTTTGCCATGTTACCATCAGCATCAATGTCGAATGACTGACCATCGAAATTAATCTTGAAACTAGGCGTGTAAGTATCTTTGGTAGAAGTAGGAGCAACAATGCTCGCTACTTTTACCTTATCTCCTGTAACATCTGCCAAGTTGATGACACCTTCTGGAGTAACGCTACCGTTTCCAAATGATACAGCTTCCTCCTCAGGATTTGTCTGTGGGTTAGCCCAGTCTGTGTAGTCCTCGGTACAAGATACCATAGACATCAGCAGGGTCATTCCCAATAATATTTTCTTAATCATAATTGTCTATACTTTAAGTGATTTACAATTTAACGATGCTGAATGCACCTGTGATGTCGTTGAATGAGATGACGTACTTGCCTTCTGCCAAGCCGAGGTTCTTGCCACCAGCCTCACACTTACCGAACATATTGATATCGCCGTCTGCTTTGCCATAACCCCAGCTTGTATCCCAAGATCCTGCAATCTTGAACTTGAACTGTGCAGTCTCGCCAGCAGGAACTTCCATTACATAATACCAAGCGTGGTTCTCAACGCCTTCCGTGTTGTAAGGAAGCATTGGAGTATCTGCCCACTCGTTGAATGAGCCAGCAATCTGGATAGTACCATAGTTGGTTACATTACCCTCGTACTTCACCATAGTGGCTGTATTGTTGGCGGTGTTCAATGTGATTGTGTAGTAACCGTCTGCTCCTGCAAGGATATGACCACCATCGCTATTAGTTGAACCACGATAGGCGATATTGTCCTTCAACTTTCCACCGCCGTCCATACTGTAATCCCAGTTGAAGCTTGAAGGCAGAATCTTGAAACCTGCTACAGCAGATTCTGCATTATCGTTGAATTCGTCTGTAAGGAAGTAGTTAGTGTATTCAATCTCACCAGCACCAGTCTTCTTGTCGTAAGAGAAGTTTGGCTTAAGGAACATAGGAAGTGCGTCAACACCAATACTCTTGTCACCAGCCCACTTGCCGCCAAACATGTTACCTACGAGATACCACATTGTTGGAGTAGCATCCTTCAACTCAATATAGTAAGGTTTTACCTTAAGTTGTACAGAGTTAGATGCGATAGGATTCAGACGATTTGTGCCCTCAAGGATGAAAGCATTCACACGTACATACGCATCCTGCTCTGCAGGAACATTGTCTTCTGTTAATTTCAGAATCTTTACCAAAGCCTTGTCTATTTCTTCAGCAGAGGCTGAAGTTTTGCATTCCAGTGTAGTGTGGCTGAGTGCTGCATAATCGGCAACTTTCTCGCCACTCTCGTCTGCAGCAGCTTCATCAGTAGAAACTGTGAAGGTGTTGGTTGGAGATACCTGTACCTCGTATGTTACATTGATTGGGGCATTGTCGGCAGTGTACTTAGGCTGTGACCATGAAAGGCTAAGTCCTGTAGAATGCTCCAAGTCAATAGTAGAATTTACATATTCTGGAGTATTCAACTTGAACTCCGTAGGCTGGATCAGCGTAGGGTTTGAGTCGTTGTCATCCGAACATGATGCGAATAAGCTGATGATGCCGACAAGCATAGCACCAATTATATATTTATTCTTCATATTGCGTTTACTTTTTATGAATCTATTATACTTTAGTTTTGAACCTCGTTATATCCGTCAATCTGTGTCAGGTTCGGGTTGGCAAGAATCTCAGAAGATGGGAGAGGATATACATTAAACTTCTTGTCGAAGGTTGTACCCTTCTCGTTACCACCCTTAAGTTCCCAATTGTATGTAGCCTGACTGCCACCAAACTGATTGAAACGAATCAAGTCGGTACGGCGGAGACCTTCGCAGTACAACTCACGGGCACGCTCATCAAGCACGTCTTCAAGAGAATATGTTTGACGTTTTTCTGCGTGGGCACGATCGCGAAGAGCATCAATCCATCCCTTAGCCTTATCAGAATTTGCGCCGTTAAGATGCATTTCTGCTTCAGCAGCGTTGAGGTAAGCCTCTGCTACACGGAAGAGGAAGAAGTCTGTATCTACTTTTTCCGTATCATGTGTAGTTCCATGGTTGGAGTAATTGTTATTCCATTTTACAATGGTGAGTCCCTGTTTGAAGGCGTCATTCTTACCCAGGTCTAATTTATGGTCTACACCCCAAATCATGGCACGGTCATCAATACCCATAGCGCGAATCTGTTCAGCAGTCTTACCTTCGAAATCCGAAGGCTTGTTGACAAATTTGGTTAAGAATGAAGGACGAACACGCATACCTGACCAGTTGGTAGCAGATGTACCTAATGTCTTACCTGTAACAGTTCTGGAATTAGCATCTATACTTGCAGCAACGAAGAAAAGTGAACCTCCGTAGCCTTGGGTCTTGTCGCCATCCTGCATCAATGGCAGAAGAGCCTCGCAGCTTGCACCATTCGAACCATTGTCGCCCATGAAGAGCATGTCGTATGGCTTGTAGCCGTTAGCCTTTGCCTCTGCAGACATATCTGTTTCGAGGAAGAGTTTATAGTCTGAATTAATTACTTTCTCTGCGTATTCAAGCGCCTTGTCCCAATGAGGATTGTTCTGACCATCATTGTTGAGGTATGTACCGGCATTGAGGTACAGACGGCTTAAGAGCAACCAGCATGTTCCTTTGTCTACACGACCATAGTCTGCTTCTGTATCTTTCTCAGGCTTTGCTGCCAATAGGTCTGGCTCTGCAGCAAGCAATTCGCTTTCTACCCAGTTAAACAAGAACTCACGACCCATCTGAAGAAGCTCTGCACGAGTGTAACTCTTGTTTGGATCATATTTAGTATTGTAGGTGTGAGCCTGACGTGGAGTCTCTGACGAAATCTTATCTGTGAATGAAGGATCGCCCCAGAAGTCAAGCATCAATAAATAGTGGTAAGCACGGATAACACGTACCTCTGCATACTTGGTCTTATCTTCTTTTGCTGCCTCGAGTCCTAAGAAATGATTCTCGAATGAGATATTAGACATCATACGATAGTACAAATACTTCAGAGTTTCATTATCTGCTTTGAACTGGTTGTAGCTAATTTCGGTGAGACCACCATCAGACCACCAACAGATTGATTCGTCAGTAGGTAACTCATTGAAGTTGTATATGTTACGTATCAAAGTGGATTTGCCGTTGTCTTGAATGTTGAAATCGGCATTACCATCATTACCTTCCATGATAAGTCCAGCATAGCACTTGCTATACAAGCCTGTTATGTTTGGATTTGCGTCACTATTTGGATCAATGTTTCCCTTGTCCAAATCATCCATACAAGAGCACAAACTTGCTGAAAACAGAAGCGCTGCAGCAGGAACGATTGTTTTGAATTTATTGAGTTTCATATTGAAATCTATTTTAAATTGTTAGAAGTTGAGGTTCAAACCGAGCAGGAATGTGCGGCAGCGTGGATATACGTTGCTGTCCTTACCTGATGTCTGTTCTGGCTCGAGACCTTTGTACTTTGTGATGGTAAACACGTTAGAGCATGAGGCGTAGATACGACCTGAGATACCCTTGTAGTTACCCATCTTAAATACATTATCAAAATTGTAGCCCAAAGTGATATTGTCACACTTCAAGAAGCTTGCATTCTGTACAAAGTAATCGGTACGAGGATAGTTGTAGGAAGTCCAACCTAAGGCTGCTATTTCCTTTGTACAATTCTCATAATATCCCTTTGGATTACAGAGAACAGATGTGTTAGCCTTGCTTTCTGCGTATCCGTTGTAGAGATAGTTTCCAAAACTTGCACGGAAGTTACTTCCAAGATCCCAGTTCTTGTATGAAATCTTGAAGCTGAAACCGCCTGTCCAAGGAGCTACGATATTCTTGTAGAAGTATCTATCGTTCTCGTCAATAGAACCATCACCATTGCGGTCTACGTAGCAACCCATGATAGGGCGTCCGTTCTCATCGTATACCTGCTGGTAAACCAAGAAAGAGTTGGCTGGCTTACCTACCTTATGATAGGTGATTGGCTGGGCTTGACCTACTGTCATTCCTGCTTCAATCATATCGCGACCGCCTGCAAGCTCAGTAATCTCGTTCTTGTTGTAGGCTGCGTTCACGCTCAATTCAACAAACCAGTCTTTGGTCTGGATAGGACGACCTGTTACAGCAACTTCAAAACCCTTATTCTCCAAGGTACCAGCATTCTTCAACAGTTTGTTGTCGAAGTTCTGGCCTGCTGGGATGGTTGTTTCACTCAGAAGGTCTGTAGTCTTGCGGTAATATGCATCAAAGTTGAGGACCAATCTCTGGTCGAACATACCGTAATCGAGACCGACGTTCCAAGTAGTGGTTGTCTCCCAAGTCAGGTCATCATTGTATGCCAATGGACGATAGAGCAATCCAGTGTTGTCGCCGCCACCGATAGGATAGAGGTGGTGATTACTTGTACTCTTCTTATAGGTAGCGGTGTAGTACTCTCTACCTGTATCCTGCTGACCGGTCTTACCCCAACCAAGTCGGAGTTTCAAGTCGCTGATAGCGTCAACTTCTTTCAGGAAACTTTCTTCTTTAACACGCCATGCGAAGGCTGCTGCAGGGAAGAAACCCCAACGGTGTCCGTCTGCAAATCGGCTAGAACCATCATAACGTGCGGTAAATGTAAGGAGGTAACGATCCAACAAAGAATAGTTGGCACGACCATACCAGCTCACGAGATAGGTCTGACCTCTCCATCTGCTAGTATCGTAAGCCTTTTCTGTACCAGCAAGAGCTTCACCCTTGTCATTCTTTCCTTCGTAGGTAGATGGATACATGGTTCTGCTCCATTTGTCTCCCCAATATTTCATGTGGCTATACTCGTAACCAGCTGTGATATCGAAGTGGTTAGCCTTGTTGAAGTCCTTGGTATATTGGGCATAGGCTGTTGCTACAACGTTATACTTCTTTTCTGTATCTTCACTTTCTCCACCATAGTAGTATGCGTAGGTAGACTGTGGATTCTTGTGATCATACTCACCACCGGTGGTATATTCACCAGCTAAGTTGACATGCAGATGCAGGTCTTCGAAACCATGAATCTTATAGTCTGCCTCTACGTTGCCCAAGAGAACATGTGCACTCTTGTTAAATCCGTAGTTCTCTACCTTTTCAACAGGGTTGGCTGGAGCATCTGAATTGCGGTCGTATGGGAAGGTTGGGTCGTATGATTTACTCTCTTGTGCCCACTGCCAATAGCCGCCCCAGTTCTTGAATTTCTCATCACTGCTCTTAACAGGACGGGTAGGGTCCATTGTGATAGCTGCACCAACGGCATCCTGTCCACCAGGAACTGTCTTTGAGTAAGAATATTTACCATTGATATTCAGGTTGAGGTGCTTGTTGAGCAAAGAAGGACTGAGGTTGAAACCAGCAGTAACACGCTTGTAGTCAGACCCCTTCAAGATACCTTCCTGACCAGTGTAACCAACGCTGACGCGGTAAGGCATTGACCATGATTTCTTATTGATGCCACCTGATAAGCTGACATTATGCTCATGGCTGACAGCTGCACGGTAAATCTCATCCTGCCAGTCGGTATCGTATGTGCCGGCAGCATAGTTAGGTGTACCATCAGCATTGTATTCCTTCCAACCTAAGCCTTGGTAGGCAGATGAACCTTCGCCATAATAGTTCTTGATGAAGTCAACGTATTCTGATGCGTTCATCACATCCAACTTCTTACCAATAGTACTTACTGAGACTGTACCATTGTAAGAAACCTGTGGCTTCTGACCGCTGCGACCCTTCTTGGTGGTAATGATGATGACACCATTAGAACCACGGGAACCATAGATGGCTGTAGCAGAAGCATCTTTCAATACTGTGAAGCTCTCGATATCGTTAGGATTGACAAGAGAAAGAGGGTTGTTAACACCCTTTGTATCATTGTTATCCATAGGCATACCATCGATAACAATCAATGGGTTGTTGCTCGCAGTAAGAGAAGCACCACCACGAATACGGATCTGTGCACCTTCACCAGGAGCACCCGTTGCAGAGTTAACGTTTACACCGGCAATCTTACCCTGGATCATATCCTGTGCAGATGTAATGATACCATGGTTCTTCTCATCTGGCTTGAGTGCAGTAACAGAACCAGTCAAGTCGTTCTTCTTAGCTACACCATAACCGATGACAACGATTTCGTTCAAAGACTTAGAGTCATCTTCCAAGGTAATGTTCATGTTACTAGATGCCTTCACTGTCTGCGGTGTCATACCCAGATAGGTGAATGTAATCTTGGCACCTGGCGCTGCATCAACTGAGAAGTTACCATCCATGTCGGTAATGCCCACTGCCTTACCGTTAACTGTAATGGTAGCACCCATGATAGGCTCACCAGAAGCATCCTTCACATGTCCCTTAATTGCATTACTCTGCGCAAAGGAACTCACCGTCAGAAGCAGACCGCTTGCTAGGGTCAACGCTCTGAGAGGCAATTTTATTTTTACCTGCTTCATCATTTGCTTGATTTTTAAGTTTGCAACTTGCCCTCTCCTTCAAGTTTCTGAAAGCATCATGTACCTAAAAGCGTACCTAAAGAGGCTTGATTTGGTCCAAAAGGTTCACCGCCTCAACCTTCTTTCTGTTCACTATCTCGGCATATACTTGCGTGGTTATGATGTTTTGATGTCCCAACAGTTTGCTGGTGGTATAGAGGTCCACTCCCATCGTTAGCAAGGTGGTGGCAAAGGTATGACGAGATACATGAAAAGTAACTGGCTTGTCAATGCCTGCCTCCCTAGCCCATTGCTTCAATCGATAGTTGACCGAGAAGAACGATGGCAGCTCAAATACCTTGTCATCAGCCCTTGCCTGTCCTCTTGCTGGCATCCACGACAAAGCATTCTCCGACAAGGGTACCGTTACCACATGACGGGTCTTCACCATCAACTTGCTAATATAGTATCCCTCCGTACCTTTTCCGATATCTGCCCATCGCAATGTCCTGACATCACTGATGCGCAAACCACAGAAACAAGCGAAGAGGAAAGCTTGCTTCACGGTTTCATCCTTGCAAGGAGTAGCCATCAACAATCTGATTTCCTCGATGCTGAGATAGCAGCGTCGGCTCTCTCCCTGACCAATCAGCTTTTTCTCTTCTTTCTTCAGTAGTTTGGTGGGATTCTCAGGTATGATACCTTCTCTCACCGCCTCATTCAATGCAGTAACAAACGTATTGTAATAGAGGCGTGCCGTACCCTTCGCCAAGTCTTTCTCATGATGTTCGCCCCGCTTGGGCACATCCGTACCAATGGTCTTGGCATGAGCCAGATACTGTACCAAGCCTTCGCAATACACCTTGTCCAGTTGTGCCATGCGAATATTCTCACCCTTGTATCTTATCAAATGCAAGAGGGCATGCTGGATGTTGACAGCATGACTGCCGCTCTGTCCCTGCTGTCTTTTTTGATCAGCATATAGCAGCATCCAGTCTTTTAAGAGCATATCCTTGGTCACCATCTCTCGCTGATAGTTACCGTGGCTCATACTCCACTCCCTGATTCGCTCACATCGGATGAGCATAGCGGTGCGCAAAGTAGCTTCATTCTTTGCCTTAGCCTCCTTGTCGCTTCCTCTTTTGTCATCTACCAGCAACAATCCCTTCAACCGCTCGTAGGTATAGCCTCTACCCTTGCTTCCTGCTTGGTAAGTACGCAGATAGATTGCCTTGTTGCCATTCTTCAAAGGTTTCACCCAAATCTTGATGGGTTCCTTTGCTTTTGTTTTAGTTCTCTTTTTCGCCATAATCTTTACTGTTTCATCTGTGCAAAATTATATGCAAAATATATCTTCATCAAGTCTTTCAAGTTAAAGTACCTAAAGACGTACCTAAAGAAACAACTTTATTAGTAAATGCAAACGTTTGCACAAGAAAATCGCTTGATTTGCATCAATTTTTGAACAAGCTAATGAAATAAATCGTAACTTTGCCAACGAAAAAGAATACAACTTACAATTAAACATAAGATAGTAATCAAAAAATACAATGATAATTATGAAGAAGATATACCTTACACTCATCGCTTTACTGGCAAGCATCAATATGTTTGCACAAGGTTGGCCTGCTAACTATAGTGGCGTCATGCTGCAAGGATTCTCATGGGATTCTTACGACTACTCCCAATGGACAGTCTTAGAGAAGCAAGCCGATGATATGAAAGGATTCATCGACCTTGTATGGCTTCCACAAAGCGGTAAATGCATCGAAACTACTCAGGTAATGGGCTATAAGCCATATTATTATTTCAACCAGAATTCTTCTTTCGGAACAGAGGCTGAACTCAGAAGCCTGATTACTAAGTTTAAAGCCGCTGGCATAGGCGCAATAGCAGATGTTGTGGTCAACCACCGCAATACAGACGGCTGGTTCACCTTCCCTGCAGAGACATACAATGGAGTGACATATAAGATGCAGCCTACCGACATCTGCAAGAATGATGATCGTGGAGCTACTGCTAAACAGGCAACCAAAGAGGGGGTAAGCCTCAGCAATAACAATGATGAGGGCCAAGACTGGGATGGCTGCCGTGACCTAGACCACAAGAGTGCAAACGTGCAGAAGATTATCAAGGCATATCTGAAATTCCTGAAGGAGGATATGGGATATACCGGTTTCCGCTACGACATGGTAAAGGGATTCAGTGGTTCTCACGTAGCTGACTACAATGATGCAACAGGTGTAAAATTCTCTGTGGGTGAATATTGGGATGGAAACCCATCTATCATCAACTGGATTAACAAAACCAACAAGAAGAGTGCTGCCTTCGACTTCCAGTTCCGTTATAATGTTCGTGACGCAGTAGGCGTAAAAGACAATAAGATTGTTTCATCGCCAAACTGGTCGAAGCTGAAGAGCGATAATAATCTGATGCATGACCCAACCTACCGGCAGTATGCCATCACATTCGTAGAGAATCACGACATGCAATACCGTTCTAAAGATGAGCAGCTGGATCCTCTTAAGCGGGATACGCTTGCTGCCAATGCCTATATGCTCGCCATGCCGGGAACTCCTTGCGTGTTCCAGCCACACTGGAGAGCCTACAAACAGGAAATCAAGAGCATGATTGAAGCCCGCAAACTTGCAGGCATCACCAACATGAGCAATTATACCAACAAGATGGCGCAGACCTCTTGCTTTGCCAATGAGACTACTGGCAACAAGGCGAAACTCATCGTGGTTGTAGGAAACAACACCAAGGCATATACTCCAAGTGCTGATTATGCACAGATTCTCGAAGGATACCACTACCGTTATTATCTTTCTAAATCTGCAGAAACCGCATGGTGCAACATACCATCAGGCGAATACGAGGCAGGATTCAAGGCTAAGCTTACGGCTGTGAGCCAGAACAGCAATGCCAAACTGGTATACACTACTGACGGCACAGACCCTACAGCCAAAAGCAAGCAGATTACTAATGGTAACACCATCAATATTGACAACACCTGCACCTTGAAGGTTGGCTTGCTCAGCAACGGAACCGTAACAGGTATCCGTACCTACAATTATACCATCAAGGCATTCGAGCCATATACCATCACCATATATGCCAATGCCGACCAGGTAACCAACTGGGGTTCAGCCATGTATTTCTACGCATGGAATTCCAGCGAAACCATTACAAAAGCCTGGCCAGGTACTGCTGTAACAGCAACCAAGACGCTGAACGGTAAGAAGTGGTACTATATGGACTTCAAGATCAAGAGCAAGGATGCTATCGTAAATGTCATCTTCAATCAGGGAAATGGAACAGGCAAGAAGCAGACCGAAGACATCAAAGCTGTCAATAGCACCAAGTATTATGAGATTACCCCTAAACAGAGTGATGGCAAATACACCTGCAAGGATGTTACCGCCATCTGGGCACCAACAGGCATCACAGGAACTCCAACCATAAGCAATACCACAACAGACAATGCATGGTATACACTTAGCGGTATGAAATTGGGTAAGAAGCCTGCTGAGAGCGGTGTTTACATCCACCAGGGAAAGAAAGTGATTATCAAATAAGAATATAACAAATAAGTTCAAAGAATAGTTTCAGTTTTTAGTTTAAGTTTTTCAGTTTTAAGTTTTTAAGTTTTTAGGTTTATTAAGGTTTATGTTTTTAGGTTTAGTTTTGTGTGAACAAAATTATTAGTTAGTTGTTTTAGGTTAGGAAAAAGAGGTATACCCAAGATTCATCTTCGGGATATACCTCTTTTCTTATTTTAATTATCTTTCTTATTCTACTTATCTTTCGCGCTGGTCAGCACCCCACATCAGTTTTTCTCTCAGGGTAGAGAAATAACGCTGGTTGCGCTGCTTCACAATCTTGATGCTATGAGGAGCCTTGCGGATGATAAGGCGGGTTTCCTCCGTCATACGTTCACTGCGTCCATCGATGGCTACCAGATAGTTGTGGCTGCGACTCTCGATATCGAGCGTGATGACTGCCGTATCGTTGATGACGATAGGACGGATGTTCAGACTGTGAGGAGCCACCGGAGTAAGACAGATGCTGCCACTCTGCGGAATGATGATAGGTCCGCCATTAGATAGATTGTATGCCGTAGAACCTGTTGGCGTAGTAACAATCAGACCATCCGCCTGATAAGTGACGAGGAATTCGCCATCTACCTGCGTACGGATGGAAATCATCGAAGCATCATCACGCTTCAGCACGGCAATATCGTTGAGTGCGAACGGATTGCCAGCCAGAACGCCTCCTTCAGCCTCAACCTGAATCACCGCATGCTCCTCTATCAGACATTCACCAGCATAAAGACTGTCCAGCGCCGACTCTATCTCGCTAGGCAGCACATCGGCAAGGAAGCCCAATCTGCCCATATTCACACCGATGATAGGCGTACCCTTGGCTCCCACCCGGCTCGCCGCCTTCAGGAAGGTACCGTCACCACCCATAGAGATGACATAATCCACATCAAAGTTGTAATCCTCGAACACCCCAGCCGCCTTCACATCGAGATGCTGGTCGCGGGTAAGAAACTCGTAATAAGCATTCTCCACATAAACTTCAGCCTCCTTCTTTTCAAGATAAAGAAGGATTTTCTCTATCGAAGCCGACTTCTTAGCCTGGTATTCATTACCAAATATTGCGAATTTTAAATGTTGCTGTGCCATTTATTTTGTTATTTCAATTATTATTCTTACTTTTGCAAAGGTAATAATATAATTCGAATAACAAGACAAAAAACGAATAAATTATGGCAAAGGTATATGAATTTCTTGCCAATGGCTTCGAGGAAATCGAAGGATTGGCTCCGGTTGACATCCTCCGCAGAGGTGGTGTAGACATCAAGACTGTAAGTGTAACGGGTACAGAATGGGTAGAAACATCGCATGGTGTAACCATCAAGGCTGACCTGAAGTTTGAGGATATTGCCAGCTTTGAAGATGCTGACATGCTGATGATTCCAGGCGGAATGCCAGGCAGTACAAACCTCAACGAGCACGAAGGTGTACGCCAGGCGCTCATCGCACAGCACAAGGCTGGCAAGCGAATCGGTGCCATCTGCGCAGCCCCAATGGTTCTGGCAAGCACAGGCATCCTCGAAGGAAAGAAGGCTACCTGTTATCCTGGTTTCGAGCAGTATTTCGGCGAGAACACCGAATATACCGCCACCCTCTTCCAGGAAGACGGCAACGTGATTACAGGCGAAGGTCCTGCCGCAACCCTCCCATACGCTTATAAAATATTGAATTACTTCGTAAGCAAGGAAACTGTGGCTGCCCTGCAGGATGGCATGATGTATGATCATCTCATGAAAAGCAAATAATAACAATGAGTGAAGAAAGGCAGGATTAGAATTCTTCACTCTTCACTTTTAACTCTTCACTTAAAAAATGGATTACGTAATCATAGTAGCCGGAGGCAAGGGCCTCCGCATGGGAAGTGAGATTCCCAAACAGTTCTTGCCGGTAGCGGGCAAGCCTATCCTGATGCGCACCATAGAGCGTTTTCATGAATACAACCCTGCATTGAACATCATTCTGGTTCTGCCGGAGAGTCAGCAGGCATACTGGCACCAGCTCTGCGAGGAGCATCATTTCAGCATCAAGCACCAGATAGCCAATGGTGGCGACACCCGTTTCCAGTCATCCAAAAACGGACTGGCTCTCATTCCTGATGATGAAGATGGCGTTGTGGGCATTCACGATGGTGTGCGCCCATTCGTATCTAAGGAAGTGATCGAAGAATGTTTCGAGACGGCTCGCGAAGAATATGCAGCCATCCCTGTATATGCCGTAACCGACACCTTGCGCTATATTGACCAGCACGGAGGCGGAAAGAACGTGCTGCGCAGCGATTACCGCGTGGTGCAGACTCCCCAGACCTTCGACATCGGTCTGGCAAAGCAGGCTTTCAACCAGGAATACAAGGAACAGTTTACCGATGATGCTTCGGTGGTAGAAAGTCTTGGCTGCCAGGTTGCAATGGTTGATGGTAATCGTGAGAACATCAAGATTACTACCCCATTCGACATCAAGATAGCTGAAGCGTTGCTGGGGTAAGGCGAAACAACGAGGCATAAAAAACAAGCAGGGAATTCCTCACGGAGTCCCCTGCCTTTTTTATAACTATAATAAACCTATTTTAATTTACCATTAACCTAAAGTGCAAATCTCTATTTCGGGTCTACCAATAACATCAGTCAAACACCTTTCTCCTTCAGAAGAGTTTATACTGCTACGGCTGCACGTAACTTCAACATGCCACGATGTACCAGGTTGCGTACACTATGATAGTTCATCTGCATGATGTCGCAGATGTCCTCATATTTGCGCTGCTCTATATAATATAAGGTGAACACCTGGCGCTGGCGTGGTGTCAGCTCATCCATCAGGATCTGTACCTTACGAACATTATTGAGCGAACTTTCATCAAGGATATAAGAGTTTTCCACATCTTCTACAGTTGTAGAGATACGGATATCCTCCACCGCAGTCTCCGTCATATAGTTCTTGCGGCGAAACTCATCCAGCAATCTGTTGCGGAGAGAAATGAGCAGGTAAGAGGTTACCTTTGTAACTTGTAAATCCTGGCTTTTAGAGATGAGTTTGATAAACACATCTTGTACACAATCTTTTACAAGTTCTTTGTCTGATGTAATACACAGACCATAATTGAGCAACATTTCCGCGTACATATCATATAAAGACATGAAAGCGTTCTGGTCGCCTTGGCGATAGGCAGCGAGCAACGTCTGTGCTGCTTCCTCTCTTTCTCTAATGTTATTGTAGTTTGTTTTCATCTTAGGTGTACTTTTGTTTGTTGATGGTGCAAAAGTAGCCTAAATGCGGCAAACTCTAAGGAAAAATCAGGTAAATGAATGGGAAAAATTGGTATTCAGTGTATTTTTCCTCCCATTTTAAGGGTACAAATGGCTTTTTATGCGATTTTTCAGTTCTTCTATGTCAGTTTCAGACAACAAGCCCGAAATCTCGTCAAGATGAAGAAGAACATATTTTGCCTGCTCTATTTCGGCAGGAAGATACATTTTCTCAAGCTTTCGAGAAGATGCCGGCCTCCCAGAGTTGGCATCCGGTTCTACAATAGAAGAACCGAATACCGACTCCAGGAAGTCGGTATTCAATAAAAGATTTCTTACAGATTCTGTTATCATCATTTTTTTCATCTTCTCTACTTTTATGATATTCTACTTATTACTTCACATTCGGGCAAGAGCCGCCAGCATCCATCACCGCCTTGCCATTCTCGGGTGCCGAAGCCCCACTGTAAATGACAGCCTTCTCAGGATAAGCCTGACGATACTCGCTCACACTCTTGAAGACATCATCATAAGTAACCTTGCCCGGACGAAGGCGACGCTGATACTGGCGAGGTGCCAGATTCTTGCCTCCTTCAGGAGCATAAAGTCCCTTCTGGGTATAATACCACTGTTCAATATGAATGATGTCAACCACCTTTCTCAACTCCGGATCCTGGAGGATGGCATCCTGCACATCCTTGTTGCACGACAAAGCCACCCAGACATGCTTGCCCGTCTTAGCCTCCCATTCGGCAACGGTCTGCAACCAGAACTTCGTAAAATGATAAGGGCCCGTATATTCCTCGCCAATCGACTGAATCACGTTCGGCTCATCAGCAAAGGCATCCAGCATCTTCATGATATACTGCTTATGCAGCTGGCGCATCACCGGATTATCTATATTATAGAAGTATTCTGCCATCCATACACGCTTATCGCCGGCAAAAGGAACAGGTTCAGGGAACACCGTACCATTGATATTGTTGACCGGGCGCCATGGACAATCTACCCAATGGGCACCTGCCTCCAGGATATTATGCTGGAAATAGTGCTGGTTGATAACCAGCAAACCATTCTTGGCTCCCTTTTCTGCCAATTCCTTAATGCGGCTGATGTACCACGGATTCAACTTTGTAAGGTCATACTTACTCAGTCCGTCCCAAGCCGTGCCCTGTCCGCTTCTGGCAAAAGGTTGCTCATAGAACGGAGCCCAGACATCTCCATCACGGCGGCGCACACGTTCGTGGTCATCACGGCGACGGTCATACCACAAGCCGTAGTTCTGGTTGAAGAGCACCACATGCTTATCACGAAGATGAGCCACCACACTATCCACACGGGTTGTAGTGCCCTGTCCCTCCATTCCCGGCACAAAACGGGTCACGGCATCGGCAATCTTAGGGAAAGTCGAGTAACGAACACGTCCGTTCCACCAAGGGGTATTCATTCTTGCACCCTTCAACAGCGTATCAGCCACCATGATCTTACCCTCCTTTATCGCGAAGACAGGCTTCCCGGCATGGGCAAGATCCGCCTTTTTCTTAGAACGTTCCTTGATTTTATCCACATCCATAGCCTTGACAGGAGAAACAGAAGCCATGAACCGGGCGTTGTCTGCTATCCACATCTGCATGGTGATGCGAGGTTTGCGCGCCTCCTCTACCATCTTCTGTGCCACATCATAGGTAGGATTGTTGCTCACATTGTTGCGTTCTCTCTCCAGCACACGACATTGGGCAGAGACATCCCTACCCAGTCGTTTCTCCAGAAGAGAGGCAAAGCGGCTCCATGGTTTGGCATGATTGTTACATTGCTGGAAATCACCAGAGCCGTTAAACTGCGCCCAACAGGCAAACACATGGTTGTTGCTGCCATCAGGAATGCTGTCGGCAAAGATTCCGGCAGCCGTACATTGGTAAGCAAGGCTGTTGGCTGTATTCCATCCGATGCCGTAGCCTTCGAGACCGAGATTGCAGAACTTGATGTCGTTGCCATCGATATTCACATTATCGAAGAGCAATCCTGTACACCAAGGTCCCACAGCACCACTATAACCCAGCGATTCATAACCATCGCATTGTACGAAGGCATTAGGACCCGCTGCACAGAGACCAGCCACAAAATCGTGCATGCCCTGTTCTGAATAGCAACGCTGGAACAGACATTGTTCGCCCATACAGAGGAAGGTGCGACGACGGTAGCCACCGATTTCTGAGACAGGAGCCTGAGAAATGCAATCCTCTACCGTGATACGGGAAGCATCACGCTGGGTTACGACAGCCGAACCAGCCAGATGGCGGAAATTCACCATTCTTACCCAACCGTCTTTCACCTTATTAATATATACACCCTCCCAGGCATGGTTTTCATCCTTCGGATTGGTAGTATCATATTCAGAATCTATCGTGAGATTTTCTACACCCACATTCTTCAAGCGCCAGTCATTACCGGCGATGCGCTGAACGAAGCATTCCGCATCATCCTGACCGAGCGACATGGATAAAGGAGCATCCAACTGCAATCCTCCCTTTCCGTCAGAAACCACACTACGGGTCCAGCGCACATCGATTTCTCCCGGATGCCAGCCCCAATAGCCCAGATCCTTGCCTGCACCGAAGTCAGCACAGCCCATCTTCTGAATCCATTCCTTGGTAGAAGGACGTACTATCAGTATCTCATCGCCCATCTTACAGCCGGCAGGCAGCGTCACCTTCCGCTCTCCCATCTTCCAGGGAGCAGAAAGTTTCATTGGTTCGCCCAATGTCTGCATCTGCTTTTCGCTTTCCAGATACACCACCGCCCCACGGTCTACACCTTTTTTATATAGCACCGTCTGATTGCGGTCAGTACCTCTCAGCACCACGCCCGAAGTCTGGATACGAAGCGGCTGTGAGAGTTCGAATACGCCCTTGTCGAGCAAGACAGCCCCTCGTAGTCCCGTCTTCTTATCCACTTTCCTGGCAGAAACAAAGTCGATGGCTTTCTGTATGCGAGCGCTCTGGTCGCCTTCTTTCCATTTCACGAAGACCACAACGTCCGCATCCGGAATCCCCTTTTCGCTCTGCTGGTAGCCCACGTAGCTAAAATCAAACGCGAAGGGTTGCGCAAAGATTTGCACAACCCCTACTAACGTAAATATCCATATAGAAAATAATCTTTTCATACCTCTTGTTTCATCAGAGTTTTTATAACCTTACGGAAACTGTTTATTTTTTCTTTGCCGCTTCAATACGCTTATACCAACCCTCGCGCTCTGCCTTCAGGTCGTAGCCCCGTTTGGTGAGCCAGTTATTGATGCGTCCCTTGTATTTTCCGAACCAGCCATGTTTAGCCTTGGAATTTTCAGCATCAATGGCAAACTCGCGAGCTTCTTTCAACCAATTGAGAATTTGGAGTTTCTCGTTTTCTTTCAGAGAAGGAATCATCTCCAGATGAGCCTGATAAGTTTTCGGAACGACACCGAAGGTCATACCATCCTTCACCTGCTCTACCTGCTTCTCTGAGAGATAGTTTTCCAGATTGGCAGCAAATTCAAAGTGGTGCTTATAGAGTTCCGCATCACGCTCAGCCTTATTCTTGCCGAACTTCTCATAGATATCGTTCAGCAGGAAATAACGGTTACAGATGATGTGGAGCACATTCTGCTTGCTACTTTTATCAGTCAGTTGCAGCGCATCCACGATTTTCTGCGAACGGGCGATGATGTTGTTCACATACTTGGCATCGCGCCCCACGCTGTCGAGCTGTACCTGTGCTCCTGCTCCCAAAGGAAGCAAGAGCAGACAGGCTGCGCCTAACAACTTATTTCTCAAAAGTTTTTTCATATTCATGTCATGCATTAAGAAATGAATCCGAAGAAACAACTCCGGGCATTCATTTCTGATTTACAGAAGTTTTCCCTTCTCAGCCAAAGTATCGTGGTTGTTCTTCATGTCAGTCCAATCCACCTTTTCCTTGGTGCTGATACCGTTGATATACTTCTCGATATTGGTATATCCGTCACCAGTGCAATCCTTGTTGGCATCGCTAGGGTCGTTAGGATTCAAGCCGTTGGCAATCTCCCACTCATCAGGCATACCGTCGCCATCTGTATCTACATAAGGCTTTGCCTTCTTATATTTAGGGAATCCGCCAACCTGGCAGATGTCTGTGATGATACCCAACTTATAGGAATCCTTGTCCAGACGGCGATACTTAAAGCTGCCATCTTCAGCCTTCGACTTGTCAGCCAATCCCCAGAAGTCACCATATGGATTCTTCTTAGGCAGTTTCTTTACATAGTAAGCCTGACCGGTACGAACCTCCTCTACGATACGCTGGTCAACGATATCGCGGGAAGGAATGGTTGCACCCACATTCTCAAGTACCTTATCAAAAGTCTGGTCCTTAGGAATAATGGTCATGTGTGGCATGGCGAATGGTTCGTTAGAACGCATCAGCGCCTTAACATCTGCAGGTATTCCATTTGGAAGATCCTTATCAGCAATCTGAATACCGCCATTCCAGTTGTCCTTGGTTACAGCCTCGTTGCCTTCTACGATATTTCCTTCAGCATAAATACGACCATACTGAGCCCAAGGGAAGAGTTTGTTGCTTCGGCTTTCGCTCTTCACGATACGGTAGCTGATGGCACCCTTCGGAGTAAGAGGTCCTGGCTTATAATAGTTGTTGATAAAGTTGCTCATGGTTGAGAACTCACCACCATCTGCTGTACGATGTACCCAGTTGTAAACGATGTTGTTCACGAAGTTAAACACACCACCCCATCCGATAGATGGATTACGACCTGTATTATCCGCCCAGAGGTTACGCATGAAGGTAGAATTCTCTCCACCGATTGTACTGCCAAAGGCATGGTTCCATGTATCGAGCGCCTTGGCAGAGATGGTATTCTGGATGGTTACATTCACCGTAGGCACCTTGCGTTTTGGCTTGCCATCGTGCAAATCGAACATGTGGCGGTAGAAAGAGATATTCTCATCCAGACCAAACTCGCAAGAGCAGTGGTCAATCATGATGTTACCTACCGGATTACCACCGAAAGAATCCTCACGATACCATACATGGGTATTACCACGGCGGAAACGCATGTGGCGAACGATGACATCATGGGTATCAACCTGGAAAGATTCACCCGAAATCATCACGCCCTCACCCGGAGCTGTCTGTCCGGCGATGGTGATATAAGGAGCACGGACGATGATTGGAGTCTTCAACACAATATTTCCCGATACATTGAAGACGATGATGCGGGCACCACCCTGTTCGCAAGCCCAACGGAAAGAACCAGGACCAGCATCATTGAGATTGGTCACAGTCAGCACCTTGCCACCACGGCCTCCGAAGGTAAACATACCGCCACCCTCAGCACCTGGGAATGCAGGAATCTTAGCCTGGCGCAAATCGTATGGACGGGAAGCCCATGGCACATAAGGACGTCCTGCCATTGCCTCTTGTTTTACAATAGGGAAAGCCACAGCCCAAGCAGAATCAGAATGGGCAGTCCATGCAGCTTGCATAGAATCAATCTTCGCCTGAGCTTCCTTTGTGATAGTAGGATACTGAGCGAAAGTTGCTGCTGGCAAGATAGTCAATGCCATCGCAGCGAAAATCTTCTTACTTCTTTGCATTGTTTTAATATTGTTTGTTCATTATATCTTAAAGACGCCTTTCCCTTTCTTTTGTCCTCAATGAACATGCGCATTTTTTCGGGAACAGGTGGCGACATTTCATCCGCAGAAACGTCTTACACCTATATATAATATAAACGAAAGTTACTTATCTATTATTTTATTGAAACATAAAACAGAAAACATAAAATTGAAAAATGATGAACAGAAGATGTTTTCCTTTAGTTGCCGCTTCGCTGATGGCGCTTTCAAGCCAGGCGCAGCAGGTTGACTTCAACATAGCCAGCAGAAAGGCTGCTGAAGTTACTGCCCTCAATTTCACTCCTGTTGGTGTGAAGCAGGGCAATACATACCAGTTTGCTCTAGGTGGACTGGAGATTACGCTCGACGCACCCGTAAAAGACCAGATTATCAAATCCAACTGGTTTAAGCAGGGCATACAGTTGGGCGACCGACTCACCAGCGATGGTATCGTAGTATATCCGTCGAAGGGCGATAATGCCCAGCTCCGCATCACCATCCGAGGTCTGAAACCAGGTCATCACTCTCTCCTTGCCTATCACAACATCGTAGACGGACTTACCGGCAATATTCCTTCTATCCTGGTTTCCAGAGAGAAGGAACAGATAACTACCGTTAAGAAAGGCAAGAAGCGTATCCAGCAGAAGAGCATGATGCAGGAGATTCTTGCACAGGATATTAAGCAGACCGTAAGAGAGATGAAGGCATCGCAGAGCGGCCAGTCGTACATTGAATTTGATGTAACCGATGACCAGCCTGTAGTTATCCACTATCAGCTGCAAGGTGTGGATAACGCAAACAACACGCTCACCATCAATGGTTTGGTATTCGACAAAGCCAACCCGAAAGCCACCGCTCTCAACCCTTACCCTGCCGATGATGATCTTCATGTCAACGCAGAAGGAGGCAAGGTTGTTCTTCGCTGGCAAACCGGCGAAGGTGCCAAGCAACACCTTATTTATATAGGACAGCGTGCCGACCAGTTAAAGAAGGTTGCCACCACAAATAATGCTTCTTACGAAGCCACCGGTCTCAGCAGCGCCAACGATTATTACTGGCGTGTAGACGAGGTAGATGCCAACGGCAAGGTTTCAGAGGGCGAAGTATGGAACTTCCGTCCACGCCGTCTCGCCTTCCCAGGTGCCGAGGGATATGGAAGATTTGCCATCGGCGGTCGTGGCGGTTCGGTTTATCATGTTACCTCTTTAGAAGATAACCCTGAGAATCCGCAGCCAGGCTCTCTCCGATACGGAATTACAAAGGTTAAGGGACCTCGTACCATCGTCTTCGATGTTGCCGGCATCATCGACCTGAAAGACCGTCTGGTTTGTTCCGACCCATTTATCACGGTAGCCGGACAGACTGCACCCGGCAAGGGAATCCTTCTCCGTGAGCATCCTTTCGGTTTCGGATCAGAAGGCATCTTCCGCTTCATCCGTCTCCGACTGGGAAAATATCTCGATAAAAACGGCAAGACCATTACCCTCGACGGACTGGGTGCTGCAGGCTGCGACAATACCATCATCGACCACTGTTCGGTAGGCTGGACCATCGACGAGGCTTTCTCCAGCCGCAACGGCAAGAACATTTCTTTCCAGCACAACCTCATCTCCGAAGCACTCAACCAGGCTGGTCATCAGAATTATGTCAATGCCAAACATGGTTATGCTGCAACCATCGGTGGTAATGTAGGCTCGTTCCACCACAACCTGCTTGCCAACAACGAAGGAAGAAACTGGAGTATGGGTGGCGGACTGGACGGAGCCGGATATTATGCCGGAAAGCTCGACCTTTTTAATAATGTAGTATACAACTGGGGCAACCGTGCCTGTGATGGAGGAGCCCACGAAGTAAACTTTGTTGGCAACTATTACAAGATGGGACCAGCCACCAGCATGAAATATATCCTCAATGCCCAGTTGGAAGGTACCGGCCAGGGAAGTCAGGCTTACTACATGCACGATAATATCCGCCAGAACTACGTGGGCGATATGAAACAGAATGCAGGAGCTGTGGCAGGAAAGCATGGAGAACTGGTCAGCGACAAGGAAGGCGAAACCTACAAATATACAACTTCTCACGGACAGGTAGTCAACTGGAAGGTATTTACCGACAAACCATTCTTCCCATCCTATGCCAAGGTAGAAAGTGCCCGCGCTGCCTTCAAGAACGTATTGAGCGATGTGGGAGCCAACCAGCCTTGCATCGACCAGCACGACCAGCGCATGGTAGAAGAAACCTTGAACGGAACCTATAAATATGTTGGTTCCAAGACCGGCAAGAAGGGACTGATAGATGATAACCTGGATGCCGGCAACGATGCCTGGAAGGAGTTTGAAGCACTCACCGACCGTCGCCCTGCCAACTGGGATACCGACCAGGATGGAATGCCAGACTGGTGGGAGAAGCTAGCTGGTACCAACCCGTCAGCTGCCGACAACAACGAGCTGACCGATGGCGAATATACCCAGTTGGAACGCTATCTCAACTGGCTTGCAGAACCACATTTCATCACCTCAGCAGGCAATAAGTTGACTATCGCCCTGAAGCAGTATTTCGCCGGTTACAACCAGCAGCCAGTCTTCACTCTGGAGAGCAGCATCCAGCCACAGGAAGGCAAGATGAAACTCAATAAGAAGGGAATCCTCACCATCAGCCTCAACAAAAAGGCTGCCGACTGCCTCATCGACATCAAGGTGAAGGCTACCGACAAAGACCAGGTGGCTTCCCTGCAACGTACTTTCCACATCGCTATTACCCAATAGCAATGTGGAAACACAAAAGATGATACACCAAACAATATCTAATCCCGAAGAATCAATAAAAAACGAAATAAAACAACTTTCAAACTTAAGGTAAAACATGAAAAGACAAGTATTATTCTCGATGGCTTTAGTCTCAGCACTGACAGCATCGGCACAGAGAATCGACTTCAATCTGGCAGGTCGTTCCGAGTCACAGGTCAATGAACCCGAGTACACAGCATGGGCAGTAAACACCTGCGAAACAGAATCGAAGGAAGTAGAAGATGCTGACGGAAATCCTATCACCATCACGCTGGCTAATGATGCCTCTTATGCAGGCAGAAGACTGAAATCATGCTGGTTCAAGAACGGACTCAGCAGTTCCAAACTCATCGCCGACGGCTTTGCCATCTATGGTTACGAAGATGGTAACACTCCCCAGGTAACCGAAGGTGCCGTCCGCCTCAACATCACCCTCAAGGGGCTGAGCGCCGGCAAGCACTCGCTGATGGCTTATCATAACAACAACGATGGTTTCAATGCGCCGAAACTCGATGTATACGTCAACGGCACCAGGCAGCAGGAAGGCATCGCACAGACCAACAGAGCTCTGACTCCATCAGCCTGCGGCATGTCGTACGTAACTTTTGTAGCAGAAGAGGGAAAGGATGTCGTCATCTCTTACGTTACCACACCGAGTGCCAGCGATGACAAGAGCGGCAATTACACCACCTCGCTCACCATCAACGCCCTTATCTTCGACCGTCCGAATCCACAGACGGCAGCCACAGATCCTTATCCGGAGAACAGAGATTATCATGCCGATGCCGATAACGGATCGCTCACCATCTCATGGACTTCAGCCGAAAAAGCCGTCAAGCACCATGTTCTGATGGGTACAGATGCCAACAGTCTTACAGAAGTAGCTACAACTACCGAGGCAAAATATACGCTCAACCAGACATCCAACCTCAACACCTATTACTGGCGAATCGATGAGGAAGATGCTGCCGGTAATGTATACGAAGGCGATGTCTGGAGTTTCCGTCCCCGTCATCTTGCCTTCCCTGGTGCAGAAGGATATGGAAAGTATGCTACGGGTGGCAGAGGCGGAAGCGTTTATCACGTAACCACACTCGAAGATAATGGCGATGATGAGAATCCGATAGAGGGTTCCTTCCGTTACGGTATCAAGAAAGCTACCGGACCGCGCACCATCGTCTTTGATGTGGCGGGAGTCATCGACCTGAAAAAACGACTCACCTGCAGCGACGAATACGTTACCATCGCCGGACAGACGGCTCCAGGCAATGGTATCATGCTCCGCGGCTGTCCTTTCGGTATGGCAAGCGAAGGCATCACCCGTTTCCTCCGCATGCGTCTGGGACATAAGGAGACCAACGGCGGAACTATCAGCGATGAAGATAAGGTGAACGGACTCGACGGTATGGGAATGGCAGGCAACGACAATGCCATCATGGACCATTGCTCTATTTCCTGGACCATCGATGAGGCATTCTCAAGCCGCAACGCCAAGAGTCTTACCCTTCAGCGCACCCTGATTTCCGAAGCGCTCAATGTGGCAGGTCATCCTAACTATAGTGCGGGTACAGCCCACGGATATGCAGCAACCATCGGCGGCGGCGAAATGTCGGCAACACTCAAGGTAGGTTCTTATCACCACAACCTGCTGGCTCATTGCGAAGGAAGAAACTGGAGTTTGAGCGGCGGACTGGATGGTGTAGGAGCTTACGATGGTCATCACGATGTATTTAATAATGTGGTTTACAACTGGGGTGGCCGTGCTACGGATGGTGGCAGCCACGAGGTGAACTTCGTGAACAACTATTATAAGATGGGACCAGCTACCACCCAGAAGAAACTGTTCCGCCTTCAGCTTGAAGGCACAGGAAGCGGCACACAGAGTGCATACGTTCATGGCAATATCCGTCAGGCTGCAGGCAATGGAGCCCTGACAGAAGATAAACTCAAAGATACCTATGTTTACGAAACATCACATGGTCAGGTCGTAAACTGGGAGCCATTCGTTTCGAAACCATTCTTCGAGTCTCTGGCAGCTATCGAGAGTGCCAAGGCTGCCTATAAGAATGTGCTCTGCGATGTGGGAGCCAACCAGCCTTTCCTGGATAATCACGATACCAGAATGGTGAACGAGACGTTAGCCGGAACTACCACGACAGTAGGCAGTCAGAGTGGCAAGAAGGGACTTATCGACAGCGAGGAAGATAAGGGATGCGAAGGTTTCAAGGGCTTGAATATCATAGAGGCAAAGCGAGATGCCAACTGGGATACCGACCAGGACGGAATGCCAGACTGGTGGGAGGAAGTAAAAGGCGTAAGTGATGGAAATGCCGATGAAAACGCAGATGGCTACACCAATCTCGAAGAATATCTCAACTGGCTTGCCGAGCCTCACTTCACTCTCAAGCAGGGCGAAAGCGTAACCATCGACATGAAGAAATACTTTGCCGGCTACACCAACAATCCTCAGTTTGAATGCGAGGCTAAGGGTGATGCGATGAGCAAGATGAGCAATAATACGGGCACAAGCGATAGTGAATATATCTTCACCGCCAACGAAGATTGTGGAAAGGCGCTCGTTGATTATACTGTCAAGGTAAGCGATGATGACAACATCAGCACCTACACCCGCACCTTCCATTTCTATCTGACAGATGGTTCTGCAACAGGCATTCAAAACATTCAGACCTCAACCGCAGCCAATAGCTACGAGGTATACAATGCTGCAGGTATCAAGGTGAGAAAAGGCAAGAATCTCGATTCTCTCCCATCAGGTGTTTATATCATCAAGGCATTGAAGGATGGCAAGGTAATCAGTTCGAAGAAAACTTGCATACAATAAGGCAATCTGCACCTTAGAAAGTACATTTTTCATATAACTCAGCATCCTGAGAGATGCAAAAAAAGGGAGCGCAACCATTAGTGATGCGCTCCCTTTTATGATCGTTTCTTTTATCTTAAAATTCTAACCGAATAACGTCAGATTACTTCTGAACGAACTTCTTGCCATTCTCGATAACGAGACCCTTGTAAGAAGCATTCACCTGCTGGCCAGCCATATTATAGCGAACAGACTTCTTGGCAGAAGTTGAGGCATTGATGTTGACGATGCCACTGGTTTCACCAGGTGTGAACTCAAAGCCACTGAAACCAATCTGAGTATTTTTGTTGAATATATAGTAAGTTTCGCCAGCAGTTGCAGAGAAAGTCAAATATACCCAAACTGCCTGATTACCAGGACCTACAATATAAGCATCATTACCTGCATTGCCCTTGACAGATATCTCATCTTGCAACATTGGATAACCTTTCAATGGGCTGTCATCAGCACCATCATTATTTTGACCATTAATATATCCTGACACCTTCACTTCTGTGCCCAAAGTTAAGGCTTTTGCGTCACGGCCCTTTGCAACATATACATCACGATTACCCTTATTAATCCAAACGCCAACCTTCAAAGTACCAGCTACCTTTGGGGTCAGAGTAATGTATGTACCATTGGTAGGAAGTCCATTGCTACCATCTGGAGCATAGTAAGCTGCATCCCATTTGGCACGGTAGTTACCTGTTGGGTTACCATCAGTCACAACCTCTTCAAACTCAACCTTATCCAAGTTTACAGGATTACCCTTACCCTTAACAAAGTAGAAAGGAGCAACAGATCCATCCTTGCTCAACGCCTTACTCTCGATGCCATTCCAGGTATTGTCAACTTTTGGCGTCAACTTGCCATTTTCAAGTGCGCCGTCATTATAGCCGGCAACAGGACCAGAGGTATGGGTACCCTCCACGTTGGCAGTTGAGAACTTAACAACAGACATAGCACTGGCATCAGCATTAGCAACATAGTCTGCCTTCAATGTACCATCCTCATTGTTAACATACCAGCTCTCTGTCTGAGCGTTAATACTCATGGCAACAAGTGCCATAGAAATCAAAGTAAAAAATTTCTTCATAATTGTGTTTGGTTAAATTAATATTTTTACGCTTGTTTTGATTGTTGTTTATCCATAAGACGCAAGAGCTAATCTATTGCACCCACAAATCCTCACCTTTTTATAAGAAACATGCGAAGGTATGAGGTTGAAAACGTACATTCATACGCTACAACTACTTTTTGTACAATTATCTTTTTCACTACTTTAAGTTAAAAAAGTTGCTCATTTGGGAAACTTTATCTATCTTTGCACAAAAAATGTACAGATATGAAAAAGAAATTCGATAATACAGATAATCTCCTGGGCGGTATCGTTAAAAAAGTCAGACAGGAAAAAGGACTGTCCCAAGAAGCACTAGGAAAATATGTAGGGCTAGGAAAAAGCAGCATCAGCAAGATAGAAAGCGGCAAAACCAATATCTCTGTAGATGATGCTTCAGTCCTCTTGGAAGCTATGGGAGAGAAGTTGAATATTTATATTGGCGACCAGTATCCGTCAGCAGAAACAAAGATGAAAGCAACCATCTTTGTCACAGTTGCTGCCTGCTGGTTTGCAGAAGATAAGGGAATTACCAAACAGAAGGCTTTCAACTATCTCCAAAAGAACCAGGGCATCAGATTTCTTGAGGAAAACTGGGAAATAGAACAAACCATGCCAAGGGAACAAATCATTCAAGATTTAACCCATATCTGCAATAACCATATTGCAAAGACGAAGAAAAGAGAAGGGAGGATGAACGTATCATGAGATTGTTACATGGAAGTTATACAGAAATACTTACCCCAGACCTTTCTATATGTAAAGGCAAAAATGATTTTGGTAAAGGCTTCTATCTCACTCCAAATTGGAAAAGGGCTTGGCAGATGGGTAAACGCAGCACTTTCCTTTATGGTGGAGAAATCACAGTCAATGCGTTTCTGTTCTACCCCAATTTAAGTGAAAAGAAAGGACTTCGAATTAAAATCTTTGAAGGATTCACTACGGAATGGGCAAAATTCATTCTCCAGAACAGAGTAGAAAGCAGATTCAAACATAACTTTGATATTGTTATTGGTCCTGTTGCAGATGCTTTTATTGATCAGGAAATAAAAAACTATATTCAACAATATGGAGAAACTTATCTTGAAGAAAGTAATTTGAATACTTTTGTCTCTAAGATTTCTCAATTCGGACTTAGCTATATACAATATTGCTTTTGTACACAAAAGGCTATTAATGAACTCATAAAAGATTAAGAATATGGAAAATAAGCATAATTACGAATACGTGTTAGGCCAGATTGCTTGTTATATAGCAAAAGAATGTAACCTCACACCTAGTGAAGCAGTTGGTGTAATCATGAACGATGATTGCACAGAGGCTGTTATTGAAGAAATTCAAGCTTCAGACAAGATAGACATCGAGGCTTTGGCCTCCCATTACCTGACAGAGGAACTTTGTTAACAGCACTTTGTTTCTCAGAAGTAAAAATTATAGCAATAGAATTCAAGATAACAAGGGTGTATCATAAGTTAATGATTCACCCTCTTTTTGTTGGAATATTACTGATATGTTGCTGGAAAAGATAGGATATGTTGGTGAGATAGTTAGTATCTACGGTCGCACAACAGCTGTTGTGCGCTTGCATAACAGCTGATATGCGCATGCACAACAGGTGATGTGCATGCGCATTTCACCTGTTGTGCGCCAACAATTATCCTGACTTAGACATACCCTCCTACAGAAAATATCAGAGATAGAAAACGGGGTGCATTCCCTAAAAAGAGAACACACCCCGCAACCTTAATATATTATGTTATGACAATATCGTCATTTCTCTCTTGCCATTACTCAGCCAATGGGTCGAAGGTACCGTTGGCACCACCATTGTTGTAATCACCCCAACCGATGGTCTGAGGCAAAGCCTTGTTGGCGTTAGATGTACCAGAAGTGAAGCCTAAGAAGTAATACTTAGGACGGAAGTTCATGTAGAGGAGATTCTTGTTAGAATCGTAGCCATCACCCTTCTGTACCTTCATTTTCAAGTTGTCCTTATACCATGTAGACAAGTTCTCGAGCTGAGTATTCAAATCATCCTCACGGAGATCAACACCCTTAGGACGCTCAATACCAGCTTTCAACAATGGGTCAGAATAGAAAGTTGTACCACCTACGCCATACTTATCAGCAACACGATACTGGATATTCTCACGACGCTGACCGTTCAAAGCCTTGAAACCAAGCCATGTGCAAGTATTGCCACCCCAACCAGTCAATGTCCATGTAGAAGGAGCACCCTCTACCTTGCCAATACCACCATCGAAGAGCATCCAACGGCGGAGGTCATCGAAACGCTTACCCTCGTAAGCAAACTCAATCTGGCGCTCATAGAGAATCTGAGAGATACAGGTAGCCTGATCATTGTAAGCTGCAGGTGTGATACCATCATCCTCAGAATTAGCAGCTGAATAACCAGCACGCTCACGAATCTGCTTAACATATCCAACAGCCTCATCGAGATGACCTGCACCTGCTGCAACCTCAGCAAGGTTCAGGAGAACCTCAGCATAACGGAGTTCAATCAACGGTGCTGCAGAATAGAACGGAGCTGCACCCTTGGTATCAAGAGCTACATACTTATAAAGAGGAGAAGAATTGACATCCAAATCATCACTCTTCTTGCGTACATATACACCCTGACGACTCTTCAACAGGTTGTCAGCACCATAAGAATCACCACTCTCAGGGTTGCCGGCATCATTCATGCTGGTATACCATACATAGTTCCAAAGTACGTAGTTGGCACCATCCGAAGGGTTGTTCGCATCGCGCTCTGACGCATTACCATCGTAAGACCAACGGAAACCTGGGAAAGCGAAGGTACGGTAGAAACGCTTGTCACGATTTAGGAATGGAGTCACGTTATCCAAAGTCTTCTCTGAACGTGCCAACTTGGTATAAGTATCGCAACTCTCAGGAAGTTTACCGTCTGACATTGGGAACATATTAATCAGCATCTGAGAAGCATTCTTACCGCTACCACCTGTATTAGCCGGACGAATCTGACGCTCCCAGTTGTTGTTCTTCTGATTATCGAGACCATCACCTGTTACATTATTATATAAGGTAACGAACACAGCCTCAGGATTATTACCACCATCGGTAAACATCTTGGCAAAGGCAGAACCATTCACATTGTCATTGGCAGTATACAGGTGATAACCACACTTGTTGATACGCTCCAAATCGGACTTCATGGTTTCATAAGCAGTCTTCCAACGGTTTTCATCGTTTGCACGGTTGAAGAGAGGGCTACACCACAAAAGCATCAAACGGCCCTTCAAAGCCAACGCAGTACCAGAAGTAACACGACCTTTCTCCGACCATCCAGAACCATTCTCTGTCTTGGCAGCCAACATATCTGCAGCCTTGTTCAGGTCATCAAGAATAAACTCGTAAGTCTCCTTAGACGTAGCACGAGGAGTAACAGAACTTTCTACAGGATCCTGTGTTTCCTTAACCAGAGGCACACCGCCATACCACTTGAACAAGTTGTAATAGCACCATGCACGGAAGAAATATACCTGACCGAGCAATTCATTCTTCTGTTCCTCAGAAAGGGTGCTGCCACTGATACCCTGGATAACATCATTGACATTACGGATTCTACCATATACAGATGCCTGAATATTGCTCTGGTCGCCCATAAAGAAATCAGGAACCGAATTTGTGGTACTGGTAGAGCTCAGCTCAACCTGTGGGTCTACAAAAGAGCTGAGACCACTGTATTCCTCTGTAGACTTACCAGCCTCATCCGCATTACCCATAGAAGGATACTTCCAGGTCAAATCGTTGGTTGTTGGCAAACACCAACTGTAGATATCGTTTAGACGACCATTACATCCTTCATAATAGTTGTAGATGTCTTTATTTACATTGTCATAGTTCTTCTTTTCCTCCAAGAAGCTGTCACTACAAGAGCTGAAAGCCAAGGCTGAAACCAGACCAAGACTGAATAATTTTATTGTCGTTTTCATTGTTCTTTGCTTTTTAAGAATTATATAAGTATCTCATTAGAATGAGAGATTCACACCCACAGTCCACTTACGGAGGTTAGGATAGCTTCCGTATGATCCCGACATAGGATTCATGAAGTTGTCTGGATATGGATTGTAGAAGTTGATGAGGTTCTGACCGGTAATATTGATACGGCAGCTGTTGATGCCGATGCTACCCAACCAGCTCTTTGGCAAAGTATAAGCCAAGGTCAAGCGGTTCAGAGCCACACGTGCTGTACTCACTCTCCAGAAGCTGGATGCTACAGCATTCACATCTGTATACTTCAAGTTAGGATAGTAAGCCTCACGGTTCTCCTTTACTACGAGATTACCTGAGCCATCATATACATCCTGATAAACATACATATTGTCTGGATTCCAGAATGAAGGCATGTTGCAATACTCCAGATTACCAGTTGGCTTCAATGCTGCACCAGGAAGTGTGGTATAACCACCCCAGCTTGCACCAATCTGAGCTGTCAGAGAAAGGCCCTTCCAGTCTGCACCCAAATTCATGGTCAAACCATAGAGATTGCTGCTGCGATGACCTAACTCTACCTGGTCGTTGTCTACATCTACGATACCATCAGGTCCGGCATAAGTACCAGTCTCAGAATCGTAAGCACCACGAACATCCTTATACATCAACATACCAGGGCGAACCTGATCTTTGGTCATGCCCATATAAGTAGAGATGTTGTACTTCGTGAAGTATTCCTCAATATCCTGGAAGCTGCGGAACATACCGATGCATTGCATACCCCAAAGACCTACGTCTGTACGATGTCCTGGAGTAATCTGACGGTAGAGATAATCTGTAACCCAGTCCATATTCAGTACCTTGTTGTCAGACCAGCCTGTGTTGATACCGATACGATACTTGAAGTCCTTACCAATCTTATCCTTCCATGTGACAGAGAGCTCACCACCCCATGAATCCATCTCACCGATATTGGATGCAGCACTCTGTGTACCTACGGTAGAAGGAACAGTCTGCTTGATATTCATCAGCATCTCGCGGTTCTTCTCATAATAGTAATCGAAGGTTACAGCCAGGCGGTTGTTGAGGAACTGTGCATCAATACCCACGTTGGTCTTGTAGTCTTTATCCCAATGAACGTCTGAATTTACCGCAGAATTGTTCTTATTGATGGTGATACGGTTGCCGGAATCCTTACCTGTCTCGAATACAGTACCACGGTTGGCATCCTGTGCATAAACCTGCATCCACTGCCATGCCGCTGTATTGTCTCGACCGGTCATACCCCAAGAAGCACGGAGCTTCAGGAAGTCAACACCCTTCACCTTGTTACGGAACCAGTTCTCCTCGGAGATAACCCAACCTGCAGAGAATGCAGGGAATGTTCCCCAATAGTTCTTTGGAGCGAACTTGGTAGATGCATCAGAACGAACCAAAGCCTCGAAGAGATACTTGTTGGCGTATGCATAGTTTACACGGCCGATATATGAAAGGGTACCGCTCTCACTACGGGTAAACATAGTAGTCATCTCACCTGTTGCTGAGTTATACTGACCGGTTGTGAAAGGATATGGGGTCAAACGCTGTCCCTGCAAATACTCACTCTCTGCCTCAGACTTTTCAATAGAGAACAGACCACCCAGATGATGCTGACCGAAATCGCGCTGATACAGGGCAGTGAAGTTCATCTGATAATTATCAGTACGAACCATGGTACGAGCCAGATAATCACCATTGGCGGTTGTCACACCATTGAAGTTAGACGCTGCCAGGTAATCGAAATCTGCATTATCGCTACTGGTAGGAGTATAAAGGTGGTTACCGCTACCATAGCGAGTCAACATCTGATAGAGGGTGAAGTTTGAACCATACTCATTACCCTTGTCGGTATTGATACTCTTGGAATAAGAGAAGCGCAATTTCAATCCCTTCAGAATCTTGCTCCAACCGAAATCATAATCAAGGCTTCCGCTGATATTCAGGTTAGAATTCATGTTCTTGCGGTAGTCGCCATTGTTCTGCAAAGTAGCAAAGTTATACTGCTGGTTCTGGTTCTTTTGTGTATTGCTAGGACCATAAGCCAGGAGATCATAACCATTTACTGATTCAGGCATGTAAGTAGGACGGGTCAGAAGGAGGTTGTAGTCCTTCTCATCGCCAGATCCACCCACCTTTACCAATGGCTTTTCCTTTGTAGCATAGTCACCGCTAACAGTCAGATTAGCGCCCAACCACTTGCTTACTTTTACATCCACACCGGCACGATAGTTCCAACGGTTATAGTTGAGTTTACCGAGGTTACCATCCTGATCGAAGTAAGAGATACCTGCAAAATAGTTCACCTTATCGGTAGCACCACTTACGTTCACGCTGTGCTTCTGGGTCATACCGGTTTCCCAATACTTGTCGAGCAAATCATAGTTCAGACTCTTCATTGCCTCCAACTCATCTGCCTGGAAAAGGGCAGTAGTCTTATTGAGGGAAGTATTGGTTGGATCGGCAGCAATAACTGCATTGTACAAACGACCATACTGGTAAGCATTCAGCATCTTAGGGCGAGAAACCTCATCGGTGAAACCGAAAGAACCGCTATAAGAAATGCGAGGTGCACCCATCTTACCCTTCTTGGTAGTTACGAGGATAACACCATTGGCAGCACGGGCACCATAAACGGCAGCAGAAGCATCCTTCAATACTGAGATACTCTCTACCTCAGAGGCATCCAGGTTATTGAAAGCCTCAGCACCGAGGTTCTGGTAAGTGTTACCTACCTTTACATCGTTAGGATAGATATAACCATCGATAACGAAGAGAGGCTGCTGGGCTGTAGAACCAACTTCGCCCAATGAGTTGGTATCACGAATCATGATACGTGCATTCACACCTGGACGGCTCTCACCACCACTTACGCTCAAACCGTTAACCAGACCACCCAAAGAAGAAGCCAAACCACCATTAGCGAGGTCCTGAATTTCATCTGTTGGGATGTTGGCTACAGAACCGGTCAGGTGAGCCTTTTTCTGAGTACCGTAACCTACGACTACCACCTCCTGAAGAGTCTTGTCGTCAGCAACCAGCTTGATGGTACCACCATTGGTAGTAGCATCCTTAAAACCAATATAAGAAACGGTAACCTTGCCGCCCTTAGGAACAGACAACTTATAGTTACCATCCATATCGGTAATCACAGCAGTCTTGGTACCGGCAACCTTTACGGTAGCACCGATAACAGGTTCACCGAGGTCATCGAGTACAGTACCCTGCACTACTTTATTTTGAGCCATTGCAGGCACAGCACAGGTAAGTGCCATACCAAAGGCCAATGTCTTTATATATTTACGTTTCATCTTGTTTCGAGATTAGATAGTTTAAATTATTTTCTCCAACGTGGATCACCGATTGTACTTGATATTGCACCGGTAGCCTTGAAATTAATTCCAAAATCAGGTTGAGACAAATCGAGTTCCTTTAGACATGCTGCATCATCAAAGCCTAGTGGCTCTTCAGTAGCCCAACTCTTCAAGTCTGTACCATCTACTGGATTCGTTTTACCCTGAATGGCATTAGTTGTCATATCACAATTAACGGTACAGCCACCCTTATTAAGTTTTTGGATACGCCATGTATCATAGAAAACGTTATTATTTACATTAATAACATATTTTTTCTGCTGTGGCATATTATTAGCAAAATCCCGACCCGTCATCACCTTAGACAAAGTACAATAATCCAAGCTAAAGCTACCAGAGGCTGTTGGGAAGATACGATCAATGTCTTTATTAGCAAATCTTACAAAGTAATTTTTGCTATTCTCCTTAATATTATAGATGGTGCTGTTTTTTACAGAAATTTTCTGTGCAGAGCAAGCCCAGAACTGCCCACCGCTAGGAGAAGCGAAATCCTTCTTTGTATCACCATAGAAAGAAATAACAGCACCATTACTGAACTTTGAGCCATCATTATCAAGCTGCACAACACAATTGTCTATTCGGATATCAGCAAGTCCCCAGGCACAATGTCCTATGTGGAACAAACAACTTGGTACGTTTTTAAATGCGCATTCCTGAAGAATAATAGGATCTTGAAGGACAAACACATCGGCAGGCAAATTCTTATTTTTACCAGCAGCTATACCTTGAGCCTCTGCAGAACAAGAAGCTGGAGGAGTTGTAGACATCTCCACAATGCCACCCTTATTGGTTACTGCTGTACAATCGAAGTTCAAGTACTTCACCTTCAACTGAGCAGAAGTACGGATTACACCATTCTCACCCATAGTAACCAAAGCATGGTTGAGCTTATCTCCACGGAGAGTCATTTTGTTCCCTTGGAAATCTACTTCATCATTGCAAGTATACGTAGCACCAGCTTCCAATTCGAAAGCCTGTTCCTTGTCTGAGTTCTGCAAATTTTCCTTGATAAACTTAGCAATGTCAGACCCTGCAGGGATTGGCGTTGCAGGCACCAATGTACTATAAGACATCTCCGTAGCCTGGTCAGCCTCTGTATTATTCTGCTTTACATTTCCCAAAGTACGAACTGAGAGCTTGTATTTAGTATCCTCAGCTAACTTAAATTGGAAAGAAGTACCATCCATGATAGTATCAACGATTACCTCTGGATTAGTTGGATCATCAACTTTATAAGCCTTACACTCATAACCACCTGCGCCATAGACTACCTTCCATGACACCTGTAATTTATCAGATCCATCCGATGCTACTACCGTTTTTACTGCTAGTTCTGGAGACTCTAGCTTGATGCCGGATACACCATTGTCAAACTTCTCTTTGTCATCAAAACCATCAACGGCACACGAACCCAAGAACATCGCTCCTACGGCAGCAAGTGCCAGAGAGAAGAGTCCTTTCCGCGCAATGAAATGATTTTTCTTCATAATTGTCTTTTTTAGGTTTAACTATATTTTTATTTATTTCTTTTCTAACACGATTTACACTTTCCTAATTATATAAAAGTAGTTTGCCAGTTATTCCCCGAAACTGTTACCGCTCTTGAAATACCTGTTTTAAGTAAGCGATGTTTCTACCGAAATTATATTTCACGTCTCTTACCCTCTTTACATCACGGCTCCGCTCTACCACCAGCCAGCCGCTCCATTTCATCTTGTCAAGCGTCTTCCTGATTTTCGGAAGATTAATCTCCGGGTCTTCCTGAAGATTTACGCTATCTGTATTGGAAGCATGTATCTGGACGATACGCTGGGCGCCCAACTTCCGGAGTTCCTTGCAGATATCACGATGATGATCGGCTGCATCCTGGAAATTGTAGTAGACCTTAATCTGACTGCTGCCTACTTTCTTCAGCAGTTTCTTATCAAACTTAGCTCCCATTCCGGTTCTGATACCGATGGTGATACCCTCCTGCTTTGACATCTCACCGGCTGTGCGAAGGCGAGAAACCATCTGCTGGTATGCTGCACAGCCTTCCTGCTGCCAGTCTTTTCCGCTACCTCCGAGTGGAAGGAAAGCCACCTTGCTGCCAAAGAGTTTCATCGTCTGGAAACAATCTTTCAAAAGGTCTTGATAATTATCACGAGTCAGGAAACTCTGAGCGAAGAAGCCACTCATCGCCATAGAAGGAACAGCTACGCCATACTGACGGGCTGCAGCCTGAAACTTTTCTGCCTGTTGTGGTTCTCTAAGCTGATTATCAAATAACACGCGTTTACCCAATCCGCCCATGTCAACCTCAACGCCATCTGCTCCTAATTCTTGAGCCAGTTTAAACTCGCCCAGCTTCTGACGTTTCAGCATCATCCAGTCGCAAGCAGCTATCCTGTACCTAGGAGTTGCCGCCTGTGAGCATATTGGTAAAGTGTTCAACAACGTAAATAACAGAACCAATATAAACCTACTATGATAAGACAGTTGTTTCATTTGCCTTTTAGGTAAAAATGATTAGTCAACATTTAATTTGTTTGTTTCAATTGCCTAAAAGACGCACATTGGTTCACGCTGTAATCACCTTTTTTGAGATTTTTTATAAAAAACTTTATTTTTTTATTTCACTCTCCTGCTGCGCTACATACTCTCTTGGTGACATGCCATATTTCTTACGGAAACACTTGCCGAAATAGCCCACATCGGTGAAGCCGCAACTGTAGGCTACATCGGTGATACTCTGGCCGGAATGCTTCAGCAATTCTACGGCATGACTCAGTTTGAAATCCTTCACCATATCGCTTGGCGAACAGCCCATCACAGCCTTCGTCTTCTTGAAGAAGGCTGAACGGCTCATGCCCAATTTCTGTGCCAGCATATCTATCTCGAAATCGGCATTAGTCAAGTTGGCTTCCATAAACCGGCGCACCTTGTCGGCAAACTGCTTATCCTGCTGTTCGGCATTAAACTTGCGTTTATACTCTGCCAGCTGGTTCTGGATGTAGATATTGTTCTTCAGCCGAATCTGATACTTCGCATAGCGGAAAGCATAGTAGCTGGCTACGGATATCAGAATGATGTAGATGAGATAAGCCCACCACGTAGCCCACCAGGGTGGAAGAATGGTGATGGTCAGCTCTCTCGTGCTGTGAGAATCAGGATTGGTGGCATCCATTACCTCTACGATAAACTGATAGGTTCCAGACGGCACATTGGTATAGGAAGCCAGACGGTTCTTGCCGGCATAATGCCAATCATGGTCGTAACCCTTCAGCCGGTAACGGTAGCTGATGCGCTCCGGATTGCAGAAATTCAGGGCCGCAAACTCCAGAGTGAACATCGACTGGGAATGACGCAGGGTGAGATGATCGGCATAAACCATCGATTTCTCCAGGATGGCTGGCTGATTGTAACTGCGGATGTCGCGGTTGTTCACCTCTCCACCTATTATATATATAGGATATTGCAGACGGGTGGTATGGATACGTTCCGGCTGAAAAGCAAGGATTCCTTCCTTGCACCCCAGCCATATCTCCCCATTCTGAATCAAAGCCGCAGAAGATTCCTCCAACTGGACATCAGGGAATCCATCGGAATTGTCGAAATGCTGGATGCGGTCTGATTGATAATCATAGCACGACAAGCCATCGGCATTTACCAGCCAAAGGCGGCCCTTCTTATCCTCTAAAATCGAAATGATGACATCATTATGCAAACCTTCCTTTGCTCCCAAAGAAGTAAGGATAGGCAGATGCGTCACTTCATCAAAACCATCCAGACGACTCAGACCTCCACCAAAGGTACACATCCAAACCTGCCTGTTTTTATCTTTGTAAAGTCCGTAGATGTCACTATTGGCACGGGTATTGATTTCGGTATTGCGATAAGTCTCGAAGCGCAGGTCGCCTACCGATTTGAAATCTGTCTTGAAAGACATCAGTCCGTCCATCGTTCCTACCCACATTCTTTCATGACTGTCCTCTACCAGGTTGCGAGCATCCATATAGAGTCCGTAACCCGGATAGTTCTTCATACCATGATATTTATTATAGAAACATACCTTTCCACCTTGTTCCTCCAGCAGATTAAGACCTCCATCCAGGGTAGCCACCCAGATGCGATGCTTGGAATCCTGATAAGTCATATAGACATTATTGCCACTAATGGAATGAGGATCCCGGGCATCATGACGGTAATGAGCGATGCGATACCCTATTGGTCTGGAGGCATCGGGAGTCAGTTTTACCAATCCGTCTCCCTTGGTAGAGAGCCAGAGATTCTGCCTGTCATCATACATGGCATGATAAATGCTGCCGATTTGATGATGGGCATAATCGAATACCTGCTTCACCCTGCCCTGCATATCCAACAGATAAACATTCTTGCTGCGGGCACCCACCAGCACATCACCATTCTTCAACTGGCAGATGGCTTTCACTCCACTCTTATCACCATCCGGCAAAGGGATGACACGGAACTGGTTGGGTGTGAAACTGACACGGTAAATGCCATTATTAGCAGAAGTGAGCCACAACAGTCCGTCCTTGTCCAGGTTCATGTGCAAGAAGTGGCTGTCTGGCTTATGGTCTTGGAACTTAGGAAGGAAAGCCAGGTTAACGCCTTCCATCGTCTGCGGATCAATATAGATAATTTCGCCAGCACCGGAAAGATAGAAGTAACCATGATGAGAGGTGGCGATGAACTTAGGCTCCACCACCGTACCTACGCCCGAAACCGGATAACGGCGCTCCCATCCGGTCTTCGGATTACGGCACACCAGGGCGGTATGCGACTCATCCAACTGCCACACACATCCGTTCGGGGTATGATAAACAAAATGTTCCTTTGATTTACGGGCGAAATACTGCTGCCACATGCCGAGCGTCCACTTCCTGTTTTTCGCAGTAACAGGAACGGAATAAATCTGATAATCCTTTCCTACATAGTTGGCACGCGAAGCCTTCAGCTGTACCACATCCTGGCACAACTGATAATTGAACGTATTGATATACTTTCGGGCATCTACCAGCGTCTGGATACGGATGCTTCCATCCTTTAATGTTTCTGCAAGAAGCAGGTTCTTATCTTTGGTGAGCAGGAGAATCTTACCGGTACCATCTGCCTGAATCTTGATGACCTGCAGGTTACGGGCATAAGGTTTCAGTTCATCATAGACATCTTCGAAACGTTCGGTCTGCTTGAAGAAGACGCTGAGTTTCCAGTCGAGCGTCTTGATCCAGAGATTGCCCAGAGCATCTTCTGCCAACCATTCTACCTTACGGGGTGGCTGGTCGGAAGAAGAGATGTAAGCATCTGAATAATTGGCAAAGCGGGAGCCATCGAAACGAGATAAGCCGAACCAGGTTCCAAACCACAGGAAACTGTCTTTCGACTTCAGAGAACAGTATACGATGTCGTGAGGTAACCCTTCCTTCGTAGAATAATGAGCTACCTGCATATTGTTCTGTGCCATACCCAACAAGGCATAAAGCAAACAGAAAAGTATGGTAAAATATCGTTTCACGTATGCAAAAGTACAAAAAAAGTCTTGAAATCTCCAATAAACTTTCTGTTTTTTGAAGATTTCAAGACGATAACGATTACGTAAACGGAATCTTCTGCAAAGAACTCTCCGGTTACGCATTATTAATTATTAATACCGAAATCAGCCTGCTGGTCTTCTACCTCTTTCAGCATCTTTGCCTTCTGCTCGGGTGTAAACTCATGAGAAGAAGAAGAAGTGGCAGAAGAAATATTCTGAACAGATGATGAAGTGGCAGACTTCGCCGACTTTGTACCCATCATCATGGTTCCCTGATAAGCTACGCTCTCTATCTCCAGGTCGGCAGGAGTAGGAGCATGAGTACCCGGGAACTGAACCTCGGCATGAATCTTAATCTTGCCCGGCTTCATCGTGCTGCGCACCAGGATAGGAGCACTACCCCATTCTACAGCTCTCGGATTGGCATTGATGCTGGCATCACCAATGATTTCGCCCTCACCCTCCAGGGTAAAGCGGATATTCTCTTTAGCCAGACGGCGAACATGACCGTTATCATCGGTCACTTCGGCTACCACAACCACAAAGTCGCTGCCATCAGCCACCAGCGGTTTGCCCATCTCATCAACATAAAGACGGAGTTTGGTGCTGCGGCGGGAAGGCATGCGCTGGTCGGTACAAACCACCTTGCCATCCTTGTATCCCTCTGCTACCATCACTACCATCTGAGGAGATTTCTTCTTATAACTGTATTCGCGAGCCTCCCAAAAATCCCAGGCATTCTTGAATACCACAGGGGCATTAAAGGCGGCTGCCGTAGGATGAAGAACTGGCAAAGTATAGGTATGAGCACCCTGATAGGTGGTAAGACGAACGCTGTCACAATTAGAGAATACCGTCACATCGGCACCGCTGAACTGGGTCATCTCGTGAGCGATATGCACAAATGGCTGGTCGCTGCGCTGTGACTCAAACATATAATAAGCAGTCTTCTTCTGTCGGAATGCATCATAGATACCGCCCCAGTAAGGATCTGGATGATAGCCGCGCTGATGATCGAAAGGATGCCATTGGCAACCACCGATAAACTGTCCCGGTGTGTGCATCTCCTCTGTTGTCTTTGCCAGAGAATAAGCCTGGGTCAGCATCGGTTTCTCACCCCAGCTGCGGCTGGCACGGTTCAGGTTGTTATGCGCATACCAGTCATCCACATACTCACCAAACTCTCGGGTAAAGACACACTGGCTGATGCCGCTCATATCCATATCCGGCCATCCGTAAACCACATCATAATTTTCCTTGACACCTGCCGAATTCCAGTCGGCAACAGCCACAGGACGGTATGGATAAGGATACTCATCCTTGGTCAACTGCAGCGACTTCAGGGCGAAATCCTTAGGATAGCGGGTCTCATTCAGGATAGGCTCCCACATCAGAACCGAAGGATGGTTGCGGTCACGACGGATGATTTCACGGGTATTCTGGAACACACGCTCAGCAAATTGAGGGTCCTTGTTCCAATACTGCCAGCCCGGTGTAGCCACGATGATGAAGATTCCGAGTTCATCGCAGGCATCCATGAACGACGGGTCCTGAGGATAGTGGGCAGTACGGATGATGTTGAAACCGGCATTCTTCAGACGGAGCACATCTCTCCATTGCTGACTGTTGGGAAGTGCATTGCCCACATAGGCAAAATCCTGATGACGGTTGGCACCGATAAACTGGCGGTATTTCTTGCCGTTGAGCCAGAAACCTTCCTTGCCTCGGAACTCGAAACTGCGGATACCCAACTTGGTCTTTCCGCCGTCCAATACCTGCTTACCGTCCCTGATGCGGGTAACCACACTATATAAATAAGGTGTCTCCGGCGACCAGAGATGCGGATTCCTGACAGAGAACATCTGTCTGACGGTCTGATGTGCATCGCCTGCTGCCAGGAGCACATTCTGCGAAATGGTCTTGAGCACCTTGCCCGAAGCATCCAGCAGACTCTGCTCCACCTTCACCTTGCGTGCCTTTCCGCCCACATTCTGCAAGTCGACATCAACAAACACCTTCGCCTGCTTCTCTGAAATATCCGAGAAATGAACGAAGATGCCGGCATCACGGCGGTCGGCTTCAATCACGTTGGTGATAGAAATCTCCTTCTTATTGATAAGCCATACATCGCGATAGATACCACCATGATAAGCAAAGTCGAGTGTATACTGCGGTTTGCCAGGAGGATAACTCTTGTCATTAGAGTTGTCAGCCATCACAGCCACCACACACTTATCGCCCTTCTTCAGTCCCTGCTCTTTCAGGTTGACGATAACAGGCAGGTAACCGCCGAAGTGCTCCTTAGCCAGTTTGCCGTTCACATAAATCTTCTGCTTGCCCATTATTGCCTCGAAATAGATTTCAGAGCGATTGCCCGGCACGATAAAGGTTTTGCGATACCAGGCTATACCCTGATAGTTGCGGCAACCCGAAGCCTCAGCAGGTTCCAGTTTCACACTATGAGGGGTAGAAACTACCCCCCAGCTTGTATCATCATAGTCGGCACGTTCTGCGCCCAGCACATCACCCAGATGGAACCGCCAGTTGGGATTGAAATTCCACACCTCGCGTCCCTGGTTGCTGACAGGAAACAAACCCGCCACCGATGTATCATCGTAAGCCGATGCCTTTGCCGAGCCTGCGCCCAGCAAAAGCATCATAGCCATCAATATGTAATATCTCATCTATAAACTATTAACTATAAACTATTAACTATAAACTATTACTTCACTTCCCAATCGTCGGTACGGAAAGAGCTGACAGGCAGACCATCGTGGAAAAGGTCGCCCACAACCCAGTTTTTGAACGCATAGCGCACAGCCACAGGTTTCTTCACGTCCTCACTCTTTACATAAACCTTGTTGCGTGAAATCCAAGCCTGTGCCTTGTGGAATACCTGATCTTCGCCGGCAATCTCGAAGTTGTCGCTCTTAGGACCATTGTTGAAGTAAACCCACTCCTTGCTGCGGTCGAAGCTGACTACAGCGGTATCGCCCTTGAACTCAACACTCTTGTAGACAGCGAAATCAGGCAATCCCTTCTGACCATAAGTATTGGCAAGAGAAAGCAGAGCCAGACGCTCGCCCACCTCCTTCTTCTTACGTGGATGGATGCCATACTCCAGACCGACATCAAGCAATACAGCCATACGGCAGTTGCTGATGCGCTTCTCTGCCTCCATCTGCTTTTCACGAAGCAGGGCACTGTTGTTTTTCCATTTTATCAGACTATAATCGTAGGGTGCAATCTGACAATAATAGAACGGAAAAATCCCCTGCTTCCATTCCTTGCGCCAACTGTTTACCAGGGTCTGCATCTGGTCGGCATAAGTAGCATAGCGATTGCAGTTATCCTCACCCTGATACCAGATAACACCCTTCATGGTGTAACCGATGAGCGGATGGAGCATACCATTATAGAGAGCCGAAGGACAGCGCTGCTGATATTTCTTCACATCAGCCTCATTCCAAGGTGTATGAAGTTTAGGGAATGCCTTGAGCCAATCGCTCTTGATGAGATTGCCGTTGATCCATGCCTCACAGGCACTACCGCCCCAGGAAGTAACAATCAGACCTACTGGTACACCCAGCGATTGGCGCAACGTCTTACCATAATAATAAGCAGCAGCACTAAACTCACGAACGCTTGCAGCATCAGCTTCCTTCCAGTCGCCAGCCACCGTATCAACAGGATGCAACTGGGCATTGCGCTGAACCGTAAAAAGGCGCAACTGCTGGTCTTTACACAGCATCAGTTCTTCAGGAGTGCCCGCAACAGGCTGTGCCTTGAATCCCTTCATCGGCATCTCCATGTTACTCTGACCCGAACAGATCCAGACCTCACCAATCAGGATATTGTGAAGTTTCAGTTCCTTTCCATCGCTCAGACTCAGTTCATAAGGGCCGCCAGCCTGAGGCGTTTCTATCTTCATCGCCCATTTTCCCTGGGCATCGGCTTGAGTCTTATAGGTCTTGCCGTTCCAGGAAGCACGCACTTTTACCACCTTGTTGGCATCAGCAGTACCCCAGAGGTTGCATTCCGTCTGCTGTTGTAATACCATATTGTCGCCAAAGATCTTTGGCAGTTTCACTTCTGCCTGCGCTGCCAGAGTCATGGCAAGCAGCAGAGCTGAACATAACAGTTTCTTCATTTTATTCAATGTATTCAATGTTAAATGTTAAGTGTTAAATGTTAAATGAGCAGTCTTGCTATGAACTATTAACTATCAACTATAAACTATCAACTATAAACTAATACACGATGTTAATCGTGGAGAGTAATCCGGCAGGCAGAAGCGCCTTGCTCTTGGTGCGATATTTGGCATTGGTCCAGATTCCCTTAAACGGAGCCTTTCCCTCGCCAGCACCCTGCAGCGCATTGTGCCAGGTATTGGCTACAACAATCTGTATTTCGTTGCTGCCATTCTTCAGGTCGCGCTTCGGAACATACACCTCGTAAGGAGCTGTCCAGGCATAACCATATTGCTTGCCGTTGACCAGCACACGTGCCACATCACCAATCTTGCCCAACTGGATTTTGATGAATCCGTCATTAGAAGGAGCCGTCTTCGTTTTCTCGGCTGGAACTTCCATTTTCTCTTCTGCTGAAACCGGAACAGAATCGCCCCATTCAAAAGAAGAGGTAAAGGTTACGTGACCGCTGTAGTACTTCATCTTCTCATCTGCCGACTTCGACCAGTCGAAAGGAAGCGTAACGGTGGTATCTTTGCGGATATCATCGAAATGAACCTTCCACTTATCGGCTACAGCCAGCACAGAAGGATAGTTTTCTGTAAAACCTGCACCTTCTTCTTCAACCAGTTTATGACCTGTCTGACTGATAACCTGCATGTCTTCCTTGTTCGAGAGGATAACGAAAGCGGAACCATAAGCAGGCAGACTCAATTTCACAATCTGGCGGATTTTGGAAGTTCTGGTACGGAAGGTTGCCGTAATCTGGCGTTCCTTATCCTCCTGGTTAGTCAGGAAATAGATGTCCTTTCTGCCTGTTGCCTCCAACACACAGCGGTGAGCATAATCCATATTCTCGGGCAGAACGACATCCGGTTCTATGCCATACTGAGAGAAGTCCTTTGCCTGATAAGGCTTGTCGATGATAATGATGCCTTCCTCGCGCAACTCCTCTATCTTCGCCTTTACCTCGGCAGACAGGGTATTTGCCGGCTGCGGAACCACCAGGATGCGGTAGTCCTGGTTTCCTGGCAACTTGCCCTTCGGACTGTATTCGAAATTCCATTTCAGCAAGGCATCCTTATTCATCGAATCATATTTGTAGCCATGCAGGGCATTGCACCAGTCTTTCAGATCGAGAATATTCGCCGAATGAGTTACTCCCACAGGCGATTCTTCCATCGGAATGCCCACATTAGCCATACGTTTCTGTTCACTAGCCACCCGTTCTGCGCCAAACACACCCGGAAGCATCGGAACGAGTTTATCCGGAGTAAGCGAACGGCTCGGAATCTCTTCGCCTGTAAACACGGCGATGTCTACCACCGGTCTGCCCTGCTGCAGATAATTCTGACACAGGGTGATGTAATCCACAAAACCGCGTGCCTCAGGATACCAGGTATTGTCGCGCTGGAAGAAGAGACCGATGCCATCAAGCGTCATACCAGGCTTGCGGTCCATCCAAGGATTATGGGCAGTTACATGGAAGAAGAGTTTGTTCATGCCAAGCGCCAGATTGCGGTCAAGCATCGGCTTGAGCATGGCTGGTGTCTCATTCCATACACCACGAACCTCGGTGAATCCCTCTGCCTGAACGATGTTCTTATTATAAATATGTGCACCGCTCACGGCATCGAGCATGTCGTTGGGTTTATCGTGAGTAGGCGAATTGAGCCAGTATTCTCCCATTGGATTGTCGGCATACTGATAATGCTGCAGACCATCGGCAGGGAAGGTTGGTGCAATACTCTCGTGAGATACTTCTATATCCTGTTCATGAGCCAGATCGGTAAAGGTCTTGAAGAACTTCTCGTTTACCAGGTCATTGATGGTGAGACGGATATCCTTCAGTACCTGTTCGTATCTGGAAGCCGACTCCATCGGAACTCCTGCCATAATCGGGAGGTATGGGATGAGGTCGTAACCGCGGCGTGCCTTGAACTCCTCGGCAAACTGATAGCCCCAGTTCTGACTGCCACACTCCCAGGAGTCGATGTGCAGATACTTCACCACATCGCTGTGCGGACGGTTCAGGAACAATGCATACCAGGAATTGAAAAGTTTCCTGACGGCTGCCGGTGAGAACTTATCCACTTCGAGTCCCTTACCGGTTCCGGCTGTTGCATTGGTCTGTCCTGTTGAGGTATGTCCCATTCGCAACAGGCGCCAGGTGCCCTTAGGCAACTTATTCATCAGGTTGCCGTTCACCATGACACCCATCACCATTCCATTTTCCAGTTTCAAAGGCAGTACATCTGCCATCGCCACGGTCTCGCTCTTAGCTGCCGCATCGGTTTCGATACGCCATACGGCACCCGTTTTTCCCTCATACTGGTTAATCATCGGCTGATTGCTCAAGATGATATTCTCCAGTTTCAGCAGCGGTTTCCATTTAGCTGCATCCAGGTCTTCTGCTCCCGGCTCTGTACCTTCCGGCGTCCATGAGAATCGGAAATAGCGGGCGGTGGTAGTCGGCAAACTGAAGGTATAATCACACATTGTGTTCTGCCAACCCTGACGGGGTGGCACCAACTGCTTGATATCTCTGAAGTTGATGCCGTCATCAGAAGCCTGCACCAGGAGGCGCTGCGACTGGATGTTGTTGCCGTTAGGCACCACACGCATGCTGCGCACCGTGACGGGTTTATGAAACGAATAGGTGATAGAGGCAGGTTTCGCTGCCAGATAATAGCCCTTGGCGGTAGAAACAGCCTCGGTATATTCTATCTTCTCCGGTTTGAAGAGTTGGGGTTTCTCCTTGCATCGGATGGCAAAGGCTGCGATATCCTGATAATATCCACCCTCGTTTCCGGCAGGCTGCAACTTCCCGTCCTTATAACTTTCGGGTTGCCACATCTGCATGCCTTCTATCTTCTTGCCGCCACCCACAATGGTATCGGTCCATACCACCTTCTGCATCGATTCGGCAGGAAGGATAGACGGATTGCCAGCCAGGGCGAAACCGTCGCAGATATGGATGCCCATGTCAAGACCCAGGGAGTCGGCTTGCTGGAAAGAGTAATCCACCATCTCCCAGAACTTAGGTGACAACTGTGCCGCCTCGCCCTGATACTCCGGACGTTCGCTGACACCACGGATCGGCATCAGATAGGTACCGCCCAAACCAACATTCTTCATACCGACCAGATCGGCATGAATACCTGCCTTGGAAACGGCGCCATACATCCAGTACCAGAAGGTCCAGGGCTTAGCTTCGTCATTATGAGCCATTGTCGACGCTACCAGAAGCGCCGACAATGCCATCACCGTATATCGTTTTTTCTTATTCATAACAGTTCATAACAGTTAAAAGTTAACAATTTAAAGTTAACAGCTCAAAGTTCAAAGCTCAAAGTTCAATGTAAACACAGCCTTGCCCTTGCCGTTCAGCCATTTTGGCTGGGCTGAAGGTCCGTTGAGGTCGGTGGTATTTACCTTATTTCTTACTGAAGGTATCACCTTGAAGACTGCCAGACCGGTTTGTGGCAAGGTATAGAGCAGACCGTCTCTACCATCACGAGGAGTATAAACGCCCATGTGCTCATCGGCAGTCAGACCAGAGAAGCCGATCTTTCCTTCATCAGTTTTGAACTGCATCCACTTCACGTTGGCAAAGTAGCCTTTAAACTCAGGATAATCCCAGCTTTCGGCTGGAATCGGGTCATTATAGTCGTTCTGCCAATAGCCGTATTGCGGACCCTGTTCGCGGTTCTGCCAAACCCGGTAAGGACCATTGCCCACCCAAGCCTTGCTGCGGACCTTGCTTTCCGGATAGTCGAAAGCCATGCCCATCATATCTACTACGCCACCGAAATTATAATGACAGGTTACAGCCACCGAACCGTCAGAAAGGAACTGCCAGTCTACCTCATCGAGTGAGCCATGCTGATATGTAGCCACCAGCTTTGCCTCCGCTTCCTTCCATTCGAAACCGGCAAAAGCACCCTGGTCAACAAACTCGGTATAGAGTGTCTTTTTCTTCTCAGCCTCTTTGTCATCGTGATTATAGAACTGGTCCAGACTGCGGTCGCTTCTTCTGGCAGCCATGAATCGAGGTCCGTTGCTCAGCGAGATTGCCTTGCTGCCAACCTCAACACCCATCAGTCTGCCATCTTTCTTGGCAAAGCGATAAGTTCTTCCACCCGCCTTCACTTCAACAGCATCAGCCTGGTCAGCATAAGCAGCAGATGAAGTACTTGGAGCACTTGAATTTTTCACTCTTCGTTCTTCACTCTTCACTCCCCTGCTCCATGTCATGATTTCCTCACCTTCATGGTTCACAGCCTTGATTTCTACCGCATCAGCATTCGCCATCATCGGTATCTTCACCTGGGCTTCCTTGCCCGGAGCTACATCCGGAGAAGAGAGATTGCCCTGCTTCAATACCTTGACCTGAGTGCTGCCCATCGCTGGCATCTGCAACAGACGATAAGAGAAGCGGCAATCCTTCAGATTCACGAAGTTATACTGATTAGATAAGGTGAGTTCACCTTTCTCCACATCATTCCAAGTCAACTGTACCGGGCACCATACCTCTTTAATCGTATAGTAAGAGCCTTCCTTCTCGGCATGAGGACCCACGATACCATCGGCTCCAAAGTTACCCATACAGTCTACATAATTATTCTTGTCGGTACGCACCACACCCTGGTCCATCAGATCCCAGAGGAATCCGCCGGCACAGCGAGGGTTCGCCATCATCATGTCCCAGTAATCCTTCAGTCCTGCTCCGTGTCCACCGTCATACAGACCATGCAGGAACTCGGTAGGCATGAAGATTTCCTTCTGTCTCATATATTCCTGGGTCTCGCCATAAGAGCGGTAATGCTTGGTTTCAAAGCCGTTGCGGTTAGCCCAAGGATAGAGTACCACGCGTTTCTGCTTATCCCAGAAAGCGAAGTCTGGCTCAAGTTCGTAGTTGAAACCACCCTCGTTACCGTTGCTCCAAAAGATGATGCTAGGATGATTCTCATCACGGGTAATCATCTCCTTCACCAACTGCTTGCCCACGATGGTAGGATGTGCCCAGTGCCATCCGCTCAACTCACATTCGACATAGAGACCGAGCGAATCGCAAGCCTCCAAGAACTCCGGATCGGCAGGATAATGACTCAATCTCACGGCATTCATGTTCATGCTCTTGATGAGTTTCACATCCTCTATATTCTTCGCCTTGCTCAGCGTTCTACCGGTCTCCGGACGGAAGCTGTGACGGTTCACGCCTTTGAAGATAACTTTCTGACCATTGATATAAACGCCATCGCTGGCACGGTATTCGATGGTGCGGAAGCCGAACTTCTGACGTTCTCTGTGGAGCGTCTTGCCTGCTGCATCCTGGAGTGTGAAGACGGCAGTATAGAGATGCGGAGTCTCGGCAGTCCACTGCTTAGGTGCTTTTGCCTGGAAGTCGACATGCGCCTCATCGCTGTTTCTGGCATCAGCCACGTTCGATGCCACCACCTTTCCTTTCTCATCCAGAATCTCAGTCTTCACCTTCGCACCCTTGATAGCACGGTTCAGGTAGCAATCTGCCATAAAATGACCATCACCCTTGGCATCAATCGCCACACGGTTGATGTTCTGAGCAGGTTTTGCCACGATAAATACAGGACGGAAGATGCCACCGAAGTTCCAGTAGTCAGCACGGCGCTCCGCCATGTTCACCTGACTGTTGCTGCTTTCCTTGCTCACCTCCACTTCGAGTCTGTTCTTATGTTTTCCGAAGAAGATGCGGTCGCTCACATCATAAGTAAAGCGATAGAAACCGCCCTGATGCAAGCCGTTTCCCGCCTTTCTGCCGTTGATGGTCACCTTGGCATCAGTCATCACGGCTTCGAAGACGAGTTCTATCTGTTTGCCCTCCCACTCCTGTGGCAGCGTAAACTCATATTTATATTTTCCTTTTTCGTCAGCAATACCTTCCGGAGTAGCCTTTCCGTAGAATCGCATGCCATACTGATAGGTACCGAATCCCTGCAGTTCCCAGCAGGAAGGCACACCAATCTTGGTCCACTTGCCGGCATTTCTACCACCTGTGCAGTAGAAGTCCCAGTTCACCATATCATCACATCCATGTCCCGAGAGGTACTGGCGCTGTGTATCAATACTAGCCTGTGCGGCAGCAGTCATCGCCATCGCCCCCAAAGCTATCATTAAAAACGTTTGTTTTAGATACATATTGTTTATTCCGTATTTGTTTATATTCATTTTATTATTCCTCAATAAAGACTCATAACCCTCGGTTTTGTAACTAGATAAGTAGATGATTTCATCTTGAATTACGCTTTCAGTATCACCCAGGTCCTGGCTTTGGCAAGCGTGCCGAGCGCGACCTGGTCTTTTTTGCCTTGCTATTTTCCAAACAAATCATCCATGGTTAGCTTAACGATAATCTGGTCGCTATACATACCTTTGGCAAGTCCGAATGTCGTAATCATGGTAGGTAAGATTGTACTCTTTGTTTGGGTTTCTTCTTCAAAAGCCTCTACTCTGTGATTTATCTTGAAGAACTCGTCCTTGTCAAGTTGGTATTCGTGATCACAATACTTTACCTCACAGAGATTGATGGTATTGTCGGCACGGTCGATGATGATGTCTATTTGTGCGCCATCTGTCAGGGTCTTGCTTTTCCAAGAGTAATGCTCTGTTTTGACACTGGCGATGCCGAGGGCTTGCTTTATTTGTGGCAGATGTGCTTGGCAGACTCTCTCGTAGGCTAGCCCATACCAGCTTTTTACTTCCGAAGAAGTGGCATTTCTGCTCCAATAATGTTCCTCGGTGCTGTTTTTTGAGGCAAATGTGTTGTAAAAGATGGTATAGAAATCTACAAGTTGGTAGAGTGCCGAGTTCGTTTTTATCTTTTTGTCCCTTACATTATACTTGCGGATAAAATCACAATAAATCAAGTCGGTAAGCATGTCTCCCAGTTTGCCGTTGTTGTCAACATTGAGGGCTTTGCTTATCTCTTCTCTTGTCATGCCGCTCGACTTCTTTGCCAAGACAGAGATGATATCCTGGTAAGGTTGGGCATTGCGAAAGAGAGAGTAGAACAGTCGGCGATATTCCTTTTGCAGTTCTGCGTTCTCGCTAAAGAACAAACGGTCTAGTCCGATGGCAGGGCTTTCTTCTGGCAGGAATAGGCTCATATAATAAGGTACACCGCCTACAGCCATATATACTTGCAGCAGACTCAAACGTTTCCATCTGAATCCATTTTCTTGGAAGTATTCTTCCGTTTCCGCTAAGGTGAAAGGATGGAGAGGCATCTCATGGGTTACTCTGTCGTGCAGCCCCCCATGGTCGTCTATGATATTGCGAACCATCCATGACGTAGCTGAACCACAAACGATGAGCATGATTTGGGATTGCCAGTTTGCCCAACTGTTCCAGAAATGTCCCAAGGCATGAACAAAACCTGCCTTAGGTGTATCGAGACAAGGTAGTTCATCGATGAATATGACGCATCGTTTTCCATCTTGGAGTTTTTCCTCCAAGAGTTGACGTAAGGCGAAGAATGCGTCTAGCCAAGTGTTGTTCTTCCTTCCTTTGTAGCCATAAATCTTGAGTGCCATGTGGAAAGCAGTCATCTGCTCATTCTTGTTACCCTCCAATACTCCTGTCATATCAAAAGAAAACTGATTTCTGAAGTATTGTCGAATCAGGAAAGTCTTGCCGATTCTGCGTCGCCCATACATAGCGATAAACTCCGCTTTCCCAGAGTTGTAATATTTTTCCAGGAGAGCCTTCTCTGAATGTCTTCCGATGATTTTCTCTGCCATATTATGATTCTTTAAGTGATGGTGCAAAGATACGATATTTTTCCGAGAATACGCCGATAAGCTGCGAAAATATATCAAAAAACATCAACTTTCGCAGATGATAAAACTAAACTTGTCGGAAAAGAACTTTTACGCACCTTTTCCGACAAGTTATTAATTTACCTCAAAACGGCATCCCCAAATACCTGATGCCTCATAGTATTCTCATCTTGAAATGCAGGGTATAACTGCGAGTTTTGTCGATGGCATATTTCTTCAATACACCAGGTCCGCAACTGCTGTTACCCAAGCCCAGAACGGCACAATCGAGACTGAGATAGGTGTAGCGCAGGTTAGGATTACCAGACTGCTTCAGTTCGAAATCGTGCCGGGCGGCATAGAGGTCTGCCACGCTGTATGGCAAGGCTGAGAAACTCAAAGGCGTATCGCCGACTGCGATAACCTGCAGGGCATTCTTACCATTCTTGTTGGTCAGTTCGATGTATGAACAGTCCTCATGGTTGCCGTTGTCCTGCGGACGGGGATAGTGGGTAAACTGATCCTCCACGCTACTCTCGTACCATCCTATCGGACAAGACTGCTTGCGGTCAGGATAATTCTCCCAAGGTCCCCTGCCATACCATTTCACCTGATCGTAAGCCACTCTTGGCAGCTTCATCATCAGGCCCAGTCGAGGAAGTTCAGGCAGATTGCCCTCAAAACTATAGGTAGCCTTCACATCGACGAAGCCGTCCTGCTGAGGAGCTACCTCTAAACGGAGACGGATATTACCGCCAGACTTAGCCGATGCCGAAGAACCAGCCTTATCTGATGCCCCATCCTCACCATAATGATATACATACTCCCCATCCTTCAGCGGGATAGCAGAGAGCGTGCTGTCGAGATGAGTCTTCTTCCAATCCTTCGCTATCCAGTTGCCGAAACTCTTGTCGTTGTCGGTTGGCGCACGGAAGAACTGAGGAATCACGGAAATATTGCGTGCCAGCAACTCGGCAGTTGACAGAGTTGCCAAACGGCGGGAAGACTTGTATCGCTTCATGGCATCCGCAGCCAGTTTCCAGCCAGCTTCATACAAGTTATCGCTGAGGGCTATCTGTTCCCTTCCTACCTCTACTCCCTGCTGGGAAATAACTGAGATATTCAATCGGGAATCCGTATTTTTATACGCTTTGAAATCATGCAAGCTGCATAACTTTGCACTATCACCCGGCTGTACTGAAGGCATTTTCAGCACACTCTCCTGACCGACAACCCCATTTTTCGTCACCTGATACTGGCAACTGAAGCCCTCCAGCGAGAGATGAGAATGATGATTCTTCACCCAGACCTCATCCCCTTTCTGAGTTATCCACACCGGTGCATAAACATGCTTTACCTCCTGATACTTAGCCGATACCGAGCGGTCGGAGAAGACCACGCCGTTCAGACAGAAGGCTTTAAGATTAGGCTTATCACCGAAATCACCGCCATAGAGCACGTGGTTGGTTCCCGGAGCATAGATACCCTGGTCAACCCAGTCCCAGATAAAGCCGCCAGCCATGCGGGGATGACTGTATATCTCCTCCCAATATTCCTTGAAATTACCCAGCGCATTACCCATACAATGGGCATATTCACTGGTAAGCACAGGACGATTATCGTTCTTTCTCATCGCAATATCCAGCAGATGTTCCCATCGGGCATTCTCCGCTCTCTCCTTGTCAGAACCTTCGGGAACGCCCGGATTCAGATACTCAGCCTTTACACGGGGATAGAAACGGCTCAAGACATCCACACAGTCCGGGTCACTCTCATCAAAGTCCTGCTCGTTCAAGCCCTTCGCTGGCTGATAAGGCGTCTGAGCACCTTCATAATGTACCAGTCTCGTTGGGTCGAAGGTATGAAGCCAGCCTGCCATGGCTGCATGATTGGCACCGAAACCGCTCTCGTTGCCCAGGCTCCAGAAGATGATGCTCGGGTGGTTCTTGTCTCTCTCTGCCATTCTCACGGCTCTGTCCAGAAAGGCGGCATTCCAGTCGGGAGTAGAGGTGAGCGTACCACGGAGTCCGTGGGTCTCGCAATCTGCCTCGTCCATCACATAGATGCCGGCGCTGTCGCACAGCTCATACCAGCGTGAAACATTCGGATAATGACTGGTTCTGACGGCATTCACGTTCGCCTGCTTCATCAGTAGGATATCGCGCTGCATCATCTCCTCGGTCATCACTCGTGCCAACTTCGGATCATGCTCATGCCGGTTCACGCCACGCAGTTTGATAGGTTTTCCGTTCACCATCAACTGTCCGTTTTCTACCGAAACCCATCTGAATCCGATGCGCTGCTGCACCTGTTCCATCACACTTCCCTGCTTGTCGAGAAGTGCCAGTTTCAGGGTATATAAATAAGGTGTCTCAGCAGTCCAGGCATGCGGTTTTTCCACTACTCCCTCCATACGTTCGAATTTTCTTCCACCTCGCTGCGGATACCATTCGTTCATCAGTGCTGCCTTATGATTCAGGTCGAGAATCTCGTCGGCAGAAGCCTGCAGAGAAGCCTCCAGTCTGTCAGTTCCCGGCAGTTTCAGCATCACGCCTTTATCTTCAGCATCCTCCAGCCACGCCATCAGCCGGTAACCTTCTCCCTTCTCGCCTGCTGCCACCGCCAGTTGCGGATTGATCTGCAGGGTGAAATCACAAGGAGAGGATGTAGCGGAAGAGAGCTGCGGCAGGGTGCGAACGGCGAAATCACGGATGCGGACATTCGGTGTGGAATAGAGCCACACATCACGGTGGATGCCACCGAAGCGCCAGAAGTCCTGATCTTCCAGATAACTGCCGTCGCTATACTTGTAAACCTCTACGGCTATCTCGTTTTTGCCTGCCTTCAGATAAGGAGTCACGTTAAATTCGCTCGGCTCCATCGAACCCTGCGAATATCCCACCTTCTCGCCATTTACCCATACATAGAAGGCGCTCATCACGCCCTCGAAGCGCAAAAAGGTCTGACGGTCCTGCCGGAACAGCAGCGAGTTTTCCTTCAGCTGGAAGCTACGTTTATATTGTCCGGTAGGATTGCGTTCCTCGTAGGTAGTCCAGTCCTTCTTAGGTGTAGTCATCACATAAGGAGGATTGATTTTAAAGGGATAACCTGCTGATATATAGATAGGTGTACCATATCCGTTCACCTCCCAGTTGGCTGGTACCGCGAGCGTTTTCCAGTCCTTGCAGCTATAGTCAGTACGAAAGAAATCCACGATTCTTTCCTCCGGCGTCTTCGTCCATCTGAACTTCCATTCTCCGTTGAGCGACATCTGGCTATCTCCCTTCTTTGCCTGATAAGGCATGAATGCAGCCCGTGCCGGTTCCCGGTTGATGGAAAGCACATGCTGGTCTTCCCAGTCATGGTGCTCTGCAGCAGCTGAAGCCTGAGGTGCAAGGATTGGCAAAACCATCCCAGCCATCATGATCATGATTTTCCGTTTGTTCATCATATTATTTATTTTTAAAACAGTTTACAGTTTATCGTTTTTGTCCATACAATAAAGACGCCCCACCCCATTTTTTGTAACTGAGAATGAGTACTTTTTAGATTTACCGTCGCTTTCACGCGAACACACATATAAGTGTTTTTTCTCGAAAAAAGTCTCAAAGTCTCATTTTTAGGAAATTTTTAGTTTATATATCTGATATATAAGTGTTTATAAGAATGATACTTTTCTGAAAATAGCCAGAGAAGTCTCATCGAAGTATCATAAAATGTAAGCGGCTCCGCATTTATACCTTGCCCTTTATCGTAAAAGTTCTTACCTTTGCACCATAATTTTAAAAGCAACGAAATTATGAGAGCAACAGAACGTTATGAGAGGGCATGGAATGCCTTCCAGATTCATTTGAATCATAATCCAAAAGCCAGTTTGATTCCTTTTTTAAAGGAACGGCATGTAAACCATCGCTCGATGCATAGATGGATGTCAGAGAAAGGTTATTCTGTTAGGTTAGCCAAACAGCAGATTCGTCTGCTTCAGGCCGAAGCCCGTAAGGAATGTTCCGAGGCAATAGCCAAGGACACTGGGATGATGTTCCTTCCCATGGAAATACCATCCGAACCCGTCTGTCCAGAGAACTATCTTTTTGGCATAACCCTAACCTTCCCAAATGGAACGATAGTCACCATCAAGAAAGGTAGCGCCAAATCTGTCATGCATCTGATGAAACTTTACGAAAAGGAGGATATGCTATGTTTGGACTAAACGAAAATACCCAGTATTACGTCTGCCAGCGATATGTCCGAATGAACATGGGCATAAATGGCCTGTACCAGATTGTGAGGACGGAGATGGAGCTGCCGCCACTCGGTGGTGCCGTCTTCATCTTCTTCTCAAAGAACCGCCAGCAGGTAAAAATGCTCAAATGGGATGGCGACGGTTTCCTGCTGTATCAGAAGCGACTGGAGCGAGGAACCTTTGAATTACCATTCTTTGATCCCCAAAGCAAACAATGCAAAATGCCTTACAAGACGCTATCTGCCATCATGAGCGGAATTTGCCTAAAAAGCATGAAATATAGAAAGAGGCTTAACTTATAGCTTTGCTATGCTGTATTTAACGTATTGTATATCAGCAAGATAATAAAAATAAATATCTAAAAACACTTGCATATCTCGATATTTTTTCGTACCTTTGCACTATGAAAAAGGACGAAATTATAGTACTTTTAAAGGAACAGCTTCAGCTTGCAAACGAACAGCTTCAGCAAGCTAATGCTACGGTGAGCTCGTTGACTACACAGGTCAACGAACTCATTGAACGTATAAAGTCATTAGAAGAACTGCTCGTCCAGAAAGGAATCGCCATTGACAAAGCGAATCGTCAGAACAAGGCACTCGGCAAGCTCGTTTCAGGCAAGAAGTCCGAACGTCAGGAAAAGAATCCACAAGACTCGATGACCCAGGAGGAATTTGACAAGAAGAAAACAGAGCAGGCCGAAAAGAGAAAGGCACGCAAAAACAACGGTGCCAAGCGTGACATGCATTACGAGATGAAAGAGGTGCATGTTACGATAGATCCAGTCATGGATGCAGGGCTTTTGAAGACGTTGCGTCTCTTCGGAACTCGTACCTGTATACGTTACAGCATGGAACCCATCAAATTCATCAAGACCGTGTATCACATCAACACTTATACTGATGGAAGTATCATGTATCCGGGGAAAACTCCGCCGGCTCTGTTGTTGAATTCTTCCTATTCACCTTCCTTTGCAGCAGGACTCCTGCAGATGCGATACATCTATTCCATGCCGGTAGAGCGAATCATCAAATACTTTGCCGACAATGGGTTTACGTTAAGGAAAGCTACGGCAAACAAGTTGATTGCCAGAAGTGCTGATGTACTGGAAAACTTCTATAAGGCTATCTGCCAAGTAGTGTTGCAGCAGGATTATGTCTCGGCAGACGAGACATACCATAAAGTGCTGTTAGCCAAGACAAAACCTACAGACAAGGGGTCGAAGAAAGGCTACCTCTGGGCTGTAAGTGCGTCTAAATTGGGACTTGTCTTCTTCGTATATGAGGATGGTTCACGCTCTGAGCAGGTCATACTTAACGTATTCTCAGATTATAAAGGTACCATACAGAGTGATGCATATGCTCCTTACCGGAAACTGGAGTCGGATGCTTATCCTGACATTATGAGAATCGCCTGTCTACAGCATGTCAAGAGAGACTTCATCGACTGCGGCAAGGAAGACAAGGATGCTCAGGAAGTCGTAGATATCCTCAACAGATTTTATCGAGAAGACAAAAAACATAAGGTTGGGGTAAATGGATGGACCGTTGAAGGCCATCTAGTCTATCGGCAGTCATATGCACCGGACATTTTACAGGATTTATTGGAGAAACTGGAGGAAATATCTTCCAGGAAGGATTTGCTGCCCAAGTCTACCTTGGCGCAGGCGGTCGGTTATGCCCTTAATGAATATAATGCCATTTGTGACATCTTCAAAAGAGGTGATACGGCTCTCGATAACAACTATATTGAGAGAATCCAGAGGTACATATCACTATCAAGAAGAAACTCAATGTTCTTTGGTTCGCACGAAGGAGCAAGCCGGGCGGCTATCCTATATTCCATCGCCATCTCATGCAGGCTGAATGGCATTAATCTGTTTGAATACATATGCGACGTAATAGAAAAGACTGCAGAATGGCAACCCAATACCCCATTGAAAAAATATAGAGACTTACTTCCTGACCGATGGAAAAAGCAGTAACAGCATTAGTTTAATCAGCTGTTACTGCTTTTTTTGAATTATGCAAGGTATAAACGCGGAGACGCTTACCATAAAATAGGGAGAAGTATCATAAAAAACCGGCAAACATCATACAAAACAAGCGAAACAGCATACAAAACAAGCGAAATATCGAACGAAATGAATCAATTATGTCCACGTACGTGGTTACTCGTACCCACGTACATGGGTACGAATGACCAAAACGATGGGCATCCATGCCCAAAGCCTTGGGCAGCAATGCCCTACGTAGTTGGGCTCAAATACCCAAAGGCTTGGGCAAGTTCTGGGCATTGTGGTTTGCAAGTCCGCTAGGTGTGGTTTAACGATTTTGGTTGACCACTTTTTATCTTATTTTATAAGACGAGTTGACTCGGTTTATACTTATTTATTAAACCAGTTGACTAGTGTTAGGGAGATCCGCAGGAACGCCTAACGGAACCCTAACGCCTAACGGACTTGCGTATCTCGATTTCATGATACTTCTCCCTGTTTTATGATACTTCCATGATACTTTTTTGTAAAGATATTAGGAAGTACCATTTTTACAAATCACTATATATCAACACTTTACAACAATATTTCCACCAAATAATGAGACTTTGAGACTTTTTTCTCAAAAAAACTTATTACGCAAGAAATAAAACTGCGCCATCTGCGTCATCTGCGTGAGATTCTTAAGTCACACAGATTTCGCAAATGGCGCAGATTTCCTTTTATTGCACTTCCAGATAATCGAACGAAACGTTCGGAAGACCGGAGAGGATTATCTGATAGGTACCGGCATTGATCTGAGAATCGGTAGTGGTACCGATGGTTTTGAACTTATTCGGCGTTTCAGGGAAGGTCATGTCTCTATCCAACAGGACGATGCCCTTGCTGTCCACAATCTTCAACCTGCCAACCTGCTGCTCACCGGTTGTGTTCTTATAGCGGAAACGCAACATGTATTCGCGGGCTACACCAGGATTGATAGTCCAGGTTGAGGACTTGCTCTTATAGCGCACAGCCGGGAATACTTCGTTGTCCTGAGGCAACAGCTCCTTCGGATATTTCTCTACCACATCCTTATCCAGATCAGCCCAGTAAGTCTTGCTCATTCCGCTCTCAGGCTTGCTGCCCTTGAAGGCGAGATTCCACTTCTCAGCATCTCCTATCTCTCCCTTGGCAGCAATGGCGATGGCAGAGATGATAGCCTCTCCCACCGTTACTTCAGGGAAAGAAACGGTCAGCAGACCGCCCTTTACCTTGATATCTACCACCTTCTTGCAGGCTCCCGCAAAGCCAGCCTCAGCCCAAAGGTCGAGGTCATCTACTACCACGGAATCGTTGATGGCTACATCAAAGATGCGCTCGCCTTCACAATCGATACCGGTGCCCTCATGCTTGCCCAGCCAAGGCTCGGCAAAATAGAGTTCTACGCGATATTCTCCATCCGGAACAGCAAACTGATAATTCAGCGCATGACGGCCCCAACGGAAATACTGGAAGAGCTTTGCATCAGGAGCCGCAGCATGCTGAGAGGCTGCAGACGATGATTTCAAACCATGAATGCGGGAAGTGATATGTCCCTGACTCGCCGTAAACGGATTCATGCCGAAACGCTCTGCCCAGGAATGAGAATAGACGCTGTCGTCCTGCTCCCACTCGCTGCCATAACTGTCTGTAACGGCATCACCGCCGCAGTTCACTCTATACAGATAGGTATAACCCTCGGCTGGTTTCAGAAGATCTCTGTTGCGGTCGGCAGCTGTAGGCGTAAGCGTATCAGGCTGCACCTTCGTATAATGATTGCGATACCAGTAGAAGCCTTCGGTAGGCTGTTCCCAAGGCGTGAGAAGTCCCTTGTAATTGAACGGTCCCACCTTGTCGATGCGTCGGTAAGCCTCATCTGGCTGCACTCTGCCTGGGTTCTCATGCGATACGAAGAGCCACTGGAAATGGCCGCAGACGCTGTCCTTGGCGCTTTCTGCCAGCATCGCCTTCTTGCTGAGAAGAGATACAAAGGCATCTTCGGTATAGGCTTTTGACAGGGCCTTCGCATCACCGGCATGCAGTTTCTCTGCATCGAAACTGCGGAAACCGAGCGTGCGCCAGGCACCATATTCACCATTCAGCAACTGGTTAGGCTGTTTCAATTCCTGATCATATTTATCGGCTGTTCCGCCGTAGGTTCCGCTCCAGTTCTGAATCACATTCCAGTCGCTTCCCTCTCCTCCATTACAGGTGGTGATGGCGCGCATGGTCTGGGCGGTAGGGTCCATCTCCCGGATAATGGCAGCACACTCCTCGGTGAAATCCTTCGGCATCACACTCTCGTTCTGAATGCCCCAGAGAATGACGCTAGGCGAATTGCGGCGCTCCTTAATCCAGCGGCGCAGCAGACGCTTGAAGTTCTTGCGGAAGGCGGATGTATCATACCAGACATGTGCCGAGAACTGGCTCCAGAACAGCATGCCCTGCTCATCCAGCAACTGCTGGTAATAGAGATTATGTGGCTGATGAGCCTCACGGAAGGCATTGAAACCTGCCTGGCGCATCATCTTGACACGGGAAGCTATCTGCTCGTGAGAGAAGGCATGACTCTGACCGAAGAGATGCTCGTAATCGCAGGTTCCGTTGATGAAAACCGGACTGCCGTTAAGATAGAATCTGCCGTCTTTCTTATCCATCTGGGCTGAATCGCCACGGAGCGCAGCCTGTTTCTGTCGGAGTACCGGCCAGGAGATGGAGCGGATGCCGAAAGGGGTAGCCACATCATCGATGGTCTTGCCCTCTCGTTTGATGATGCAGGAAAGGGTATAGAGATAAGGATCCGTGATGCCCCACAGATGGGCATCGCTGACCTTTGCCTGATGACGGACCACCTGGGTCTCGCCTGCCTTCAGGGTAATCTTTCCGGCCTGGCGGAAAGCGGTCTTGCCGCTGCTCAGCGCCAGTTTACTGATTACCTCGATGGTCTGCTCATGGTCGGAATAGTTCTTCACCTCAGTATCTACGAAGACGCTGTCGCATGCTTCGTTGTTCCAGACGTGTACTCCAAAAGGCTCTACCCTCACCTCATCGGTTTCGATGAGCGATACCGGACGGAAGATGCCGAAAGGCTGACTGCCCTCCGAGAAGCCCCACTCTGACGAACAGCCACCACAAGGCCAAGGATTATTGGTCTGCATGGCAGGATGTTCTACCTTGATATTCAATGTATTATCGCCCTCACGGAGCGCATCCGAGATATCGAGCATAAAGCAGGTTCTGCCTACCAATTCCTTCGGATAACTCTTGCGGTTCACCTTGACCGTAGCAAAGGTTCCCACACCTTCCAACTGCAGGAAATAGCGTTTTCCGGTCTGTTTATGAACGGAGAAATGCTTCTCGTAGGTGGCGGTACCATGCAGGTTGCCGTGCTTCAGCTGGCGGTAACCGTAATAATCGTCCAGATTGTTGGGCACATTCACCCGGAAGGTTCCCATCTTCTTCGTGATACTATCTTCCGAAGTCTTGCCGAAGCTTACCTGCCAGTCCTGATTCAGACTCATAATCTGTCGCTTTCCCTTCTTTTCTAGTGTCGGGAAAGAAACCTGCGAACGCCCCATCGGCACGCTGGTAGCCACGGCAATGCCTCGCTGTCCGGCATGGTTCACGGCACAATAGAAATGGTAAACCACACCCTGATGCTTCAGCACATAACTCTTATGGGCGAACATATCATCATAAGGTTTGGAAGGATAAATCAGGTCGGCTCCCTCCCAGTCCTGCCAGTTCACCAGGTCCCGGCTCACGGCAAAGGTATTGTAGGCATTGTATTTTCTCTTCGGATTAAAGGCAGAGAAATAGAACATGACATAATAATGCGGGAACTTCACGATCTGTGCATCTCCCGTAATGATGTCCGGAGCCTCATGAAAGAAGACCGGATTGCCTGTCTTCCGCTTGGCTGTGCGGAGAGGCAGACGGCGCCAGGAAGTCATGTTGCTGGAGAGGGCGATACCGATGCGTTCTGCCTTCAACTGGTTGGCAGGGTTGATGCCAGCGGCATTATAGAACATGACGAAAGGTTTGCCCAGCGTCTTGTTCCTATCCCAGTAGACGGTACTTTTATAATGGGTGAGTTTCTCCCACCACTGTGCACTCTTGTCGTTGATAGAGAGAACAGGCGCAGGGGATGTTTCCCAAGGATGAGCCTGGGTGATATCGCCTTTGGTAGAAGCCATACCCATATTGAGAGGCTTGCGGACGGACTCATAGCCCGTACCTTCTCCACCGAAATAGCTCATCCAGTGGCGACCTTTGTATTTTGCCATCTCATAGGATCCGTTCCAGGTCCAGTCTATCAGCGCCGGATATCCTGCACGCTGGTTCATATCCCATCCCTTGTCGGCATAGCAGAGCAGGCGGCCCAGGGTTTTCCATTGCAGCAGGTCATCGCTGGTAGCGAGCCATGTTTCATACCCTCTTCCATCCGTTCCGTCCTTGCCGTTGTATACCACATAGGTCATAAACCACCTGTTTCCTTCGCGATACACCATCGGACAGTCTATCTTGTGGTAGTTGTCCTCAGGTGCAACCACCATACCATATTTATAAGGTGTCTTTACCTCGTCGTATATCTTCTGCATCACGTTCTGGCTGATTTTCTGTGCAAAAGCGGTGATGCTGCCAAAGACAAGAAGAGATAAGAGTACCAGTCTTTTTCTTTCGATCTTCATATTTTTATTTTAGTACATATTAATTTTAAATCTTACAAATACAAAGACGTTTGGAGATAGTTTTTGTAACTAATTACATAAAGTTTATGCTATTTAGAATTATTAACCATGAAAAATCACACATTATAAAAGGAAAAGGTTATATTTGCAGCAACTTAAAAATTACAACTCATGAAAAATAGAACATTATTTATAATAGGAATTGTACTGGTAACACACCAATCTACCTAGAGATTGTGTTAAAGATAAAAGACTCATTAAAACTGTCAGAAAAACTTATAGAGTATTCCCCCCTATATATCAATACTTATAGTTGGTTTTGGATGGGTACAGTATATAAGAATGACAAGCAATATGCATTCCCAAGATTACAAGCAATAAATCTTGAATTTAAGAGAATTTCCTGTAATGGATTAAGGCGTAAACATACAACATAACTGAACTTTCAGGGCGTGTGGAGTTTACATGCAAAACTTGAAATAGAAATAAAAACCTCGCCAACAAAACGAAGAAAGGATAGAACATAACACATGATTTGTGCCATACTCTATCCTTACAATTATATCATTCTATTTAGTAGAACAGCCAATCAATCGCCTTATCGGCACCTGAGAGACCGGCATCACGAACGGTAATCTTATCGCCCGTAGCACCGAGCACAAGCAGGAAGCCCTTTGGTAAGAGCAGGGTGTGCTTGCCGGCGGCAAACTCATACTTGTGGATGTTGACCTGTGGCATGCCGTCGATGCGGATGGCACTGGTGAGCTGTGGCTCTGCCTGACCGTAATCGTTGGCAGTGGCATCGGTCTCCAACTTAGGAGCCTTGGCATATTTCATCTGGTCATCACGGAAATATCCTATCAAGAGCTGCACAGGCTTCTTGGTGGTGAAGGTGAGCGAGGTAGACTCGCCACGCTGCTTGCTGCTGTTCATCACATAAGCATTCATACCTGCCAACTCAGGAGCGAAATCTGTTACTACACTATCCAAATCGCTGAAGAGCTTGGCACCCTTGGCTATTTTCACCATCTTGAAATTAGCCTCGCCATTGATATTCTCCATCTGGAAAGCACCCTTCTGCTGGGTTGCATCCTTCAAAGGTTTGATATCCTCAGCCTTCATCTTGTAAGTACCCGCAGCCTGAGCCTTGAGCATGGCGATGTTCTTCTTCAGATTCGCCAGTTCCTGCTCATATTTCGGCAAGAGTTCACTCCAATGCTTCATGTTGCCGCCATCACCTCCGATTGGGATACGGCGCTGGGCGGTCTGCATCGAATTGGCATAGAGATAGGTATCCTTGGTAAGATCTACCAGCTGACGGTAATAATCCAGACTCTTTTCGAGCAGCGGAACGGCAGCATCCAGTTCCTTGATATCCTTGCCCCACTTATAGTTGAGCACATGCTGAGCCGCCTTCACCTTCCAACCGAAAGCATAGGCAAAAGCACGGTAACAATGCATATCGTTCTGAAGGCGACGGAACTCATCCTGATTGCCGGTGATGCGGTCAGCAATGGCATCGATGGGTGCCACAGCCTTGTCGCCATGAGCCTCGGTCTGAGCTACGATATCGAGTGGCAACTCACCCACATGAGGCTGATGCTTCCACTCCTTCTCTACATATTCGATGAGTTTCTCGCCCTCAGGACCGCAACTCTCATAGAAACCAGGATAGATGGTGTACTTATATGGATTCACCAGCTGACTCATGAACATGCCCAGGAGCAGCGTCTGACGGTTGCCCTCAGTAATACCGAAACGGCGGAGGAGCTTAGGCGCAATCTCGCCACTCTCATCGTATGCCTTGCGGATGCTGTCAGCAACAGCGGCATCAGAAGCATAGTAATCAGCAAGCACCTTATCCCAGTAATTACCCTCGGCAGCTACATCGCGACGGCAGTTCCAGGCATATCTTCCCCATGTCTTGTACCACATCCAGTCGCGGTCCAACTGTTTCTCCCGCTGTCCGCCAGGCAATTTATCTGCCGTATAAGGCCAATCCCAGTAACTAGCCTGCGGATAGAGATGCAGGGCATTGGCGTGATGAACATCGTGCATCACCGTTACCGCCTTCTGAACGAAAGAAGGAGATGACCAGCGGAATGGTTCGAGATTGGCAAGGATATGTACATTGCTGATATGGGTAGAACCCAGGGCTGCCAAATCGGTATGAATCTTGGTCCAAGGACCGCGAGGCTGATAGGTGGTCAACGACTCTCCATTATACTTATGCATCGTATAGAGGTTCTTGTAGAGGGGCAGCGCTGCCTCCATCACCATCTTGCAGTCGGTATCGTGGGCACGGAGCAGGACTGGCGGTTCGTCGGTTCTGCCCAAAGCCTTCAAACCGTCCTTGACACCCGGAATGATGGTCTTGGTCATCCATTCCACATCATCCTCGTAGGTATTCATCGCCTCACCGAGACAGACGAGCAAGCCTACATTCGGATATTTCTCGATGAAGGCAGCTACCGACTTGCGGGTATAATCGCTGATGAGCGGAGTGATAGGACGGTGACGGTCCTGTGTCTTCAAGCCATAATGATCGGCAAAAGGCTTGGAGAGGATGATGTTGTAGAACATCTGAATGACGAAGATGCCACGTCGGTCAGCCTCCCTGGTCAGGAACGAGAACATCTCTTCGTTCTTCTTGAAAGTGGCCTCATCCACTTCGAGGGCGAAAGGATAATCCTTCAGTTTGACGAGCGAAGCAAAAGGATGACCGTTCCAGAGATAAAGCGAATTCATCTTGTTGTCTACGAGCATATCGAGATACTGGATCCACTGTTCCTTGTCATAGAACCAAGGGAAATTCTCCGGTGTATAAGGGTATTCGTAAACCTGATGGCCCGGCAGATAAACGGTTTTCTGCAAGCCTACGCAGGCACCACGGAGCACCATTTCAGGTGCATCTACCTGTTTCAGCGGCATATTGAGAGAGCCATGCTGAGCCACGTATTCTGCTATTTCGTTACAGCCGTAGATGACACCAGAGCCATCATTTCCCTGCAACAGGATCTTCTTTCCCTTGCGGGTCCATGAGAAACCTTCCTTCTTCAGTCCGGCAGTATCCTTGGCTTGCGAGAGCGAAATGCAATATTCGCCCTTCTTGCCGTTCACCACTGCAGAGAATCCCAAGCGGTTAAGCTTCTTCTGTAGGTATTCAGCAGCATACTGTTCCCGATTAGAAGCCTTCTTCTCGGTCAGGATATTTACTTTCTGGGCAAAGGATACAGATGGAATCAGCACGAGGGCTGCCATCACAAAAATCTTTTGTACTTTTATCATTGTCTTAGTCTTTGTTTTATAAATAAAGACGCAGTTTCCTTCTTTTTGTAATCAATGAAGGAACATTCGCTTAGGGGTCTTAAAACAATAAAAGGATAGAGTATGATACGTTCATCGTACATATTCTATCCTTTTAATTTACTATTTTCTTATTTTATCTTTTTCAAATCCACTTCCTTATACGCCACTCTCTGGCGGCGCCAGGTATAGATGCAATGCAGTTTGCCATCCTTTCCCTCGATGATGCCTGGATAGGAATACTGGTTGATAGGACTGTCCTCCAGGGTGAGGAGATGACGCCAATGAGTGCCGTCATCGCTAATGGCAAGACTCAATGGCGTGCGAGGTCCCTTCTTGGTTCCCGGCAACGTCTCGAAATTGTTGTAGATGAGCACGTGTCTGCCATCCTTCAGGGTGACAGCATCCGTACCGCTCTGGTTGTTTTCGATGTCGAGCAGGGTAACCGGAGTCCAGGTATCACCACCGTCGCTGCTGAAACTGGTGGCAAGTTTGGCATTATGGGTACGCATCAGAACCTGCAATCTGCCATCCTTCAACTTCAGGATAGATGGCTGGATACTGTAGATATATCTAGCCTTCTCACCCTCCTTGTAGATAGGATGCTGCATATCCACCGTAGCCAAATCCACATCATCGGTACGAGGCTTCAGTTCGGCATCTACCGGACCCACATACTTCCACTTTTTGGTCTTCAAGTCGAGAATCTCTACATGGAATCGCCAACCCTTGTTCTCGGTACTGGAACCGCAGATGAGTCTGCCGTTCACCATTTCCGGCTTGTTCTTGATAGGACCGAGGAAACCGTCTGGCAAAGCCTCCGGATCACTCCAGGTCTTACCGCCATCCTTCGATTTCACAAGACAGCCCGTCCAGTCGCCAACGGTAGCTCCCACCTTGTAGAACAGCCAAATCTCGCCATCGGGCATGGTATAGAGCACAGGGTTCCAGCAAGACTTGCGCTTCAGATTGGCAGGCAACTTGATATTGGCTGACTTAGAGCGGAAATCATATTTGTAGCCGGCTGGCACACCGAAACGGCGCAATCCGTCCTTGATAGGTCCCTTATCAGCCGGAGTTGTCTTCTCATCGATGCCCGAAAGACCCGCCTTCTTAGCCTCAGGAGTACCCAGGCAATAAACACCATCGGCAGCCAGGATAGGTTTCTCCCAAGCCTTGGCACCCTTCGGCTTGCGACTTACCCAGATGCAGACATCCGGATTGCGCTCGAAGGTACCGCCGAAGTAAGCAGCCACCAGGTCACCATTCTTCAACTGGGTAATAGTAGAGGCATGAGCCGATGGGAAGCCGCTGTAATCATAAAGGAATTCATCCTTCAGAATGGCAGCATCGCGGGTAGGGATTTCTACCGAATAATGATAATCGCCACTACCTACCATCTCAACCTTACCATCAGGCAGATAGACATCGGCTGTGGTGTTGCAAGGCACGGTGATATCCCAATCCACATGCTGCAAGGTCTTCTTCCACTGGCTCTTCACTACTCCGTATGGAGTCTCGTAATCAGCTTTTACCGATTCGCAGTTCTGAATACTGAAGGCTGGCTTCAACACGATGTGCTTGTAAGCCACGCTGGCATCAGCCTCAGCAACCTGCTGTACGTTGACGCCCTTCTGTTGGATGCCTCCCAGATACTGATAGCACCAGGTAAGCAAGTCGCCCAGAAGCATTACATGATTGCCCGAATTCATCTTCGGATCAGCCTTGTCGCCATTCCAGAGTTCCCAGATGGTAGTGGCTCCGTTCTCTGCCATATAACCCCACGACGGATAGGTGCGCTGGATAGCCAGGAGATAAGCCACATCAGGGAAACCGTTGTCACTCAAACCGCGAAGGAGCCAGGAGATGCCGATGACACCGCAGTTGACATGTTCCTTGGCATCGATGCAGATGCCCTTCACTACCTGCTTGATAAGTTCACTGCGCAACTCCTGGGGAGCTATGCCGAAGGAGAGCGCCAGGAGATTGGCTGTAGAGGTATTGTTGCCATAATAGATGCTGTCTGGATAAAGCACATGACCCGGACGACGGGATGTTCCTGCCTTGTTGGTGAGGAACTGCCTGTTGAAGGCATCTATCATCCCGCTTCTGCGGTCTGCCCAAGCTTTCGCTTCTTCCTTCAAACCTTGCAGGTTGGCAAACTGCTCTGCCAGCTGCAGACAGCGGATCATATAGGCGGTGGCTATCAGCTTACCATCTGTCTTTCGCTTCGGATCCTGACTGTGAATCAGTTCCAGCTTCTCTGGTGGTACGCACCAGTCGCCGTATTTATCCTTGGTGATGATACCGTTCTTATCCGTATATTCTGCCAGGATATGGTTGATCCATTTCCTGATGGATGGATAAGAATCGATGATAGGCTGCTTGTTGCCAAACTGATGATAGAGCATATCACAGGTGAAAGGCAAGGCTGCCGGCCAGGTAACATCATCGGTATAATAATTCCAGAAGGCAGGAGCCACATCCGGAATATTGCCATCCGAACGCTGGGCATCACAGATATCGTGCATCCACTTGCTGTAGAGTCGCTCATTGTCGAAAACGAAACTTTCACCCAACGAACCCACCGTACGGTCGCCCAACCAAGGCTGGCGCTCATTGCGCTGCGGACAGTCTACCGGCATACCCTTGTAATTGCCGTAGATGCCCCACCATGCATTCTTCAACACCTTATTTAATATCGTATCAGAAGTCTCGATATGTCCGATGGTAGCCATCTCGTCGCTCACGGTATAAGCGGTGAAATCCTCCTTGCGGGCATTCTTCATACCGGTAATGGCAGCGTAGCGGAAACCGTGATAAGAGAAGACAGGACGCCAAGACTTTCCGTTTTCCTTGCCATTACAGACATAAATATCCTCAGAGAGGGCATTGCGGAAGTTGTCGAGATACAGACTGCCGTCAGCCTGCAGTTTCTCTGCATATTTCACACGGATGGTATCACCCTGCTTGCCACGGACCTGGAAACCAATCCAGCCCGCCATGTTCTGTCCGAAATCTACGATGAGGGTATCGTGGCGATGCTTCAGACTTACCGGATGGCCGAATTCCTTCTCAACCATTCCCGTCATCGGCTGCGCCATCAGCGTACCGTCAGGAATGACACAGCGCTCGGCTTTCTGCCACTGGCTATCGTCGAAACCAGCCTGGGTCCAGCCTTTCAGCGCCTGTTCCCTGCGGGCATCATACTCCTCGCCATCATACTCGTTGTTGCTGCGGATAGGACCATCGAAGCTCAACTTCCATGTGTTATTGGTTGCCCAGGTTTCAGTTTTTCCGTTCTCATACTCCACCTTCACGTTGATGCGGCATTTCGGATAACCGAAGAAAGGCGTCTTGTAAGCCTTCTCCAGTCGCATCGGAAACATTCTGCCGTTGCCCAGTTTGATGGCGATGGCATTCTTCTCGGTCAGGAGCGAAGTGACATCAAAGGTATTGTAGTAGATGGTCTTGCGATAATCGGTTGGTACTGGCTGCAAAGCCTGACTGCCCCCCATACGCTGGCCGTTGACATAAAACTCGTATACACCGAGTCCGGCAACATAAGCCACCGCCCGCTTCACCTTGCCTTTTGCCGCAAAGTCCTTACGGATATAGCGTGCTGCCAGTCGGGTATGCATGCCTTTCTGTTCTCCGGGCTGCAGGTCTTCCAAGCCAATCCAAGTGCCGCTCCATTTGGTTTCACCGAGCAGTCCGATGGAAAAGAGCTGCGGTTCGGTCCATTCCGACTTGCCTTTATTGGTAGTGATACGCACCTTCCAGTAAGCTTGAGCGCCACTCAGCAGCGCCTTGCCCTGATAAGGAATCCACAGCTGTTCATCGCTGTTGCGTTCACCGCTATCCCATAAATCTGCCTCGTTTCGATCCAGTTTTTCTCGGGAAGAAGCCACCAGAATCTGATAACTCGTCTGCACCACGCCCTTCCTGTCAGAAGTAATCTGCCAGGAGAAGCGAGGGGTTGATGTTCCGATGCCCAGAGGATTCACCTGATTCTCCGTCCGCATCTTTACCACGTCAACATGACTGGCAGCGGAAAGCGGAAGTGTTGCCGAAAGCGATGCCGTCAGCAACACACTCATCAATATATTATTCTTCATTTGAATTCTTCACTCTTCGTTCTTCACTCTTCACTTTATTTATTCATTCAAATCTCTTTTCTTACCAGCCAGACTCTGGTCTTCTATCATCTTCTGGTCTTTCTTCAGATAGTCCTTGCTGGCATCAATGGCGATGAAAACACCATCGCTGATACCGCGGGTAGCCTTCTGAGGAGCGAAGGTGATGACCTTGTTGTCAACCGCTCCGATATATTCCAGCTGTCCGTTGGCAGCATCCATCCACCATACGTTCTTTCTGCTACCCGAAACCTTACGGAGGTCGAGTTTCATCGGAACACAGTTGTAATTGTAAACCATCAGATAATCGTTGCCTCGGGTAGCCAGCAGACGGTTATATCTTTCACCATTCTCACCGGCGATGATGCTCTGGTCAGGCACACGCTCAAAGTATGGCAGCGAGAGCATCAGATTCTTGAGATGCTTCATCTGGTTGAATCCCGGGTCGTTGAGCGCCACATACCAAGGCTTCTCGGCTCCATCACTTCCATAACTGGTAGGATAGCCTGGCTTCAACATCTGCATGATGGCATTATGGCCATAGGTATGACCGCAGGAACCGGCAAAGACACTCCAGTAGGCATAGCGGCGTATATCATAGTCCTGCCAGCGTTCCTCGTTAGGATCGTGCAGTCCCTTCGGAATATCCTCGTAGCTTGGTTCGGCATCGAGCACAGGCTTGATAGGTTTGTATGCCCAGGTAGAATCCACATACATCCAATTGTCTTCCTCGGTATTGTCAGGGATAGGATAATCCTTGTTGCCCATACGCTGACCATACTTGCGGTGACCGCTCTGGAAGGTATGGAAATCGAGCCATTTTGCCTTGCTCCACCATTTGGCAGAAGTATATCTGCCACGAGGATGATAGGTCATGAGATGGTTGTGGTCGATGCTCTTGATGCTGGTAGCGAGCGACTCCCACACCTCTGGGTGGATATCTCCCTGGATATCGCCACCCATCACCCAGATGATATTAGGCGAATTCTTATAGCGATTGGCAAGGAACTTTCCGTATGCCTTTGCCTGCTGGGCATTGATATTCTCTGCCTTTACCTGAGACCCCCAGATAGTTACCATGCCGATGTAGATGCCGTTCTGTTCGGCAAGTTTGATGATGTAGTCGAGATGATCCCAATAGCTGTAAACACCAGCGGGGTCCGCCTTCGACAAATCCCAACCGGCAGGGAGCGACTGCTGTCCGTAGATATTAAAAGAAGGTGTGCCGTCCATCACCTGGATGAGAACGGTATTAAATCCCGCTACACGGCATTTCTGAAGATAATACTGTGCCTCGGCTCTATCCAGACGTTCCGGAAGAAGCCAACCGGTATCACCCAACAAGAAGAACGGCTGTCCGTTTTCAAACTGGAGGAATCGCTGGTTGGCAGAAACCTGTAATTTACCATTAGCCCAAGGCTTTTCGTTTTTTGCGGCAGAGGCTGCGGTAAAGATTCCGCAAGTCAGCGCCAATGTTATCATTATTTTTTTCATTTTCTAAAGGAGTTTTGATGTTAAGGAGTTTATACCCATATTTTTAAATCAATCGGATGGTCTCTCCCTTTCGTGTAGTGATGTCATAGGTATTTGCCTTTGGCAACACCACCTTGTTGAGTTTCACTTCTGAATGGTTTTGCATCTGTGGCTGTTCGAAGGCTGAAAAGAGCGGATTCGGATTCTTGCCCTTGGCTGATTTCATACTCTTGATGCCCTTTAACCGGTTGCCTGCCGGCAGACGGAGACGAAGGTTGCCACCGAGGGTAGAACGGATCTTGAGCGACATGATTCTGCCATTCTTCCATGCCAGTTCCTCGATGAGGAAACCACCTCTCGTGCGGAGCCCCTGTATCTTTCCTTCAGCCTTCCAGGCATCAGGAAGAGCCGGCAGGATATTGACACATCCGTCATGGCTCTGCATCAGCATCTCGGCGATACCGGCAGTACAGCCGAAGTTGCCGTCTATCTGGAATGGTGGATGTGCATCGAAAAGATTGCGATAGGTTCCACCCTTTTTCTTGTTCAATCCGTAGGCAAGGAAATGATCATCGGTCAGGGTCAACTGGTTATGAATCAACTTATAAGCGTGATTACCATCCAGAAGACGAGCCCAGAGACAAACCTTCCATCCCATCGACCAGCCGGTACTAGGGTCGCCACGATGTATCAGCGAAGTACGGGCAGCATCGAAGAGTTCCGGGGTCTTCTCCGGTGTAATCTGATTACCTGGATAGAGCGCATAGAGATGACTCACATGGCGATGATTATCCTGAGGATCATCCCAGTCCTTAATCCATTCCTGCAACTGTCCCCACTTGCCAATCTGCATCGGTGCCATCTTTCCCAATACTTCCTTTAGGTGAGCAGCATATCCGGCATCTTCGCCCAGAATCTCGCTCGCTCTGATAACGGTAGAGAAGAGTTCGTAGAGCAGTTCATTATCCATCGTAGTGCCATAGCTCATGGCTATCTTTCCATCCTTGGAAGGATGTACATTCTCCGGACTCACAGCTGGCGAAATCACGAGCCATCCATGCTCAGGTTCCGGTATCAGCATCTCGTCGAGGAAGGTGGCTGCACCCTTCATAATCGGGTAAGCTTTACGTAGGAATTCCTTGTCGCCACTATAAAGATAATGTTGCCAGAGATGGGATGAAACCCAGGCGCCACCGGTCATCCACATGCCTGATGCTGCCTTGTCGATACCGCCTGTTACTCGCCAGATGTCGGTATTGTGATGCAAAACCCATCCGTTCTTGCCATACATGGTCTGAGCAGATTCCTTTCCGGTTTCACTTACCTCACGAATCAACCGGAAGAGCGGTTCATTGAGTTCGGAGAGGTTGGTCATCTCTGATGGCCAGTAGTTCATCTCCATGTTGATGTTGGTGGTATATTTGCTGTCCCATGACGGGAACATCTTATCGTTCCAGATGCCCTGCAGGTTAGCTGGCTGTGTGCCAGGCTGCGAACTGCATATCAGAAGGTATCTGTCGAAAGCATAATAGGTGGCTACGAGATAGTTATCGTCCTGCTTGGCAAAGCGGATGAGGCGTTCGTCGGTAGGCAGATTCTGATACTTGTCAGCGCCCAACCAGAGCGAGTTGCGATGCATCATGCTCTGGAATTTAGCCACATGCTGCGCCATCTGCTCCCTGGCATCCTTCGCCATGGCGGTATGGAGAGCCTGCTTGCTGCGTTCCACCTCGTTGCCGGTGATATCCTTGTAATTCACGAAGTTGGTGGCGATGGAGATATAGAGTACGGCTTCATCGGCATTCTTCACGCTGACCACACCGTCGCGACAGGTCTTCGCAGCCTCGCCGCCTTTGATCTGAGCCGCCATTCTGCCCATGAATCTCACCTTTCCCTTCAGACCTTCGTGCTTGGCAGCCACTCCTTCGAGGGTAGCTTCCTCGCCATCGGTACGGATGATGACATCATCGTGAGGGGAAGTAAAGTTGGCATTGAAGGTGATGCTATGAGGCTTGTTGGCAGAGAATCTTACCATCACTACATTATCGGAAAAGGAGGTGATAACCTCGCGCTGATAGGTGACACCATGGGCTGTCCAGCGGGTGAGGCAGCGGGCAGAATCCAGACTCAGTTCGCGATAATACTGAGAATAGCCATCCATCCCGGGAACCGAGATATAGACATCACCAAAGGGTTGGTAAGGCATTCCGAAGTTGGTATTCGACATGATTTTCTCGGTACACATATCCTGTGCCTTACGGTATTCGCCCTGCCAGATGAGGTTCTGCACGACTGGAAGAGCTGCCTTGGCATGAGGATTGGCATTCTTGTTAGGCTGTCCTGCCCAGATGGTTTCCTCGTTCAGCTGCAGACGTTCGGTGGCTGGAATGCCATATACCATAGCACCCAAACGGCCATTACCCAAAGGCAAGGCATCGGTCCAGACCAGCGCTGGTTTGTCGTACCAGAGCTTATACGATTGTGCTGTTGCTTGCAAAGAGAGACAAGCCAGGCAGCAAAGTGTGATGGTTCTTAAGATTTTCATTTGTTTTTGTTTTAATCGATTAAACAATTTTATATATAGACGCAAAAGAGCCGCCTTTGTCGTCAGAAAAGACGAAAAAGACCTCACGTCATTTACAAAACGGCGTGAGGTCTGATTTATTATCTTCTATCTTATTATCTGATGACCGATTGCAAAACTTCCGGTTTTTCAACCTTCACTTTGCTTTCATCCAACTTACTGCGGTCCAAACCGAAGACACGGATGAAGAAATCGTAGTTTGCCTGGCGCTTATTGATGCCATAATCATGACGTTCCTTAGGCAGATGCACGTTGGTAACCTGCTCCTTGGCACTATACATATTATATATATACTGCAGATACGGATATTCGAGGGTTGGAACAGAGGCTGTCCAATCACCACCATCGCTCACAACCAACAATGGCTTAGGGGCAAAGAAAGCCATCAACTCGGCATTACACGTACCATGTCCCGCCAACTGGATAGGTTTGCCACTCTCGCAAGGACAACCGCCATCAAAATGAGAAGCAAGATTCACCGTTGGGGCTGCTGCCGTGATTCGGTCATCGAGTACCGTCAGCAGGACTGTATGCGTACCGCCGCCACTGCCGCCATTCGCTCCGATGCGCGTCTTATCCACATCCTTGCGATGGTTCCACATATAATCGAGCAATACCTCGGCATTCAGAGCCTGAATCACATGGGCACGGTCGGTCTGATGCGAATTCTTGCCATATTCAGCCTCACTCTGTCCCCAGCCATACAGGTCGAAATCTATACAGATAGCACCCATTCTTGCCAAGGTTCCGAGGCGCTGCTGCTCATCGGCACGATATCTGCCACCACCGAAATGACCGTCGGGACAGATAATCAAAGGATGCTTACCCTTCTTGGCGGGCGTATAGATGGAACCGAAGACATGCTCGCCAGGCAAGGTCTCGATGCAGATATTCTGAACCGTATAACCATCATACCTGCGTACCTTTCCCAAAATCGGTTTCTTATGAACCAGGGAATCCATATAACGGTCGATACCCAGGATGCAGCGCACCTCCTTGCGTACAGAATCCTTGCGTGCTTCAAACTGTTCCCGGTTCTGGTAGAGTGTCTTGAGATAAGCTAGCATCTGCTCACCCTCTTCGGTATGGCGACGGGGATATTCATAAGGCTTAATCTTATATACATTACCATTCTGCTTCCACCAGTTGAAGTCGAAATACTTGCAGATATTCGTCAGGGTTTCCTCCAGCGAATAGGGTTTGATGCGGAAGTCGGCATAAGGCAACTGCCTACCGACGGTATCCACATTATATTTGAAGCGGACACCCCAGCGCTGCGATACATCCTGCATCACATCGTGAAGACTACGGGTGAAATGACCCTGATAACTGTTCTGAGCATCAGCCTCTGGCTGGTTACCGTTATCTTGCGCACTTGCCGACAAAGACATGCTTGCCGCGATAAGTGCCATCATTATGTTCTGTTTCATCATAATCTATCTTGATTTCGTATTCTATATCATTATCGGTATCTACCGTTACCTCTATTTTACCATCAGCCAATTTCTTCCAAACCACGGCAATCTGTTTGCCATCGCTGAGTCGGGTACTTCCCTTAGCCCAGGTCAAGTCGCCCATCGGCTGAGGAGCGATGATGAGTCTGCCCTGCTCTATGCGGATGCCCACAATATCCGGCAGGAAATGGTTGTTGATATGCGCCATCATGAAATGGTTCATCGAAGCACCCATCTCCGGATTCCACTGTTCGGTGAGCGTGGTCATTCCCTTCTTGATCTGGAAGCCGTAGCCCGGCACATCATCATGCGCCAGCATCTTGTACCAGAGGTCGGCATATCCGTTTCTGAGCAATGCCTGGAAGAGGTAGCGGTTGCCCACATCACCGGTTGTCAGCCGGTCGTGATGTGCATGAATATCATCTACCAGATGCTGGAGAACCTGCTTGCGATACTGGGATGGAACCATGCCCAGCGCCAAAGAAATGGCATTGGAAGCCTGACTTCCCGAACCGTAATATACCTTTTCTACAGCATCCTTTACCACTGCATCCGAAGAAGATTGCTCAGAAGATGCAGCCTTCTCAACATGCAGAAATTCCTTTTGGAAAGCCTGCAGAATTTCAGAAGCCAAGATGGCATAGCGGTTGGCTTCAGCTGTCTTTCCGCTCATTGCCGCAGCCTTCTGTGTCAGTTTTACCCACTGATAATAATGGGCTGTAGCTACCAGCGGCATCGGGGTATTCTGAGAGAAGCCCGAACGGCCTTTTCCGTAATCATACCAGTCACCCAAACCCTGTTTCAGTATATGGCAACTGTCCTTACTCTGGAGATAATCCACATAGCGGAACATCTGCGGTGCATATTTCTTCACCATCCGGTCGTCGCCGTAATGCTGCAGATAAAGGAATGGAAGCGCTACCAGGGCACCGCCCCACTCTGGTGATTCTGCAAACGGGTCGAGCCACTTGCCCTTGAAGTAGATATACTCAGGAGCGGTTGTAGGAACGGCACCGTTGGCATGCTGGGCATCGGCGATATTCTGCATCGTCTGCTCTATCATCGAGCGACAGTCGTAGTTGTATACCAATCCCTCGCCATTGAGCCAATCCTGCTCCAGCCAACCGAGTTTCTCACGATGAGGACAGTCGGTCCAGACAGCCTGCCAGTTGCTTCGGATGGCACGGTCGATAATCTGAGAAGCACGGTTAAACATCGGATTAGAACATTCGAAGTTGCCAATCTTCGCAGCTGAATTATAGACGAAGCACGACTGGATATCCTCTATCACTGGCTTGCCATCAGGATTCTCATCACCCTTCATTACGGCACCTTCTACCTGGATATAGCGATAACCATAATAGGTGAAATGCGGATGCCAAGTCTCGATGCGCTTGCCGTCAGCCGACTTCTCGCCCTTTCCGCTGAGCGTATAAGTAAGATAGTAAGGACTACCCGACTGTTTCTGATTGCAGGTTCCCTGTGCAGTCAGGGTCTCTGAGAGATAGAGCCGTACCTGCTGTCCTACCTTTCCACAGACCTTGACCTGTGGGAAACCTGCGAGATTCTGTCCCATATCCAGTACGAAGGTTCCTGCCGGAATAGGATGTTTGGCATTGGAAGCCTTGGCGATTTGCTGAGGAGTGAGCTGATGACGGCTCTTCACACCGAAGTATTCCATCATCTTCACCGGCTGTGCCATCTGCTGGCGCAGAATGCCACGAGGTCCCTTCTGTATCACCACTGGTTTCCAAGAAGGCGTGATGCGGGCATCCTCGTCTTCACCACCATAGATACTGTTGAAGGTGATGCTGCTAGGCGAATATTTCCATGAGCCATCGCTGACAATGCAGACGGTTCTGCCATTCTTCAGTTCTATTTCGAGCGAACAGTAGAGCGTAGGAGGACCATAGGAAACCTTCATCTTGGTGTATCTTCCACCCTGCTCATTATAGAATCCGTTGCCCAGCAATACCGAAAGTTGGTTCTTGCCTTTCTTCAATAACGCAGTCACATCGCAAGTATTGTAAAAGACGGTCTTGTCGTAATCGCTCCACAGAGGGGCGAAAACGGCATCCGTCACCTTCTGCCGGTTGATGCTGAGCTCATAGAAACCCAGTCCCACAATCTTCATCGTTGCCTTGCGGACATCAGCCGGGAGTTTCATTTCTTTCTTCAGCCAGATGCTTTGTCTTGACAATGGATCCGTAGCCTTCCAGTCTGGTTTTCCCTTCGCATTCACCGTTCCCGTTCCTACATAATCTCGGTTACTCGGAATGTGCGCATTCTCATCGGTTATCGCTCCAATCCATTGTGGCTGAGGCGCTTCATTATCCGCCTTAAAAGCAACAGATTTTTGAGCATGAATCTGTATCATGCCCAAAAGTCCTATCAGTATCAATAAATATTTTCTCTGTTTCATATCTTATTCTACATTATTTGAATGCATCCTTCACTACGAGTTTGCCAAGCGTATCACGCTGACCAGCCAACTTTCCATCTACCCATACCTGCAAGCCCTTGCCCACATGATAGCGGGAACCGTCCTGGTCGTAGAGGATGGTGAGGTCGTGACCATGATAACGCACCTTGTCAAGACAGAAGTACTGCCATTTGCCAGCTGGGATGATAGGACGCACCTCGATGGTCTGATCGGCACGAGGACGAAGACCCACGATGCCGGTGATGATGAGATCGCAGAAGGTAGAATGGTTGTAATATCTGCTGCGCTCCTGATCGCCCTTCAACCAGTAACCAGTGGTTTCATCAAGATACTCACCGATGTAAGGTTTGCCACGCATGCTCTGACTCTGCACATACTTCTCCATCTCATTGAAGTAAAGGCTGTCCATATCGAGACTACCTTTTGAAGAAACTGCGAGGGCAGATGGCTTCACCTGATAATTGTTGATGAAATTCGCCATCGCTGTCAGGGTCTGGGCGGTAGCGAAAGGCCAGATGGCACCATCCCACTCACACTTTCCTACTCCATGAGAGCGGAACTGCGGATGGCGGCGCTCTGCGGTGGTTTGTCCGTAAGGAGCAGAGAAGCCCTTGCTGTCTGCTGTCTGTTTCCAAGCCTCAGCAAACTTCGCCTCATCGGCAGGGAGATTGAAATACCAAGGCAGAAAACCGATTGCCTCGCGCACCTTTGCTGATACTGCAGCATTGCCACTAGGCTGGAAACTTCTTTTCGTGGTTACCTCCTTCGCCTCGCCGGCATTCGGCTTATACACCTCGAAGAACTGATGGTCGGCATCCCAGAGCTGGGTTTCTACCAGATGCTTCAGGGTATCTGCCTTAGCCTCATACTTCCTAGCCAAGTCCTGATAGCCGATGGTCTTTGCCATCTGGGCGATGCCCATCGCATTGCCATACATATAACTGTTGATGCTAGGACGGGCATTCTTTTCTCTTCTGCCACCACTGATGGTCTCTTCCATCGCATCACGCACATCATACTGCCAATAGAGTCCGTTGCCCCAGCGGTGGTCATCCCACAGCTTATACTCCTTGTCCAGGTCGTTCACCAACGACTTAAACTCCTTCCGGTTGCCGTCTACGAGATAGCGTTCCCAGATAGAGGCAGGCATCCAACTGCTATAGAAATTGATCTTAGCCATCGGCTTACCATCGTTGCCATGATACCAGGTATTCAAGATGCCGTCGAGATACTTCCCATCACGAATCCAGCGACTCTCGTGGATATGATGTCCTACTCCAGAGGCAATGAGATTATACTTGTCGGCATAACTGCGAGGCACGAGAAACTCGGTCATCGCATAGCCTACAGGTGTATTTTCGATATGCTTGCGGAGCGTCCACCAGCGGAAATAATACATCTCCTCGAAGTTGCGCTGCGGGCAGTCGAAGAGGGGCACATTCTGCTTCATCCAGTCCCATGCCTGCGCATTCGGGATGGCAGAAGTATGGAGAACCTCCGGCTCCATTGCATTGAAATCGTCTACATAATGCTTGTAATCTGCGGTCTTGAGCACAGCCGAACCGGCATCAGCATCCAGACTCACGGTCTTGACATGAGCGATGCGGTAGAGGGCGGTGGTATCAGTATCACCGGCATGCTTCAAAGTACCGAACCAGTCGGCAGGAGTGTCGATGGTAGGGAAGGTACGGAGGTCGCTGGTACGGAAACGGATGCGCTCTATCTGATGCACAGGTGCGTAGAAGATGCGCTTGGTGCTCTTGCTCTGCAATGCCTTGCCATCTGCACCGAGTGTGCTCACGGTGAGGTTGAGCTGGCGGTGCTGGGTATCCAATGTAGCTTCGAAACGATAGGTCTGGTCAGCCTGATAAGGCATCACATTGCCATATCTCGCTCCGTTCTTCACACGTATCATTCCTTCTTTGTTCAGTTCGATGCGGGTGCAGGCGATGCCCTTCTCATCGAGGAATTCAATCTGCAGGGAACCGTTGCGGGTCTGAGCTGCCTGCACATCGAAGGATGCCTTCAGGTAGGAAGAAGCTGGAATCTTGCGCTCTACACAGGCATAGTCGAACGGATCTTCATCCTTCAGTTCGAGCCACTCCTGACGGAGTGAAACCGGCGCCATCAGCGGAGAATAGATATTCCAGGTCTTGAGATCGCCAAGTTTCTGATACTGGGCGAAATCATCATCGGCATGGGCAGTAGCCACGGTCTTGACCGGAACGGGTACATGCGCCACCCAGATATCTTCCTTGTTCATGGAATAGCTCACCCACATATCAGAATCCTTAGGAACGCCATTGCCTTCCTGGATGCCACGGACATACTGCGGACCACGACTCTTATAGTTGCCACCATATCTCATCGGTGGTACTTCGCCACAAATCAGATTCAGCGTTTTATATTCCAATCCGTCACCACTCAGCGAGATGCCCAGCGGCCAGCGGTATTCAGATGGATTGTAGACGGTGGCATAAGTACCATCGCTCAACCGCTGTCCCCAGATTTTGGCATTGCTGTTGACGAATCCCAGGGCACGGTTGGTAGTGGTATAGGTGTTGCCGCCATCCAAGCTCAGCGAGGTAAGGGCATGCTTCCACAGACTGGCTATTCTGCCATCCGGCAGGGTATAGTCGCAATAAGCCTTGTAACCATTGTTGACAGGTATCAGCTTTTCGCCCCTATCAGCCTCTTCCACCCATTGCATGCGGTAACGTGGGTTGGCAAGGATTTCCTCGCAAGCCGCTCTTACCGCCTTGGATGCTTTCCTATAATTAGGATAAGCGGTATTCTTCTCATTGAATCCATGATTGTAATAGATGAAATAGATAGGTCCGAGCGAACCGTCTTTCTTCACCTCTCTCACCACACGTCCGATGCCGTTACCATCGTTCGGGTCGTCCTTTCTGTCCAATGCCACACCATAGTTTCCGGTAGCCAGGAGGATGCCGCCCTTGGATACATACCAGCCCACACGCTGGTGCATGATTGCCTTCAATGGTTTCTGCTTGTAGACATCAGGATATTGCAGTTCCGGTTTCGGCTGGTATTTCGCCTTTCTGAAATCGGCTGGCACATCATATTCAGGGAAGAGAATCTGTGGCTGGCTCCAGTTGTATCCGTCCTCAGAAACCTGCATCAGGGTTCTCGATGGGGGTACATGCTCCTCAGCAGGATCGCTCAGGAAATGCATGTAGAGCTTGCCGTTCCAATACGCCATCATCGGCTGATGGTTATAGGTCCAGCCCCCGCCATTTGCCTGGGAAGGATGCTCGCGGTTGGCACGGAGCGTCTGGATATTGTGGACTCCTACCACTGGCGACAAGGCTCCGTCATGACGAGACGGATCTGCCATTGTGGTTCCGGTATAGTGGATGCGGTCCTGTTCGAGCAAAGCCTTCACGATGCGTTCCGGAGCACGGAAGATGGTGCCGTGCTTGTGGTTCTTCGGCACACTCACCTGCTGGCTCACATCGGTGAAATGAACGAAATCCTTGGTAAAATGAGCGCCGAAATCGAAGAGGCGGTAACGGTCGTAATAAATGAGAAAACCATTGCCCAGCGGACTGTTCTTAGGCAGTTTGACGGTGGTTGGTCCTTCCATGAAATTGCCGGTGAACGGTTCAGAAGCCTTGCTCCACGGTCCCATCGGGTTCTTGGCAAAAGCCACCTTGATATTGCGGGCATTGCGAGTATTATCCTTCAATACCATCACATAATCGTTCTTACCACGCTTCAGCAGAGTGGCATCTATGCAACTGAATCCCGGATCTATCAGGAGCTTGCCCTTGGTCCATGTCTTAAAATCCTTGGTTACGGAATAGTAGAGACGGTGATTGTTCTTCTCGTCTTCGATACCCAGGGCGAAGTGCTGGCTAGGCACACACGATGCCCATACCACCATTGCCTGCTGGCGGTCTTCATCCCAGAAGAGTTCCGGTGCCCATACGTTCACCGTGGTAGGATCGTCCATCACCTCGATGAATTTCGGTTCGCTCCAATGCATCAGGTCGCGACTCTCGGCATAACCGAAGCCACGGTCGCCCCGCCAGCTGCTGGTCCATACCAGATGGAACACACCGTCTGGGGTACGGATGATGGAAGGGTCGCGCATCACTTTCTGCTTACCTACCTTAGGAGCCAGGAAGGTGCCCGGAATACTGTCCCAATGGACAGCATCCCTACTATAGATGAACCGCAAGCCGTCGGTTGCCGGCTCGTGGAAAGAGGTTGACACATAAAGATCCTGTGCCTGGACTGCAAAGCCCAAGGACAGCAACCATAAGATGATGAACAGTTTATTCTTTATCTTTATCATTGTTCTAGAGTTTGTTTCTAATGATTATAGAATAAAGACGCAAGACGCTCCGTTTTGTAACGTCACTATTTAAAAATAAGTTAAACATTTTGGCTGTTTTGCCATAATGTTGTACTTTTGCATCATTATGAATAGTATTTTAGACCAAGACATCATGTTCCTGCCAGGGGTAGGACCCAAGAAGAAAGAGATACTGAGCAAGGAGCTCGGCATCAACTCTTATAGTGACCTGCTGGAATACTATCCATATAAATATGTAGACCGCTCCAAGGTTTTCCACATCAGCGAACTCAATGCCGACATGCCCTTTGTACAACTCAAAGGCAAGATACTCAGCTACGATGAGATAGATACCGGTAAGCGCAACAAACTGCTGGTAGCCCATTTCTCAGACGGCTACGGTGTGGCTGACCTCATCTGGTATCGCGGCGCCCAATACATCATGAAGACCTATAAGGTGGGAACCGAATATCTCGTTTTCGGAAAGCCAACCGTCTTCAACGGCAGATTCCAGTTTACCCATCCCGACATGGACGATGCCACCAATCTCCAGATTTCAGAGATGGGCATGCAGCCCTACTACTCGCTTACCGAGAACCTGAGAAAACGCGGCTACACCTCACGTTCCATAGAGAAGATGACCAAGCAGCTGGTCACCATCCTTCCTCCACTTCCCGAAACGCTGCCAAACCATATCGTAGACCGTCTGCATCTGGTTTCGCGCGATGCAGCCATCCGCATGATTCATTATCCGCATTCCCATCAGGAGATGCAGAAAGCACAGGTACGCCTTAAATTTGAGGAACTCTTCTATGTGCAGCTTAATATATTAAGGTATGCCACCGACCAGCGACGCAAGTTCAGGGGATATGTCTTCAACCGCATCGCTGATATCTTCAACGGGTTCTACGCCCATCATCTGCCTTTCGAACTGACAGGGGCCCAGAAACGGGTGATGCATGAAATCAGAGCCGATATGTGCAGCGGCAGACAGATGAACCGTCTTCTGCAGGGTGATGTAGGTTCAGGCAAGACGCTCGTGGCACTCATGACCATGCTCATTGCGCTGGATAACGGTTATCAGGCATGTATGATGGCACCTACCGAAATTCTTGCCGAGCAGCATCTGCAAACTATCTGCGACTTCCTGCAGGGAATGAATATCCGGGTAGAACTGCTCACAGGCATCGTAAAGGGGAAGAAGAGAGAAAAGATTCTTGCCGATCTGGCTACGGGCGACATCCAGATTCTGGTGGGCACCCATGCCATCCTCGAAGACCCGGTAGTTTTCAGAAGATTAGGCGTAGCCGTCATCGATGAGCAACATCGCTTCGGTGTGGCGCAGAGAGCCAAGCTGTGGAACAAGAGCGAGAATCCGCCTCATATCCTCGTGATGACCGCCACTCCTATCCCCCGCACCCTCGCCATGACCATTTATGGTGACCTGGACGTGAGCGTGATTGATGAACTGCCACCGGGCAGAAAACCGATACAGACGCTACATAAGTTTGATACCCAACTCACCAGTCTCTATCAGAGCATCCGCCGCCAGATTAATCTCGGCAGACAGGTATATATCGTCTTTCCGTTGATCAAGGAAAGCGAGAAGAGCGACCTGAAGAACCTGGAAGAAGGTTACGAAACGCTGAAACAGGCATTCCCGGAGTTCAGACTGAGCAAGATACACGGAAAAATGAAATCTGCCGAGAAGGAGGTAGAAATGGAACTGTTTGTGAAGGGCGAAACACAGATTCTCGTTGCCACTACCGTAATAGAAGTTGGTGTAAATGTGCCCAATGCTTCTGTGATGGTTATCCTAGATGCACAGCGCTTCGGTCTCTCCCAGTTGCACCAGCTGCGAGGCCGTGTAGGAAGAGGCTGCGACCAGAGCTACTGCATTCTGGTAACCAACTATAAGCTTTCTGAAGAAACCCGCAAACGTATTGATATCATGTGCGATACGAACGACGGTTTCCGTATCGCCGAGGCCGACTTGAAACTCCGTGGTCCCGGCGACCTGGAGGGAACGCAGCAGAGCGGCATGGCTTTCGACCTGAAGATAGCGAATATAGCCAGAGACGGCCAGCTGGTACAACTGGCACGCACAGAAGCACAGGAAATCATCGACAACGATCCCGAATGCAATGCTCCTCATAACGCCCTACTCTGGAACCGCCTCAAGGAATTGAAGAAAACCCATATCAACTGGGCAGCCATCAGTTAAAGTTAATAGTTAAAAGTTTACAGTTAGAAGTAATCATAAAGTTCAATGCTCAAAGTTCAAAGTAAAAAGCAATGGATAGAAGAAGAAAGCCGGCTATCAGAGAGCCGCGACCAGAAATAACCCTGGAAGAAATGAGAGCCATTCTCGAAAACATTACAGAAATAGAAAGCGCAACAGGCATCAGATACGTCAAACTGCATGTCACGGCAAAGATGATTATCGGTATCAGAGAGTCATCGGGTAAGGAATTTACCATCAATCTCAACGACCTCTACCGCGCTTATCAGGAATGCCTCCGATTCACCAGTCCGGAAGTAAAAAAGTATATTTTCATGGGGCATTCTCCTGCCGTGGCTCTGTTGAGAATGCTACAAAAGCATGAAACGTACTAAAAGTCAACTCCTTGCATCTTATTTTCCTAATGTAAGTTAAAAATAAGGCTAGGGCGTTAAATATCGCCCTTTTGGCTTTAACAACTTTGGTTTTTTGAAGTTTTTTTGTTATATTTGCAACGTCTATATAACAAAACCGCTACATGAAGGCATTTGCCTTAGTGGTTTTTGCAGAATTTCTTGTATGATTCTGCGCTGTTGACACGAACCTAAAAAAGAAAATAGAAAAAGTAGTATGAGTTTTAAAAAGAGTATAAAGAAAATTTCGGTCGTTGCTTTGTTGGCGCTAACAGCTTCTCCCGTTTGCGGACAAGACCTGTTGGCAAGACAGGCACCTGTAGACCACAGAATGAAATCGCTCGACACACTCGCTGTGTCGCATTATCGAATGATTGAAGATAGAGAAAACCCTGCAGCCGAGCTGTATGAGGATTTCTCTAACAAGTACGCTCACAGGGCTACAACCTTGCCTGAGCACTTCCGCATCGATCTCCGTCATTTCTGCATGCCAACTCCTAGTCGCGTTGTCACAAGTAACTTCGGTTACCGTGCTAGCTTTGGCCGCCAACATAAAGGTATGGACATCAAGGTTTATATTGGCGACTCAATCCGCTCAGCCTTTTCAGGCAGAGTTCGCATCGTAAGATATGAAGGTGGTGGTTACGGTAAGTACATCGTGATTCGTCACAACAACGGTTTGGAGACTATCTATGGTCACCTCTCTAAGCAGCTCGTTACTGAGGGCGAAGAGGTAAGAGCCGGCGATGTGATTGGCTTGGGTGGTAATACGGGTAGAAGTACCGGTTCGCATCTCCACTTTGAGACTCGTCTCTGTGGTGTGGCTCTGAACCCAGCACTCTTCTTCGATTTCCGCAACCAGGACGTTACAGGCGACTTCTACAGCTTTAACCGTAATACCTACGAAAGCGAATCAGCTGATGCCAATGCTGCCCGCGGCAAGGTTGGCAATGGTGGTTACACCAGAGAGCAGGTTAACGGCGGCGAAGTGGGAAGATACTACGAACTGCCTGCTGGCCACGAGAAGCTCTACCACAAGGTGAAACCAGGCGAAACGCTTAGTTCTATCGCTGAAAAGCGTGGCGTAACTGTAGAGCAGATCTGCAGACTCAACGGCTACCGCAAAGACAAGAAGGTTAGTGTAGGACAGATTATCAGATACGTATAATACGTATAAAAGAATAAACTCAAAAAAAAAGAGGGTGTGTCATTAATTTATGACACACCCTCTTTTTTTTTGACCTTTATTTTCGCGATCCCCCGGCATTACAAGATGCCGAAGAGTCGCAATACATCGTTCAGGTTGGCAACGACAAGCAGAAGAATCAGTATGCCGAAACCAATATACTCAGCACGCTCCATAAACTTATCGCCCGGTTTGCGACCTGTGATAATCTCATAGAGAAGGAAGAACACATGTCCACCATCAAGAGCAGGGATAGGAAGAATGTTCATGAAGGCAAGAATGATACTCAGGAACGCTGTCATAAGCCAGAATGCATGCCAATCCCATACAGATGGGAAGAGACTGCCCAGCGCACCGAAACCACCCAGACTCTTGGCGCCTTCCTTAGAGAAGACATACTTCATATCGCCCACATAACCGGCCAAGACATTCCAGCCGTATTTGATGCCGGCAGGGAAACTCTCGAAGAAGCCATAGTTGACATGAGTAATCTTATAATCGAGCATGACAGGATGATTGTAGAAACCAAACTTCACACCCTCTTCGGTAGACTGCAGGAGAACACTCGACTTGACGGTATCGCCAGAAGCCTTGAGATAAGTAACCTGAGCTGTAAGTGCTCTGGCACTATCCTGCGGCGTCTCAGCCGAAGCAAGCACATCCTCTACTCTACCCAATTCTATCTGAAATTCGTTGAAAGAGACTACCTTTTTATTATTAATAGCAAGAATCTGATCACCCTTTGTCAAACCGAGTTTGCTGGCAGGTGAATCCTTCATCACACTATCAATCTGCAGCGGTACATACACATCTACGAAGCGAGGACTGCTCTTAATCATACTGAGCATATCGAGATCACCTGGCAGATTAAGCGTCATCGGTTTGCCCTGACGGATGATATTGACCTGCTTAGCCTCAGAGAGATTACGATACAGATCGCCATCAAAGGTCTTGAACTCACCCAGATCGGTGCTTACCAGAATATCCTTATCCTGGAAGCCCAATGCCTTTGCCTCGGTATTGAACTTCATACCATAACTCATATCGCGGGTAGCCACATAATTGTCGCCCCAATGGAACAGAATCATGGAATAGATGAAGAGAGCCAGCACGAAGTTAACCAGCACGCCACCTATCATGATGAGCAGGCGCTGCCATGCCGGTTTGCTGCGAAACTCGTATGGCTGTTCCGGCTGTTTCATCTGTTCGGTATCGAAACTTTCATCTATCATACCCGAAATCTTACAATATCCTCCGAGCGGCAACCATCCCAAACCATAGGTAGTATCCGAATTCTTTGGCTTGAACTCGAAGAGATGGAACCAAGGGTCGAAGAACAGATAGAACTTCTCCACTCTTACACCAAAGAGTTTGGAGAAGAAGAAGTGTCCGCCCTCATGGAGCAACACTAAGATGGAAAGCGACAGCATCAGCTGCAACGCTTTGATCAAAAATACTTCCATTTATTTACTTTGAACTTTGAACTTATTTACTTGGAACTTTGAACTTGGAACTTTGAACTTTATGATGAGCCCTATATCCTACGTTCATTTTAATTATTAACTATAAACTATTACTTGAGCATCAGCTCTGTAGCTATGCGGCGAGCCTCAGCATCGGTCTGCAGATAGACATCGAGGTCGGGATTACTGTCGAAAGTAGCCTTCGCCATCGTCTCTTCGATGATATCAGCCATCTGAAGGAAGCCACACTCTCCTTTGCGGAAGCCGGCATTCACTATCTCGTTGGCAGCATTCACAATACATGACATATTACCACCCTTTCTGATGGCATCGAAAGCCAGTTGCAGGCACTTGAATTTCTGATAATCAGGCTTGAAGAACTGCAAATCCTGCGTCTTGAAGAGGTCGAGACGATCGCCATTCAGATGCAGACGCTGAGGGAAAGAGAAGGCATACTGGATAGGCAGACGCATATCTGGCACACCCAACTGAGCCTTGACAGCACCATCAACAAACTGAACGGCACTATGCACAACGCTCTGCGGATGGATAAGCACCTCTATCTTATCAGCCGGAACCCCGAAGAGCCATTTAGCTTCTGTCACCTCGAAGCCCTTGTTCATGAGCGAAGCCGAATCGATGGTTATCTTGGCACCCATATCCCAGGTAGGATGCTTGAGGGCATCGGCAGCAGTCACCTTCTCCAACTGCTCGTGGGTATAATTACGGAAAGGACCACCCGAACAGGTCAGGAGAATCTTCTCTACCTCGTTGTCGCCCTCACCCACCAGACTCTGGAAGATGGCACTATGCTCGCTGTCAACAGGGAGGATAGGCACATGATATTCCTGTGCAAGATTGCAGATCAGCTCACCCGCAACCACCAGCGTTTCCTTGTTGGCAAGACATATCTTCTTACGCGCCTTGATGGCATGGATGGTTGGTTCCAGGCCCGAGAAGCCTACCATGGAAGCCAGCACCATATCGATAGGCTCAGCCTGTACGATATCGCAAAGCGCCTGAGCACCGGCATAAACCTTGATATCAGGCTCATCACTGAGCATATCCTTCAGCTCCTCGTAGCGAGCCTCATTGGCTATGACCACAGCAGCCGGATGGAACTTGCGAGCCTGCTCGGCAAGTTCCTGCACTCGGTTGTTGGCGGTGAGGCAATACACCTCGTAAAGGTCACTATGCTGCTCGATGACATCAAGCGCCTGTGTACCGATACTTCCCGTAGAACCGAGAATACATATCTGTTGTTTCTTCATATTTCTTCACTTTATAAGTCGAGCAATCCCTCTGGAATTGCCATTCTGATTTCTTTCTTTTCAGCACTCACCTCTTCAATGAGGTCGTTGCTGGCAGGGATGAGGATTTCATCACCTGCATCGGTTGTTACCTCGAAAAGAAGGTTGAGGGTGGAATCGTCTACATGTTCTATGGTACCTACCACCTTGCCGCTTACAGCATCTACCAGATGGAAACCAATGATTTCTGCCCAGCTCATGTTCTCTTCATCACTGTCAGAGAGATGACGTGGGAAGAAAACCTCGCAACCGGTATAGTTGCGTGCCTGCTCCTGGGTATCGATATCCTCAAACTTCACGAGCACATTCTCATCGTTCTTAAAACGATATTCCTCTAAATAGAAAGGCACGAGGATGCCATCGATGTCGAGTACCAGGTACTCGGCATCTACACGGTCGAAAACATCATCTGTAATGGCGAAAGTAATCTCGCCCTTCACGCCATGAGGTTTTCCCAACTTGCCTATCTTATATACTTCGTCGCGTCTAATCATTCAACATTCAACATTTAACATTGATTAATCACTGACACGGGTTATCTTGGCACCCAGCGCATTAAGGCGATGCTCGATATCCTCATAACCACGGTCTATCTGGGCGATATTGGCAATGCGGCTGGTACCGTTGGCACTCATGGCAGCAATCAGCAGGGCAATACCGGCACGGATATCAGGACTGGTCATTCTGCCAGCACGCAGTTTGATCTTATGGTCATGACCTACCACCACTGCACGGTGAGGGTCACAGAGAATAATCTGCGCACCCATATCAATCAGTTTATCCACGAAGAAGAGGCGGCTCTCGAACATCTTCTGATGGAAGAGGACGCTGCCACGAGCCTGGGTAGCCACTACGAGGAGCACGGAGAGAAGGTCTGGAGTGAGTCCTGGCCAAGGGGCATCGGCAAGCGTCATGATGGTGCCGTCAATAAACGAATCGATGACATAATGTTTCTGTTCTGGAATCACAAGGTCATCGTCCTCTATCTTTATCTTCACTCCCAGGCGGCGGAATGCATCAGGAATAATACCCAAATCCTTGACAGATACATTCTTGATGCGCACACCTTCGCCACACATTGCCGCCATGCCGATGAACGAACCTACCTCAATCATATCAGGCAAGATGCGATGCTCGGCACCATGCAGTTTATCAACACCCACGATGGTGAGCAGGTTGCTGGCGATGCCGCTGATCTGAGCGCCCATCGCATTGAGCAGATGGCAGAGCTGCTGGATATATGGTTCGCAAGCTGCATTATAAATGGTGGTAGTGCCCTTTGCCAATACGGATGCCATGATGATATTGGCGGTACCGGTAACCGAAGCCTCATCGAGCAACATATAGCAGCCCTTCAGCTTCTTTGCCTGTATCTGGTAAACATTACGCTCATCATCGTGAACGAAGTTGGCTCCCAGATACTTGAAGCCCAGGAAATGAGTATCCAGACGGCGACGACCTATCTTATCGCCACCCGGCTGAGCTATGGTAGCCTTGCCACATCTACCGAGCAGCGGACCTATCATGAGCACACTACCACGAAGAGAAGAACATTTCTTCACAAACTCCAGACTGTCGAGATAATCGAGTTTCAACTCATCACTTTGGAATGTATAGTCGTGACGACTGTGCTTGGTTACCTTGACACCTATCTCCTGGAGCAACTTAATCAGGTTGTTCACATCCAGGATGTCCGGCACGTTGGTGATGCGCACAGGCTCGTCGGTAAGGATTGTGGTACAGATAACCTGCAGCGCCTCGTTCTTGGCGCCCTGAGGTGTGATAGTACCTTTGAGCGGATGACCGCCCTCTATGATGAAAGACTCCATAAGCTTGTCTACTATATATAATAATGTGGATTACTTTTTCTTCTTATTATTATTTACATTCTTAGGCTGTGCCTCAATCTTCTCGAAAACGAAGGTATCGAGATCGAGCTGGATGTTGCCATCGGTAAAACGTGCCAGATCGGAAGCTACCTTGGCTACATCGCTGGAACCATGACTCCAGGTTACCAGGTCGCGATGCATCTGGTTGGCAGTAAGCTCCACGAGTTTATCGCGTTCCTCACTTGGTTCCATCGTCTTCAGCTTTTCGAAAATCTCGAAGAGCATAGCTCCATAATGGCGCACCGGGATGTGCTGCATAGGATATGGCAAAGGCTCCGGCTTGGTTGCTATCTTCACAGCATCCGATACATCATAAGGGAAATCGATGTCGAGCTGGAAATTGCTCATGATGGCAAGCTGGTCCCAAAGTTTCTGCTCATGATCCTCTACCCCTCTGTTCTCAGGGAACATACGGTCCATGACTGCAATAATGGTCTCTGCACAGCGCTGGCGCTCTTCACGGTCGGTAAGCGTCAGACAATGGTCTACCATCTGCTGAATCTCACGGCCATACTCAGGCAGAATGAGCTTAGCTCTCTGGGTATTATAGTCTAATCCTTCTATATTCATTCTTACAATATTTTATATAATCAATAATTCTAGAGCAGTTTCTTTGGCATCTTAGCCACGAAATCCTTGAGATAGAAAGGCACGAAATATGCCACATCTTCGAACTTGCCCTCTACGAAACGCTTCTCTGCCAGCGGAGCCATATTCTTAGCCAAAGGCTCAATGCCTTCTACGAGGTGAGCATTCGGATGGTTGATGGTCTCCATACACTTGGCAGCGCCATTTCCGAAGAAGTACACATGATGCTGGTCCAGATATTCCTTGTAGGTATCAGCATCCACAATATCAGCCTGAATAGGGCGAACCACCTTCAGGGCGCGGTCGAGCACTTCGGCATATACCTCCATGCGGCGGGCGTCGAGCATAGGTACGATGAGGGCGTCTTCCTCCTCAGGATGTTCGCCAAGCAATACAGGCACTGCCATCAGTTCGAGTGTTGGAACAGCGATGAGTTTCACACCGCGACCATAACAGATGCCCTTCGCCATACTCACACCTATACGCAATCCGGTATAGGAACCCGGACCACAACTTACCGCCACAGCCTCCAGCGGAAGGCCATGAGAATCGAGGAAATCAAGAGCCTCATCCACAAACACACCCAACTTAACAGCATGGTTAGGACCTGTGTGATCTTCCTGGTTGAAAATCACCTGTCCACTATCACTAATTGCCACTGAGCACACGTCCGTACTCGTCTCAATATTCAAAATACACGACATAATTAAAAAATATATTCTTAAATAAGGTGCAAATATACTCATTTTCTCGCTTTTTTTTGTACTTTTGCAGAAATTTAACGCGAAAGATTATATGATACAGTCAATGACAGGCTTCGGAAAAGCTACCGCGGCCTTTAAAACAAAGAAGATTAATGTAGAGATAAAGTCATTAAATAGCAAGACGCTTGACCTCTCTACTCGTATTGCTCCGCTCTATAGAGAGAAGGAGATGGAAATCCGTCAGTATATCTCTAAAAATCTAGAAAGAGGCAAGGTTGACTTCGCCATCTGGATTGATAAGGATGCTACTACAGATGCCACTCCTATCAACGCGGCGCTTGTACAGAATTATTACCAGCAAATCAAGAAGATTTCGGCTGAAACAGGCATTCCTGAGCCAACCGACTGGTACAGCACTCTGTTGCGTCTTCCTGATGTAACAACGAAGACGGATGTGGAAGAATTGAGCGATGAGGAGTGGGAAGTAGCAAAAAATGCAATTTGCGAGGCTGTGAACCATCTCGTAGCCTTCCGCAAGCAGGAAGGAGCCGCTCTCCAGAAGAAATTCACAGAGAAGGTGGATAACATCCAGACTCTCCTTGCCAGCATCGAGCCATACGAGAAGGCTCGCGTGGAGAAGATCAGACAGAACATCGTTAACGGCCTGCAGCAGATTCCGAATGTGGATTACGACAAGAACCGCCTGGAGCAGGAACTCATCTACTACATCGAGAAGCTCGACATCAGTGAGGAGAAGCAGCGCCTTGCCAACCACCTGAAGTATTTCCGCGAGACCATGAATGAGGAAGGTCATGGTGTAGGAAAGAAACTCGGTTTCATCGCACAGGAAATGGGACGCGAAATCAACACCACCGGCTCTAAGAGCAACCAGGCTGAGATGCAGAACATCGTGGTGAAGATGAAGGACGAACTGGAGCAGATCAAGGAGCAGGTGCTGAATGCCCTCTAAACAAGAGACAGGCACCTCCTCTCTCCCTTCAAGAGCCGCCTCAAAAGCTCCCTCAAGTGGCGTTTTTGAAAGCCTCGCCCCCGTTCCAGGCGATATCGCCTGTCCAAAAAGCCCCCTATCAAACAGCAAATAAAGAAAAGAAGAATAAAAAATGAAGAACGGATTGTTAATTTTCAGCGCCCCATCGGGCAGCGGTAAGAGCACAATAGTAAACTGGCTGATGAAAGAGCACCCGGAATTGAAGCTGGCTTTCTCTATCAGCTGCACCTCTCGTGCTCCACGCGGTACAGAACAGAATGGTGTAGAGTATTTCTTCCTCTCTCCAGAGGAATTCAAGGCTAAGATTGAGGCTGACGAGTTCCTGGAGTATGAGGAGGTTTACCAGGACAGATTCTACGGCACCCTGAAGTCACAGGTAGAAAACCAGCTTGCCAAGGGCGAGTCGGTGATTTTCGATGTTGACGTGAAGGGTGGTGTAAACATCAAGAAGTTTTATGGCGAGCGTGCCTTGAGCATCTTTGTCCAGCCACCTTCGGTAGAGGAATTGCGCCGCCGTCTGGTTGGCCGCAATACTGATGCGCCTGAGGTTATCGAGCAGCGCCTTGCCAAGGCAAGCTATGAGTTGACCTTCGCCCCTCTGTTTGACCACGTGGTCGTAAACGATGACTTGGAGAAGGCTCAGCAGGAGGTTTATCAGCTCGTCAAGACCTTCTTAGACGCAGAGTAAAAAATGAAGAAGGTAGGAATCTTTGGCGGTAGCTTCAACCCCATCCATACGGGCCATATCGCATTGGCGAAAAGCCTTTGCGAGAAGGCCTGCCTGGACGAGGTGTGGTTCATGGTTTCGCCCATGAACCCATTCAAGAAGACCGCTACCGACTTGCTCGACGACCAGCTGCGCCTGGAAATGGTAGAGAAAGCGCTGGAGCACGAGCCACAACTGAAGGCATGCGACTACGAGTTCCGCCTGCCTAAGCCATCTTATACCTGGCACACGTTGCAAGCCATCAGCAAGGATTACCCGGAAAACGAGTTCACCCTGCTGATCGGTGGCGACAACTGGGCTGCTTTCGACAAGTGGTACCACCACGATGACATCCTAGCCCACTATCCCATCGTGGTTTATCCGCGCCAGGGAGCCTGCATAGGCAATGTGCCAGAAGGCGTTACCATCGTAGAAACTCCACTGCTCAACATCAGCAGCACGGAAATCAGAAAGCGTATCAAAGAGGAGGAAAGCATCAGGGGAATGGTGCCGGAATGCATCGAGCAACTAGCTGTCAGAAACTACAGGCAGCTCTAGGCATCCCTCTCTCCGAAAACGCTTAAAATCATATTTAAACAACAAACAGCAAAAAATGAGTTGGAAAGAAATCATTAAGAAGTGTCTGAACGTGGCTTCTGCGCCGATTCGCAGAAATGCCAACTTCTTTGTGTTCATGTACCTGCTGGGCATGATCAGTTCTATCGTGACTACACCTGCCAAGGGGACTTTATACGACAACCTGTTCCTGGAACTCTTTGTCGACCTCTATGTTGTGTGTGCCGTTGTCGCCATCTTCCCCAAGAAGGTGCGCTGGGGTCTGCGTGCCGTACTATACCTTATATTATATAGTACAGCTGCCGCCGACACCTATTGCTACGTGAATTTCGGCTCTACGCTCAACCCTTCTATGCTGATGCTGGTGGGCGAGACCAACAGTTCAGAGGCTAGCAGTTTCCTCTCAGCCCTCATCTCTGCCGAGGTTCTCTTCAGTAGTGTGGGCTGGATCCTGCTTCTGGCTCTCATCCAGATTCTCATCGCCATCTTCCGCAAGCAACTCATCAAGCTATACGTTTTCATCATTACCATTCTGGAGTTGGCTTCTGTCAAGAAACGGCTGATGGCTATCCCCCGCATGACTGCAGCCATGCCTGCCAGCTTCGGAATCCTATGCCTCATCATCTTCATCATAGGATGCTGCACCTCCTGGCACAACAAGATGGCTTACCATAAACTCATGAACGGTAGAACGATAGGCGAAGTAGAGCATATCCTGACAGAAAAGGATCATGCTGTTCTCTATCTGCCTGTCTACCGACTCCAATTCAGTATCTATGCCAACCAGCTGGCTGCGCATCAGATTACCCAACTCATTCATGCTGCCCACGAAGTAAAGGTTGACAGCTGCAGCTACCGCTCGCCAAACATCGTGCTGATTATCGGCGAAAGCTTCGGCCGCCATCATTCCCAGCAGTACGGCTATTTTATGGATACCACTCCACAGCAGGTAGCCTTGGAGAAATCGCGCAAACTCACCAAGTTTACCGATGTGGTAACCTGCTGGAACCTGACCAGTTTCGTTTTCAAGAACATGCTCTCTACCCATGTGGTAGGCGAGAAAGGCGAATGGTGCGACTATCCGCTCTTCCCTGAAGTGTTCCGAAAGGCAGGCTACAACGTAACCTTCATCACCAACGAATTCCTGCCACAGGCAAAGGAGGCGGTTTACGACTTCAGCGGCGGTTTCTTCCTGAACAACCCGGAACTGAGCAAACTCCAGTTTGACCATCGCAACACCCAGCTCCACGATCTGGACGACGGACTGCTGAAGGATTATGATGACAGTCTGAAGAACTTCCAGAAGGAGCACAACCTCACCATCTTCCACCTGATGGGCCAGCATGTAAACTATAAGCTGCGCTACCGTACCAAGCAAGCCCGGTTCTGGGCAAGCAGTTATGAAGACAAGCGCCCTGAACTGACCAATGCCCAGCGCAAGATGCTGAGTCATTACGATAACGCCACCCTCTACAACGACTCTATCGTAGCCCAGATTGTAAAGCGTTTCCAGAAGCAGGATGCCATCGTCATCTACGTGCCCGACCATGGCGAGGAATGCTACGAAGAGAACCGAGGCTTCATCTGCCGTAACCATTCTGCAGAAATCGACTGGCCGCTGGCTCACTATGAGTTTGAAATTCCGTTCTGGATATACTGTTCGCCAAAATATATCAGGAACCACCGCGACATTTACCGTCAGATACGCAAGGCTAAGGACAAGCGCTTCATGACCGATGCTCTGCCTCATCTCCTGCTGTATCTGGCTGGCATTGAGACACCTACCTATAAGGAGGAATATAACATTCTGAGTCCGAAATATGACGAAATGCGACCACGTATCCTCAAAAACTCTGCCGATTACGACAAACTTCGTGATGCGCATCTGGAAAAGATAAAAAAGGAAGAAAGTAAAAAGGTAAAAAAGAAAGAAAGGAGAAACTGATTATGAATAGTGCTATTCTATCACGCCCGGCATGCAATGCCCTGAGAGGACTCGCCATCATCGGCATCTTCTTGCATAACTACTGCCATTGGCTGGGACCTATTGTCAAGGAGAACGAGTATCAATACTTCCAGCACAATGTTGACTGGCTGAACCAGGTAATGGTCAGCATGGACCTCAACCTGCCTGTGCACCTGCTCTCGTTCTTCGGTCATTATGGTGTACCCGTATTCCTCTTTCTGAGTGCTTACGGACTGGTGATGAAATACGAGGCTAAACCTCATCTCTCTACCGAACAGCAGACCAGAATGTACAACATCTCGGGCAAGAAACTTACAGGAAGCATCAACTGGCGCGAACCGCTCCACTTTATCCGCTATCACTATCTGAAACTCTTCAAGATGATGATAGTAGGTTTCGTGGCATTCACGATGCTCGACCTTATCACGCCTGGCTCTCACCACTATGCAGCGCTCGACATCGTTGCGATGCTGGGCATGTTCAATAATGTATTGCCAAATCCGGATAACATCATCTGGCCGGGTCCGTACTGGTTCTTCGGTCTGATGCTGCAACTTTACATCGTCTATCAACTGCTGCTCTATCGCCGTCATTGGGGATGGACCGTAGGATTGATGGCCATCTGCATCGGCATCCAGCTCATCCTGGGTTTTGACAATCCGGAGAGTGAAGTGATGAACCGCTACCGCTACAACTTTATGGGCGGCATGCTGCCATTCGGTTTGGGCATACTCTATGCCAGATATGGCGAAAAGATACTCATGACGTTCCATTCGCCTATCACCAACTTCTTTGGCTGCATCTTCTGTTTATCGCTTATCTACAGTCTGAGCGGCAGCATGGTTGGCTGGACCTTCGTGCCTTTCTTCTTCTGTTTGCTGAGCGTATTGGTAGCCGACCTGCTCCAGAACATCAGCTGGCTATCAGGTATTTATAAAGTATTAGAGTGGATGGGCAGCATCTCCGCCGCCCTCTTCGTATGCCACCCTATCACCCGCAAGATATTCATCCCTATCAGCCGTCAGGGCGACATCTATGCCGGTCTGCTCCTCTACATCATATCGAGCATCTGCCTGGCATGGCTCTTCACCCAACTGATGAAGAAGATTCCAAACCCGAAATATTAAAAGAAAATCATGAAGATAAAAGATATAGAACTGGCGAATATCAGCCGGTTTCGCGGCGAGTTGATGGGAGCAGCCATGCTGTTCATCATCCTCTTTCATGTGGCATTGCCTAGAGAAGATGCCTTTTTCGGGCTTCGCAGAATGGGCAATGTCGGTGTAGACATGTTCCTCTTTCTCAGCGGAATAGGTCTCTGGTTCTCGTGGATGAAGAATCCTTCTGCCAAGCATTTCTTCATCCGTCGTTATCTGCGCATCTACCCTACCTGGCTCATCATAGCCTGCCTCTTCTATATCCCTTCTTTCCAGGGCGGAAGCACTTGGAACTGGATCTATCTCTTTGGCGAGATAACCATCAACTGGGGGTTCTGGCTGCATGATGAGCTCAACTTCTGGTACATCCCAGCTACGATGATGCTCTATCTCTTTGCCCCTGCCTACATGGAACTCATCAAGCGCCATCCTATCTACCGCTGGCTGCCGGTGGTGATGATCATGTGGTGCATCCTGGTACAATATGTTACCCCGATACATCAGGCTGTAGGACACCTGGAGATTTTCTGGAGCCGCGTGCCTATCTTCTTCATCGGCATCAACATGGGTGAGATGGTCAGACAGAAACAGACGCTCGACGGCGCTTCGATATGGATGATATGGCTCATGTTCCTGATGACGCTGCTGGCGAGCATCTTCCTGGAACAGGAGAAGCACGGCATGTTTCCGCTCTTCCTCGAACGCATGCTCTATATCCCGCTTACCATTACCAGCATCCTGCTGCTGAACCGCATCTTCCGCCGCACCCCGAGCTGGTTTAACAAGGGGTTCATGTTTGTGGGAGCGCTGAGTCTGGAGTGTTATCTGCTCCATATCCACTTCGTGCTGAAATACCTAGAACCGCATCACTTGGGCTATTGGCCTACCTTCTTCATCTGCATAGGCATCACCCTGCCTGCAGCATGGATTCTGAGCAAGATAGCCGGATGGATTTCTAAAGAGTTAGCTAAGTTTATCAAGTAAAAAGGAGTTTATTTATTAAGAAAAATAGGAGTTTTATGAACGAGAATAAATTGGAAGACAGTAAAGGTTTTGCTGCGCTGCTGCGACTGGTTCGCCCAAAACAATGGATCAAGAATGGCTTTATCTTCTTACCGCTGTTCTTTGGCGGCGCCCTGTTGCATACAGATGCCCTGCTGGCGGGTCTGATTACTTTCTTCGCCTACAGTTTTGCCGCATCAAGCATCTATTGTTTCAACGATATCTATGATGTGGAGGCCGACCGCCGCCACCCGGTCAAATGTCATCGTCCGATAGCATCGGGAGCGGTCAGCATCAAACAGGCATACGGACTGATGTTCCTGATGTTTGCCCTCTCTATGGGTGTATGCAGCCTGCTCGGATCATGGGAGACGATGGGAATCATCATTTTCTATTGGCTTCTGAATCTCGGCTACTGCGCCAAATTCAAGCAATATGCCATCATCGATGTGTGTATCGTGGCTTTCGGTTTCGTACTCCGTCTGCTGGCAGGTGGTGTAGCAACGGGCATCGTACTCAGTAAGTGGATTGTGCTGATGACCTTCCTCATCACCCTCTTCATGAGTTTTGCCAAGCGCCGCGATGATGTGCTGCGCATGGAGAAGACGGGCGAGGCTCCACGCAAGAATACCATCCGCTACAACCTCACCTTCATCAACCAGGCTATTACGATTACGGCTTCCGTAACCCTGGTATGTTACATCATGTATACGGTGAGTCCGGAGGTGATTGATAAATTCCATACTGATTATCTCTATCTTACGAGTGTCTTTGTGCTGGTTGGTTTGCTGAGATACATCCAGATAGCTGTGGTAGACCAGAAGAGTGGTGACCCTACGAAGATTATCCTGCGCGACCGCATCACCCAGTTTATCGTGCTTGCCTGGTTGCTCTCCTTCCTGATTCTTATTTATATCGTATAAGAAAATGAAGAAAAAATTATATTGTTTCGATTTCGACGGAACGCTGACAACAAGCGATACCCTGCTGGAATTCATCAGATATGCCAAGGGTACCGGTCGCTTTCTGATGGTTTTCCTGATGTACAGTCCGCTCCTGGTACTAATGAAGCTGCATCTCTTTCCCAACTGGAAGGCGAAGCAACTCATCTTTGCCCATCTTTTTGCCGGCATGCGTATCGAGAAGTTTGATGCGCTCTGCCGCGATTTTGCCGAAGAATACCAGCATCTGTTGCGCCCCAAAGGTGTTACGCTGGTACACGAAGCCTTGGTTGCAGGTGCTCAGGTTTTCATCGTAAGTGCCAGCATCGACAATTGGGTCCGCCCGTTCTTTAAAGTTCGCGGTCTAGATGGAGTCTGGGTTTTAGGCACCCAGATAGAAGTGATTGACGGCAGACTTACCGGCAAGTTCAAGAGCAACAACTGCTATGGCGAGGAAAAGGTGCATCGCATCTGTGAGGCACTGACCACCTCTGCCAATGCCTACGGCACCCCCTCATTATCTTTCGACCGCGCGCAATACGAGATAGAGGCATTTGGCGACAGCCGAGGCGACAAGGAGATGCTCGCCTTCGCCAACAAAGGACATTACAAGCCCTTCAGAATTTAGAAACGAGCCTGTATCTTGCCAACTACCCATGTACGGCGAAACGCCGTATCAAGTATACGCGAGCCCGCTAGGCGTTAGGGAGATACGCCTAGCGGGCTTGCGTTTCTAATAGAACGCCTAACGGACTCGCGTATCTAATAGAATACCATCATTTTTTTAGTTTAAAATCTGTTTTATCCCTCACATCCATCACGTTTTCTATTTTTAAAACTTTAACCATTTGATAATGAGGATATTATCTCTTTTACTTAGCGTGATAGATTAACAAAAAGTTTACAATATCCATCACGCTATCCATCACGATTTTGGGTTATCTATCACGTTTTTCTGCTAATCATTATGCAGAAGTAACCGAATTCATTTACGAGTAAAGCAAAATCCTTTGCAGATGGACGAAAGCAGGCACGAGACGTGTCGGTTCGTTTCACAGGATGAAACAAAGTGTTTCTCCGCTTGAAACGAACAGTTTCGTGGTATGAAATAAAATATTTCATGCCATGAAACCGTAACCTTTGTGGTTTAACGATTTTAGTTGATCACTTTTTGTTTTATTTGTAAGACGAGTTGACTCGGTTAAAACTTATTTATAATTCACGTTGACTTTCCTGAAAATCGTGAGGGATAACCCAAAATCGTGATGGATAGCGTGATGGATTTTTCCATTTTTGAAGTATCTATCACGCCATTCAAGTATCTGTATATTAGCATGTTAAGATGTATAATAGATGTAAATCGTGATGGATGATAGATGATTACATAAAACTTATTCATATGAAGGCTGCGCAGGGTTATTGATACGGCTGCATCGGGTTACGAATATGACTGCATCGGGTTACAGATATTACTGCGTAAGCTAACTGAGACGTATCCGTAAGCTTATCGAGACGTCTGCATCAGCTAACTGAGACGTCTGAACTCGCTGACTGAACCACTTGAATTGCTTAACTGAGCCACTTGAGCTGGCTGACTGAGCCACTTGAGTATTCTTCTTCATGTACTTGCGTGCAACCATAGAAACTTTTTCTGTAACTTTTACCGGAAATCTCTTGCAGATATGAAAATAAAGTCGTTGGGCGGTAACATTGAACACGAATAATATTGAATGATTAAACAGGATTAATCAAGATGGCATCTCGATGCTTCAGCCATTAAAACAACGAGGGCTGCAAACGGCATTGCTACCATTTGCAGCCCTTACTTATGTTAGAATCCGAATCCTCAGATTACAATCCCTGACCTGGATATCTTGGATCATTAGTTCCATAACCCGGTCCCCAGTTCTCGTAATCATCCTCCTCTGGCTTTTCTCCACTCGCTGCCAAGATGCTGCAGGAATGCTCCATCTCGATTACCTGAATTGATGGTGCAAAATACTCTTTCTTCTTCATGATTCCTTTCATTGTTTCTTTCATAATTCCTTATCGTTTAATTATTTAACAATAAATTTCTTTCCATTCTTAATATAGATGCCCTTGCCAGGGGTGCCATTTACGCGCTGACCCTCTAAGGTATAGATGGCTGCTGACTTTACGGACGAACCCGTCTGCATGCCATCCGCCATATTGATGATGCGGATGCCGGTGGTAGAACTGTCGTCTGGCATGCCGATGCTGAACATCATGGCACGGGAAGGAGCCGACTGTGATGTCTGAATGTTCAGATATACACGATAAGGAGACAATTCGCCTTCGTGAACACCGAATTTACCACCTTCACGCAAACTGTAGCTTCCTGTTCCCAGAGTTGTAGCTGTATAGACACCGCCTATTGTGGCACTCGCCAAGTCATGACAGATAGGCATCATACCCGACTTGCCATCCCAGTCTCTCAGAGTCAGCGACTTGGCTGCTGGATTTGCAAAGAAGTTGGCGTTGTACTCTACATTCTGTGCCGTTGCAACCAATTTCTGAGCAGTGCCCTCTGCACCAAGCTTAACAATCATCGGTGTACCAGCCTTGATAACAGTCTGCTCATCGAGCATAAGAACGAATTTCAATACACTTGCATCATTTGTAGGCATGTGAATCATCATATCTCCTACCGGATAGCACTTCTCTGCACCAGCAACATCAGCTGCTTTGATATCGAAAGGAAGACAGAGTGTTACATAACCCGTCTGTCCCTCAGTAAGCTGACGGCTATACTGCAGGTCCTTTACCGTGAACTTAGCCTGGGTGTTGATGGCTAAAGAAGCATCATCGGTAAGGATCAGATCCTTGACATAGAACTTGCCATCTTCTGCCTTAGCCTCCAGTGTTCCATCTGCATCTGCGAAATACTTATGAAGAGTGCAGCCTTCGTTGCGGCAGCCCATGTGGTAGATGTGCTTGGCTGAGTCGAACTCAGGACTGGTTATAGTGGCAGATGCTACGTGAATTAATTCACTATCAGAAGAACTGTTGCTATATGAGGAAGCCGTTCCATCGCAGTAATTGAATGTTCCATTATATACAGTATTGCCCTCTTCTGCAACAAGCACAGGATAAGCATCTGTGCCGAGTTTCTGATACCAAGCCAGTTCACCTTCTGATTTGCTTCCGTTGAGCAGGTAAGCCACCTCGCCGCTGTTCAGCTGCTCTGCGGTGAATGCCTTGACCACGTCAGCTTCATTCTTACCGGCAGGATAAGTCAATGAGCCTTTTCCGATAGCCTTGACAGCATTACCTGTCTGCTCAATTTTATTGATGGTAAGCTTCGCGCTGCTGTTGTATGCCAAGATGCCAGAAGCGGTGCTGGAGGAATCTTGTATGCGTCCAACAAGGAGACCGGCACTCTCTGTATCAGAAGTAGCAATAACATTACCAGTGCCAAGCACATTGTTCAGATTACATATATAACCATCTCCTATCAGGTTTCCGACAAAATCAGCTCCAGTTATATCGCCATAGTTGGCACAATTCTGAATGGTTCCTGAGTTAAAATATCCAGCAATGCCGCCAACGCATTCCTCACTTCCTGTTACGACACCATAATTGGCGCATGAAATGATGGATTTGACGGATTGCCAATAGTTACCTACAATACCTCCTACAACATTTGCACCATTCACCTTTGCATGGTTTTCGCAGTTGCCGATGTCGCCACTTGCCATTCCTGCTATTCCGCCAACGTAGTTTTTTCCTTCTACCGAACAGTTAGCCAAGATCTTGATATTTTCAATACAAGAGCCTGCAACTCCTACCAAAATTCCAGTACGATAATCATCAGCAGTAGTCTTTACCTTTGCATTGTCGAAAGTGATGTTCTTGATGCTGCCCTTTTCTGCATAGCCGAAGAAACCGGCTTCGCAGGGGATACCGATAAACTCAGAGATGTCATTGATGTAGAGATTTCTGATGGTCTTCCCGTTGCCGTCAAATGTACCTTGGTACATATTTTCAATATTATCAGAGTTACCGATAGGAGTCCAACTGACTTCTTTAGTATACTTGGTGCCATCCTTCGCATGGCAGAACTCTGCCAAGTCAATATCTTTAGTCAGCGTGGCTGAAATAGTAGTATAACCACTATTCACCTGGTCGCGGAACCACGCCAGTTCGGCAGCTGTGGATATCTTATAAGGACTGTCTACTTTGCCATCACCACTGGCAGGCCGCTTCGGTGTTTGTGCCCATGCCCCCCCCATAAGGCATGAGGATAGCCATCACGAGCAGCAGCATCGTGACGGCCCAATTCGGTTTGTGTAATTGTTTCTTTTTCATACACGTTTTGTTATAAATGATTAATGTTAATATTTTGTCTTATATATCTGCTTGCCAGTTTATCGCAAAGATCAGGAGATTTCCTCTATGATGGGATAGGCTTCGCTATCATGTCCATTGGATCATCAGAGCGAAGATCATTCCTGGAAACATAAGAGGCTTGTCTGTATGATGAACAGGTATGTCGGACAGCAAACCGGCATGGCTCCAATCTAGCAATCATGCTGCAAATATACAAAAATAATTTGGAAAAAGGTGTCGCATTCCCCTGCCTAGGTGTCGCATTCCTATCATTTAGGTGTCGCATTGGTGGGGGAATGCGACAACTAAAAGGGATTTTTTCGATAAAAATGTCGCTTCTCTCTGGTGTTTTACAAAAATTAGCAATTTAGGCTTCCTGTCATCCGGAGCAGCATTTGTAGCCGGATAGTCACTCTTTTCCGTCTCTCAGAGCCTCCCGAAAGTCCATTTTGCGTAATGCCAACAATAAGAAAAAAGGGGCAGCATGTTCGTTATGCTGTCCCTATATGTAACATTTGTTAGCCTGTTTTGATTTAATCTTCCGCATTCTTTCGAAAGATAGAATTGTAAAGATTATGTATCTTTTGGGGTGTTTATATACGCCTCCAAGAATACAGCTTTTATCCAAAAGTCAAGGCAAACAATGGCTGATTTTATCCAAAAGTCAAGGCAAACAACGCCTAGCGGACTTACAAACCAGTATTACGGACTTATGACACAGCACCATTTGTTTATACGAATTTATACGAACAGGTCGTCCATTGTGATTTGTACTTGAGCCAAGGCTGCATACTGTGTAAGGCGCACGCCAAAAGTAGTAATCATCGTTGGGATAATGCCACTTTTTATCCCTGTTTCTGCCACGAAATCAGCCATACGATTACGAATGCGCATATCCTCCTCCTTAGTGATCGTGTAAGGCATCTGCGAATACTTGATTTCGCATAGATTCACGAGATTATCGGCACGTTCTATCAGTAAGTCGATTTGCGCAGCTGGCTTTGAAACCTTACTTCGCCAAGAATAATACTCGGTATGGATTTGGTCTATCCCCAAGAAATGCTTGATTTGAGGAATATGCAACATGCAAACTCGCTCAAAAGCCAAGCCATACCAAGTATTTTGACGAGGTTTTCCCATCAAGTGAGTCCAATATTCCGTGTCCGTCGTACCAGGATGGCAAAACGTCATATAAAATAATGTATAGAGGTCGGTGAGCTGAAAGATTTGATCTTTCTGCTTTATCTTCTTATCCCTGGTATTATACCCTCTTACGAAATCGCAATTTATCAATTCACTAAGAACCTTTGTCAAAGTTCCACCCGATTTCAGCTTCAATTTCTCCATGATTTCCTTTCGGGTCATACCTTGTCTGCATGAGGCAAGTGCCTCTATGACACGCATATAGACCTCAGAATTTCTAAACAAGGACGAATATAGTCTTCCATATTCTCGCTTCAGTTCAGCATGGGATGAGAAAAACAATCTGTCGACATTCCCTTCCACACCTTGCTTTTTATCCAACAAACTGAGATAATAAGGCACCCCACCAAGGATGCTATATATCTGAAGGATAGAAATGCGAGTCCATGAGAATCCATAAGCTTGCAGCATCAGTTCCGTCTCACGAAGAGTAAAAGGAGCAAGATACATCTCGTGCGTTATCCTATTATGAAGCCCACCATGACTATCTATCAGATTGGCTATCATCCACGACGTGGCACTGCCACAAACGATAAGCATGATTTCACTTTGGTAAGCTGCCCATCCGTTCCAAAAGTGCTCAAAAGCCTGTTGGAAACCAGATTTCGGCGTATCCAAGCATGGTAGTTCATCGATAAAAACAACGAGTCGTTCTCCTTTCATTTTTGCCTTTAACAACTGTTTTAATGCCTCAAAAGCCTCTGTCCAATTCGTAGGAATAGGCTGTTTGGAATCTCCATATTCCCTCAGCGCAAACCCGAAATTAGAGAGTTGCGCCTCAGCTGGTGCCTCTATAGACCCAGACATATCAAAGGCAAACTTATCACGGAAGAGATTTCTCACAAGATAAGTCTTGCCGATACGACGCCTGCCATATACAGCCACAAACTCAGCTTTGCCAGAATGATAATATTCTGTCAACAGCTCGATTTCTTTCTTTCGTCCGATAATTTGCTCCATACCTTTTTAATCTAACTTTAATGATGGTGCAAATATAAGATAATTATTCAAGAAAAACAAGGATTCTTTAGCCAAATCGATGAATTTTAACTCGATTTGGCTAAAGAATAGGTTATACTATAGCCAAATCGAGTAATTTTCCTTCGATTTGGCTATAGAATGCCTTGTAGATTGCTATTATCCCCTTGGGCAAAGAGCTTTTGAGCTTTCAGCCCGTGCCGTACAGTTCTTTAAGACTTACACAGGCAAGATTTTGAGAATCTGGGGGATTTCAACCAAAAAGATTTTGAGAATTTGGGGGATTTTAGGCAAAAAGATTTTGAGGAAAAGAATATTTTATGTATATTTGCCCCCAATTGTAACATCAACAAGTAAAGATTTTGAATATATTCATTATGAAACAAAGGAATACAGACATCGACTGGATAAGAGCCATACTCATTATTCTCATGATATTGATTCATATCGTGAGTTTCGGCAACGCATACCCCCAGCTCAAGGCAGGCATTCTCTCGTTCATGATGCCTACCTTCCTCATCATCACGGGCTATCTCGTGAATATCGAGAAAAGCCCAAAGGAGATGGGAAGATACCTGATGAGTCTCGTTTTGCCTTACGTCATCATGGTAACCGGTTTCTCTGTCCTCTCCTATTTCATGCCGGTGAGAGATGGCATCACGGAACTGTCACTCTCTCAGATTTGCGAGAAGATATTCGTTACTTCCATCGGTCCTTATTGGTTCATCCAGACCATGATTATCTGCGGCATTCTCTATTACGTCAGTTTCAAGGGAGCAACCTGGGGAGCCCTCAGACAGGGAAAAACGACGATGAGCACCACCACAAACCTCTTCATCTTCGCCACCCTACTCCTGCTCCTGTCCAAGACACCCGCTCTTTCGCCCAGTGCCGCCACCTATTATTTCATCGGAGCGGTACTCAGACAATGCCATATCGGCTTTGACAGAATTTTCCGTCCTTCACCGGTAGCCCTGCTGCTCTGGATCAACTTGCTGGGCTTAGAAGAATGGTACGACTGGGGCACGCTCGCCATCGTCTTCTCCTGCTGGTGCTGCATTTCATCCCTGATGTGGATACACAGCCTCATCAAACGCCTACAGGATAATGCCTGCGTCCGAAAGACAGAAGACACCTTATTATATATAGGCCGCAACACGCTGCCCATCTACCTCTTCCACCCTATCTTTACGATGGCAGCCAAGTTTTATCATCCCCTCTTTAGCTGGGACAGGAGCGAAATCTGTTTTGCCCTCGTTACCATCTTCATCGCTATAGCCGGAAGCATCGGCATCGCCAAGATGATGGAGAAGACCCATCTGGCTTATCTCTTCGGAAAAGGAAAGATGCTGAGATAAATAATACCAGGATATATTTGGTAATTTGGAGATTTTGAAGTACTTTTGCAACATGAATATCAAGAACAAGATAAATAATATGGATGATGCCAAGCGAGAGAAGCTGGGCGAAGTCATCAGATTCGGAATCGTAGGCGGACTGGCTACGGTACTGCAATATGTCATCTACCTGGCTATGATGCCGGCACTGACCCATTTCATCCCCAACATGGGCGACCACAGTCTGGCTACTACAGCCAACACCATCGCCTATATCGTGAGTTTCATCTTCAATTTCATCGCCAGTACCCGCTATACCTTCAAGGTAAAGGCGAATGCCAAACGCGGAGCAGGATTCACCCTCTCCCACATCGTCAACTACTCGATGCAGACCCTCTGCCTCAACCTCTTCGTAGGCTTGGGTCTAGCCAAACAGCTGGCTATGATACCCACCCTCTGCATCTGCATCCCGGTAAACTTTCTCCTGGTAAGGTTCTTCCTGAAGAAATAAGGGGATTCCCAAAACACGATAAAAGAAAGATATGAAAAAGATATTCGATATTTTTAAAATCAAGAAAGAAGAAAGAGTTTCAGCACTCGTCGCACTCATCATAGCATGTGCCCTCAATGCCCTGACTGTCATCAAATACCACAGCCAGTTCTCGCAGATTACAGATAATTATCACAAACTCTTTGTCAAGACCTTCCATGTGGCAGGTTTCGACCCGCTTACCTATAGCATCGTATCTCACTGGGACACAGAATATAACGTATACCGCCACCCGCTGCTGGCGTTCTTCATGTATATCCCGAATCAGATAAATCAAGGATTGATGATGCTTACCGGCATCAACTGCGTTCAGTTTGTCGTGGGAGCTATCCTGGTGTTCTGCGCCTTCTATTCCTTCATTTTTCTTTACCGTATATTCAGAGAAGTGATTGGTACAGAGCGCTTTGATGCCAATCTGCTCTCTGCCTTCTATTTCTCTTTCGCCTATGTGATGGTTTCAGCGATGGTACCCGACCATTTCATCATGTCGATGATCATACTCCTCTGTACCCTGTATATCACAGGCGTATGCATGAAGAAAGGCAGACAGCTTACCATCTGGCAGACTATCCTGCTCTTTGTATTTACAGCGGGCGTATCGCTCAACAATGGTCTGAAGACCTATCTTGCCGCCCTTTTCACCAATGGCAGAAAGTTCTTCAGTATCAAATACTTCCTGATAGGAGTCATCCTTCCTGCCGCACTCATGTGGGCTTTCGCCAGATGGGAATACCGCACCTTCGTATGGCCTAATGAGATGGCAAGACACGAGGCTAAGATGAAGAAAAACAAGGAAGCCACAGCCAAGATTTACCAGCAATACCGCGACAGCACTGGCGTGAAAGACTCGGCAAAGGTAGAAGCTGCCGTCAAGAAAATCATCAAGGATAAAGCGCATGCCAAATATGTTCGTGACCATAAACAGATATGGAACAAGAACACGGGCAAGCCTATCGCCAAGGGCGAATTCATGAACTGGACCGACAAGACGACTTCCCGCTCGCAAACTCTGGTCGAGAATTTCTTCGGTGAAAGCATCATGCTGCACCAGCAGAACCTTCTGGGCGATGTATTGCGCAACCGTCCGGTTATCGTGAAATACCAGTCTGCGGTCAATTATGTGGTAGAGGCATGCATCGTTGTGTTTTTCTTACTTGGCATCCTTGCCGGAAGAAAATCAAAGTTCCTCTGGCTCACCCTGACATTCTTCCTGATGGATACTGCCCTACATATCGGTTTGGGCTTCGGTATCAACGAGGTATATATCATGACTGCCCACTATATGTATGCCCTTCCTATCGCCATCGCCTTCCTGGCGCTCAAGGCAAAAGGAAAGAGCCTGAAATGGGGCTTCAGAGGATTGATGCTCGCCATCACCCTCTATCTGTGGATAAGCAACGGATATCTGCTGGCAGGCTACATGCTAGGATAAATATTAGCAAGAAGCCTTGATCCAGCGGATGATATCCTCATGCTTCATATCAAACTTACGGGCAAAGAGGCGGTTGCTTTGTTCCAGCTCCTCTTTGTCTGCCAAAGTCCAGACGTATGGATTGCCCCGTTTCCAGTCAATGAGTCGCATACAGCCCTCATATTCATCTTTTTCTGAGTACAAGGCGGCCCGGAAATCGGGATGATTCCATACCAGGGTCTGCAGGAAGAATTCATCAGGGCAGAAAGTATAATTGAATCTTTTCACTACAAACGGCTTCTGGCTCACCACATACTCCACGCATGCCTGCGTGATGCTCACCCAGTTGGCACCCTTGGCAAAATCCATCTTCTGGCGATGCAGGAACGGCATGAGCAGCATCGAAAGATATTTATTCAGTCGCCTGGTAATGGCATTCAAAGCCCCATACTTCGAGCGGGTAAGACTGGTAAATAGCCAATAACGCATCATCTTCCGGCGGCAATCCCATTCAAATTCCTCACCATGATTGATGCCCACAAATTCCTTACCCTGATGCTCCTCAAAGAACTGATGGATGTAATCCTGCGATTTGATAGGTAAATCCTGACCACTCAGCAGATGGTAATAGGCATAAGGTCCATGCTTCAAAGCCTCCTCGAAAAGCACATACTCCGCCTTAATCTGGCTCAGATTTCCCCAACGCACATCCACCCTCTGTTCCAATAAAAAGAGGCGTGCCTTGGAAAGAACCAGCGGTTCAGCACCATCCAGCATATCCGATTTCCGGTCGATATGCAGAAATATATCATTACGCTCATCATCGAGCATCGACAGCAATACCCTCAGAAGCGGTAAACTGCCATGAGCCATTATCAAAAAAGCATGTTTCATTGTCATTATTTATCTTTATTATCCAACTGTCCGTTCTGATGACTTTTTCATCATCATTGCGACAAAGATACACCAAATAAAAGAGAATACAAAATAAAACTCCGTTTTTATCAGAAAAAAGACACAAAATAGAGCCTTTCTTTTTGAATATTCAGAAAAAACAATTACTTTTGCAGCGCTAAGAAGGAGATGCGGCATGCATCAGCCCAGCAAAAAAATAATCAGAGAATGAACAATATATTTAGAATTAAAAAAGAAGAAAGGCTCTTTGCCTTGATTACACTCATCGTTATCATCGCCTTCAATGTGCTGATGATAACCTATCATTTTGATGATTTCGGCAAACCGAAAGCAGGATTCTGGACGCTCTTCACCAAAAACTTTCAGATTTCAGGTTTCGACCCCTACACCTACCTTACCCTCTCGAAGTGGAAGGTGTATTACACGGAGTATCGCCATCCCATGCTCCCTTTCTTCCTCTATCCTTTCTCGCTACTGAACGGCTGGCTGATAGAACTCACCTCCCGCAACTGGGCAACTTCCATCGTGGCGGTGATGATGACATTCTTCTCCACCTACTCCACCCTCTTCTTCAGAAGAATCTTCAGAGAGGTGATGCAGCTGAAGGCTATAGACAGCAATGTGCTCACAGCGATGCTTTTTTCCTTTGCCTACGTGCTGCTCGTCACCTTTGTAGATGACCATTTCGGCATGTCGCTTTTCTTCCTGTCGATGACACTTTATCTGGCAGGCAAACAGCAGCAGGAACACCGCAGCATGCCTTGGTGGCAAACAGCCCTGCTCTTTTTCTTCACGGCAGGCATCACGCTGAGCAATGGCGCCAAGACCTTCCTTGCCGCCCTCTTTACCAATGGCAAAAAACTCTTCCGCCCGAAATATCTGGCATTGGGCATCATCTTGCCTACCCTTCTGATAGGTGCTGCAGGCATCTACCAGAATAAGGCATTCATTATTCCTAATCGCCTGGAAGGAGAACGGCTCGTGGCTCAGAAAGCTGCGAAAGACAGTACTTTTAGGGCAAAAATGGACCAGAAACAGAAGCACGATAAGGCTATCGCTGGCAAAAATATCCAGAAACGGGGCATGCTCTCATGGGCAGATATGTCTATCTCCCGTTCTGAATCATTGGTTGAAAACGTTTTTGGCGAATCGCTTATTCTGCACAGAGAACATCTGCTGGAAGATATCCACAGCCATCGCCCGATTTTCGTGAAATACCAGACCCCTATTCCTTATATCATAGAGGGAATCATCGTGATTCTGCTGTGTATGGGCTTTTGGATGGGAAGAAGATCGGCCTTTCTCTGGCTCACAGCCTCATGGGTGGCATGCGATGCCTTCATTCATCTGGTCATGGGATTCGGACTGAACGAGGTTTATATCATGGCTGCCCATTGGGCGTTCATCATTCCAATCTGTATCGGATATATCATCAGAAACTGTAAGGAGAAATATCTGCCTTATCTTCGTGGAACACTCGCAGTTATCACCATCTTCCTGTTCTTCTATAACAGCACGCTGATATTCCAGTATCTCACAAGATAAAAAAAGAGAACCCGACAAGATAAAAAAGTATCTTAGATTAAAACCATCATGCTGAAAATAAGTATCTTAACCCCTATCTATGGAGTAGAAAAATATATCGAACAGTGCGCCCGTTCACTGTTCGAGCAGTCGTATGCGTCTATCGAATACATCTTTGTAGATGACTGTACCCCTGATAAAAGCATCGGTATCCTGCAAGCGCTCCTGAAAGAATATCCTGAAAGAGCACAACAGGTACGCATCATCCACCACGACAGAAACCGGGGCGTGGGAGCTGCAAGACAGACGGCACTGATGGCGGCTACAGGCGATTATCTTTTATTTGCCGATAGCGATGACATGCTGCCGGAAGATGCTGTGGAGAAACTGGCAGGAAAGGCAGATAGTAGCCATGCCGACCTGATTGATGGCGGCTACCGGGAGTGGTGCGATGGAAAGGCAGGAATGCTCCAGAAACCTTTTGAAGTTTCTGATGAGAAGCTGCTCAAACTGCTTGTCTGCCAGAACATCATCACCAACCGGCTGTGGGGCAGAATCTATAAGCGTTCGCTCATCATGGAGCACAGGATATTCTTTGAAGAGGGCATCAACTATGCGGAAGATCTTTTCTGGAATGCCCAGTTTATGTTCTATGGCAAAAAGATGAACATCGATGATGCAGTATATTATTACCGTACCGACAATGAGAATTCCTACAATCACAACATCTCTGAAAAGAACCTCCTGTCATACTTCAAGTCAACCCGCCGACTCATCGATTTCTTTGAGCAGAACGATACGGAACATCAGTATCTCAGAGCCACAGAGATAGGCATCGTCAATGCCTACCGCTGGGCAGCAAACGCTCATGTAGCCTTCGAAAAGGTGGATCAGGCGCTCGACTACAAGCCTAAGAGTTGCCTCATCCGACTCATCATCAAGTTCATCAAAAAGGGGGTACCTGTCAAGAGGGTGAATCTTATCTACCTCGCTTACAGAAAGCTATACACTCTTCTAATATCTGCACCTTCAGCAGTTTCATGATACAGAAGTAGATGGTGGCTGAAACCAGCAGACGAACCAGCAGCAGGAGATAGATGTTCTGCAGGCTGCGGGTCATGAAATAGGTAACTACCATCGTGGCTGCCGCACAGAGCATGAATGGCAGTATATCCTTTGCCACATCCAGGAACCGCAATCCGGCAACACGCTTCATCATCCACTGCCAGACCAGAAGCCAGGCGATGATAAATACGGTATAGGCTATCACCATGGTCTGGATGCCATATTGATGACAGAACAATACCAAGGCGAGCAAACCCACTACCTGACCGATGTTGCACCACATATATACATCAGAACGCCCCTTGCTGATAGCCAGATTCTGATAAAGCGTGTAAATAGGCATAAAGGCACCGCTCACGCAGAGAATCTGCAACAGCGGCACACTGGCTATCCATTTCTCATGAATCGTAATCAGAATGAATTCACGTGATACCAAAGTCAAGCCGAACATCAAAGGGAAAGAAAGGAATGCCGTGAAACGGAGCATTTTTCTGAACACCAGCAACTCGCGGTTCTTATCGTCCTGGATAGAAGCCAAGACGGGCTGAGCTATCTGTCCCACCGTATTGGCAACAAACGAATTAGCCTTGGTGTCCCAGTTGTATGCCTGACTATAGTTACCCACATCATTAATCGGATAGAACCTGCCGAAGACAAAGGTCAACACATTGTTGCTCACCGTATTGATGATGTTGGTAACCAGAAGTTTCACGCTGAATCCGAACATCTTCCTCACCGGTCCGAAATCGATATGAAAGTTCGGGCGCCATCCCGTATAATAATATCTTCCTATATTCAGCACGAGGATAAAGATAACCTGCTGCCAGGCAAGACTCCAGTAAGCCATGCCGTTGAATGCCAGTACCAGTCCCACGACGTTCGAACTGATCAGAGCCATGAAATTAACGATGGTAATCTCCTTGTTCATCATGTTCTTCATCATATATCCGTTCTGGGCGATGCCAAACGAAGAGATGAAGAAACTCAGGAACACGAAGCGTGACAGGGAGGTGAGACAAGGCTGATGGAAGAAATCTGCTATCAGCGGCGCACAGAAAAAGAGCACCACATACATGGTAAGACTCACCAGGACATTAAACCAGAACACCGAGTTATAATCGTTGTCGGTGGGTTTTCTGATATTCACCAGTGCCTGGGTAAACCCGCTACTCTGCAGATTGCCCGCTATCAGGGTGAATATGGTGAGGATGCCTATGATACCATAATCGGCTGGCGACAACAAACGCGCCAAGAAGATGCCAAAGAGGATATTGAGTACCTGGGTAGAGCCACTGTTCATCGCTCCCCAGAACAATCCCTTGGCGGTTTTTTCCTTTAATGATTCTGCCATCGTTTCTATCTGATAAATATGGAATATTACTTGTTTTTACTTTTTAGAATGCAAAAGTAGCATAAATAGTTTGAAGTTCAAAACTTTTTGCTTACTTTTGCAGCCGTAAAACAGAAAAAGTATGGATATTAAGAACATCAAGAAGGAATGGAACGCCACAATACTCGATATATTGAAGGCTTTCATCGAAATCTGCAACAAGTATCACCTCAGATATTACTGTTGTGCCGGCACCGCCATCGGAGCCGCCCGTCACCACGGAATGATTCCCTGGGACGATGACATCGACGTACTGATGCCACGCCCCGACTACGACCGTCTGCTCGAAATCGCCAAGCATGAAGACTTTGGCAAATACGAGGTAGTAACTCCGTACAACAACGAGTCATACCCTCTGTATTTCTCCAAACTCGTGAATCGCGAAACCACCCTTATCGAGGAGAAGGAGCGTCCCTGCATCATCGGTCTTTACGTAGATATCTTCCCTCTTGATGCCACCGACGATGACCTGGAAACGGCAAAGGCGCTGTATCGCAAATACTCTAAGACCATCAACCGTCTGAACGCCGTAACCACCCACAATACTTTCTTTGAGTACATCTCCCTGCTCCTGCACAAGGAAACCTGGGGCCGCTTTGCCATCAAGACGATCGCCTTCTTCTGCCGCAGCAAGATGCGCCACCGCCTCATCCAGCAGATGGACGAGATGAGTCACCGGTATGACTTCGATAAGGCGAAGAACGTACTGGTGAATACAGGTTCCTACCACTATAAGGAGATTTTCCCGAAGGAATGGCTCGGCAAGGGCAAGGAATTCCCGTTCGAGGATACCACCGTCTTGCTGCCGGAGCAGGCTGATACCTATCTGCGCCACTTCTTTGGCGACTATATGAAGTTTCCACCCGTAGAACAGAGAGTAGAGAAACACCTTCGCTACTATCTGAACATGGAAAAGCGGGAAACATGGGATGAGATTAAAAGAAAGCTTTAGCCTTCCCTCACTTCCTGCAAGGTATGTCCGAAACCTTCTTCTACATCAAAGAGCGGTTTCCAGCCTAAAGCCTTGAGCTTATCCGTACTGAAGGTTGCCTTGGTGATAGGCGTGGTATTGCCCTGCTGCGCATCCGCCTCAGGAATATCAAACACCACCTTTCTATCCGCTTTCCGGGCTATCAGCTCTGCCAGTTGGCGGATGGAGATATTCGATTCTGAATGAGCCACATTATAGGCATTTGCCCTCTCGCCATCCAGCAGGAGGCGCAAGATGGCATGGGCGGCATCTACCACATAAAGCCAGGAGCGGAAAGCCTCACCCTTACTCTTCAGGACGATATCCTCACCCTTCAGAACATTGCGGATAAACTGGGCATACACCCTATTGTCACTCTCCGTAAAGCCCGGGCCGTAGGTATGACTCAGTCTGGCTATCACCACATCGGCATCATACTCTGCTCCGTATGCCATGCAGAGCGTTTCGGCAGCACGTTTGGAAGATGGATAGCAGGCACGCACCGATGCACAATCCACATAGCCGCTGCTCTTCTCGGTAAATTCAGAGCCATCGCCCTCGCCATAGATTTCACCCGAAGAGATATAAACCATGCGCTGCATGCGGTGACTCAATCCATATTCCAGCAGGTTGGATACGCCGTTGATGTTTGCCTTCATCACCTCTACAGGGTTCTGCTTAAAGAAGTTAGGACTCGCATTGCTGGCTGCATCGATGATGTAATCAGCGCCCTCAGCCAACTCATTATAGACAGGTTCCCCTATCATCCTGTCCATGCTCTTGATGACAGGCTGGGTAACGTCTATCTCTGCAAAGAAGAAAGATTCATCCTCCCAATAGGCAGCAAACTTCTGTCGGGCACGTTCCTTGTTTCTTCCGGCTGCTATCACCTTGTAGCACCGGGCAGGATTCTGCATCAGCACATCAACCACACAGCCTCCTACCAATCCTGTAGCACCAGCCACAAGAATGGTCTTGCCATGCAGACGCCCCAATTCCAAACCTTCCCGGAAAAGGCGCGCAATATCTTCCTTATATGGTGAATTTCCTATCATAACATGTTTATTTTAACCAAGCCTCAGGCTGAACCTTCATCAGTGCCTTCAGTATCTCCAGATCCTCAACGGTGGTTATCTTGATGTTCTTCTCTGAACCAGGCACGATATGCATCTGTCTGCCTCCCAGTTCTGCCATCAGGGTACAGGATGCCACCGAATTGGTGATGCCCTTCTCCTTAGCCTCTTCGTGGGCTGCTATCAGATTGCCCAAACGGAAGGTCTGGGGTGTCTGGGTACGGATCAGTTTGTCGCGCGGAATACTGGTGTTAGTCGTGAAACCATCTTCGCTCTCCAGGATAGCCTCTCTACATTTGATACCCGTAATGGCATAGCCATACTTCTGGCAGATGGCGATATTGGATGAGATGATGTCTTGCGACAAGAGTGGGCGCACGGCATCATGCACCAGCACCAGGTCGTCATCACCGCATCCCGCCTCTTTCAAGCCATAGATACCATTGTGGATTGACTCCTGACCATTGCTTCCGCCAGGGAATATCCATTTCAGCTTGGTAATGCAGAACTGGTTGGCATACGACTGCAGTACCGTTTCCCAACCTGCCAGACATACCACAGCAATACCCTGAATATCAGGATGCTTCTGAAAAGCCATCATCGTATGGATGATGATAGGACAGTTGTCTACATGCATAAACTGCTTTGGGATGTCCTGTCCCATTCTATTGCCAGAACCTCCGGCTATGATCAATGCATAGTTCATATTCTCTATCTTTAAATTGATTATTTCTGAATGATTCTCCCCGGATTCCCTACCACGGTAGCCCCGTCGGGAATATCCTGGAATACCACGGCACCGGCTCCTATCGTCACGTGGTTGCCGATATGGATGCCGCCGAAGACCGTGGCTCCGGTATAAATCTTCACGTCATTTCCTATGGTAGGCCTGCCGCCCTTGCCGTTGCCCAGCGTCACCATCTGCAGACAGTAGAAGTCATCGCCTATGCTTTCTGCATTGAGATAGGTGGCATAGCTGTGTTCCAGATGCGCACCCTTCCCGATATGCGGGCACCAGATGGTCATCGTGCGCTCGGGAGGCAACAGCCAGCTGATGAAAACCGAACGGTATTCGCCCATGCGGTAATAAAACAGATTGCGGAAACTCCTTTCGCGGGTGCATGCCTTAATCAGGTTGAGCACCGTAGGCTTCCTGTCCTGCACCTTCAGCAGGTCGGCATCTATCTCCTTCTTATGGAGCAGATACAGAGCGATATGCGGCAACATGCGCACCGCCGAAGCTGACAATATGATGGTTTGTACTATCGGATTCATGACTCTAAATCTTATTTATCTTATGCAAAGATACAAAAAATAAAGCAACTAGCATGCTTTTATCCGAAAACAATTGTTCTTTTCACTAAAAATAAGATAATAGAACAGGGTTTGTAGAATTTTAGTAGGTTTTATTGCTAAATAATGTGAATTAAATAGCTTTCCATACAACTTTTCCGTACCTTTGCACAAAGTTATATATAACGATATTTTAGAAGAGGATAAAACAGAACATTATGAAGAGGATATTGATTGTTGAAGACGATTTGGCATTCGGAACAATGATACAGACTTGGCTCAAAAAGAAAGGATTCGATGTAGAAAGGGTAACATCTGTAGGCGCTGCCATCAAAGCGATGGGAGCCGGCGATGCATTCCATCTGGTTCTTTCCGACCTGCGCCTGCCCGACCATGACGGACTGGTATTGCTCCAGCATATCAGAAAGACCGATGCCCACCTGCCTTTTATCGTAATGACTAGCTATGCAGAGGTTCAGAATGCTGTATGTGCCATGAAATCGGGTGCTACCGATTACGTGGCTAAACCCTTCCATCCCGAAATCCTCTTAGAGAAAATCCATGAGGCTATCCAGTCGGCTGCTTCTGCGGTTTCAGCCCCTCAGCGTGCGGAATCTGCCGCCATGCAGGATGCGCCCCAAGAACAGCAGCAGGGCGCTACGGAAGTGCCTAGATATATAAAAGGTGAAAGCGAGGCTTCCAAACAGCTCTACGAGTTCGTTTCGCTCGTTGCCCCAACCCCGATGTCAGTGCTCATTCTCGGAGCCAGCGGCACCGGAAAGGAATATGTGGCGCGCAGCATCCACGAACAGAGTCTGCGCAAGGACAAACCTTTCTATGCCATCGACTGCGGCGCCATTCCTAAGGAGGTGGCGGCATCTGAATTCTTCGGATATAAGAAGGGTGCCTTTACCGGAGCCGAACAGGATAAGAAGGGTGCCTTCGAGATAGCTAACGGCGGAACGGTTTTCCTCGATGAGATGGGAAACCTCAACTACGAAGTACAGGTGCAGCTCCTCAGAGCCTTGCAGGAGAGAAAAATCCGTCCGCTGGGCAGCACGCAGGAGATTGATGTGGATATCCGACTCATCTGTGCCACCAACGAGAATCTGGCGCAGGCGGTAGCCGAAGGCAAGTTCAGAGAGGACCTCTATCACCGCATCAACGAGTTTACCATCTACATGCCTGCCCTCAAGGACAGAGGTGCCGACATCTTCCTCTTTGCCAACCTCTTTATCAAGCATGCCAACCAGGAACTGGGCAAGAATGTGCTCGGAATGGATGCCAAAGCCTCAGAAATCATTGCCTCATACGACTGGCCGGGCAACCTGCGCGAACTGAACAATGTGATGAAGCGCGCCACCCTGCTCACCCGGGGCAAGTATATCGGTGCCCAGGAACTGGAGAAGACGATGGCACAGACCTCCACAGCCCGACCAATCAATATGCAGCTGCACAGCGAACAGTCGGAACAGGAAAGCATCGCCGCTGCCCTGAGAGCCACCCACGGCAACAAGAGCAAGGCTGCCCAACTGCTTGCCATCGACCGCAAGACACTCTACAACAAAATGAAGAAATACGGCATGGAGTAAAACATGCCACACCCCGATTCCCCAATATATTCCACACTATATTGGGGAATTTTTCTACACCTTTTCCCCACTTTCCCCACATCCCATTTCTGGCACAAAACACCATCCTCACTGATTATCAGATACTTAACCAAATTCACCATTTTCTGGCACGCCTATTGTGATATTATTTAGCGAACTCGCAAAAGAGTTTCAGCAAGAGAATTAATAAACAATAATATTCACAATTAAAAAACAAAAGAATTATGAAAAAGTTAGTATTTGCAGTTATCGCAGCAGTAGCAATGGTATCAGTTAGCAATGTATTTGCAGGTAACAGAATGGTAAACGTTGCAGGTTCAGAACCAGTAGACACAGTAGCTCCAGCCGACACAACAGCAACACCAGCTGAGACTCCAGCAGAGACTCCTACAGACACGACAGCTGCAACAGTGGATTCAACCGTAGCAGAGTAAATCCACCTTCAGAAAATAGTAATTACGCGTCGCTTTCAATGAAACAGGAGATAGATGACCAGATTTTGGCATTTATCTCCTGTTTTCGTTGGTTTATATCGCATTTTTGATTAACTTTGCACGCAAATAGCAAAAAGACTCAAAACATTAAAAGATAAGAAGATGCAGCAAACAAACGTTCCTTTCAAGGTAGCCCTGGGTTACATCATCGTCGCCATCGTACTGATTCTGGCGATAGGGCTGGTATATCGCAACACCACAACCTTGCTCGCTATCAACCAGGCAACCCGCGACTATATCGAAAAGCGCCAGGCAGCCGACAGTACCATGTCCAACCTGCTCAAGGAGGAACAGACCAATCTGCAGCAGCTTACCCGCGCCATGCAGGGCAAGTCATCCCACAACTATCTGCACGAGAAGATGAACAGCCTCAACAGTGGCGAAGATTCCGTTGTCGTGCATTCCAAGGCACCCAAGACTCATGTGGCAAAGAACACCACCGTAGAAGTGATGAAAACCCGCAAGGGCTTCTTCCGCCGCCTTGCCGATGCCTTCAAGAAGGAACATGCCGAAACGCTCAGCATCAGACGCGACAGCAACCAGGCTGTCACCGATACCCTCTCTACCCCGGTCAACTTAGCCGGAAACGTAGCCGATATCCTGGAACAGATTGACCGCAAGGAGAAGCAGTCTACGCACGATAACCACGAAGCCATCAACCGCGAGGTGAGAGACCTGCAGATAACCAATGCCCGCCTCGCCCTGCGCTCCTCCCAGCAGCTCAACGATATCCACCAGCGCGAACGTCAGGCGATGCAGCAGGCTATCAACCAGGCGATGCAGGCGCGCCAGAATCTACTCTGGCAGATAGGTCTGCTTGCCATCGTAGCCATCACAGCCGCCGTCATCCTCGTCTATTACATCTACCGCGATACGCAGAAGGAACGCATCTACCGCGAGAATCTCGAAGAGGCTAACGAGGAAATCAGGCGCATCATGAACCAGCGCGAGCGCCTGCTCCTCACCATCACCCACGACATCAAGGCTCCGGCTGCCAGCATCTCGGGCTTCATCGACCTGATGAAGGATTATGTCGACAACCCGCAGGGCATCTCCTGTCTCAACAGCATCAAGGGTTCTGCCACCCATCTCTCCCGGCTCGTTGCCGCCCTGCTCGATTATCACCAGTTGGAAAACGGACTGATGAAGCTGAACCCGGTAGATTTCTCGCCTGCCGACATGTTCCGCCAGTGTGCCGGAGAGATGCAGATCCTGAGCCGTGAGAAGGGACTGGAACTGCATCTGGAGCTCGATGGCATCAGCAGTCCTCAGACCTACTACCGTGCCGATGCCTTCCGCATCCGTCAGATACTCAACAACCTGGTTAGCAATGCCATCAAGTATACCGATAAGGGCAGCGTCACCATCCAGGCAGCCATCAGTCCCCAGCACCTCCTCACCTTCTCGGTAAGGGATACCGGCAAGGGCATGACCACCGAAGAGCGCCAGAAGGTGTTCCAGGCGTTTACCCGTCTGAAGAGTGCCCAGGGCATCGAGGGCACCGGTCTCGGACTGAACATCACCCAGGAACTGGTTAATCTGCTTCAGGGCACCCTGCGTCTGGAATCCGTCAAGGACAAGGGCAGCACCTTCACCGTCACCATTCCGCTTGCCTTAGGCACCGCTCCTGCAGTAGAAGAGGCAGAAGAGCAGAAGCCGCTCGCCCCAACCAAGCCCCATTTCGAAAATCACAAGATACTGCTGCTCGATGACGACCCGTTGCAGCTCCGTCTGCTTCAGGAAATGCTGAAGAAGCTGGTAGGCGACAGTTGGCAAGTCTTTGCCTGTCTGCATGTAGCCGAGGCGCTCACCGTGCTCCACAACGAGCATCCTGCGCTGATGATGATGGATATCGAAATGCCCGAGATGAACGGCATCAGGATGATTCAGCACATCAACCACAGCCACATGAAGGTAGTAGCGATGACCGCCCACGATGCCAGCATCATCAGAGAGTTGAAAGAAGCCGGTTTCGACGATTGCCTCTTCAAGCCGTTCAGCACAGAGAAGCTGAAAGAAATCCTCGGTTTGGAGGATGCAGCAGCAGAAACAGAGGATATGGCAGAGAAAACATCATCAGCAGCAGAGGATATTGCAGAGAAAACCAATAAGAATTCCCGCTTTGCACCCCTTCTGACCTTTGCAGAAGGCGATCCGGAGGCAGAAGCCGAGATACTCAGCACCGTCAAGCAGGAGTTGTCATCCCATCTCCAGAACCTCCAGCAGGCAACAGAAGGCGAGTTATCAATAGAAGCCATCGGCAAGACAGCCCACAAGCTCCTCCCTATCGCCACGATGATAGAGATGGAGACCCGCCAGCACATCGCCGCCCTCGCTCCCGAGCATATCAGCGATCTGTCAGAATCTCAGATAAGAGCCTACACCCAGGCCATCATCGCCGACCTGAAGGGGCTTTTAAAGGTAAAAAAGTAAAAAGGTAAAAAGGTAAAAAAAGGCCTACCCCCGTTCGTCCCCGTCCCCAGCGATTCCATCGCTGGTCCCCCGAAGGCAAAAAGCCCCTGATGTAAGAACACACCAGGGGCTATAAACTATTAACTATAAACTTCACACAGTTCCCAGTATCGCTGGGCAAGGTCGTGGATGAACTTTCGTCCTCGTTCGGTCCATACGAGATAGGTATGGGTGTAGGCTCTGCCCATCTTTTCTTGTCTGCCATCGCTCTTCGGGTCGAGGAAGGCGCTGTAGCGGGTACGGCTCTTGGCTAAACCCATGTGGGCGTAATCGGCATAAAGAAGATACTGACCGCTCTGGTAGTACTGGATATGCAGAGCGCAGAGCGAGCGGTTCAGTTCCTGCGCTGTGATACCGAGTTCCTTCGCAATCTGCGTAGTAGTGAAGCAGGAAACGGAATCGAGCACGTTATCGCTGTAAAGCGCTTTCGGCAGAAGATTACCCACCTGATTCTCCAACTGGATGATATTATCACCATTTTTAGCGATGCGAACCACCTGTTCGTCTACCACATCATTCAAGCGGCGGATTTCTGTATCCTGTTCGCCGATAAGCTTCTTCTGCTGTTCAATCTGCAGACGCTGCTTCTTCAGCAGATTCTCCTTCTCCTTGAGCGTAGCACGGAGGATTCCTTCAGCATGTCGGATTGTCTCCTCATCACTTTCACCCTGCTGTACCGGGATATAACCGCCCGTCTTGCGAATCTGTGGCAGCACATCAGCCGTAACCCAGTTCTTGAACTTCACGGCAGTAGAAAGCTTAGAGCCGAGAACTAAAGCATAGAAACCACTCTCGTTGACATAGAGCATCTGAGTACGACGCATCGCCGAGGTTCCATCCTTCTTCAGACCGGTTGCTACCCATGTACGGCGTTTCGCCGTATCAAGTGGTTTAACTAACTGATCTACAGCATCATTCGCTCTCTTATATCCCAGTACATTACAGAGATCCTTTGCACAGAACAATGGCTCCCCATTCTCATCGGTCAAGGTACGAACCTTACCGAATTCAGAGTTTTCAAACACGACAGCAAATGCTGCCTTCTTATCCATTTCTACTTTATTTGTATTAACTGACTTTACCATAATAATTTGTTTTTAAAAATTAATAACTCAACATTCAAAAATCAACATTCAACACTAAATGACCGTAATCCAAACGCTCTCCTCCCGTTCCCTTGCTGCGGTAATGGCATTCATAAGCCGATGCAGCCAGATGCGGGAATTAAAGACGGCACCCTGTAATTTATTTTCACCTACCAGAATGCACCCCTGCGTATCATCGGGATAATTACCGGCATGAATGCGGATGCCCTCAAAATCAGGAACACCCTGCACCAGCGGAAGCCACTTCTTGAACCTTGGCGATTTCGAGATAACAACAGGATACGAGCCCTCCGGTATCGCCGTATGACCCGGTATCTTGCGGGCTTTCTTACCCGATACCCTACTGTACCGTCCATCCTCCTCTTCCGGTTTCAGTTCGACACCCAGGAGGTTTCTCCACGTAGGCTCCAGGGTATCACAGAAGTAATGCTCCTTGTCCAACTTCGCCTTATCGAAGCTGTGCTCAAAGATACGCTTGTCGCCTATTTTTACCCCCGAACGCCAGGTACGCTTCACGTCCTTATCGCTCAGGATATAAAGATGACCTATCGTATAAGTCTTCTTCTTTGCTATTCTTTTTACTACTATTTCCATACGCTATGAATTCTCCTTTCTGAATTTAAGTTTAATAAAAACTGAGGAACTGAGGAATTGAGGAACTGAGTCGTTCTCCTTAGCCCTGATGTAATGGCGATCCTTCCAGTTTCCCAACATCTTGGAAGTACCTTTCTGACTCATCCCGTTTGCTACACGCAAGTCTATCACCTGCTGGTAAGTAAACTCATCCGGCAACTGCATCAGCATGTTGGAAGGTCCTCGCTTGCTCGACTTCTCGCCTGTATCATTCGCCCTCTTGATGGCATCACCGAAGAAACGCATCTTACAGTAGAGGTCGTAACGCTCGCTCCAGCGGATGAACTCGTCAATCTCCGGCTCCCATTTGCAACCGTTCGCCACATACAGCACACACGCCTTCAGGTAGGCGATGACGTTGGCACGGAAAGAAAGGTTCTCGTAAACCCTATCCTGCGACAGACGTGAGAACTCAGCATTCTCATCCTTCAGTTTGAGGGCAAGTTGGAATGCCTCAGGACAGTCAATCAGTCCCCTGGCGTTGTTCAGATTCTCGATATAAGGCTTCAGCGCCTCACGGTAAGCATCATTGTAATCGCCGTAAACAGGCATTTCATCACCGATTTCACGCTCCGGAATGGTACAGAAATTGATACGGCTTATCGGACCGTCTGTCAAAACTTTTGAGAAGTAACGCTGCCCTTTCTGGATAGTGGTAGATGCGTTCCAGTTGAACCTTATCGTTACCCTTTCTGTCACACTTTGAACGCCCACGCGCTGTTGGCCAAAGAGGTTGAATGGATCAAAGGCGAGGCACATGATGCGGAACTGCTGGTTGCCGCTACCCCGGAGAGCATCAAACTGGTCCAGCTCGTTAAGCGAAGTATAGAGGAAACGCCCCTGCGCCTCAGCGGTTCGCATCACGAATGCCGGACTGGTCATATCAGCATCAATCTCCTGTATAACGAGATTATCCGGTCGTTTGCGCTTATCCTTGTTGGCACCCTTGCGCGTCACCTCCTCCTTCCATTCCTTCTCACGTTTCAGATTCTCCGCATCCCGCTTTCTGATATCCTCCATGATATACCTAATCGGCTTATCCACAGACGATTTACCTGCACCCGTACCAGCCAACAAACAAGTAGAAAGCGTAGCCTCATGTACTACATTATCAATATACCGGAAGCTCGTCTGCCAGAGGTGCGTAGCGAGCGGTGGAAAGATAGCGTGCGCCACAGCCGGCTTATAAATCTCCGGTGTCCGAGATATCAGCAGTTCCACCAGCTTCGGCAGTTTCTCCGGCATCTCTGGCGGTTCGGGATAATCCTCCTCGGTACTTTGAACTTGGAGATTTGAACTTTGAACTGTATGATTACCATCTGCCCTATTAACTTTCAACTGTAAACTATTAACTTGTTGGCTGGCCTGTTTTTCCGCCAGCGCATTCACCCTTATCACATCCCTCGACATCGGCTTGCAGCTGTCAGCATATTTCGCATAGAAATCATGGATAAGTTGATGGCAGTCATCCTCCTGATAGTAGCTTGGCATTTTCGTCCTCACCACCTTCATCAGTTCCTCCTCGCTCATCACCCTCGAAGCGCCTGCGCTCATGATGGCGAGCAGCGAAGAGTGTCGTGAACCAACGGTATCAATCGCCATCCCCTCAAGCCCAGCCGACTGAACGAACAGATCAAAGGCTATCAGATTCTTCTCACTGGCCTCTCCCAGTTCACCAGTGCCATAATTGCCTCCAGGATTCCCGAGATGAGAATCATCAGCATGATTGCTATTACCAGATTGGGCAGGCTGAACAGCAGTGCCAGCAGGAGCAGCATAATCGCCATGATTGCCCGAAAGTCTATTGTTTTGAACATTGTCATTACTATTAACTGTAAACTGTAAACTATTAACTTTTGCATCCCCTCTTCCGTCAACCGTCAGTCCACGGTCGAGGAACGCCTGCCTGCGCTTCATAATCTCTTCATTACTCAGCACTGCGCACCACATTTTAGACCGGTAGATTTCCGAGTCCTTATCCGTCAGGAAAATCATTCTTTCAGGTGTGATGCAGCTCTCATCATAAGGCACGCCCAGGGCCTCACAATACGCCTTCTGCGTCTCCTCTATGGTCATCCCAATCGGCATTCTAATCCCGATATGCAGTTTTTTGCGAGCGCTATAGCAGAGATGCAGCAACGAGCCGTTCCATATCCCCGAAGAGCAGTTCAACTCGCGCGCCTTCTCGATAGCCTTCTCCACATACTCCTTATCATCCACATCGATAATCGTCTGGAAGAGAAAGCTTTCCGGCAAGGCATTCTCCTGTCTGCGCACATTATTCTTGAACATGCCGTAGTGCGGACAGAAGAAAGGCAGCTCGCTCTTGAGCCTCTCCTGCGCCTTCTTCACCGCCTGCGCATCGTTCAAATCCACTCCGTCAATCGGCAATTCACCCCGAATCTGCTGAATCATCTTCTTGATTTCCTCCGACCCGATGACCTTATCATAAGTATCAATATTGTAAGAAAAAACTTTCCCCTTATTTCCCTTACGATAAGGATTAATTGCCACTACATGTACTATCTCCATTTTACCTCCATATTTTTATTAATCGAACACTTCGCTGTTAATCATGATATACCCGCTACCATAACTTACATTGATAGGCAGAATCAGCGAGTTATCAGAAATATCGTCAACCCCGTTCGCCTCGAAGAGCGAAGCATTCTCGGCATCATTCAGTCTGCTCTTGACGAATCCTAGCACCCATTTAGCAGCCAGTTTCTCGGCGGCAACATCCTTGTCAACAAGGTCCTTCACCAGCTGTTCATCGCAGAAGTTGATATCCGCATTCACGTTCTCAGCCTCCGCTTCTTCCTTCCCCATTTCCTGGTTCTCGAAGAAGAGGTTATACTTGATTTTCATATTCTTCATCATTACGATGTTCAGATTTTTCAGTTCCCCCTCCGAGTCAGCAATCGTCTCATAGAGTTTCTGTACCGACTTCTTGAAGATGTTCTTCACGTCCATCAGGCAGTAATAGATTTTCCCGTCAATCACCACCACCCTCAGTTTTCCGTACTGCGGATGAGCAAAATAAAAAGGTTTCATTGCTTTCATCTTATAAATTCCTTTTTAAAACAGTTGGGCGCTCCCACAACGGTTGATGTGCCTATACACAAAAGCCCCCGAAACCCAGACCATATCGGTTCTGAATTCCGGGGGCAAATGTACGGCGATTCTGCGACACTGCTATGGTACGATGAAGTACGGTCGTACCACATCGTACCAAAAATTATCTCAAAATGAATAACTACAGAAAATTGCGGAAACAGCATAATACTGCTAAAACAAAAACTGCGGAAACACCCAATATCATATGTTAAAAAAGTGCGGAAATTCGATTTTTTCTATATTTTTTATTCAAATTTCATTTTTTCTCCGTATCTTTGCGGTGTAAAATGTGATACCAGTATCAAAAATAGTACTCTAATATGATATTTGAACGTAAAAAACTGCTGGAGCAAGGCTAACTGTCCTTTTGTTCCATAGTTGCATTGCAGTGAGCATACTTCTATGAAAAGCCCCCGAAACTCAGACCATATCGGTTCTGAATTTCGGGGGTAAATTATCTCAAAATATCCATGATTTCCTCATCAAAATCATATTTATAAGCATGATCCTTAGCTTTATTGAATCCACCTCTCAAACTTTCTGCATCCATATCCCAGAAAATGCCAAACACTTTCCAGGTGTGCTGGATGTTCAGTTCCGTTGCCAGTATATCGGCAAGTTCCCCTCTTTTCCACCACGGCATTTTGTTGACGGGCTTGAAATCATCATTCAGGATTTGAGCGTCTCTAAGTAGTCGGAATATCTTTGTTGCTTTGGCATTGCAAAGTTCAAAAGGAACAACCCTGCCTTCCAATAGGAAACAAGACGGTGTATGTTCTTCATCTTTTTCAGGTTTAGATTGGTCATTCACCACTTCCAAGTCGACCGTAGGAGCTCTGTCTCTCGCTCCTGCAGACCCCGTTCCAGTCTCTTCCTCTTCACTCTCTTCATTCTCCTTTTGCTGATCATCATCTTTACCAACAATCATTCTGGATTGATCACGGAAGACGATTTTACCTATTCTAATACTCATCTTCCATATCCATTAACTGTTTGAAACTAGCAGAATCAATGACCAATTTGCTATTGCCACTAAATTCTACGTTAATAACTACCTCGATGCAGACCAGTCCAGCCTGTGCCAGACAGATCGGCAATCCGTAAAATATTTTAGTCATATATCTTCTCCATTTAAGATAGACTAAATTTACTTCCTCAATCTTGGAAGAAGAGGTGGCCCCTGAAAGTTTTCCAGGGTGAATCCTTACTTCGGAGACATTGAGCTGCAGAGCAGTATGAGGAATGCCTCCCCCGATTTCATGTTGAATTTTTCATTTTTACTCTGTTTTTAAGTTATTAATTGTTATTGTTTCTCTATAATAGCTGCGCAAGCACTATGCACGGCTAAAATCTCATGATATTTTTTTGTTGCTCAATTATTTATTGCGAGGTGAAAAATTGCTTTGCATTTCTTCTACTTTCTCTTTCAACTTGTCAAGTTGTTTCAAGTCTCTCCCTATCGTAGCCCAGTACCAAAAAGCCTCATTGAAGTTCTTTTCGAACTTATCTTTTTCAAAATTTTTACTCTCCGCAACATGTTTCTTATTCAGCGTATCAATGATAGTATCCCAATGATAAAGGATGCAATAACACCACCGCCGCTGCTGGTAAGGCTTGAACTTCACTTTTCTTTTCAACACATTTATTACTGTATCATACTTGATATGCGTAATATTAGAGAACTGATATGGAGATAGCAGTTCAGCTCCATCACCTATAAAAGACTTTAGATACAAGATGATGCACTCTTCTTGTATCTCATTGATTCTGTCGTCTAGCTGAGCTAAGTTCTTCAGAATCAACTTTTGTCTATGTTCTGCAATATCCAACATAATAGTGTAAATTTATGCGAATTTACAACTAATTATTTGAACAGCAAAGCCGACTCCCCAGCTACCATGAATAGCCGGATATATTTTTCAAAAACATTAATATTTAAACTATATTTTACTATAGAATAACAAGAAAAAGGGGAAAAAAGTGAGCAATTTACGTTACTCGCCTTCTTCCCCTTACTTTTTATGATTTTACGGTAGGTGCATCGCTCTGCACAATCCTTATTTCATCGCAATCTTGATAGAATCCTTACCCACTTTGGCGATAACCAAAGACTCGGATACGGCATAAGAGGCAGCACCGTTGGCTGCAACCGTAGAGCCGAGATACTTGCCGTCAGCAGCGAAGAACTTCACCACCTCGCCATCGTCAAGACCCGAGAGGCTGATGATGCCATCATGAGCCGAAGCCACCACGCCACGTGTTCTTACCTGGTTGATGTTGGTACCATTATCCAGGTTAGCATTAATCCAATACAGAGTTGCCTCCGCCTTATCAGATGCTTTATAGCCATCAGCTGTTGCATATACTGATATGTCATAAGCAGCAGAAAGGAATACATTTCCGTCTTCGCTAAGTGCATCTGTTGCCATATCCTTATCGCTGATAGTATAATGATACTTTGCTCCTGCAGTTTCGCAAGCAAACTTCAATTTGCCGGATTCGTAAGAAATGGATGGCGTTGCGCATGGAGTAACCGGCTTGGTATCATCACCAGATTCGCTAGGATTCCAGGCATAGATATATTTATAACTAAATCCAAAAGCATCTTTATAATCCTGTAAATATTCAGTAGGGACCTTAATAATACTTGTCTTTGGTATATGTAAGTCAGTGTAACTTGAATTACAATATTTACCTTTAAAATAAACAGTTTCTATATTATCACAACCAATGAAGCAATCACTACCCACATAAGTAACAGAAGAAGGGATGGTGATTGAGGTCAAACCACTGCAACCTGAGAAGCAATCACTACCCACATAAGTAACAGAAGAAGGGATGGTGATTGAGGTCAAACCACTGCAACCAGAGAAGCAATCATCACCCAATGAAGTAACAGATGAAGGGATAGAAACAGAGGTTAAGCCACTGCAATTCCAGAAGCAACCACTACCCAATGAAGTAACAGAAGAAGGGATGGTGATTGAGGTCAAACCACTGCAACTAGAGAAACAACAAACACCCAATGACGTAACAGACGAAGGGATGGTAACTGAGGTCAAACCACTGCAATCAGAGAAACAATAATTCCCCAATGACGTAACAGACGAAGGGATGGTAGCTGAGGTCAAACCACTGCAACCTGAGAAGCAACTATTCCCCAATGACGTAACAGAAGAAGGGATGGTAACTGAGGTCAAACCACTGCAACCTGAGAAGCAACTATTCCCCAATGACGTAACAGAAGAAGGGATGGTGATTGAGGACAAACTACTGCAATAATAGAAGCAATCATCACCCAATGAAGTAACAGATGAAGGGATAGAAACAGAGGTTAAGCCACTGCAATTCCAGAAGCAACTTCTACCCAATGAAGTAACAGATGAAGGGATAGAAACAGAGGTTAAGCCACTGCAACCTTCGAAGCAACCACTACCCAATGAAGTAACAGAGGAAGGGATGTTAACTGAGGTCAAACCACTGCAACCTTTGAAGCAAGCATAGCTCAATGAAGTAACAGAGGAAGGGATGTTAACTGAGGTCAAACCACTGCAATAACTGAAGCATTCATTACCCAATGAGGTAACAACATACTCTACACCATCATTACCCTTCACTTTTTCCGGAACGACGATATCACCAGAATATTTACCATCCTTTTTAGGCAAGAGCATAGCAGTCTTCGTATCAGAATCCAACATATAACGAAGTCCATCAATGACTTCAGCCATCGCAGAACTTGCCATCATGAGCATCATAACAACAAGCATGACAAAGCCCTTAAAAGAGCTATGGGTTCCACATTTACTCTCCAAGAACCCTTTTCTTAAAGTAAAATTTCTCATAATCCTATATATTAAATTACACTTTCTATATATATAAGAGGCAAAGCCTCAACTACTATATCATTTTAGAAATATCCTTCCCATATTTTAGGAATGACTTCAAATGTTGTCTCTTCGGGCAAAGATTCTTCTTTTCTATATTCTCCTTCAAAAGTACAACAATATTTCGAAACATGCAAGAAAATCGGGAAAAAGTTTTAGAAAAAGTTATCAGGAAGTATTAGGGGAGGCTGGTATCATATATTGGCTCGCATCAGAACTGAAATTCAAAGTCACACTTCTCCACGTTGCGCAACTTCTCCAGTTGCTCAGCTTTATGAGTCTTCAGTCTCTTCACCCATTCTGCCAGCTTGGGAGAAGAGCTCTTTATAACTATTGTTTCATTTACATGTACCATAAGCCTATAGTTTAAAATTCGAATATTTTTGAAGCTTTTGCCCTTACAGGGCGTTGGTTTATATTTCATTAATACCCAGGGTGTTGCCCTGGGCTAGGAGCTTCTGCCCCTTCAGGGCGTGTGGGGCAAGCCGAAAGGGAGCAGCCGCAAAGAAAGGTACCCATCTGTTCTGCATCTCAACGATAAAATGCTTGCCATCGTCGGTTACACAATAGATATCAAAGATGCAGCCACGGAGATCATTCGTTTCTCCAGGCAGTTCCTTATCCTTTCAGCTGCTGTAACTGACTCTCCGACAATCCTGTTATTTCCATCACCGTGGCAGCATCCATACCATTCGCCAGCATCTTTCTGGCAATCTCAAGGCTTCGCTTGTTCATGCCCTTCTCCATGCCTTCAGCCAAGCCCTTTTCCACTCCTTCTGCCAAGCCCTTTTTCATTCCTTCAGCCAAGCCCTTTTCCATGCCTTCAGCCAGGCCCTTCTCCCTGCCTTCAGCCAGGCCTTCTTCTTTCCCTTCTCGCTTAGCGGTATCTATCGAATTCTTGATATCACGATATGCCATCTTGCTGGCTTCAAAATTGATATATCTTTCTTCTACCTGCTTCATAATCCCAATGTTATTAATATTTCTATTGCATCAGCAAAGTTACGATTTTATTTTCATACCTGCAAGAGTTTTCTGATAAAAATTGAGAAACATGCAAATAATTGAGCATTTTACAATATTATTCCTTTCATTGATAATCATAAAATACGAGCGAAAAAAGTTATTTTGGAGCTTTCGAGTTACTACTAACACACGTACTTAAACCACTGCGATAATGACTCAGTTCCTCAGTTCCTCAGTTCCTCAGTTTTGTTCTAGGGGGTATACTTGATACTTACAAATTGTAAGTAATTATATTTTATTATATATATAATATATATTACATATATAATAAACTTCTAAATTAAGATAAAAGTGAAGGGTCAGAGAAAAACTGAGGAACTGAGGAACTGAGGAACTGAGGAAGATTTCTTATGCCATTTTGTATCTTTCTATTTTATTGTAAACAAAGTGTTTAAGTGCTCAACTCTATGTTTTCCACTCTGAAAAAGTATGAGTTGCGGGGCGCAAAACGGCGAGTTAGAATTATTAACATAAAGCTCTAAAGCAGCCAAAGGAGAATAAGAGAGGTTGGAACGTAAACAGTTGGGAATGAGTAGATTTGCACAAAGTTGCCAAATCGGCATAAAGCAAGCGAGTGAGGAATA
>NZ_JANDWX010000001.1:0-653841 GCF_024330485.1 Segatella copri | reverse complement strand
GAGTATAAAATATAGGTAAAAGCGTAAAGCGTAATTAAACAAATGTAATTTCTCATTTTATGGTTACATTTACAGTTTGAGGTCTTTCATTCACATTTCACCCATGTCGTAAGTAGAGGCCATTACATTGCCCTCCGTGTCGGTGACACGGACAAGGCGCTGTATGCCGTCATACTCAAACGAGGTGGTAATCTCACCGTCAGGACCGCTCTTCTGGATGGTCTTCAAGGTCTTGCCACTGCCATTGGTATGGGTTGCCTGAACATGGAAAAACTTTCAAAGATACAAGGGAAATATCCTCTGATAAGCCCTGGCGAATTTTAAGGCGGTTTATAGCCTCGTTTTGTTGATACTTTCATACGTCTTTATTTTATGTTTTATCTAAAGAACGATATATGGTTGATTTTATTGCATTTGATAGCTGCATTAATCAAAAATACAGATTGGTCAATGTTTTTTTCCTCACACCATATTTCAACAGTCATAGAAAATAAAGTCTGCTTGTGTTCTTTTGCAGGAACATATTGTGGTGTGTTGCCGTCTAATGATGAAACAACACTCACGCTAAATGCTGATGGTACCTACTTATTGATACAGACATTCAAAGGAAAGCAGCACGAGCAGGAAAAGTTAAGAGGTTCTTTCCATATGCTTGACGGTAACATATTGATGCTTGCACATCCTTCGAGTGGCGACAATATATTCTATAAGGTGAGGGATGCCAACTTCATTATTCTTATAGACTCGTTTGGCAATGAAACTAAAAAAGAGGATGGAAAGAACTATATTCTGAATAAGAAAGTATGGAGAGTGTAAAATAAACTGTGTTGGACTATAATTGTTATAGCTTGACACTGTTTTACACTCTCTTCCATTTAGACATTTCTAATATGATGAAATGCTCTATTTGGGCGACTTTTCTCCACTATTTATATCGGTTGAGGATATATTTTTGCAAATATGACCTACAATATACTCTATCGGAGTAAAAAGCTCAATATCATTGTTCTCAACTAAATCTTCTATTGACGATTTTACAAATTCCCAAAGCCTGGATGCCTCATATTCTTCATAGGGATGTTTCATTCTTTAATTATTTCATTTTCTGTTTCAATGATGATATTGACCTATCAAATAAGGCGACATTTATTTTCGACACATTATAATAGCCTACACTTATATCTTTCAATAGAATATCCTTCCACATTAATTGATTTTCTTGAATTCCCTTCAATTTAATAGTATCTGGTTTTATAGGAATTTTGTTCTTTGTAAGAAGCTCGTTAATTTCTTTAATTAGTTTCGAGTTTTGAAAACGAAGATTATATATACTATCCCCTAAAAGACTTATATTTCGTTCATTTTTACAATAAAAGAAACCACTTAAATAGATACATGAAGAATCTTGATATCTAAACAAATATTCGATTTCTTCTGATGTATAGTTGATTGACAACATGTATCCTTTAGGTACACAGAGTTCGAAAGTTTTATTATTTAATTGTAACTTGACTTTTTTGAGTCTCTCCTTAGGCAAATTATAATTTGCAATTGCAGAAAATGTTACTAATAATAAAAATAATAATAATGTAAACTTTATTTTCATCTGTTTTATATTTTTAATAACAACATGTTCATACGATGAAATATGTAAGCTATTTTATCGTACGAATTATTTTACTTTTTATACCAATATAGCGAAATTGGAATATTTTTGTCTGCTAAAATAGAAGGACCATCGTCCCCTACATAATTACCTGACGGGGCTTTTGTTGTTATATAATAAGTTCTTAAAGGTCGGTTTAGTTGACCACGCGAAATATTCTCACTATATACAGCCTGCCATTCACTACGTTCCAAACCATTGTGTGAACGATTATCTTTGATGATTTTCTTTAACTCCTTTTCTATATTTTTTTTACATCTATATATTTTTCTTTTGTCATCTTTTATATAATCATCACATATGAAAAAAGTCTGATGATAATTTGTACCTTTTATAGTTAATACTAATCTTGGAGGCAATTTGATTATATCACAGAGAGTTGCATTCTGTAAGAGTTCATACAGTTCTTGGATTGAAATATCATCATTAATAATGTATTCATTATCATCAAAATAATTTTTTACCAATATTTGCTTACAAACTTTTTTGTTTATAAGGTTAGGATGTATGCTATTTTTACAACAATTCCATAGGCAAAACAACCCACAAAAACAAAATATTTTTAATAACTTATTCATGAAGATAGTGTATTTTAAATTATAAAACTCATCCAGCAAGATAGTAGAACCTTTTACTTGTGGAAATTCGCTTAGGTGTAATTAATTGAAGTTTCGCAAGTGAAAACTCAATAACCTTATAATCAACAGAAAAGCCATCAGTCTCGCTACCAGCATACTGGATGCGGCGTGGGTCTGAACCGTAAGAGTCGAAATATCTATTCATTCTACCTCCGTTTTTAAAGTGTTCTATTTTGGATCAAATAACAAAGGACGTTTACTGGCGATGCGCCTTAATACTATATATATCCATTTTGGAGAAGCCAAACAGCTTTTTGCCTAAGTCCTTAATGGATGCACCCATGTGATATACACAGTTCGCTGCTCTCCTTTTTTTTCTATTTTATCTGTCATATTTATATTCATTTTTCCAAAATCACAAATTGTGACTTTGAACATTACCATATTTAACTGCATTCAAAGGTAGTGCTTTTAGCCTTTAAGCCACTATTGCACAACCCCTTTCTTTGAAAAGAACGTAAAATTAATAGTTTTATTGCTATGATTGTGTATTTTTAATCGCTTAACTCGTTGCACCGTACTCACGCCCCTTCCACTTAACTTTTGCCACATCCCGAATGGAATACCCCTTGCGGAGTAAACTAATTAGTGCCTAAAGGGTGTTCAGTATTCAGTATTCAGTTTTTTTCGCGATAGTTACCTTTTTCATGGTTATAAATTGTAAGTAATTATTTTATATTATATATATATAATATTATATATATATAATATACTATCTTTACAGAGAGTGGTAACAACAGCGAAAAAAACTGAATACTGAATACTGAACACGTTTCCTGCAAATAGGTTATTGCTTTGTAATATACTGATTTATACAGCAAAAACACAGCTTCTATACCGCGAAAGCATAGAGATACGCCACATGAAACATAGAGTTTGTATTTAGAACCAACTTTCAAATTGTAAGTTTGCTGAAAATCGCTCCTTATCACATGTCTAAATTTGGTAGATACCGGATTTATTCGTATCTTTGCACCGGCAATCGAAAGAACAGCCTTTTGTGCCTTGCTCGGGTCTTCTCTTAAGACCAACACGGGTCATAAATGATGGCAGGCGCCGGTCATCAATGAAGACCCCGAAAACGGCAGGAACGAGGCGTTCTGGGGAGTTGCAAAACAAAGGACTCTAAACATACTACAGACTATGATTAATTACAGCATCGTAATGCGTAGCGTGAACGCAAATCTTCTGGAAATCAACCAGGCTAAGTCACGCATCAACCAGGCAAAGAAGGAGGGTAAGAATCCTGACCAGAAGGACCTGGAACTCGTGAAGACTGAGAAGCAGAACGCTTTCGCCATCTCACAGTACACCGACATCATGACCATCGAGAAGTTTGCCAAGCACATCACCTCTCATGGAAGTGTTTATTCGAGAGCTGACATCAGCGCCATCCTCTACATCGCCGTAGATTGCATGCGTGAGATGTTGCTTGAGGGCAAGAAGATTCGTCTGGGCGATCTTGGTGATTTCTCTCTCCTTCTCACCTCGAAGGGTGCCGAGGATGCTGACAAGTTCACCTCGCAGAACATTACCGGCGTGAAGGTTCAGTGGGAGCCTGGTCAGGAGTTCAAGAACCTTCGCGATGACGCCGAGTTCAACCTCGTAGCCAGCCGCAGCGCTCAGGCAGCCGTTATCAAGGCGATTAAGGAGGGTAAGACCAACGTTGACCTCAACGCACCAACTACTCCGGATAATACGCCAGGCGGTTCTACCCCAGGTGGTTCAAACACCGGTCAGACCGGTAGCGAAGGCCAAGGCTCTGAATCAAGCGGCGGTACTACCGGCAAGGACGATACTGGCGACGGCCTTGAATAGCCCAAGGATAGACTGGCTAGGGTGCTAGCCCCTAGCCCAGCCTATCCGCCCACAAAAAATTCAACATTCAACACTCAACATTCAACATTCAAAAAAAATGAAAGCGAACACTTGGAAAACAATTCTTCAGATAGCCATCAGCATTCTGACCGCTATCGCTACTACGCTCGGAGTAACGAGCTGCATGGGATAAAGAAAACTGAGAAATCCGGTCATTAAGGTCATGGTCATTAAGGTCATTAAGGATTTACAAAGAAAGTTAAAGGGAAATGAGTAAAAAATCATCATTTTTTTGCTCATTTTCCTTTTTTTTTATTATCTTTGCCTTAAAATTAATAATTGAACTTTCGCATGTGGTCAAGTACGGGCTGAAGGCTCAAAAGCTCCTAGTCCAGGGCGTATGGGACAAAACTTGCGAAACTTGAACAAATGAAAAAATATATAGATGGAAAAGAATATTATAAATATAGATGCACATGTCATAGATGATATCAGAACCATCATCACAAGGGCAAGAAACAAGGCGTATCAATCTATCAACGAAACCCTGATACGCTCAAACTGGGAAATCGGCAAACGTATTGTTGAAGAAGAGCAGCTTGGCAAGCAGCGTGCTGATTATGGAATACAGCTCATCAAGTCCATATCTCAGCAGTTGACGACTGAGTTCGGCTCCGGCTATGGTGTTCGTAACCTTGCCTATTTCAAGCAATTATACCAATATTTTCCTGATTGGGAGATTTTGCACGCGCGCGTGCAAAATCTTACTTGGACTCATCTAAAGAGTATTCTAAGAGTTACAGATGCAGAAGCTCGTCTATGGTATTTAAAGGAATCGTCAGAGCAAATGTGGAGCACAAGAACCCTCGACCGCAATGTTGCCTCACAATACTATTATCGACTCCTGCAAACCAGCAATGAGCACAAAGATGAGGTAGAGAACGAGATGAAAACCCTTACAAAAGGATACGCAGACTCACCTGCCATGTTCATCAAGTCGCCAATGGTGACAGAATTCTTGGGCTTATCCCGAGACATGAGCTTCTCGGAAAGCGAACTGGAGAGTGCAATCATCACCCATCTTCAGAAATTTCTGATGGAGATGGGCAAAGGCTATGCCTTCGTAGAGCGACAGCAGCACATCATCACCGATACCCAGGACTACTACATAGACCTGGTATTCTACAATTACCTGATGAAATGTTTTGTACTGATTGACCTGAAGACGACCAAGATCACCCATCAGGACGTAGGACAAATGGATATGTATGTAAGAATGTATGATGAACTGAAACGCACGGAAGGCGACAATCCGACCATCGGCATACTACTCTGTTCGGAAACCAGCCAGGATATCGCAAGATTTTCCATCTTGCACGACAGCAAGCAATTATTTGCTTCAAAATATCTTACATATCTCCCTACAGAACAGCAACTTAAGGAAGAAATAGAAAAGCAGAAAGAAATATTTAGATTACAACATATAAGATAAGCTAGTACCCCCAAACATCTCTGCTACAAGATAATAGATAACAAAATAAAGAACGAAGAATTTCATTGAAATAATCTGATGGAAACTGAAAGAATTTTACTTCGCTATTGGGAGGAATCTGATGCAGAGGCGCTCTTCAAGTACGCCTCCGACCCTGACGTAGGACCACGTGCTGGATGGCCGGCGCATAAGTCTGTAGAGGAAAGTCGGGAGATAATCCGGACATTCTTCCATAATGAAACGACATGGGCGATTGTGTTGAAAGAGACTGGCGAGGCTATCGGCTGCATCGGCTACTACACCCATGAAACCAGCAACATCCCTATCGGAGAAAACGACTGTGAGGTGGGCTACTGGGTAGGAAAGCCATTTTGGAACCAAGGAATCTGCACCGAAACCTTGAAGCTGATGCTTGACTACTGCATCAACGAGAAGCATTTCGAAAACATCTGGGCAGACCATTTCACAGGCAATCCTGCATCAGGAAGAGTCATGGAGAAATGCGGTTTCTCTGACACCGGAATGCTGAACAGATGTAGCCAGCTCGTGGGTGGCGACAAGGAAATGGTCAAGGTGTTCAAGTACAACGGATAAAGGAGAAAATAGAATGATGAAACTCAATAACACCAAAAGTGAGTGGTTTATGTAAAAAGTTACGGAGAATATGAATTATCTCCGTAACTTTTTACATTTTAGGCTGATTTTACCGCTTCAGCGCTATGTTATAATTATAATATTTGCTGTTGCCCGTAATATCCTCCAGCACCTGGATGAAAGGAGGAAACTTCACACTCTCGTTGGCAGAAATGCCGCGGGTTTCAAGAATCATCAGGTCGGAAACCGGCTCAAGAAACTCGTCGAGCTCGAAATACTGGCCCTTCCAGATAAAGCTCTTGCGATGCTTATGAATGCGCTGGCGGTAAGGGTCAGCCTGCTGAAGCATACTCTCGTAAAGATTGGCATTAATCTGTCGCTCGGTCTCTATCTGCTCATTGTCTGAAATACGCTTCTTGGTGGTGTGAACATACACATACTTGCCTCCCTCGAAACCGCGACGGCGAAGACGAATCTCGCTGCCCGGCTCACCCGTAAGATAAGTCTGAACAATATCGCTGTCTATCGCATTAGGAACCTCACCCGTCAGCTTCACGATATATTTTCGCTCCTCCTCTATCGGCTGCGGAATGGCAAGCACATTGCTTATCTCCTTGAGCACACGGTTCAGCTTGTTGTTGAAATCTTCGTGGTTATTGATTACCCTGAGATGAGGATGACCCTTCCATGCAGAAACAATCTTCTTGTCCAACTCGCGCGCTATCTTCAGTCCTTCTTCATCGGCCTTCTCCAGGCGCTGCGCATTGTTGGCTGTAGTATAAAACTGCTCGGCACCATCAGCAGCACTCACCAGATGCAGCACAGCATCATAGCGGTCGCGAAGCTGGGCATCTGTATAACCCTCTTCAGAGATGATGCGGTGCCAGAAATCAGGAGTGAGATAGGTAGAAATATCCATCGTACCACGATCGCAGACGATGATGACCGGCTGCTGCAATGTTTCAGCCATGCGCTGGAAACTGTCTTCCAGGTTAATCTGAGTCTGGAAAGTAGCCTTTTCGCCCTCGAAGAAAAAATCCTTGTTGGAGGTGAGATAATTCATGCCCGCCTGGGTGAACATGGTTGGAACCTCGGGAATGGTAAAGACCTTATAGCCTAGACTGGAGAAATGTTCAATCACCTTAACCATAGCGGTAGTCTTGCCCGCACAAGGTCCACCCGTCAGCACAATCTTCTTAATCTGATTCATATATCAAGTAAATATTTTTCGTTTTTTCTAATTGATGTTCTTTCCGGAGCATCTTATTTTCGGGTGCAAAGATAACAATAATTCTTCAAACGAAAGCAATAATTTATGCAAGAAAAGAAAAATATTGTATTTTTATTTTGATTTCTCATTGTTTTGATGTACCTTTGCAAAGAAAATGGCTCATTTCGAGCCATCGGAAACAAAAATATAACTATAAGATAAAAAATGGAAAAGATAAAGACATTAATTATAGGTAGCGGTCCTGCAGGATATACGGCTGCCATTTATGCCGGCAGAGCCAACCTGCAGCCAGTACTCTATTCAGGTATGCAACCGGGCGGACAGCTCACCATCACCACAGAGGTAGAAAACTTTCCGGGCTATCCTAACGGCGTAGACGGAACACAGATGATGATGGACATGAAGGAACAGGCAGCCCGATTCGGAGCCGAAATGAGAGACGGAAGCATCGTGAAGGCAGATTTCAGCTCACGCCCATTTCATCTTACCGATGAGCGTGACAACGAGATTGAGGCAGAAACCGTAATCATCGCCACAGGCGCATCTGCCAAATATCTGGGTCTTGCCGATGAAGAGAAATATCGCGGACAGGGCGTTTCAGCCTGCGCTACCTGTGACGGATTCTTCTACCGCAAGCGCACCGTAGCCGTAGTGGGTGGTGGCGATACTGCCTGCGAAGAGGCTATGTATCTATCCGGACTTGCCAAGAAGGTTTACATGATTGTGCGCAAGCCTTATCTCCGTGCTTCAGAAATCATGCAGCAGCGTGTAAAGAACAAGGAGAACATCGAGATTCTGTTCGAAACCAATACGCTGGGACTCTTCGGCGAGAATGGTGTAGAAGGTGCTCATCTCGTGCGCCACAAGGGCGAAGCCAACGAAGAGAAGTTTGACATCAGCATCGACGGATTCTTCCTGGCTATCGGACATAAGCCTAACACCGACCTCTTCAAGGGTCAGATAGATCTCGACGAGCAGGGCTTCATCAAAGTAGTGCCAGGTACTGCCACCACCAACATTCCGGGTGTTTTCGCAGCAGGCGATGTGGCCGACCCAATCTATCGCCAGGGTGTTGTTGCCGCAGGCTCGGGAGCCAAGGCAGCCATCGAGGCCGACAGATTCCTGCAGCAACAGTAAAAACTATAGTATAAAATCCTATAAAGCGGGGTTAATATAGTTAAAAAATAACAGTAATATTTTGTCAGATGCAAAAAATGTATTACTTTTGCATCTGATAAAATAAAAAGGAAGATTGGCAGAGTGACCGAATGCGCTGGACTCGAAATCCGGTATACCCTCTTCCGGGTATCGGGGGTTTGAATCCCTCATCTTCCGCTAAGTTCCCCCACAGGAACCGTCATTTTATAGTTTCATAAAAACAACTCGACATGAAAAAAATCATCATCCCCATATTTATGCTCCTCCCGCTGATGACTGCACAGGCCCAAACCGTGCTGACTGAAGAACAGCAGCAGTTGGAACAGGCACAGAAACAGTTGGAAGCTGCCAAAAAGGCACTGGAAGTGGCTAAGATTAAAGCACAGGCTGCCAAACTGAAGGCTCAGGCCGACAGCATCAACGCTGCAAGCGCCAAGACTGAAGCTGAAGCAAAAAAGGCGGAAGCAAAGAAGGCCCATGCTACTGAGCCAGAACCAGTTGTTGTAAAGGAGCCAACCACCTCAACCAAGGGATGGGCGATTCCTGTTGCAGTAGCCGCTAAGCCAAAGGAGGCTGCCAAGCCTGCCAACAAGCTGGCAAATGGCACAACAGCCAAAGTGGACATGAAATATCTGGCAGGCGCCATCACATATAATGATGAAAACAAGATAGAATTCACACTCGATACGGATGCTAACGGAAAAACTGCCAAGCAGATTTACGACATCGTATTAAAATACATGAGTGAACTGACACAGAACGACCAGAACATAGCAAGCCGGGTAGCACTGGTAAACGATGCTGAACACGTCATCGCCAACACGATGGACGAATGGCTCGTCTTCAGCCAGTCATTCATCTCGCTCGACCGCACGGAATTCAAATACCAGCTGATAGCCAGGATTTCAGACAATCATCTGAATCTCTCGCTCTGCCGCATCATCTACAACTACGAGGAAGGAAGAAGCACCGGTTTCAAGGAACCTGCAGAAGAGGTAATCAGCGACAAGATTGCGCTCAACAAGAAGCAGAACGACCTGGCTAAAATCTTCGGAAAGTTCCGCAGATGCACCATCGACCGCAAGGATCAGATATTCGCAGAGTTAGCTGCATTAGTAAAACAATAAGTTGAAGAAAAATGGATAATCAGAATACAGACAACAAGATACAACAGAACGAGGCAAAGCAGCCTGCAAACGCTACAGCCCAGCCTACAGCTGAGCAGGGCGCAGAACAGACTGAACAGAAGAAGCCTACCAGCTACGCCGTAAGACCTCAGCACCGCCGACTTCGCCCATTGACCTACAGCGACCAGAGCAACATGCTGAAGGTACGCAACTATCTCAACATCGCCTTCATGCTGCTCGCCATCGTGGGGGTAATACTCTGGACCCAGCTGGAAGAAAGCCGCAATATCGCCTACATCGTACTCATCGTGGGTGTAGTGCTCAAGATTGCCGAAGTATGTATCCGACTATTTAAGAAATAATGAAGAAGAAGAAAATTATATTCTCATCACTCCTATTTTGTGCTGCAACCCTCCCGGTTGCGGCACAAAACGATTTTAACTATAACGAAGATTCGCAGTTCCGTCCCCAAACCAACCGCAAGGTGAACACCGATTCACTGGGCTCAGACAAGGAGATTCCGAAGGGCATCAGGGTATGGACTGTAGACGAACGCTTCGGCGACACAAAGGCTGCGGTAGTAGACACCTTGCAGCACATGTACATGAACTCAACCTTCACGGAAGGACTGAGAGGCGAATACAACACCCTCGGAAACATGGGTACTGCCCGACTGAACCGAATCTTCATCGACCGCCGCAATACACAGGGCAACTTCATCTTTACAGAGCCCTACGATTATATCGTAAATCCGGTAAGCGACTTCCACTTCACCAACACCTACTCACCTATCACCAACATAACGCTGAACAGCTGCGGCGACAAGGTGACGGGAGAAGACGACTTCAAGGCCATGTTTGCCGTGAATGCCAACAAAAGGCTAGGCGCCGGTTTCAGATTCGACTACAAGTATGGCAGAGGATATTATAACGCCCAGAGTACCAGCCACTTCAAATACACCATGTGGGCATCTTACCTGGGCGACCGCTATCAGGCACACTTTCTCTTCAGTACCAATCATGAGAAGATGACCGAGAACGGCGGTATTACCAACGATGATTACATCAAACATCCGGAAATCTACACCGAATCGTTTGCCACCAATGAAATTCCTACCGTTCTGGAACAGAACTGGAACCGACTGGACAACCAGCACATCTTCTTTACCCACCGCTATAACGTAGGTTTCAGCCGAAAGGTAAAGATGACCGAAGAAGAAATCAAGGCAAAGAAATTTGCCATGGCTTCGAAAAAGGAAAATGCTGAAGAGAATGCGAAGGAAGAAGCCAGAAAGAAAGCCAAGGAACAAGGCAAGAAATTTGATGAGAAAGCCTACGACAAACAGCAGGGTGCTAAATTCAGCGGCCGTCCTGACGGAGCCAAGATTGCAGGCGATGAACCGGCTAAAGACTCAGCCGCAAAGGACATCAGGAGCGACAGTACCCGAATCGCAGTAAACGGAAAAGCCGCTGCCGACAGTCTGCTTGCCGTCCAGAAGAAAAATGCCGAAGACTCGCTTTTCTACAAGAGCGAATATGTTCCGGTAACGAGCTTCATCCATACGGTAAAGTTTGACAACTATCGCCGTATTTACGAAGCTTATCAGACCCCTGCCGACTATTATCTGAATGAATATTACGATGCAGGCAGGCTGACCGGCGACTCCATCTACGACCAGACCAAGCACTGGCACATGAAGAATACCTTCGCCATTGCCATGCTTGAAGGTTTTAATAAATGGGCAAAGGCAGGCTTGAAGGCTTTCGCCAGCTACGACCTCCGTCACTATGAACTGCCAACCATGGAAGGCGGTTTCGAAAAATACAACGAGCATGTACTGAGCGTAGGCGGACAGCTGAGCAAGCAGGAAGGCAAGACACTCCACTACAATGCCGTAGCAGAAATAGGACTGACGGGTGTTGACGCCGGAACCCTTGCCATAGATGGTAATGTAGACGTGAACATCCCATTCCTGGGCGACACGCTTCAGGTAAGAGGCGATGCTTTCTTCCATAGAGAAACCCCATCGTTCTATTACCGCAACTATCACGCCCGCCATCTGTGGTGGGAGAATGATCTCGACAAGACCATCCATACCCGCATCATGGGTACGCTCTCCTTCCCTAAGACACGCACCAAGCTGAGAGTGGCTGTAGATGAAATCAAGAACTACACCTACTTCTCGCAAAGCTATGACATTACAGAAAAAGGTTTGCGAACAGGAGTCATGGTTACACCGATGCAGGAAAGCGGAGGAATCAACCTGCTGACAGCACAACTGGAGCAGAACTTCAGACTAGGCATTCTGAACTGGGAAAACCAGTTTACCTACCAGCACTCAAGCAAGGAGAGTGTTCTGCCAGTACCAGCCTTCAATGCCTACACCAACCTCTACATCAAGTTCAAGGTAGTAAAGGTGCTGAACGTAGACCTGGGTGCTGACATGCGCTACTTTACAAGCTATGAAGCTCCCGACTATTCACCTTATATGGGACAGTATACGGTACAGGGCAACGGCGAGAACAACGTAAAGATAGGCAACTATCCTATCGTTAATGTTTACGCCAACGTTCACATCAAGCACACCCGTTTCTTCGTAATGATGAGCCACATCAATGCAGGACAGGGCGACAAGAACTACTTCTTCGCTCCTCATTATCCGATGAACGAGAGAGTGTTCCGTATTGGAGTAAGTTGGAACTTCTTCAATTAATCTTCCTGATTCCTTTAGGGATTTCAGGAGATTCAATTTTAATCTTTTTAGAATATGATAGAAACAAATTCTATAAAAGCATGGTATCTAGCCGCTCGCCCGAAGACTCTGACGGCGGCGGCTGTTCCTGTTTTATTGGGTATTGCGCTGGCTTATAAAGACGCTCAGCAGATACAGACATTGCCAGCCCTACTCTGCCTGCTCTTTGCATGGGTGATGCAGATAGACAGCAATCTGGTGAATGATTATTTCGACTTCAAACATGGTAATGACGACGAAACCCGGCTGGGACCGAAACGTGCCTGCGCTGAAGGCTGGATTACATTGGGAGCCATGAAATGGGGAATCATCCTCACTACTCTTCTGGGTTGCGCCATAGGACTTCCGCTGGTTCTTTTCGGTGGTTGGGAAATGGTCATTGTAGGCATCTGTTGCGTAGTCTTCTGTTTCCTCTATACTACCTGTCTCAGCTATCTGGGCATGGGCGATCTTCTGGTACTGCTCTTCTTCGGCATTGTACCCGTATGCTGCACATACTATCTCGTAATGCCCGAAACCATGCAGGGAGTAAGCCTGGAAACGGTTCTCGTATCTGTAGCCTGCGGACTGGTAGTTGATACGCTGCTTATTCTGAACAATTATCGTGATCATGACAACGACCTGAGAGCCGGCAAGAAGACCCTTGTGGTTCACATAGGAAAGAAGAATGCCGAGCGGTTATACTGCGCATTGGGCAATCTGGGCATCATTACCATTATAGGTGTCACCATCTGCGAAGTATTTCAGCATGAAGCCAGCAGCATGTTCCTGCCGTTTGCAGCACTCTATATCATTCTGCACAACAGAACCTATATGGAGATGAAAAAAATAGGCGAAGGCAGAGAACTGAACAGAATTCTGGGCAAAACAGCTCTGAACATCTTCTGTTTCGGCATTGTATCATCCCTGATCATCATCGGAATGGCGAATTGAACAATAATAAACTAATAATAATGTACGCGCGTACCTTATTATATAAATAAAGTGGAGGAATATCTATGAAGCAACAGGTAAATCTCGAAATCATGGACTTTGTGGAGAAACAGATTCTCCCCAAATATAATGCTTTTGGCGAAAGTCATGGACTCAGACATGTTACCCGAGTCATCAGAAACTCACTGAAACTGGTTCCGGTAACCGGAGCCGACATCGATATGGTGTATGTAATAGCCGCTTACCACGACCTGGGGATGAGCGGTCCGCGTGCCATTCATCACATCACCAGCGGTAAGATTCTGCAGGCAGATGCAAGACTGAAGCGCTGGTTCAATAAAGAGCAGATTAAAATCATGAAAGAAGCCGTTGAGGACCATCGGGCTTCATCTAGCCGTCAGCCTCGCAGCATCTATGGCAAGATTGTGGCAGAAGCCGATCGCGATATTGATGTTCACGAAATTTTTCTGCGCGCCATACAGTATGGCAAAGAAAACAATCCAGCTGATGACAAGGAGCAGCAATGGGAGCGGTTCAGCCAGCACATGGAAGAAAAATATTCAAGAAACGGATACATCAGGTTATGGATTCCCAACTCCCCTAACGAGAAAGCGCTCAACGAACTGCGCAATATCATAGAGGACAAAACGGAGTTGAGAAAATATTTCGAAAAAATATTCGAAGAAAACAGCTAAAACATTTGGTAGTTTCAAAATATTGCATTATCTTTGCATTATCAAATAATGACTAAGATGTTTGCACCATTGCATCGTGATGATGCATGGGTGCCAGAAGGAATAAGGGTCGTTTCGGTTCGATTGGGATACTCATCAAATTACACTATTGAAACCGAGAGGACATTCTCTTGCTCATGGCGGGCCACATAAACTGCAGCAGGCAGGTAAGCTGAAAAGCCGGTGGATTACAAAGGCGGAGGACTCTCAAATGTTTATACATTCGGAGTTTCATCACATCATCGAGCGGCCCTTTCTTTTACAAGAGGCGGATTTCTGAGAAAGAAATCCGCCTCTGCTCGTTTTAGGAATGAAAGCACTCATCATACTGAAAGAAAACAACCCCTGATAATGTGGGAGTTACAAAGAAAATGCATTTTTATCGAAAAAAAGTTGCAAAAAGATTTGGTAGAATCAGAAAAAAGTAGTACCTTTGCACTCGCATTTAAGAACGATGCTTGGTTGATTCGGTTAAGAATCCGACTGGAAGGTTGGGTGAGTGGCTGAAACCAGCAGTTTGCTAAACTGCCGTGCGGGTTACCGTACCGGGGGTTCGAATCCCCCACCTTCCGCAAGCTATCGTCCGAAAATGTACCGTTGGTCGATTCATCTAATGGTTAGGATACAAGATTCTCAATCTTGGCATAGGGGTTCGATTCCCCTATCGACTACATGTGTTTTTCATGGTATTAGATTAATAAGTCTCTATAAGTCGGGAGACCAATAGAGATTTTTTTGAATGGTCGATTCATCTAATGGTTAGGATACAAGATTCTCAATCTTGGCATAGGGGTTCGATTCCCCTATCGACTACAAAAGTGTTTTCATGTATTAATTTAGATTGTTTAAGCTTGCATTTAGTTCTTTGTCAAAAGGCTACTGCAAGTTATTTTTTTATATATACGTACGAAGCCATATGAAACTATTATACACTATCATCTCCCTTCTCTTTCTGTTTACCTATCCTGCCTGGGCGCAGCAGCACGAGATATTCAACCAGCGCATCAGAACCCTACAGGTTGTAGGCGGAACCAACTGGTTATCGCTCCCAGTATCGTCACTGGGCGGAGAACCTATCCATATCGATTTTGACGACATGACGCACGATTATCATCGGTACAGTTACAAGATTGAACATTGTGATGCAAACTGGAACGTATCTGCTTCGCTCTTTGAAAGCGACTATATGAGAGGCTTCAACGGCAATCAGATGATTGAAGATGTAGAGCAATCCATCAACACCAATCATCCTTACACTCATTATCATCTGGCAATTCCCAATGCCGACTGTCAACTTACCATGAGTGGCAACTACAGACTGACGGTTTATGACGACAATGCGGAAAACGAGGAAGAAGGCAAAATGTTTACAGCCTGCTGGATGATTACAGAGCCTCAGCCATTGGTTAAACTGAAGTTAGAAGCTACTTCAACAACAGATATAGATATCCAGAAGGACCACCAGCAACTGAAAATGGAACTGGATTACAGCCAGCTGAGAATCTCTCATCCCAACCAGCTGAACATCGTAGTGCTTCAGAACGGAAGATGGGACAATGCTGTCATCAACCCTAAACCCGACTACCTGAGTGCGGGGAAAATGAGTTGGCAGCATGTAAGAGCTCTGATTTTCGATGCGGGCAATGAATACAGAAAGTTTGAATTTCTGGACACCGATCATCCAACCATGGGAATAGACGCTATAGATTGGGATGGAAGCGACTATCAGGTAAAGGTAATGACAGACAGTCCTCGCCCCAATTACGTTTACGATGAAGCAGCCAAAGGTTCGTTTTATATCCGCAACAGCGACAACGTAGAAAACAACAACACCTGCGAATATGCACAGATTCACTTTACCCTGAAAGCTCCAAAACTGCCAGGCGATGTTTATCTGAACGCAGATTGGACCTACGGCCGTTTCCTCCCCGAATATCGGATGGAATATGATGAAATGACGAAAACCTATCACGCACGTCTCTTCATGAAGCAAGGTTATTACAGTTATCAGTATCTCATGAAGATGGACGACGGAAGCATCAGGCTGCTCCCATCAGAAGGAAATTTCTACCAGACCCAGAACAAATACAATGTACTGGTTTACTATCGGGCTCAGAGCGACCGCACCGACCGGCTGGTAGGATATGGAGAATTAAAATAAAGGAAGGAAATAAATGAGATTAAAAAGAAAAGGAGTTCTAGCATTTCAGAATGCCTGAACTCCTTTTCTATTTAATCCTAAAAGTGGAATTTCAGATCAACACCACATTGGAAAGGATTGCCACGCTGGGCAAAATACAGTTTCTTTCCTGTTGCTGCATTATCAACAGCAAAGGTATTGTAATTAGTATCTGTGAGGTTCCTACCCCAGATACTGATGCTCATCTTACTGAAATCAATATCACAATGCGCACCCATCACGAAATACATCTTCTGGCTGTAGGTATTGGCATTATCCCAATAAGTCTTGCCCTGCGCATTCATGTTCAATCCGAAGGTAAACTGTCCCAAATGATAGTCAGCCATGGCTGCTATCGTATGCTGAGGAACATAAGGAACCTTCTTGTCCTTATAATTCACAGCCTTATCACCCTCGCCATCAGTATATTCATCAAATACGGCGCGTGTAAAACCATAGTTTACACCCCAATCAAAAGCACCGTCGAAAGCCTGACCCTTGAGCGCGGCTTCAATACCACAACTGTGACTCTTACCTGCATTAACCATCATTCGGCCAAAGCCATAGGTTCCTGCCATTACAGAGAGTTGCTGATTGCGAACCTGCATATAGAAGGCACTCAAATCGAAATGAAGACGATGATCAAAAAGATTGAGATGCGTTCCTACCTCATAATTCCATGAGGTTTCCGGCTTAAAGGCAATAGTCTGGTTCACCCTATCATAATCTTCATCGGTATGAGAAACGTCATAATTGCCTCCCATCGCATCCTGACGGTGAGCATTCAGTTCGGTCTGCAAGATATCACTGAACATCTGGATATTATAACCGCCTGCACGATAGCCCTTGCTCACCGTAGCATAGACATTGCTCCCCTGCTCATCAAGCTTGTAACTTAATCCAAATTTTGGCAGGAGCTGGTTGTAATCATCACTCGTTTTGCGGGCGAGCATTGAACGCAAAGTATAAGTGGCCTCCTTGCCCATCACATTAGCTGTCATCGCCATATAAGCATAAGTATCGTAATGAATACTTGTATGCATGAAATCGTAACGCAAACCAAGCGTTGCTTTCAGACGGGAAGAAAGATCAAACGTACTCTCGTGATAGAGACCCAAATTGCTCTGAGGAGTATGGAACAAACCCGGAGCTCCCATGCTCGCCGCCATGCTGATGCCGCCCGCCTTCTCTATCGCGACCGTAGCCATCGCATTAGCCGCAGCTTCTAGCATTCCCTTACCCATCATCTGCTTCACCATCAAAGAATGGATGGCGGAATACATCTGCTGCTGGATAACGTTACTGATAGGATTCGTCAATTCTGAACCGAATTTTACAGGACCATTTGTCTTCAACCACACATGGGAGAAGAATGCACCCTGTGTAAGATGCCAGAAGCCGAAGAAAGGCTGACGACTCTTAAATGTAAACTCCTGAGTGATAGAATTCTGCAACTGATCTTGCTGCAAGCTCAAATAATCTCCAGGAAGATAATCCTGATCCATCTTCATATTGTCATCCAGGAACTGATAGCTGGTAGTAGAAGCAAAATCCCATTTCGCTCCTTCATGACGAAGATTGACACCCGAAAGCAGCATGTTGCGGCGATAAAGTCCAGGGAATGTTGTATTTGGCAATGCAGCCTTGCCACTGTTTAAATCCAACTGACCATAAGGAAATGCATGCTGATAGACAAATTGGTAATTGGCTAGCAAATCCATGCTCCATCCTCTATCAAAACGGAACTTAAGATTAAACTTACCGCCAGCCTCATCATAATTGTCGGCATAATCGCTGGTTCCTGCACGATGGAAGAATCCCTTCTGTCCATCATAAAAAGCAGCTACCCCTAATGCGATACGAGGTGAAAGCTTCATATAATGAGCCGCTTCTACATTACGATAGAAATGAGAGCCCAATCCCAGATTAACGTAGGTGCCCTTGCTATCATAAGCATCGCGGGAATAGATGCGCACCAAACCACCTTCAGAATTCTGACCATAGAGTGTTCCCTGTGGACCACGGAGAATATCTATACGGCTGGTCTGATAATGGTGAAGATTGAAAGCTGCCTTGCTCAACACTGGAATTCCGTCAAGATAAATTCCTACAGCCGGACTGTTGATACGACTTCCAATGCCGCGCACATACATGGCATTGGTAAAACGCGAGCCATAGTTGGGCATTACGAAGTTAGGAACATAGCAAGAAAGTTCACGCAAATCGCGAGACCCCAGTCGCTGCATCTGATAAGAGCCGAAGGAAGTACTGCTGAGAGGCTGTTGACGAAGACGGAAATTCTCCTTAGGCTGCGAAACAACCACAACTTCATCAATATCATAAACTCGGCTGCTATCAGCCAGCAAGCCATTAGCAGCCGTAAACTTTTCACTCGTACCCAATGACAGGTCAGAACAAGTAGCCCTTTCGTTATCCGCAGCACTAGCCTGCAACGCTACCGCTGCCAAACCAATGCATACGCTCTTTTTACTATAAAATACTATTCTTTTCATAACGGGTGCAAAAGTACATATTTTTTCCTGCACCCCCTATCCTTATTTATGAGGAAACAGATAAACCCGTATGGCAAACCATATATAGGCTACGAGCAACAAATAACCTATATAATATAAGGTAGTAACACTGAAAATGATGTAATCAATGGCGCAAACACCCACTAAACCACCAAGATACAGAACTGCATCACCTGCAGGCAAACGGTGTTTCACCTCATCAACACAAGCCAATCCTACTATCAGTATCGCCCAGACTGTAGCCAGGAAAAAGCCCAATATAGGCGGTACGGCAAAAGGATTGAGCGTAGGATGAAAATAAAAATGACGCCATACTTCTGGCAAAAACAACTGAATGGTTGCATAGAAGGTTGCTGATATCGAAACAATAAGCACCAAGGCTGTAGGATATGGTGAATCAATATCATTAAAATGAACCAGTTTACCATTGCTATGAAAAATCTTACGAACTGTATAGGCTACGGCTATGAGAATAATGATAACCATGAAGATGAGCAAGTGAGTATTGCTGAAGGTCATAATGAACTCTGAAATAGGATCATCGGGAACAACCTTCGGCAACAGACGGGACTCACGGGTCCAGCCAAACTGATTATCTTCAGTAGCCAACTGCACCCAAACTGAATCTACAGAATCCTGAGGAACCATACGAATATCCGTAACCACCAGCAGGCGGTTCTTTCGGACGGCGAAGGAGTCGATAGGCAAATTGCTCAAAAATTCTTCAGGCTGTTGCGCTATCAATTCCAGGGAATCCTTGAATACCAGAAAATTGAATTTGTTGGTATAATGATGGGTAGTAGAAAACGAAATGGAATCGAGTTGTTTATTACTGTACTCTACCATAGCAGCATGCATCTGGTGATGAGCACGGCGATGATAACAACTGCTGAACATCAAGAGGATGCCCAGCATACAAAGAATCTGTATCGTCCATTTCTTTTTCATTTATTTCTCACTATATAAGTTCATCTGACATTCGTTGCACGCAAACTCCAGACGGAAGCGGCGACCGTCGCCCAACTGCAGGAAGAGAGGCTCTCTCCAGGATGGTTTCTTGCCTCCACGCTTCACACAGTAGCCCAACGAATAGCGGATACAATGGCGGCACTGCATCAGGAGCGATTCTCCCTTTTCATTGGTATACTTAGGTTGCAAACTTCGGTTTGCCTTGTCTTTTTCTATATTCTCATCATATTCTTCCTGGGTCTTAGCATCCCATGCAGAAGGAATATTCTTACCCAACTCAAATGCCGGAACTACTGGCGACAGACCATGAATCTGATAAAAATCTCTTGCATCATAGTTAGCTATATTATAGAGGTATCCCCATCTTCCGTATTCCGACTGCCAAGTCAATTCCTCTTTCGTAAGTCGGTGCTCACCGGGCTGACTGAATCCAAAACCATTGTTGAACAGGGTTCTATCCCATCCACCCCACAACGACTTATCAAGCTGTTTCTGATTTGCCTTGGTAAGTTCATCTATCAATTCACGCCGGATAGCAGTGAGAATACTGTTCGGAACAAAGTATGTCTCCATTCCCTTCAGAAGTTCTACCTGGTAAGCTTCGTAAATCGTATCGCCCAGTTTGCTCATCTGAGCCTTTATATTTTCGCCCTGCGGGCGTTTCGCCTTTTCGAGTTTCAACTCTTTAAACACCTCAGCCACCTGATAAATCAAGCCACCATCAACCTCTTTCGTCTTCATGATGTTGACAACAGCCTTTACCCCCTGTGGCTCTTCCCTGAACTCATTACCCATCACAGGCTCCATTGCTATGACAATATAGATTTTACGTTCAGCAGACTTACGGGCCAGCAAAGCCTCGAAAGCCCGATCGTTATTACGATAAAGAGCCATGCCCGGACGCAAATGTTCAGGCATTCCAAACGGATAGAGGCGATTGCCCTCTACTCTGTTCACACGAAAGCCTTCCAACTCACGGTCATCATTGATAAAACACAGTCCATCGCCATTTTTAAAGCTGGCTACTGTGGCTACGTTGAAAGAAATGTTGCCACGTATCTCCTTAACCTTACCCACAAACTCACCTATAGCTTTCGGCGTATCGAAAGAAGCAATATCCGGCTGTCGCCCATTCAGGAAATAATGGGTAAAGCCACGATTGAAAGTCTTCTTCAGATTAGGTGTAAAATTATATTGAACATGTCCCACCGATGCACGGCGATACTTACGCGGTTCAGCTTTTACGATTGCATCGAGTTGACTGCTATAGGCAGCCACCACATTCTTGACGTAGTTGATATCTTTTAATCTTCCTTCTATCTTGAACGAAGTAGCTCCAGCATCAGCAAGATCCTTGAGATGATCAAGCTGACAAAGATCCTTGAGCGACAACAGATAACGCTGATGTTCTATCTCCTGACCATTGGAATCGAGCAGATCAAACTTCATACGACAGAACTGTGCACATTCTCCGCGATTGGCAGAGCGCCCGAAACACTTCTCAGAAGCATAACAGACACCCGAATAGCTTACGCAGAGCGCTCCATGTACAAAGACCTCTATTTCTCTATCAGGAATCGCCTGATGGATCGCCTTGATTTCATCGAGCGAAAGCTCACGAGCCAGAACAACACGTTTGAAACCTAACGTGGTAAGCCAAAACGCCTTTTCTGGAGTTCTTACATCACACTGGGTACTGGAATGCAATTCTCTACTCCACAAATTCTGCGCCCTCACCTCAGTAAGCACACCCATATCCTGCAGCAAAAGTGCATCAACACCAATCTCATCAAGTTGCTGGATCATCTTAAGCGTATCCAACATCTCATCCTGATAGATGATAGTATTCACTGTAACATGAACCTTTGCTCCAAACTGATGAGCATAATCACACAACTGTCTGATATCTTCCAGCGAATTGCCTGCTGCTGCTCGTGCCCCAAAACGAGGTGCACCAATATATACGGCATCTGCACCATGATCAATGGCAGCAATACCACATTCCAAGTTCTTGGCAGGCGCCAATAATTCTAATGTTTGCATAAGAAATCAATCTCGAAATCATCCAACTCCTTCAAATTAACTGATTTCGTCAATATTGTAAGGAGTCTCCTGATAAACATAATAGTTGATCCAATTACTATAGAAGAGGTTGGCATGAGCACGCCATGTCACCAAAGGTTCTTCATTCGGATCGTCATGATAATAATAATTTTTTGGCAGTTCTACATCATCACGCTTGCCCATATCACGCTTATATTCCTTATCCAGCGTGTTTGGCGCATACTCAAGATGACCCGTCACAAAGAATTCGCGGCCGTTTCTGGCCATCACAATGCTGACACCGCTTTCAGGCGATTCGGCAATGATGTCAAGTCCTGGCACTTTTTCAATATCCTCACGTCTTACCTCCGTATGGCGACTATGAGGCATATTAAAGATATCATCGAAACCGCGGAAGATTGGCTGAGACAAATCGAGAGGCTTCTGCTTAAAAATACCAAACATCTTCTTCTCTAAAGGATACTTAGGAACACCATAAAAATGATAAAGACCAGCCTGGGCACCCCAGCAGATATAGAGTGTTGAAGTAACATGGGTACGGGCCCAATCAAAAATCTCTTTGATTTCAGGCCAATATTCTACCTCCTCATAAGCCATCGTTTCGATAGGAGCACCGGTAACTATCATTCCATCAAACTTCTGTTTGGAAAGTTCCTGAAAATCCTTGTAGAACATCATCATGTGCTCTATTGGAGTATTCTTTGGCGTGTGACTTTTCAACTTCATAAAATAAACCTCTAACTGAAGAGGAGTATTCGACAGAAGACGAACGAGATCTGTCTCGGTCGTAATCTTGAGGGGCATCAAATTGAGCACACAGATTTTCAACGGACGAATCTCCTGTTTATGCGCACGACTTTCGTCCATCACGAATATATTCTCATGCTTCAGCAGTTCGATAGCTGGAAGCTTATCTGGTAATCTTAACGGCATTTATTTTATTCCTTTCTTAAATTTTTCTGCAAAGTTACACAATTTCAGCGAAGATAACGAAAGAAGAAACATTTTTTTGAGAAATATAAATAAATTAATGTGGAAAAGCAAAAGAAATCTTTCACTTTGAAAAGGATTGTTAAAGATAAATGAGAATATTAAACCTATCATCCTGCTTTTAATCAAAAAAACATATAAGTTGCAACTTTATAGGCAACGCTTACGTCAAAGCTAAAAATGATGTATCCTATTAAGATTTGCAATTATGGAAAGTAAGAACATTAATCCACATTTAATCAGAACAGATGCAAAGAGTTCTGTAAAAATGAAAACAAAAAGTAAAAAGAGTATGAACGCAAGTTTTAAAAACATGGCGGTAGCGCTGTTCATCATGTCGGCTCCTATCGCTGTACAAGCTAAGCAATGGTCACTGCAGGATTGTATCAGTTACGCACTGGCTAACAACATTCAACTGCAGAAGACTCAACTCACAAAAGCTTCAGCTCAGGAGGACTATCTGCAATCAAAGTCAGCGCTTCTGCCATCGCTCTCTGCCAGCACCAATCAAAGTGTAAACTATACGCCTTGGGTTTCTAATGGAATCAGCGGAGAAGGTTTCAGCAAAGCTTCCATCGACAAGGTATATTACAATGGCAGCTATAGCGTGATGGGCAATTATACGATTTGGAACGGAAACAAAAACAGAAATCAGGTGAAACTGAACAAGCTGGCAAAGGAAGCGGCACAACTCGATTCGACAGCACAAGCCCTCAACCTGCAAGAACAGATTGCTCAACTTTATGTACAGATACTCTACTCTACAGAGGCTATCAACGTAAACAAAGAAAGTTATCAGTCGAGTGTTCAAAACGAAGAGCGTGGTAAGGAAATGGTAAAAATTGGCAAGATGAGCCAAGCAGACTTAGCACAACTCACAGCACAGAGAGCACAAGATGAGTTTAACATCGTGCAGGCTGAAAGTAACGTTAAAAACTATAAACGACAGCTGAAGGAACTCCTGCAGATTACCAGTGAAGAAGCTTTCGACATCGCTATTCCAAGCACAACAGACCAGATGGCTCTGGCCTCTATCCCAGGAATGAACAGTGTCTATACAGCTGCGCTTCAGAATCGCCCTGAGTTTTTGAGCTATCAAAACAAACTCGACCAGAACGATCTGAACATCAAGATTGCAAAGGCAGGAAAGTTGCCAACCATCAGCGCAAATGCAGGAGCTACGACCAGCACCACATCCATGAACAAAAACGGTTGGGGCAGTCAGATGAAAACCAACTTCAGCCTGGGTGGTGGAATCGGTGTCAGCATTCCTCTCTTTGATAACCGACAGACCAAGACTTCTGTCAATAAAGCACTCATTCAGCGTGAAAGCATCTTGCTCGATATAAAGAATGAGCAAACTAAGCTCTACTCTACTATCGAAAACTATTGGCTGCAGGCTAATACAAACCAAAGCCAGTTTAAGGCTGCCAAGGCGAGCAGCGAAAGTGCACAAACTAGCTACGATCTTTTAAGTGAACAGTTTAAACTGGGATTAAAGAACATCGTAGAATTGAGAACCGGCAAAGATAATCTTCTGAAGGCTAAACAGAACGAACTTCAGGCAAAGTATCTTACCATTCTGAATATCAACATGTTGAAATTCTACCAAAACGGCAGAATCTAAAGAGAAAGATTGGTATTAACATCCGAAAACATATTGCAAATCATTAATAGGTATACATACATTTTTATGAAAAAACTTAGAATCAGCAAAATCTGGATTGCCATGATTGTGGTAATCATCGTAGCTGTGGCAGCATGGCTGTTCTCAGGAAGCAAAAACGAAGAGCAAATAGACTTCAAGCAGGAAGCTGTAACCACACAAACATTGCAGAATAGTGTAACTGCAACCGGTACTATTGAAGCGGTAACTTCTGTAACGGTTGGTACACAGGTGAGTGGTATTGTAAACAAACTTTATGTTGATTACAATTCGCAGGTAAAAAAGGGTGAAGTCATAGCTGAACTCGACAAAACCAACCTGATGAGCGAGTTGAATACTGCCAAAGCTAACCTGGCAAGTGCGCAAAGCAGTTTGAACTATCAGAGTGCAAACATGAGCCGCTACCAGACCCTCTATAAGAAAGGTTTGGTAAGTGCTGACGATTATGAAAATGCGCTTCTCACCTATCGCCAGGCGAAAGAGCAAGTAGCTTCGGCCAAGGAAAATGTACAGAAAGCCCAAACCAACCTGAGCTATGCTACAATTACATCGCCAATAGATGGAACTGTCATATCAAAAAGCGTAGAGGAAGGACAGACCGTAGCAGCAAGCTTCAACACACCAGAGCTCTTTACTATCGCTAAAGATCTGACCAACATGCAGGTGATTGCAAATGTTGACGAGGCAGATATAGGCGGTGTAAAAGAAGGTGACCGCGTTAATTTTACAGTAGATGCTTATCCTGACGATGTATTCCAGGGAACAGTAAAACAGGTTCGTCTGGAAGCTACTACAACAAACAATGTAGTCACTTACGAGGTTGTCATCTCTGCACCTAACGCAGATCTCAAATTAAAACCAGGTTTGACAGCAAATGTAACCATCTTTACACAAGAACGTGCTGGTATTCTTGCCGTTGCCAACAAAGCACTCCGCTTTACTCCAACCAAGGAAACTGTGGGAAAGAATATCAAAATTGTTGACTGCAAAGGAAAAAACAAAGTTTGGACTCTTGCTAACAATACCCTTACAGCTCATTCTGTAGCCATAGGTCAGAGCGACGGTATACATACTGAAATTATCAAGGGTTTGAAGAAGGGACAGAAGATTGTAACTGAAATCATAGTTAATACCTCTGAAGAGAATGAGGAGCCTCAACAAAGTCAAGGTTTGATTAGCGGTCCTGGACCTAGAGGAAAGAAAAAATAAGGAATAAGAGTATGACAAACGACAATATTCAAGCAAACAGCGAAAAGAAAGTTGTGATAGAACTCGACAATGTTCGTCGCGACTTTCTTGTGGGTGAGGAAACTGTCCACGCCCTAAAAGGTGTAAGCTTTAAAATATACGAAGGTGAGTTTGTTACCATCATGGGTAAATCAGGATCAGGTAAATCTACCCTGCTGAACCAGCTAGGGTGTCTCGACACCCCATCCAGTGGCGAATACTATCTGGATGGAGTAAGCGTACGAAAGATGTCACGTAATGATCGCGCCATTCTTAGAAACCGAAAGATTGGATTTATCTTCCAGAACTACAATCTTCTACCGAAGACTACAAGTGTAGAAAATGTAGAACTTCCACTGATGTACAACCCGAGCGTAAGCGCAGAAGAACGAAAGCAACGTGCTATCGAATCGCTGAAAGCTGTTGGTTTAGGAGAACGTCTCTATCATAAGAGTAATCAGATGTCTGGAGGACAAATGCAGCGTGTAGCAATAGCTCGTGCGTTGGTCAACAACCCCGCTGTGATACTTGCTGATGAAGCAACGGGTAATCTCGACACCAGAACCAGTTTCGAGATTCTGGTACTCTTCCAGAAACTTTATGCAGAAGGAAGAACCATCATCTTCGTTACCCACAACCCAGACATTGCAAATTATTCGAGTCGTAATATCGAACTGCGTGATGGTCACATCATCAGCGACACCTATAACGAACATATTCTCTCGGCAGCCGAAGGTCTGGCAGCCTTGCCGGCCAACACGGACGAATAAGTTTTCAATGTTAACATTTAACATTACAACAAGTAAAATGAATTATCAGAATCTTTTCAAAATAGCCATCCGCGCCATTGCTGCCAACAAAATGCGCTCTTTCCTTACCGCACTTGGCATCATCATCGGTATTGCTGCGGTTATTACCATGCTTGCCATCGGACAAGGAAGTAAAGCCAGCATCAAGGCAAACATCGCAGAGATGGGATCAAACATGATTATGATTTCACCAGGTGCAGACATGCGTGGCGGTGTGAGACAGGATGCTTCGTCAATGGAGACGCTCAAGCAAGCCGACTATCAGAGCATCAAAGACGAATGTAATTATATCTCAGCTATTTCTCCTACTGTAAACAGTTCCGGACAGTGGATCTACGGAAACAACAACACCCAAAGTTCCATTTATGGTGTAAACCAAGACTATCTTTCCATCCGACAACTGAAAGTGGCAGATGGAGAAATGTTTACTGATACAGACATTAAGGCTGCATCTAAAGTTTGTATTTTGGGACAGACAGTAGTTGACTATCTTTTCCCTGATGGCAGTGATCCTATCGGTAAGGTTGTGCGATTTAACAGCATTCCATTCAGAGTAATCGGTGTCTTGAAGAAGAAAGGTTACAATAGTATGGGTATGGACCAGGATGATTTGGTACTTGCCCCCTATACAACAGTAATGAAGCGAATTATGGCACAAACCTATTTAGGAGGCATCGTCTGCTCAGCTATCACCGAAGAGGCTTCTCAACCCGCCCAAGATCAGATTACAGAAATATTGCGACGCAACCACAAATTGAAAGACGCAACAGATACTACTGAAGCAGATGAAGATGACTTCAACATCCGCTCACAAGAGGAAATTTCAAGCATGATGAATTCTACCATGTCTACAATCACCATCCTGCTCGGATCCGTGGCAGGAATCTCGCTGCTGGTAGGCGGCATCGGAATCATGAACATCATGTATGTATCTGTAACAGAGCGCACCCGCGAAATAGGTCTTCGAATGAGTGTGGGCGCACGAGGTATTGATATTTTGAACCAGTTTCTGATAGAAGCTATCTTACTTTCTGTAACTGGCGGTATTATAGGAGTGATATTGGGAGTTAGTTTATCGCTCAGTCTGAACTCTTTCTTCCATATAGCCACCCAAATAGAGCCTTGGAGCATTATTATGAGTTTTGCAGTCTGTACATTTACTGGAGTTTTCTTTGGATGGTATCCTGCAAAGAAGGCAGCAAGGCTCGACCCTATCGAGGCTATCAGATACGAATAAAAAAAATGGGGAGAACATTAAATATTCTCTGAGGTTTTTCAAAAAAAACAAAAAGTTTTTTGGTGAATACAAAATAAAGTTGTACTTTTGCGTCTGCGGAAGTGCAACTTTTTTTATTTGAAGTTAAACGAATCGCATGAATTGAATAGTAAACAGGTTTAAATATAGAAGATTATGAAATTTATAGGAATTATTCCAGCAAGATACGCATCAACACGTTTCCCGGGAAAGCCACTTGCCATATTAGATGGCAAACCAGTGATACAGCATGTTTATGAGAAAGTAGCAAGTTGTCTAGAAGCAGCCTATGTTGCAACAGACGATGAGCGAATTTTCAATGCTGTAGAAGCATTTGGCGGTAAAGCTGTTATGACGCGCAAGGATCATAAGAGCGGTACTGACCGCATAGAAGAAGCTATCGAAAAAATTGGTGGAGACTGGGATGTCATTGTCAATGTTCAAGGAGATGAACCTTTTGTTGACAAGAGTCAACTGGAAACCATCTGCCAGTGTTTTGATGACCCAACAACCCAAATTGCCACTTTAGGAAAAGCTTTTACCAGTATGGAAGCTGTAAAAAATCCTAATAGTCCAAAGATTGTTGTAGACAATCAAGGCTTTGCTATGTATTTCTCTCGCAGCATCATTCCATACGTAAGAGGAAAGAAAGAGGAAGAATGGCTCAAGAGTTTTCCTTATCTGAAACATTTGGGCATCTACGCTTACCGCAAAGAAGTTTTAAAAGAGGTAACCAAACTGCCACAAAGCTCACTAGAAATAGCAGAGAGCCTGGAACAACTTCGATGGCTGCAGAATGGCTACAAGATAAAAGTTGGTACTACAGATGTAGAAACTGTAGGCATCGACACGCCAGAAGATTTGCAGCGGGCAGAAGACTTTTTGAAAAACAGAAAGTAATAAGAAACATCATATACTTTTAAAGTATCGCAGAATGAACAAAATTGAAAATATCGTCAAAAAATATATTATTCACCATGGTATGTTCAAGTGGCAAACACCATATATCGTTGCCTTGTCCGGAGGTGCCGATAGCGTTGCCCTATTGCTTATCTTGAAAAATATAGGACTGAATATTTCTGCTGCGCACTGTAACTTTCACCTTCGCGGCGAAGAGAGTGACAGAGACGAGCAATTTTGTGTAAATCTGTGCCAACAACAGGGAATCAGTTTGTCTCGAATCCATTTTGATACTTATGCTTATGCCCATTTGCACAAGGTAAGTATCGAAATGGCTGCACGCAACTTACGCTACAGCTATTTTGCCCAATTAGTAAAAGACTTGCATGCAGGAGGCATTTGTGTGGCCCATCATCGCGATGACAATGTAGAAACTTTACTTCTGAATCTGTTAAGAGGATCTGGAGTAGACGGATTAGCAGGCATCGCCCCCAAAAACGGAAATATTCTGCGCCCTCTTCTCTGCATCAGCCGACAGGATATATTGCAATACCTAAAAGAAAAAAAGCAAGATTTTGTCACAGATTCAACAAATTTGGAAGACGATGCTTTAAGAAATAAAATTCGCCATCATGTAGTACCTCTTTTGGAAAGTATCAACCCCGCAGCAAGTGAAAATATCGCTCTCTCTGCCAAATACATACGCCAAGCGAAAAGTATACTTGAGAGCATGGATAGCATCAGTACAACCGACTCTAATAGGAAAGTTATATATATCCCTAAAGTATCTGTCATGAATGCTCCAAGTCCGGAATTCATACTCCATAAAGAATTAGGCAGATATGGTTTTCATGGCAATGTCATTGATGACATCTGTGAAAGCCTCTTCAGTCAGGATCGTGGTGTCGGTAAAATCTGGAAAAACGAAGACTATATGATAGTCATCGACAGAGAACAGCTGTTGATTTCTAACATAAAAGACTTGAATAACATTCAGGAGCAAAGAGCGTTCCGACTGCCAGAAGAAGGCATTTACAACATGGACGAAGGAACCCAAATCAAGATAAGAATCTTCTCGCACATGAGTGACTTCATGCCAAGCAAAGAATCGCAATGTATCACTTTGGATGCTGAAAAAGTCAGTTTCCCCCTCACCTACCGACTGGTAAAAGAAGGCGATAGATTTCAACCTTTCGGCATGAAGGGTAGCAAACTGTTGAGTGACTATATGACCGATAGGAAATTTGACTATATACAAAAGAAGACACAGCATGTATTAACTGATAGTAAAGGTGAAATCATCTGGCTTATCGGCGAACGTACGTCTGAAAAAACAAAAATTACCGAAACCACCAAGAAAATATTGGAGGTCATCATCAAATGAAAAAGAAAATATTATATATCACAAGTTTAGTTCTCATTCTGCTGGCTGCCGCCAGCACATGGAGCTATTATTGTCTGAACCCATCAAGTGATAGAGTGAACAAGGCAAAAGCAAACATAAAAGTATACAGTCACTACGAATTAATTCAAAATGGAAAAACAATACTCCGGTTCGACGAAGACACTACGACACTGGCTGCCAACTTTATGAACCGTTGGGCGTTGATTCCTTCATGTGAAGGAAGACTTGCCGCCTGCTACAACAACAGCATCAGCCGGAATCACTATCTTGGCAAAGATGCGGATAGCATCTTTAAAGAGAAAGTTGATTCTTTAGACAGTTTGTATAGAGACTCCAAATGGAAAGTTGGAGAACTGAACTATTATATTCACTCTCATTCTGTCCTGGATGCAGGCTACAACTCTATTTGCGCTTATACCCAACACGAACTGGAACTACGCGATTCTGCCAAGAAACTGATTGACTCCCTGAAACATGTACAGAAAAAGGGACATTTCAAGTTGAAACGCTCCATTTCATATCAAGCCTATTATAGAGATGAGAACGGAAAATGGAAGAGTCAGGCATGCAAACTCATCAAAGCTATGAATGGTGAAACTGCACAAGGAAGCCACACATTCCAACTTTCCTCAGAAACAACTCCTGAAGGGGTTAAAGCTATTTCACCTCAACTTGCAGCATCTTTAGCAACAGCTCATGGAGTCACACTTCGACGCTCTATTGATTACACCCTCTTACCTGATTCTCTAGGATATTATCGGGGTACAACCGACAGTATCTATCAACCAAATGGTCATGGATGCTGGCAAGGATACGATGGAACCTATTATGAAGGTTACTGGAAAAACGGGAAACGTGAAGGATTCGGATTCAGCATTGCTCCCAAGAAACCATTACGAATAGGCGAATGGAAAAATGACCGCTATAAAGGCGAAAGACTCGTATATACATCGGAACGTATTTATGGCATTGATCTGAGCAAATACCAGCATGGAAAAGGCAGAAAAAAATATGCTATCAATTGGAACCGTTTACGCATTACACATCTTGGCCGCCTCAGCAAAAAGACAGTTTCAGGTACAGTAAACTTCCCTATTCGCTTCATCTATATCAAGAGTACAGAAGGTAAATCGCTGTTAAATCCATATTATAGAAAAGATTATCGTGATGCAAAAGCACATGGTTACAAGGTTGGAACCTATCACTTCTTTACCACTATAACACCTGCTGCCGAACAGGCACGACACTTTCTGAAACACAGTATCATTAGGAAAGGCGATTTTCCTCCAGTTCTTGATGTTGAACCGCTTCCTAGTCAAATCAAGAAAATGGGAGGGTCTGGAGTATTGTTTGCACGCATTAGAACTTGGCTTAGAATAGTAGAGAGAGCAACAGGTGTTAAGCCTATTCTTTACATCAGCCAAACTTTCGTAAATCGCTATCTGCCAAAGGCTCTCGATCTGAAACATAACTACCAGGTTTGGATTGCACGATATGGAGAGTATAAACCAGACATCCGATTGGTATATTGGCAACTCTGCCCCGACGGAAGAGTAGCAGGAATACATGGAGAGGTAGACATCAACGTGTTTAACGGATACGATGACGCTTTTCAAAGTTTTGTTAAGAACAGGACCGTAAAATAACCTTTAAATGAGTAAGTTAGGTTAATTACGTTAAAGTAAGTTATAATTCTAGTCGTGTATCAATATTTTTATTATCTTTGCGCCAATTGTGCAATGTGTAACTAAGAGGAAAGATAATGAGACAGCTTAAGATACAAAAGAGTATAACCAATCGTAATAGTGAAGCCCTCGACAAATATCTTGTAGAGATAGGTAGAGCCCCTATGGTTTCTATTGATGAAGAAATAGAATTGGCTCAAGCTATCCGCAAGGGAGGTAGAGCTGGCGAAAGAGCAAAAAATAAGTTGATTGAAGCCAACTTACGTTTTGTGGTGTCGGTAGCAAAACAATATCAGCACCAGGGACTCACCTTGACAGACTTGATTGACGAAGGAAACATCGGACTCATCAAAGCTGCAGAACGCTTCGACGAAACACGAGGGTTCAAATTTATCTCATACGCTGTATGGTGGATTCGCCAGAGCATTTTACAGGCAATAGCTGAGCAAAGCCGAATTGTTCGACTTCCTCTCAACCAGGTAGGATCACTCAATAAGGTAAACCAGGAAATTAATAAGTTTGAGCAGGAAAACCAACGTCGTCCAAGCGTTGAAGAACTTGCTGCCAGAACGGGTGTTGACGAGGACAAGATTTCTCAGAGCATGGCTGCCAGTGGTCATCATGTAAGCATCGATGCTCCATTTAGTGATGACGATGACAACTCTATGGCAGATGTAATGGCAAGCGGAGACGATGCCAGAACAGACAAGCAGGTTGACCATGAAAGTATGGCACAAGACCTAAGACAGGTTTTAAAAGTTTGTCTCAAGGATCGCGAACTGAAAATTATCTGCGCATGCTACGGAATTGGGGAAACCGAAAAGGGGCTCGAGGAAATTGGTGATAAAATGGGGCTGACCCGTGAGCGAGTTCGCCAAATAAGAGAAAAAAGCATCACCAAACTGAGAGAATCCGGGAAGATAGGAATCCTTATGAAATATCTTGGTTAGGAAAGCTGCTGTCCAAAATATTTAGCATAGTTTTTCTGCCAAGTAACATCTTAACTCATAATAGATGAAGAAATATCAAACACACATCATTTTGACGATTATCTTCTGCATGATGGCTTTTGCAGCACATGCAAGAAGAATGTCACCGAGAGCCGCCTTTAGTGACTCGGTGATGTGTTTGGTATTTAAATATTCACAATCTGTTGACACAACAGGTAGAGCTGAGCACAAGAGTTATGCCTACACTAAATTTCAAATCAAAACAAACAAACGTAATGCAACGCTCATGCTAGTACCGACAATGTATGCGGTGGCTCATGGCGGTGGCAGAAGATTCATCAGCGAGTTTTATAACCAAATGACGCTAGACGCAAATGGCAGACCAGTTGCCAAGCGTTTGCTGAACATAAGCACCATTCCGCATAGAAGCAACACATTGTCATCAGTTTTGAAATACATGACTCCAACGGTATATGGAGAAACACTTTTCGAAACTAATATTCTTTCTCCTTTCCACTATAAGAATCGCAGATATTATAAATATGCCGTCACCCAATTACCATTCGGCAAAGCACAAGTCTACGTATATCCACGTCTCAAAAACACCCAAGTTATTGAAGCACGTGCCATTGTTGATTCCCAAAGCGGAAAGATAAGCATGGTAGACTTTGAGGGCGAATATGATATGACCCGTTTCTATATCTCTATTATTATGGGTAAAGACGGATTTGGTTCACTTTCTCCTTCAAGGTGCAGCATGAGAGCCAACTTCAGTTTTATGGGTAACAAGATAACGGGCATGTATACAACTGTATACGGACTGCCGAAAATATTAAGTGATTCACTCAATAATGTAGCCGATACTGCATTAATGGCAAAAGTGCGCCCAATTGAGTTAAACCAAGATGAGGCTAACATATACAAAAAATTCTACGAAAAAAGGAAACAAATAACAGATTCCTTGAATAACAACATACCAGAGAAAAACTTTGCAAAAGACATACTTTGGGATGTTATCGGTGACAATGTATTAAACAGGATTTCCCAAGGCTTCGGAAAGCAAAACCAAGGCTACTTCCGTATCAGTCCTATTCTCAACCCACTCTATATGGGATACTCCGAGCGAAAAGGAATTGTATACAAGTTTGACCTGAAGGGAGGCTACAGGTTTACAGAAAATCTGGAATTGGGGCTTCGCTTTAAAGGAGGTTACAGTATGAAACAACACAGATTTTATTTCAATATACCATTGACATTCAACTATAACCCGAAGCACAATGGATATCTGAAGTTAGAAATCGGTAATGGTAATAGAATATCGAATAATCGTGTTGCACGAAAGATGTTAGGCATCAGCAAACCAGAAGATAACGATTTTCTATATCCACTATTCTCAGAATATCCAGGATTGTCATTACCGGAAATTTCTACAGATATTGAGGCAAACAACAGAAAACTGACAGAGTTTAAAGATGATTACCTTCGTCTTACTAACCACTGGAGTTTCAACGACTATATCGGTTTTGAAGTAGGTTTAGTTTCACATCAACGAAAAGCTGTAGTAGAAAGTTTCTATAAACTGTTTAATTATCCAAGCAAATATGTGTCAGTAGCACCAGCTGTAGCTTTAGAACTGTTACCATGGGGAAAGAAAGGGTCGATTTTTAAAATAGACTACGAAAAGGGATGGAAAAACCTACTAGGTTCAAACATAGACTACGAACGGGTAGAAGCAGATGCACAAACTATTTTTCAAGCATCACGCCGTCAATCATATTCTATAAGGTTAGGAGCTGGCTTTTATACCCGCAAAGGTGATCATTGGGACTTCGTTGACTATACCAATTTCCATGACGACAATATTCCTGGTGGCTGGAATGATAGCTGGAGTGGAGAATTCGAATTACTGCCATCCCAATGGTATAATGCCAGTGATTATTACGTTCGCGGAAATTTCACTTATGAAGCTCCCATGATTGCAACTGCATGGCTCCCCCTGATTGGGAAATATATAGAAGCAGAGCGTCTGTATGTAAGCAGTCTTGTTGTAAACCATTTACACCCATATACAGAATGGGGATATGGAGTAACAACAAGAGCTATTACATTAGGATTCTTTGCAGCCTTCAAAAACACGAAGTTTAATGGCATAGGCTGTCGCTTCGGTTTTGAACTATTTAGAGATTGGTAATATTCATAAAAGCATGGATAAAACATGATTTCTAGGGCACAATATCAATAACATCATAAAAAAAAACAAAATATGAGTTCACAACTAACTGTTTATAAAGCAAGTGCAGGATCAGGTAAAACATTTACTTTGGCTCGCGAGTATATGACACTCGTGATAGCTAATCCTGCTTCCTATAGAACCATTCTTGCAGTAACCTTCACCAACAAAGCTACTGAAGAAATGAAAATGCGTATCTTAGGAAAATTATACGAAATTGCACACGGACTACCAGAAGCAAACGATTATGTAAATCAAATACAGCAGGCTTTACCATATCTTTCATCCAAACAAATTCAGAAAAATGCAGAATCTGCCCTGCATTTGCTCATACATAATTATAACTATTTCCGGGTTATGACCATCGATACGTTCTTCCAGAGTGTATTGAGAAATCTAGCACGTGAACTTGATCTGACTGCCAATTTACGGATAGAACTCAATGACTATCAAATAGAACAGCATGCCGTTGATGAACTTATAGAAAGTCTTGAAGATACCGATCGTCTGCTTTTCTGGATTATGGATTATATCAAAGAAAATATTGATGATGATAAGAGTTGGAATGTCATAGGACAGATCAAGAAATTCGGTGAGAACATATTCAAGGATTATTACAAAGCTCATTCCGACAAGCTGACAGAATTGATGGAACAAGAAGATTTCTTCAAGGATTTTACCGACCGAATGAAGAAAATGCGCGATAAGGCAAAAGAGCAGCTTAAAGAAATTGCTGCTACTTTTTTCGATTCCCTTGAAGAAGAAGGCTTTACGGCAGACGACTTAGCTGGAAAAACGAGAGGTATTTGGAGCTATTTCAACAAGCTGAAAAATGGCAAATACAGTGATGATGATCTACATAATGATACTTTCTGTAAATGTCGGGAAAGTCCGGAAGCATGGGTCAAAAAATCTGATGTAAAAAATTGTACTGATATCTTCAATTATGTAGAATCGGTACTCTACCCTATTCTGCTGTTTGCAGAAGATAATCGTCCAAGACTCACCCGAATCTTCAAAAGTACCGATCTGACCATAAAGCATCTTAATCAGCTCCGCCTTTTGGAAAGCATAGATAAAAAAGTCAGGGAGATGAACAGAGAGGCAAACCGATTCCTTTTGAGCGATACTCAGACCTTGCTCAACTCACTGATAAAGGATAGCGATTCGCCATTCATCTTTGAAAAGATTGGCACTCAACTCGACCATATAATGATTGACGAGTTTCAAGATACTAGCACCATCCAATGGAAGAACTTTAAAGTGCTGCTCGAAGAAACCATGAGTAGAGAAGATGCAGGTAACCTCATTGTTGGTGACGTAAAACAAAGTATCTACAGATGGCGATCCGGCGATTGGAGACTGCTCAATAATATTGATAAAGAATTTAATAAAAGCGCGAAAAAAGTAAGCATAGAAACTTTGGGTACCAACTTCCGCTCTGATAGAAACATCATAGAGTTTAACAATGCTTTTTTCACAGAAGCAGTAAAATTGGAGATTGAAGACCTGACGGATAAATGTCCAGAGGAATGTAAACAGCTGGAAAGCGCATATAGCGATGTCTGCCAGCAAGTACCAGACCACCATTCTGTTCCTAATGGTTCTATCAGTATCCAGCTCCTGGGCGGTGAAAATATTGAAGACAGAATGATGCAAACAACATTGGACACTGTAGACAAGTTGGTTGAAAGAGGTGTTCCTTGCAACAAAATAGCAATCCTGGTAAGAAGCAACCGTAACATACAGGACATTGCTGAGTATTTTATGAACCATTCCGACTATCCGTTGGTTTCAGATGAGGCATTCAGGCTGGATGCCTCCCAAGCAGTATGCACATTGGTTAACGCTCTCTACATACTGGTACACCCAAATGACAATATTGCATTAGCAACTCTCAACAAGTTTTGTGACACGTATTCTGTAGCTGGAAATATGCCGGAACAACTTTTGACCAATCGTTCTGAGTATCTGGAAATGCCACTGTTCGATCTCACAGAACGCCTTTTTGCAGAACTTAAACTTGGCGAAATAAAAGACATGATCAAGCAAACTGCCTACATCTGTACTTTTTATGATTGCTTAAGTAAATATCTTACAGATAACAGTAGTGATATCACTGGATTTCTGAAAGAGTGGGATAACCGTATTCACGAAAAAAGCATTCATAGCGATGGCGATGGAGGTATCAGATTCCTTACTATACATAAGAGTAAGGGACTGGAATACGATCATGTCATCATGCCTTACTGTGACTGGCAACTAGAAAAAGCCAACACTATCTGGTGCACACCGCAAGAAGCTCCATACAACGAACTTCCACTGGTACCTATAGATTTCAGTGCTAAACTGATGAAGCAAAGTATATATGAAGCAGATTATAATCATGAACATTTGCAAAACATAGTCGACAATTTGAATCTGCTTTATGTAGCCTTCACGCGTGCCAGTCACAACCTGATTGTAATTGGCAAACGAGCTAATAGTGCATATCGTTCTGCCATTATCGAATCTGTACTCGACAAGGTAGCCAGCCGACTTGAAGCTAATGATGTAAAGATGGAGTTAACAGGAATAGGTTCTGATGCCAAAACAGATGACATATCTTTCTGCTATAATGAAATATATGTACCTGATTCTTCCAAGAAATCAAACGAGAAGAAGGATACAAACGTGCTCTCAGCCTATTCTCAACCTTTAGAAATTAAAATAAATGTTACGCCTGAAATGCCAGAATTCAGACAAAGTAACCAGAGCCGTGACTTTATAAAGCGTGATGAAACTGAAGAACAACAGAAGTTTTATATCAAAATGGGTACCATTTTGCACAACCTCTTTTCTACAATCCGCACGGTTGATGATATTGATGGAGCCCTGAAACAGTTGGAGTTAGACGGACTTTTATACGATCAAGACCTCACACCAGAGAAAATAAAGGAGATGATCAGGAAAAGACTTGAATCACCAAAGGTAGCAAAATGGTTTGACAAGGAACTGACCATACTAAATGAATGTTCTATCCTGACAGTTGAAAATGGAAAAGTGGCAGAATACCGTCCAGACCGCGTGATGCAAAACTCAAGAAAAGAAACCATCGTGGTAGACTTCAAATTCGGTAAACAGAAAGTAGAACACCATGAACAGGTTAGAAAATACATCGGCTTGTTAAAAAGTATGGGACATCACCGAGTAAAAGGTTATCTATGGTATGTATACCCTAACAGAATAGTTGAAGTAATAAAATAATATGGTTCTATTGCCCCTTTCCAAAAAACAGGGCAACATAAAGAACAGTTGCAAACATTGAAAAGTCCATTAAGATATGAAAACATTTTTAAAATATGTAGCAAGAGATATTCTCGAGAAATACGGAAACAATCTCAGCGACATTGCCGTCGTGTTTCCAAATAAACGTGCCGCTCTTTTCCTCAACGAGAGTCTGGCCCGTTTGACTGATCACCCTATCTGGTCGCCATCTTACATAACAATCAGCGACCTTTTTCGCAAACATAGCACATTGAAAGTTGGAGATCCAATCAAACTTGTTTGCAATTTACATAAAACATTCGTAGCCTGCACTGGTATTGATGAGACCCTAGACCATTTTTATGGATGGGGACAACTTCTTATCACAGATTTTGACGATATTGATAAAAACATGGCAGAAGCAGAAAAACTCTTTGCCAATCTTAGCAATATACATGAACTTGATGACATATCATATCTTACAGAAGAACAGAAAACGCTGATTAAGAAATTTTTCAGCAATTTCAACGATGATCACAACTCAGAACTTAAAAAGAGATTTCTACAATTATGGAGCCATTTTCTTGATATCTATAAGCAGTTCAACATGCGTCTTGAAGAACAGGGATTGGCTTATGAGGGGGCTCTATACAGGAAAGTTGTAAATGATGAAAATATCAAATTCCAACACAAGAAATATCTCTTTGTCGGTTTTAATATGATGCAAGTAGTAGAACGGAAACTCTGCGACCGCTTGATGAAAGAGGGTAAAACACATTTCTATTGGGACTTCGATGACTATTATATGCAAAACAATCATGAGGCAGGTCACTACATTCGTGAATATCTCAAATATTATCCTAACGAATTGAATGATATGCCTCCTCAGGATCTTCGTGAAATTTATCATAACTTTGATAACAATAAAGACATTACATACATTTCGGCATCTACAGAAAACATTCAGGCTCGCTATGTAAACCAATGGCTTAAAGAAAAGAAACGCTATAAATATGGGAAAAAAGTGGCTATAGTATTAGCCGATGAAGGATTATTACAAAGTGTTATACATAGTCTTCCTACAAACGAAGACATCAAGTCGTTGCCAGATTATTCTGAGAACGACAAGTTAGCATATAATATAACATTGGGATATCCGCTTCAACAGACACCATTCTACAGTTTGCTCCAACAGCTCATCAAGTTGCAGGGCGTAGGTCACCCCAAGCATAGTAACAACTATCGCTTACATAATGTACTCATGACGCTCCGTCATCCATACACACGCTATATTTCTCAAAATTATAGCAAACTCTTGAGCGCTCTTGACGAGCAGAAGCAGTTCTATCCTACCCGCCAATTCCTAAGCATGGATGGTGATGAAGGCTTGTCACTGCTTTTCAAAGATTTGGGTGAGACTGCAACAGAAAATGAATACAACTTGAGACTCATCCAGTATCTGCTGGATATTTTGAAGACAATAGGTCTGAATAGTAAAGAACAGGACGATCCTTTATTCCAGGAATCGCTCTTCAGGACCTATACCTTATTAAACCGTCTGCAAGAACTCATCCAGACAGGAGACTTAGCAGTAGACTGCATCACTCTGGAACGACTCATCCAACAGCTCATCCAATCTACAAGTATTCCTTTCCATGGTGAACCTGCAGAAGGAATACAAGTAATGGGTGTATTGGAAACTCGAAATCTGGATTTCGAGCATATCTTAGTACTCTCATGCAACGAAGGGAAACTGCCGAAAGGTGTAAACGATGCTTCATTTATTCCCTATTCATTGAGAAAGGCATACGGCTTGACTACGGTAGATAACAAAGTAGCTATATACGCCTATTATTTTCACAGTCTGCTCCAACGCTCACACGACATCACTTTATGTTACAATAACGCAACAGAAGATGGCCAATCGGGTGAGATGAGCCGTTTTATGCTACAACTCCTGGTAGAAAGCCATCATGACATCGAGCGCTTTTCTTTGGTCGCAGGACAAAACACACTGCGTCCTACTTTTGAACCAATAGAGAAAAAACTGCATGCGCTCAGCCAGCTCAAGAATTTGAAAATGCTTACGCCAACATTTCTGAATACCTATTTGAGATGCGAAAAGCAATTCTACTATAAATATGTAGAAGGACTGATTGAGCCAGATGAAATTGATGAGGACGAAGTAGACAACAAAGTATTTGGAAATATATTCCATCGGGCAGCAGAACTGTTCTATCTGGGATTAGCAAGCAGCGATTCTCTGACAACCGACGGTAAAGGAGAACTCAAACTGACTCGTCCTATCGTTGTATCAAAAGAGCAATTAGAGCAAGCCTTAAAAGATGAATCGCTTGTTTATCGCCTGGTTGATCAGGCGTTCAGAGAAGAACTCTTTAAAGTTAGCGCTGCAGGGTATCGTCCAAAATATAATGGTCTGCAACTGATCAATAAAGAAGTAATAGCAAGATATATCCGGCAACTTGTCACGATAGATATGCGACAGGCTCCATTCACCATACTCGGATTAGAGCTGGTTGTAAAAACTGACGTCGAAGTAGAAACAAGTATCGGCAATTTATCTCTGTCAATAGGAGGTTTTATCGACCGACTGGACGCTGTTGCAGCTAACGGTAATGCAAATGGCAATAATCTTGCAGAACGAATCCGCGTAATCGACTATAAAACAGGACGTATTTCAACAACACGTCCAAGAGAACTGAGCGAAGTGTTTGATCCATCCATGCTCAACAAGCATACAGATTATTATTTACAATCTATGCTCTACTCGATTATTGTAAGCCACAACAGGAATCTGAATCCGGCTCAAGAGCCCGTATCTCCAGGCTTGCTGTTTATACAAAATGCAGGAGCAGAAGATTATGATCCGACATTAAAAATGGGCAAGGAACTCATCAGTAGCATAGATGTATACGAAGAAGAGTTTATGAAACAACTGAAAGTTCTCATCGCCAACATCTTTGACAAGGACCAACCATTCCGGCCTACAGATGATAAGCATCGTTGCGAATACTGTCCATACGTAGCTTTATGCAAATCATAGAAACATATATAATATGTGGAAACCAAAATGATTGGTTAAAATGCGCAAAATACTTGCTTTTTTGAATTATTCTATGTATATTTGCAAAAAGAATTATTGAATATGACAGAAAAAGAAATAAACAAGATAGTTAGTGAGAACTTAAACTATGTAAAATCAGTAGCCAACCAGTATAAAGGTAAAGGCGTTGAGTTTGATGACTTGGTTAGCGAAGGAACGCTGGCAATGCTTATGGCAGCCAGAAAGTTCCAAGCCGACCGGGGCACCGATTTTGTGGCTTATGCCGGTCCGTTCGTTCACAAGGCTATATCACAGGCCATCGATAAACAATCAGGACTTTATCGTTTACCGAAAGACCAGAAGAAATTTGCCCCAAGAAACGCAGACAAGGCTGTATCTGTAGATGCGCCACTAAGCGCAAACAATCCGTATACCCTATTAGACATATTAAACGATCCGGATGTAAAGATTGCAGATGATACCCTGAATATAGAAATGATGAAGAAAAAGATGGCAGAAAGCATTGCAGATTTATTGCCACGAGAGAAAGAAATCATCACCAAATTCTATGGTATAGGTGTTCCTAAAGAAACGATGGCTGAAATTGCTGAAGATATGGGGCTCAAACGCGAGCGAGTTCGCCAGATACGAAATCTGACCATACGCAGATTGAACAGGAGTATCCGCCACCAGGCATTGAGAAACTACTTCAAGAGGTAACTCGCAATAGTTTGTAAAAACAAAAAGGAGGGTGAATCATTAACTTATGATACACCCTCCTTTTTGTTTCATGTTCTAGTTATTAACAATTAAACTTACTCCAATCCCTTAAAATGATTAGCACGATATTGACGGGGAGTAACGCCTATTCGCTTGAAGAAATTAGCATAGAAACTCTGACGAGTATTGAAACCAGCCATTTCGCTGATACCTTCTACACTCATTCTTGCATAACGCTTATCGGTAAGTAAAGACATAGCATCGTTTACTCGATAATCATTCACCAACTCGGCATAATTCTTATGAAATCGAGTTGCGCATACAGCAGAAATATAGCGAGAGTTAGTATTCAAATCCTCTGCAAGTTTCTTGGAACTATAGTCTGGGTCCTTGTACTTTCTTTCAGTAACAAGAACACGGATTATCTCGTCGCGAAGGCGGTCCTTAGTTTCTTCACTCAGCATAGATTGATATCTTGCTATTTTTTCTTTTTTAGGTTGAATATTGTACTTAGCCATAGTTATGTTATAAAATTTATTACAACAAAGGTACGACTTTTATTTAGAACGACCAAATTTTTTCTCACTTTTTTGAAAAATAAACACAAAAAAGTCGTTTATATGAAATAAAATGGTTATTTTTGCATTAATTTTCAAGCTCAAAGCCGAGTATATCATAATTATTAGTCAAGAAGCATAGATATGAAGCAAATATTGTGGTTTATAAAAACGTATTTTACGTTTGTCATTTTGTTCAGTATTCAGAAACCATTTTTCATGATATTGGAAAAGGCTTCTGCTACACAACCTATCGATAATATCTGGAGCGAAATGCCTACAGTGATGTGGTACGGTTTATCACTCGACCTCTCTATGGCTGGTTACCTCACCGCACTACCGGGTTTGTTGCTCATCGCAATGATTTGGTTTCGTAAGGAGATTATACGTCCCATTCTGAATGTTTATTATATACTGGCATCTTTCCTGGTTTCCATTACATTCATACTGAATGCAGGATTATATCCATATTGGAACTTCCCGCTAGATAGCACTCCATTATATTATTTCTTTACTTCGCCAAAGGATGCACTTGCAAGTGTTGGAGGGCTTTACATCTTTTTTGCTCTCCTCATCACTGTGCTGCTTACCATAGCCGTCTGGTTCGCACTCCGCATGCCTCATACCCAGAAGCGCTATTCCAGCAGATACAGCAACTATGGTTTTGGAGATTTCGGCAGTGGTCGTAGAACATACTACTCTGACATAGAGCATCATCGTATGCGCCATTCTCTTATTCTGTTGCTGCTTACTGCCCTTCTCTTCATCCCTATCAGAGGAGGATTTACTGTATCTACAACAAATACAGGAAAGGCATATTTCAGCCAAAATGCGTTTTTGAATCATGCTGCCGTCAATCCGATGTTCAGCCTGTTTGAATCACTGACCCATCAGGAAGATTTTGCATCGCAATACCGATACATGTCAGAAGAAGAAGCTAACAAGCTCTTTGCTCAAATGGTAAGCTCAAGCGACCAGAACACCTACCCGCTCCTGAATGAAGAAGCTCGGAAAAACGGAAAGCCGGATATACTTATTATTATTATGGAAAGCTTTGCCAACGACATCATGCCTTCCGTCGGAACACATAAAGACGTAGCGGTCTGCTTGGACTCAATAGCCAGAAAGGGAATTTTCTTCCCAAGATTCTATTCCAACACTTTCCGCACGGATCGTGGTCTGGTTGCTGTTTTGAGCGGTTATCCTGCACAACCTACAACCAGCATCATGCGCTACCCGGCAAAATCTGCACAATTACCATCATTGGCACGTTCATTGGCTAAAGCAAAGCATTACGGCAATGCATATTATTATGGTGGCGATGTTGATTTTGCCAACCAGCGCTCTTGGCTGGTTTCCCAGGGCTATGAGAGAATCATTTCAGATAGTGATTTCCCTATAGAAGACAAATTGAGCAAATGGGGAGTACACGATCATATCGTAGCCAACCGGCTGCTTGCAGACCTCAGGAAAGAACAGAATGCCAAACAGCCTATGCTGAGAGTATTCCAGACATCAAGCAGTCATGAGCCATTCGATGTACCATATAGCAGACTGAAAGATAAGCGTTTAAATGCATTTGCTTACACTGATAGTGTCATAGGTCATCTTCTGCGTGAATACAGCAAATTGCCTAGATGGAAAAATACTTTGGTATTACTCGTTGCCGATCATGTTGGCGCATACAAAGAACATCTTGACAACTTTGACCGCAGCCGCTATCAGATTCCACTTATCATGACCGGTGGAGCAATAGCTCGCCCAATGAATGTAAAACTCATAGGAAGTCAGCATGATATAGCAGCTACACTGCTCGGACAATTAGGCATTCCTCACAAAGACTTTTTGTTCAGCAAGAATATGTTGAGTGATGCTACGCCTAAATTTGCATTCTTTGATGTACCCGATGCTTTCGGCATGGTATCAGAGGAGAATTCTATCATCTACGACAACAAATCCAAAAAGGTTGTTTATGATAAAGGCAAAAAAGGTTATAACCTGAAGCGAGGCATGGCTTATCTACAGAAGTTGTACGATGACTTGAGTGCAAAATAGCCCAAACGACAGGGCAACAGATTATCAGAAACAAGAAAGCGAACATTACAGAATTTCATAAAGAAAGACTATGATAGAATTACTTCATCAAATAGAACAGATTGATACGCAGATTTTTCTGTTTTTCAATGGTTTTCACAACGTGTATTGGGATTACTTCATGATGATTTTCTCAGACCGTTTTGTATGGGTTCCGTTCTATGCCAGTTTTATCTTTGTACTGCTTAAGAATTTTCCTGTCAAGGTTGTGATGAGCACTATAGTTGTCATCACTCTGATTATCTTGTTTTCAGACCAGACTGCATCAGGAATTCTGAAGCCATTAGTAGCAAGAATGCGTCCCAGCAATCCTGATAATCCTATCAGTCCGATGGTACATGTTGTTCAAGGATATCGGGGTGGCAGATATGGTTTCCCATCTTCTCATGCAGCCAATGCATGGAGCATGGCCTTCTTTGCACAATATCTGGTTCGCCGGAGCAAACTCACGATATTCTTATGCCTGTGGGCATTGATAACCAGTTATTCCCGCATGTATCTCGGTGTACACTATTTTGGCGACATCCTGATTGGTACCCTCATTGGTTTTCTCTATGCCACCTTATATTATTATATATTTCAGTATTTTTTAAGGAAGCATACCGAACGTTTTAAGCCCAACCACGACATCAGATTTGCAAGCGTCCCTATCATTACGGGGCTCGTTTCTATTTGGGTAATCATTTGTACCAGTGGAATACTATCTTTTTATAGCATACCACTGAGATAAACAAATGTATAAAAAGAGTTAGATTATAAAAATGGTTTAGATTAACATTATTATTAACATATAAAATTTAAAGATTATGAAGAAATTATCAATTCTTGCATTTGCTATGGGCCTGATAGCTTTCACAGCATGTTCTGAGAAAAAGGCACCTGCACCAGCTCAGGCAGAACAGACTGTTGTAACCGATTCTGCATTTCAGGCTGCCGCAGCCGGTGAATATAAGAGCGCAGATGGTGAGCGTAGTGTAACTTTGAACAGTGATTTCTCTGTTAAAGTAAAAGGCCTTAACAAGGAATTTTACAAGTGGGAATTGCCAGCTAAGCCAGAAGGTAAAGCAGCTGTGATTATCCTGAGCCGCAAGGGTCTTGATGCCGATGTTCAGGAGCAGGCTACACTCGATACAGAAGAAGGTTCTATCATTATTAAGAACGAAACATTCCGCAAAAAGTAATAGAATATGAACCTGGTATAAAAGCAAAACGCCCTCGCTTCACAGCGAAGGCGTTCCTTTTGGTATTAGTTTCATTTAAGGTAAAAAGATTGTATTCAGGATAACGATGCAAAGATAGACATATTTTTCGAAACGAACGAATCTTTTTATATGTTTAAAAACATATTTTGTGAATTATTGCTCCCAAAACAAAATTATCTGCCAGATAATTTCGGTACTTACAATTAAATTTGTATCTTTGCACCATAAATTTAAAAATTATTCTTTTTATTGAATTATGGCAATTAATGAAGAAAACAATTTGGAAGAGAAGAAAAGTATCTCTTTCGTAGAACAGTTAGTTGAGGAAGACCTCAAAGAAGGCAAAAACGGAGGACGAATCCAGACGCGTTTTCCGCCAGAGCCTAATGGTTATCTGCATATCGGCCATGCCAAAGCTATCTGCATGGACTTTGGTGTTGCAGAGAAATATAATGGTGTTTGCAATCTTCGTTTTGATGACACTAACCCTAGCAAGGAAAACAATGAATATGTAGAGAATATTCTTCAAGACATCCAGTGGCTCGGTTTCAAGTGGGGCAATATCTACTATGCTTCTGACTACTTTGAGAAGCTTTGGGATTTTGCTGTCTGGATGATCAAGAAGGGCAATGCATATATAGATGAACAAACTGCTGAAGAAATTGCACAGCAGAAGGGTACTCCTACCACACCAGGTACTGCTAGTCCATACCGTGATCGCCCAATCGAAGAAAACCTTGCTTTGTTTGAGAAGATGAATACTCCTGAGGCCGTAGAAGGCAGCATGGTTCTTCGCGCAAAACTCGATATGGCGAATCCAAACATGCATTTCCGCGATCCTATCATGTATCGTATCATCCAAACTCCTCATCACCGTACAGGAACAAAATGGCATGCATATCCTATGTATGATTTCGCTCACGGACAGAGTGACTACTTTGAAGGGGTAACCCACTCTATCTGTACATTGGAATTTGTACCTCACCGTCCGCTTTACGATAAGTTCATCGACTTCTTGAAGGAGAAGGACGGAACTGCAGATGTATTAAACGACAATCGTCCACGTCAGATTGAGTTCAACCGATTGAACCTCACTTATACAGTAATGAGCAAGCGTAAGCTTCACCAGCTGGTAGATGAGAAACTGGTTATCGGATGGGACGACCCACGTATGCCTACTCTTTGCGGAATGCGCCGTCGCGGTTACTCTCCTGAGAGTATTCGTATGTTTATCGACAGTATCGGTTATACTAAGTTCGATGCTCTCAACGATATGGCCTTACTCGAAGCATCTGTTAGAGAAGACTTGAACAAGAAAGCATGTCGTGTGAGCGCAGTACTTGATCCTGTAAAACTCGTAATTACCAACTATCCGGAAGGTGAAACAGAGGAAATGGAAGCAATCAATAATCCAGAAAATGAAGCTGATGGCACACACACCATCACATTCTCTAAGAATCTCTGGATAGAGCGTGCTGACTTTATGGAAGATGCTCCTAAAAAATTCTTCCGTATGACTCCGGGTAAAGAAGTTCGTCTGAAGAATGCTTACATCGTTAAGTGCACTGGATGCACAAAGGACGAAAATGGTGTTATCACTGAGATTCAGGCAGAATACGATCCTATCAGTAAGAGCGGCATGGAAGGTGCCAACCGTAAGGTTAAGGGTACATTGCATTGGGTATCAGCAGATCACTGCGTAAAGGCAGAGGTGCGCGAATACGACCGTCTCTTTATGGTAGAAAATCCATCTGCTGATGAACGTGATTTCCACGAGTTGCTCAACCCAGACAGCTTCCACGACTATCCTAACTGCTATGTTGAGGAATATGCAGCCAACAAGAAGCCAGGTGAATATCTCCAGTTCCAGCGTATCGGTTATTTCATGGCCGATCTTGATTCTACTGCAGAAAAACCGGTATTCAACAAAACCGTTGGTTTGAAGGATACATGGGCAAAACAGAATAAATAAATCACCTATATCTGTCTCAGTTTCAACAGCTGAGACAGATATTATTTATATTCAAGATAACAAATGAATACAGCAGAGCTTTTTCTTTGGATACTCGACAATTTAAATTACTGGGTAGTAACCCTTTTCATGGCTATCGAGAGTTCATTCGTCCCATTCCCATCAGAGGTGGTTGTTCCACCTGCAGCATGGAAAGCCATGGATCCTGATAGCGGAATGTCGTTTATCCTGGTCATCGTATTTGCCACCATTGGTGCCAATATCGGTGCACTTATCAACTATTATTTAGCTAAATGGGTAGGCCGCCCTATCATCTACCGTTTTGCCGACAGCCGCATCGGACATATGTGCCTGATAGACCGCCAAAAGGTAGAAGTTGCAGAAGAGTATTTCCGCAAGCATGGAGCCGCATCCACTATTTTTGGGCGCCTGGTACCAGCTGTCCGCCAGTTAATCAGCATTCCAGCCGGTTTGGCAGGTATGCATGTAGGCAAATTCTTGCTCTATACCACAATCGGTGCGGGCATCTGGAATACAGTTTTAGCAACCATCGGTTGGGGTATTTACCAATATACAGACTATAAAACAACACAAGATGTATATCAGCAGGCATTAAAGTATAGTCATGAGCTCGGTTACATCATCTTGGCTCTTGCCGTTGTTATTGTAGCATTCCTTGCATACAAGGGGCTCAAGAAGAAATAAGAAACTATCCCCCATCCTGCTTCCTCAAGCGGGATGGGGGATTTTTTCTTTCGTATAATTACTTATCTATCTTGTATAGCATTTCATCATGGCAAAACATAAATGGATTCAAGTGACCTATTCCTTGATAATCCAATCACCTATCGTCCGCTGGTTGCTGTCATAATTTACACCAATCTTAAACAGACGCTTACCATCGGCAGAATATGGAATCAGATATCCCTTTTCATCTATCTGTCTGATAGCTTCCTCGGCTGAACCATCATATTTCAACTCGAAAACAAATACGGCATCAGGCATATACACCACGGCATCAGCCCTACCTATCGCACTATCCTCCTCTACCCTCATGTGTGCTCCCATCAGGTTAAAGATAAGATAGAACACTGTCTGGAAATCCCGTTCACTCTTGTTACTCAATCGGTTGGAAATGCTGGCAAGATAAGCCTTCAGGCGCACCATCGCTCCCTCAACGTCTGCCTCATAGAGCTTTTCCAGGAAATCACCTACCAGACTATTGTTATCCAGTGATATTGGTGAAAGATAGTTAGGTGCAAGACTCTTGAGCATGCCAATCTTAACCTCTCTGTTAGGATATTCCAAGGTATAACGTTGCAGCATCGGGTTATACTTCTTGATGGTGAGATAACCACTCTGATAGAGCAACGGAAGCGCAGAAGTCATCATTTCCGGCGAAACATCAAAGTCATCCACATCACATGATTTCTTCTCAATATCCATCACATTGACGTGATACTTCTGCAGCGTCTTGATAAGATAAGTCGGCGTACCCGAGCCAAACCAGTAAGGAGCTATATCCCGTGCATTCAGTGCCTTTACCAGACTGAACGGATTGAATACATCTTCAGATTTCTTACTGAAATGATAGCCGTCGTAGAATCTTGTCAGCTCTGCCAGACACTCCTCATACGTCATACCCAGGTCTTCTCCCAAAGCCTCTATATCCGGTTTCATCTGAGTGGTAAGTTCCTTCTTGCTGATACCGCAGATAGCCGAATACTGGTCGAACATACTGATGTTATCGAGGTTATTCAGTTCGCTGAAGATGCTGAGCTGCGAGAACTTGGTGATACCCGTGATGAAGGTAAACTCCAAGTATGGATCGAGCATCTTGATGGGACTATAGAAGTTCTGCATGATGAGGCGCAGCGGTTTCAAATTTTCCTTTTCATGCACTACATCCAGCAAAGGGGCATCATATTCATCAATGATAATCACTACCTTATTACCCGTCTGCTTGTATGCTTCTTTCACCAGGTCTTTCAAACGGAGGTTAGCGTCCACCTGATGCGTCTTGTATCCCCAGATCGTTTCCTGCTCTTCAAGCATATCTGCCAGGTATCTTTCCAGCTGCTCCACTCCCATGTGCTTGGCGCCGCTCAGGTCGAAATGCAGCACAGGGTGCTTCACCCAATCCTTCTCATAATCAGCAATGGCCAATCCCTCAAAAAGTTCTTTCCTTCCCTCGAAATAGGCCTGGAGGGTAGATGCAAAGAGCGACTTTCCGAATCGTCTTGGACGACTCAGAAAGACATACTTCATTTTTTTCTCTCGAAAATCCACGATGTATGGGGTCTTATCTATATAGAGATAATTACCCTCTCTGATATTCGAGAATGTCTGTATTCCTACAGGATAGAAATTTACCATTTTTGCCATATTCCTACATGCTTTACGTTTTGCGCTGCTAAGTTACGAATATTTTTTTGAATAGGAAAATTTTGGGAGAGATATTTTTCACAATTATCTTTTGCACTATTAAATTAATAATTGCTTGACAGAAACTTCTACTACCCCGCCATTTCCGTCACTAATGACCACAGGACGATTGTATAAAGCCTTTTCTACCAACATATCATGCTGAGCTTCAACTAAGCCTGATTCAACTTTGTTGATAAAGCCCTCAATCTCACTTTCACTCATAATCCTTAATTATTTTAAATTTAACAATATCCTTAATCTTTGTTGGAATAAGATCTGGTTGCTAAAGTGGTTTTAAATTCTTTTGGATGCAAATATACTGCAAAATCTTGATAACGCCAAATATTTGAATGAAATTAACATCATTATTGGTCAAATAACTGAACTTTCGCATATCAGGAAGTTAAAGGAATTAAGGTAGTTAAGGAGTTAAGACGTATGTCTTGCTGATTAAAAAACTACGCCAAAAAGACTGTTGTCTTAACTCCTCAGCGACCGTAGGGAGCGATAACTCCTTTAACTTCTGAACTTGCGAAACTTGAATTCAGTAAGTACAATAAATCTCGGAAAATTCGTTGATAAATGTAACAAATCGTTAAAAAAGATGCCTACTTCCTACGAAGTAGACACTTTTTTGGGGGAAGTAGACACCTTTTTTCAGAAAAAAACACTATATTTGCCAACGAAAGAACTATTAGGAAACATACCTAAGAATAGAATTGGAAAAAGACAGTATATTTTTACATACTATAATAATAGATTAATATGAGAAATTATTTAACTGGAAAAGAACGATTACTGGTTGCAGCACTTGCTTTAATTCTTCCATTTTCTTTCGCGAAAGCAGAAGCAAGAGAAGATGGAAAGACGGGGCAGCAAGGCTGGTATGTAGGAGTAGAGGGTGGAATGCCTTTCGGCTTCTCTACCTTCTCAAGTTTCGGACACGACAAGACGCATCCCGGTTGGGCTGCTGGCTTATATGTCGGCTATCGTTTTAACTCCATCTTCTCGGCTGAGTTATCTGCCAAGTATGGAGAAATGAACTTGTCGGCACAAGACTGTTGTGTAGAACGTAACTATTGGTTGGGTAGCGACGGTGTGCGTTACAAGGCAGGTGTCCTAGGCATGGACAGTTGGGAATATGCCAATCTGAAAAGCCATGTCTCTATGGGACAATATGGAGCCAGAGTAAATATCAACCTCCTTGGGTTGTTCCATCAAACAGCTGACAGCCGATGGGATTTGGCAGTATCACCTCATATTTATGCAGTAACTACCAAGGCTGATATCCAGACTATAGCCGATGATGCCAAAGTGATAAAAGGTTCTACCAACTGGCATTTGGGTTATGGTGCAGACTTGCAGGTGGGCTACCAACTGACCTCATGCCTGAAATTGGGCATCTATTCCGGTTTGACTCGTCTTACTGGCGAACGTATGGATGGAATGCCGGAATATCAGCATAAGAACAACTTCTTGTGGGAAAGTGGCATAAGATTAGGAATCAACTTGCCTTTTACCAATCATCATCCGTAACTCCTAAAACAAGATAGAGAATGAAAGCAAAAAGAAGATTTAATATTTGGTTATGGGTGCTGTTATGCGTCCCATGCCTGTTGACAAGTTGCGACCATGATGTTCATGATGACAAAGAAGAAAGCGGCTTGTCGGTATCGCTCATTTGGGCTGATGAAGCCGACCAAGGTACGGAAGTGAAGGATGTAAAACTCTGGATATTCAATGCCGATGACGGCTCGCTTGTAGAGGAAAAACAATATGGCGGTGCACAGGAGGTGGCAAGCCAACGCTTCCAACTCCCGGAAGGGCATTATCAGATATTGGCTATTACCAATCTCATAGAGCCATTCTTCACCACTGACCAGACCAGAGCTTTGACTAATTGGAACAATATCCAGATAGGTTTGACCAATCCTAAAGATGTGAAGCATAATGCCTATTTCGGAGTTGCCGATGTGAAGATAGACAACAAGGAAGGCAGCTATGTGGTGCAAACCCCTATAAAGAGCGTGCTTTCGGAACTGACCATCATCATTGAGAACATACCGAAAGGCACAGAGATGAATGGCAAGGTGTTGGATTGTGCCGGCTGCCTGTTCCCAACACTGAAGAACAGTGATGGAGACTACGGTTTGCCGAGCATAGAGCCAGCGGAAGTGGAACTCCCTACCCTCCTGGCTACGGAATCAACCCTGAAATCGGAAATCATCCGGCTGATGCCGACCATACAGGGAAGCCCCGCCTCTCATATTTATCTCCGACTACAGCTCCCAGACAAGACCTTGCAGGAGTTTGACATCACTGCTCCTAAGATGAATGTTGGTGGAAAGTATGAGCTAAGGTTCAAGTACGAAGAAATGCAGCCGAAGATGAATCTGGAAGCTACCATCAACGGTTGGACGAACCTCAACAATGAAGTAGAAACCAAATAATAATAATAACTTTTAAAATATGGATAATATGAAAAAGATGACGAAGTTTTTCGCCCTTGCACTCTTAGCAGGTGCAATGGTTTCATGCAGTACAGAAGATACCGCTTCTACAACAGCAAATGGTAAGGTTGCCGTGCAGTTTACTGGTGGTATCAGCGTAAACACCCGTGCCAGCGGAACCACTTGGGACAACGGTGACCGTATCGGAATCACCGATATCGGCAACGATACCCGGTACGGCAACGTGCCTTTCATCCTGAAGAACGGGAAATTTGAGGCAGAAGGAAAGGTTATCTATTTCGAAGATACAAAGACCCATACTTTCCGCGCCTACTATCCGTACAACGCGGCGGGAGGCATCCTCACAGCCACGACCGATGCCACGGCGCAGCAGAACCAGCCTGCCATCGACTTTCTCTTTGCTTCAGGAGCCACGGGAGACAAAAGCAGCCCGGTGGTGAGCTTTACCGACAAAACCTACAAAGGCGGTGAAGACAACTCCTTCCACCACCGCATGAGCCGGATAACCCTTACCTTCGAGGCGGGCGATGGTGTGGATTTCAACGTGGTCAAGCCTGAACGTTACACGCTGGACGGATTGTTACTCACCGGTACGTTCAACACGGCCGACGGTATTGCCACCGCAGACAACGGACTACAGACCGGAGAACTGACCATGAATCTGGCAGACGGCAATCTCACGTCATCGGTCATCCTCTTCCCGCAGACAGTTGCATCCCTGCCGTTGGTTGTGAATTACAAAGGTCAGGAATATCCTGCCACACTCACCATGCCCGATGGCGCACTGCTGGCGGGCAACAACTACACCTATACTGTCAAGGTGAGCAACAAAGTCCTTGAAGTCAGCGAAGCCACCATTGCAAAGTGGAACGATATAGACGGTGGAGAAGTGGATGCTGACCTGTAAGATATTAATAATTAATTGATTAGAATGAAGAATTATGAGACATAGATTATTTATCCCCGCAGCCACCGCACTGCTGTTCGCCCTCGCCGCCTGCACACAGGACGAACTGGCTGACGGTAGCCGTCTGTCCAAAGAGGAATATCCTATAGTCATCCATGCCACCGGACTGTCCGTGGAGGCTGCCCCATCAACCCGTGCATCCGTGGACGGCGACTGGCAGGGCATCAATTCCGTGGCACTCAAGATTGGCGATGCGGTAAAGAAATACACCGTTACGGCTACGGATGCCGACGGCTACAAGAGTGCCACGCTGACCTCCAACGACCCGTACTACTGGATCAGCCGCAACCCGATTACCGTATCGGCATGGTGGCCCTTCAACAATGCCGACATCACACAGATGCCTGCCGTGAAGGTGGCAGAAGACCAAAGCAAACTGGCTGACTTCCAGAACAGCGACTTCATCTCCGCCGAAAACCAGACGGTGAAATTTGATGACCCGACACTTGGATTTACCCACCGCACGGCACGCGTGGCAATAGAACTGAAGCCCGGCACGGGATTCACAAGCGTGGACGGTGCCACGGTGAGCCTCGTAAGCCTGTCTGCCGATAACGGCAACCCGACCGCCATCAAGACTTACAACGCAAGCGGCAACACCTACGAGGCACTGACTGCCCCGCAGACCGTTCCGGCAGGCAAGCCGTTCGTCAAGGTGGAACTCGGCAGCGGCACCTTCTACTTCCGCCCACAGAACAACGTCGTATTAGAGGCTGGCAACCGCTATTCTTACACCGTCAAGGTGAACGCCACCGGCCTGACGTTAGAGGGTTGCACCATCGGCAGCTGGGCTGACGGCGGCGGCGAGAGCGGCACAGCCGAGGATTTGGGCTACATCTACGACAGCAACACCAAGACCTACACGGTCTATAACGCCGACGGCCTGCTGGCATGGAACGAAGCCTCACAAAAAGATGAATCGATAAATTGCACCCTCACCGCCGACATCGACATGACGGGTAAGGAATGGACACGGTCAGACATATTTACATTCTACTCCGGCGTCTTTAATGGACAAGGACACCGCATTACAGGATTTAACTCTTCAGCAATGAATAATACTGGATTTTTGGGTTCACTCTTAAGTGAACGTGGAGTGATAAAGAACCTACAACTCATAGATGTGAATCTGTATGGCAGTAGTGGAAATACTGCAGGAATAGTGGGCCGAAATCATGGCCAAATCATTGCCTGCTCTGTGACGGGAAAAATTTCTGCATCATATGGTGGAACTTGTGGTATAGCCGAATCAAATTATGGCGATATCATCGCTTGCTGGTTCGACGGCACATTGAAAGAGTCTAACAATGGAGCTATAGTGCGTTATAACTACGCTGATATAACTTCCTGTTATTGGGGAGGCAATGCCGGGCAAGGAGTATTCCGTATTGAAGGAGGAACGGTAGATGCCACGAAGGTGGACGGCGCGACAGTGAAATGGCAGACAGCCGTCGACGGCATGAACACCGCCCTCACCGCTGGCGACTACCAGTGGGCACTAGGCACCAACGGTCTGCCCGTACTGCAAAAGAAACAATAACAATCTCTAAACAACACGCATCATGAAACGAACAACCATTCATATATCCGCAGCCATCGTCCTGCTGCTCGGCCTTGCCGCCTGCACACAGGACGAAGCGGGCTTCCTACCGGAAGGGGCGGAAGGCACCCCCATCGTCTTCACCGCCACGGGGCTGAATCCCGCCGCGACAGCCATCGCCGGCACCCGTGCCCCCGTGGATGGCAATTGGACGGGTGTGCAGAGCGTGGCAGTGCTGATGGACGGCACGGTGAAGACGTACAACGTGACGCCCTCCACCGCCGACCCCACCAGCGCCACGCTGACTTCCACCGACCCGTACTACTGGACCAACCACAACAACATCACCGTCACAGCGTGGTGGCCCTACACCGCTGGCGAGACAACCCAGCCTGCTGTGAAGGTAAAAGCCAACCAAAGTACCCAGAAGGACTTTGAGGGCAGCGACCTCATCGTAGCCGACGGGCAGAAGGTGACCTACGGTAGCCCCACGCTCCGCTTCACCCACCGCACGGCGCGGGTAACCATCGTTCTGACGGACTACACCGAGGGGCTGGCATCCGTGCAGCTGACGGGACTCTCCACCGAAGGCGACAACCCGGATATAATCGTCCCGTATGACAAGGGCAGCAACACCTACATCGCCCTCGTAGCCCCGCAAAGTGTGGCAGCTGGCACGACCTTCATTACCTGCACCTTCACAAACGGCAAGACCTTCGTTTATAAGATGAAGAATGCTACCGTCTGGCAGGCGGGCGGAGAATATACCTACACCGTCTCCCTCGCTGCGGCAAAAGACCTGGGCTATACCATAGAGAGCAACGGCAGCTACACCGTGACCTCCGCTGATGGCCTGATGAATATAGCCAAATTAGTGAACGGAGGTAAGACCGACATAAACATTACCCTCGACAAAAACATTGACTTGACGGGCAAAGGCTGGACGCCGATAGGCACAAGCTTCGATAACTCATACAAAGGCACTTTCGACGGCGGCGGCCATACCATCACGGGGCTGGCCGTTACGACAAATGACCAATTTGTGGGTCTGTTCGGCTATCTCAATAGAGCTGGTACGGTGAAGAACGTGGTGATGGAAGGCATACAGATAACAAGCAATCACATGTTTGGCTGTACTGGCGGCGTGGTAGGATATAGCTGGGGCACCATTGAAAACTGCTCGGTGTCGGGTAGCGTCAGCGGCACGGATTGTGTCGGCGGTGTGGTGGGTTCACAAAAGGCCGGTTCCATCATCGGGAGCAGCTCCTCTGCCACAGTGAAGGGAACGCACTATGTCGGCGGTGTGGCAGGAGAAAAATGGGGCAGCATGACCGCTTGCTATGCCACAGGCAACGTGACCTTAGAAATAGCTTCCCAAAAGAATAACTTTGGCGGCGGTGTAGTGGGATTAAACGGAGGAAGCCGCGTCCTTGCCTGCTATGCCACGGGCAACGTAACCAGTACGGGTAGCAGCACCGGCAATGTGCATATCGGCGGCTTGTTTGGAGATAGCTACACCACCGTGACCGCCTGCTATTGGAAGAATAATCAGGAACGAGGCTATAAGACCGCCCCCGAATCCACGAAGGTGGACGGCACTTACGTTACCTGGCAGAAAGCCGTCGATGCCATGAACACCGCCTTGCAGAACGCAGGTTCAAAGTGGCGTTACGAACTTAACGGAGCATTGCCTACCTTGAAGAAGCAGTAAGCCGTTGCGGGCGGAAATGTTCCGCCCGCAACGAACATTAACCGACAAGGGTCTATATGCCACGGTGAAAAGGTGGCGTATAGACCCTTTTTGCACTATTATACTTCCTTCCAGTCAACAAGTCCCTTTCCCATATCATCCAGTTCTATGGCAAGGGCAATCACCTTGCGCTTATCAGCCTTGAAAGGTTCGGCATACTGCTTGGCTTTCATCTGCTCCGTGGCAGCATCCACGCCACCGTTGTTGCTCAGTTTCAACTCCAGCACATAGATGAAGTTGGTGGTTTCTACCACCATATCTATTCTGCCCGTAGCAATCATCTTTTCTACTTCTACCCGGCAGCCGATGGCATTGAATATGGTGCTCATAATCAGTCGGTAGCGCTCTTCCATATCCATGCTGGCAAGTTTCTTGTTGCTGTAAGGTACATCCGCAATAAGCGCCTTTAGGCATTTCATGGCTTCAGGAAGATTGCCAAGGCTGAGGTGAACATTCAGAAATGCCTGAGTAGATTGAAGGTCATTATTCTTGCGCATGGCAAGCGTTGGCAACACGATTTCATTCAAGGCTTGCCGAACCTCGAAGTTAGGAATGCCAAGAAGATAAGTTCCGTTTATGTAACCCTTAATCGTGAGATAGCCCGACTGATAGAGAAACAGCTCTGCTCCACCGCCTGTTACGTCAGAAGTTTCTATGATTGTGTCCAACAGGGCACTATGATCAAAATCCTTCAAACGAATTTCCATGTCATCCACAAACTTTGGAAGCAGCGAGGTTGCACCCGATGAAGCCCAGTAGTTCCTCAGTTTAGAATCAGCGAGTGCATTGATAAGACTGAATGGATTGAAGACATCAACCATATTTTCATGGCTGAAATGATAGCCGTCATAATAAGCAGTCAATTGCACTACGGCTTCATCGAAAGTCCATCCCTTACTTGCTGCCAACTTGTTGATTTCCGGTTTGAAATCACGTAAGACTTCTTCCTTCGTGATACCGCAGAGAGCCGCATACTCAGAATCAAAGCTGATGTTGCTCAGATTGTTGAGCACAGAGAAGAGGGAGATTTGCGTAAACTTGGTGATGCCGGTGATAAAAACAAACTTTTCGTATTTATCATCTGCCTTGAGAATGGCAAAAACCTCTCTATAGATAGCGGTACATGCTTCGTGGTGAGGAGTTTTCCAGGAATGCTGCAATGGAGAATCGTATTCATCGATAAGGATGGCAACCTGCTGTCCGGTTTGCTCATACGCCCCCACGATTATTGCATTGAAGCGGTCGGCAAGACTATCTGTAGGGTCAGGAACCAATGAATATTCTCCTTCGTATTGTCTGAAAATATTATTGAGATAAGAGCGCAATGTTTCCGGTTCTGCGCCTGCACGACTCATATCCAGTCTGATGACAGGTCGCTTCACCCATTCCGTCTCCATCTGCATGATCTTCAAGCCCTCGAAGAGTTCCTTCTTTCCCATGAAGTAGGTTTCAAGCGTATCGACCAGCACAGATTTACCAAAGCGGCGTGGGCGGCTCAGGTAATTATACTTTTTCCCCCTATTGGCAAGTTGCCAGATAATATCTGTCTTGTCAACATACAGGCATCCTTGCTTTCTGATTTCCTCGAAAGACTGGATGCCTACCGGTAATTTTCTATCATTTATCTCTACCATAATTCCTAATCTTTGTTTTCCAATTGCAAATTTACGATTATTTTCCGAAACCGCCATACTTTTCTCATCTTTTTTGCACTTTCTTACTGAACTTTCGCATGGGGGGAAGTTAGAGGGAAGTTAGAGGGAAGTTAAGGGACAAATGTCCTGCATTTTAAGCTAGAAGACTATTGTCTCTTAACTTCCCGAACGACCGTAGGGAGTGATAACTTCTTTAACTTCAATAAATTCCCACACTGGCGAAACTTGAATAACTCCTTAAAATTCGTTAACTTCTGAACTTGCGAAACCAGAATCTAATATGCAAAACTTCAAGTTTTCTGCGTTAATATTTGTTTAAAAATCAGTCCTTTTTCGGTATTGTTAACTTCTTTTATCTGATAATTGTTTAACACAACATAAGACGGGATTCCCTACCCTACTCACTTTTTCAAAGATTTCAGCGGTAAGAAAAGAGGAAAAAAGGGACCCTAAAAAAAAGGCACCCATTTCGGGACCAAAAATAAACGCTTAAAATATGTAAAAACGGGCTGAATTCTTAAAATATGTTTATAAAAAGCGAAAAACACCCTTCACCACCCTTCACCCGTAACTATTTGACACACAAAACCTTAAATAAAAAGGTGAAGGGTGAAGGTTTGAAAACTCTTTTTTATATATACGCGCGGCAAGGAAAAAAATCCGTTTTTTCATTTTTCTGATTATCTGGTTTTTCCAAAAATCCTAAAAAAAAGAATATAATATAAGATTTAAAATATACCCTTCACCCTTCACCTCGTCACTTTTCCGATGTTTCGCTTCTTCACTACTTCTTCTTCAAAATACCCCAACAAAAATGGGCGCAAAAATGCTGCGTTAAAAACTTTAACCTAGGTTATTCTTTGTAAAAAGTGAGGGCTATAGCCTTCACTTCCAATGTGCAGCTTTTTGTGTAACTTCGCAGCATGGAAAATAATAACGTAACAAAACAAGAAGTGCTGAAATTTTCAGCAGAAATGGAAGAAGAAGCCAGCATAAAACTGGCTATCGCCAAAGTATGTGACGTAAATGTCACAGACATCAGAATAGTAATGGGTGGACGCGACACAATATCGGAAAAGATAAAAAAAAAGATAATCACTCCTGAAATCCTCTACGCAATGGATAAAGCCATTATATCCATTCTCATAAAAATGGATCTGGAGGATGCCTGCAATGGTACGACCTGGGAATATGAAGGAAACATCCAAGGAAAAACCAGATTCTGGTATTACTGCGATGAAGTGAGCAAATGGATACTGCACAAAGGTTCGGTATACTGGGACGACCTCAGCAATAGTTTGAGCAACTGGAAAAATATCCTATCCTACAATTCTGTTGCGATGAAAAAGGCGGAATTAAACCAAAAATTCAAACTCATAAAACCCAAAAAGAAATGAAAGAAAACAAAACCACAAACGAGACCGGAAAGAACCCGGAAACAGAACAGGAGAAAGAGGTCTTGCCCTCTTTTTTCCAGACTCTGAAGACCTCTACCAGCAAGCCTCTCCCCAACAGAGAGGTGCTGGAGTACAACATCATGCATTCGGCACCGGTGAAAACCAATACCGAAGGCTACAGGTCGATGACGAAGGTGGACAAGAGAACGGCAGAGGACATCAAGCACAGGCTGCCCTGCATCACTCCCAGCGTGCAGCTCAAGGGAAGCTCCAAGAAGCTGACTGACTTCAGGAAGGAAACCTACTGGCTGATGCTCGATTATGACGACGTGCCCCCCAAAAACATCGCGGCACTCAGGCAGAAAGCCCGGAAAATCCCCTTCACCATGGTCTTCTACATCACCGTCTCGGGCAAGGGATTCCGCATCCTGCTCAGATATATGCGGCCTGAAGGATGCAATCTCACTGCCACCGAACTCCACCTGCTCGCCATCAGGAAAGCCATGAGCATGTACGACAAACTGCTGGGTATCAGCAGCGACAAGCAATGCCAGGACATGGTGAGGAGTTGCGGACTGGCTTACGACCCCGAGGCTTACTTCAACTGGAATGCCGAAGTTCTCCCCATCACCCGGGAGGAGGTGGAGAACTTCGAAAAATCCACAAAGCAACAGGAGGAACAGAACAGGAAAAGGCAGACGGAGGCTGAAAAGCCCAGAAAGAAAAGCCCGCGCAAACAGGAAGAAGAGACGCCACCCAAGACGCTCACCACCGAAGAGATTCTGCAGTATGTAGACAAACTGGCTGAGAACTGGGAGGAGCGGTTTGAGGAGCATCATCACAACAGCTACGTAGTGAGATACGCCACATTCTGCCTCTGTTTCGGAGCCCAAATGGAGGAGGCTGTGAAACACATGGCAGATAAGTTTGGCGGCGAATATGCCGATACCGAGCGGGTGGCACGAGAGATTTACAAGCACACCGAACGGCTGGGAACCTGGAAGATAAGACAGCAGGGAGATGATGAGCAGAAACGCTATACCAGCATGAGAGCACTGCTGGGATGGCTGGGAGCCCGATATGAAATGCACCACAACACGCTGAGCAACCAGTATGAAGTGCGCGCCATCAACACCGGAGAGAAACTCTATCTCGACTGGACCGAAGTGGATACCCGGGTGAGCAATTCCCTGTTCGTGAAGATGGAACTGGATAACATCTGCACCACCCAGAAAAAGCTGGATACGGTGATAAGAAGTAACTTCAGCCCCGAATTCAACCCCATGGAGGAATATCTGAAGAGTCTGCCGAAATGGGACCGAAAGACTGACCATATCGCAGAATTGGCCCATCGGGTAACCGTGATGCAGACCGGCGGTTACCGCCATACGGAGGAGGATTTTGCCTATGCCTTCAGGAAATGGCTGGTCAACATGGTGGTTTGCTGGGTTCGGCCCGATGTCACCAACCAGTCTATCATGGTTTTCGTAGGCAAGGGCGGCATCTTCAAGACCACGTTTTTCGACCATCTTCTGCCGCCCCATCTGCGCAAGTATTTCGCCAACGATTCTACGGGCGACTACAAGAACAAGGATTTCCTGCAGATGTGTGCCAGCAAGGCGATCGTGTGTCTCGATGAGTTCAGCTGTCTGCGCGGCAAGAACCTGGATTCCTTCAAGAGCAACATCACGAAGCGCAACATCAGCATGCGAATCCCTTATGCCGAGTGGGACTGCATCTTGCAGAACAATGCGGGGTTCTGTGCCACGAGCAATGAGGTTCATATCATCGATGATGAGGAGAACCGCCGTTTTCTCATCTGGCGCATCGAGAAGATCAAGAGTCCCATCGACTTCCCCTTCAATTACGAGGGCATCTACTCCCAGGCTGTGGCACTGGCTCAGGAGGTGATAGAGAAGCGCCGGAGGGGTGAGCCCTGCGACTGGGTTTACTGGTTTACGAAGGAGGAGAACGAGGAGATTCAGCGCCACAATCTTTATTTCCGTGTAAACAACTACATAGCCGAGCGCATCAACAAGTTCTACCGTGTTCCTGATGCCGATACGCCGTCCGAGTTCTGCAAGTTTGTTACGGCGAGTGATGTAATGGAGCGCATCTGCACGAACCCCGCCTTCCGCCAGTCGATGTCGAACAAGGATATTTCGATGTTCATGGAGGCGCTGGGGTTCAAGAAGATTCACCGCAAGACGGGCAACGGCTGGAAGGTGATAGAGATGCGTCCTGACGAGATAGAGAACAACCAGAAGATGGATGGCAGCGAGAATATTCCGCCCGAGGATCTCCCATTTTAGGAAATTCTGCTTCGGAGATAATTTTTTATCTTTCGGAGATATTTCCGTATCTTTCGGAGGGATTTTCTTATGATTCGGAGAGATTTTATTCTAACAGGCAGAAGAAAGAAGCAACTGACAAAAACAGACTAAAAAGAACAAATTATGATAGAAGACAGAAGTTACGGGAAGGCAGAGCTCGCCATGCTCTACTTTCCCACCGCTACCCCCAGGGTAGCGCTCAACCGGCTGGTAAGATGGATCAACCGGTGCCCCGAGCTCAAGCAGAGCCTCTGTTCGGGCTACGCCGGCAAGTTTTCCCACTTCTACACCCGGCAACAAGTAGCAGAAATCATCGATTTTCTGGATGAACCATAAAAAATCACCCTGGAAGGGAATGCATACAACACACTATGCATATCCCTTCCAGGGTGAGTTTATTATAGGAAAAAATACCCGTTTTTTAAACGCTTTTTCCCTTAGACTTCCAGTCGTCAATCGTCCCCGTCTTAGACGAGAAATTGCAGCCTATCAGATAAATCGTTCTGTTGTCTGTAGCATACTCACGGGCATATCCTTTTTCCTCGATTTGTTTCAAGGCTTCAGTCGCTGACCCATCACGCTTAAATTCGAAGATATATACAAACATTGGGGTCTCAATAATGCAATCAACCCGTCCTTCACTTTGCTCCTTTTCTATTAGAACGGTAAAACTGCTTATCATGCGAATCACCAGATAGAAGGTATATTGAAAGTATCGCTCTTTTTCCCGCTCGTCATCTTTACGACGTTGGCTATAGGGTATACTGGCGAAGAAGGAAGTGAGTAATTTCTCCAATTTGTCACAATCTCCCATCTTCATCGTATTAACAACTTCTACGACCCAAGCGTCAGGCGATTCCTTGGGCTTCAGATAGTTGGCAGCCACCATGGTTACGAAACCAGCTTTTACTTCATCGTTTGGAAAATCCAAGAGATAAGAATCGGTATCCATGTTCCAATCCTTAATGGTGAGATAACCACTCTGGTAAATCATTGGCAATGGAGCCTCTGTATCCGCCTTGTAATCTATAAAACTGCTGGTAGGATAAAATTTCCCTGTCAGTTCATTGAGGTTTTCGTCGAAGTGAGCTAATAAGCGGACCAGATAAGTAGGCGAACCTGTACGGAACCAGAAATCACTCAGGATTTTCTTACTCAGTGAGTTCAAGATACTGAAAGGATTGTAGATGTCGAGCATGCTTGGGCTGAAATGGTAACCGTCATATTTGCGCTTGAGCCGATATTTCATCTCATCCTCAGACACTTTATATCTTGCAGCCATTGCCTTGATTTGCTCATCAAAAACAGAATACAGTTCCTCTTCCGTGATGCCGCAAAGAGCCTCGTAGCGGTCGTCCATGCTGATGTCATCTGGTTGGTTGAAACCACTGAATACGCTTACTTGCGAGAACTTGGTAACACCTGTCAACAGCACGAATTTCAAATCTCTGTCAGCAGCCTTGAAGACACTATAGAAACCTTTCATAATCTCGCGATGTCGGTCTTCCAGCAAACGTTCGTTGCCTTCAGAATCGAAGGTCTTTAACCCTGAGTCTAAAACATCCAGTAAAGGTTTGTCATATTCATCTATCAGGACAACGGCGCCCAGTCCTGTCTTTTCGTGGGCAGCTTTCAAAACAGCCATAAATCTGTCTCCCAAGGTGTTGGCCAATGGGTTTCTGCCATAATTCAGTTCTTGGGTTTCAACAAAAGTCTGCAAGGTTTTTTCCAATTCGCCAGCCTGTGTGAAATTCTTGCCGTTGAAATCTATATGAAAAACCGGATATTGCTTCCATTCTTTTTCTAACTGTTCGATGGCAAGACCTTTAAACAATTCTTTTTTTCCTTGGAAGTAGCATTCCAGGGTAGAAATCAACAACGACTTTCCGAATCGTCTTGGACGACTCAGAAAATATATTTTCCCATTATGCACTAAATCATAGAGGAGCTTGGTCTTGTCGAGATAAACATAACCGCCATCTACAATTTCACTAAAGTTTTGTATACCTATAGGATATTTCATATTGTTGCTTTTTATTGAATTTTTGGCAAAGTTACGAAAAAAAATGGTATCTGCAAAATAATGCGGAATAAAATGTCTTTATTTTCAGATAAAAGCAATTCTTAATATCCCTGCGCTCCGCTATACATCGTTGAAAGTTCAGTAACATAAAAAAATACCACTTTTTTCAACCTTTTTTTCCCGAATCCCTGCAAATCGCACAAATCGCATAGTTGGGGGGTCGGGAATGTTGTATCTTTGTATCGTCAATCAGAGAGGTTGATGCAGCAACGGTCTCAGCGGAGACACAGACTGCTTTTTACTAAAACTAAATTTTTAAAAGTATGATTCTTATCAAATTAGCGAAGAACAAGAACAAGACTATCAAGGAAGCGTATGGCAAGTATTATGCGCGACCAGTAGTAACAGAAACCATCGGTATCGATGAACTCGCCGAACACATGGCGAGCCACAACACCCCGTTCTCGAAGGGTGCCATCAAGGGCCTTCTCACCGATATGGTGAGCTGCGTGAAGGAGCTCGTGCTCCAGAACAAGGCTGTGAAGATAGACAACCTCGCCATCTTCTCCATCGGCATCATCAACAAGATGGGAGCCGCCAGCATCAAGGAGTGGAGCCTCGCCAAGTTTGTAGAAGGCTACCGCCTCAGAGCACGTGCTACAGGCAAGCTCAGCAACACCCAGCTCTCTCTCGATGCCAACGCCAAGAACGCCATGGATCTCCTCAACTCTAGCGAGAGCGCTGCAGGCGATACCACCACTGGCGATACCACACAGGGCGGCGGAACCACTGGGGGCGGCGGAACATCACAAGGCGGCGGTACATCACAAGGCGGCAGTACCGACGGAACAGGCGACAACGGAGACGGCCTGGAGTAATGATCCGTCTCTCAAATATGCAAAACGACAGAAGAAGGAAGGAGTGAACTGACCGGCGACAGGGATATTCCGAAGGCACAAAGCGGCTGGTTTTCATCCTGACGATTACGGATAAACAGCAAATCATAATGACCCAAGAACCTGCCTTTTACGGGTATCCGGGCTGGCAGTTCCTCCCCCGCCCTTCTTCTTCCAGAAACGCTTACTGAAACTAAATTTCAACCACTAAAACAAGCATGTGACTATCATTATCCACTTAGTATTAATCATTAAAAAACAAAGCAAAATGAAAAAAGTAAATTGGAAAAACATCATCAACTTCCTCATCACGGTATTAACAGCTGTAGCCAGTTCATTCTGTGTACAGAACTGCTAAAAGAAAGGAGGTTGCCATGACACAGAAACATCGTAGCATTTCACTCATCGTGATCCACTGTTCTGCCACGAGAGTGACTCAGGATTTCACATTCGAGCAGTTGGAGGCCTGCCATCTTGCCCGCGGTTTCAAGAGTATCGGCTATCATTATTACATCACGAAGGATGGTGTGGTATATCCGGGTCGTCCGGAATCGGAAGTCGGAGCCCATGCCCGTCATTACAATGCCCACAGCATCGGCATCTGTTATGAGGGAGGTCTCGACAAGAACGGCAAGCCTGCCGATACGCGTACTCCAGCCCAGAATCAGGCTCTGTATTCGCTTCTGGAGAGCCTCTGCCTCTCCTATCCTGATGCAGAGATACTGGGCCACCGCGATTTGCCGAACGTACACAAAGACTGTCCGTCGTTTGATGTCAAGCGATGGCTGAAGTTGGTAGATTTCCACATCTAGCCGAAGCCAGAGGATCTAGCTGTCTAAACTAAGAAAATTACTAAAAAAGGGTGTGTCATGCAGTTATGACACACCCTTTTTTCTTTATCTATTTCTTCTTCGTCAAACCTATCTTCTTGCCTACCTTAAAACGGTCGAAACCTTCGCCATAAACACCGATGACGGCACTCTGGCTGACAAAGGCGGTAGGATCTATCTCGTCGATAAGACGGAATATCTTCTGAGACTCACGCTGACGCGCCAATACAAACAGCATGTGGACATCCTTGCCACTGTAACAGCCATGACCATCCATTACCGTACAACCTCGGTCGGCAGCGGTATTGATGGCTGCACTGAGCTCCAGATATTTGTCGCTGATGATGAAGAACTGAACCGAACGGCGCAACGCATTCACCACATGATCTACACAGAGCGACTGCACAAAGAGGCAGACATAACCGTAAATCACCATCTCCCAATCGCGCAATACCAGATAAGAACTGGTGATGATACACAGGTCGCAAATCATGATGGCATGACCCAGGGAAATGTTCCAGTACTTGTTGATCATCGCCGCTACGGTATCAGAACCACCCGTAGAACCATTGCAGGAAAGACCCAGACCGGCACTGCTGCCCATGAAGAACGCACCGATGACCGTTGCCATGAACGGCTGGTCGTGAAGCAGCGGCGTCATGCCTACCGTATGCGTCTCTATCAGACGGGTAGTTAAGGCAAAGATACCAACACCATAGATGGTCTTCAGACAGAACTTATAGCCCAGAATGCGGAATGCGATGAGAAGCAGGAACACATTGAGCGCCAGATAAGATACAGATGCCGGGATGCCAAATCCCCAGCAAAGGATAGAAGCGATACCTCCTACACCACCCATCGTGATATGATTGGGAAGCAGGAAGATGTTCAAACCGATACTACCTTCTATCATCGCCAGGGCAATGATAACGTAGTCGCGGATTTCATGAAGTTTTGTTTTTCTCGTCATATAAATATACGTATTTCTTAAAATGCAGTGCAAAGGTACTAAAAAATAAGTAAAAAAAAGGCAGCTACGTGAAATATTACTTAAAAAACCAATCTTTTTTATGAAACCGGCACATTAATTCGAAAAGATTTCCTATTTTTGCAGAAACTATGCATTATTAATAATCAAAAATTTCTAGTCTATGGCTAATTACGAAAATGAAATCAACTCGTGGCCAGTGCTGAAAAACGGACTGCACTACAAATGGCTTGTCGACTACGCTGCATTCAGCGCCTTCGGTACTTTTGAACTCACAGCAGAGGAATGGGAAAAACGCGACCTTATCGTCAACTTTAAAGGCAACTCTGAGCTCACTACGGAGATGGACCATCAGGAAGCCCTGAAGAAGGCTATCGAAATGGTATCAGACAAGCTGAAGAGTCTTTTGGGAGAAGAGGCAGCACAGTTTACCCTGGTCTGCATTCCTGCAGCTCTTGAGGCGCATACCAAGCGCCGTTTCAAGGAGTTCAGCGAGGAGATATGCAAGGCTACGGGCATGACCAACGCCTACCCTGCCTTCAGCTACACGCATGATGTAGATGAAGATGGCGATCCTGTAGATGAACTCCATATCGACGAGGCTTTCTTCCAGGGCAAAAAGATTATTCTCTTTGATGACATCATCGCATCCGGCAATTCGGTAGCCAAGTTTGCCGACCAGCTGGAAGGATATGGTGCCAAGGTTGAACTGGCGCTAGCACTGGGTAAAAAGATTTCTGACGGATATGACCAGAAATAAGATACTATAAATTAATAGTTTTTTAGGCACGTATTACCGTGCCTAAAAAACACCGTTTATCATCAGAAAGCGATTTGCTTTCCCTTTTCTATAAACTCTGCATTCACGATGTCGATATCCTTCCACATCGCCATATCCGACTCTAATGCGGCCAGGCTTGAGATATCCTCGCCATAACCGAAGAGGCGCTCTATCATCACACCATAGGTAAGATGCTCTATCTTCTCTATCGGATGAAGAACCACCGATTCCTCAAAACTGCTTTTCTTACCATTCCGGATTTCTACCAGCAAACGGGCACGTAACAGCTCCTTAACCGACTGGTTGACAATCTGTTGAGGTATCTTCGTTAAATCATGAATTTCTTTCGGAGTATACGCCTGTTCGCCCTGATTGAACCGACGACATACCAGATGCATCACTACCCCACAAACCTTGATGCGCTGCACCAGTTTCAGGTGATCGTACTGCAAATCACCATCATAATAATGGATGTTCTGGTTGGTATGGCAAAGCAAGGCGCCAAACACAACGATAGCCCACGAAATCTGAAGCCATAACAGGAAAAGCGGAATGGCTGCCAGCGAACCATAGATGACATTGTAGCTGGACAGGAAAACCTGCAGATAGATATATCCATACTGAAGTGCCGTCATGCAGACACCTGCCAGGAACGATGGAACCAGGGTACTGCGAACCCGGATATAGGTATTCGGGATGACATAATAGCAGAACACGAAGAACAGGAACATCGGAACAAAAGCCGCCAGATGAAGGATGAACGAAGGAATGGTATCACCGATATCCGCTATCCTGTCTACATTATCCACCATATTCACCGTCCATACATTGATGCTCGAAGCAAAGAGAATCAGCAGTCCCAGACCAAACAGAATGGTAGGATATTCGGTAACAATCTGCTTCCATGAACGCTCGCCCGTATGCCAGATGTCATCGAAGGTAAGCTCTATCTTCTGCATCAGCGAAACGATAGTATAGAGAAACATCACGATACCCGTACCGATGATATAGTTGCTCTGCGTATTCTCGATATAATTGTGTACGAAGTTAACGATAGTCTGCGCTACAACGGGCTGTGCCTCGAAGGTGGTAGAGAGCCAGGATTCGAGCAGAGAGGCATAGCCGAAACCACGGGCTATGACAAACATCATTGCCATGAAAGGTATCAGAGCCATGAAGGAGGCAAAAGTCAAGGCAGCCACATCCCTCGCCCACATATCCTTGAGATAGAAGATGCGACCGGCAAGCATACCCATTTTGATCCAAGACTTGAGTCTGCCCCGAAAGTCTTTGATATTAGAAGAATTGAACTCTCTGATATCTTCGTAAAAACCTAGTATTCTGTTTATTACCCCCATAAGTTTAAAGTATTGGTTTCACGATAAAACATCAAATCCCTCCACAACACCACCGGGATGCCGTGAAGGGATTTGTCTTAGTATAAATTGCTACAATTCTATGGATTAATAGAACTTGAAGTAGTTGCGAGCATTGTTGTAAGAGATATCCTCTACCATACGAGAGAGGCTCTCCATGTCGTTAGGAAGCAAGCCCTTCTCTACATCATTGCCGAGGAGGTTGCAGAGCAAACGACGGAAATACTCGTGACGTGGGTAGCTGAGGAATGAACGTGAGTCGGTCAACATACCTACGAAACGGCTCAGGAGACCCAATACAGAGAGTGCGTTCATCTGGCGGGTCATACCATCGAGCTGATCGTTGAACCACCAGCCAGAACCAAACTGGATCTTACCTGGGCAAGAACCATCCTGGAAGTTACCGAGCATAGTAGCGATTACCTCGTTGGCACATGGGTTCAATGTATAGAGGATAGTACGTGTGAGCTTACCCTCCATGTTGAGCTCATTGAGGAAGCTGCTCATAGCCTTGGCTGTAGTGAACTCACCGATAGAATCGAAACCGGTATCAGCACCGAGTTTGTTGTACATCAGTGTATTGTTGTCGCGGATAGCACCATAGTGGTACTGCTGTGTCCAGTCGGCAGCGTGATCCATCTCAGCGCAAACCTTGAGGAATGCATGCTTGTACTGACGGATTTCGAGAGCAGAAAGCTGCTGGCCACGCATAGCCTTGGCAAAGATAGTCTCAATCTGAGAATCTGTGTATGGCTCATCGTAGAACTCCTCGATACCATGGTCGCTCAACTTACAGCCGTTCTCAGTAAAGAAGTCGTGACGCTTCTGCAAAGCATCAACCATATCCTGGAATGTAACGAGATTAACACCTGCTACCTCACCGAGCTTGTTCATATAGTCAGCGAAATCTGGCTTCTCGATGTTCATAGCCTTGTCAGGACGCCAAGCAGGAATCATCTTGATTTCGAAACCGCTCTCACGTGTCTGCTTGTGGTAACGCAGGTCATCGATTGGGTCGTCTGTTGTACAAACGCACTCTACATTATAATGACGCATCAAGCCACGAGCGCTGAACTCAGGCAACTGCAACTTCTCGTTACACTCATCGTAGATTTCACGGGCAGTCTTAGGGCTGAGCTGCTTATCGATACCGAAAGCAGTCTTGAGCTCCAGATGAGTCCAGTGATAGAGAGGGTTACGGAAAGTATAAGGCACTGTTTCAGCCCACTTCTCGAACTTCTCCCAGTCGCTAGTATCAGTACCTGTGCAGAAGCGCTCATCTACACCGTTGGTACGCATAGCACGCCACTTGTAGTGGTCGCCGCCGAGCCAAAGTTCTGTAATACTCTTAAACTTGTGATCATTGGCTACCATCTCAGGGATGAGGTGGCAGTGATAATCGATAATTGGCATTTTAGCCGCATGATTGTGGAAAAGATCCTGTGCAGTCTTAGTGTCGAGCAGGAAGTTTTCATCCATAAATTGCTTCATAATTCGTTATCGTAGTTTTTAAATGTTTATTTATACATTTCAAATTGTAGCGCAAAGATACAACAAATATCGGAAAAAAGAATCGTTTAAGCGAAATATTTTTGATAATTTCACTTAAACGATTACGTTGGCTGTATTATACAATGATTCTTGTCTTATGATAGCTTTCACGGAACTCGCTTGGCGAGCATCCTTTCTTTTTCTTGAAGATGCGGTTGAAGTTGCTGAGATTGTTGAATCCGCAATCAAAACCTATCTCACTGATACTCTTGGCGGTATCTACCAGCATGCGGGCAGCATAACCCAGACGCAGGTCGATGATATACTCAGAAATATTTCTGCCGGTATGGAGCTTGAAGAAACGGCTGAACGCACTGCTGCTCATGCCTGCCAGCGAGGCAAGCTCCGGCAGACGGAGTTCATCCATATAGTTCTTGGAGATGAAATTCTTCACCTTCAGGATGCGCCGGCTATCGTCTTCTACCGTTACCTTGGCATAACTGCTGGAAGCCAGGGTGCGGGCATTTTCGCAGCGTGACAGTTCGTAGAGAATGGTCAGGAACTGCTGTACGGCATAGAAACCGTCTTTTACGGAACTTAAAGTATCGAGCATTCCGTATACCTTCATGATTGCCTGCATCGGGAATGAGAGTCCCTTCTTCGCTTCCTGCATCATACGGGTAATGCTGGCGTAGGGATTTCTTCCGAAGAGCGTTTCATCACTCATGGAGAAATCAAACTGGATGGTAATCTCACGGATGTCATCGCTGTGGCATTCGTTCTGCTCCCATACATGCTCCAGATCGGGCGATGTGATGAGACAGAGATCATAGTCGCCTATCACCTCCTGCGAATCTCCAACGATTCTTCTTACTCCCTTTGCATTCTCTACAAAGTTCAACTCGTACACCGAATGGTTATGGATAGGATAAGTAAACTCCTTCTTATGCCTGTCTGCAATATAGAGCACATCCTTACCCATCAGCGGTGTTATCTCGTGTATGATTCTTCTATCTTCTGCCATGGTACTAAATGATTAATAACTAATCACTATTTTAGATATTCAAAGTCTTCAGAATGTCGCTCATCTTCTGCTTGGTTGCAATACGGGTAGGAACCAGAGGCAGACGGAGCTCGTTCTCGATGAAGCCCATATCATTGAGGAGCGCCTTTACGCCGGCAGGGTTACCGTCAACGAAGAGCAGACTGTAGAGCTCGGTGAAAGAATGATGAATCTTACGGGCTGGCTCATATTCGCCACGGAACTCGAGACGGATCATACGGCTGAAAGCCTTAGGCAGGGCATTGCCGATAACAGAGATAACGCCGGCAGCACCACTGGCAATCATAGAGAAGGTAAGCGCATCATCGCCGCTGATAACATCAAAATTATCAGGTTTGTTCTTGATAATCTCATCTACCTGCTCCAGGCTGCCACTAGCCTCCTTCACGGCTACCACATTAGGGAAGTCGCGGGCGATACGGCAGGTTGTTTCAGGCTTCATGTTGATACCGGTTCTGCCAGGAACATTGTAGAGCACGATAGGCAGCGGACTAACCTGGGCGATGGCCTTGAAGTGCTGATAGAGACCTTCCTGAGAAGGTTTGTTGTAGTAAGGACAGATACTGAGGATGCCATCGATGCCACTCCAGTCGGTGTTCTTGATTTCTTCAACGACAGCAGCAGTATTATTACCGCCACAATATTTCAATATCTTGATACGACCCTTGTTCACGTCTTTCACCAATTCTGTGATTTTATCTTTCTCTTCCTGTGTAAGACATGGAGCCTCACCAGTTGTGGCAAGGATGCAAAGGAAGTCTGCACCATTGTCAATTTGAAACTCTACCAATCGCTTGAGCGACTGATAATCAACCGAGCCATCGGTGTTGAAAGGAGTAATAAGGGCAACACCTAAACCCTTGAATATGTTCTGTGCCATAATCTATAATATCAAAAACGTTGGCAAAAGTACACAATTATTGTCAATTTGCAAAATAAAATTGAACTTTTCTTTCAAGATTGTACCATTTTTGAAAAAAATCTGTATTATTATACCATATTTCACGTTTTTTTAGTAACTTTGCACCCTGATTAGAGTGAAGAACGAAGAGTGAAGAGTGAAGAATTCTACAGCTTTACAATTCATAAAGTTCAATTTTCAATGTTCAAAGTAAACAAATGAGATATTTCATATTCTTCGGTTACGACGGCACCAACTACCACGGCTGGCAGATTCAGCCCAATGCCAATTCGGTGCAGCAGGAGTTGCAGCGCGCCCTCTCCATACTTCTGAGAAAGGAAATGGAGGTGGTGGGAGCAGGAAGGACCGATACCGGCGTACATGCCCGACACATGGCAGCCCACTTCGATACCGACAGGATTCCGATGGAACCCGACCAGCTGGTATACCGTCTGAACCGCATCCTGCCCCGCGACATCGCCGTATACGAAGTAAGGGAGGTAGCCCCGGAGATGCATGCACGTTTCTCTGCCATCTCGCGCACATACCATTATTATATACATACGCAGAAAGATCCGTTTGAACGCCATTATTCACTGCAGATAAACTATCCCCTGAATTTCGAGAAAATGAACGAGGCGGCTCAGCATTTTCTGCATCACGAAGACTATGCAGCGTTCTGCAAGGCGGGTGGCGACAACAAGACTACCATCTGCCACGTAACAGCCGCCCGATGGATACAGATCTCTCCTACCACCTGGTATTTCGAGATTACCGCCAACCGTTTCCTGAGAAACATGGTGAGAGCCGTAGTGGGAACGCTCATCGATGTAGGCAGAGAAAAGATTACGATGGAACAGTTTCTCGATATCCTGCACAACGGAAGCCGCAGCGATGCAGGCGAAAGCATGCCGGGTAACGCATTGTTCCTGGAAGAGGTAGGGTATGATTTCAAAGATTAAATGATTAGAAACACAAGGGCGCGAGCCTCATTCAACATTCAACATTTAACATTTAACATTCATAAAAATGTGGTTAGTATTAGCATTTCTCTCAGCAGCGCTGCTGGGATTTTATGATGCCTTCAAGAAGAAGGCGCTTTCAGGTAACGCAGTGATTCCCGTGCTCTTTCTGAACACGCTCTTCTCATCGCTCATCTTCCTGCCGTTCATCGTGATGAGCTATACAGGAAATTCGCTGGATGGAACGATGTTTCATGTAGCAGAAGGCGGATGGGAAGTTCACAAGTACATCGTACTCAAGAGTTTCATCGTATTGAGCAGCTGGATTTTCGGTTATTTCGGCATGAAGCACCTGCCGCTCACCATCGTGGGACCTATCAACGCCACCCGACCGGTAATGACACTCGTAGGCGCCCTGCTGGTTTATGGCGAGGTTCTGAATCTATATCAGTGGATTGGTGTCATACTTGCCATCATCTCCTTTGCCATGCTTTCGCGCAGCGGCAAGAAAGAGGGTATCGACTTCAAGCACAACAAATGGATTTACTTCATCGTGCTGGCTGCCGTGCTCGGTGCAATAAGCGGTCTCTACGACAAGTATCTGATGGCTCCACCAGAGAATGGTGGTGTAGGATTAGACAGAATGATTGTGCAGAGCTGGTACAACATCTACCAGTGTTTCCTCATGGGAGCCATGCTGCTGATGATATGGTGGCCTACCAAGAAGAATTCTACCCCATTCCACTGGCACTGGAGCATTATCTTCATCAGTATCTTCCTTTCGGCAGCCGACTTCGTTTATTTCTACGCTCTAAGTTTGCCTGGCGCCATGATCAGTATCGTGAGCATGATTCGCCGCGGTTCGGTTATCGTCAGCTTCCTCTTCGGTGCAGCCATCTTCCATGAGAAGAATCTCAAGGCGAAGTTCATTGATCTGCTCCTCGTTCTGCTCGGAATGCTCTTCCTCTATTTCGGAACAAAGTAAAAGTTCTATGCCAGCACGCCCTGAAAGGGCAGAAGCTCCTAGCCCAGGGCAACACCCTGGGTATAAGGTATATATAGAAAGTCGCCCTGAAAGGGCAAAAGCTTTGAAATAGAAAGCTTTTGCCCTTTCAGGGCGACTTTGTTGTTGCTGGATCAAACCCAGGGCGATGCCCTGGGCTAGGAGCTTCTGCCCTTTCAGGGCGTGTGGGGAAGCCTTACCCCCACACTGTTTTTACCAGATATGTGCACGCTTGTTCTTAGGAACAAAGAGCTTGTCGCCCTTCTTGATGTTGAATGCCTTATACCATGAATCCACCATTGGGAGGGCACCGTTTACACGAGCCTCGTTTGGAGAGTGAACATCCACGGTCATCAGATACTGCAGGTACTCAGGACGGGCATTGCCTGCCCATACACGTGCCCATGCCAAGAAGAAGCGCTGTTCTGGAGTAAATCCATCCTTCACACCCAACTTCTCTGTCTTCATCACATTCTGAAGTGCACGGAAAGCGATGTTCAAACCACCATTGTCACCGATGTTCTCACCCAGGGTCATCTGGCCGTTTACCTTCTTGCCAGCCAACTCAATCTTGTTGAAATGGTCAACCAGGATCTTGGTGCGAGACTCGAAGTTCTTCTTGTCAGCAGCAGTCCACCAGTTGTGCTGATTACCGGTCTTGTCAAACTGGCTGCCCTGATCGTCAAAGCCATGACTCATCTCATGACCGATTACACCACCGATACCACCATAGTTCATCGCATCATCGGCTGTCGGGTCGAAGAATGGAGGCTGGAGAATAGCTGCAGGGAAGCAGATCTCGTTGGTAGTTGGGTTATAATAAGCATTGATAGTCTGAGGAGTCATTCCCCACTCTGTCTTATCTACCGGCTTGTTCACCTTGCGGGCGATGGCATCCTTGGTAAAGAACTCAGAGATATTTGCCATATTCTCGTAGAGAGAGAGGCTGTCATCTACCTGCAATCCGCTATAGTCCTTCCACTTGTCAGGATAACCTATCTTGATGATGAAGTTCTCCAGCTTATCCTTAGCCTGTGCCTTGGTAGCAGCACTCATCCAGGTAGCCTCGTCAATGCGCTGTGAAAGCGCAGTCTGGAGATTGTGAACCAAGTCGAGCATACGCTTCTTGCTGCTCTCCGGGAAGTACTTCTCTACGTAAATCTTTCCGATAGCCTCGCCCAACACACCGCTCACGGTACTTACGGCACGCTTCCAGCGAGGACGGTCCTGCTGAACACCGCTCATTACCTTGCTCAACTCAAAGGATACGGCACGGAAATCATCGCTCAATACGCTGGTTGCACCAGAAATCACCTTAATCTCTGCGTATGTCTTCAGATCATCCAGAGAGGTCTCTGCGAGAATCTTCTCAACCTCGTGGATTGGTTCAGGCTGACCCACGCAAATTTCCTTGAAAGCAGGGAAACCGGATGCCAGGAACACATTGCCCCAGTCGATGCCAGGATAATCGAGCACGAGCTGGTTGTAGGTCATCTTGTGATAGTTCTTGTCGATGTCGCGGAGCTGTACCTGACTATAGCTTGCCTTAGCGATGCGGGTCTCGATAGCCATCACAGCCTCCATCTTCTTCTGGGCGGTAGCCTCGTCATTGCCTACCATCTGGAAGAGCTTCTTCATATAAGCCTTGTATGCATCACGAATCTTCTTGGTCTGCTCGTCATCGTTTACATAGTAATCGCGTACACCAAGACCAAGACCACTCTGTCCTACCTCAACGAGGTTGTTGGCAGCATCACGAAGGTCGGCGCCCACACCGATGCCATACATCATGGTACCCTCGCCACGGAAATCGAGCTGAGCGGTAACGAGCTGATACTCTCTGCGGTCCTTGATGGCTGCAATGCGGTCGAGAGTTGGCTTGATAGGTGCCCATCCCTCCTTGTTCAGGCGAACGCTGTCCATACGGAGGTTGTAGAGCGAACCGATCTTCTGTCCGAGTGACCCCTTCTGCTGTGGCTTGGAAGCATATTCAAGGATGATGTCCTGGATGCGCTTCTGGTTCTGCTCAAAGAGATCGGTGAAAGCACCATTGTCGGTATGCTCGGCATCGAGTGGATGATTCTTCATCCAGTTGCCTGCGGCATAGCGATAGAAATCATTACCCGGCTTGATGGTCAAGTCCATGTTGGTCTTGTCAATACCGGAGCCCAACTTCTCCTGCTGGGCAAAAGCAGTTGTTGCACTGAGCAACAATGCTGCAAATAATACTTTTGTTCTCATTATTGTTTGTATTTAACTGTTTCTTTTTTTATAAGGGCGAGACCTGCAAATGTCAGGGCGCCATTCAGCATCAGAAGCTCATAGCCGAACTTATAGCCCACATACTGCGAGGTAAGGGTATCGATGGCGAAGCAGATGAGCGGACTGGCGATGCAGACCCATGGCGACCAGCGGTCGTTTACCTGACGCTTGGTGAGCAGACTGAAGGCAAACAAACCCAACAGCGGACCGTAAGTATAAGAGCAGAGGATGTAGATGGCATCTATCACGCTCGTAGAATTAATCGCCTTGAAAGCAATGATGAAGAGCATGAACACCAAAGCTACCGCCAAATGCATCTGCTTGCGGAGCTTCATATCATCCTTCTTGCCCAAAATATCCACGCACAGACTTGTAGTAATCGCGGTCAATGCTGAATCGGCACTGGAGAAACTTGCCGCCACAATGCCAATGGTAAACAAGACCACCACCAGGTTTCCCATCGCCCCCGAAGCCGCAAACATCGGCAACAGATCATCAGGAGCATCAGGCAAAGCCACTCCCTGTTTCTGAGCCAGCATCACCAGCAACACACCCAGACTCAGGAAAAGCAGATTGGCAGGCACAAAGGCAAAACCATAGCTGCAAACATCCTTCTGGGCCTCACGGAGCGACTTGCAGGTAAGATTCTTCTGCATCATGTCCTGATCAAGACCGGTCATCACAATCACTACAAAGACACCGCTGAGGAACTGTTTCCAGAAATTCTGTTTCGACATCCAGTCATCAAAGACAAAAATACGGGAATGACTGTCGTGAGCAATCGCAGTGATCGCTTCGGAAGGAGTCATGCCCAACGCCGACATCACCTGAAAGATAATGAGGACGAGCGCCGCAAACATACAGAGCGTCTGAAAGGTATCTGTCCACACCAGCGTCTTGATGCCACCCTTGCGCGTATAAAGCCAGATAAGCAGTACCATGACAGGAACCGTGACCCAGAACGGAACACCAATCCCATCGAGCACGAAACGCTGCAAGAGGATACAGACGACAAAAAAACGGACCGCCGCACCCGTCATCTTGGACAAGAGGAAGAACGAAGCTCCGGTCTTATACGAACGCTCCCCCAACCGCTGCTGCAGATAACCGTAAATCGTAGTGAGATTATAGCGGTAATAGATAGGAAGCAAAAGAAAGGCAACCAGGAAATAACCCAGGATGAAACCGATGCACATCTGAAGGTAGGTCATATCCGTTCTCATCACCATGCCCGGCACACTGACAAAAGTGATGCCCGAAACAGATGCTCCCACCATACCGAAAGCAACCATATACCAAGGCGACCGGCGGTTGGCACGATAGAAAGTTTCATTACTTGCCATTTTACGGGCAGTAAGATGACTGAAGAGCAGGAGCACACAGAAGTATGCCAGAACTGTGATAACGATAGCCATATTCTCTTAGATTTATATAAAAACAAAAAACCTCCGAGATCACTCTCGAAGGTTTCTGCGGTGCGTACGAGACTCGAACTCGTGACCTCCTGCGTGACAGGCAGGCATTCTAACCAACTGAACTAACGCACCATTATTATTATGGAGGAGTCGAAATGTTCAAATGAAATTAGCGGTGCGTACGAGACTCGAACTCGTGACCTCCTGCGTGACAGGCAGGCATTCTAACCAACTGAACTAACGCACCAAACATTTTTTGGCAATCCAGCAAGATGATTTTGAGCGGTGCGTACGAGACTCGAACTCGTGACCTCCTGCGTGACAGGCAGGCATTCTAACCAACTGAACTAACGCACCAATCATGAAATCAAATTGAATGGCTTAGCGCTCATTTTTCATTTGCGAGTGCAAAGGTACTACTTTTTTTTGGTTCTACCAAATTTTTATGCAACTTTTTTACAGAAAATATTGAAAAAACATCGCATCCTCATAACCAACTTGGCTACAAAGCCATTGTTTCAGGACATTATTCCCCTCAAATCCAACAGATTGCAGCATTTTAGCCGCCTTTTGGTTTCTGATACCTATAATAGCATAAATCTGCTGAAGATGAAGTATTTTCCGAGCATATTGCAACAAACGGCCAACTGAGGCCTTCGCATAACCCTTCCCCTGAAACTCCTTTTTGATGACAATTCCGAGTTCGGCACGGCGATGACGGGGATCAAAATCTGTAAGATCCAGGATGCCCACCTGCTCATTCTGCTCATTCTCTACTATCAGGCGCACCTGATTGTCTATATAAATATCTGCCGAAGCATTGGTTATATAGTCGAGCAGCACACGGCGCGAATATGGAACATTGGAAACACCCAGTTCCCAAAGCCGATCATCATTCTCTATCTGGTAGAGAAAATCAAGATCTTCCAACTCTAAAGCACGTAATCGAATATTCGGTTCTTTCATAAACTACACTTATTAATAATGTACGCGCGTTCCTTATAATATAGAAATAAATCTATCCTTATAAATAACCAAATTCATCCTTATCCATCACCTCCCTATCCGTAATCACCTTACCGATGTCCTTCGTATAGGTAGCCAGTTTGATATTCTCGTCAGACCGCTGCGCAAGCTGATGCAGCATCTCTTCATAGCTCATCTCGTCAGCATCAAACAACACCTGGTTTGACAGGTCGACATGAGAAGGAGAAAAGAATCCCAGACTCTTTCTGATTCTCGTAGTCATCATCTGCATAAAGGCTACAGAGGCACGGGCATAGATGGCAAATTTGATAGGAATGCTCAAGAGATGCGACATACCCGAATAATGTTTACGGAAGAAGATAAGCATCGCCTCGTAAAACACATGAACATAGCGGAAGCTCGACTTCTTAGTACTTTCACCTTTGTAATGCAGGATATCTACAGGCAGATAATAGTTCTGATAACCACCCTTCAAGATACGGTAAGAAAGATCAATATCCTCGCCATACATGAAGAAATCCTCATCCAGCAACCCCACCTTCAGCAAGGCTTCACGACGAATCATATAGAAAGCACCGCTCACAACCTCTATCTTTGCCGGCTTATCCCATGGAAGATAACCCATGTAATAATGACCGAAACTGCGATGCTGAGGAAACCGGCTGCACAACCCCATCATCTTATAGAAAGCCACCATCGGAGAAGGCAATCCTCTCCTACTCTCAGGAGCTGGTTTGCCATTGGCTCCCAACATCCTTACACCCAGAGCACCGGCATGAGGATGAGAACGCATAAAACTGACAGCATCCTTAAGAACGTGCTCACCGATAATGGTATCCGGATTCAGCAAAAGAACCAGATCACTCTCGCTCTTGCGGATAGCAAGATTGTTGGCACGGGCAAATCCGTTATTATGCGTACAGGCTACAACATGGAGATTAGGATATCGGGAAGCCGGGAAACACCGTTCGAGATATTCCACCGTTCCATCCTGAGAATGATTATCAACCACGATAATCTCTGCCGTATCGCCACTTGCATCACCCTGCTGCCCACACTCCAACACGCCGATAGCTTTCTCTACCGAACGCAGACACTGGGCAAGATAGTACTTCACATTATAGCTTACTATGATAACACTGAGTTTCATATCGAATATCAAATATTAGATACTGAGAGTTTAACCTTCCGCCTCTGTTGTTTCGTCCTCACATCTTCCAACAGAAGGATAAACAAAGAAGAGACAGAGAAAAAGGATGATAGCCATATATCCGAAAGCAGGCGCCATCGTCTGATAATACATAAACGTATTGATCAGCATTGGCAAGCAGAGCATATTCAGACGGGCAGTGCCCAGAGGAAGAAGTGCATCTCCCTTACGGGTTACCAACTGACGGTGAATAGCCTTGAAACTGAAGAGTTTGAGCGCCAGAGGAATAACGGCAATGGTAAGAAACTCCATCGCTACGGTAATCACATAGACCAGCGTGACATCCCCTGCCAGATTAGTAGGTTCCAGAATTTCTGTCTCATAGAGCAAGACCAGCAGGAATCCTACCAACAGGACAAAGAGGAAATTGGTCATCAATATTCGTTGTACTTGTTTGATTTTCATTTTGTTGTCTTTTATTATTGTCCAAATGGAGTTCTGTTCAGAATACTCCTTCCGAGAGTCACCTCATCTGTATACTCCAATTCATCACCCACCGAGATACCACGGGCGATAACAGAGAGTTTAACAGGATAATCAGCAAGTTTACGGGAGATATAGAAGTTGGTAGTATCCCCCTCCATCGTACTGCTGAGAGCAAAAATCACCTCCTTCACCCCACCTTCAGCCACACGCTGAACCAGCGATTCTATCTCTATATCCGAAGGACCGATACCATCCATCGGCGAAATGATGCCACCCAAGACATGATAGAGTCCGTGAAACTGCTGCGTGTTTTCTATCGCCAGTACATCCTGCACATTCTCGACGACACAGATGGTAGAAGCATCGCGCCGGGAATCAGAACAGATCGGACAGACATCAGTATCGCTGATATTATGACAAACTCTGCAGTATTTCACTTCACGCCGCATCCTGGAAATGGTATCAGCAAAGAGTTCCACATCCTCACTCTTACGCTTGAGCATAAAAAGTACAAGGCGCAAAGCTGTTTTGCGCCCTATACCTGGCAATTTAGAAAACTCCGCCACTGCCTTTTCCAACAAAGTCGAAGAAAACTGTTGTTGCATCTTAGCAGTTTAGAGATAAATACCAATACCCAGTTTCAAACCTACGGTAGAATAATCTACATGCTTCTTGAAACTCTGATCGTAGTAGATAGCTGGCTCGAGGGTAACCGACTTGCCGAGGAAGAAAGCATAACCTACCTCTACCCCTGGCATGAAATCATTATAACCTCCGGAATGAGCCAACTTTACGCCGCCACCCAGATACAGACCATTCTGCTCGATATAATAACGAGCCTGGGCACCAACAGAGAAATAATCCTTCACGCCTTCAAGACCAGAATGATTATATTCTACCTGCCCCAACAGCATCCAATCGTCTTCTACGAAGTATCCAGCCTTAGCCTGAATACCGAGATTGAGGTCCTGAGAGCCATTATAACTCAAGTTTAAGCCCGTCATCGACGCACCTATATACTGTTTTCCACTTTCAAACTGAGCATGAGCAGCTGTCGAAACGACAAGTGTCAATGCTGCAATAGCTATTTTTTTCATTCGTATCATATAAATTTACGTATATTGATTAATACTTATATATAAATCTATTGTTTCTTCTGATAACTGCGATACCAACCCAGGAACCAAACCAAGGCTATCACCAGAATGATGACACTGCCCGTATAAGCCAGGCTCTCACCCAAAGCCAAAGCTGTTGGCGAAATGAGCAGGAAGGTTGAACATATCACGGTCATAAACAAGGCAGGAACCAGCGTCATCACAAAAGGCTTCTTCTGCTGTACCAGATAAACCGTCAATGTCCAGAGAGTGAACACAGAAAGCGTCTGGTTAGCCCAGCCGAAATACTGCCAGATGATATTGAAACCATCAGGATTCTCCATCTGCCAAACCAGAATGCCCACCGTAAGAGCAAACAACGGAACGCAGATATAAAGACGCTTGCGCATAGAGCGCTGCTCCAAACCGATAAACTCGGCGATAATCAGACGGGCACTTCTCAAAGCCGTATCGCCACTGGTAATAGGCGCTGCAACAACACCCAGCAGAGCCAGGATTCCACCAGCCACACCCAACCAGCTGGAACATACTATCTTCACAACGGTAGGCGCATCGAAGTTCTGGATAAGCGACTTGCCGCCATCAAACTGAGCGATAAACTGCTGAGCGGCCTCAGGACTTACGCATTCACGCCATCCACCATAGTAGAAGAAATACATGGAAACCGTAGCCCATATCAAGGCAACAACACCTTCTGTAATCATGGCTCCATAGAAAATAGGGCGACCCATCTTCTCATTCTTCATGCATCGTGCCATGAGCGGACTCTGCGTAGCATGGAAACCACTGATGGCACCACAGGCTATCGTGATAAAGAGGCAAGGGAAAATCGGACTCTTCTGAACAAAAGACTCCGTTCCCAACCAAGCCGGATTCTCATTGAGATTGCAACTCTGCAAATTGCTCCAGAGTTCAGGCAATGAAGGCCACTTCACAAAGAGACCTATCATCAGAGCACCCGCCATAAAGAGAAGCGAGAAAGCAAAGAGCGGATAAACCTTACCGATAATCTTATCGATAGGCAGTAATGTAGCAATGACATAATAAACGAAAATCACCACAATCCAAAACATCTGGCTGCCCCAGAATGCATCCGTATTGCAAATGCCACTCATAATGATAGCCGGACTGTATACAAACACAGCTCCCACCATCATCAGCAAAAGTACCGAAAAGACCAACATCACTTTCTTGGTGCGTCCACCCAAATACTTACCTACCAATTCCGGCAAACCAGCTCCACCGTTACGGATACTGAGCATACCGCTCATGTAATCATGCATGGCTCCTGCGAAGATACACCCGAAGATAATCCACAGATAAGCCACCGGTCCGTACCAGGCACCCATAATGGCACCGAAGATAGGACCCGTTCCTGCAATGTTGAGGAACTGAATCATGAAGATCTTCCAACTAGGCAGTACCATAAAGTCGACCCCATCGGCTTTGGTCACTGCAGGCGTAGGGCGGTCATCAGGACCGAACACATGCGCCACAAACTTTCCATAAAGAAGGTAACCCAATACAAGGGCGACCAAACTAATAACGAAACTGACCATTTTGCTTTTATTGCTTAAAATTTTCTCTCTTTTCGGTGCAAAATGCACTTTATTTTAATATTTCAACCGCAAAAGTAATATTTTTATTTGAAATAAAAAAAAATATTGGTATCTTTGTTGCCAAATTGTAAGATTATGAAGAGTTTTAAGATATTTTTTATCGTTTTATGCTCTGTTTTGGCCGCAAAAGCCCAGAGTATCGTGTTCAATAACCAGGTGCCGAAACATGAAGTAAGAGCTGTATGGCTGACAACCATAGGAGGTATCGACTGGCCACACTCTTATGCCCAGTCTTCTTATTCTGCCGAAAAGCAGAAAAAGGAACTGACGGATATACTGGACCGGTTACAGCAGGCTAAAATCAACACCGTACTGATACAGACCCGCGTAAGAGGTACCATGATTTATCCGTCGGCATACGAACCTTGGGATGGATGCCTGTCAGGTTTTCCGGGGAGAAGTCCGGGCTATGATGCCCTGCAGTTTGCCATCGACGAATGCCATAAGCGAGGGATGGAACTGCATGCCTGGGTGGTAACCATTCCGGTAGGAAAATGGAACTCACTCGGCTGCAAAACTCTCCGAAACAAGATGCCAAAACTCATCAAGAAGATTGGAGCCGACGGATACATGGATCCGGAAAACAGCCGGACAGGTGATTATCTGGCAAACATCTGCAGGGAAATTACACATAAATATAATGTAGACGGTATTCACCTCGACTACATCCGTTACCCTGAAACCTGGAACATCAAAGTGAGCCGAGAACAGGGACGCCGGTATATCACCAACATCGTAAGAAAGATTCACGATGCAGTGAAGGCTGAAAAACCTTGGGTAAAAATGAGCTGCTCACCTGTAGGAAAGTATGATGACCTGAGCAGATACCGGAGCTTTGGCTGGAATGCATATACGAAGGTCTGCCAGGATGCACAGGGCTGGCTCAAGAGCGGTCTGATGGACGAGCTCTTCCCTATGATGTATTTCAAGAACGAACACTTCTATCCGTTTGCCATCGACTGGCAGGAACAGAGCCATGGCAAGATTGTGGCTCCAGGACTGGGCATCTACTTTCTCGATCCGAAAGAAGGAAAGTGGAACATCAATGACGTGACGGCAGAAATGTATCACATCCGAAACCTCGGAATGGGATATGCATTCTTCAGAAACAAGTTCCTCCTGGACAACAAACAGGGTATTCTCGACTTTACCCAACGTTTCAACCCATATCCTTCATTGGTTCCGCCGATGACTTGGGCAAGCAAGAACCAACCGGAACAGCCACAACAATTATCTGTAATCACCACCGATAACAAGGTATCAGTTTCCTGGAGCAATCCTTCAAACTATACGGATGGCACTAAAATCGCAACCCCTTATATATATAATAATGTATACGCGAGCAAGAAATATCCGGTTGACATCACCGATGCACGCAACCTGGTTGCCGCACGAATCATAGGAAATTCGTTCAAAATAGAAAATCCTGACGCAAAACGTCTGTTTGTTGCCGTAACTTCAATGGACGGATATGGCATAGAAAGCCAGCCAACCCAAGAAAAAGAGGAAGAGATTCAACTCCTTGCCCAAAGCACAGGAGCTGCGAAATTACTCGAATGTGACGGAAAGAAGGTATATCTAGCAGAAACCACCAAAAATCTCGTTTTTGACGTTCTGATGGTCGAAACCCTACAAGGATGCGATATTCTGTACCTCCATGCAAAAGATAACACGCTAGATGTTAGAAACTTAAAGGAGGGTATCTACCGCGTGGTAAGCATCAACAAGAAGGGGTATAGACATACGTTAGGAACCTTCAAGATGAAGAAAAATTGATTTTTTTCGAAAAAAGTTGCGAAAAAATTTGGTGGAATCAAAAAATAGTAGTACCTTTGCACTCGCAATTCAGAAATGAGGCTTTTAAATGTTGCACCCTTAGCTCAGTTGGTAGAGCAACTGACTCTTAATCAGTGGGTCTAGGGTTCGAATCCCTAAGGGTGTACAAAAGATAAGAATTGGCTCCGTAGCTCAACTGAATAGAGCACTTGACTACGGATCAAGAGGTTCAAGGTTTGAATCCTTGCGGAGTCACTCTCCTATCAAAGCTTCACTGAAACAAACGGTTTTGGCTCCGTAGCTCAACTGAATAGAGCACTTGACTACGGATCAAGAGGTTCAAGGTTTGAATCCTTGCGGAGTCACCAACAAATAGTTGCACCCTTAGCTCAGTTGGTAGAGCAACTGACTCTTAATCAGTGGGTCTAGGGTTCGAATCCCTAAGGGTGTACAAAAAAGAGCATTTCTTAACAGAAATGCTCTTTTTTGTTTTGTATTTCTCCCTACCATTTCATATCACCTTTAAATATCACTTTATATCTCTTTAAATATCAATATAAAAAAGTTGCAGCCATCCAAAGTTTACACCCAGACAACTGCAACCAATTTACCAATCAAAAATATCTAAAATCTTATCCCGTCATCATCATACAACTCTACTATCAACAAAAGAGCCAGTAAAGAACTGCCAGCACGGCTACCATAACAACAGCTACCATTGCTTTAATCATGCAGGTAGCCACCTTCTTTAAGACAAACAGTCCTACAACAAGGACTACCAATGCCAGCGCATAATATCCAAAATCATTCATATCACATTATTATATAGTATAAACTACCAATCAGTATTCATCACCCTATTAACGATCATTCTTTAATGCCCTGCGGAATTCAGCCGGTATCGGAGTTTCAAATTCCATAGGCTGATGCGTTACGGGATGATAGAAACACAGCACATAGGCATGCAGGCACAAGCGCTGGCATGGATCATCACCATTACCATACTTGATGTCACCACACACCGGATGCCCCATATCGGCCGTATGAACACGAATCTGATTCTTACGGCCCGTTTCGAGTTTGAACTCCACCAGAGAATGAGCCGTTGTACGCTCTAATGTATGGAAATGGGTAACAGCATACTTGCCGCCATTATCCGTATCACTACTGTAAGTAATATAAGCCTTGTTATCTTTCAGCCAGTTGGCAACGGTACCTTCATCTTCTTCCATCTCTCCGGAAACCAGAGCCACATATCTGCGGTCGTACACATTATGATGCCAATCATCCTCCAAAGCCAATTCCGTCTGCTTATCCTTGGCATAAATCATCAAGCCCGAAGTATCACGGTCAAGTCGGTGTACTACATGCGCCTGGCAGTTCTGGCGAGTCTTATGAAAATAATCATCAAGTACCGTTTTCACATTCAAAGTAGAATGACCAGCTGCCATACTCAATATACCGATGTTTTTCTCGACAACAATCAGATATCTGTCTTCATAAACAATCTTAAGGTATCTGCTTTTAAATACCTCCTGATTCTTCTTTGTCTTGCTCACACTCACCTTCATACCCGGCTTCAGGGCATAATCAAACTGGGTAATGGTTTTGCCATTTACCTTGATTCCCCTACCCTGCAGAGTCTGCTTCACCTTAGTCTTGCTAGGTCCCTTCACATTCTCCATTAGCCATTCCAGCAACGGAGCTGGTTTTTCTACCTTGTAATGCTCATATTCATTTGGGTTTCCGTAGCCATAAGCATTATTGGTATGCTTATTAAAATTTCCTTTTCTATTTTGTTGTCTCATATTGTTATCGATATCATTTTCTTAACATGAAAAACACAGAATCAATGCTGCATTTTCTCCGTTTCAGCCTACAAAAGTAAGACTTTTCTGCAAAATAACAAAAAGCCACCATGTTTTTAACTAAAAATTAGTAACTTTTGCCAATAAATCATTGTGTTTCAAATATTTTTTTGTAATTTTGCAGCTGAATAACAGAAATTGCAATGACGCAAAGAGAAGATAAAGAAAGAAACAAAACTGCCCGAGAATGTCTCGGAAAGTTTTTCTACGACCTTGCCAAGACATGTTTCTTGGTCATGGTTGCAGGTAATGCCGTCACGATATATTCTGATGGCGAATTAAAAATCTTCAATATTACCAGTATAATTATTGGTTTATTCCTTACTTGGCTTTTTGCATATATTGCTAATAAGGTATTAATTAAAAAGTAGAATCATGGGAGAAGGTTTAACAATAATATTTTCCATTATATTGGTACCTGCACTGGGGTTTGCCATTTGGCTTCGTACTCCGCAGGGTGAGCGTTTCTTGAAAAGTCTAGACTAACAACTCGATTCTTTCAAGGCATTAATAGTAGTAAAAAAAACAAAAATAAAAGTACAGAATAATAAAAAGGAATGATTACAGTACAAAATCTTGCGATCCAATTCGGAAAGAGAGTGCTTTACAAGGATGTAAACCTCAAGTTCACTCATGGTAATATTTATGGTATCATCGGTGCTAACGGTGCCGGAAAATCTACTTTCCTCCGCGCTATCAGCGGCGACCTTGAACCAAACAAGGGTACAGTAGAAATGGGACCAGGCGAGCGACTTTCTGTCTTGGAACAGGACCACTTCAAATATGACGATTTCCGCGTGATGGATACCGTTCTGATGGGCCATCAGCCATTATGGGAAAACATGAAGGAGCGCGAGCGCCTCTATGCTAAGCCAGAGATGACAGAAGAAGATGGTAACCTCGCTGCTGAGCTGGAGCTCAAGTTTGCAGAAATGAACGGTTGGGAGGCTGAAAGCAATGCCGCACAACTTCTGCAGAACCTCGGTGTAAAGGAAGACCGCCACGACAAACTCGTAGGTGAACTTTCAAACACAGAGAAAGTGCGCGTGATGCTGGCGAAGGCACTCTTCGGCAACCCAGACAACCTCCTTCTCGATGAGCCTACCAACGACCTCGACCTCGACACAGTTGAGTGGTTGGAAGAATATCTCAGCAACATTGAACAGACCGTACTCGTAGTATCTCACGACCGTCACTTCCTCGATGCTGTAAGTACCCAGACCGTAGATATCGACTTCGGTAAGATTACGATGTTTGCAGGTAACTACTCTTTCTGGTACGAGAGTTCTCAGTTGGCTCTCCGCCAGGCTCAGAACCAGAAGATGAAGGCTGAAGAGAAGAAGAAGCAGTTGGAAGAATTCATCCGCCGATTCTCAGCTAACGTTGCCAAGAGTAAGCAGACAACATCCCGCAAGAAGATGCTGGAGAAGCTGAACGTTGAAGAAATCCGTCCATCAAGCCGTAAATACCCAGGCATCATCTTCCAGATGGACCGTGAGCCAGGTAACCAGATTCTGGAGGTAGAGGGACTGAAAGCATGCGACGAAGACGGAACAGTGCTCTTCGACCATGTAAACTTCAACATAGAAAAGGGCGAGAAGGTAGTATTCCTTTCTCACAATCCTAAGGCGATGACCGCACTCTTCGAAATCATCAACGGCAACCGAAAGGCTGACGCAGGTGACTACAAGTGGGGTGTTACTATCACAACTGCTTATCTCCCACTCGATAATACAGAATTCTTCCAGAGCGACAAGAACCTGGTAGACTGGTTGAGCCAGTATGGTCCAGGTAACGAAGTTGCCATGAAGGGCTACCTCGGAAGAATGCTCTTCAGCGGCGAAGAAGTACTGAAGAAGGTAAATGTCCTCTCCGGAGGTGAGAAGATGAGATGTATGATTGCACGCATGCAGTTGCAGAACGCCAACTGCCTGATTCTTGATACACCAACCAACCACTTGGACCTGGAGAGTATTCAGGCATTCAACAACAACCTGGTAGGTTTCAAGGGCAATATCCTCTTCTCTAGCCACGACCACGAATTCATCAACACCGTGGCAAACCGTATCATCGAGCTCACTCCATCAGGCACCATCGACAAGCTCATGTCTTATGATGAGTATATCTACGATGAAGCTATCAAGGAGCAGAAGGCTAAGATGTACGGATTTTAAACAGAAAGTTATTCTGCTGTTTTAAACAGCAACCACAAATTATCTTATAATTTAATTGTGCCAATTCGATGAGAATCGGGTTGGCACACTTTTTGTCAAACAACCAATAACAAGAATTATCATGTTTAAAAAATTTAAGACTATGTCAAAAGAAAAAGAAATCAATATAGAGGACGGAAACGTTCAGGAGACTGTTCAGAATGAAAATAATGAGCAGACAACTCAAAATGAAAATACTGAGGAAAATCAGAATACTGACAACAAGGCAGAAGAAGGTGACAACAATACAGACGCTGCTGACAAGAAGGCAGAAGAGGTTGATCCTTTAACAAAAGCACAGCAAGAGGTAGAGGAACTCAAGAAACAGTTGCTCTATAAGACTGCTGAGTTTGAGAATTACCGCAAGCGTACCCTCAAAGAGAAAGCAGAACTGATTTTGAATGGCGGCGAGAAGACTGTAGCTGCTATTCTGCCTATTCTCGACGACTTTGAGCGTGCCATCGCTGACAAGAGCGAAGACCCTAAGGCTATCAAGGAAGGTGTTCAGATGATTTTCAACAAGTTCGTAAAGACACTCGAAGGTCTTGGCGTAAAGAAGATTGAAACCAACGACAAGGATTTCGATGTAGATTTCCACGAGGCTATTGCTATGGTTCCAGGAATGGGCGATGACAAGAAGGGAAAAATCATTGACTGCGTCCAGACAGGTTATACGATGAACGACAAGGTGATTCGCCATGCCAAGGTAGCTGTAGGTCAGTAAGAAAGAAATATCAAGAATTATTTTTCAAAATCCAGAACATTCTATTAGAATTCTGTAAGAAAATTCAATATTTGAAATAAGCAAATGGCTAAGAGAGACTATTATGAGGTGCTGGGCGTAGACAAGTCGGCATCAGAAGACGAAATAAAGAAGGCGTATCGAAAGATAGCCATCAAGTATCATCCAGACCGCAACCCTGGCAACAAAGAGGCGGAAGAGAAATTCAAGGAAGCTGCCGAAGCTTACGAAGTTCTCCACGATGCCCAGAAGCGCCAGCAGTATGACCAGTTTGGTTTCGACGGCCCACAAGGTGGATTCGGCGGATTCGGCGGTGGTGCCAGCATGGACATGAACGACATCTTCTCTATGTTTGGAGATATCTTTGGCGGACACGGCGGTTTCAGCGGCTTTGGTGGCGGCGGATTCGGTGGCGGCTCACAGAAGCGGGTTTACCAGGGTGGCGACCTTCGCGTAAGAGTAAAACTGACTCTCCAAGAGGCAGCAACAGGTGTTACCAAGCGCTTCAAGATCCGCAAGGATGTAACTTGCTCTGCATGTCACGGAACTGGTTGCGAAGGTGGTGCCCAGCCAGAAACATGTCCGGAATGTCATGGAAGCGGCTATGTCTTAAAGACGGTGCGCAGTATGTTCGGCATGATGCAAACTCAGACTGCCTGTACAAAGTGTGGCGGTGAGGGAACTATCATCAAGAACAAATGTAAGGAATGCGGTGGCGACGGAATCGTGAAGGGCGAGGAACTCGTAGAAATTAATATTCCTGCAGGTGTCGACAACGATATGGTTGTTACCGTTGAAGGAAAGGGTAACCAAGGCAAGCACAATGGTCTCTACGGAAACCTACAGGTAATGGTAAGCGTAGAAAAGAACGATGATTTCGAGCGTGTTGGTCAGGACTTATACCATAATCTTGTTCTTGACTTTGCAACTGCCACTTTGGGTGGCGAGGTAGAAGTCCCTACTTTGGATGGCAAGACGAAGATCAAAATAGAACCTGGCACACAACCTGGCAAACAGATCCGTTTGCGTGGCAAAGGTATGCCGGCTATTAAGGGATATGGTTATGGCCGTGGTGATATTATCGTCAATATTACCGTTTTCGTACCTACCTCTCTGACCAAGGAAGAAAAGGATCTTGTTGTGAAATTCAAGGAATGCGATAATTTCAAAGCAGATAATGCAGAGAAGAAATCTCTCTTTGAAAGTTTCAAGAATCTCTTTAAAAAATAAACAGTAAAGAGCAATCCCCGAAGAGGGCGAACTATCTTCGAAAGAACGGTTCGCTCTTTTCGGGGATTATCTGTATATATAATAAGGTATAACATGAATTATCAAGAAACTGTTGAATATCTTTTCACCAGCACGCCGGTTTTTGAAAAGATTGGAGCCAAGGCATACAAACCTGGGCTTGATACGATGTATAAAATGGACGAACACTTCGGACATCCTCATAACCAATATAAATGTATCCACATTGCAGGAACCAACGGAAAAGGTTCTTCATCCCATACCCTTGCTGCAATCCTGCAGAGCCAGGGCTATAAAGTCGGCCTGTTCACATCTCCACATCTTGTAGATTTCAGAGAACGCATTCGCGTAAATGGTGAGATGGTAAGCGAAGAGTATGTAATCGACTTTGTAGAAAACAACCGGAAATTCTTCGAACCGCTACATCCTTCGTTCTTTGAACTGACCACCATGATGGCATTTCAGTATTTTGCAGAACAAAAGGTAGACTTTGCCGTCATCGAAGTTGGATTGGGAGGAAGACTGGATAGTACCAACATCATCACTCCTATCCTATCCGTTATCACGAACATCAGTTTTGACCACACCCAATTCCTCGGGAATACACTCGGCGAGATTGCAGGCGAAAAGGCAGGTATCATCAAGCCACAGATTCCTGTCGTTATTGGCGAATGGAACGAAGAGACCCAACCTGTATTCATCAAGAAAGCCCATGAGCAGAATTCTCCTATCCATTTTGCACATGCAACTGACGCAGACACGAACTTCGAACTGAAAGGCAACTATCAGAAAAAGAACTTCTGCACCATATCCGCAGCCGTAGAATGCCTGAAGGAAGAAGGAATAGAAATCAAAGATGAAAGCATAAAGAACGGCTTCGAACATGTATGCGAGCTGACAGGCTTACGTGGCAGATGGGAAAAACTCAACGAACACCCTCTCACCATCTGTGATACGGGACATAACCTTGCCGGATGGGAGTATCTGGAGCCTCAGATTGCATCCGTCAAAGCCGATACGAAACATATTGTCTTCGGAATGGTTGATGACAAAGATGTAGAGCATGTAATGGGACTATTAGAAAAGTTGCCAAAAGAAAGCACGATTTTCTATTGGACACAGCCATCAACCAAAAGAGCGATTCCTGTAGACAAATTATACGGATACGCACAAAAGCACGGCTTAAACGGAACATGCTATCAAACTATCGCACAGGCATTTAACAAAGCAAAAGCAAACGCAAAAAAAGATGATTTTATCTTTATTGGCGGATCAAGTTACGTCGTTGCCGATTTGCTATCAGAATCATTTTAGGATTTTTTAAATCAAAAAGTTCATAAAATATTTGTAATACTCATTTTTTTTTAGTTACTTTGCAGTACATTACTTAAACCAAAGTAAGGTAACTAAAAAAAGTGAGATATTATGAATACAGAACCAGCAAATAAGTGTGGTTTGAAAAGAGAAGATTTTCAGACCACAGTGAATGGCAAGAAGACTGATCTCTTCGTGTTAAGAAACAAGCAAGGCAACGAAGTTGCAGTGACTAACTATGGTGGAGCAGTCGTAGCCATCATGATGCCTGACAAGGATGGCAACTATGCCAACCTCATCCAGGGTCATGACAACATACAGGACGTCATCAACTCACCAGAGCCATTCTTGAGTGTGCTCATCGGTCGTTATGGCAACCGTATTAAAGAAGGCAAGTTCATACTTCACGGCAAGGAGTATCACTTGGCATGCAACGATGGTCCCAACCACCTGCATGGTGGACCTACAGGTTTCCACACCAAAGTTTGGGATGCAACCCGCATGAGTGATAGCGCTGTCGTGTTGAAATACACGAGCCCTTATGGTGAAGAAGGCTTCACTGGTGAGTTGACAGTTTGGGTAGCTTACACATTGACCGACGACAATGAGTTCGTTATCAAGTATCAGGCTACAACCAACAAGACAACCATCTGCAACCTGACACATCACGCTTTCTTCTCAATTCAGGGTATTGCTAATCCTACCCCAACAGTTGACAATATCATCTGTGAGGTAAACGCAAACTACTATCTCCCTATTGATAAGTATTCTATCCCTACAGGTGAGATTTTGAAGGTTGAGGGCACACCATTCGATTTCCGTACACCAAAGCCAATTGGTCAGGACATCAATGCAGACAACGAGCAGATCAAGAATGGTCAGGGCTATGACCACAACTATGTATTGAACAAGACAGAAGAAGGTGAGTTGAGTTTTGCTGCCCGTATAAAAGACCCTGTAAGCTGCCGTACCATGGAGGTTTATACCACAGAACCAGGTTTGCAGATGTACACAGGTAATTTCCTTGCAGGTATCTCAGGACAGTTTGGTGCAACATTCCCACGTCGCAGTGCAGTCTGCTTCGAGGCACAGAAGTTCCCAGACACTCCAAATCACACCTATTTCCCAAGTTGCAGATTAAATCCGGGTGAAACATACACCCAGAAGACAATCTATAAGTTTGGAATTGACAAATAAATCAGAATAAATCATGGAGCAGGTACTCTAAACAGCACTTGCTCCATTTTCGCGCTTGAATGACAAACCCCATCTAGCGCGACAACAATCTTAAAGAGAAGTCTTAACGTCTTTAAAGAAGAAACAACCTCTTAGAAGAAAAGAGTAGCAACCTCTTTACCATAAAAGAGAATCAATAACCTCTTCAAAAAGAGTATAAACAAGCTTTTCGCAAATAATAATAACAAATAACAATATCAACTATCAAAAAAAATGGAAAACCAAAGTAAAAATGGCAATATCATCGCCATTATCACGATGATGTTCCTCTACGCCATGATTTCGTTCGTAACGAATTTGGCTGCTCCTATCGGAGTTATTTGGAAAAATGTATTCGCTGACAGCGGAAGTGCTAACATGATCGGTATGTTGGGTAACGCCATGAACTTCTTGGCTTACCTCTTCATGGGTATCCCTGCAGGTAAGTTGCTCACCAAGATCGGTTACAAGAAGACAGCCCTCACCGGTATCGCTACCGGATTCGTAGGCGTGCTCATCCAGTTCCTTTCAGGTAAGTTCGGTGCCGACATCTCAGGCTTCGCCGTTTACCTCTTCGGTGCGTTCATCTCAGGTTTCGCAGTATGTATTTTGAATACTGTCGTTAACCCAATGTTGAACCTCATCGGTGGTGGTGGTAACCGCGGTAACCAGTTGAACCTCATCGGTGGTACATTGAACAGTTTATCCGGAACTTTAACCCCAATGCTCGTAGGTGCCCTTATCGGTACTGTTACTGCTAATACCAAAATGGTAGATGTGAACCTCGTACTTTACATTGCCCTTGCCGTATTCGCAGCAGCATTCGTTATCTTGAACTTCATCCCTATTCAGGATCCAGAGATGGGTAAGACTACAGACAAGACTGTATTCGAGCATTCACCATGGGCTTTCCGCCACTTCAACCTCGGCGTTATCGCAATCTTCGTTTATGTAGGTGTTGAGGTAGGCATTCCTGGAACATTGAACTTCTACATTTCTGATACAACAGCAAATGGTGGTGGTTTCATCAATGGTACAGCCTTGGCAAATGCAGCAGCTATCGGTGGTTTCGTTGCAGGTACATACTGGCTCCTGATGCTGGTTGGTCGTCTTTGCTCTAGCTTTATTGCTGACAAGGTATCTAGCCGCATGATGATGATGATTGCCAATGGTGCAGGTATGATCTTTATCGTCCTCGCCGTACTTCTCGGCAAGTCAACAACAGTAGAAATGCCTGTATTTACAGGTACATCATTCCAGATGGTAACAGTGCCTATCGCTGCCATGTTCCTGGTACTCTGCGGTCTCTGCACTTCTATCATGTGGTCTTCTATCTTCAACCTTGCTACTGAGGGTCTTGGCAAGTATACAGCCCAGGCTTCAGGTATCTTCATGATGATGGTAGTAGGTGGCGGATTGATGCCATTGGTACAGAACTTCATCGCAGACAACGCTGGCTATATGGCTAGTTACATTGTGCCTCTCATCTGTATGGCATACATGTTCTTCTATGCTGTAGCTGGTTGCAAGAACATCAACAAGGATATTCCTGTTGATTAATAACGCGAAATAAATTAGCCCTAAGGCTTATATAGTCTTGGGGCTAAATCATATAATCAAATCTTTAGTAACAACACAACAAAAACTTAACTAATTATGGATATTGAAAAAGTAAGAAGCCGATTCATCAAGCATTTCGATGGTAAAACAGGTAACATCTACATGTCACCAGGTCGTATTAACTTGATTGGTGAGCATACCGATTATAATGGTGGATTTGTTTTCCCAGGTGCAGTAGATAAGGGTATCATGGCAGAAATCCGTCCTAACGGAACAGATACCATCATGCTCTACTCTATCGACTTGAAGGACCGTGTAGAATTCAAGGTTAATGATCCTGAAGGTCCACGCGCTTCATGGGCACGTTACATCTATGGTGTTTGCCAGGAGATGAAGGCATTGGGCGTTGACGTAAAGGGTTTCAATGCAGCATTCTATGGTGATGTGCCTCTCGGTGCAGGTATGTCTTCTTCTGCTGCTCTTGAAAGCTGTTTTGCTTTTGCTTTGAACGACCTCTTTGGGGACAACAAGGTTTCTAAATGGGATCTCGTTCTCGCTGGTCAGGCTACTGAGCACAAGTATGTAGGTGTTAACTGCGGTATCATGGACCAGTTTGCTTCTGTTTTCGGCAAGGAAGGTAAGTTGATGCGCCTCGATTGCAACAGCCGCGAATTTGAATACTTCCCATTCGAGCCTAAGGGCTATAAACTCTGCCTGGTAAACTCTAAGGTAAAGCACGAGTTGGCAGGTTCTCCATACAACGACCGCCGCAACTCTTGCGAAAATGTTGTTAAGCACATTGCAGCAAAGCACCCAGAAGCTAAGTTCGAAACTCTCCGTGATTGCACATGGGAGCAGTTGGAAGAGGTTCGCGCTGAGGTAGGCGAAGAGGATTACAGCCGCGCTCACTTCGTATTGGGCGAGAAGGACCGCGTTTTGGCTGTCTGCGATGCTCTTGAGAAGGGTGACTACGAGACAGTAGGTCAGAAGATGTACGAGACTCACCACGGCTTGAGCAAGGAATATGAGGTAAGCTGCGAGGAACTCGACTTCTTAAACGATGTTGCTAAGGAGAATGGTGTTACTGGTAGCCGTATCATGGGCGGTGGCTTCGGTGGCTGCACCATCAACCTGGTAAAGGACGATATCTACGACAAGTTCGTTGAGGACGTTACAGCTAAGTTCACAGCTAAATATGGTCATGCTCCAGAGATTTACCCTGTAATAATCTCTGAGGGTTCTCACAAGGTTTGCTAATATATACATTATATATAATATAAGGAACTGCAGTTAGTATTGCTAACTGCAGTTTTTTTTTGTCCCAAATAAGACAAAAACAGGCGTTTTCATACAAATAGTGTTAAAAAGACACTTTAGAAGAAAAAAAGTTAGGGAAAACTCTTGCAGATTCGAAATAAAATTGTAATTTTACACCCAAAATGAATAGACAATAAAAAACAGCCTAAAAATGAGTACATTTAAGACCCTATTTATGGGAGTTGGTTTTGCGGCTATCGCTACCCTCTCAGCTTGTTCATCAAGCAGCAATGCAAGTCTCACACAATCTGGTTTGAATCCAGCAGATTTCGATTCAACAGTATTGGGCAAGAAGACTGAGTTAGTAACTCTCAAGAATGCAAACGGCATGGAAGTTTGCCTCACCAATTATGGTGGACGTGTCGTTTCCATTTCCGTTCCAGACAAGGACGGAAAGCCAACAGATGTGGTTCTTGGTTACGATAATATTCATCAGTATGCTGACACCCTTAACTCTCCTTCAGATTATGGTTCTTCTGTAGGACGTTATGCCAACCGTATCAAGGATGCTAAACTTTCACTTGCTGGTTCAACATACCAGTTGAAGGCAAATGATAATGGCAACTGCCTGCATGGTGGTGGTGCTACAGGATGGTTGAACCAGGTTTACGACATTACAGAGAAGAACGACTCATCCGTTACCTTCACTATCAATGCGAAGGATGGTGAGAATGGTTTCCCTGGCAACGTAACAGCAACAGCTAAATATACAGTCAAGAGTGACAACACACTCGACATCGAGTTTGGCGCTACAACAGACAAAGAGACCGTTGTCAATATGACCAACCACAGTTACTTCAACTTGAATGGCGATCCATCTAAGGAAGGTTTCGATCAGGTAATGTACATCAATGCAGATAAGTTCACTCCTGCAGATTCACTTTACATCCCAACTGGTGAAATCAAGAGTGTCGATGGAACCCCTATGGATTTCCGTAAACCTGCAGAAATCGGGAAGAAGGTTGATTATAACTTTGATCAGATTAAGAATGCCACAGGTTACGACCACAACTGGTGTTTGAACACATATAAGAATGGTAAGGGCGATGACAAAACAGTTTGCGCAAGCCTCTACTCACCAAAGAGCGGTATCCTTCTTGAAGTATTTACCAACGAGCCAGGCATTCAGGTTTACACCGGTAACTTCCAAGGCACAGGTATTGCCTGCAAGCATGGCATCAAGTATCCTAAACACGTAAGCGTTTGCTTCGAGAGCCAGAAATATCCTGATTCTCCAACCAAGATTGCTCAGGGCGTAAAGGATTGGACAGATGCCACATTGAAGCCAGGAGAGAAATACTATTCTCACCTCGCTTACAAATTCAGCGTTAAAAAGTAAGCGTAAGTTAGTTTAAAAGTTAGCGAACCGGCGGATAAAGTCCGCCGGAACAGCTAACATCCAACAAGAAGTTTTCGCAATGAAAAAAAAAAACGAAATGTGCTGGATAAGAAACTAACATAATAAGCATCCAATAAAAGAAAAGAATAAACAAATAATAATAAACAAACAATCTTATAGTAATTATGAATTGGAATTCAACAGAATTCGTATGGCTTGATTGGGCTATACTCGCCATTGGTGTAATCGGCGTAATTTGGGCTGTCTGGCACGCAATCGTGAAAGACAGAAAGGCTCAGAAAGGTGAAGACTCTTCTGCCTACCTCTTCGGTAAGGGTGAGCCATGGTATGTAATCGGTATGGCTATCTTTGCTGCCAACATTGGTTCTGAGCACCTCGTTGGTTTGGCTGGTACAGGTGCCAAGAGTGGTGTCGGTATGGCACACTGGGAGATGCAGGGCTGGATGATCCTCATCTTGGGTTGGCTGTTCGTACCTTTCTACCAGTTGCTCATCAACAAGATGGGTAAGATCATCACCATGCCAGACTTCCTGAAGTTCCGCTATACCCAGCGCACAGGTTCATGGCTCTCTATCATCACCCTCGTAGCTTACATCCTTACTAAGGTGAGCGTTACAGCTCTTACAGGTGGTATCTTCTTCGAATATCTTTGGGGTTTGAACTTCTGGGCAGGTGCTATCGGTCTGATTATCCTCACCACCATCTTCACCGTATTCGGTGGTATGAAGGGTGTGATGACATTGTCAACCATCCAGACTCCTATCCTCGTCATCGGTTCTTTCCTCGTACTCTTCCTCGGTCTCTCTACCCTCGGCGGTGGCAGCATCTCTGCCGGTTGGGCCGACATGATGGATTACTGCGGCAAGTTGAACAACGGCTACGGTACAACCCACATGTTCCACTGGGAGGCAGGTGACTCTATGTATCAGGAGTATCCTGGTTTCGTAGTATTCATCGGTGCAACCATCATCGGTTTCTGGTACTGGTGTACTGACCAGCACATCGTTCAGCGTGTACTCGGTCAGGTTCCTGGCGAGAGCAACGTAGAGGTTATGAAGCGTGCCCGCCGCGGTACTATCGCAGCCGGTTTCTTCAAGGTACTCCCTTGCTTCATGTTCCTCATTCCAGGTATGATTGCAGCAGCCTTGGCTCAGAAGGGCGCTATCCAGATGAACGAGACTGATGCAGCCTTTGCCATCATGGTAAAGACCGTACTTCCTGCAGGTATCAAGGGTATCGTAACAATCGGTTTCATCTGCGCACTAGTTGCTTCATTGGCAGCATTCTTCAATAGCTGTGCTACCCTCTTCACCGAGGACTTCTACAAACCATTGAAGAAGGGCATGTCTGAGGCTCACTACGTACTCGTTGGCCGTATCGCTACCATTGTAGTTGTAGTTCTCGGTTTCGCATGGTTGCCAATCATGATGAAGATGGATACATTGTACAACTATCTCCAGGGTATCCAGTCACTTCTGGCTCCAGCCATGGTAGCCGTATTTGCAATGGGTATCTTCTTCAAGAAGATTACTCCAAAGGCAGGTGAATACACCATGATTACAGGTTTCCTCATCGGTATGCTCCGCCTCGTTACCAACGTTATTACTGACACAGGTAAGGCAACAATGGATGGTGCATTCTGGGATTACACCGCATGGTTCTGGCAGACCAACTGGCTCGTATTCGAGTGCTGGTTGCTCGTATTCCTCATCATCTTCATGGTAGTAGTAAGCTGCTTTACTCCAGCTCCAAGCAAGGAGCAGGTAGAGGCAATCACCTTCACATCAGACTTCAAGAAGTCTATCCGTGAGAGTTGGAGTGCCTTCGATATTATCGGTACCCTCGTAGTAATCGGCCTCTGCGCAGCATTCTACGCATACTTCTGGTAAAATATTATTCACGTCAGGAGTAAGAAGTGAGGAGTCTGGAATTTTCTCAAAAATCAGACAAAACTGTTTCTGTTGAAAAAATCCGCGATCCTTTCTTCTCCTTCTTACTCCTTGATTTTCCTCTCGAACCTGCTCTATGAAGAGCAAGCAAAAGAACACAACTATACATACATTGAATCATTACATCAAAACAGCAGAAAGACCATGACCCAGTTTTATAATGAATACTCCAAAGTATTAGTATCCGTCGATTGTATCATTTTCGGTTTCGACGGTAGCAACCTCCAGGTACTGATAGGCAAACGCAAGATGGACCCGGGAAGAGGCGAATGGTCACTCTATGGTGGTTTCGTTGGCGCAACAGAAAATCTCGAAGATGCAGCTAACAGAGTCATCCTGGAACTTACTGGAATGAAAAACCTCTATATAAGACAAGTAGGAGCTTTCGGCCGCATCGACCGTGACCCAGGTGAGCGAGTTATCTCTATCGCCTATTGCACTCTCATCAATGTGAAAGACTATGATGACAGCCTCCGTGTAGAACACGGATTGGAATGGGTTAGTCTGAACGAACTTCCAGAACTTTACTCAGACCACAAACTCATGATCCGCAACGCTATCGCACAGATACGCCGCCGCATCAATCATGAGCCATTAAGCTTCAAACTCCTCCCAGACCTCTTTACGCTGACACAGCTTCAGCATGTATTCGAGGCAGTAATAGGCGAAGAGATTGATAAGCGCAACTTCCGCAAACGCGTGAAGGATATCGACTTCATCGAGAAAACAGAACTCATCGATAAAGTCAACTCGAAACGAGGCGCCGCCCTCTACCGCTTCAACAAGAAAGCATACGAGGAAGACCCATCGTTCAACTTGAAATAGAATAAACAACTTAAAACAAAAGATATTATGTTAGAAGAATTAAAAGAAAAAGTGTTCAAGGCAAACCTTGATCTCGTTAAGCACAACCTCGTGCTCTTTACATGGGGTAATGTGAGTGGTATCGACCGCGAGAAAGGTCTGGTTGTCATCAAACCATCAGGCGTCGATTATGACACCATGAAGGCTAGCGATATGGTAGTGGTAGACTTGGAAACAGGTAAGGTAGTAGAAGGCGATCTGAATCCATCATCTGATACACCAACTCACCTGGTTCTCTACCGCGCATTCCCAGAGTTGGGTGGCGTAGTTCATACTCACTCTACTTATGCTACCGCTTGGGCACAGGCTGGCTTGGACATCCCTAACATTGGTACAACTCATGCTGATTACTTCCACGATTGCATCCCTTGCACTGATGCGATGACAGAGGATATGATGGCAGAATATGAGCACAACACAGGTGTTGTCATCGTTGACCGTTTCAAGAAAGATAACATCAACCCAGTTCATACTCCTGGCGTATTGGTTAAGAACCATGGTCCTTTTACATGGGGTAAGGATGCTGACCAGGCTGTTTATCACGCAGTAGTGGCTGAACAGGTAGCAAAAATGGCTTTCATCTCATTCTCTGTGAATCCAAACACCACCATGAACCCATTGCTCGTAGAGAAGCACTTCAACCGCAAGCACGGTCCTAACGCTTACTACGGACAGAAAAAGCACTAATTAAAGGGTGATTCAAATAAAGATATTAAATCACATTAACAATAACAATTAATACAACAAACAATCATGATTAAAGCATTTGAAAATTTAGAGGTATGGTTTGTAACTGGTGCACAGCTTCTTTACGGAGGCGAAACAGTTAAGATAGTTGATGGTCACTCAAAGGACATGGTAGATGGTCTGAACAACAGTGGCATCATCCCAATCAAGGTAGTTTACAAGGGCACAGCTAACTCTTCTGCTGAAGTAGAAGCTGTCATGAAGGCTGCCAACAACGATGAGAAGTGCGTAGGTATCATCACATGGATGCACACCTTCTCTCCAGCTAAGATGTGGATCAAGGGCTTGCAGGCTCTCGAGAAGCCTCTCCTCCACTTCCATACTCAGTACAATGCAGAACTCCCTTGGGATTCTATCGATATGGATTTCATGAACCTCAACCAGTCAGCCCACGGCGACATCGAGTTCGGTCACATCTGCACCCGTATGCGCATCCCTAGAAAGGTAGTTGTAGGTTACTGGAAGAGCGAAGAGGCTCAGAAGCAGATTGCAACATGGGCTCGCGTAGCTGCTGGTGTTGCTGATGCTCACAACGTACGCTGCTTGATGTTCGGTATGAACATGAACAACGTTGCCGTAACAGATGGCGACCGTGTAGAGTTCGAGCAGCGCTTGGGTTACCACGTAGATTACTACCCAGTATCTTCACTCATGGAGTACTACAAGAAGGTAACTGATGCTGAGGCTGATGCTCTCGTTGAGGAGTACAAGAAGGAGTACACCATCAAGATTGATGAGTCTGGCGAGGAAGTATATTGGGAGAAGGTGAAGAACGCAGCTAAGGCTGAGATTGCTCTCCGTCGCGTATTGAAGGATGAGAACGCAGTAGCATTCACAACCAACTTCGATGACCTCGGCGATGCTGACATCGACGATCCTAACTTCTGCGGTTTCGACCAGATTCCTGGTTTGGCTTCACAGCGCCTGATGGCAGAGGGTTATGGTTTCGGTGCAGAGGGTGACTGGAAGACAGCTTGCCTCTACCGCACACTCTGGGTAATGAACCAGGGCTTGGAGAAGGGTTGCTCATTCCTCGAGGACTACACACTCAACTTCGCTGCCGACCGCACATCTAGCCTCCAGAGCCACATGCTCGAGGTATGCCCATTGATTGCAACAGACAAGCCAAAGCTCGAGGTTCACTTCCTCGGCATCGGTATCCGCAAGCAGCAGACAGCTCGCCTCGTATTCACATCTAAGACAGGTAAGGGTGTTAAGGCAACTGTAGTTGACCTCGGCAACCGTTTCCGTCTCATCGCAAGTGAGGTAGAGTGCATCGAGCCAAAGGCAATGCCTAAGCTCCCTGTAGCTTCAGCTCTCTGGGTTCCACAGCCAACCTTCGAGATTGGTGCAGGTGCTTGGATCCTCGCTGGTGGTACTCACCACAGTGCATTCTCTTACGATATCACTGCTGAGTACTGGGAAGACTTCTGCGAGATTCTCGGTATTGAGTTCGTCAACATCGACAAGAACACAACTATCAGCAGCTTCAAGCAGCAGCTCCGCAACAACGAGATTTACTACATGCTCAACAAGGCGTTGAGATAATTTAAGTGAAGAGTGAAGAACGAAGAGTGAAGAATTCCATTGCTTTTCTCTTTGTTCCTTACATTAAAGAAAGAATCAATAATGAGCGCAAAAACTATTATAGAATCAGGTAAGGCCATTCTCGGTATCGAGTTTGGCTCTACCAGAATCAAGGCTGTCTTGATCGACACCGACAACAACCCTATCGCACAGGGTAGCTTTGAGTGGGAAAACCAGTTGGTTGATGGTCTCTGGACTTACAGCATCGACACAATCTGGAAAGGTTTGCAGGATTGTTATGCCGACCTCCGCAAGAACGTGAAGGCTGAGTACGACTGCGAAATCAAGCAGTTGGCTGCCATCGGTATTTCTGCGATGATGCACGGCTACATGGCTTTCGGTAAGGATGAGAACATTCTCGTTCCTTTCCGCACATGGCGTAACACCAATACAGCCAAGGCTGCAGCTGAACTTTCAGAGCTCTTCCACTTCAACATCCCATTGCGTTGGAGTATCTCTCACGTATATCAGGCTATCCTGAATGGTGAGGACCACATCAACAAGATTGACTTCCTTACCACTCTCGCCGGTTATATCCACTGGCAGCTCACAGGCAAGAAGGTTTTGGGCGTAGGTGATGCATCAGGTATGCTCCCTATCGACTCTAACACCAACAACTACGATGCAGAGATGGTAGCTAAGTTCGATAAACTCATCGAGCCTAAGAACCTGGGCTGGAAGATTCTCGACATTCTCCCTGAGGTACTGAACGCAGGCGAAGATGCTGGCGTATTGACCGAGGAAGGTGCAAAGAAGCTCGACCCATCAGGCACACTCCAGGCTGGTACTCCTCTCTGCCCTCCAGAGGGTGATGCAGGTACAGGTATGGTAGCTACCAACGCTGTTCGTCAGCGCACTGGTAACGTAAGTGCAGGTACTTCTTCTTTCTCTATGATTGTATTGGAGAAAGCCTTGAGCAAACCTTACGAAGTCATTGATATGGTGACTACTCCAGACGGCAGTCCTGTAGCAATGGTTCACTGCAACAACTGTACTTCCGACCTCAATGCATGGGTAGGTTTGTTCAAGCAGTATCAGGAGTTGCTCGGTGTTCCTGTAGATATGAACGAGGTATTCGGCAAGCTCTACAACCACGCTCTTGAAGGCGATGCTGATTGCGGTGGCTTGATTGCTTACAACTATATCTCTGGTGAGCCTGTAACAGGTCTTGCAGAAGGTCGCCCTATGTTCGTACGTTCTGCCAACGACCACTTCAACCTTGCCAACTTCATGCGTGCCAACCTCTATGCTTCAGTAGCTGTATTGAAGATTGGTAACGATGTATTGTTCAAGGACGAGAAGGTACAGGTAGATCGCATCACAGGTCATGGCGGTTTGTTCAAGACCAAGGGTGTAGGTCAGCGCATCCTCGCTGCAGCCATTAACTCCCCTATCTCTGTCATGGAGACAGCAGGCGAAGGTGGTGCATGGGGTATCGCCCTGCTCGCAGGTTATCTCGTTAACAACGAAGAGAAGTTGAGCCTGGCAGATTATCTCGACAAGAAGGTATTTGCAGGCAATACTGGTGTAGAGATTGCACCTACTGCCGAAGATGTAGCCGGTTTTGATAAATATATTGAAACCTACAAGGCTGGTCTTGCTATCGAAAAGGCAGCAGTTGAGAACAAAAAGTAAATAAACGATAAATACGTTTGTGGGGATTCTACCTCCACAAACGTATTATACTTAAAATCGACAACAATTAATAAGAACAATGATGAAGAAACTTTTCGCTACCACATTGCTTTCAACAGCAGTTGCATTCTCAGCTCAAGCTCAGGATGTAACAGGAACAATCCATGCCAACCAGGGAACACAGAAAATCAATAAAGAGATTTATGGCCAGTTTGCCGAGCATCTCGGAAGTTGTATCTATGGTGGTCTTTGGGTAGGTCCTGATTCTAAGATTCCTAACACTCAGGGTTACCGCAACGACGTGCTCCAAGCCCTCAAGGACCTGAAAGTGCCTGTATTAAGATGGCCTGGAGGATGCTTCGCTGACGAGTATCACTGGATGGATGGTATCGGTCCACGTGAGAAGCGACCAAAGATGCAGAACAACAACTGGGGTGGAACCATAGAGGACAACTCTTTCGGTACACACGAGTTTCTGAATCTCTGCGAGATGTTGGGTTGCGAGCCTTACATCAGCGGTAACGTAGGTTCCGGCACTGTTGAGGAATTGGCAAAGTGGGTGGAATATATGACCAGCGATGGAGATACTCCTATGGCAAAACTCCGCCGACAGAACGGCCGCGACAAGGCTTGGAAGGTAAAATACCTCGGTGTTGGTAACGAAAGTTGGGGCTGCGGTGGCAACATGCGTCCTGAGTATTATTCAGATCTCTTCCGCCGCTACTCTGTTTATTGCCGCAACTATGACGGGAACCAGCTCTATAAGATTGCATCTGGAGCGAGCGATTACGATTATAACTGGACTAAGGTATTGATGGACCGTATCGGCAACCGTGCCAACGCCATCTCTCTACATTATTATACAGTAACAGGCTGGACAGGCAGCAAGGGTTCTGCCACCAAGTTCAACAATGAGGATTACTACTGGACCATGGGCAAGGCGCTCGGCATAGAAGATGTCATCAAGAAGCACGAGGCTATCATGGACAAGGCTGATCCAAAGAAGCAGGTAGCCCTCCTCGTTGACGAATGGGGAACCTGGTGGGATGAGGAGCCTGGCACTATCAAGGGCCACCTCTATCAACAGAACTGTATGCGCGATGCCTTCGTTGCTGCACTCTCGCTGAATGTATTCCACCGCCATACAGAGCGTGTGAAGATGACCAATATCGCACAGATTGTCAACGTACTCCAGTCAATGATCCTGACAGATACAAAGGGAACAGGTCACATGGTTCTGACTCCAACCTATCATGTATTCAACATGTACAAGGACTTCCAGGAGGCAACCTATCTCCCAATGGATGTAAAGTGCGACTCTATGGATGTTCGCGGCGATGATCACGCAAAAGATGGAAGAAAGATTCCATTGGTATCTACTTCAGCAGCCAAGAAGGCAGATGGAACCATTGTGGTTGCTCTTGCTAATGTCAGTCTTGACAAGGCTCAGCAGGTAGAGTTTAATCTGGATGGTGCAGCTGCTCCAAAAGCTGTAACAGGACAGATTCTTTCCTGCAACAAGGTGAGCGATTACAACGACTTCGCACACCCGGATGTAGTGAAGCCTGCAGTTTTTAAGGATGCAAAAGTAAAGAAAAACACCCTTAAAGTAAAAATTCCTGCAAAATCTATCGTAGTTTTGAAAATAAAATAGTATCTTTGAAGGCGAAAAAGGAAGTATCCTTCTTTTGAGTAGCCTTCAGAGCTAGAAAAACAAGAATATTTCAGCAGAAATAACAACAATAATAAATATAAAATTATGAACGACATTAAAGTAATGAATCATGCAGCTGATAACATCCGTATCTTGGCTGCTTCAATGGTAGAAAAGGCAAATTCCGGTCACCCAGGTGGTGCTATGGGTGGTTCTGACTTCATCAACGTGCTCTTCTCTGAGTACCTGGTTTATGATCCAGCAGATCCAACATGGACAGGTCGTGACCGTTTCTTCCTCGACCCTGGTCACATGAGCCCAATGCTCTATGCTGGTTTGGCTATGCGCGGTTTCTTCTCAATGGAAGACCTCAAGCAGTTCCGCCAGTGGGGTTCTGTAACTCCTGGTCACCCAGAGCTCGACCTTCAGCGTGGTATCGAGAACTCATCTGGTCCTCTCGGTCAGGGTCATGCCCTCGCAGCTGGTGCAGCTGTTGCAGAGAAGTTCCTCGAGGCTCGTCTGGGTTCAACCATGATGCAGCACAAGATTTACGCATACATCTCTGATGGTGCTGTAGAGGAAGAGATTTCTCAGGGTGTTGGTCGTATCGCCGGTAACCTCGGTCTGAACAACCTCATCATGTTCTACGATTCTAACGACATCCAGCTCTCTACAGAGTGTGGCGTTGTAATGAACGAGGATACAGAGATGAAGTACAAGGCTTGGGGCTGGAACGTCATCAAGATCAACGGTAACGACGTAGCTCAGATTCGTGAGGCGCTCGATGCTGCCCAGAAGGAGCAGGATCGCCCTACCCTCATCATCGGTAAGACCGTAATGGGTAAGGGTGCTCTCCGCGCAGACGGCACAAGCTACGAGGCTTGCATCAATACTCACGGTGCTCCTCTCGGTGGCGACGCTTACGTTAATACCATCAAGCACCTCGGTGGTGATCCTGAGAATCCATTCGTTATCTTCGACGATGTAAAGGAAATCTACGCTAAGCGTGCTGAGGAGTTGAAGAAGATCGTAGCTGAGCGCAAGGCTGCAGAGGCTGAGTGGCGCAAGGCTAACCCAGAGAAGGCTGCCCAGATGGATGAGTGGTTCAGCGGCAAGGCTCCTAAGGTAGACTGGAGCAAGGTTGAGCAGAAGGCTGGTTCAGCTACTCGTGCAGCTTCAGCTGCTTGTCTCGGTGTTTTGGCAGAGCAGGTTCCTAACATGATCTGTGCTTCTGCTGACCTTTCTAACTCTGATAAGACAGATGGTTTCTTGAAGAAGACCAAGAGCATCGTTCGCGGTGACTTCTCTGGTGCTTTCTTCCAGGCTGGTGTTGCAGAGTTGACTATGGCTGATATGTGTATCGGTATGATGCTCCACGGTGGTGTGGTTGCAGCAATGGGTACATTCTTCGTATTCTCTGATTATATGAAGCCAGCTGTTCGTCTCGCTGCCCTGATGCAGGTTCCAGTTAAGTTCATCTGGACTCACGATGCATTCCGCGTTGGTGAGGACGGACCTACTCACGAGCCAGTTGAGCAGGAGGCACAGATCCGCTTGATGGAGAAGTTGAAGAACCACGCAGGCAAGGACAGCGTTCGCGTATTCCGTCCAGCTGATGCTGACGAGACTACAGTTTGCTGGAAGCTCGCTATGGAGAATGTAGAGACTCCTACAGCTTTGATCTTCTCTCGCCAGGGCATTGCCAAGTTGCCAGAGGGAACAGACTATGAGCAGGCAGCCAAGGGTGCTTACATCGTAGCAGGCAGCGACGAGAATCCAGACGTTATCTTGGTAGCTAGCGGTTCTGAGGTTTCTACATTGGAGGCTGGTTGCGAGGCTTTGCGTGCCGACGGCATCAAGGTTCGCGTGGTAAGTGCTCCATCAGAGGGCTTGTTCCGTGGTCAGAGCAAGGAGTATCAGGAGAGCGTATTGCCAAAGAACGCTAAGATCTTCGGTATGACTGCCGGTCTTCCTGTAACACTTCAGGGTCTCGTAGGCGCTAATGGTAAGGTTTGGGGTATGGAGAGCTTCGGTTTCTCAGCTCCTTACAAGGTACTTGATGAGAAGCTCGGTTACACAGGCGAGAACGTTTACAAGCAGGTAAAGGCTTTCTTGGCAGAGGCTTAATTAGCATAAACTAAACAGGAGTTGGAAGCTGGAGTTGGAGATTTTGCCGGATGGCAGATTTCCATTTCCGGCATCCGACTCCTTTCACTCTTTTAACATTAACCTTGTGAAGGATAAGGGTTTACCCCGTTTTCTTCACTTAAAAACTTAAGTATTATGGAAGTAAAGACAGTTGGTATTGCATGCGATCACGCAGGTTTTCCATTGAAGCAATTTGTATTGGAATATTTGGAAAAGAAGGGTTATCCTGTAAAGGATTATGGTACATACAGCGATGCGAGTGTAGACTATCCTGACTTCGGTCATGCTCTTGCTAAAGGCATTGAGAGCGGCGAAGTATATCCAGGTATCGGCATTTGCGGCAGCGGCGAAGGTATCGCCATGACATTGAATAAACATCAGAGTGTACGTGCCGGATTGGCATGGTGCAAGGAGATTGCTCATTTGGTTCGTCAGCACAACGATGCCAACGTATTGGTACTTCCAGGTCGTTTCGTAGACAACAAGACCGCCGAGGCTATTCTCGACGAGTTCTTTGCCACAACATTCGAGGGTGGCCGTCACGAGCGTCGCGTCAAGAAGATTCCTGTTCAGCAGTAAAGTTCTGAATGGATAAAAAAGAATTAAGGCTGAGTCATCGCATGATGGCTCAGCCTATTTTTATGGAATACGGACACACCAAGAAGATTTTTACGACACATGAACAACTTCAATAAATGCACACAAGCGTAAGATACAATCGCAGAATACGGAAGAAGTTGCCGGAAAAGACAGAAGAAGTTGTCGGAAAAGATAGTATAGGTTATCGGAGAAGTTAACTCCGTAGGCCGCACAACAGCTGTTGTGCGCTTGCATAACAGCTGATATGCGCTCGCACAACACCTGTTGTGCATGCGTAGACCAGCTGATGGGCGCATACAGCAAACCAACATTCCTCGCTGATGTATTTATCAATTATTTTGCCACAAAAAACACAGTCCTATTTGTTATTTTACCGGAACAACCCTATCTCAAAGAAACAAAAAAAAGGGATGCCACACCAGGTGACATCCCCCTATGAGAATCAAATACTTATTTGAAGCTTAAACTTTACTTGCTCTCAGCCTCAGCCTGCTTGGTCTCTGCTGCGTTAGGACCATAGTAGCCATAGTAAGCCTGGTAACGGGTGTAACCCCAGTTAGCCTGAGCCTTCTCTGGATCGAGCTGCTTAGCCTTGTCGAGAACCTTGATAGCCTCCTGGTAAACAACCTTGCGACCGTTAGGATCCTGCAAGTTACCAGCCTTGCTGTTGTAGCAAGCACCCAGATAAGTAAGAACAACTACGTTATCCTCCTTTGCAGCAAGAGCCTGCTTCAAACACTTGATAGCGTTGTCTGCATCGTTCTTCTGGATATACATCATACCCTTGTTGGCAAGAGCTACAAAGTTGTTAGGGTTCTTTGCAATAGCTGCGTCTAAAAGTTCAGTCTGCTCCTTCTCCATCTTCAATGAAGAGTACATAGAGTTCAAACCATCGAGAACAACATCATTGGTCTCGTCCTTTGCAAAGATATCCTTGAGCTTGTTAACATAGGCAAGAGAATCCTCGTGAGTCTTCAAGCCGTCCTTCATCACATAGAGCTTGAGGTTGAGGGCATCCTTAGCCTCCTTCTCACTCTTCATGGCGATGTCGCAATACTTCTCGCAACGGGCTGCATCCTTAGCCTGGTATGCATAACGGGCTGCAAAGAGAGCAACCTGACCGATATACTCCTTCTCGCTATCCTTCTGCTTCTGGTCTACAGAAGCGAAGAGAGGCTCATTGTCTGTATCGAGGAATGTACCCCAATACTTCAATACCTCATCAGCCTTACTGTTCTGAGCTGCAGTCTGACCCGCATTAACGAGCTGAACACGAGCACCCCATACACGGCTAGCGTTGTTGTTAAACTTAGGAGCAACCTTACCCTTAGCGTTAGGAAGCTGGTCGTACTTGTAGCACTCAATAGCATTAATCAATGCATTGTAAGCGCCCTCAGACATAGCAGCCTCGTCAACCGGGTCGTTCTTCTTCATGATCTGATTGGTCTGCTGGATGCTCTGCTGGTCGTTGAACTGCTTCATAGCGAGATCAACGAGCTTGTTGTAAGCCTTGGCCTTCTCTGCATCGTTAGCCATCTGACCCAAATTCTGCTTAACCAAAGCCTCAGCCTCGGCATAAGACTTAGCCTTCATGACAGCCTTGAGAGCGTCACTGTCGCCTGCGAATGCTGATGTGGCACCTAGTACCATCATTGCAGCTACTAAAAACTTTTTCATTTTTCTTAATGAGTTTAAAAGTTGTTGTTATTTATTTTTTACGCGTCTTTTCTTTTATTCGAAATCTACGTTGCCCGAATCGGTATCCTCAGCTTCTGATGCTTCGTCAGCGAGATGAGCCTCAGCCTCAGCAGCCTCTTCAGCAGTCTTGGCACCTACGGTATCATTCTCTATCTCCTCGCTCTTCTTAGCCCAGGCAGAACGGCTCTCCTCTTCTACAGAAGCCTCGAGCTCAGAACTCATCACCTTGCATACGCTGGCAATGACATCATTCTTCTTGGTAAGATTGATGAGGCGAACACCCTGAGTAGCACGGCCCATGACACGGCAATCAGCTACGGCAAGACGAATCACGATACCACTTTGGTTAATAATCATGAGGTCGTTATCATCGGTTACGTTCTTGATAGCTACCAGTCGACCGGTCTTGTCGGTAATACTCAGTGTCTTCACACCCTTACCGCCACGCTTGGTAACGCGGTAATCGAGTACGTCAGAACGCTTACCATAACCCTGCTCGCTCACTACCATCACGGTTTCCTTCTCAGGATCGTTGACAACAATCATACCTACTACGGCATCATCACCCTCATCGAGGCGCATACCACGAACACCGGTAGATGTACGGCCCATTGTACGAATCTCGTTCTCATCGAAACGGACAGCACGACCATTGCGGTTGGCAATAATCAGTTCGTTATGACCATTTGTCAGACGAACATCTACCACCTCATCGCCCTCTACGATGTTGATAGCAATCACACCGTTGGCACGTGGACGGGAATATGCCTCCAGACAGGTCTTCTTCACCGTACCATTCTTGGTAGCGAAGACTACATAATGGTTGTTGATGAACTCAGCATCATTCAAGCCCTTCAAGCGGAGGAATGCATTCACCTGGTCATCGCTCTCGATGTTGAGGAGGTTCTGGATAGCACGACCCTTGGAATTGCGGTCGCCCTCAGGAATCTCGTAGCACTTCAACCAGTAGCAGCGGCCCTTCTTGGTGAAGAACAACATGGTCTGGTGCATGGTAGCAGGATAGATATACTCGGTGAAGTCCTTATCACGGGTACGGGCTCCCTTAGCACCTACTCCACCACGAGCCTGCTCACGGAACTCTGACAATGGGGTGCGCTTGATATATCCGAGATGACTCACGGTGATAACCACTGGGTCGTTTGGATAGAAGTCTTCTGGATTGAACTCATGGTCATCAGGCTTAATCATGGTACGACGTGCGTCACCATACTTCTCCTTCACCTCGTTGAGTTCATCCTTCATTACCTTCTTGCAGAGCTCAGGATCGTTCAGAATCTGGTTCAAGTAGTCGATGGTCTTCATCAACTCGTTGAATTCATTGTGCAACTGCTCCAGACGCAAGCCTGTCAACTGGCTGAGGCGCATATCCACGATGGCCTTACTCTGAAGTTCATCGAGTTCGAAGCGCTTCTCCAAGTTGCGCTGGGCATCAGATGGAGTCTTGCTGGCTCTGATAATATGTACCACCTCGTCGATGTTGTCGCAGGCAATGATCAAGCCCTCGAGAATATGAGCACGCTCCTGAGCCTTCTTCAGTTCGAACTGGGTGCGGCGGATCGTAACATCATGACGATGCTCTACGAAATACTTCACACACTCCTTCAAGCTCAAAAGACGTGGACGGCCATTAACAAGAGCGATGCAATTCACTGAGAATGAACTCTGAAGAGCTGTCAGCTTAAAGAGTTTGTTCAGAAGGACATTAGCATTGGCATCACGCTTCACATCAACAACGATACGCATACCCTGACGGCCAGACTCATCGTTTACGTTAGCGATGCCATCTACTCTGCCTTCCTTGGCAAGGTCAGCAATAGCCATCACGAGCTGCTCCTTGTTAACACCATAAGGAATCTCGGTGATAACAATCTTATCATGGTTTTCACCACTTTCAATCTCGGCAGTGGCACGAACCACGATTCTGCCTCGACCCGTTTCGTATGCATCCTTCACTCCCTGAATACCATAGATGGTAGCACCGGTTGGGAAGTCAGGAGCAGGGATATACTGCATCAATCCATCGGTGTCGATGTCAGGATTATCGATATATGCACAGCAACCGTCAATTACCTCACCCAGGTTATGGGTAGGCATATTGGTAGCCATACCAACTGCAATACCGTTACCACCATTTACCAGAAGATTAGGAATCTTGGTAGGCATCACGGTAGGTTCCTGCAGGGTATCATCGAAGTTGTTGGTCATATCAACCGTTTCCTTGTCAAGGTCATCCATGATATGCTCACCCATCTTGGAGAGTCGGCACTCTGTATAACGCATGGCAGCAGGAGAGTCACCGTCAACAGAACCGAAGTTACCCTGTCCGTCAATCAAGGTATAACGCATGTTCCACTCCTGTCCCATACGCACCAGAGCGCCGTAAACAGAAAAGTCGCCGTGAGGGTGATACTTACCGAGCACCTCACCTACAACACGCGCACATTTCTTATAAGGTTTGTCACTGGTGTTTCCAATGCCGAGCATACCGTAAAGAATACGGCGGTGCACAGGCTTGAAACCATCGCGTACATCAGGGAGGGCACGAGCCACGATAACTGACATCGAATAATCGATGTAGCTCGACTTCATCTCCTCCTCAATGTTGATCTTCATGATTCTATCATGATCCATTGTCTGATTTTCGTCCATTTCTTATATTAATGTATTATTGTTTATTCGTTACTTTCAAAACGCCTGTTTTCCATCCGGAAATCGCGTTTAAGGGCATTTCCTTGCGTTCTAAGCCGTTTTACCCTTTTGAAATTCCCGACAAAGATACAAAAAAAAATGATACTAAAACGCTTTAGAGGCGAAAAATCGCATTATTTTAGCATTATTTGTATTTTAACAATGCAAAAAAGTTGGCATATCATTTGCTATTATTGAAAATAATGTGTACTTTTGCACTGAGATATTTAAAAATATAAGCAAATATGATAAATCCGTTTTCACATATACAGGACATACTGAACAGAAGTAGCAAAGAAGCAGCACGCACCTTGGGAAGAGAAATCAGCGTGGAGCATCTGATGCTGAGTCTGATCAGCCAGAACGACAGCGATGTCAACAAGCTCCTGAAGGGCGCAGACATCAGTCCGATGGCTTTCAGCGGAGTCCTTAACAGCAAACTGGAAAAGCGTGTGGAAGAAACTCCTGCCGATAACGTGAAGGAGAACAGCCACATCCCATTCAGCCAGATAACAGACAGCATTATCAGAGACTCTATCCGCGAGGCAAACAACTACGAGCACTCCAAGATTGTAGAGCCAAGACATCTGCTGCTTGCCATCTTGAGAAATGACAAGAACCCTGTAGCCAACTGGCTGAGTCAACTGGGCTTAAGCTACGACCGTGCCATCGAAATGCTCTATCCCACTGATAAGGATGATGAGCAGAAGACAGAAGAGCCGAAGGATTTCAAAATAGAACCCCAAACACCAGATTCAGAAACCCCTGATGCTGACAGGCAGGAGGAAGCAGAGAGCCTGGAGATGGCTGGTGGAATAGAAGCAGAAGATGACTACAACGAGCAGAACGACATGATGGAAACTGACGAAGAGCCATTCGATATGGAAAAGGACCAGAACCCGATGAGACTGTCTACCCGTTCAAATGGAACTCCGCGCAAAAAGAGCAGCACCCCTACCATCGACAAATTCAGTTTCGACCTGACCAAGGCTGCAGCCGATGGAAAGCTGGACCCTGTCGTGGGCAGAGAGAAGGAGATTCAGCGCGTGCTCGAGATTCTGGGTCGCAGAAAGAAGAACAACCCAGTATTAATAGGTGAACCGGGCGTAGGAAAGAGTGCCATCGTAGAAGGACTGGCACAACTCATCAACAACCAGGAAACATCGCCTATGTTCTTCAACAAGCGTCTGGTAAGTCTCGACCTGACTGCTATCGTTGCAGGAACAAAATTCCGCGGACAGTTTGAAGAGCGCATCAAGAATGTCATCAAGGAACTGGAGGAACATCCGGAGATCATCATCTTCATAGATGAGATTCACACCATGATAGGCGCCGGTTCCGGCGAAGGAAGCATGGATGCCGCCAACATTCTGAAACCAGCCCTGGCAAGAGGTATCATCCAGTGTATCGGTGCCACCACGCTCGATGAGTATCGCAAGAGCATTGAGAAGGACGGAGCCTTGGAGCGCCGTTTCCAGAAGGTTATCGTTGAACCAACTACATGCGAAGAGACCCTGCTGATACTGCACAATATCAAGGAACATTACGAGAAGCATCACTGTGTGAGATATACAGACGAGGCTCTCGACACATGTGTCAAACTGACAGAGCGCTATATCACCGACCGCCACTTCCCAGACAAGGCTATCGACGTGATAGATGAAGCCGGCTCGCGCGTACATATTAATAATGCAAGTGTTCCTGCTCCATATATCAAGCTGGAAAAAGAACTGAAAAAGATAATCAGCAAGAAGCAGCAGGCTGTAGCCAACCAGAACTTCGAGATGGCAGCCTCATGCAGAGATGCCCAGACCAAGATCGAGAAAGAGATTGAGGACATGAAGGCGCAATGGCAGCAGGGAGAGATTGGCGAATATGTTGAGGTGACAGCCGAAGATATTGCCAACGTTATCAGCATGATGACCGGCGTACCGGCCCAACGCATGGCAGAGGGTGAAAGCAAACGTCTGAAAGATCTGGAACACAACCTGAAGCACAAGGTGATTGCTCAGGATAATGCCATCAACAAGATGGTAAAGACCATTCTGAGGAACCGTGTAGGCTTGCGCGACCCTAACCATCCTATTGGCGTATTCATGTTCCTGGGTCCTACAGGTGTAGGTAAGACCTATCTTGCCCAGAAACTTGCCGAGGAAATGTTCGGTTCGAAAGATTCACTCATCAGAATAGACATGAGCGAATTCTCCGAGAGTTTCAACACCTCACGGCTGGTAGGTGCGCCTCCAGGATACGTAGGCTATAACGAAGGTGGACAGCTGACCGAAAAGGTACGCCGCAAACCATACAGCATCGTATTGCTCGACGAAATAGAGAAAGCCAACAGCAAGGTATTCAACCTGCTCTTACAGGTACTCGACGAAGGCAGACTTACCGATGGCAACGGCCGACTCATCGACTTCCGCAACACCATCATCATCATGACCTCTAACGCAGGAACCCGCCAGCTGAAAGATTTCGGCAGAGGCGTCGGCTTTACTTCTGCAGGTATAAAAGGCGGATTGGCGATGGATGAGAAAGACAAGGAGTATGCCCGCAGCATCGTCCAGAAGAGTCTGAGCAAGCAGTTTGCTCCAGAGTTTCTGAACCGTCTCGATGACATCATCACCTTCGACCAGTTGGATCTCAATGCCATCAAGCGCATCATCGACCTCGACCTGGAAGGACTGGTCAAGAGAATAGAAGAACTGGGATTCCATTTCCAGATTACCGAAAAGGCAAAGGAGATGGTAGCCAAGAAGGGATACGATGTGCAGTTTGGTGCCCGCCCACTCCGCCGCGCCATCCAGACCTACATCGAAGATTCCGTTTGCGAGATGTTACTCGATGGCACAATGAAGCCAGGCGACACCATCTCGGTAGGCAAAAATTCGAAAAAAGAAGAATTGACATTCAAGAAACTATAATCAGAAGAGGGACTATCCACTGGCGATAGTCCCTCTTTTGTTATGAACCCGGTATAGCAACCAACGAACTTTAGTTAATAAGAGTTAACCACAAGAAAAGTTTAGGCAATAATTTCTTATTTCAAAAAATATTCATTACCTTTGCATCTGCTTTAGGGCAAAAAGCCATGATGGCTCAGTTGGTAGAGCAACGCATTCGTAATGCGTGGGTCGCGGGTTCGAGTCCCGCTCGTGGCTCTTTCTTGTGAAAGGAGTTAGTATTTTCCTTCGCGAGATTAGCACATCGGTAGTGCACGGGCTTCCCAAGCCTGTGAGGCGGGTTCGACTCCCGTATCTCGCTCAGAACATCAGTAACCCAGGGTTGACCCCTGGGTTTCTTGTTTTATTAACATCTTTTCAATCTTCAACAACAACAAAATAACTCATTTCGAGTTATTATATAAATTAAACTAAGATAAAAAAATAATAATGAAGAAACATATCATACTTGTACTGGCGCTCGTCCTGTCTTCAGGGCCTCTTTTCGCACAGAGTTCACACATGACCGATGATCAGGTCATGAGCTTTGTGGTGAAAGAACATGAGCGTGGCACAGCCAATTCGCAGATTGTTACCAAACTGATGCAGAAGGGCGTAGACATCTCCCAGATTCGACGTGTACGCAATAAGTATCAGAAGATGTCGCAGCAGAACGAGCTCTACAGCACAACCGCTGCAGGAAATGCAGGCAACAAGAGAATGAGGACCAACAATGGTAAGCAAAGAGAAGATTACCAGGACAAGGACAATGAGAAGCAGGCTTCAACCTATAGCAACTATCGCATCCAGAGCAAGCAGAACGACAGCTACTATTCATCTTATGATGAGAGTAATCCTGACTATGCTAACTTCAGCAAGGAGATGAATGCACTGGTTCCAGATACAGCTACCATGGTTAAACAGATGCAGGCTGAACTCGGCATCAAGCGAAACAAGGTATTCGGCCGCGACATCTTTAATAACAAGGATCTCAGTTTCGAGCCAAATATGAACATCGCCACCCCACAGAACTATCGTCTGGGACCTGGCGATGCGGTTATCATCGATATCTATGGTGCCTCACAGAAAACCATAGAGAGTACCGTTTCGCCAGATGGTGAGGTAACCATCGAGGGTTATGGACCAGTCAGCGTTTCAGGCTTGACCGTAGCTCAGGCTAATGCCCGCCTACGCAATACCGTGGGCAGCAGATACCGTTCAAGCCGAATCAAACTCACCGTAGGACAGACCAAGACCATCATGGTAAACGTAATGGGCGAGGTTAAGATTCCGGGCACCTATACCCTCTCAGCCTTCGCCACCGTATTCCATGCCCTCTACATGGCAGGCGGAACCAACGATCTGGGTACATTGCGAAACATCAAGGTATACAGACACAATAAGCTGGTAACGGTTGTTGACATCTACGACTACATTCTGAACGGCAAGCTGACGGGTAATGTCCGTCTTGCCGACAACGATGTTATCGTAGTAGGTCCATACGATTGTCTCGTAACCATCGCCGGAAAGGTTAAGCGCCCGATGATTTACGAAATGAAGAAGAACGAGAGTGTCAATTCCCTTCTGAAGTATTCCGGTGGTTTTACAGGCGATGCCTACAAGAAATCAGTAAGACTGAACCGCAAGACAGGCAGAGAACATGCCGTATATAATGTTGGGGAGTTCGACTTCTCAAGTTTCCGCATCGATGACGGCGACTCAATCAGCGTAGACAGCATCCTGCCACGCTACGCCAATACCGTAGAGGTGAAAGGAGCCGTATTCCGTCCGGGCATGTACAATCTCGGCGAAGAAATCAACAGCGTACGCACCCTGGTAGAGCATGCCGAAGGATTGACAGAGGAGGCATTCACTAACCGTGCCGTAATGCACCGCATGAAGTCAGACCGCTCGCTCGAAGTAATAAGTGTAGACATCGCCGGCATCATGAACGGCAAGACTCCAGATATCCCATTGAAGGAGAACGATGTCCTCTTCATTCCTACCCGACAGGAAAAGATTGTTGAGCGCACCCTCACCATCCGTGGCGAAGTGCAGTATCCTGGAGTTTACCAATATGCCGACAATGAGACACTCGAAGACTTCGTTCTTCAGGCAGGCGGCTTAACCGACAAGGCTTCAACCGTTAATGTAATGGTAAGCCGTAGAGTAATGGATGCCAAGGCTTTACATCCAGACAGCGTTATCGCCAAGACCTACACCCTATCTCTTAAAGACGGCTTCGTTATCGACGGCACCCCTGGCTTCAAGCTGATGCCATTTGATGAAGTAATGATTCGTCAGAGTCCGGCGTATGTAGAGCAGCAGAACGTATCAATTACCGGTGAAGTGATGTTTGCCGGTCTCTATACATTAGACCATCGCAACGCCCGCCTGAGTGAACTTTTCAAGAAGGCAGGTGGAGCTACCGACCAGGCATATCTCAAGGGAGCCCGCATCATCCGCAAAGCCAACGAACAAGAGAAGCAGCGCATGGAGGCAGTATTGAAGATGCAGCGCGAAGAGATACAGAAAAATCTTCTGCAACTAGCCTCCAGCAGCAACAATGCCAGTGCACTCACCCAGACCTCTAAGGATGTAGAGCGTACCAACATAGAGAAGTTCAATGTACCTAGCGAATATCCTGTAGGTATCGATCTTCCTGAAGCATTAGCGAACCCAGGCAGTGATGCCGACATCATCTTGCGCGAGGGTGACCGTCTGGTCATTCCTCAGTACAATGGTACGGTAAAGATCAACGGTGCTGTAATGTTTGCCAATACGGTAGCCTACGAAAAGGGCAAGAAGCCAAGCTACTACATCGACCAGGCAGGTGGTTTTGCCTCAGATGCATTAAAGAGCAAGGCATACATCATCTATATGAATGGTAAGGTAGCCAAACTCTCTCATGGTGCCAAAGTGCAACCAGGCAGTGAGATTGTCATCCCAGCCAAGCTGAAGCGCAAGATGAGTACCGCCGAAATGATGAGTATGGGAAGCAGCATGAGCAGCATCGCCGCCATGATTGCTACGATTGCTAATATGAGTAAGTAAGAATAATCAAGCACCTATAAAAAAGGAGTCATTTTATGAAATATCCTATAGGAATACAAGATTTCGAAAAGCTACGTACAAATGGATATTCGTATGTAGATAAGAGCCGATTCGTGTACAAGTTGGCGACAGAGGGAGAATACTATTTCCTCAGTCGTCCACGCCGATTCGGAAAGAGTCTCTTTCTGTCTACTTTGGAAGCATACTTCCAGGGTAAGAAAGAACTCTTCGAGGGCTTAGCCATATATGACTTGGAGACAGAATGGAAGAAATATCCTATCTTCCATATTGATCTCAACACAGGCAACTTTCGAGAGAAAGACAGCCTGTATATGGTGCTTAATGACTACCTCACAACTTGGGAATGCAAATATGGAGCCCGTGAGTCAGAAGCCACACTTGCCCTTCGTTTCAAGGGTGTGATAGCACGAGCTGCAGAGAAAGAAGGATGTGGTGTTGTAATTCTTATAGATGAATACGACAAGCCTATACTTCAGACCTTGCGCGACCCAGAGTTACAGGCAGAACACCGTGCACAGCTGAAAGCATTCTATTCGGTATTGAAGACCCAAGACCGATATATCAAGTTTGCATTCCTCACAGGTGTAACCAAGTTTGGCAAGGTTAGCGTGTTCAGTGACCTCAACAACCTGACGGATATCTCGATGGACCACCGCTATATTAGCATCTGCGGAATGACAGAGAAAGAATTGCTTACAAATTTCAAGGAAGGTATCAGCGAATTAGCCGAAGCCAATGGCGATACAGAAGAAGCCACAATAGCAAAACTGAAGGCAAGATACGACGGATATCATTTCGAGGAAAATACAGTAGGCATCTATAACCCATTCAGCGTACTGAACACGTTAGCAAAATCACGCTACGATGATTACTGGTTTAAGGCAAATACTCACACATTCCTATTTGACATTCTGAAGAAGCATGACTATTGCATTACAGAATTCAGTAAGGCACAAATAAAGGCCAATATGATGAACAATGTGGATTCCAATCCCTTTCTGGACATATACCTGAGCGGTTACCTAACTATAAAGAGTTACGACGAGCGATTCAAAAACTACCAATTAGGCATCCCCAACAAAGAGATTGAAGAAGGTATTCTCAACATCTTGCAACCCCTTTTTAAGCAAAACTAAAGGAGTTGAGAGTTTGGATAAAGTATTAATAAGATAACATATTATTATAGTTGGTATGAAATATTGTATTAATATTATTATTACATACAAAATACCAATTCAAAACAGACAAAAAAAATATGGAAAAGAAAGATGGTTATATAAATGTATCGGAAATACTGAGGACTGTGCTTGAAAAGAAGAAATTGTTTCTCATTTCTATTCCTATAGCAATCGTGTTTTCTACGCTCATAATAATTTGCGTACCACGTTCCTATACTGCAAGTGCCATGCTTGTACCAGAAGCAGAGAATTCTGTAGATATGGGAGGTGTAAGTTCGTTAGCCTCAAGTTTTGGTATTGACCTTACTCAAATGGGTGGATCAGATGCTATTTCACCGCTTCTTTATCCAGAATTGCTAAATGACAATGGTTTCGTTGCCAGTCTACTAAAGATACAAGTAAAAACACAGGATGGTGCTATAAAATGTTCTTATTACGAATATCTTAAGAAACATCAGAAACATGCGTGGTGGACAGAAGTCATAGGAGCAGTAAAGCGTGTTTTCAAATCAAAGAAAGCAAATATAAAACGGGTAAATAGCACGGAAAACCTTGAGAATCCTTACAGTCTATCCAAAGAGGAAGACAACATAGTTGGTGAAACAAGAAATTTAATAGGTCTGGTGGTAGATAAGAAAACTGGCGTAATAACCATACATACAGAGGCACAGGATCCATTGATAAGCAAGAGCTTAGCCGACTCTGTTTCTTTTAAACTACAAGTGTTTATCACCAATTATCGCACGCAAAAAGCACGTCATGATGTAGAATACTACAAGGCGCTGACAGCAAAGACAAAAGCTGATTATGAAAAAGCTCGCCAACTGTATGGCAGTTATTCAGATGCAAACATGGATATTGTTCTAGAAAGCGTGCGTTCCAAACAGGCAGATCTTGAAAACGACATGCAGCTTAAGTTTAATGCATACACAGCAATGGTTACCCAGTTACAAGCTGCAGAAGCAAAACTCCGTGAGCGTACTCCTGCTTTCACAACGTTACAAGGTGCTAGCGTACCTATTAAGCCAGCAAAACCTCGGCGGATGATTTTCGTTCTTGCAATAACAATGCTTGTATTTATTGGTGATTTAACTTATGTTTTAAAAGGCTATATTTTAGGTAAAAATTAATGTTGTTGTCAAAAGAAAAAATTATCACAGCATATTATTACATAGCACTCATTGCTTTTGCATTGAGTGCATGTGCTGTTATGTTTGAGCAGGAATCAAGTGGCGGCATAGCATATACCAATTTTATAATAGCTTTTGCCTTTATGGTGTGGAGTGTTTTTGTACTGCGTCCCTTCACAAAAGACTATCTTATAGAGATACCGTCAAAGACTATTATATTTTTTAATCTTTACATGACATGGGTACTGTTGGTAACAGCCATTAATCCTGTTGGCGTGGAAGGCATATCGTCATATTTAAACAGCCTATTTTGGTCAGCATTCCCCATACTTATTCTTAACTCAACCTATTATTTTGTCTTGCATAAAGGCGATAGCAGATGGTTAAAAATAATATTTCTTGTCATCACCGCATTATTTCTGTTAACTTATTACAGTTTTTACGATGTGGACAACATTCTTATGAATGTACATTTGGGGTCATCTTACTACTCATTATACATGTTACCTTTAGTTTTGGTTTATCCATCGAAAATTGGAAAAACATGTTTGACTATTATCGTCAGCCTAGCTGTATTTTCTTCCGTAAAACGAGGAGGTGTACTTGCTCTTGCACTTGCAATGATAGCATATATCATAACCAATCAATTGGTATCAAAGCAAGGCAAATTCAAAAAAACAATAATCGGATTCTGCGTACTCACAGCGTTTATTGCCATCTTTGCTTACATAGGAACAATGGGTGACAACAATATATTTGAACGTTTTGAATCTATACAAGAAGACAATGGAAGTGGTCGCACGGACGTATGGGCCGAAGCATGGCGACTTATAACCGAACAGGGGATTTTTACCTATTTTGTTGGAAACGGATTCAACACCGTGGTACACAATTCACGTTATGTACTTTCTGCTCATAATGACTATTTAGAAGCATGGTTCGATTTCGGATTGACAGGAATGTTACTATATATAATCTCATTGTGTCTTCTGTTTAAAGACATTTTCGAGTGTCTCAAGACAAAGAAAGAATATGCTCCTGCAATGTCTGTTCTTGGAGCCCTGATTATTGTATTAACCATGATTTCGCATATTGCAATTTATTATTGGTTTAACGTCATTGTGCTTTGCATAGCTTATTTTGAAGGACGTTACAATAGAGAAAAAAGACAACTTACAGAAAAAGAAGAAGATAATGAGTGAGAATAAAGTAAACAAACGCATAATATCGAATGTTTTCTGGGCACTAGTTGGTAAAATGACAGGTCTAGTAAGTGCGTTATTGGTTGGAATTTTAGTGGCTCGATACCTTGGTCCAACACAATATGGTGTGATGAACTATGCAATCAGCTTCGTTACCTTATTTCTCGTTATAGCCACCTTTGGCTTTGAGAATATAGAAATAAGAGAAGAGGCGAAGGCGAATGAACAGAAAGACACTATTCTGGGAACCGTGTTTATACTACGTCTATTACTATCGTTCGTCACCATAGGCATCATTTCTGTGGTAGCTTACATCAATGAGACTGACCTTTACACATATGGCATTATAATGATATATGCTATAACTGTCATACTCACGCCGTTTGATGTGATTCGCAACTATTTTACCTCGCTCGTTCAGAACGAATATATAGTAAAGGTAGGCATCTTCCGCACAGTACTATCAGGGACAATTAAGATTGTATTGTTACTTGTACATGCTTCTCTTTTATGGTTTGTCATCTCCTTGGTATTTGATGCCTGCGTCTTGGCACAAGGCTATTGCTACGTTTATAAGAAAAAGATTGGCAGCATGCGCTCTTGGCATTTTGACAAAGTTTGGGCACGCTATCTCTTACGCCAATCGTTTCCTTTACTGCTGTCAGGAGTAGCGGCAACAGTATTCTTACAGATTGATCAAATCATGATTGGCAACATGATTGACAAAACATCAGTAGGCTATTTCTCTGTAGCATCTAAGTTTGTTGAAGTATTACTTTATGTTCCTACCATCCTCATACAAACCGTCAGTCCGCTGCTCGTTAAGGAACGAAAATACGACCTCGACTCGTATCGTAAAAAGTCACAAATGTTTATGAACGTCACTGTGTGGTCGTGCGTATTATGTGCCATCTTTACATCCTTATGTTCCCAATATATTGTATTATGGACATTTGGTTTAAAATATGGTGCCTCTATTGCTATCTTACAGATTTTATCATTTAAAATAATAGGTGTAGCTCTTAATATCGTTTCGGGACAACTTTTGATTATAGAGGAGAAACAAAAATATTTTGTGTTGCGTAGTCTTAGCGGCTGTATAGTATGCGTGGTACTAAACCTTCTTGTCATAACACGCTTTGGTGTGTGTGGAGTTGCCATTGTAGCCGTAGCTACACAGTTTGCAGCAGGTTTTTTCATACATTTTTTCATTCCTACATACCGTTACATGTTTTACATACAAATGCGTTCTTTGTTTGTAGGTTGGAAAGACTTGTATAAAATAAAAATGCTTTTTAGCCGTTAATAGAAAAAACGCCAATGCTTAAAATAAGGAAGCATATCTATTGGTACTTTAAATTATATTTTTGTATGAAGAAGTTAATAATTAAATTATTTGAGTATATCCCTTGTTCCGATTGGATTTACAATAAGTACCTTTTATTTAAAGGACGCCAGCGCAAGGTATGTCTTGGAAGTAAAAATGCAGACAAGACCTTCTATGTGATAGGTTGGAACGATGAGGGTGGCGGACTGTTTTGGATTGTGAACAAAGTGTGCATGCATATAGCCTATGCTTTGGATCACGGATACATTCCTGTTGTCGACTTGAAAAACTACATCACCCAATACTCATTAAAAAATGAGAGCAAAAATGTTTGGGAGATATTTTTTAAACAACCTGCGGGGTATGGATTGGAAGATATAAAGAATAGTAAAAATGTGATTATCAACCGCATGACTCCAGCACCAGCGAAGAAGTATCTCATGGGACAAACAGAGTTTTATGACAACCCAGAGAGAATCACCCATTTCCGTAATATCTTTAAGACGTTTATTCGTCCCAACAATAAGACGTTAGATTACATTCGAAGCAAAGAGAAACAACTTTTTAAAGATAAAGAACGTGTACTTGGCATCTTATGCCGTGGCACCGACTATGTGGTGGCAAAGCCAAAGAATCATCCTATTCAACCTGAAATGAAAGAAATTATAAAGGATGCAAAAGAAGTAATGAAGGAGAAACAATGCAATTATGTGTTTGTAGCAACAGAAGATAAAGACATACTCGATGTATTAAAAGCGGAATTTGGCAATAAATTGTTATTTCTCGATCAGCGTAGGTACAGCAGCAAGGACATGCAATCAGACCAACTACTCGCTCAAATCAAGGCGAAAGATAAGGAACGCAATCCCATAAAAGACGCCTTAGATTATTATGCTGCCATATATCTGCTTACCCGTTGCTGCTGTTTCATTGGAGGCCGGACAGGAGGAACTAAGGGAGTATTACTCATGAACAACGGCTTTGAATATAAAAAAATCTATGATTTAGGGCTATATAAATAATAAAGTATACATTGTGTCGTTATTTTATTATAGAGTAAAACTTTAAACAAAATGATAAAATGAAAATAGGTTTGCTTGCATACCACTCAGTGTGTAATTTTGGAGCGATGTTACAGCTTCTTTCCACATACATGTTTCTGAAGAATCATGGACACGAACCAATGGTTATAAATTGGGTAGCTAAAGACTTGGAAGAATATTATACCCAAAATACACCGATTTCACAAATTGAGAACCAGAAAAAGCTGCGCCTCAAATTGTGGAAAGAGACCTGTTTGTGTCATACAATAAAAGATGTAGCAAACATTATTTCCACAGAACACATAGAGACTGTTATAATAGGTAGTGATGCCGTGGCACAGCACCATCCGCTGTTTGAACGTATCGTTTTCCCATGTCGCAATATTGTAGCCATTAATTCAGTGACTTCTGACATGGTGTTTCCAAACCCATTTTGGGGCATATGGACCGACTATCTCGACAAACCTGTACCTGTTGCATTAATGTCAGCGGCAAGCCAAGATTCAAAATACAAATACATTTCAAAAAAACTTCGTAAGCAAATGAAAGAGCGTATCATGGCATATAGCTATGTATCTGTGCGTGATATGGACACACAAAAGATGTTCTCTTTCATTACCGAAGGATTATGTTGTCCACCAGTCACACCTGACCCTGTATTTGCGTTCAATCAGAACGCAAATACATTAGTGCCTTCTAAAGAGGAACTGATGAAAAAATATGGTCTTTCAGACAAGTATATACTCATAAGTTTCAAAAACGAAAGGCGATCTAACGTCTCTCAAACGTGGTTGAACAAACTTCAAAATATAGCAAAACGTAATGGCATACAGTGTGTATCGTTACCATTCTCGACAAGCCGTTCTGCAGGAGAGCTAGAAAAGGAGATTGTCCTCCCGCTTAACCCTATCGACTGGTACGCTCTACTCAAGTATTCTTGTGGTTACATTGGCAACAACATGCATCCTATCGTTGTGTGTATTCACAATGCTGTGCCTTTCTTTAGCTTTGACAATTATGGAACGAGACATGCAAACGGCTTGTTTTGCGACTCTTCAACAAGCAAAATTCGTCACATATTAAAAGTTGCCGGCCTGCTGGATAATCGAATAGCGAGCAATTCACTGTTTCGTCGCACGCCAAGCCCAGACCATGTATTTAAAAAAATACAAACGTTTGACAAAGCTAAATGCACAACTTTTGCTCAAGATTATCTCTGCAAATATAATGAAATGATGACAACAATTTTAAAACACATAGGAGGCTCTTTGTAGGCCGCTTAAATAATCAAAAAAGAAAACAACATGAAAGTGGCATATATCTCTACACCACATTTAGCCGATTGTGACATTCCTCTAATTGGCGAATTGCAAAAGAAAATAAATTTGTTTTATTTTCTTAAAGTATCCGAATCGACTAAGCGACTCACCCTTATAAAGATTGAATCGCTGAATAAAAGAGGTGGGGTTTATCCTGCTTCCGATTTTCCAGAACTTGCTTATTTGGCTAACGACATAGATTTATCGAAGACATATATAGTAAACCTTCCCGGCAAGCACGACTGGTCAATTAGTAACCTCCTTACTATATTCAGGATGGTGTGTATCATTTTACATAAGAAGATCAACATAGTACATCTCACTTGGCCACCACGTTATGGAGAGTTTTTCACATATCTCTTGCGTACGCGCATAGTTATAACCATGCATGACCCTCTGCCTCATTCAAGCGAGGACACATGGCTCAATCGTCTCCATCGCGATGTGTGTTTCCGGCTACTTAACGATTTTATTTTGTTGAACGAGACACAGAAAGAAGATTTTATTAAGACATACCATATGGGGGCAAAACGTGTGGTTTTATCGCATCTTAGCGCATATACAAACCTGCAAAATATTAAGCCACAAAAGCCCGATGTAAGTAACTATGTCTTGTTCTTTGGCGGAATTAGTTCGCATAAGGGCATTGAATATCTGTGCGAAGCAATGGATAAGGTTTGCAAGAAACATCCCGATGTAAAGTTGGTTGTCGCGGGTAAAGGTAAGATTTATTTTGACTTAAACCAGTATGCTATATATAGTAATGGTCATCTAGTTCTTCTCAACCGATATCTTGACGATACCGAACTTGTTGGACTGATACGCAGTTCCTTATTTGTGGTATGTCCTTATGTCGATGCTACCCAAAGTGGTGTTATTATGTCTGCGTTTGCTTTGAACAAACCTGTAATTGCGACCAATGTAGGTGCTCTACCTTCCATGGTTAAGAATGGACAATATGGAACTATCGTTCCTCCAAAAGATGTCGCCACCTTGGCTTCTGCAATAAATACATTGATAGAAAATCCACAAAAAATAGAGGCAATGATGGCAAATATTGAGCACGACTATTCTGAGGGCAAATACTCATGGAAAGCCATCGCACAAGGCATAACTGATATTTATGCAAAGAAACTATCAGACTCTAATAAGTGAAATAATTAACAATGATTAAAAGAACAAACAAATGAAAAAAGTCTCAATAATAATTGTAACCTACAACTCAGAGAAGGACATATATGATTGCATAACTTCTATCATAGAGAATTCCGATATTTCGCTGGCGGAAATAGAGCTGGTTGTTGTGGACAACAATAGCAGAGGGTGCGATACAATGTTTAAGAAACTTAAAACATTGTGGGGAGAAGATATTATACTGATAAAGAATAGTAGGAATGGTGGGTATGGTCAAGGCAACAACGTGGGGATAAGACGATGCTCCGCACCAGTTGTGCTTATCATGAATCCTGACGTAAGGCTTGTGTGTCCAATATTCAGAAAGGCCATAGACCTCTTTTCTAAGGACAAGAATATGTGCATGCTCGGCATGAAACAGTGGCTCACTCTTGAAGAACCAAGCACCAATTCATTTACATGTACCTATAGAATGAACGGCTATCTCTCAACCATCCTCTCTGCCTTGTGTACGCGTCTTGATATTTACATAGCAAGATATATGCATTTCTCAGGATCATGCTTCTTTATAAACAAAGCCATGTTTGAAACTGTCGGACTATTTGATGAAAGCGTGTTTCTCTATGGTGAGGAAGATGACATTCATTATCGTCTAATGCATCGTTTCAAAGATTGTAAGATAAAATATGACAAGAGTCTAAAATACCTACACCTTACAAAAGAGCGTATGCCCGACATAAAATATGAGAAAATGCTTATTGATGTGGCAGTAATACAAAACAAAAAGAAAAATTACGATGAGCGAAAGACGCTTAGAAACCGGCTGCGATGCATCAATTTACAGATTTATAGAGAACGTCTACGTGTCAAGTATGGCAAGAATGACAGAACACTCCTTTACATGCTTGAAGAACTAAAGTTATATATAAAAGAGAAACTGCAAAGTTGCAAGCAGATCAAATAGCAACAAGAAGGCATTTAAAAGTTTTCGTGAACAAATAAAAACTATAAATGAGCCCACTTGAAAAAGTAGTTTTGGGGTCTTTATCCTACAAACGCCATTTGATTATCAGATGGTTACATTTGAAGAAATTATTATAAAATGACTTTTTCAAGTGGGCTCAGTAATATATAAAACCATAAAGCTATATGAAGAAAGTTTTATTCATATCATTTCAAGACTTCCATAATATCTTTGACGGAGGAAGCCTAGCCAACAGACGCAATGTAGAAATGGCTGTCAATGTCCTTGGCAAAGAAAATGTTGACTGTTTTTTCATCAACGACAACAGAAAGAAAAACTGTATTGTTTCAATGCTGCAGTCAGCAATACTCTTTCCTTTCGGCTATTTTTACGGGTTGACGCCAGGTAAGATCCGCACCATTATAAACATGGCTAACAAGTATGACTATATCTTCATCAATACCAGTATTTTGGGAATAATATCCAAGAAACTTAAGAAACATGGATACAAAGGTATCATCATCAATTTCTTCCATAATGTAGAAAGTCTTTACTATGAAGCAAGGGTCAGCAAGAAGTTCCCACTAAGGAAAATTGTCATTGACTGTGCAGCCAAGAACGACAAATACAGCATTGACTATTCGGATAAGTCTGTGGGCTTATGTATGCGCGACAGCAACATTATGAAGTCGCTCTATGGCAAGCCGTTTGATAACATAGTTCCTATCACATTTGAAGACAAATGTGTAGGCAAGAACTTCGACAAGCAGGGTTTTACCGGTAGAAAGCCTAAATGTTATTTCATCGGAAGTAATTTTCCTGCCAATACCGAAGGGCTTTTGTGGTTTGTAAAGAATGTGTTGCCACATGTAGACATAGATTTCAAGATAATAGGCAAGGACATGGACCAGCTGAAAAAATCTCAGCCTTGTTTGGTAGACATTCCTGTATTCTCTAATGTTCCCGACCTTGCACCTTTCTTCGAAGAAGCAGACTTTATGGTATTTCCGATATTTTCTGGTAGTGGTATGAAGGTAAAAACATGCGAAGCTCTGATGTACGGTAAGAACATATTAGGTACAACCGAAACATTTGAAGGCTATGAACTTGACACCTCGTTGTGTGGTAGACTCTGCAATACAGCAAAAGAATATATCGAAGCCATTAATTATTTTGCTGAAAATTCAGTGCCAAAGTACAATACATATTCACGCTCTATTTTCGAAAACAATTATTCCAATTCTTTTGCATTAAAAGCTTTTAGAGAGCTTTTGCAATAATAGAAGTCGCCTGAGCAACCTAATGTTGCTCAGGTACTTAGAAAAAACAACAAATTATAATATTGCGGAAATTATTATTGATAAACTTTTATCCAATCTATTTCTGTTTCATATACTGCATTTAACATAGGAGTATTCCAGTTATCATCCCCTACACTCTGATTATGGATAATATAATATGGGCGATCAAATGTCCATTGTCCTCCTTCGATCTCTTCGGAATCATCTGATTTAAGAAACGTTCCTGTTATTTTTCCATCAACATACATAACTATATAAGCAAGAGTCCACTCCATTCCAAAGATATGCCATTGATTAGGCGTAACTTTCTGAGCAAAAGAATATTGCTATTCAGTTTTACCTAATATAAAAAAACTATGCGAATGCACTGTTTGATAGGTGTATGTCTTCTGAGTAGCGCGTAGCGCAATAGCCAAATATTGGAGAGTTTGTTAGGTATGTTCCTTTCATCTTGCAACACAATCCTCTGGACAAACGGCACACCTCTATAGGTTTGGAATTGATACAGAAATATTCTGTAGCGCTTCTAAATTATATGAAAATCAGCATGACCTAACGAAGCGCTTTATTAGACCTTAATAAAGTGCTTCTTTTAAATAGAATACGCATAAACCTCTTCGCCCTTCATTTTTCCCCTCTAAATCCCCGATAAGCACAGGGGATTCAGACGGAAAGGTGAGGGGTGAAGGGTTTTTACGAGATCCGTTTCTAAAAAGATCCTGATAGTAAACGGCTCCGCGTTTATACCTTGCGTCTGCTTTCAAATGTTCGTGCCATTGCACCTTAATTTTAAAATTCAAAGTTATGACAATCGCAGAAGAACGTTACGAGAAGGCATGGAATTCCTTCATGATCTATTTAAACCATCAACGCTTTTACTATACAGATTAATATAAGGAAAATAGACTTGCGTTTTTTTTTTAGCAAACTTCGTTTTTTTTGCCAAAGTTTCTATTGAGTAATACAATATTTTTAAACAATCAACGTTATTTTGATAATAGAGAAACTGAATAGTAATATCTAAAATCATTTACAAAGTAGTTTCATTTCAATCAGTATACTCATCAAAAAGATAATCATCCCTACTAAGGCCTATTATCAAGAACGGTACATACAAATGAATTTGACTCCAAAAGGAAGAAACTACATGGGATATTGATTTTCAAAAATTAAAAACATATTTAGAATGAATTACGAAGTTGCAATAGTCATACCTACTCTCAACGAGGAACGTTTCATTTCTCGTTGTTTGAATTCAATTATTAAGCAAACATATGAATTTGAAAAAATGGATGTAATGATAATAGATGGAGGTAGTAACGATAATACAAAAGATATTGTTGCCGAATATCAAAAATCACATCAGAATATACGATTCATAGAAAACAAGAAAAAAATTCAATCAGTAGCATTCAATATAGGAATCAAAAATTCTACTGCACCATACATAATAAGATTAGATGCTCATGCTGAATATAATTCAGAATATATCTCCCTTTGTATAAAAAATCTAAAGGATGATAAGAAACGCGGCAATGTTGGTGGCAGATGTAACATTTTACCATTCAACCAATCCGTATGGGCTCAAACCAACGCCATTCTGAATCATTCACGTTTTGGCATTGGTGGTGCAGCTTTCCGAGTAAGTAACGAAGCTCACAACACAGACTCTGTACCTTTCGGAGCATTTCCGAGGAGAATCATAGAGGAAATAGGCGGCATGAGAGAAGACTTACCAAGAGGTGAAGATAATGAATACAATTCTCGCATAAGAAAAGCAGGATATCAAGTTTATTTCAATCCTGATATCATAAGTAGTTATTATGCTCGCCCTACATTAAAAGCATCATGCAAACAAATGTATGCGAACGGTGAATCTATCGGTTACTTGTATTATATCGACAAAGAAGCTATAGGAATAAGACATCTTATCCCATTACTCTTTGTTGTTTGTATATTTATAGGCATAATCCTCTCCCTTTTATGGAACCCATTCTGTTATCTTTTGGAAGGAGGACTTGCTGTATATTTTATTGCAGCTATTGTTGCTGCAATAACAGGAACTACAAGAAACATTAAATGCACGTTGCCGTTATTCATACTTTTTTTCTGTGTACACGTTTCTTACGGAATAGGAACAATATTCGGACTCGCAAAAGGAAGAAAAATTCATAACAGATAGCGGTTTTTAATAAAATAGTAAACATTTTAAGTTACTAACACAATAAAGCAACTTCAGAATGCGTTTAAATAATAAAATATAAAGCAAACACAAACATCAAATTTTATAAAATATGAAAATTCCATTTTCACCTCCATACATTGATGCCAACGTAATAAACGAAGTTGTTGATTCACTCAAATCGGGATGGATTACGACTGGTCCAAAAGTAAAAGCATTAGAAGAAGAAATAGGTAAGATTTCAGGTGTAAAAAATGTACTATGCATAAATTCGTGGACCTCAGGTGCCATCCTCATGCTCCGATGGCTGGGACTGCAACCAGGAGATGAAGTCATTGTTCCTGCATATACCTATTCTGCTACAGCCATGGCCGTATTATGGGCTGGAGGTAAACCGATTATGGTTGACTCTACAGAAGATTTCAACATTTCCGTTGAAGGAATAAAAAATGCCATTACTGAAAAAACCAAGGCTATTATTCCTGTTGACATTGCAGGTTTTCCTTGTGATTATGATGCAATTATGGAATTGGTAACATCAGAAAAGATAAAAACTTTATTCCATGCTACTTCTGAAGTACAAGAGAAATTAGGCAGAATTCTCGTCTTGAGTGATTCCGCCCACTCTATAGGTGCACATTATGGCAATAAGCGCACAGGTTCAGAAACAGATGTTGCTATTTTCTCTTTGCATGCAGTAAAGAATGTAACAACAGCAGAAGGTGGAGCTATCTGCCTTAACTTGCCAGAACCATTCAACAACGAAGAACTTTACAAAGAACTTCGCCTGAGAACTCTCAACTGCCAAACGAAAGATGCTTTCACGAAAACAAAAGCTGGCGGTTGGAGATATGATATTGTTGGACAAGGCATGAAGATCAATATGGCAGATGTTAATGCTGCTATTGGTTTGGCTCAAATACGTCAATACGAGAATCTACTCAAAGAAAGAAAAAGAGTATTCAATACTTATGCCAAGGCTTTTGCTAATTCAGATTGGGCAATAACGCCTCCTGCAACATCTGACATAAAGGAGAGTTCGTACCATGTATATGCCTTGCGGATTAAAGGTATCACAGAAGGACAACGAGATGCCATCATTCAAGAGATCTCAAAAAATGAAGTAGCTGTCAATGTTCACTTTATACCAATGCCAATGCTCACACTTTTCAAAGGTATGGGATATGACATCAAGAACTATCCACAAGCATATAAGAATTTTGCCCACGAGATTTCATTGCCAGTATATCCTCAACTCTCCGAAGAGGAAGTTATATTTGTAGCAGAAACTGTCATCAAGGCATACGACACTATTATGAAAAAAACAAAGTAAATAATAAATATAGGATGATCATAATTATGATTCGATTCTTCGATTTAATATTCTCAATTATGGGATTAGTAATATTGTCACCTCTCTTTATTGTTCTCTATCTTCTCATTAGGATAGAGAGCAAGGGAGGAGGATTTTACTCACAAGAGAGAATTGGCAAAAACGGCAAGCCATTCAAACTCTATAAATTCAGATCTATGAGAATTGGTTCTGATAAAAAGGGGCTAATCACTATAGGAGAAAAGGACAACCGTATAACCAAAACCGGATTTATCCTTCGAAAATATAAATTGGACGAACTTCCTCAACTTTGGAACGTGTTTATCGGAGACATGAGTTTAGTTGGCCCAAGACCAGAGGTAAAAAAATATACAGACCTCTATACAGAAGAACAAAAACAGGTTCTACATGTAAGACCAGGCATTACAGATTGGGCGTCCATAAAATACGTGGATGAGAATAAAATTTTGGGAGAATCAAAAACACCTGATGAAGCTTATGTAAATTTGATTATGCCCAACAAAATTAAACTTAATATGGTATATATACAAAATCAGACACTTGGAGAATATTTCAAGATTATATTTACCACATTTAAAGAAATAGTAAGATAGAAAACTATGAAGAATTTCAGGAAATTTACAGATTGGTATTTCTCCAGAAAATCACTACCATACTGGTGTATTTTCTGGATAGATTGTGCTGTGATATTTATTTCTTACCTGTTTATATATCAACAGATTAACAGTGGAGTAAAAGCGTTGGGCATATTAGGACAACTTTCTATGTTCTTTGCTATATTCACGTTGTTCCATGCCATTGGTTTTAGGATATTCCACACATACGACGGTATCCTCAGATACTCATCGTTTATTGATTTGCAAAGAGTATTCTATGCTGTTACTTTTGGTGCGGTACTGTCTGCCATAACGAAAAACATGTTGCTTAGTACTCATTTCTTCCCAGGGGTAGAAATTGAATACCGCAATATCGTACTTGGAGCTCTCATTTCCACTTTAGTCTTGTGGGCTATCAGAGTGATTGCTAAGACTATCTTTGATGTCTCTCTCTCAGATTACAACATTAAACATGCATTTATCTACGGCGTGAAAGAAGGTGGTATCGGTCTCGCCAAGCAAATCAAGAACAGTAAACCCATGAAATTTAAACTCATAGGCTTTATCTCTGATGATACAAAAATAAAGCACCATCACCTGATGGGAACCAAAGTGTATGCTCCAGACCTGAATACCATCAGGAAAATGAGAAATAACAATATCTCTACCCTATTAATTTCTCCTGGTGCCATCAACGTTTTTCGCGCAAATAAAGACTTCCAGGATGCATTACTTGCAGAAGGCATACATATCTATATGCCTACCACACAGGAGTGGAACAGAAATGAACAGCAACAGCTCAAGGAAGTTAGCATCGAGGATCTTTTACCTCGTGATGAAATCAGCATCGATATGGAAAGTGTAGGTGCCATGCTTCATGGTAAACGCATATTGATTACAGGTTCAGCAGGAAGCATCGGAAGCGAAATGGTAAGACAAATCGCTAAGTACAGTCCTGCAGAATTGATTCTGATAGATAGTGCAGAGACTCCGCAGCACGATATACGATTGATGATGGCGAAGCAATTCCCTGAGATAAAAGCTGAAACCATCGTTACCACCATCTGTAGCAAGTCGAGAATGGAACATATCTTCAAGACATACTTGCCTGACTATGTTTTCCATGCTGCTGCATATAAACATGTTCCTATGATGGAGAACAATCCATGTGAAAGCATTCAAAATAATGTATATGGCACCAAAATACTGGCTGATTTAGCTATAAAGTATGGCGTGAAGAAATTTGTTATGATATCAACTGATAAGGCTGTGAATCCTACCAATGTGATGGGATGCTCAAAACGTATCTGTGAAATATATGTACAGAGCCTCAACAAAGCTGTGAAAGAAGGTATCGTCAAAGGAGAAACCCAGTTTGTTACAACCCGCTTTGGTAACGTATTGGGCTCCAATGGTTCTGTTATACCTTTATTTAAGAAACAAATTAAAGCTGGTGGTCCTGTCACTGTTACAGACCCACGTATCATCCGCTACTTCATGCTCATTCCAGAGGCTTGCAAACTAGTTCTGGAAGCAGGAACAAAAGGTAACGGCGGGGAAATATTTGTTTTCGACATGGGCAAACCTGTCAACATTGCCGACATGGCACAGAGAATGATCAACCTCAGTGGAGCAAAGAACGTTGAAATCAAATACACTGGACTGAGAGCAGGCGAAAAGCTTTACGAGGAAGTGCTTAATGAGAAGGAATCAACCAAGCCGTCGTTCCATGACAAAATAAGAATCGCTGAAGTACGTGAATACGATTATACTGAAGTATCTAAGCAAATCGATAACTTGATAGAAAAAAGCAAGTTATACGATGAAATGCTCACAGTAAAGATAATGAAGGAAATCGTTCCAGAGTACAAAAGCAATAATTCGATTTACGAGAAGCTCGACAAATAAGCACTTTCACGTTTGTAATAAATAAAAAAACTGATGGAAAATAAACAATATAAAGACAACATGAATAAGACGGAGCAAATTATAAAGCGCTCCGTCGATTTCGTCATCGCTGCATGTTGTCTGATATTCTTCTCTCCTTTAGCCATAGCGTGTGCTATTGCTATCCGATTAGAGGATGGGCTACCTGTAATCTACCGTCAAGAGCGCATAGGTCTACATGGCAAGCCATTCTTTATCTATAAATTTCGTTCCATGAAGATTGATGCAGAAAAAGATGGTCCTGATCTTCTTGAGATAAAAGGTGATCCAAGGCTCACTAAAGTTGGACGTTTTTTAAGAATGCATCACCTCGATGAACTTCCTCAACTTTGGAACGTTTTTAAAGGAGACATGGCATTTGTAGGTCCTCGCCCTGAACGCAAATTTTATATCGACCAGATTATGGTACATGATCCTCGGTATCGTTTTCTTTACCAGATTCGTCCAGGAGTGACTTCTTATGCCACCCTGTATAACGGATATACGGATACGATGCCGAAGATGTTGAGAAGACTAAGTCTTGACCTCTTCTACCTGGAGCACAGATCCTGGTGGTTTGATGCCAAGATTCTATTCAAAACTATGATGAACATCCTGTTTGGCAAAATATTCTAATGATGAGCTACTGATGCAATAAAGGGGTGAATACTTGTTCATAGCGATCTTTTAAGTTATTTTATCTCAGCAAACTTTGTAAATAGAAAAGAAAGTTGTATTTTTGCATTTTAAATAGGCAAAAATTATGGCGAATAAATTTATATTGTATCTTGATGAATGCGGAGATCAAAACTTAGCAAGTTTTGACCCACAATTCCCTATATTTACACTTTGTGGTATTGTTGTCTCCGAGGAACAGGACAAAGTGTTGACAGAACGAATCAATGTCCTTAAAAAGGAAATCTGGAACAATATAAATATTATTTTTCATAGTCGGGATATAAGAAAGTGTCAAAATGGATTCGAGGTTTTGTTTGACCTTGATGTCAAAAAACGATTCTTCCAGGGTGTTAATGATATACTTGGAGATAATGGATATGTCGTAGTTTGCTGCTCGATATTAAAAGAACCATATATCAGGCAGTATGGTAAACTGAATGATGTATATGGGTTGTCTTTATCGTATATAATGGAAAGAGTCGTGTTTTATTTAGACTCTCTTGGTTTGACTGACATAGAACTTTGTACCATTATCGAAAAACGTGGCAAAAAGGAAGATGCATCCCTTCTTAATTATTATAATCAGCTGTTAGACAGAGGAACATATTGGGTGGATAGTCATCGAATGAAAAAAGTTTTTAAAAAGTTCGACATGAGATGGAAATCTGAAAATATAATTGGACTTCAGATTGCTGACTTGATAGCTTATCCGGTAACTCGACATGTTTTGAATCCTAATGGAGTGAATCTTGCTTTTGATGTACTGAAAAAGAATATCTTCCAATTAAACGGAAAGGTATATGGTATGAAGATTTTCCCAAAAGAACAAGGAAAATAATACAAAAAAAGAGTCACTGTGAAGTAACCCTTTCCCGACCGGGGACACCCCAATCCTGAATAAAGAAGCCTTTATCCGATTGCAAAGATATGGTAATTCTTTTATATATGCAAATAAATAGATGATTATTTATTGATTTTTTAAAGAATTAACATAAAAATGAAGGTAACAGATCTGACTCTGTTTGCTCCTGATGTAACTTCTATCTCCATAGCTTGTTTGATCTTAAAGGAGTTAACACTTGTAATTCGCGTCGTAAGCCAGTGGATTACGGGGCGTAAGTAACTAACTTTCGCATCGCAAGTAACTGACTTTCGTATCGTAAGTAACTGACTTTCGCATCGTAAGTAACCGACTTCTGGGTGACAGGGTGACACTGGTGACAGTGATTTCTGAAGATTTACTCTCGCGCGGGCAGGCAGGAACTTTCGGCCTGATTTTTCCTGCCTGCCCGCGTGCGAGGCGAAATGTTGAAAAACTAGTGTCATCGTGTCACCCTGTCACCGTAAACACTGAGCAAAGAATGCGCTGTATAGCTCTCTTGCTATGGGCATAATCTCTCCTGTCTCCGCCTCCGTTGGCTTTCGGAAGTAGAGATCCGTACATTACTGTTTTTGTCGCGACGCCTCCAAAGTAGGTAATAAGGTTCTAATCTGTGTCACACGGTGCAAAGATACAAAAAATAAAATAAATGAGAGTTCCCACTAGTGGGAACTCGTAAACGATAATTACTGTTTTTTAGAATCTTTTAAACGATAAAAGCTAAAAAATATATCCGATACTAGCAAGTTGCAGAAGAATTTGGAGTTGGAAGACACCTTATCTAACTGTTGGGAAGAATCATACCCAACATAGCATATTGACTATATATTGATGGTAACTATTTTTATAGAGCGCATATCGAATCAAAACTACGATGAACAACCTGTTTGGCAAAATATTTTAGACATCGAACGCTGTGAAAGGGAAAAAGACGGTTTCGTGACAGTTTTTCCATTTCACAGCTTTTTATTTGGCATTATTTATATAAAAATCTGTTTTCTCGTACAAATAGAAAAGACTCCGCAAAGGGTTTTAAAACTTTTTTTTAAGTTGATGGCAATTTTGTTGCCATTTTATTTTTTTGTTTCATTTTTTTTTAGTACCTTTGCAAACGTTATCCTGAATACAATCTTTTTACCTTAAAGAAAACTAATACCTATTGAATGTAGAGCAGTTGTCTGAGAAGATAGCTGCTCTTGTCTTTTTTATAGCTCCCCATATAATAAATACCGCAAAACATCCGTTTTTATTTATAGAAACAAGTCTTATCACTTGTATAAATCATCACAGAAGAAACAATGGAAACAGAAATAAAGAAGATTCCTTATCTCGACCTGAAGGCCATCAATGAGCCATACGAGAAGGAGATAAAGGATGCTATCAACAAGGTGGTCAACAGCGGATGGTATCTGCAAGGCGAAGCCGTAAAGAAGTTTGAGAAATCGTATGCACAGTTTATCGGTACAGAATACTGCATCAGCTGCGCTAATGGGACGGATGCGCTCAAACTGATGCTGATGGGCGAACTGGCTATCGGAAAGTTGCAGAAAGGTGATGAAGTGATTGTGCCTGCCAACACTTATTTCGCTACCGTACTTGCCATCAGCAGCGTAGGACTGACACCTGTATTGGTGGATGCCAATATCGATACATTACAGATAGATGACCGGCTGATAGAAGCCCGAATCACACCGAAGACCAAAGCCATCATGATTGTTCATCTCTATGGCAAACTGGCATGGACTCCGAAGATTGCTGAAATCTGCAAGAAGCATCATCTTTTGCTTTTTGAAGACAATGCACAGGGATTCGGATGCTCCACTACTCTATCTGATTCTTCAGAAAAACCATCGAAAAGAAGATATACCGGAAATCTTTCGGATGCTGCCGCCCACAGTTTTTATCCTAGCAAGAATCTGGGAGCATTGGGAGATGCGGGAGCTGTAACTACCAATAACAGGGAATTGGCGGAAGCCATCATGTCACTACACGAATATGGAAAGATAGAAGACGGCATCTTCAGATACCAGGGCGTCAACTCGCGCATGGATGAGATTCAGGCTGCGGTACTGAATGTGAAACTGCAATATCCTGAAAACGAACAGAAAGCGAGATACAGACAGGTACAGCTATATCTAGAGCATCTGGATGACAGCATCAAGGACAGATGCATCGCTGCGAAACTCATCTCTCCTGCTCATGAAAATGTTTTCCACGTCTTCCCTTTCCTTACCCCGAAGCGAGACCAACTGAAAGCTTTCCTGGCTGAGAATGGGGTCGGCACAAAGATTCATTACTTCCGCCCACCCTATCTGCAGCCATGCTATCCGGAAATGAATCATCTGGAATTTCCGGTAGCTAAGAGAATAGCTGACGAAGAACTGAGTCTGCCTTGCAACTCATCGCTCAACGATGAAGATATCATCAGAGTAAGCAAACTCATCAACCAGTTCTTGGCTTAAAGGTACTGCACTTTGGCACCGATAGAGAGGCCGAAGACATCCCAGAAACCGGCATTGCCGTTACGGTAGAAACGCATAAAATAGATATCCGTTGTACCCAACTCATAGAAAAACGTGATACTCTTGATACGCTTACGTTTATTGTGCGGAATATCATACTTAAAACGTTCACCCAAGGCGATATTAGGACGGACTCTGGTAGAGAACGGATAGTAGCCGCTTTCATACTTGGTAGGCTGCTTAGTCCAGAAATCATGTCCGAACACCGTATTGAAATACAGGCTGCACTCCAGCGGTTCAAACCACCAGCCCTTACCGATATTGCGACGCCAAGGAATGAAATTCTCCTTGAGCGTCATGGTTAACTTCTCATCGTCAGAACTGAACTTCGGGATGTAGCCAAACAAGAGCTGCGTTTCCCACTGGCGGCGCTTACCATATTCCCATCCGATACCCAGCGAAATGATACCCATATTGCCACAGGTCTGAATGATACCACTAGTAGGTATCAGCAAATTCCAATGCTTACGGTAGCGCATAATGCGGCGGTCATATCGGGTCAGTTTGCCATCCGCCAACACCAGCGTATCATGAACGATACTATCCGTCAGTTCTAACTCCTCACTTTTCCCGGTAACCTCATCGGCAGCATGAGCCTGTACAGAACCTGCAGCAAGCAAAGCTCCCAGAATGAATATATGCTTAAAACTCAATAATTTCATAACGATAACCTTTTGGAGTAATGGTGAATATATAGTACTGATGCTTAGCGGCATTAGCCACCTGATAATAGATGATGCCATCGCCATAAATGTCATTTTGCTCGGTATGATGACCATGACCGTAAAGACAGCACATCAAACCAGGGAACTGATGCGTATAAAAATTGAAGACCTTAGCCACATTATTATTAAACTGTTCTGAATAAGGTCCTGCATGCATGCAGACAACGGTACGCGAAAAGTCATCAGCATCTGCCTTAACCTGCTCTTCCATGAAATCGAAATTAGGTACAGGGCGGGAATAGTCGAACTCTATGGCATTGGTATTGAGGCAGACAAACTTTACCTTACCGGCGATGAAACTGAAATCGGGATTACCAAAGATTTTCTGATAAGACTGGTTACCTGTTCCCAAACAGTCATGATTACCCAGCAGAGCCACGAAAGGTATCTTCAACTTCTGAAGATGGTCACGGGTCCACTGAAACTCACGGGTAGCACCAAAGTCGGTAAGGTCTCCACAATGAATCACGAAATCGAGGGAATCACTGCGGCGATTGATATCATTAACCTCACTCTTCAAATCATCCAACCACTGGTGCGAATCGCTGATCATAGCAAAACGGATTGTATCTTTCAACTTTACTGCAGCCTCAATCTTCTGAATATTGGTAACATTCAGATTTCTATCGCCGTCGATTTGCACATCATACGGATGAACATCGAAGACGGTATCGCAGGATGCCACCATACAGAGACTACAGGCAGCCAGGATATAGGGAATAATTTTATGCATTCTTGTCTTATTTATCTTTAAAAACTCTTTTCTTATAACTCTTAAATACTACTTTTTCTTCTTTTTCAACCTTGCATAGAAACCTTGCAATCTGCCTGGCTGACAACCGGCATCGAGCAGTTTCTTCAAATCACGATAGGCTTCGTCCTTTCTTCCAAGCAGAATCAGGATGTCTACATGATTGAAAGCAAAATCCTCATTACCGGCATCCAACTCCATCGCCTTGGCGTAATCAAACTCTGCCAGTTCAAGCATACCCCTCTCCTTCTCCATGCCACCTCTTGCAGCATAAGCCATCGCACTGTCAGGGTATTGCTCTATCAGGCTATTGATGCCGTCGTATGCCTCGGTATAATGCTTATCTTTCTCATTGAGCAAAGCCAGACCGAGTTGCGCCTGAAAATTGCCAGGAACAAGTACCAGAAGATTCTGATAATCGAGACGTGCAAAGTTATAACGGAGCAACTTCTCATTGACAAAGGCACGATAGAACAAACCGGCAATACTGGTATTGTTCAGAAAGAGTACCTTATCAAGATCATCCTTGGCATATTGCCACTGCTCCAACTGGATATTCCAAGCAGCCTTTTTCAGTCGCAGATCGATGCTGTCGGGATGATATGCAAGCACTTCTGTAGCCTTGGAGAGTGAATCGCGCAAGGCTTTATTCTGAGCAGCACGTGCCTTGTCGGCATCTACGTTCTGCGCAGATACAGACAAAGAAACCATCGATGCCAATAATAATGTATAAAAACTTTTCATGGTGCAAAGTTAAGAAGACTTTTGCAAACTGCCAAATAAAAAACTATAAAACTTATTTGAGTTTACAAAAAGAACTAAATTTCAGAAAGACAGGACAATCAACAAGAAAAGAAGGTGTGTCATAAGCCACTTCCCATACGCCCTGAAAGGGCAGAAGCTCTTAGCCCGTCTTCGGCTGCCATTGTTTAAACTTATGACACACCCTCTTTTATCATCAAGCGCCGAAAAATCCATTTACAGATTAAGCATTCTTAATCCAGTTAACGATCCATGCGCCAACCTCAGTTGTGCCATAGTGAGCACCACCCTCTACCTGAATTTCAGGTGTGCGGACATTGGCATCGAGAGAAGCATCTACTGCCTTGCGGATCAAGGCACCCTCTTCGTTCAAACCGAAGTGCTCCAACAACATAGCTGCAGAAAGAATCTGAGCTACTGGGTTAGCCAGGTTCTTGCCAGCTGCCTGTGGCCATGAACCATGAACAGGCTCGAACAATGGTGTGTGCTCACCGAGAGAGCTGGATGGCTGCAAGCCCATAGAACCGGTAATGCAAGAAGTCTCATCGGTCAGGATATCACCGAAGGTATTCTCTGTAACGATAACATCGAAGAATGTAGGCTCAGTCAATACGCGCATAGAAGCGTTGTCGATGAACATATAATCGGTGTTTACCTCAGGATACTGTGGCTCCATCTCCTTGGCAATCTGACGCCAGAGACGAGAAGATGCCAATACGTTTGCCTTATCTACTACTGTCAAGTGCTTGTTGCGCTTCATGGCAAACTCGAAAGCTACCTTCAGGATGCGCTCAATCTCAGGACGGGTATAGATATCTGTATCGTATGCCTTATCGTTATCCTGATACTTCTCACCGAAGTACATACCACCAGTCAACTCGCGGATAACTACGAAGTCAGCACCCTTCAGGAGTTCATCCTTCAATGGTGACTTGTGGAGCAGGCAATCGAATGTGGCTACTGGGCGAACATTGGCGAAGAGACCCAACTTCTTACGCATAGCGAGCAAGCCCTGCTCAGGACGAACCTTGGCTGTAGGGTTGTTGTCGAAACGTGGGTCACCAACGGCTGCGAAGAGTACAGCATCAGCATCCATACAAGTCTTGAAGGTCTCCTCTGGGAATGGGTCACCTACCTCATCGATAGCGTGAGCGCCGCAGATAGCCTCGTTGTAAGTAAACTCGTGGTTGAACTTCTCTGCAATGGCCTGCATAACTGCTACGCCCTGCTTCATAATCTCTGGTCCGATACCATCACCGGCGAGAACTGCAATGTTTAATTTCATCTTATTTGATTTTTTAATTGTTTATTTTTTGAATGATTAAAGCTTTTGCCCTTACAGGGCGCATTGCTAAATGCTATCTTATACCCAGGGTGTTACCCTGGGCTAGGAGCTTCTGCCCCTTCAGGGCGTGCTGCTGAATAGAAACCTTCGGAGATATTTCCGTAACCTTCGGAGATATTTTCATAACCTTCGGAGATATTTTCATAATCTTCGGAGATAATTTCGTAATCTTCGGAGATATTATTCCATATCAAGATTTCGAGGCGAAACAGCCTGTTCGTCGCTCTTATCTGCCTCGTACATATTAATCATTTTCAGCGTTGCCTTGATAGCTGCTTCTGTCTGGTCAGCATCCAAGCCTCGAGTGCGCCAGATACGTTCTCCTTCACGCCAGGTAATGACGGTCTGAACGAGGGCATCGGTACGACCACCAGGTGGGATGGTTACCTGATAGTTGTCGAGCTTAGGGAAGGTTTTGCCGAGCTTCACCTTGTAGATATTGCGGAGGGCTTTCACGAAAGCATCATACTGACCATCACCAGAGCTACGGTCTTCATACTCCTTACCCTCTATTTCTACCTTCACGCTGGCGATAGGCTTCAAACCGTATGAGGTTGATACCATGTAACTTACCAGTTTCACCTTATCCTCTGGAGCTCCATGCTTCAATACATCGCTCACGATGTATGGCAGGTCGTCCTGGGTTACCAACTCCTTGCGGTCGCCGAGTTCGGTGATTCGCTTGGTCACAGCCTTGGTCTGCTCAGGCGTAAGTTCCAATCCCAGTTCATTGAGGTTCTGCACGATATTCGCCTTGCCAGAGTTCTTACCTAACGCATACTCACGATGTCGGCCGAAACGTTCAGGTACCAGGTCGTTGCAATAAAGCTTGTCCTTGTTGTCACCATCGGCATGTACGCCAGCCACCTGGGTGAAGACATTGTCTCCAACCACCGGTGTATTCGGAGCCACGGCGATGCCGCTGTATCCTTCAACCAATCGGGAAATATCGTTCAGGCGGTCTTCCTTGATATTGGTCTTTGCCCCGAACATATCCTTCAGAATCACCTGTACGCTCGCCAATGGCGCATTGCCGCAGCGCTCGCCCAAACCATTCACGGTGACATGGAGACCCTTGGCACCGCTCAACACGGCTGCCAGCGAATTGCTCACAGCCAAATCGTAGTCGTTATGGGCATGGAAGTCGAAGTGAGAGTTCGGATAACGGCGAACCATCTGGCGCATGTACTCCACACACTGCAATGGGTTCAGAATACCCAACGTATCAGGAAGAAGGAAGCGCTTGATAGGCAGTTTTACCAACTCATCCATCATCATGAAGAGATAGTCACGACTGTCACGCATACCGCTCGACCAGTCCTCCAAGTAGAGATTCACGGTGAATCCCTTGCTCAAAGCATAGTCGATGGTCTGCTTGATATGAGCGAGATGCTCCTCAGGCGACATCTTGAGTTGCTGGGTGCAGTGCTTGTAGCTACCCTTAGCCAAGAGGTTGATGACATGACCGCCGCATTCAGCAATCCAATCCACACTCTTGTTGTTATCCACGAATCCCAATACCTCAACGGAATCCAGCTTACCAATGGTCTTGGCATAACGGCAAATGCGAGCGACAGCATCCTTTTCGCCTTCTGACACACGCGCTGAAGCCACCTCAATGCGATCAACATTGATGTCGTGCAACAGCATTCTTGCTATCATCAACTTCTCGTGAGGAAGGAAACTGACACCATTGGTCTGCTCGCCGTCGCGCAGCGTGCAGTCCATGATCTCAATCTCCTTGATACGGGAATTATCTCTCTTTGCGTTAACGTTCATAATTACTTGTTTTTAGCTTCCCAAGCCTCAACCTTGTCGCGGTTCTGAACGAGGAAGTCTACATCGTCCAAACCATTCTCCAAACAGTGTTTCTTGTAGCCGTTGATTTCGAAGTGCTCGCTCTTGCCAGTAGCAAGATTGGTCACGGTCTGGTTAGGAAGATCTACCTTCACCTCTGTCTTGTGATCCTTGTCGATGCTCTCGAAGAGTTCCTTCAGGAATTCCTCGCTTACTACTACTGGCAATACGAGGTTGTTCAACTCGTTGTTCTTGTGGATATCAGCAAAGAAAGAGCTGATGACAACACGGAAGCCTGCACCTGCGATAGCCCAGGCAGCGTGCTCACGGGAAGAACCTGAACCGAAGTTCTTGCCAGCTACGAGGATGACGCCACTGTAAGATGGGTCGTTCATCACGAAGTCAGGCTTTGGAGTTCCGTCGGCATTGTAACGCCAGTCGCGGAAGAGGTTGTCGCCCATGCCCTCTTTATCGATGGCCTTGAGGAAACGGGCTGGGATGATCTGGTCTGTATCTACATTCTCCAAAGGAAGAGGAATGCAGCTTGATGTAATTACATTGAATTTCTGTTTCATTTCAATTTAACATTTAACATTGAACACTTAACATTACATAAACTCTCTTGGGTCGGTAATCTTACCTGTAATAGCGGCAGCAGCTGCTACGTATGGACTGGCAAGGATGGTGCGGGAACCTGGTCCCTGACGACCCTCGAAGTTACGGTTGGATGTACTTACAGAGTACTTGCCTGCAGGAATCTTATCATCGTTCATTGCCAGGCAGGCAGAGCATCCAGGCTGACGGATTTCGAAGCCGGCAGCCTCAACAATCTTATCAATTCCCTCTTCACGTATTTGTTTATCAACCAACCATGAACCTGGTACAAGCCAAGCAGTTACGCCATCTGCCTTCTTCTTTCCTTTAACAAGAGAAGCGAAAGCACGGAAGTCTTCAATACGACCATTGGTACATGCGCCCAAGAATACATAATCGATAGGATGACCCTCGAGTTTCTCGCCTGGCTGGAAGCCCATGTAGTTGAGGCTCTTCTTGAAACCAGCCTGCTCTTCCTCAGGAATCTCATCGAGAGTTGGGATATTCTCGGTAATGCCGATACCCATACCTGGGTTGGTACCATAGGTGATACGTGGTTCGATATCCTTTGCCTCGAAAGTCAACTCTTTGTCGAAGACAGCATCATCGCCACTCTTCAAAGTCTTCCAGTAAGCCACAGCCTTGTCCCACTCTTCACCCTTAGGTGCATATTCACGACCCTTGATGTACTCGAATGTTGTCTCATCAGGAGCTACAAAACCACCACGGGCACCCATCTCGATAGAGAGGTTACAGAGGGTAAGACGACCTTCCATAGACATATCCTTCACTACATCGCCACTGTACTCAACGAAGTAACCGGTAGCACCGGATGTAGTGAGCTGGCTCATCAGATAGAGAGCAACGTCCTTGGCAGTAACGCCCTTGCTGAGCTTGCCGTTGATGCTGATACGCATAGACTTTGGCTTGCTCTGGAGAATACACTGTGAAGCCATCACCATCTCAACCTCAGAAGTACCGATACCGAAGGCTACGGCACCCATAGCACCATGGGTAGAAGTATGAGAATCACCACAAACGATGGTCATACCAGGAAGAGAAAGACCCTTCTCGGGACCAACCACGTGGATGATACCATTGTCCTTGGTGTTCATGGCAAAGTGGGTTACACCGAAATCAGCGGTGTTCTTTGCCAAGGTATCTACCTGTTTCTTTGAGATAGGATCCTCGATAGGTTTGTCCTGATCGTGGGTTGGAGTATTATGGTCAGGCATACAGAAAATCTGGTCTGGACGGAACATCTTGAGTCCGCGTGCTCGCATACCAGCGAATGCCTGAGGTGATGTTACTTCGTGACAGTAGAGACGGTCGATGTAAAGCTGTGTAGGACCGTCCGGAACAATCTGGACAACGTGCTTGTCCCAAATCTTGTCGAATAATGTATTCATAATATCTCTTGTTATATATATGTTTATCTAATCTTAAACTTGTTAATACAATCAATGTAAGCCTCAACAGAAGCCGTAACGATGTCGGTATCTGCACCGAAGCCATAATATACATGACCATCGTATTCCACCTGCATGTGAACCTTGCCCACATCATCAGAGCCCTTGTCGATAGCCTGGATGGTGAACTCCTTGAGGTTCATCTCCTTGGTAATGATCTTCTTGAGTGCATTGATAGCAGCATCTACCGGACCGTTACCAGATGATGCAGCCTCAAACTTCTGACCTGCAATATCAAGACCGATACTTGCCACGCTCTTCACGCCCTTACCTGTAGTAACCTGCAACCAGTCGAGCTGAACACCATGCTTATCAGCAGAATCAGCACCGGCAAGCATCAAAACATCCTCATCGGTAACTTCCTTCTTCTTATCAGCCAGTTGGAGGAACTTCTTGTAAATCTTGTCGAGCTTCTCCTCATCATTAATCTCTACACCATTGACATGGAGACGGTACTTCAATGCAGCACGACCAGAACGGGCTGTCAGAACGATAGCATTGTCATCCAATCCCACTTCCTTAGGATCAATGATTTCGTAAGTCTGAACATTCTTCAAGACACCATCCTGATGGATACCGGAAGAATGAGCAAATGCATTGCGACCCACGATAGCCTTGTTAGGCTGAACAGGCATATTCATCAGGCTGCTCACCATGCGTGAGGTAGGAATAATCTTGGTGGTATTGATGTTGGTATCAATATCGATATGCTTGTGACACTTCAGAATCATGGCAATCTCTTCGAGCGAAGTATTACCTGCACGCTCACCGATACCATTGATGGTAACCTCAACCTGGCGTGCACCATTCAAAACACCCTGCAGGGTATTGGCAGTAGCCATACCGAGGTCGTTATGACAGTGGGTAGAAAGGCGTGCCTTGTCAATGCCATCAACATGCTCCATGAGATACTTGATTTTGTCACCATATTCATCAGGCAGACAATAACCTGTAGTATCAGGAATGTTCACTACAGTAGCACCCGCCTTGACAACAGCCTCTACGACACGAGCCAGATACTCATTATCAGTACGGCCTGCATCCTCAGCATAGAACTCTACGTCCTCAACATACTTTTTAGCATACTTGACAGCAGCTACAGCACGTTCGATGATTTCCTCGCGGGTAGAATTGAACTTATACTTGATATGACTGTCGCTGGTACCGATACCGGTATGGATTCTCTTATGCTTGGCATACTGCAAAGCCTCAGCAGCACAATCAATATCTTTTTCTACGGCACGGGTAAGTGCACAAATAGTAGGCCAGGTTACAGCCTTAGAGATTTCTACCACTGAATTGAAGTCGCCCGGACTTGATATTGGAAATCCAGCCTCAATTACATCCACGCCCAACTGCTCCAGTTGCTTTGCCACCTGAATCTTCTCAACTGTGTTCAACTGACATCCCGGAACCTGTTCGCCATCGCGGAGGGTCGTGTCGAAAATGTATAATCTGTCACTCATATCTTTAAAATTTTAAATTTACACCTTATTATATATAAGAGCTACACATTCAGAACGCACTACGTTTATATAGCAATCCGTGCAGAAGCATCAGATAAAGTAAAAAGCCTTCCCCCACTCCATAGACGGAAGTGTAGAAAGGCTTTTAATATCTTATGCGATGAACTATACGCACACCTTATCACTTCCGCCCACAAACTGCAGTCGAAGTCGAATAATAATGCTTGTAATGTTCAACAATGTTGTTCTCATATCTATCTTATTATGTTATATTCTTAAATTCGCATGCAAAGATAACACTTTTATTTGATACTAGCAAACAATTTATAACTTTTTTAATAGAAATGATAACAAATTCCTATAATCTTATGGTTTTTTCACCCAAAAACGTTAATTCTGTGCAAGAATTTGGAGAAAAAGCCAGTTTGTGAGTGAAAAATTGACAAACTCTAACCTTAGAAAGGCAGATTCTCTGCAGGCGGCGGTGGTAGCGGACTACCATCCTGCCCTCCGCCATTCATCCTAGAGCCTACAATCTCACCACCTTCTTCGACAGGTGCTGCTGCAGCATCCTGCGGATCCTGGAATCGGGTAAATTCTCCACGGAAGTTCAGGAGAACATCTCCAACAGAGCCCTTACGGTGCTTGGCAATGATAATCTGTGCCATACCATGAAGGTCATTACCCTTTTCATCCTGATAGATGTGATAATATTCCGGGCGGTGAACGAAAAGCACCATATCGGCATCCTGTTCAATGGCACCGGATTCACGGAGGTCACTCAACTGAGGTCGCTTTCCTTCCAAGCCCTCACGGTTCTCTACATTACGGGAGAGCTGCGAAAGAGCAAGCACAGGAATATTCAGCTCTTTGGCAATACCTTTGAGCGAACGGGAGATGGTAGATACCTCCTCCTGACGGCTACCAAACTTCATACCATTGGCATTCATCAGCTGGAGATAGTCGATCATCAACAGTTTAACACCCTTTTCCCTTACCAGTCGGCGCGCCTTGGTACGGAGTTCAAAAACAGAAAGACCAGGCGTATCATCAATATAAATAGGTGCACCTGTCAGTTTTCTCAGTTTTTTATCCAACCGTTCCCATTCTGGCTGTTCCAATTGTCCGTTCAGTATTTTTTTACCCGAAATCTCGCAAACATTCGAGATGAGTCGGTTCACCAACTGAACGTTATTCATTTCCAGAGAGAAGAATCCGATAGGCACATCATAATCTACCGCCACATTCTTGGCAATACTCAATGCAAAGGAAGTCTTACCCATGGCAGGACGACCGGCGATAATCACAAGGTCGGACGGTTGCCAACCTGATGTTATATCATCCAACCCACGATAACCCGTAGGAATACCGGTAAGACCACCCGAGTTCTGAGCGGCACGCTGCAAAATGGCAACGGCCTCCTTAACAACCGGATCAATCTGTGTATAATCCTGCTTCATATTGTTCTGCGAAAGCTGGAAGAGTTCACCTTCAGCTTTCTGCATCAGTTCATCCACATCCACACCTTCTTCATACGCCATCGTCTCGATGTCGCCGGCATAATGAATCAGCTGACGCTGCATATATTTCTGCGCCAGGATACGGGCATGCGACTCTACATGGGCAGCCGAAGCCATGCCTGCAGAAATATCCATGAGATATTGTGCTCCTCCCACCTTATCCAGTTCGCCAGTCTTGGCTAACTGATCGGCAAGAGTCATGATATCCACAGGCCGTTCCTCCATGTTCATCACCTGGATAGCCTGATATATTCTCTTATGACGCGGGTCATAAAAAGTATCCGGCTTGAGCAACTCCGACACCACCGAAAAGGCATCAGAATCTATCATCAAGGCACCCAGTACCGCCTGTTCCACATTCACAGCCTGCGGCTGCAAATGGGCGTAGGTTGGATCTATCTGTACCTTATTCTTATTTTTATTATTCTCCGCCATCTTTATTGTTTTTTCCTTTCCTCGAAAACTTTTTTTGTTATAAATTCCAATTCTATAGGCGCAATACCACGATTATCGAGCCAATCTCCCATCTCGAGCAGGCCGAGTGCATCTATATCTTCCTTAGGGGAAAAAGCTGCATGACCAGATGCTTCATTCAAAAATCTGATAGCTGCAGTTCCTCCCTTTTTCACGAGAACGCAGAGTCCATAATAGAAAAATTTCATAGACTCCCATCTGTGGTCTTGTGGCTTGGAAACTTTGCTCACCATCGCAGATAACATTTTCATGAACATGCGTTCCTTTTCATCCTTATCCATATCTGTCATGTCAGAATTCAATATATCCCTGATTTCATTATCATCACTATTTTGCAGATAAGGTTCTATTAATGCCATTGCATGGTCAATGTTTTTATCGCCTTCCGATTCAGAAAAGAGCAAAGAGAAAGCCAGTCTGCATTCAACCTGTTCTTCCTTAGGATACTGTTCATCCATCTGGAAAGCCCATTCCAAAGCCTCTTTATAATGATGGAGTTTCAATAAGAGATCGGTCTTTTTCAGCTTGAGCTTAAACTGCTTACTCTCATCTGATTCTTCTTTAATCAAGCAATTCAATGTTATTAAAGCCGCCGGGTCTTTTATCTCTTCTTCTATTTCTAATTTCAACTCCGTAGCAGCCTTATAAGTTGGGCTTGTATTCTTAATCACATAGAGATGTTCAAGCGCTTCATCATATTTTTCCTCCGATTTGTATGCCAATGCAAGCATCATATGCTCTTCGTCGGTATATTTTTCCAGATTACGCAAAATCTTGCTAACAAAGGCATAGTCACCTCTTTTAGCAGAGAAACGGGCCAGCGACAGGCGATACTTGTCATATTCCGGTTTTGCAAACAGTCCCGTAGTAAAGAAAGGAATTTCCTTCTGCACTTCGAAAGGATTATCAAATGCCTTCCTCATTGGAGAGAGAGTATAGAATCGGTAGAGGTCCTGCACATAGCGATGACGAACCCTGATTGCACGTTTCTTCTTTTCCTCTTCAGAGAGATTCTCTTCATGTTCCATTACCGAATCAAGCAGTGTGACATTTTCAGAATCCTTTGCTTCTGTAGAATCAGTCTCATCCTCTACTGGCTCTTCGGTATTCTGCTCTTTTTCCACCTCATCTTCTTCGTCATAAAAAACAGGACCAGACACCATATTTTCCGGGGTAACATCCAATGATTCAATAAATTCCTTAGATGTATTATTCAATGAAAGAATGATGCTATACAGATCGGTATCACACATAGAGGCGCCTCTCAAGAGATTGTTGATGAAATTGCGATGCTGTTTCATCGTAGCCCGAACATTCTTGAGCGTAGAATTACGGACATAGAAAGGAACAAACCAATTATAGAGTGAATGGAAATGACCGAAGCTCTTCTGGTTGGCAAACTGATGATAATAGACATCAACTCCTATATCTTCAGAATTCAACATATAGTCGAAGGCTCCCTTAAGGGCATCATCAGGATTCTCCCCATCTGCTGAGAAGCAATTAAGTCCCAATTCACCCGTTTGGTCTATCTTTTCGGCCAAATCCTGAGTAAAAGAAGTGAACATGGTCTTCACCACGGAATGCATCATCTCCTTGCTATCCTTTTTACTTGTAAGACATAGACGCATCTGGCGTTGGAGATCAACACAGGCAGCCAAAAATTCATCATCCATGATCAAGCCAGCAGCAGAATCCCAATATTTCTGTTTTTCACCCGAATTGGTTATTGCACAGAAAACGAAACCCACCAAAGCTCGCTGGCGAACACTGCAAGTACTGTCGTCAGACTTGATTAAGCGCATCAAGACTGCAAGTCTAGGGGCATCAAAGAATACAGAGCATGACAATGAAACAGCCGAAACTATCATATTGATGGTGTATGGATCTACCAAATCGGAAGCGATGATATCAAGAATATTCTTGACAAAATCATCATTCCATTCTTCAGTTGTCAAAATATAAGAGAACACCATATTGCGATAGGCATTCAGCTGCTCCTGTATCTTTTGCCTTTCCTCGTCTATCTGTTCTTCAGACAAGTCTACCCTCAAATTTAGCATAGCTTCATCTGTAGCAAATTTCTCAAAGGTTTCCTGTACCTCATCAAAACTTGTCAGATTCTGAGCTCTTTTGCGAAGTGCAACAAATGTAGACTCATTAGCCAAAATCCATTCGTGACGCACTTTACCAAAGAACATATCAGTATCAAGATCTAAAGTTTGAGCAAGATTATAAAGTTCTCGGTGTTTAAGTTTGCCGTCTATATAATCATGATACAAATCATCATATCTTTTTTCAATTTCAGCAATTCCAGGCTGACACGATTCGAGCCCCACTTCCTGGTCAATTATCTTGCGAATAGCCTCAATTCTGGATATAGTAGTGACATTTTCATGCGAAAACTTTGTCCAGCTAAAATCTTCTTTTTTCATAAGCCGCTTATTTTTGTGCTACAGCCAGGTCACGACGTCTTGGTTCCATAGCATGTTCATATTTAAGTTTTGGAAGATTACTGATGGTTTTAGCATCGGCACCCGTATATTTTGTGATGATTCTTGCATAATGCTGTACCCCACGACTGTTTATGCTATCAACAGCAATATTATACGCCTTGATAAACTTGGCAACTTGGTCTTTACGGCGCGGCTCTGAAAGTATTTTCTTGCGGAAAGCCACAACACCTAACTGCAAGTTCTTATCTCTGCTGTCAAAGAGTTTTACATGCTGTTCAAGTCGGGCTTTGGTAGCTTGAGGTTCTGGCAGCAACATGGCATCCATCTCGTTGTTAAGCAACATACGCAGACGGATGTTCAAATCGTTGATTTGAACCTTATAAGCATCATATTTAGGCTTACCGCTATCGATTGCTAAAGTAGCCAGATAATCAGTTGCAGAGTAGCGGGTCATTGCCACCATCTTATCTGACAGTTGTTTCAGTTCGGATATACGCGAACGCTTATTGGTGATAAACTGCCAATAAAGATTGGTAGAAATAGGGTACGTCAAAGCAGTACCCCGTTTCTCTATATGATGAGCACGAATCAGATCGGTCACGGCTCCCTCTACGCGCTTGCGCTCGATAGCAGTATCACAATCCATTTGTGCAGTATATCTACGCAAATGTACGTCTACACCTTGCTGCTGGAAGATACTGTCATCACATGCCAGAAAGATTGGCAGGCAGTCCATTGTTGGCATCACCGCTATCTTCAGCGCAGCACGGTCTAGGCTATCCAATCTAGCCTTTTCCTTCTTGCTCAAGCGATGACGTTCTGCTTCCGACTTGCCACATCCTGCAAATCCTATAGCCAGCAAGAGCATCAAGGCTGTAAACGTTTTGAACTTATTCATTATCTATCCTTTAATCATTTGTTATTCTACATAGAGAACCAATCCCTTCAAATATTCACCTTCCGGATGATAAATATTGATAGGATGGTCGGCAGGCTGGTGCAACTGGTGCAAGATGCGAACCTTTCTTCCAGCCTGCGCTGCAGCAGTAAACACAGCATTGCGGAACTGATCCTTCGTAACCACCTGAGAGCAACTGAAGGTAAAAAGGATGCCGCCCTTCTTAATACGCTGCAAGCCCTTTACGTTCAGGCGGGTATAGCCCTTCAACGCATTGCGCAAAGCCGCACGGTGCTTGGCAAAAGCAGGAGGATCAAGAACAATCAGATCATACTGCTGGTCATGTTCATCAAGATACTTGAAGGCATCTTCGCAGATAGCCTCATGGCGTGCATCTCCAGGGAAATTGAGCGCAATATTCTCATTGGTCAATTCTATCGCCTTGGCACTGCTGTCTACGGAGTGAACAGCCTTAGCCTCGCCTCTCATCGCATAAACAGAAAAACCGCCGGTATAGCAGAACATGTTGAGCACGCTCTTACCCTTGGCATAATGCTCGAGCAGCGAACGGTTCTCACGCTGATCTACGAAGAAACCCGTTTTCTGACCACGCAACCAGTCGATATGGAACTTCAGTCCATTCTCTACAGCAACATCGTCAGCATCACCTCCGAGTATAAAGCCATTTTCCTGTCTGAGGTCAGCCTTATACGGTAAGGTTGTCTCACTCTTATAGTAGATATTCTCCAGTGCTTCGCCCATCACCTTCTTCAAGGCTTTGGCTATCTCCATGCGGCAAACATGCATACCCACACTGTGAGCCTGCATGACAGCAGTAGGACCATAGCAGTCGATAACAAGTCCCGGCAAGTTATCACCCTCACCATGAACCAAGCGATAAGTAGTATTGGATGAATTACCGGCAATACCCAAAGCGAGTCTCATCTTATATGCCGAATCCAATCTGGCACACCAGTACTCCTCATCAATCTCAATATCTCTAAAAGAAAGAACACGTACAGCGATAGAACCGATCTGATAATGACCTATAGCAATGAATTCACCACTACGGGTAAACACTCTCACAATGTCGCCCTCCTCTATGCCCTCATCCATTGCCTGGATAGCACCCGAGAAGATCCATGGATGAAAACGCTTGAGCGATTCTTCCTTACCTTTCTTTAAATATACGCTTTTATACATATTTATATATGAAGTTTCTTACGATTATCAATTTCTATTCCTTACCACCTTATATCATACCCTGAGTTCATCGAGCTCGTAATCGCCTGTAGCAGACAAACGCTTGAATTCCTCATACAGATTAATGCAGCACCAGGCATCTGTAGCTGCATAGAGAGCCTGCGATTCCTTCAAATCGCTAGCCTCCCAATTGCTCAACCGTTGCGCCTTGCTGATTTTCTGGTGAAACAGGTTAGCATACAATTTCTGCAGACTCATGTCTGCGATACCAAAGTTCTTAGCAACATCCTGCAACTCGATAAAGTAGCCAGCCTTAAAAGCAGCTCGCTTATGAAGCTGCAGCAAGTCATCGTGCCAGGAAAGTCCTACTTTTGGCACGGTGGTATCTTCGAGCAAGCGAATGATGGCAGGAGTCATGCCCGTATGATGCAGGCGGAAAAGATAACAAGTATCATGTGTACTCACCTGCAACAACGAAACATGGTAAGCCTGACCACGCTTGAATGATGGGCGCGTTTCTGTATCCACACCCAGTATATAATGGCTAAGTAGGTCATTAACAGCCGCTTCTGTATCTTCAGGCTTGTCAACGACTACGATTTTGCCAGGAAACAAAGCTCTTGGCAAATTCGTGATTGCCGCCTTGTCGAAACTAGTGAAAATAATCTTCATTATGCTTTTTATTCTTTACAAGTTGCAAAATTAGAAAAAAAAGATGAGAAAAAGAATTGTTTTCTCAATTATTTTCGCTAATTTTGCAGATAAATTATTCAAAAATATATAAAATGGCTAAAAAAAGAACTGAAAAAAAGACCAAAACCTTTAGCGAAGCTATTGGTTTACAGTATATTTTCAACAATACTATCACCGACTTTTTCATAGGATTAGCCTTGGTAGTCATTGCTGTGGTTATCATCATCGCTATGATCTCCTTTCTCAACACAGGAGCCAATGACCAGAGTTTGCTCGAAAATCTGAAGCCGGGCGAATGGACCAACACGGAAAAACAGTTTCAGAACTACTGCGGATCCTGGGGAGCCATTGTATCCTATTGGCTCATTGCCATCAATTTCGGATTTCCAGCCTTCATGCTCCCATTCTTTGTCATTATGGTGGGATTGCAGATGATGCATGCCTACAAGCTGAACCTGTGGAAATGGTTCTTCTGCATGATTGTGGTCATGCTATGGATGTCGGTAACCTTTGCCAAGTTCATCGCACCTATCATGCCAAGCCTCACATTCAATCCGGGCGGAAAGCACGGACTCTTTGTCGTGCAGAATCTGGAGAACATCATGGGTCCTCCAGGACTTACTGCCATTCTTTTCTTCGTGGCGGTAGCATTCCTCACCTATCTCACCACTGAAACCATTACGGTAATCAGAAAAGCACTCAACCCTATCGGTTATATATCAAATAAGGTGAAATTTGAGATTACTAACCATGGAAAGAACAGGAAAGATACGGAAGCTATCGACGAGGTATACGCCAGCGCAGCATATGGTCCTGGCACAGAGGATGAGAAAGAAGAATATAAGGAAGAAGAACCTGCCAAAGTCATCGACCTGAATCTGGATCCGGACCAGACTTTCGCAACCCCAGACACACCTTCTACGTCTGTTGAGCCAGAAGCAGACGGACAGGAAGCTACAGGAACAGAAGGTGATACAGATAAAGATGAAACCATCGCTATAGCCAACAGCACGCAGAACGAGAATATGTCACTCATTGCACGTCAGCGCGAACTCCGTACAAAACGGGCTGAACAGGAAGCATTGGAAAAGCAAGCTGCCGAGGCTGCTGCAGCTTCTGAGCATATAGGTATGGACATCTCTGTAGCCACAGCCGACGAGAAGGCTACAGGCAACACCTTGAGCAATGCAGAAGTACTGAATACTCCGATCAATCCGAAGGAGCCGTTCACCAGATATAAATATCCGGTACTCAACCTTCTGAAGAAGTATGAGGATGACGGCGTATCCATCGATGAGGAAGAGCAGCGCGCCAACAAAAACCGCATCATCGAGGTGCTGGGCAACTTTGGCGTACAGATCAAAACCATCCGTGCTACGGTTGGTCCTACCATCACACTCTACGAAATCCAGCCTGCAGAAGGCGTACGTATCTCTAAGATCAAGAATCTGGAAGATGACATCGCCTTGAGTCTGGCAGCTCTCGGCATCCGTATCATCGCTCCTATCCCAGGTAAGGGAACCATCGGTATTGAGGTACCTAACGCAAAGGCGAACATCGTTAGTATGGAAAGTACTTTAAACTCAAAGAAATTCCAAGAAACCAAGATGGAGTTACCTATCGCTTTGGGTAAGACCATTACCAACGAAGTGTTTATGGTTGATTTGGCAAAGATTCCTCACCTGCTTGTTGCGGGTGCTACCGGACAGGGTAAATCTGTAGGTTTGAATGCCATCATCACCTCTTTATTATACAAGAAACATCCAAACGAACTCAAACTGGTTCTCATCGACCCTAAGAAGGTGGAGTTTAGCGTCTACTCCCGTATTGCCAATAAGTTTATGGCTGCGGTTCCTGATGAGGAAGAACCTATCATAACCGATGTAACCAAGGTGGTTAGAACCCTGAACAGTCTGTGTGTACTGATGGATAGCCGTTACGACTTGCTCAAAAAGGCAGGAGCACGTAACATCAAAGAATACAACCAGAAGTATATCAACCACAAGTTGAAGTTGACAGATGGACATGAGTATATGCCATACATCGTAGTGATTATAGATGAGTTCGGTGATCTGATCATGACAGCCGGCAAGGAAGTAGAACTTCCTATTGCCCGTATCGCCCAGCTGGCACGTGCCGTGGGTATCCACATGATTATTGCCACCCAGCGTCCTACAACCAGCATCATCACGGGTAATATCAAGGCTAACTTCCCTGGCCGTATCGCCTTTAAGGTTACATCTGCCATCGACTCAAAGACCATCCTTGACCGTACAGGAGCCAACCAGCTGATTGGTCGTGGTGATATGCTCTATCTCTGCGGCAACGAACCTGTACGTGTACAGTGCGCCTTTGTTGATACACCTGAAATCGAGCGCATCAACGAGTATATCTGCGAACAGCCTGGCCCTATCGAACCTATGGAGTTGCCAGAACCTGCTAATGATGAAGGAAGCGCAGGTGGAAGCGGCAGCATCAGTGCCCGCGAACTGGATCCGTTCTTCGAAGAGGCAGCCCATGCGATTGTTCTTTCGCAGCAGGGTTCTACCAGCATGATACAGCGCCGGTTCAGTATAGGCTATAACCGTGCAGGACGACTGATGGACCAGATGGAAGCTGCAGGCATCGTAGGTGCAGCACAGGGCAGCAAGCCTCGTGAGGTACTGATACAGGATGAAAACCAGCTTAATAATCTGTTAATGGCACTTCGAAACTCTTAATTTTAGTAAAGAACTAAAGGTATGAAAGAAGATAATATTGGAAAAGGTTAAATTATTAAACCCTGAAGCCGTGAAAACGTCTATGAGAGAAAAGACGTTTTTACGGCTTTATGATAGAGTATGAAATTTTAGAAGATATAATATAACATAGAATTTTAAAAGAAAGGAAAAGATAAAAATGAAAAAGATTTTAGCATTGGCTTTCGTTGCAATGATGAGCATCGGAGCCATGGCGCAGACTGCGCAACAGGTACTTGACAAGACCGCTGCCGTTATTGGCAACAAAGGTGGAGCTAGCGCCAACTTCAAGATGAGCAGTTCTAAGTATGGATCAGCAAGCGGCAGTATTGCCATCAAAGGCAACAAGTTTAACGCCCGTACCCCGCAAGCCATCGTCTGGTTCAACGGCAAGACCCAGTGGACTTATCTAAAGAAAACCAACGAGGTGAATGTCAGCAACCCTACACAGGCTCAGCAGATGTCCATGAACCCTTATACCTTTATTAATATATATAAGACTGGTTATAAGTCAACGCTCAAGACTGCAGGCAGTAACTATGTAGTACATCTCGTTGCCAATAACCAGAAACGTTCTGTAGCCGAAATGTATATCACCATCAACAAAAAGACACATATTCCATCAGTTGTCAAGATGCGACAGGGCAATACCTGGAGTACCATCACGGTAAGTAACTTCAAAGCCAAGAGCGTTTCTAACAGCACATTCAATTTCAACAGCAAGGAATGTCCTGGAGCTGAAGTCATCGACCTGAGATAATCGCCTGAAATATCGTATAAAGTTTATTTTCAAATAAGATTCCCCGCCACAACACTCCGGTAGCGTGACGGGGAATTACTTATTCCAAAAGGGTTTTAGTATCAATAATTTCCAAAAGCGAATCATAGACTCTCCCTTTTTGCACAACAAATCTTAAAACTACTATGCAATTGTAAAATATTCAAAAATACTTTGGAATATTTGCAAAAATATTTGGCAGATACAAAAGAATTGCTTATCTTTGCATCAACAAAATATAAAAACAAGTAATTATGAAACAGACAGAAGCCTATCAAAGACTCGTGGAGAAAGGTATCCGACCATCACTCCAGCGTATTGCCATTATGGATTGGCTCATCAAGCATCCCACTCATCCAACTATCGAGGATGTGTACAAAGGATTAGCCGAGAGTATCCCAACATTGAGCAAGACAACCGTTTACAACACACTCAGAATGTTGAGTGAGCACAATGCGGCTCAGATGATCACAATCGATGAACATCGCGTATGTTATGATGGAAATATTAAAAGCCACGTTCATTTCTATTGCAGAAATTGTGGCAAGGTAATTGACTTTTTCGGCGAACCAGCTCCAAAAGTGGAACCAGGAAAGGAAATTGAAGGAAACATCGTATTGGAAGAACAGCTCTACTACAGAGGAATCTGTGCAGAATGCGCTAAAAAAGGCGTAAAGTCACCTCTCACAGAGACTGTTCACTAATTCAAAAAACAATAATTATACAACAACATTTAAAACAAAAACATTATGAAGAAAAAGTTTATTTGCACCGTTTGCGGTTACATTTACGAAGGTACAGAAGCACCAGAGAAGTGCCCTATCTGCAAGGCTCCAGCCAGCAAGTTCAAAGAGATGGAAGATGCAGTAGATGACGATATGACATTTGCTACCGTTCACGTTCTCGGTCAGGCATATAAGGATGGCGTTAATGAAGACGTTATCAAGGGTTTGAAGGACCATTTCAATGGTGAGTGCGGCGAGGTAGGTATGTATCTTGCTATGGCACGCCAGGCAGATCGTGAAGGCTATCCTGAAATTGCAGAGGCTTACAAACGTTATGCCTATGAGGAGGCTGATCACGCTTCTCGTTTTGCAGAACTTCTCGGTGAGGTTTTGGGTGATACCAAGAGCAATCTCGAGGCTCGTATTGCTGCAGAGAAGGGTGCTTGTGAGGATAAGTTCCGCATTGCCAAGCTTGCTAAGGAACAGGGTTCAGATGCTATCCACGATACCGTTCATGAGATGGCTAAGGATGAAGCCCGCCACTGTGCAGGTTTTGCAGGTCTCTACAAGAGATACTTCAAGTAATAGATTTTAAAAGACGTAACTTTAAAAATTATAATACGATTATTTAGTATTGTAAGTCAAGAAAACAGGAAAGCCGATTCTTGTATAGTAATATACTTGAATCGGCTTTCTTTATGTGATGATAAATATTGTTACTTTGTTTCAGGAACCAGGAACTTGTCTCCTGTTTGCTTCATAAGTTCCTTGGCATATTTCTCAGGATAGCCAGGACGAACTGGAGTTGCACCTAATCCATAAGGAGTCTTCTCGAAACTGCCATCTTTTTTGGTTGGCTTGATAATCATATCATTATACTTCACTACCATAAACTGGAAGAGCTGTTGCCAACGCGCCAACATCTGCTGTGCCTTCTCAATACCATAATCATTGAGATACTTGACTGCAGCCTGTGGATTCTGTGCATACAGTTCCTGAGCCTTAGCCTCAACACCTGGCTGTGCAGCAAAATAGCTGTTATCCAGACTGTCACGCACCTCCTTCAAAGTTGGGAACATCTGGCTGTAACGAGGATAAACCATATTGCTGGTCATATTGCACACCCAGTAAGCATTCTTGAAACTGAAGTTTACAGCATCTGCCCCCGGTGTGTTATAACACTCAGGACGAACTGTAGAAGAACAGTAGATTGGTGTGAACGCTACCATATTGGCATCGTCATTACCAAACCAAAGAACACCGCCAATCTCTCTAGGCATCCATGAACGCATCTGGCTAACAAAAACAAAGCCACTCTGCTGGGTGCTGACAGGACGTTCGTTGAAGCACTGCTTTCCATCCACCTTAAACATCAATGGAGTTGGCCTGTAAGGCATCTGCCAGATACCACCTCCGATATCAGTGCCATCAGCAACAGAAAGAGATGTACCCTCATAATGGTCACGCATGCAAGCCTCAACATCAGCAACACTCACCTTCTTGTTTGGAACCACCCAGAGAGGCATATCTTTCGCATTAGGATCCTTGCCCAAAGCCCAATCAAGATAAGGACTCATATCATAGAAATGATTCAAGAGAGCCCAAGCACGAGCATCGCAGAAACGACGTCCTGAGAAATCAGGCTTAGCATATGCCATTTTCCATGAGAAATCAGCATCCTTGCCCTGATACCATCCCTTACTGCGAGCAAAAGAAACGACATCCTTGGCATACATCACGTTTTTCTTGTCCTTCATATTGAACTTGCCGATGCGACTCTGGTTAGCATGTGCACAAACTGCATTGTCAGGAATACGGAGAGCTACCCAAACCACGCCCTTAGAGCCTGGTCCCTTGCCCATCATCTCCATAATCCAAGCTTCGTTCGGATCACAGATGGTAAAGGTCTCGCCTTCTGAATTATAGCCGTAAGTATTAGCGAGGGTGGTCATCACTTTGATAGCCTCACGTGCCGATTTACTGCGCTGGAGAGCTACATAGATGAGTGAACCATAGTCCATGATACCGGTAGAATCAGCCATTTCCTCACGTCCACCATAAGTAGTTTCACCGATGGTGACCTGCCATTCATTGATATTGCCAATCACATTATAAGTCTCGGCAGCCTCCGGAATCTCACCATGATATTTATTGGTATCCCAATCGTAAATCTTACGCATCTCGCCCTTAGCATGCTTACCGGCAGGAAAATGACAGAGATTTTGGAACATACCATAATCATCGGCACTATATGAACACATCACAGATCCATCAACCGATGCTTTTTTTCCTACTATAAAGTTGGTACATGCCTCAGCCTCAGAGACACTGCCCATCATAGCCACAGCCATTATGGCTGAAGCGAAAATCTTATTCATAAAATATACCTTAATTTATATATACAAAGTTTATATATACAAAAAGAGAAGAGCATTTGAATTCTTCACTCTTCCCTCTTCATTCTTCACTTATTCGCAAGCCTTGAAACTCATATCCAAGCCCTTCACACTATGTGTCAAGGCACCAACTGAAATGAAATCAACTCCCTGCTCTGCATAATCGCGGATGGTATCGTAAGTAATACCGCCAGAAGACTCAGTCTCATACTTACCTGCGATGATGTCTACAGCCTTCTTGGTATCAGGCACAGAGAAGTTATCGAGCATGATACGATTTACACCACCATGCTTCAATACCTGGTCAAGTTCATCGAAACTGCGAACCTCGATTTCAATCTTCAGGTCGAGGCCCTTCTCCTTCAGATAAGCATGGCAACGGTCAATAGCATTGTCGATGCCACCGGCGAAATCGATGTGGTTGTCCTTGAGGAGAATCATATCGAAAAGACCGATACGATGGTTCATACCACCTCCGATCTTCACAGCCTGCTTCTCCAACATGCGAAGACCTGGAGTTGTCTTACGGGTATCAAGGATATGAGTCTTTGTACCCTCAAGACGCTTTACATACTTAGCAGTCATGGTAGCAATGCCACTCATACGCTGCATGATATTGAGCATCAAACGCTCTGTCTGGAGCAAAGAACGGGTCTTACCCTCTACAATCATTGCAATGTCACCCTTCTTTACATGGGTTCCATCCTGAAGCAACACTTCTACCTTCATGGTAGGATCGAAACGTGCAAATACCTTCTTTGCCATTTCAACACCTGCCAACACGCCATCTTCCTTGATAAGCAAGTGGCTCTTACCCATGGCGTCTTCTGGGATACAACACAAAGTTGTGTGGTCGCCATCACCGATATCCTCAGCAAATGCCAAGTCTATCAACTTGTCTTCTAATTGATCTACGCTTAACATATTATTAATGTTTATGTTTAATGTTTATTGATTACTTTTCCGTTCCACAGGGCACGGAGGATGCCTTCCTCATCGCGTTCCACCCGGATTTCGCCGCCTAACCATTCGGTCATCGGCAACTCCTCGCGAAACTCGAAGTAGTTCACCACCCTGCCCTCTTGTATTTCTACCACAGCCTGCTGCAATATCGAGCCATCCGGCAATATCACCTGATGGGCTCCGCATCTTCTCATTTCAGCCATATCTTAAACATCCAGACTAATTACTCCTCATCTGAATAGGTTTATCAGACATAGGAATCGGTGCACTGGTCGGAGGCGCCAAAGCTCTATCCGGACGCGCTGGAACACTCGGACCTGGTATACGGGTCTTACGAGCAGTATCTACTTTTGCCGAATCAGAAGATGCTGCAGAAGAAGAAACCGGTGCCACCTTTTTAGGATGCATACGGATGAGACGAATCTTATTGACAAACATCAGTTTAAGAGTCGTCAAAGAACCGGCATCAGAACTGAAGCCACCCTCACTCAACATAAAGTACCCCTTTATACATTTGACTCCAAGGCTATCATTATCAGCGAGTTCTACACTATAGTGCTGAGCACTCTGAATATGAACTACAGTCTGTGCCACACTATCGTTCTTGAACTGAACAGCCAGCAAAGCGATACCATCACGCATACCATCCTGGAAGATAAACTGCGATTCGAAATCAAGACGGAACCGGTCACCCTTATGGAAAGCAGTATCAGCTTCAATTTTAAAACTGCGACTGTTGAAGCCCTCATCAGGCGAGAATACCATCGAAGTAGCATCCTTCCAGATATTGGCAGTATCGCCAACAGCAGTAAGATTGTCAAAATCACTATTTCCTGCACTGTTTCCACCCAATGCAACAGCCTCTTTATCCAATCTTTCAGCCAAATCCTTATACACATCATGCAGCAATTCAGTATGGCGCATATAATAAACCATCGAACTGTCGAAGTCTGCCGAGGTGACATCATGTTTCTTCAGTACAGCCTCGCGATAAGCCAGACTATTCTTCTCACTACCACCGTCTTCGCTCTGCGCCATAGCAAGAGCGATGTGATAATCGAAGAGAATATCCGTCATCTTTCCTTTAGAGAGCACATCTCTTGGCAGCGAAGGCTTGCAAGAAGCGAAGGCTGCACAAAAGGTTACTATCCAACAGAGATAAAGAAAAGCTTTCTTCATGATTACTTGTCCTCCTTATTTTCTTGAGATTGAGACTTTATCTTTTCTTCAGCAGTTTCAATAAAAGAAGAATCTTTAACCTTCTTCTCCTTATCACCACCTCCGAGAGCTTCCAGTTCTTTTCTACAGAAAAGCAAGAGAGAAATGATGCCGACTGATACACAGGAATCTGCAAAATTGAATACAGGATCGAAGAATGTACCATGCTGTCCACCCCAGAAAGGGAACCATTCAGGCCATGTATAGGTGAAGAACGGAAAGCGGAACATATCAACCACCTTGCCCATGAGCACGGGTGCATACCCCTCGCCGAAAGGCACAAGATAAGATACATAATAAGGTGAAGCACCGGTGAAGATAAGTCCGTAGAAGATGGAATCAATCATATTGCCGATTGCACCCGTCAGAACCAGCGCCACCAAAATGATGTATAACAAGCGATAGGTACCACGCTTAATGATGCGATGCAGATAAATGCTCAACGCACAGATGGCTACCAGGCGCAACAGACTTAGCCAGAACTTGCCGATAAACGACATACCCCAAGCCATTCCGTTGTTCTCAACAAATTCGATATAAAACCAATCAGTAACACGAACAGACTCGCCAAGGCAAAAATGGGTCTTGATGTACACCTTGATAATCTGATCGATAACAAGAAGCACAACCACCATTGCCGTGACGAGCCATCCGTATTTAATTTTACTTGTTTTCTCCATTTATTACTTCTTTCTAGCCTCCTTAGAAGCTACACTCAAAGTGGCATGAGGTACAGCACGCAAACGCTCCTTAGGAATCAACTCACCTGTTTCGCGGTCAATACCATAGGTCTTGTTCTGGATACGAACCAAAGCTGCTTCCAATCCCTTGATGAACTTCTGCTGACGCTGGGCCATCTGGATGATTTCTTCCTTGCTTTGTGCTTCACTACCCTCTTCAAGAGCCTTGTAGGTTGGTGATGTATCTACCACATCATTACTGTCTGAGTGGTTCAGCTGAGCCATACAATCATGATAAGTCTGCTTTGCCACCTTCAATTTCTCATCAATGATAGCGCGGAACTCCTCGAGCTCCTGATCGCTATAACGTAGTTTTTCGTTAGCCATAGATGTTATCTATTATGTTATTTGTTAATGTTTTTAGGAAATAAGGGCTAGAAAGTTAGAAGCAAGCAGTTTGGAAATGCTCCTAACTTCTAACTCCTAACTCCTAACTATTTAATTCTTCTCTACGAGAATGTTCAACTTAAAGTCATCAAACTCGGTCTCAACACCTGCGTTGTCGCCGATTTCGATACTGTCTGCCAATACCTGACCCTTGATGTAGTCGGCGAATGCCTCGATGGCTGCGTCAGTCTCCTCATTAGGAGCCACAGTTACGTTGATGCGGTCGGTAATCTCCAGACCTGTCTCCTTGCGGAGGTTCTGGATACGGTTGATCAACTCACGAGCCATACCCTCCTTCTTCAATTCTGGGGTCAACTCTACTTCAAGCGCTACGGTCAGATTGCCCTCGTTAGATACGAGCCATCCTGGAATATCCTCAGAGATAATCTCCACGTCGGCTACCTCTACCACGGCTTCCTGTCCGTCGATATTCAATGTGATGTTGCCTGCCTTCTCAAAGGCTGCAATCTGGTCCTGATCGAGCGCTGACATCTGGGCAGCAACACCCTTCATCAGCTTGCCGAACTTCTTACCCATCACTCTAAAGTTACACTTCACCTTCTTTACGAGAATGCCCTGACCCTCAATGAAGTTAACCTCCTTCACGTTCACCTCGTTCTTCAACAGTCCTGCTACTGCCTCGATGTGTGCCTTCTGTACATCATCTACGGCAGGAATCATGATCTGCTGGAGTGGCTGACGCACCTTGATGTTCACCTTGCGGCGCAATGCCAATACCATAGAAGTAATCTTCTGGGCGATGGCCATACGCTCCTCCAAGTCGGCATCGATAGCAGCTTCATCTGCTACAGGGAACTTATCGAGATGTACGCTCTCCAACTCGCCGCCCAAGTCGTGATACAACTCGTCTGCATAGAATGGAGCGAATGGTGCCAGCAGCTTAGCCACTGTCATCAGGCAGGTATAGAGAGTCTGGTAAGCGCTCAACTTATCCTCGCTCATCTCCTTACCCCAGAAACGTTTACGGTTCAGACGAACGTACCAGTTAGAGAGGTCATCGTTTACGAATGCATCGATGAGACGGCCTGCGCGGGTTGGATCATAGCCAGCCAACTCTCTGTCAACGCCCTTGATGAGGGTATTGAGTGAAGAGAGAATCCAGCGGTCAATCTCTGGGCGCTTCTCGAATGGCACCTGAGCAGCCTCAGCATCGAAACCATCTACATTAGCATAGAGGGCGAAGAAACTGTAGGTATTATATAAGGTACCGAAGAACTTACGACGGGTCTCGTCCACACCATTAGGGTCGAACTTGAGGTTGTCCCAAGGCTCGCTGTTGGTCATCATATAGAAACGAACAGGATCGGCACCATACTTGTCAATCATCTCGAATGGGTTAGTCACGTTACCCACATGCTTACTCATCTTGTTACCCTTGGCATCGAGAACGAGACCAGAAGAGATTACGTTCTTGAAGGCTACGCTGTCGAATACCATGGTAGCGATGGCGTGCAGGGTGAAGAACCATCCACGGGTCTGATCCACGCCCTCGTTGATGAAGTCGGCTGGATAGAACTTTGGAGGAATAGCATATCCCTCGTAGGTGCTGTGGATGAGTGCATCGCGGTCTGCCTCTGTGCCACGGGCCATCTCACCCTCGAATGGGTAGTGGAGCTGGGCGTAAGGCATTGAACCTGAATCGAACCAAACGTCGATGAGGTCGCTCTCACGATACATTGGCTTGCCCTCCTCGTTAACCAATACAATCTTGTCAACGTATGGACGGTGGAGGTCAATCTTATCATAGTTCTCCTGGCTGTAGTCGCCAGGAACGAAACCATTCTCCTTCAATGGGTTGCTCTGCATGATACCGGCAGCCACAGACTTCTCGATTTCAGCATAGAGTTCCTCAAGACTGCCGATGCACTTCTCGCCACGGTTCTCATCACGCCAGATTGGCAATGGAGTACCCCAAAAGCGGGAACGTGAAAGGTTCCAGTCGTTCAGGTTCTCGAGCCAGTTGCCGAAACGGCCTGTACCGGTGCTCTCAGGCTGCCAGTTGATGGTCTTGTTGAGTTCTACCATGCGCTCCTTGCGGGCTGTATCCTTGATAAACCAGCTATCCAATGGATAATAGAGGATAGGCTTGTCGGTACGCCAGCAGTGAGGATAGTTGTGCACGTGCTTCTCGCTCTTGAAAGCCTTGCCCTCCTGCTTCAACTCGTAGCAGAGTACGATGTTCAGGTCTTCAGCCTTCTCAGAAGCCTTCTTGTCCCAGACACCATCCACATTAAACTGTGGGTCGTAGGCATTCTTCACGTAGTCGCCTGCGTGATGAGCGTATGCCTCCTTGTTGACACAAGCGTTCACGAAGTTGGCATCGAGGTCTTCGATGAGATAGAACTTACCCTGGAGGTCAACCATTGGGCGGGTCTCGCCCTTCTTATTAATAAGGTAGAGAGCTGGGATGTTGGCATCCTTAGCCACCTTGGCATCATCGGCACCGAATGTAGGTGCGATGTGAACGATACCTGTACCATCATCGGTAGTAACGTAGTCACCGAGGATTACGCGGAAAGCCTCGCTATCCATCTCGACGAACTGATCGCGACCATCCTCAGAAGCGAATACCTTCTCAGGATGAGCAGCAGCATATTCTGTTACGAAAGCCGGTGCGAAGAGATCAACCTTCTCGCATGGCTTTACCCATGGCAGGAGCTGCTCGTAGTGCATGCCTTCGAGGTCGGTACCCTTCATGTGGTCGATAATGCGCCATGGGCACTGCTTCTTCTCCTTGTCGAATGGAAGGAGATCGCCCTCCTTGCACTCCTGGTCTGCCTTCAGATATGAACCTACCAAAGCCTCAGCCATCACGAGTGTCATAGGCTCGCCATTGTAGAGGTTGTAGGTCTCGATGGCTACATAGTCAATCTTAGGACCCACACAGAGAGCCACGTTTGATGGTAGAGTCCAAGGTGTAGTGGTCCATGCGATGAAGTATGGCTTGCCCCACTTGGTCCACTCAGTCTTAGGATCCTTGATGAGGAACTGGGCTGTGGTGGTGAGGTCCTTAACATCGCGATAGCAGCCAGGCTGGTTCAACTCGTGAGAGCTCAAGCCTGTACCTGCACCTGGAGAGTATGGCTGGATGGTGTAACCCTTGTAGAGCAACCCCTTGTTGTAGAGCTGCTTGAGGAGCCACCAGAGAGTCTCGATGTACTTGTTATCGTAAGTGATATAAGGATGATCGAGATCTACGAAGTAACCCATCTTCTCGGTCAACTCGCGCCACTCAGCGGTGAACTTCATCACGTTCTCGCGACACTTGTGGTTGTAATCCTCAGTAGAGATATACTTCTCTGAAGCCTTGTTGTCGATATCCTTCTTGGTGATGCCGAGTTCCTTCTCGACACCGAGTTCAACAGGGAGTCCGTGGGTATCCCATCCCGCCTTGCGGTGAACCTGGAAACCCTTCATGGTCTTGTATCTGTTGAATGTATCCTTGATACTACGTGCCAACACGTGGTGAATACCCGGGTGGCCATTAGCTGATGGAGGTCCCTCGAAGAAGATAAACTGAGGGCAGCCTTCACGCTCGTCGATAGACTTGTGGAAGATATCATTTTTCTCCCACGCTGCTAGTACGTCATTGTTTGTCTGAGTCAAATTCAGACCGTTGTGCTCGGCAAATTTCTTAGCCATATTATCTTATATTTTTATAATGTTTTTACTTTTGGGCGCAAAGTTACAAAAAAAAAAGGTTTTACCCAAAATCTTTAATATATTTTCTACTTATATATACAAAAAAGACTCCTAAATGACTGAAAAATTGCTCTTTTCAAGTCATTTAGGAGTACTTAAACCTAAAATAAATGAAATATGATAAACTAAATGTTTCTAAAAGTAATGGCGGCTAACCATTGGCTACTTGATAACAAACTTCTTGCCATTGCAGATGTACATACCTGGAGCCAGAACGTATTCTGCATCAGAAACATTGTTCACTTCGGCAACCTTCTGACCGTTGATAGAGTAAATCTTCAACTTAGCAGGAGCCTTCTTGCTACCTACCTGGTTGATACCTGTTGAGATAGACTCGTTGGTCTTACCATCACGGTTATAAACTGCACCGTTTTCGAATTTCAAGTCCTTTGTCTGCTGCCCACTGCCGTTGTTGAAGATGATCATAGTAGGAGCAGTTGTCAAATCGCCATCATACTTCCACATCCAAACATCCAAACCATTCTTCTTCATGTTAGTCTTGGTACAGCTTACACCTGGCCAGTTACCACCGGTAAAGTTGTCTGTATCATTCCAAACCCAGCAATCTACCTGACTCCAGTCTGAAGGAGCGAGGAAGTAAGCGAAGATACCTGTTGGAGTAGGAATAACTACCTCTTTCATCTTGTTGAAGGTTGCAGAACCAGTCTTGGTTTCGTTATCTGCATTGGTTGCACTCCAAGTTACAGTCTTGCTCTCGCCTTCCATCATGTCAGCACCGAGTGTGAATGTAGCAGCCTTACCAGGGGTAAGAGCCACCTGCTCACCATTACCGATCTTGTACCAACCGCTCTTGGCATTGTTGCTCAATGTGGCTGTTACAGTGACAGTCTTCTCGAAGTCACCACCGTTAGGGCTGAAAGTAACCTTGGCTGCAGTATTGACAGGAGCGTCAATCTTCTGAGCATTTGCACCGCCGTCATACTTCAGGTAGATATCACCTGTGATACCAGAGATTTCACCAGACTGTGCACCGCTATTATTATTCAAGATGACATTGAAGTTATCTACGCCATCAAAAGCGTAAGTCCAGTACTTTTCGCCATTGATTTCTTCAGACTCTGTCATCTTTGTACCAGGCCAATCGCCTGTCAATTTCTTAACAGAAGAACCTTTTGACCAAGCATAGATAAAAGGAGCATTTTCTGCCTGTACGTAAACCATGATAGTAGCATTAGGGTCCACCTTCTTGAAGGTCAAGCTACCGCTCTTTACTTTACCGTCCTGGGCCTCTGCGCTCCACTCAATAGTCTTGGTGTCGCCAAAGTTCATACCTTCGCCTATGGTAAGGTTCTCACTCACACCAGGAGTCAAGTTCACCTTATCCTGACCTTGTATCTGATACCAACCAGACTTAGCGTCTTCAGAGAGAGTAACTGTCAGGTTAATAGTCTCAGTACGGAATGATCCACCTGCCTGTGAGAATAAAACGCTTGCTGGCTGAATAGGGCCCTGCTCGTTCCAAATTGTACCAGCCTCTTCATTACCATCATAAGCCTGACCGTCCAGAGACTTAGCTGTAGTATCGTAGATGAAAGCACCATCCTCACCGATCTTGCCATCCTTCCAGTCCTTTACGAGAACACGGAGCTGACCCTGAGTAGATGGAGCTTCTACTTCAATAGTAGAACCTGTATATGTCTTACCAGTTACCACGTCGGTATAAGTACCAGCTGGGCAATCTGTGAAGGTAGCACCACCATTGAGGGCTACGAGCGCATAGCAATCCTTAGTAGCACGCTTGAAAGCGATACCATTCTTACCTGTTGCCTTACAACCATCTGTTGTCCACTGACCCTTACGGAGAGCAGGAACAGCCTGACGAATCTTGTTCAAACGGATGAGGTGCTGAGCTACATCGTGATTCAAAGAAGCAGCTACGTTACCTGTAGCCTTATACTCACCGAAGTCTGTTGCTGTTACATCACCTGTGATATAACCACCGAAGTAAGCACGACCAGTTTCAGAAAGAGGACCGTTAGGACCTGGGTCGATTCTTACACCACGACGGAAACCAACCTCAGAACCATAGTAGATACATGGAATACCACGGAAGGTAAACAAGAGAGAGAGGTTCTCAGCCCACTGAGCATCTGTACCACCGAAACGGTTGAGATCGTTAGGGCCTGGACTGTAGTCATGGCTGTCAATATATACTACATTGTATGTAGCGTCATTATAGAGTTCGTCTTCCGCTGAAAGACGGAATGCATCTTTAGCTGTATTGTAGCTATAGTGCATTGGGAAGTCGATGACATTAAAACCACTTGCCTCAGAATAGTCTGGCTCATGCCATGCACCATTGATCATCTTAGCATTTTCGCTCTTCTTGTCACCAAATGTTTCCTTACCGCAGAGTGCCTGAGGACCGATAGGTCCAGAACCCTCTGGCAATACCTGACTGTCCCAGAAGCTTTGGCTTCCATCCCACTGGTTCATCAAAGACTCATCAGACTTCCATGTATAGAAGTAGCAAGAAAGATTGGCCTGACCTCTATAGGTTGCTTCGTGACCACGGGTACAAACCTCACCATACATAAAGAAAGGAGCCTTGTTCAATCGCTTATTCTCGTACTGCTTACCGAGGGCAGCAAACTGTGGAACGAACTGATGGTTGAAAGTGAGTCGTGAGATGTGACCGGAGGTATCGATACGGAAACCATCCACACCCATCTTGATGAACTGACCATAGCAATCTACGAGATACTTAGCTACCTCGTCGTTCTCTGTATTGAGGTCAACACAGTCACCAGCAATCTGACCCCACCAACGGGATGGATCATCCCAACCGAACTGACCGTAATGGTGCCAGTAGTTGTGAATATCACGGTTCTGACCGTCCATATTCTTCATCATGGTAAGACGACGATGGTATTGATCTTTTGGAAGGATGGTCAGGTAGTCACTACCCAAAGTTTCTGTAGGGGTCATACAAGCATCGATGTAAGCTTGGTTGCGAAGTTGTGTATCACGATCGAACAGCTTGCAGAGCTTCTCCTCACCGAAGTTACCGGTGTGGTTGAGCACTATGTCAAGAATGATCTTGATACCCTTGGCGTGAGCCTTGTCGATGAGTTCCTGGAACATCACGTCACCGCTCTTACCATCACTGCTCTGATAGCGGCAGTCTACATGCTGGAAATCCATGGCATGATAGCCGTGGTAGTCATAACCGGATGCGTTCTGTACGACAGGAGTGATCCAGATGGCTGTGAAACCAAGCGCCTTGATGTAGTCGAGCTTGTCGATGACGCCCTGGAAGTCGCCTCGCCAGCAAGGGTCTTTTGTTTCAATCTGTGCTGCCTGATTGTCCCAGCAGAGCACATTGTTTTTAGGATCACCATCGTAGAAACGAGTGGTAATCATGAAATAGATACTTTCGTCTCGGAAGTCAGTACGATCGCTGGTAAACGTATCCGTAGCCATCGTCTGCATAGAGACCAACATGAGCATAAGAACCGCCCATAATTTTGCGGCAAGTTTTTTCATAATGAAATTGTTAAGTTTAAAATTGAATAGTTGAATAATTACACCGCAAAATTACGAATTCTTTTTATAAATACTATAAAACAAATCACTTTTCTATTGTTTTTCCTGTGCAATCGATTTCGCAACAACAAAGAAAAAGAGGCTGAATTTCACAAAACGAATATTTGCAAAAATCAGCCTCTTTCAGAGGATATTATGTACATAAACTGCTAACAGTATGGGACAAACTCACACTACCCGCTTACAGAGCAGGCGAAGTGCTTGTTTTAGTCCCAAAGTAGCGGTAATTTATTTGATAACAAACTTCTTGCCATTGCAGATATACATACCTGGAGCCAAAACGTATTCTGCATCAGAAACCTTGTTTACTTCGGCTACCTTCACACCATTGATAGAGTAAATCTTCAACTTAGCAGGAGCCTTCTTGCTACCTACCTGGTTGATACCTGTTGAGACAGACTCATTGGTCTTACCATCACGGTTATAAACTGCACCGTTTTCGAAAACAAAATCGTTTGTCTGCTGACCACCGCCGTTGTTGAAGATGATATTGGTAGGAGCAGTTGTCAAATCGCCATCATACTTCCACATCCAGACATCCAAACCATTCTTCTTCACACCGATCTTGGTACATGCTACACCAGGCCAACCACCAGCATATTCCACTGGACCATCACTCCAAGCGTAAGCATGAATATTACTCCAGTCTGAAGGAGCGAGGAAGTAAGCGAAGATACCTGTTGGAGTAGGAATAACTACCTCTTTCATCTTGTTGAAGGTTGCAGAACCTGTCTTGGTTTCGTTATCTGCACTGGTTGCACTCCAAGTTACAGTCTTGCTCTCGCCTTCCATCATGTCAGCACCGAGTGTGAATGTAGCAGCCTTACCAGGGGTAAGAGCCACCTGCTCGCCGTTGCCAATCTTATACCAACCGCTCTGGGCATTGTTGCTCAATGTTGCTGTCACGGTAACAGTCTTCTCGAAGTCACCACCGTTAGGGCTCAAAGTAACCTTGGCAGCAGCAACTGTATTGACAGGAGCGTCAATCTTCTTGGCACTTGTACCACCATCATACTCCAAGTAGATATCACCTGTAATACCAGAGATTTCACCAGACTGAGCACCGCTACCATTATTCAATATTACATTGAAGCTCTCTACTCCATCAAAAGTCTTGTACCAGTAGTTGACACCACCAATTTCTTCAGGACCATCCATGGTCTTACCGTGCCATGCACCTGTCAACTCCTTAGCTGGAGTACTAGGAACCCAAGCATAGATAGTTGGAGCCTTGTCTGCCTTTACATATACGGTGATAGATGCGTTAGGATCAACCTTGGTATAAGTAACCTTACCAGTCTTCTCGCCTTCAGAGCTTGTAGCGCTCCAAGTCACAGTCTTGGTCTGATTGAAGTTCATGCCTTCACCGATAGTGAAGGTGGCAGCCTCACCAGGAGTCAAATCTACCTTGTCCTGTCCCTCTATCTGGTACCAACCAGACAAGGCGTCTTCAGAGAGTGTTGCGGTAACAGTTACCGTATTGGTGCGGAAACTACCGCCAGCTGGAGAAAGAGAAACGCTTACTGGCTGAAGAGGAGTCTCGTCAACCCAAGTTGTACCAGCCTCTTCATTGCCATCATAGTCCTGACCACCCTTATGCTGAGCTGCAGTTTCGTAGATGAAAGCACCATCATCAATGAGCTTGCCACCCTTCCAGTCTTTCACGAGAACGCGAACCTGACCCTTATTACTAGGAGCATCAACGGTGATAGTAGAACCTGTGTAAGTCTTGCCTGTTACCAAGTCTGTATAAGTACCAGCTGGGCAATCTGTGAAAGTAGCACCACCATTGAGGGCTACAAGTGCATAACTGTCCTTATAAGCACGCTTGAAAGCGATACCGCCGTTAGCAGCACAACCCTCGTCTGTCCACTGACCCTTACGGAGAGCAGGAACAGCCTGACGAATCTTGTTCAGACGGATGAGGTGCTGAGCCAAATCATGATTCAATGAGGCAGCCACATTACCAGAAGCCTTGTATTCACCGAAGTCTGATGCTTCTACATCACCTGTGATATAACCACCGAAGTAAGCACGACCGGTGTTAGAAAGAGGACCATTAGGACCTTTGTCAATCACAGAACCACGACGGAAACCTACCTCAGAACCATAATAGAGACATGGGATTCCACGGAAGGTAAACATCAGAGAGAGATTCTCAGCCCACTGAGCATCACTACCAGAGAAACGGATACCATCACTTGGCTGAGGACCGTAGTCATGACTATCTACATATACTACATTATAAGTAGCATCATTGTATTTCATATCACCAGACTTAGCCAAGCCGTATGCACTTCCTGCATTAGAGAAGTTGTAGTGCAATGGGAAGTCGATTACATTGAAACCGCTTGACTGAGAATAGTCTGGCTCATGCCATGCACCATTCAGCATAAAGGTATTATTGCTTTCAGGAGAATCAGCATTATCTTTCTCGCAGAGAGGCATCAGCTTAGCATCATAACCTGTACCACTGTCATAGATTTCCTGAGTGTCCCAGTATGACTGGCTGCCATCAAAGCCATCCATCAGATCCTTTGGAGCCTTCCATGTATAATAATAAGGTGAAAGGTTGTCCTGACCACGGTACTGCACACTACCGAAACGGGCACAAACCTCACCATACATAAAGAAAGGAGCCTTGTTCAATCGCTTGTCCTCGTACTGCTTACCGAGGGCAGCAAACTGAGGAATGAACTGCTTGCAGAAGGTAAGACGTGAAATGTGACCGGATGTATCAATACGGAAACCATCGACACCCATCTTGATGAAATTGCCATAGCATTTGACAAGATAATCAGCCACTGTATTATTCTCAGTATTGAGGTCCACACAGTCACCTGCAATCTGAGCCCACCAACGATTAGGTAAGTCCCAGTTGAAGTTACCGAAATGGTGCCAGTAGTTGTGTGGATCATGATTCTGACCATCGGTATTCTTCATCATGGCAAGACGACGCTGATACTGATAACCAGGCTGAAGACCTGGATAGTCACTACCCAATGTTTCCAAATTAGGAATCATACAAGCATTGATGTCTGCCTGGTTACGAAGACGAGTATCACGGTCGAACTCCTTGCAAAAATGCTCCTCACCGAAGTTACCGGTGTGGTTGAGCACGATGTCAAGAATAATCTTGATACCCTTTTTGTGAGCTTTGTCGATGAGTTCCTGGAACATCACGTCACCGCTCTTTTTGCCGTCACCGCTCTGATAACGGCAATCTACCTTGGAGAAATCCGAAGCATGATAGCCGTGGTAGTCATAACCGGATGCATTCTGTACGACAGGAGTAATCCAGATGGCAGTGAAACCTAACGCCTTGATGTAGTCGAGCTTATCGATGACACCCTGGAAGTCACCTCGCCAACAAGGGTCCTTGGTACTCTTCTGTGCTTCCTGGTTGTCCCAGCAGAGCACATTGTTACTTGGATCACCATCGTAGAAACGAGTGGTCATCATGAAATAGATACTTTCGTCTCGGAAGTCAGTACGATTCGATGTAAACACATCGGTAGCCATCGTCTGCAAGGAGACCAACATGAGCATAAGAACCGCCCATAATTTTGCGGCAAGTTTTTTCATAATGAAATTGTTAAGTTTAAAATTGAATAGTTGAATAATTACACCGCAAAATTACGAATTCTTTTTATATATACTATAAAACAATTCGCTTTTCTATTGTTTTTCCTGTGCAATCGATTTCGCAATAACAAAGAAAAAGAGGCTGAATTTCACAAAACGGATATTTGCAAAAATCAGCCTCTTTCAGAGGATATTTTGTACATAAACTGCTAACCTATGGGGACAAACTCACACTACCCGCTTACAGAGCAGGCGAAGTGCTTGTTTTAGTCCCAAAGTAGCGGTAATTTATTTGATAACAAACTTCTTGCCATTGCAGATATACATACCTGGAGCCAGAACGTATTCTGCATCAGAAACCTTGTTTACTTCGGCAACCTTCACACCATTGATAGAGTAAATCTTCAACTTAGCAGGAGCCTTCTTGCTACCTACCTGGTTGATGCCTGTTGAGACAGACTCGTTGGTCTTACCGTCAATGTTATAAACTGCACCGTTTTCGAATTCCAAATCCTTTGTCTGCGTACCATTACCATTGTTGAAGATGATCATAGTAGGAGCAGTTGTCAAATCACCATCATACTTCCACATCCAGACGTCCAAACCATTCTTCTTCACACCGATCTTGGTACATGCTACACCTGGCCATTTACCACCGGTAAAGTTCACGTTCTCAGAATCATTCCAAGCCCAACAGTCTACCTGACTCCAGTCTGAAGGAGCGAGGAAGTAAGCGAAGATACCTGTTGGAGTAGGAATAACTACCTCTTTAATCTTGTTGAAGGTTGCAGAACCAGTCTTAGCCTTATCCTCTGCATTAGTTGCGCTCCAAGTTACAGTCTTGCTCTCGCCTTCCATCATGTCAGCACCGAGGGTGAAGGTAACTGGCTTGCCAGGAGTCAGATTAACCTGCTCGCCATCGCCAATCTTATACCAACCGCTCTTGGCATTGTTGCTGAGGGTTGCTGTTACGGAGATAGTCTTCTCGAACTCACCACCATTAGGACTCAAAGTAACCTTGGCTGCAGCATTGACAGGAGCGTCAATCTTCTTGGCACTTTTACCACCATCATACTCCAAGTAGATATCGCTTGTGATACCAGTGATATTACCAGACTGTGCACCGCTACCATTATTCAAGATGACATTGAAGTTCTCTACGCCATCGAAAGAGTAAGACCAGTATTTAGCACCATCAATCTCCTCAGGACCTTTCATCACCTTACCAGGCCATGAACCTGTCAAATTCTTACCGTCAACACCTGTTGTCCAAGCGTGGATGTAAGGAGCCTTGTCTGCCTTTACATATACGGTGATAGCTGCGTTAGGATCTACCTTGGTATATGTAACCTTACCAGTCTTCTCCTTGCCTTCAGAGCTTGTTACACTCCAAGTCACTGTCTTGGTGTCATTGAAGTTCATGTCTTCACCGATAGTGAAGGTAACAGGCTTACCAGGGGTCAAATCTACCTTGTCTTGTCCCTCTATCTGATACCAAGCAGACGTAGCATCTTCTGAGACCTCAGCGGTAACAGTTACCGTATTGGTACGGAAAGTACCACCAGCTGGAGAAAGAGAAACGCTTACAGGCATAAGAGGAGCCTCGTCAACCCAAGTTGTACCAGCCTCTTCATTACCATCATAGGTCTGGTCACCCAGAGACTTGGCTGTTGTATCGTAGATGAAAGCACCATCATCAATGAGCTTGCCACCAGTCCAGTCTTTCACGAGTACGCGAACCTGACCCTGATTATTAGGAGCATCAACAGTGATAGTAGAACCTGTGTAAGTCTTGCCTGTTACCAAGTCTGTATAAGTACCAGCTGGGCAATCTGTGAAAGTAGCACCACCATTGAGGGCTACGAGTGCATAACTGTCCTTATAAGCACGCTTGAAGGCGATACCACCATTGGCAGGAGTACAACCATCGCTAGTCCACTGACCCTTACGGAGAGCAGGAACAGCCTGACGAATCTTGTTCAGACGGATGAGGTGCTGAGCCACATCATGATTCAATGAGGCAGCCGCATTACCTGTTGCTGTGTAGTCACCGAAATCTTTGGCTTTTACATCACCTGTGATATAACCACCGAAGTAAGCACGACCAGTTTCAGAAAGAGGACCATTAGGACCTCTGTCAATCACAACATCGCGACGAAAACCTACCTCAGAACCATAATAGAGACATGGGATTCCACGGAAGGTGAACATCAGAGAGAGATTCTCTGCCCACTGAGCGTCTGAGCCGCCAAAACGAGACCCTGATCCAGGACCATAGTCGTGACTATCTACATATACCACATTATAGGTAGCGTCATTATATTTCATATCACCAGACTTTGCCAAGCCGTATGCGGTGGCAGCATTACCGAAGTTGTAGTGCAATGGGAAGTCGATTACATTGAAACCGCTTGACTGAGAATAGTCTGGCTCATGCCATGCGCCATTCAGCATAAAGGTATTGTTGCTTTCAGGAGAATTCGCATTATCTTTCTCGCAGAGAGGCATCAGCTTATCATCATAACCTGAACCTGTGTCATAAATTTCCTGAGTGTCCCAGTATGACTGGCTGCCATCAAACTGATCCATCAAGTTCTGTGGAGCCTTCCATGTATAATAATAAGGTGAAAGGTTGTCCTGACCACGGTACTGCACACCACTGTAACGGGAACAAACCTCACCATACATGAAGAATGGAGCCTTGTTCAATCGCTTGTCCTCGTACTTCTTACCGAGGGCAGCAAACTGAGGAATGAACTGCTTGCAGAAGGTAAGACGTGAGATGTGACCGGATGTATCAATACGGAAACCATCGACACCCATCTTGATGAAATTGCCATAGCATTTGACAAGATATTCAGCCACTGTATTATTCTCAGTATTGAAGTCCACACAGTCACCTGCAATCTGAGCCCACCAGCGATTAGGAAAGTCCCAGTTGAAGCTACCCAAATGGTGCCAGTAGTTGTGTGAATCATGATTCTGACCATCGGTATTCTTCATCAGGGCAAGACGACGCTGATACTGTGCCGCAGGCAAAAGACTTGGATAGTCACTACCCAATATTTCTGGATTAGGAATCATACAAGCATTGATGTCTGCCTGGTTACGAAGACGTGTATCACGGTCGAACTCCTTGCAAAAATGCTCCTCACCGAAGTTACCGGAGTGGTTGAGCACGATATCGAGGATAATCTTGATACCCTTTTCGTGAGCCTTGTCGATGAGTTCCTGGAACATCACGTCACCGCTCTTTTTGCCGTCACCACTCTGATAACGGCAATCTACCTTGGAGAAATCCGAAGCATGATAGCCGTGGTAGTCATAACCGGATGCATTCTGTACGACAGGAGTAATCCAGATGGCAGTGAAACCTAACGCCTTGATGTAGTCGAGCTTGTCGATGACACCCTGGAAGTCACCTCGCCAACAAGGGTCCTTGGTACTCATCTGTGCTTCCTGGTTATCCCAGCAAAGCACATTGTTTTTAGGATCTCCATCGTAGAAACGCGTGGTGATCATGAAGTAAATACTTTCGTCTCGGAAGTCAGTACGATTCGATGTAAACACATCGGTAGCCATCGTCTGCATAGAGACCAACATGAGCATAAGAACCGCCCATAATTTTGCGGCAAGTTTTTTCATAATGAAATTGTTAAGTTTAAAATTGAATAGTTGATAATTACACCACAAAATTACGAATTCTTTTTATATATACTATAAAACAATTCACTTTTCTATTGTTTTTTCTGTGCAATCGATTTCGCAACAACAAAGAAAAAGAGGCTGAATTTCGCAAAACGAATATTTGCAAAAATCAGCCTCATTCAGAGGATATTATGTACATAAACTGCTAACCGCACGGGGACAAACTCACACTACCCGCTTACAGAGCAGGCGAAGTGCTTATTTAAGTCCCAAAGTAGCGGTAAGTTTATTTGATAACAAACTTCTTGCCATTGCAGATATACATACCTGGAGCCAGAACGTATTCTGCATCAGAAACCTTGTTTACTTCGGCAACCTTCACACCATTGATAGAGTAAATCTTCAACTTAGCAGGAGCCTTCTTGCTACCTACCTGGTTGATGCCTGTTGAGACAGACTCATTGGTCTTACCGGCAAGGTTATAAACTGCACCGTTTTCGAATTCCAAATCCTTTGTCTGCTGACCACCGCCGTTGCTGAAGATGATCATGGTAGGAGCAGTTGTCAAATCGCCATCATACTTCCACATCCAGACATCCAAACCATTCTTCTTCACACCGATCTTGGTACATGCTACACCTGGCCAGTTACCACCAGTAAAGTTGCCTGCATCACTCCAAGCCCAGCAGTCAACTAAACTCCAGTCTGAAGGAGCGAGGAAGTAAGCGAAGATACCTGTTGGAGTAGGAACTACAACCTCAGCCTTCTTGTTGAAGGTAGCAGTACCAGTCTTAGCCTTATCCTCTGCATTAGTTGCGCTCCAAGTTACAGTCTTGCTCTCGCCTTCCATCATGTCAGCACCGAGAGTGAAGGTAACTGGCTTACCAGGAGTAAGAGCTACCTGCTCACCATTACCAATCTTATACCAACCGCTCTTGGCATTGTCGCTGAGGGTAGCTGTTACAGAAATAGTCTTCTCGAAGTCACCACCGTTAGGACTCAAAGTAACCTTGGCTGTTGTGTTGACAGGAGCATCGAGCGTCTTGACATTTGAACCACCGTCATACTCTAAGTAGATATCGCCTGTGATACCAGTGATGTCACTTGACTGCTTGTCATTACCATTATTCAGAATCACATTGAAGCTCTCTACTCCATCGAAAGTCTTGTACCAGTAGTTGACACCGCCAATCTCTTCAGGACCATCCATAGTCCTACCGTGCCATGCACCTGTCAACTCCTTAGCTGGAGTACCAGGAACCCAAGCATAGATAGTTGGAGCCTTGTCTGCCTTTACATATACGGTGATAGATGCGTTAGGATCCACCTTGGTGAAGGATACCTTACCTTCTTTCACCTTATTTTCATTCTTAGCATACCATGTTACAGTCTTGGTCTGCTTGAAGTTCATGTCTTCACCGATAGTGAATGTCTTGGTCTCGCCAGGAACCAACTCTACCTTGTCCTTACCTTCTACCTGGAACCAACCAGAAGTTGCCTTACCGCTAAGGCTTACCTCTACAGTAACAGTATTGGTGCGGAATGTACCACCAGCCTGAGAGAATTTCAAACCAAACTCATTAGTCTGTGGCTCAACCCAAGTTGTACCATCTTCCTCATGACCATCGTAAGCCTGATCAGCCTCTGGCTTCTTCTTAGGAGTCTCATTATAGATGAAAGGACCATCCTCACCGATCTGACCGCCCTTCCAATCCTTCACGAGAACACGGAGCTGACCCTGAGTAGCAGGAGCATCAACGGTGATAGTAGTACCAGTGTAAGTCTTGCCTGTAACCACGTCGGTATAAGTACCATCAGGACAATCTGTGAATGTAGCACCACCATTGATGGCTACGAGTGCATAGCTGTCATTCTTATAAGCACGCTTGAAGGCGATACCGCCATCAGCAGGAGTACAACCATCGTCGGTCCACTGACCCTTACGCAAAGCAGGAACAGCCTGACGGATCTTGTTCAGACGGATGAGGTGCTGAGCGACATCATGATTCAATGTAGCAGCCACATTGCCTGAAGCTGTATAGTCACCGAAATCAGTTGCTTCTACATCACCAGTGAGGTAACCACCGAAGTAAGCACGACCAGTTTCTGAAAGAGGACCGTGAGGACCTCTGTCAATCGGAGCACCGCGACGGAAACCAACCTCAGAACCATAATAGAGACATGGAATACCACGGAAGGTAAACATCAGAGAGAGATTCTCTGCCCACTGAGCATCATCACCAGAGAAACGGAATTGGTCATTGGTTTGCTGAGGACCGTAGTCGTGGCTATCAACATATACCACATTATAGGTAGCATCATTATATTTCTTGTCACCTGACTTTGCCAAACCGTATGCGGCGGCAGCATTACCGAAGTTGTAGTGCAATGGGAAGTCGATTACATGGAAGCCACTTGCCTGAGAATAGTCTGGCTCATGCCACTTACCATTCACCATAAAGGTATTGTCGCTTGTTGGTGTTGGGGCATTGTCTGACTCACAGAGAGCCATCTGATGGTCATCCACACCTGTACCGCCATTGGCTTTATCAAAGAGTACCTGTGTATCCCAGTAAGACTGGCTGCCATCCCATTTGTCGAGCAAGGCCTTTGGAGCCTGCCATGTGTAATAATAGCAAGAGAGGTTCTCCTGACCACGGTATGTGACATCACTGTAACGGGCGCAAACCTCACCATACATGAAGAATGGAGCCTGGTTCAATCGCTTGTTCTTATACTTCTCACCAAGAGCTGTAAACTGAGGAATAAACTGCTTGCAGAAGGTAAGACGTGAGATATGACCGGAAGTATCGATACGGAATCCATCGACACCCATCTTGATGAAGCTGCCATAGCACTTTACGAGATAATCTGCTACGTAGTCGTTCTCGGTATTCAGGTCAACGCAGTCACCTGCAATCTGAGCCCACCAGCGATTAGGATAATCCCAGTTGAAGTCACCAAAGTGGTGCCAGTAGTTGTGAACATCCTGGTTCTTGCCACGGATATTCTTCATCAAGGCAAGACGACGCTGATACTGCTCATAAGCGACACTTGTAAGGTAGTCGGAACCCAACTTCTCCTCATTAGGAATCATACAAGCATCAATCAGTGCCTGAGTTGCCAAGTCGGTATCACGGTCAAACTCCTTGCAGAGTGTCTGCTCACCGAAGTTACCAGTGTGGTTGAGCACGACGTCGAGGATGATCTTGATACCCTTTTTATGTGCCTTATCAATGAGTTCCTGGAACATGGCGTCACCGTCCTTGCTACCATCGCTGCTCTGATAACGGCAGTCAACATGCTGGAAATCCATGGCATGATAACCATGGTAGTCGTAACCGGATGCGTTCTGCACTACTGGTGTAATCCAGATAGCTGTAAAACCCAATGCCTTGATGTAGTCGAGCTTGTCGATGACACCCTGGAAGTCGCCTCGCCAGCAAGGGTCTTTTGTTTTGATCTGCTCTGACTGGTTATCCCAGCAGAGCACATTGTTTCCTGTGTCACCATCGTAGAAACGCGTGGTCATCATAAAATAGATACTTTCGTCTCGGAAATCAGTACGATTGCTAGTAAACGTGTCTGTAGCCATCGTCTGCATGGAGACCAACATGAGCATTAAAACTGCCCATAATTTTGCGGCAAGTTTCTTCATAATGAAATTGTTAAGTTAAAATTGAATAGTTGAATTATCTTCCGCAAAATTACAAACTATTTCTATCCGCGCAACAAGATATTTCACTTTTCTGCTGATATTTTTGTGCAATCGATTTCACAAATATTAAGAAAAAGGGGCTGAATTCTGTAAACCAAATATTTACAAAATCCAGCCCCTTTAAGAGTATATAATTAATATAACGGGCGCGCCAGAAAATAGAAAGAATATTGTACTTTTGGCTTGTCCGAAATCAATTTCAGAGGTTTTCAGCCTCTTGCAGCCAGATGGCAGATGCAGCATCACTAGGCATACGCCAGTCGCCACGAGGACTGAGGCTTACGCTACCTACTTTCGGGCCGTCTGGCAAACAGCTGCGCTTGAACTGCTGATTGAAGAAACGGCGCACGAAGGTCTTCAGCCACTTCTTAATGGTTTCCTCATCATAGCTGTCAGGATCATTATCACTGATCTTTACACGCTCCAGTTCGGAATCAATAAATGCCTTCTTTGCCAACATGTAAATCTTGGAAGGACGGAAACCGAAACGCAGGAAATAGTAGAGGAAGAAATCATGCAGTTCGTATGGTCCCACCAAATCTTCCGTCTTCTGCTTGATATTTCCATTCTCATCTGCCGGAATCAACTCTGGACTGATAGGAGTATCGATGATATCACGAAGAGTGATGCGGCTCTGTTCGTCTACCCCACTCTCTGCTACATGATTTACGAGATGACGGATCAGGGTCTTAGGAATGCTGGCATTCACGCCATACATGCTCATGTGGTCACCATTATAGGTAGCCCATCCTAATGCCAACTCTGAAAGGTCGCCGGTACCGATAACCATACCACCCATCTTATTGGCTAAATCCATCAGAATCTGGGTACGTTCACGAGCCTGGGAATTCTCGTAAGTCACATCATGCACACTGGCATCCTGACCGATGTCCTCAAAGTGCTGGGTTACAGCCTTGGCGATGCTGATTTCCTTAATGGTAATACCAAGACTCTGCATCAGCGAGATAGCATTATTGTAGGTTCTGTCTGTGGTTCCGAATCCCGGCATAGTGACACCTACGATACCCTTTCGGTTCATTTTGAGTTTATCAAAAGCTTTTACACAAACGAGTAAGGCCAGCGTAGAATCCAAACCACCGCTAATACCGATTACTACGGTCTTGGCATGGGTATGAACGATACGCTTGGCTAGTCCCATGAGTTGGATATTGAAAATTTCCTCGCAAGAGGCATTCATATCGCTGCTGGTAGGAATAAACGGATGAGGATTCACCTCACGTTCCAACACAAAATCGCGTTCATTTTCGGTAGGATCGGCTTCGATATTACGGATATTGAACTGACCGCCGAGAACAGAATACTTAATATTGCGCTGGGCATTTACATAAGTAGAATTCGTACGACGCTCAGAGCGGAGTTTCTCTACATCTATCTGAGAGATAACCATCTGCGGTTCAATAGAGAAACGTTCACTCTGTGAAAGTAAAACTCCATTCTCATAAATCAGGGCATTTCCACCATAAACCACATCCTGCGTACTCTCACCGAATCCGCAGGAACTGTAGATATATCCGGTCATGGTACGGGCACTCTGCTGGCTGAGCAGACTCTTCAGATAATGATGTTTTCCGATGAGTTCGTCGCTTGCAGAAAGATTGAAAATCAGGTCTGCTCCTGCTAGCGCCAGTTTGTTGCTAGGAGGAGCCGGAGCCCATACATCTTCGCAGATTTCCACACCAAACTGTACGCCATCGAAAGTTTGAAAAATCTGAACATCAGGCGTCAGTTTCACCTTATGTCCGGCATAACGGACTTCGCAATCTCTCAGGTCCTGAGCCGAGGCAAACCAGCGTTTCTCATAAAACTCGCTGTAGTTTGGAAGATATGTCTTCGGTACAATACCGAGAATCTGTCCATGCTGGATAACGATACCACAATTGAGCAACAAGTCGCCCGCTATCACCGGCGCACCCACGATAGAGATGATATCGAGTTTGCGTGTGAAATCGAGCAACATCATCACCGCCTGCTCAGATGATTCGAGAAGCATCTGCTGACGGAAGAGATCCTGACAGGAATAGCCCGTAACAGAGAGTTCCGGAAATGTAATGATCTCTACACCCTTTCCCTCAGCCAGCGCTATCTGTTCCTCTATCTGCTGGGTATTGAAAATGACATCACCCACCTTTACGGCTGGGATGGCACTAGCTACCTTAATAAATCCGTACTTCATAATAAATTACTTTATTGTTACCTGTGTAGCACCATAGCCATACTCCTGGAAAGAAGCATCCTGATAAGTGCAACTCTTATAGCGATAGTTCAACTCATGAATGAGAGTCTGGCGCAACACGCCTTCACCCTTTCCATGAATAAAGATAATTTTCTGTCCCTTCTTTTTCTTATATTCCTCCATGGTCTTCTTGAAGATATCCATCTGATAATGAAGAATATCTGCAGAATTCATTCCAGCAGTTGTTTCAAGCACTTCATCCGCATGAAGATCTATCACAAGGGTACCATCATCCTTCTTGCTCTTCTTGCTGGTGTTGGCTACAACCTTCTCATCCTTATACATCTGCTCTTTCAGACGCTTGGAATCGATAACCAGCGGACGGGCTATTTCATCGTTCTCTACAATCGTAAAGAGATAGGCTGGAGTCTCGAAGAAATCGTTCTCCTCGAAAAGATGAAGCTTGTAGAATTTCACTGGATCGAGGCGGAACTGAACATCTGTTGCCGGCTTCAGAAGAAATGGCTTGTCCTTCTTGTAAGCTATCATCTGGATGGCGATATGCTCCATCTCGTTCAGAGCCTCACGACCGAATTCCTCGATGAAGAGTTTGGTGTTCGGTTCTATTTCTCCCTCTGCTTTCAGAGTCCATGCATTTCCCTCAGCCACGAGATAGGTATAGCGGAGATAGTAGTTGCTGTCATTCACCATATAGGTCTCGAAACGGGTATTGGTAACGTCCTTGATGTTGATAGGTACAAAGGCGAGATAAGCACTGAGTTTGTTGCCACCCGTACGTTCCTCAACCGGTTTCACAAAGGTTATCTCACGGTCGGCAGCATCATATTCCTCTACATCCATATCCACGTCATCGTGATCATTCAAGATGGCCTTGATACTCCGGCTGTCCTGATGCAGTTCGGTATTGGCATGCTCCTCAGCCTTCTGCTGCGCATCCATCTTAGCCGAAATCATCTTGCCCATGGAGTATTCATCCTGCTCCACCACAACCACCTCGTTGATAGGCATCGGAATCTCAAAACCATCCTCATCCTCAACGAGCACAATATTTTTACCTTGGAAGCCGGCAACCTTTCCGCCACCCACTTCGCTCAAGAATCTGACTTTATCTCCTTTTTTCATAATCTATTAATAATTTGTAATTGCAAAGATACAAAAGATATTGCAAAACAGGGCTTATTTTAATATTTTTAATGCTACAGATAAAAATAATCCTGTAAAAGATGCACCATGTTAGATATTTTTCCGTATCTTTGCAAAGAAAAAGAAATAGTAACGAACCCTTTAAACTGAAAAGTTATGATTACATTTCCTTGTGCCAAGATCAATCTTGGTTTAAATATAGTTAGCAAGCGGAAAGATGGATACCACAATCTTGAAACGGTGTTCTACCCTATTCCGCTGACCGATGCACTTGAAATCAAGCTCATGGGCGATGAATTCCCTAGTGATGTTCCTTGTGATCTGAAGATTACAGGTAACGCTGTGGATTGCGACGAACAGAACAATCTCGTTGTAAAAGCTTATAATCTCCTGGCTGCCGACTTCAGGATTCCACGCATCCATGCTCACCTGGTGAAGCGTATTCCTTCGCAGGCAGGTTTGGGTGGCGGTTCTGCCGATGCAGCCTTCATGATCCGTTTGCTTGACGAGCGTTTCCGCCTCAATATCGGTAATCCGGAGATGGAAAGATACGCTGCCAAGCTGGGCGCAGACTGTGCCTACTTCATTTCTGCTGACCCCGAAGATGGTGACACTGCATGCTATGCAGAAGGCATCGGCGAAGAACTGATGCCGGTAAGTGGTCCTGGCGATAATCTGAGGGGCTATCATCTGGTTGTGGTAAAGCGCGATGATATTGCCGTCAGCACCAAAGAGGCTTATGCAGCCATCACCCCACAGGCACCAGCCAAATGTTGCCGCGACATTGTACGCCAGCCTATCGAGACTTGGAAAGAGGAACTTGTCAACGATTTTGAGGCACCTATCTTCAAGATGCACCCGGAACTGGCAGAAATCAAACAGAAGCTGTACAACCTGGGTGCCGTATATGCAGCGATGAGTGGTAGCGGAAGTGCCATCTTCGGTATCTTCAAGCATAAACCTGCAAATATAGAGGAACACTTCGAAGGAATGTTCTGTAAAATAATGAAACTTTAATTTAGTTAATAGTTTACTCTAAATATAATGAACGAAGAAACACATCAGAAACTGATGACTATCAAGCGAAGCTTCCGCTTGCTGATGAACGGTCCGGGATCGCAATCTATGCGCGATAAGGGACTGGGATATAAACTGAATTGGGGCGTACCATTCTATGAACTGAAAAAGATGGCTGAGGAATATGGTAAAGACTATGACCTCGCCATCGAACTGTGGAAGGAAGACATCCGGGAGTGCAAGATTCTGGCTACACTCATTATGCCTGCCGATAAGATGCTTCCGGAAATCACAGATTTATGGATGGAACAGGTACAGAGTCAGGAGATGGCAGAGATGCTTGCCTTCAACCTTTTGCAGCACGTAGATTATGCGCCTGTCATCGCCTACCAGTGGATAGCAAGTGATAAGCCGCTCTATGAGATTGCCGGTTTCCAGCTCCTGGCCCGTCTTTTTGCCAATGGGAAAGAGCCTAACGAGCGTGGCATCAACGAATTCCTGGATCAGGCTGCCACTGCATTGCAGGGTGACAACATGGGAATAAAACATGCTGCCTCTAATGCGGTTCTCCGTTTCTGCGACTTCGGTGAAGATTTCGAACAAATCGCAAGAGGAGCACTCAAGGGTATCTACGAGATTTAACGCTTCTGCCGATGCGGTCAGAAACAGGCCACGACCCTGCTGAAAATACGTCCCGACGTAGCATTTGCTGCGTCCCGACATACAAAAAAATACGTCCCGACGTAGCAAATGCTACGTCGGGACGTATTTTTATAGCTATTTTCGTCATTACATGAAATACTTCTGGTATTCGTTTTCGAAATTCGGAGTGAAAACACCCTTGCCGATGTTTTCGCTGATTTCATCCTTGGTCCAGAATCTGCCACCGGCCAATTCTTCCTGGCTCGGTTTCACCTCGCCATCATATACACAGCGATGTACGTAAACCAGTTCCTTTTCCCGCTGACTCTCAAAGACATAATGCCCAAGAGATTCCGGTTCAAAATCGGTGATACCCAATTCTTCCCTTACCTCGCGATGCAAAGCCTGACTCACACTTTCGCCTAAATCAACATGACCGCCGCAGGCTGTATCCCATTTATCCGGCTGGATATCCTTCCAGGCTGGACGATGCTGCAGATACAGATCACCCCGGCTGTTGAATACATGCAGATGAACAACCGGATGCAATATCTTGCTTCCGTCATGGGCATGACCGCGGGTAACAGCGCCCAGAATGTTGCCCATTTCATCTACTATCGGAAATTCCTCGTTCTTATTATCTATCATCGTTTCTCTTATTACAAAGTTCCGTATTCATCAGAGTAGCGCAACATCTGGTCAACATAGCTCTCCTCGTAATCCAATACCACGTCTGTAATTTCGCCTTCTTCATCCATCTCCAGCGTCATCTTCGGATTGATGAATCCCTTGTATGGAGCGAGATTCAGTTTCTTGTATCTTGCCAGGATCTCGCGATGCAATTCCGGATCAATATTCACGGCATACTTCTCTACCAACAGGCGGGCAGCCTCGAAATCGCCCTCACTCTTGATGCGCTGAATTTCAGCAAGCAACTCGCCGAAGAGATGGCGGAGCTTGGCATAATCATTAATCTTCACATAAGTCTTCGTCGTAATGATATTGCCCTCACTGTCCTTCAAAGCATCCTCGGCAGAAGCATAGTTCATATCCATCTTCACCAGTTCCACAGCACCCTCGGCATGCTCCATCACCCACCAGGCTATCAGCGCACGGTTGCGCATGTGGGCTTCCTCTATCTTGTCGCCTTCCTTGATGCGGATGGTCTGGGTGAGCAGACCGTTCATCAGATAACCGTAATACTGAGCCTTGTATGCCTCATCATTCGGAGTCAGACCCAGTTCTACCAATTTATGGTCGGCTACATAATAGAGTCCGAAAAGATCGGCTCTCGCCTCTTCTATCGTACTGCCATACGCCTTCAGTGCATCAGGGTCGGTACCAGGCAAAAGCTGTCCGCTACCATGTCCCAGACACTCATGCAGGTCGGTATGCAGATCATCTGTAATATCCTCGTACTGATTCATCAGACTGATGGTATCCTCGTCGATAACGAATTCATCGCGGAAACCATTGCCTTGAGCTGCCTTGTTATATGCCTCGGTCAGGTTACCGATGGTCACACTCTTAGAACCATATTCCTGACGGATCCAGTTGGCATTCGGAAGATTGATGCCGATGGCAGAAGCAGGATATTCCTCGCCACCCAACATCGCAGCACAGATGACATTGGCTGTAACACCCTTCACCTCCGGCTTGCGGAAACGTGGGTCTACAGGTGAATGGTCCTCAAACCACTGGGCATTCTGACTGATGGTCTGGGTGCGCTTCGTTGCTTCAAGATCCTTATATTCTACGATGCCTTCCCAAGTACCTTTCAGTCCGAGCGGATCGCCATACACTTCGATAAATCCGTTGATGAAATCAATCATTCCCTCGTGCTGCTGCACCCAGGCAATGCTGTAACGGTCGAAATCCTTCAGATCGCCTGTACGGTAATACTTCACCAGGAGATCGATGAGATGTTTCTGTTCCTCATTTTCTGCATATTTCTGAGCACGGAGCAACCAGGAAACAATCTCCTTGATAGCTGCGCCATAGAGGCCGTCTTCTGTCCATTTCAGCTCCACCAGTTCACCATTACGCTTGGTCAGTTTAGAGTTCAGTCCATACGAAGGTGCCTGTTCGTTGCCATCTTCCTTCATCCTGGCATAGAAACGTTCTACTTCTGCCTGAGAAACATTCTCATAGAAATTGCAGGCTGAAGTCTGTACCAGATCCTCGCCATCCGTCTGATTCACGCGCTTAGGCATAACTTCCGGATTGAAGATGACAGGCACCAGAATGCCCAACAGGTCTTCCTTGCTCTGTCCCTTGGAAAGAGGCAGATATTCATCGGCTACAGCCCCAACCATCTCATAGAAAGATTCCTCTGAAAATCCTGGCACAAACTTTTCACATCCATAGTGATGATGGATGCCGCTGGCAAACCAGACACGCTTCAGGTAAACTTCGAAAGCCTTGAAATCTTCGCTTTCGCGATTACCCTCGTAATGAAGGTATACAGCCTCCAGGGTTTTACGGATGCGCAGGTTGTATTTGCCCTGCTGGTCGAAGGTGATATCACGTCCCAAGAGGGTTGCCTTCGACAAGCAATAAATATAAATTTTCTGTGTGAGCGACAGTTGTTCGAAACCCTTCAGCTCATAACGGAGCATCTGGATATCGGCAAATCGCTCTTGAGTGTTTACATTACATTTTGCCATTTTTATCTGTATTTACCATGCAAAAGTAATACATTTTTTCCACATACCAAACTTTTCCTCCTGTTTTTCGCTCTTTGCAAAGTTTTTTACTTGAAATATGCACTTTTTCTTGGAGAAAACTTTTATTTATGCAGATTATTCATTACCTTTGCATGAAAATCAAAACAAAAACATGCCGGTAAAGGCAGAAAACATAAAACGGCAATCATGCAGATAAACGAGATATTAAAAAGCTATTTTGGATACGATTCCTTCCGCCCCAACCAGGAAGCGATTATCAGAGAGGTAATGCAGGGACACGACTGTCTGGTTCTCATGCCGACAGGTGGTGGAAAAAGTCTGTGCTACCAGGTTCCCGCATTAGCAATGGAAGGTACCGCTGTGGTCATTTCACCGCTCATCAGTCTGATGCACGACCAGGTGGAGGCGCTCAAGGCAAACGGTATCCCGGCAGAAGCACTGAACAGCGGAAACGACACGACCGATGAACTCATCATCCGCCGCCGATGCGAGAAGGGAGAACTGAAACTTCTTTATGTTTCGCCTGAAAAACTCATCAGCGAGATACCTTATTTATTCAGCAACATCAAGATTTCGCTCTTTGCCGTTGACGAGGCCCACTGCATCAGCCAGTGGGGACACGATTTCCGTCCGGAGTATTCGCAACTCGGTATGCTGCACGAGAATTTCCGCAATGTCCCGGTGATGGCGCTCACAGCCACAGCCGACAAGATAACACGCGAAGATATCATACGCCAGCTTCATCTCAATGGGCAGACGTTCGTAAGCAGTTTCGACCGCCCCAACCTCTCCCTCACCGTAAGACAGGAGAGTACCAAAAAGGCAAAGCTCCAATACATCACCCGCTTCATCAGTAATCATCCGGAAGAAGCAGGCATCATCTACTGTCTCTCCCGCAAGAACACCGAAATGGTAGCTCAGGAACTTATCAATCTGGGTATCAATGCCGCAGCCTATCATGCCGGAATGACTGCCCAGACCAGAGCATCAGTACAGGAGCGGTTCAAGATGGACCAGATTCAGGTGGTATGTGCTACCATCGCTTTCGGAATGGGCATCGACAAGAGTAATGTGCGCTGGGTAATCCACTATAATATGCCTAAAAGCATCGAGAGTTTCTATCAGGAAATAGGTAGAGCCGGAAGAGATGGAGCACCATCAGATACCGTGCTGTTCTATTCGATGGCCGACATCATCACCCTCCGTTCTTTCTGCGAAGAAAGCGGACAGCGTGATGTGAATATGGAGAAACTGCGCCGCATGGAGGAATATGCCGAATCGAGAGTATGCCGACGACGCATTCTGCTGAATTATTTTGGCGAGACATCATCCTGCAACTGCGGCAACTGTGATGTTTGCAAGAATCCTCCACGCACCTTCGACGGCACCATCAGAGCCCAGAAAGCCCTGAGTGCCGTGGTCCGTTCGGGTGAGCATATTGCAGTAGGTACCTGCATCGAGATTCTGAGAGGCATGCATTCTTCTGCCGTTGTGAAAAACAAATACAACGAGATGAAAACCTTCGGTGTGGGCAGGGATACAACATCTAAGGACTGGAATGCTTATCTGCTGCAGATGTTACAGATGGGATTCTTCGAGATTGCCTACAACAACCACAACTACATGAAGGTTACCGATTTAGGCTGGAAGGTGCTGAAGGGAGAACATCATGTTTCGCTGGCTTATATCGAAGAAGATGATAAAGCCACCCGCCCACAGAAAACGGTACGCAACAGGAAGGGCGCCATCGCCCAGCCGGGAAATCTCATTCCTGAGGTGCATGCCGAACGTGTCATCTTCCAGGAAGACTCGAAAGGCGTGGAAGACAAAGGGCTCTTTGAACACCTCAGAAAGATACGCAAGAACCTTGCCGACGAACAGGGTTATCCTCCATATATCGTACTCAGCGACAAGAGCCTTCATGAACTCGCAAGAATGAAACCTACCACCAAGAATGCCATGAGCCTGATCAGTGGTATCGGAGAATTCAAGCTCAATAAATATGGCGATACCTTCATCAAGGCTATCAGGAAATATACAGGACTATAACAGGAGAATATCTCCGAAAGATAATTTCGTAACCTTCGGAGATAATTTCATAACCTTCGGAGATATTTTCATAACTAAGGGAGATATTTTCATAACTAAGGGAGATAATACCCGTAACTAAGGGAGATAGTATTCGTAACTAAGGGAGATAGCATTCGTAACTAAGGGAGATAAAAAAATCGGGATGTCTGCAAGTTCAGAACTGCAAACATCCCGATTTAATTTTATAGATTGAAGAGATGCGCAACTTAGTTGTTTACGCTACCACCCACAATATCAAGCAATTCATTGGTAATGGCCTGTTGACGACTCTTGTTGTACTGCAAGTTGAGTTCGCGCAAGAGTTCATCGGCATTATCCGTAGCGGTCTGCATGGCCACCATTCTGGCAGCATGCTCACTCGCCTGGCTATCCAGCAACGCTGTATAAATCATCAGACGAAGCTGCTTAGGAATCAAGACTCCCAAAACAGTCTCCAAGTCTGGCTCTACAATGAAGTCATCATTCAGAGGTTTTGCCTCAGGACTCTGGCGTCCGTCAGCTTCAGCCTGCTTTTGGCGCAGATATTCCTGAGCCTTTGCCGTAGCCACATTAGAGGTAAGGTCACGATCGTTGTCCACTCCTATCGACTCAGTGCTGAGATCAATAGGCAAGAAAGTCTTGCGGGTCAGAATCTGTGAACCGGCACTCTTAAAGTGATGATAAATCATCTCTACCTTATCGAGCTCACCAGCAGCATACTGCTTGGCAAGTGAATGGGCGATATCTGCACAGGCGCTGGCATGAGGATGATCGGCAAGATCATTAAAGTTACCGCCAATCTTCAAACCCAGTTTCTGTGCCTTCTCTGCCACTTTTCGTCCGATAGGATATACCGTGATGTCGTCAATGCCTTGAGCCTTATACTCGTCCACCGCATGCATCATCATCTTGATAACGTTGGAATTGAATCCACCACACAAGCTGCTGTTAGAACTGTATACCACAAGAGCTACACGCTTGGTTTCCTTGTGCTCCAACTGCAACGGATGGTCGACATTCGGAGTACTGACCAGGAAACTCTTGAGGATATGTTCCAGCATATTTCCATAAGGCAGCATATTCTGGATAGCTACCTGAGCATGATGCAACTTACTGGAAGCCACCATCTTCATCGCACTCGTAATCTTACGGGTACTGTTAACGCTGGCTATGCGAGTTTTAATCTCTTTTAATGACGGCATAGGCTATTACGCTTTATATTGTCCTGCAACATTAGCCATGGTCTCCTCGACTGCCTTAATGGCATCGTCGGTGAGTTTACCATCGCCCAAAGTCTCAATCACATCAGCGTGCTGGCTGCGCATTGCATCGAGGAACAGATCCTGACAGTCGCGAACCTTATCCATTGGCACGTCGTGCATCAATCCGTGAACACCACAGTAGAGAATAGCTACCTGCTCGCCTACCGGCATTGGGCGGTACTGAGGCTGAACCAGCAACTGGTCGTTCTTACGGCCACGGTCCAGAGTCATCGCTGTTACGGCATCCATATCGCTAGAGAACTTAGAGAAGGCCTCCAGCTCACGATACTGAGCCATATCAATCTTCAGTGTACCAGCTACCTTCTTCATACTCTTGATCTGGGCAGAACCACCTACACGAGATACGGAGATACCTACGTTGATAGCTGGACGGAAGCCCTGGTTGAAGAGGTCGGTCTCAAGGAAGATCTGACCGTCGGTGATGGAAATCACGTTGGTTGGGATGTATGCTGATACGTCACCTGCCTGTGTTTCGATGATAGGGAGGGCTGTCAAAGAACCACCACCCTTAACGTGACCCTTCATGCACTCTGGAAGGTCGTTCATCTGCTCGGCTACCTCCTGCTGGTCGTTGATACGAGCGGCACGCTCCAACAGACGAGAGTGGAGATAGAACACATCACCAGGGTAAGCCTCACGTCCGGATGGACGGCGGAGGATCAGAGATACCTCACGGTAAGCCACAGCCTGCTTACTCAAGTCATCGTATACGACGAGAGCTGAGTAACCACGGTCGCGGAAGTACTCACCGATAGCTGCACCGGCAAATGGTGCGTAATACTGCATGGCTGCAGGATCGGCAGCGGTAGCACTTACGATGATGGTATATGGCAGGGCGCCATGCTCCTTGAGGTTCTGTACCAATGCTGCAACGGTAGATGCTTTCTGACCGATAGCTACATAGATACAATATACTGGCTTGCCAGCCTCATAGAAACTCTTCTGGTTGATGATGGTATCCACTGCGATGGCAGTCTTACCGGTCTGACGGTCACCGATGATCAACTCACGCTGTCCACGACCGATAGGAATCATAGAGTCTACCGCCTTCAAACCAGTCTGAAGAGGTTCCTTTACTGGCTGACGATAGATTACACCAGGTGCCTTACGATCCAAAGGCATCTCGAAAGAATCGGTGAGGTCGATGTCACCCAGACCATCAATAGCCTGACCCAGAGGGTTTACGACACGTCCGAGGAAGTTGTCGTTTACGCGGATAGAAGCGATACGGTGTGTACGCTTCACGCTCTGTCCCTCCTTGATGCCAGCTGTAGGACCTAAGAGGACACAACCTACATTGTCTTCCTCCAAGTTCATGACGATAGCCATGGTTCCGTTCTCAAACTCAAGAAGCTCATTAGCCTCGGCATTGCGCAGACCATAGATACGAGCCACGCCATCGCTGACGGTAAGCACAGTACCCACCTCGTCAAACTGCTGAGAGCCATTAACCTCCTGGAGCTGCTGCTGAAGAACCTCAGACACCTCACTTGGTTTAATTTTATCTGACATTGTTTATTTACTTTAATTATTTTTACTTTTTGAGCTGTGTCAGAATGTTGTTGAGCTTAGTCTTTACGCTCGCATCCATTCTGTAAGTATCATACTCAAGGATGAAACCGCCAATCAGTTCAGGGTTCACCTCGGTCTTGAACTCCACAGTACCTTTCGTTCTCTGCTCCACCATCTTGCGCATCTTATCCTCAGTAGAGGCGTCAACGGCAGTGGCGGTGATCAGCTTACCGCGGATGATGTTCTTCTGTTTCCTGTAAAGAGTGATATACGAAGCAGCCATGAATTGCAGGGTGCTCTCCCTATCCTCTTTCAAGACGAGAGCGATAAACTTCTTGCTCAGTTCCGTAGGCTCCTTGCCCAGGGCTGTAATGAGAAGTGCCTCTTTCTTGTCTTTGGAAAGCATAGGGTTGTCTATCGTAAATCTCAGTTCAGGCACGTCGATGTAGCTCTTAAAGAGCGTCTGCATCTCCTGGTAGACCTGATCTTCGAGCTTCATGCCGAGTGCAGCCTTGATGAGGGCACGGGCATAACGCACCGATATTACACCTATATCCATAAGCTTTACTATTTGTTGTCAGAAGAAACCTCGTCCAGCAGTCGATTTATCATATCCATCTGTGCCTTGTCGTCAGAGAGCTTAGCCTTGAGCACCTTCTCTGCAATCTGAACAGAGAGTTCGGCTACCTGGCCTCGGATTTCACGAATGGCGTTCTGCTTCTCGGTCTCAATCTGCTTCTTGGCATCAGAGAGGAGACGTGCGCCTTCTTCGCGTGCTTTATCCTGTGCTTTCTCTACAATGGCATCGCGGGTCTCGGCAGCCTCCTTGAGGAGGGCAGCCTGCTTCTCGCGAGCTTCCTGCAAGATGGATTCACCTTCTTTTTGGATATTGGCAAGCTTCTCGTTGGCTTCGTGAGCCTTCTTCAGACTATCATCAATGAAAGCCTTGCGCTCGTTCACCATCTTAATGATGGCTGGGAATCCAGCCTTCCAAAGAATGATGAAGACGATGATGAAGACCAGCGTCATCCAGAAGAGCAAACCGCTATCAGGAATTAATAAATCCATATATACTGGTTAAAGTTTTACTTAAACGTTTTATTTTAACTAACTCTAGAATCATCTCTATCATGCCCCGGAAAGACATCAGGCTGATGCCTGAGACTTCCTTTTATCGGGGCAGATGATAGTGACAGATGAGATGATTACATAACGATTGCCAGGATGGCGATGATGACAGCGAAGAACGCAACACCCTCAACCAACGCAGCTGCGATAATCATAGAAGAACGGAGGTCGCCCATCTTCTCTGGCTGACGAGCCATAGCGTCCATAGCCTGGCCACCAATGCGACCGATACCAATACCTGCGCCAATAGCGGCCAAACCTGCACCTACTGCGGCACCCAACTTTGCAATCTCTGCTGCTAATAAAAGTGATAACATAATCTTAATAATTTAAGTTGTTAATATTTTCTTTGTTTATTATCTGAATGAAATTAGATCCGTAATCTATAAACTACTTCACTACCTCTGGCTCAGCCTCATGAGACTTTACATGAGCCAGCGAGATGAATACTGCACTCAGCATGGTGAATACCAATGCCTGAATGTAGCTTACCAATACTTCGAGGAGCATCATAAAGGCGCTCATCGCAACACTTACTATTGTCATACCCGTACCTGCCACATAGTTGGCGATAGCATTCTCACTGATGTTGAACATGATGAAAATGATAGCCGCAAACGAAAGTGCGATGGCGTGACCCGCCATCATGTTGGCGAAGAGTCGGATAATCAGAGCCAGCGGTTTCGTAAAGATTCCGAAGAGCTCGATGAATGGCATCAGTGGCACAGGCACCTTCAACCAGGTTGGTACCTCCGGCCAGAAGATATCCTTCCAGTATTCCTTGGTACCGGTGAAGTTAGTGATCAGGAATGTCGTTACACCGAAGAATACGGTGCAGGCGATATTACCCGTCAGGTTACCACCACCTGGAGGGAATGGTACGATACCCATGATGTTCGCCACGAAGATAAAGAAGAAGCAAGTAAGCAACCATGGTGCGTACTTTGGCGCCTCCTTACCGAGCGTAGCCTTGATTACATCGGTATATACCGACATGATGAACATGTGCATCAGTCCCACAAATCCCTTTGGTGCAGGGTCATCCACCTTGTGTTTCCTGCACCAGCGGGCTGGTATCAGGACACAGAGCAACAGGATGATAGCATCGATGAAGAGCACGCAAACGGTCTTCGTGATGGAGATGTCAAGCGGACGAACCTCCTGGCCTCCCACCTTCTCTACTATCTTGTTGGGATTCGACTGCGCATCAGCGTTCTTGATCACCAGGTTGAAAGGTCCTGGACGGTCTCCATTGGCATCCTTCTCTTCCGAGAATTCGCTGCTGCAGAACACATGCCAGCCCGAAGTGGTGTTAACGATGATTGGCAGATGAATCACTACGGGATGATCTCCCACCTTGGTGATATGCCATTCATAAGAATCCTTGATATGACCCCACAATATCTCTTTCACATCGATGTTCTCCTTAGCCGATACCTGCAGAGGTGCCAGCGTGAAGAGCAGCATCGCCATCAAGAGGAATTGCTTGAGATGTTTCATATTCTTTAATTCTTACTTTTGTTTATTAATTATTTGTTTCAGAACCGCTTATGAAAGACGGTTCTTTTTCTCTACCCGAGCGAAGTAGATGCAGTCGAACACGAGAAGTACGACATAGAAAAGGGCAAAGATTGCGGTAAAGCCCAGAATATTCTGCTTGTCGCATACCAGCACATAGATGAGGAACACCAATGTACCAGCCATCAGCTTCAAGACCAGTGCCGCCAGATAGAACTTGGCGAGATTGGCTGGCGATGACTTTGCAACAGCCTTCCATGCTTCACCATAAGCAGTACTTGCAACGAGTGAGAATATCGCACTCACTACCAGCGGGTTAACTACCTGGGGTATCATATCATCGCATTGAGCAGACAATCTGCAGGCAAAGAGCACGGCAAGAGCCACTGCTGCTGTAAGCCACAAAGAAATCTGCTTATACCTGATACTCGCCTGTCTGATAGTCTGCAAGCGCAACTTTTCGTCTTTTTCCATTATCTAATAATTAATCACTAAAAATTAATCACTTATCTAAACTTCTACGCAAAGGCTTACTTCGTTTTTCTTACATTCCACGAATCCGCCCTTGATGTTCATTACCTGCTTGCCTTCCTTGGTAGTGTATTCCACCTTGCCCACTTCGAGCGAAGAGATGATAGGCGCGTGATCCTTGAGAATCTCGAACGAGCCGAGGGTTCCCGGAACCAGTACGCTCTCTACCTCACCCTGGAAGACTACTTTCTCAGGAGATACTATCTTTAGCTGTAACATAAGCCGTGGATTTAAAGATTACGCCTGTGCTGCAGCGAGCAACTGCTTAGCCTTCTCCTTAGCATCCTCGATAGTACCTACGTTGAGGAATGCCTGCTCTGGCAGGTCATCTACCTCACCATCGAGGATGGCATTGAAGCCCTTGATAGTCTCTTCGATAGGAACCATCACACCCTTCAAACCGGTAAACTGCTCTGCTACGGTGAATGGCTGGCTCAGGAAACGCTGTACACGGCGTGCACGGTTCACGGTCAACTTATCCTCATCTGAGAGCTCATCCATACCGAGGATGGCGATGATATCCTGCAACTCGTTATAACGCTGCAACAACTGCTTTACTCGCTGTGCACAATCGTAGTGCGCCTTGCCCACAATCAGCGGGTCGAGGATACGAGAGGTAGAACCCAGCGGGTCTACGGCAGGATAGATACCGAGAGATGCAATCTTACGGGAAAGCTCAGTGGTAGCATCCAGGTGAGTAAAGGTGGTGGCTGGAGCAGGGTCGGTCAAGTCATCGGCAGGCACATAAACGGCCTGTACAGAGGTGATGGAACCATTCTTGGTAGAAGTGATTCGCTCCTGCATGGCACCCATCTCAGAAGCCAGCGTTGGCTGATAACCTACGGCTGATGGCATACGACCCAACAGCGCAGATACCTCAGAACCAGCCTGGGTGAAACGGAAGATGTTATCGATGAAGAACATGATATCTGCTGCCTCACCATTCTTACCTCCGTGATCACGGAACTCCTCAGCTACGGTCAAACCAGAGAGAGCTACAGAAGCACGTGCCCCAGGTGGCTCATTCATCTGACCATATACCAGGGTAGCCTGACTCTTGGCAAGTTCCTCAGGATCGACAAGTGAGAGATCCCACTTACCTTCTTCCATCGCTTTACGGAACTTCTCGCCATACTTGATAACACCAGACTCGAGCATGTCTCGAATCAAGTCGTTACCCTCACGGGTACGCTCACCTACTCCGGCAAATACAGAGTAACCGTTGTGTCCCTTGGCAATGTTGTTGATCAACTCCATGATAAGCACTGTCTTACCTACACCGGCACCACCGAAAAGACCAATCTTACCACCCTTCATGTAAGGCTCAAGCAGGTCAATCACCTTAATACCGGTAGCAAGCATCTCCTTGTGAGTAGAAAGTTCGTCAAACTTCGGAGCCTCACGGTGGATAGGATAAGCACCCTTCATGTCCAATTCATTCATACCATCAATAGGCTGTCCGATGACATTCATCATACGGCCCTTGATCTGCTCTCCGGCTGGCATCTGGATTGGGTTACCTGTAGGGATAACCTCCAAGCCGCGCTGCAAACCGTCAGTATTATCCATAGCGACACAGCGAACTGTATCCTCACCGATGTGCTGCTGCACCTCGATGACAAGCTCGCGACCGTCTGGACGTTTTACCTTCAGAGCTTCATAAATTTTAGGAAGCACCTTCTCTGGATTCTCGCCCTTTGTATCGAAGTAAACGTCGATAACAGGACCGATAATCTGAGAGATACGTCCGTTAATTTGTGACATAAGCTTATTAGTTTAAATGTTATATATATTTATATTATTCTTGGCTGCAAAAGTAACAACAATTTATGGAAACCACAAATTAATTAAAAGTTTTATTCGGCTTTTATACCTTATTAAACCATTTTTAGTTCCCTTTTAACCATTTTCCTATGCAAAAGCAAGAAGTCAGGAGTCCAAACTCCCTTCTTCTTACTCCAATCTCTATAAATTAGATACTCAACTCGTCCAAAACCTTGATGAGTTTACGGTCGAATGGCTTATCTGAGCGGATGGCTTCAGAAAGCGGAACGTATACCACCTCGTTATTGCGTACACCAATCATCACATTGCGCTGTCCCTGCATGATAGCCTCGATGGCACCACAACCGGTACGGCTCGCAAGAATACGGTCACGGGCTGATGGACGGCCGCCACGCTGCAAGTGACCCAGGATAGATACACGTACATCAAACTCAGGGAACTCCTTGCGCACACGGTCGGCATAATAAAGAGCACCGCACTTAGGACTCTCTGACACGATTACGATACAGCTCTTCTTAGACTTACGGATACCACGCTCCATGAATTGAGCCAACTGGTCTACATCGGTAGAATCCTCTGGAATGATAGCTGCCTCTGCTCCACTGGCGATAGCTGAATTCTGCGCCAGGAAACCGGCATCACGGCCCATCACCTCGATAAAGAAGATACGCTCGTGGCTCTGCGCAGTATCACGGATGCGGTCTACACATTCTACAATGGTATTCATCGTAGTATCATAACCGATTGTATTGTCTGTACCATAAAGGTCATTATCAATTGTTCCTGGCAATCCGATGCAGCATACATCAAACTCACGTGCGAAATTCATCGCACCTGTCAGCGAACCGTTACCGCCAATCACGACAAGTGCATCTATTTCCTCTTTCTGAATCGTTTCAAATGCCTTCTGGCGACCTTCTTCAGTCATGAATTCCTTAGAACGGGCTGTCTTCAGCATCGTACCACCTGTGCCGATGATACCGCTTACATTCTCTGTAGAAAAGGTTTTAATTTCATCATTGATGAGACCATCGTAACCACGATAGATACCTTTCACAGTGAAACCGTTGTAGATAGCCGAACGGGTAACCGCACGGATAGCAGCATTCATACCTGGAGCATCTCCTCCAGATGTTAAAATTCCAATAGTCTTAATCTTTGCCATAACTATACCTTATTATATTATATATATTTTTTTAATGTTAGTTTATTATCCTCTCAGGATGATGTTTTTCATCCATTACCCCTACATATACAGTAGGTATCCAAGGGTATACCCCTTGCTTTGTTTGGGCTTATCGATTTAAATAATTAGGTTTGCGGCACCAGCCACCAGGATATGAGAGAGCCAAAGGATAGCAAGTCCGATGACGCCACCCATCAAAGCTTTCCAGCCAATATTGCGGAAATACCACCCCATGTGCATACGTTCCATCTTCATCAGGGCAAGACCGCTGATTGTACCGATACCAAGAACGTTACCACCAGCCATTACGCAATATGCAATCATCTGCCAGTAGATACCATTGGTTTGATAATCAGTAAGCATGCTGAATGAAGGATCATTCACATTTGCCAGATCATGAAGGGAGAAAAAGTTCATGGCTGTAGCAAAGTTGTCAAGTACAGTACTGATGATACCAGCCAAGACGCCATGCAACAGCACGCCAGGACGCTTATCATCCATACCGACAGAGTTGAGAAGAGTAGCAAAATCGTCAAAAGCGCCGGTCTCCTTCACCACTCCGATGGCAAGCATGATACCCATCACGAAGAGAATCATCTGGACGACTCCGTATTGGAACACTCTAGGGGTGCGACGGTCAGCCATCGCATCCATATTCATGAGTTTACGGTTGAATATCTCGTTCACAATCCAAAGTACGCCCAATACGCAGAGCGCACCGAGGAAAGGACTCAATTTCGTAATATTATGGAAGGTAGGGATAAACCACAATCCACCGATGCCCACAAAGAGCATCAGCAAGCGCTGCCATACATTGAGACGGGTATCATCTCCGCGGTATGGCATAGCAATCCATTCTGTCTCTACTCTTTCAGGCAGCATACGCTGCATCATCAACAACGGAATAAGCCAGGCTGCAAGACATGGCAGCAGAAGCGACAGGAAATAATGAGTAGCCGTTACAGCACCCATATTCCACATCACCAGTCCTTCCGGATTTCCGATAACGGTAAGAGCTCCGCCACAGTTGGCAGAAAGAACAATGGCACCTCCATACACCATACGCTGACGACGGTTTGGAATTACTCCATGCATCATCGTAAGCATCATCACTGTTGTAGTAAGATTATCGAGATTTGCCGAAATAACAAAGGTCACGGCAGCGAGAATCCATAGCATTTTCTTGGCGCTTCGGGTACGTAACAACTGGCGTATGAAATCGAAGCATCCGTTGTTATTGAGAATTTCAACTATCGTCATAGTGGCTAGCAGGAAGAGTACGATTTCTGCAGCTCTACCCACATAAGGAAGGAAGATGTTACGGGCAATAAAATACTTCACCGTTGTACTGGTGGATTCTATCTCGTTCCACATTCCGAGATTCAGATAGCGTGAATAATCAGAAGAGTGTTCACTGGTCACGAAGTCCATACCGAAACAGATATAGAGAACCCATCCTACCGTTCCAGCAAAGATGGCTACGGCAGCACGGTTCACCTTGGTAATATTCTCGGTTGCAATGAGAATATATGCCAGTATCAGTATGGCAAGGATGACTAGTGTCATATCATTATTTTATTATATTCATTACATTTTGAGCGCAAAGGTAACAATTATTTTGTTATCGCCAACATTTCGGTGTCTTTTTTTAATGAATTTAACTCATTTTCATACAAATGAAAATTTCGCCCGTTTTTTCGTTCGCCATAATTTTTCTTCCCTCTTCATTTTCATCATAGAATCAGATGAAAACACGGATTACAGAGAAGAACATCACAGGAAGAAATATCGAGGAGGAAGTTATCAGAATATTTAAAAGGTTATGCGTATATATATATTATGTATTTCCCCAAAGGAACCCACCAAAAACTGTGATTTTAGTTAAATATTACTAACAAAAAGAAGAAAATCAAGAGTAAATGCCTGTAACTCAAAGAAAATGAGTAATTTTGCGCACGATTTATACAATTCACATAAAGTCAAACTTTATTAATTTTAATTTTTTAATTATTTTTTATGTCAGATTTAAAGAACGTAAAGCCATTGGACGACTTCAATTGGGATGAGTTTGAGAATGGCACAAGCGCAAACGTCAGCAAAACAGACCTCGAGAAGGCCTATGACGAAACTCTTAACAAGGTAACAGAACACCAGGTTGTAGAGGGTACAGTAATCTCTGTAGACAAGAAAGAGGTTATCGTAAACATCGGTTACAAGAGCGATGGTATTATCCCTGCTTCTGAATTCCGTTACAACCCAGACCTCAAGGTAGGCGACAAGGTTGAGGTTTATGTAGAGAACCAGGAGGACGTAAAGGGCCAGTTGGTACTCTCTCACAAGAAGGCTCGCCTCAGCAAGTCTTGGGAGCGTGTTAATGCAGCTCTCGAGAACGAGGAAGTTATCCAGGGTTACATCAAGTGCCGCACTAAGGGCGGTATGATCGTTGACGTTTTCGGTATCGAAGCTTTCTTGCCAGGAAGCCAGATCGACGTTCACCCTATACGCGACTACGACGTATTCGTAGGCAAGACAATGGAGTTCAAGGTTGTAAAGATCAACCAGGAGTTCCGCAATGTCGTTGTATCTCACAAGGCTCTCATCGAGCAGGAGCTCGAGCAGCAGCGTAAGGAGATCATCGGCAAGCTCGAGAAGGGTCAGATCCTCGAGGGTACCGTTAAGAACATCACTACTTACGGTGTATTCGTTGACCTCGGCGGTGTTGACGGTTTGATCCACATCACAGACCTCTCTTGGGGTCGCGTAAGCGATCCACACGAGGTTGTATCTCTCGACCAGAAGATCAACGTTGTTATCCTCGACTTCGATGAGGAGAAGAAGCGTATCGCTCTCGGTTTGAAGCAGCTCACTCCACATCCATGGGATGCTCTCGATGAGAACCTCAAGGTAGGTGACCACGTTAAGGGTAAGGTAGTGGTTATGGCTGACTACGGTGCATTCGTTGAGATTGCTCCAGGTGTAGAGGGCTTGATCCACGTATCTGAGATGTCTTGGAGCCAGCACTTACGTTCTGCTCAGGACTTCATGAAGGTAGGTGACGAGGTAGAGGCAGTTATCCTGACTCTCGACCGCGCTGAGCGCAAGATGAGCCTTGGTATCAAGCAGCTCAAGGAAGATCCATGGGAGGCTATCGAGACTAAGTATCCTGTTGGCAGCAAGCACACAGCTAAGGTTCGCAACTTCACTAACTTCGGTATCTTCGTAGAGCTCGAGGAAGGTGTTGATGGTTTGATCCACATCTCTGACCTCTCTTGGACTAAGAAGGTTAAGCACCCATCTGAGTTCACTTCTGTAGGCGCTTCTATCGACGTAGTAGTTCTCGAAATCGATAAGGAGAACCGTCGCTTGAGCCTCGGCCACAAGCAGTTGGAGAAGAACCCATGGGATGAGTATGAGGCAATCTACACTCCAGGTTCTGTTCACCAGGGTACTATCACTGAGTTGATGGACAAGGGTGCTGTTGTAGCTCTCGCTGAGGGTGGTGAAGGTTTCGCTACTCCTAAGCACCTCACTAAGGAGGACGGCACAATGGCTAAGAAGGGCGAGACTCTCGACTTCAAGGTTATCGAGTTCGTTAAGGAGACAAAGCGCATCATCCTCTCTCACTCTCGTACATTCGAGGAGGGTAACGAGCCAGTTGCTAAGCCAACTCACAAGCGTGCAAACGGCGGTCGCAAGAACAACAACGAGACAGCTATGATCAACAACGTTGCTGCTAGCACATCACTCGGTGATATCGATGCACTCGCTAAGTTGAAGGCTCAGATGGAGGGCAAGGCTTAATCTTAAACAGATCAAGCATTTGCTATTCATTAGCTAAATAAACATTCAGGGGACTGAAATTTCAGTAATGAGATTTCAGTCCCCTTTTTTATTATGTGTTTTTAAAAAAAAACTATCAAGTGATACCTACCAACTCCAGTAACTCTACTCCATTAATTCATGTTCTAAAACCGCTAATTCATGGCATTTTTCTAGCAAAACATGTCGAAAAACACAAAAACATTTGGTAGTTTCAAGTTTTCTGTTTATCTTTGCAACCGATAAAGCAATAATTTATATAAGCTAGAGAAATCATTCTCTCAAGAATTATCTGAAAAGAAAGAGAAGCGATTCTCCAGATTACAAAAGGAATAAAAGTTCAAGATATGAAACAGTCTAGATTTATAGTAGCCGCTCTATCAATGAGTTGTATCACTACCCTCTCCTCCTGCTTTAAGGAAGAACCGCTCAATGCCGAATGCGACATCGAGCAGGCTTTCGTTGCTACCAACGGACAGTGGGAAAACTGTTTCCTCAACGCCACTGATACGCTCAAGAACGTGATGTCAACAGATCAGGAAATCAGCTTCCTCGTGAAACGTGGCACCGACCTCAGCCACTTCGCTCCGAAGTTCAACCTCACTCCTGGCGCTACCCTATCACCTGCCAACGGTTCAGAACAGGACTTCACCAACGGTCCGGTCATCTATACCGTAACATCAGAAGACGGCAGCTGGAAACGCCAATATAAAGTGAGATTCACCTTCCCACCCATCATCTACGAAGAGATGAAGTACGATTTTGAAAACTACTTCCTCAACGAAAACAAGCCTATACACAGATATTATGTATGGAGCGACAAGAACGATGATGGTACGCTCGCCAACAACTGGGCCACCGGAAACCCGGGCTTCAACATGAGCAAGGGTTCGGCAAAACCGGATGAATACCCTACCGTGCCCGTGAAAGAAGGCTACGACGGCGCCTGCGTGAAACTCACCACCTGCGACACCGGAAGCTTCGGTTCGATGGCCAAGATGCCTATTGCTGCCGGCAACCTCTTTATCGGTAAGTTCGATGCCACACAGGCACTGAAGGATGCCATGAAGGCTACCCAGTTTGGCGTGCCGGTAAGTTTCAAGCCTACCAGATTCAGCGGCTACTACAAATACAAGCGTGGCGATGTGTTCACCAACCGCCAGAAGAAGGTGGTGGAAGGCAAGAAAGACTACGGCACCATCTATGCCGTGTTCTACGACAACCACGACGAGGAGGGCAACAGCGTCGTGCTCTATGGCGACAACGTGCAGACCAGTCCACAGGTAGTGGCACTCGCCATCGTGCCTGATATCGACGACACACCAGAGTGGACCCACTTCGACATCGACTTCATCTACAAGAAGGAGGTGGATGCACAGAAGCTGAAGAACATGGGCTACAGCATGGCCATCGTCAGTTCATCGAGCGTAGAAGGCGCCTCGTTCATGGGAGCAATCGGAAGCACCCTGTGGGTTGACAAATTCCGCATCACCTGCGAAAAAGAATAAGAAGATTCAACAGGAAGATTCTTAAAGAAGATTCAACAAGAAGATATAGAGAAGATTTACAAAAAAAAAGAAGACAAGACAATGAAAAAGTCATTCATTATATCAGCCGCAGCCCTATCCCTCTTTGCCCTTCAGGCACGGGGAGAGAAGTTGGGAGAACTGCTCCACCACTTCACCTACCAGGCGCGCATCGGCTACAATCTGGGTGGCACTGCCCCTATCGGCATGCCTGCCACCATCCGCACCCTGCACAGCTATTCGCTGCGCCCTAACCTGCTGCTCGGCATCGATGCCCACTATCCCCTGGATAACAAGTGGGGCCTGATGTTCGGTCTCCACTTCGAGGGCAAGGGCATGAAGATTGATGCGGGAGTGAAGAACTACCACATGACCATGGTGAAAGGTGGTGAGCAGCTGGAGGGCATGTTCACGGGCAACGTGATAACTAAGGTTGACCAAAGCCTTGCAACTATCCCAGTACAAGCCACTTACGACGTCACCGAGAAGCTTCGCCTGAAGCTGGGTCCTTACTTCTCTTATGTCACCGCACATAAGTTTGAGGGCAATGCCTACGACGGTTATCTGCGCCAGGGCGACCCTACGGGACCTAAGGTTGAGCTGGGCCATGAGGACGGAGAGCGTGGCGAATACGACTTCTCAAGCGATATGCGCAACTGGCAGTTTGGCATCGATGTGGGTGCCGACTGGTATTTCTCGAAGCGCTGGGGAGCCTATGTGGGCCTTACCTGGGGCTTATCAGAGGTATTCAAGAAAGACTTCCACGTGATAGAGCAATCGATGTATCCTATCTATGGTACCATCGGATTGAGCTATCAGCTGAAATAGGAAATCTGCTCCAGAATATCTTATATATAATAATGTATAGGAGAGAAAAATCAATTATATCATAATAAAAGAAAGGAAAACTTATGAAGAAAATTTTTACTTTAGTAGCAGCAGCACTCTGCTCTATGTCGATGATGGCAAAGGACTACACCTGCCCTCTCGTGGTTAACATGATGGGAACGGACATGCCTGTGGGCGACATCAAGGTGAACGTGGATAAGCAGAACGACGACAAATACACCATGAGCCTGCTCAACTTCGACATGAACGGTATAATGCCTGTAGGCAATATCGTAATCCAGGACGTAGAGGCAACCAAATGCGGCAATGTTATCATGCTCAATGCAGCAAAGGATATCCAGATTACAGCAGGTGACGATGAGAGCAAAAACTGGATGGGACCAGGTCTCGGCAACGTGAACATCCTCCTGAAGGGAGAACTGAAGGGCGACAATTTCAACGCCTACCTCAATATTCCATTGGCTGGCAACATGATTGTTGGCGTAAAGCTCGGCAAGAATTGCAACGAAATGGGTCAGTTGCCAAACGCCGGTTTCGAGAATTTCCACGAGGCAACCTATGACAGCGCCAAGAGCAAGGAGCCTAATGGATGGCACTCTTTCATGAGCTCTACGGGCAGCATGGCAAGCAGGGTTTCAGCAGCTGTACATACCTATGCTTCTTCTGAGGTGCGCAAGAACGCAGCAGAAGACAACAAGCAGTGTGTAAAGATTGTTTCTACTCCAGTGAAGTTGGGTACATTGGTTGTGGCTTCTGCCAACGGTACCATCACCACCGGCCGCTTGAAGGCTGGCAGCATGACTGCATCAAGCAAGAACAACTGCTCATTCCTGGATTTCAGCTCAACAGATGTTGATGCCAACGGCGATCCATTCTATGCAGTGCTCAACAACAAACCTGATTCCATGAAGGTATGGGTGAAGTTCAAGGCTGGCGACGGCAACGAGAATCCTAAGGCTACCATCAGCGCCCTCTTGACCAATGGCGAGTATGCTCAGGACCCAGAGGATGACAAGTATGCAGCCAACATCATCGCCCGTGCCCAGAACTCTTCTATCGAGAGCAAGGACGAGTGGCAGGAGATCACTATCCCATTCACCTACGATAATAAGAATGAGATGCCTAAGGCAGCCCTCGTAACCATGTCAACCTGCGCTGTGCCAAGCGGCGGCAGCAAGAGCGAGACCAACCCAGACGTTTTGTATGTGGACGATGTAGAGATGGTTTATAATGCTGACGTGAAGAAGGTTACCATGGATGGTGAAGACATCACTGGCAAGTTTAATGAATCAGGTGAGTTGGAGATTAAGAATTACGATAAGGAATTGGATATCAACAATTTCCAGTTGGAAGCTATCGGTGCTGGTGCCTACGTTACCAAGAAGATTACAGCCGATGGTTTTGATACCTACGTAAGCTTCACCGTTACATCTAACGACTTGAAGAACTGCGTAACCCGCACCATCACCTTAAAAGGCTATACCACTGGCATCAAGAACCTGGAGACCATCACTTTGCCTAATGGCGTGAAGGCTATCTACAACATGGCAGGTCAGCAGGTTACAGACATGCAGCCAGGTCAGGTTTACATCGTAAAGTACACCAACGGTGAAACTAAGAAGATGATTAAGAAGTAATAGTTTTTTATATAGCACACAAAAATCCCCGGTTATCTTTTGATGGATGGCTGGGGATTTTTTTTATTCATAGCTGGTTCAGCAGGGCTTTTGTGCTATCATCCTGTTTTTCAGGTACAAAAAAAAAATTGCATCAGCGGAAATACTTCCAACCAATGCAATCTTCAGTTTTCTTTAATCTAGAGGCTAAACACTTTCTTACGAGAAAAAATCACGGAAGAAAAGAGCCTAGCGTCGGATTTACTTCACCTTTGCAACGATAGCCTTGAAAGCCTCAGGGTTGTTAACAGCGAGGTCAGCGAGAACCTTACGGTTAATCTCGATACCAGCCTTGTGAAGAGCACCCATCAACTGGCTGTAGCTCATACCATCGAGGCGAGCAGCAGCGTTGATACGCTGAATCCACAATGCGCGGAATGTGCGCTTCTTGTTACGACGATCGCGATAAGCGTAGGTAAGACCCTTCTCCCAAGTGTTCTTAGCTACTGTCCATACATTCTTGCGAGCTCCATAGTAACCCTTAGTGAGCTTCAAGATTCTTGTTCTTTTTGCTTTTGATGCAACGTGATTTACTGATCTTGGCATAATTTTTTTTCTTTAAAAGTTCGACTAAAAAGTTAATAATTAACGGAGGCAGAGCAAGTCGCGAACCTGCTTCAAGTTTGAACGGTCTACGAGAGTCTCACCAAGGAGATTTCTCTTCTGCTTCTTTGTCTTCTTAGTCAAGATGTGACTGTGAAAAGCGTGATGACGCTTAATCTTACCTGTACCGGTGAAACGGAATCTCTTCTTTGCGCCGGAATTAGTCTTTACTTTTGGCATTTTTACTTTTAATTTTAAATTGTTATTTATTATAGCGATGGCAACGCATATACCAGGGCGTTACGCATCTTTTTTTTCTTAATCCTCTGTTCCTTCTGCAAGTTTCTTCAGGGCGTCGCCGCCTTTAGCATTGGCGAGCAAGCCATTCTTCTCAGCATTAGCAGCGCGCTCTGCATCTGCAGCAGCCTTAGCTTCAGCCTCTCGCTTCTCACGGTCCATCTTCTGCTGGCTCTTCTTAGCAGTACCAGCCTTCTTAGGACTCATGTAGAGGAACATCTTCTTACCTTCAAGCTTTGGCATCTGCTCCACCTTTCCGTACTCTTCCAAATCATTGGCGAAACGGAGAAGAAGAACCTCACCCTGCTCCTTGAAGAGAATAGAGCGACCACGGAAGAAAACGTATGCACGAACCTTGTTACCCTCGTTGAGGAACTCCTTAGCGTGCTTGAGCTTGAACTGATAGTCGTGCTCATCTGTCTGAGGTCCGAAACGGATTTCCTTGGTCTCCACCTTTACCTGCTTCTGCTTCATTTCCTTTGCATGCTTCTTCTGCTGGTAAAGGAATTTAGAATAGTCAACTATACGGCAAACTGGTGGTTGCGCATTAGGAGATATCTCGACTAAGTCAAGCTCTTGCTGACGTGCCAACTCCAACGCCTTACGTGCTGGCATCACTTCTGCTCCACCATCACTCACTACTCTCACGTCGCGTGCACGAATCTGTTCGTTTACGCGGTACTGATTTTTCATTTTGTCATTTTTCATTAACTATTCGATATATTCTTTTTTGTCTTTTTGATTAAACGGCTGCAAAGTTACGATTATTTTGTGAAACCACCAAATTTTCAGTGGGTTATTTTAAAAAAATCCGCAGATTTCCAAAGAAACCTGCGGATTTATATCTCATTTTTACTCTTCAGCGGCCTTCAATTGCTCTGCAACCTCGGCATTGATGCGCTGAGCGAACTCTTCCATGCTCATGGTAGCCTGTTCGCCACCACCCTGCTTACGCATAGATACCAAGCCCTCGGCACTCTCCTTCTCACCTACGATGACCATATAAGGAACACGCTTCAACTCGTTGTCGCGAATCTTGCGGCCAATCTTCTCGTTACGGTCATCAACCAAAGCACGAACGCCCTGCTTGTCAAGATACTGACGTACCTTCTGAGCATAGTCGTTGAACTTCTCTGAGATAGGGAGAATAGCAACCTGGTCTGGAGTCAACCACAATGGGAAGTGACCGGCGGTATGCTCGATGAGAACGGCTGTGAATCGCTCCAGTGAACCGAACGGTGCACGGTGAATCATCACAGGAGTCTTCTTAGAGTTATCCTCAGCGGTATACTCCAACTTGAAACGCTCTGGCAAGTTGTAATCCACCTGGATGGTACCCAACTGCCAGCGACGACCGATGGCATCCTTTACCATGAAGTCGAGCTTAGGACCATAGAAGGCAGCCTCGCCAACCTCCTCGCGTGTTTCAAGGCCCTTCTCCTTGCAAGCCTCACGGATAGCATTCTCGCTCTCTTCCCAAATATCATCAGAACCGATATATTTCTCTGTATCCTTAGGATCGTGAAGAGAAATCTGTGCCTCGTAGTTCTCGAAACCGAAGATCTTGAATACCTTCAGGATTACGTCAATTACATTCTCGAACTCAGACTTCACCTGATCTGAACGGACGAAGATGTGAGCATCATCCTGAGTAAATGTACGAACACGAGTCAAACCATGGAGCTCACCGCTCTTCTCATAGCGGAATACAGTACCGAACTCTGCAATACGCAAAGGAAGATCCTTGTAAGAACGAGGCTTACGAGCGTAGACCTCGCAGTGGTGAGGACAGTTCATTGGCTTGAGCATATACTCCTCATCCTCCTCAGGAGTCTGGATAGGCTGGAATGCATCCTTGCCATAGTGAGCATAGTGACCAGATGTTACATAGAGACTCTTGCCACCGATACCTGGGCAGATAACCTCCTGATAGTTGTAAGGCTTCAGGAGAGAACGGAGCAACTCCTGCAAACGCAGGCGGAGCTGTGTACCCTTTGGCAACCAGATAGGAAGACCCTTTCCTACACGCTCAGAGAACATGAAGAGTTCCATCTCCTTACCGATCTTACGGTGGTCACGCTTCTTAGCCTCTTCGAGGATAACCAGGTACTCGTCGAGCATCTTCTTCTTAGGGAAGCTGATACCGTAGATACGGGTCATCTGCTCGCGCTTGGCATCACCGCGCCAGAATGCACCAGCCACACTTGTAATCTTCACAGCCTTGATAAGGCCAGTGTTCATCAAGTGAGGACCACGGCAAAGATCGGTGAAATTGCCCTGGGTATATGTGGTGATGGTACCATCCTCCAAGTCCTGCTCAATATGCTCGCACTTGTAAGTCTGACCGTCAGCCTTGAACTCAGCGAGAGCATCAGCCTTAGCCACCTCCTTGCGAACCACAGGTTCGTTCTTCTTGGCAAGTTCCATCATCTTAGCCTCAATCTTGGCGAAATCATTCTCTGAGATCACCTGACCCTCGGCTGGCATCACGTCGTAGAAGAAACCACTCTCTACGGCTGGACCGAAACCGAACTGGATGCCTGGGTAAAGCTCCTGAAGAGCCTCAGCCAACAAGTGGGCAGATGTATGCCAAAATGTGTGCTTACCCTGCTCATCCTCAAACTTGTAGAGTTCTACATTTGCATCCTCATTGATAGGACGGTTCAACTCTACTGTCTCACCATTAACACCGCAAGATACAACGTTGCGAGCGAGAGCCGGTGAGATGCTCTCGGCGATTTGTAAGCCAGTTACGCCCTGTTCATACTCACGAACAGATCCGTCTGGGAATGTGATTTTTACCATAACAACTTAGTATTTTTATTAAATCGCCTGCAAAAGTACGATTTCTTTTTGTAACAAGCGAATAAAAATGCATTTATTTTGCTAAACTTTGCTAATACCTCTTTATATTAAGGGCTTTTAAGACCGAAAATGCTGAGATATTGATGTTTTCATCTGCTTTTCTACCAACATTTCGTAACACTTTGTAAAATTCAGATACATTTTTAGCCAATAAGTTTTGGAGAAACAAATATTTTCATTATCTTTGCATCCGATAACGTGACAAAATGTAAAGAAACATAGAAAATGGCAAAACCAAAGATTCTCATCATCTATACCGGTGGTACCATCGGTATGGGAAAGGACCCGATGACAGGTGTACTGGAACCTCTTGATTTCAATCACCTCGTTTCTTCCATGCCCGAATTCAAGCTCATTCAGGCAGAAATCGATGTGCGAAAATTCGACCCACCTATCGATTCCAGCGACATGGATCCTATGCGCTGGGCAGAAATCGTAAGCATGATATCCAACAACTACAACAACTATGACGGATTCGTAATCCTTCATGGCACTGATACAATGGCTTACACTTCGTCTGCCTTGTCCTTCATGCTTGAGAATCTGACCAAGCCTGTAATATTGACGGGTAGCCAGCTGCCTATCGGTGAATTGCGAACCGACGGCAAGGAGAATCTGATGACAGCCATCGAGATTGCTTCTGCCAAGAATGCAGAAGGACGCCCTATGGTGCCCGAGGTATGCATCTTTTTCAACGGCAAGCTGATTCGCGGTAACCGTGCCATCAAGATCAATGCCGAGGGATTTCATGCTTTCGAATCATTCAACTACCCTCACCTCTGCGATGTAGGAATCAATTTCCAATATCACGACCATCACATTCTTACGCCGGATTACAGAAAGCCAATGGTTCCACATCTGAAGCTCGATCCGAACGTCATCGTGTTCAGTCTCTTCCCGGGTATCCAGGATAACATTGTGCGCCACGTGATGGAATCACCAGACCTCCGCGGCATCGTGATGCGTACTTTCGGTTCAGGCAATGCTCCTCACACGCCATGGATCATGCGTCTTCTGGATCAGGCTGCCCATCGCGGAGTAAACATCGTGAACATCAGCCAATGTCTTACGGGCAGTGTAGAGATGGAACGCTACGGAGCCGGCTTCCAGTTGAAAGCTGCTCATGTGATAAGCGGATACGATTCTACGGTAGAGGCTATGGTCACCAAGATGATGTATCTGCAGGGAAGATATGCAGATAACAAAAAGGTAAGAGAAAAACTGACAGAATCTCTGGCGGGCGAAATCTCTATATAGTATAAGGTGAAATCTTCATCCATATAATGAAGCAATAAAGTAAATGACAAACTTGCGATAGTGTACACGATTAAGCTACAGATTGATAGTCTGTCATTTACTCGCTCATTATGAGGTATTTAGCGAAAACAAACAAAAATATTCTACTAAAACTGAATAGTATTGCAGGAAATATGCAGGAAACTTTTAAAGAAGGTTAAATATCGACAGATTTTTAGCCAAAAAACTTGTTGCATATCATTTTTTGTGTAACTTTGCAGCGTAGAAAAAAAAGTAAAAGATCAGTATCCTTATTAGATACCAATCCGTAATATAAATTAATAAATCAACAAAACCTACAAATTATGAACATTAACAAGGTAAAGGAGTATGGTGAGTTCGTAGAAATTGCGGCTCCTGTAGAAAGAACAACAGCTGAAGAGTATCCAACAGTATTAGGCGGAGAAATTTGGTACAACTAAGAACTTCCTGCTAAGGATTCCTATCCTTTGTATCAGATAGTTTTCCTTTAGCAGAACAGAAGCAAAAGGCTATTTTATTTGATTCAGAACATCTTATAATTTTTAGCAGACACATTAATAGCTCAATGATAAAGGCTCAATCCTCGAATAAAATCGGGAACTGAGCCTTTATTGTGTTTATATCTTACCATCGAGATATACGGAATCGGAAATTAGTGCTTACCACAGCAACCGCCCTCTCCGTGATGATGCTCGTGCTTGATGCCACCCTCTACAGCCTGATGCTGGTCGCGGAGCAGATCGTTCACGGTCTTCACTGGGTTGAATGTACCGAGAGGAACCTCTACGAATACTGTATTCCAGTCACTCATCGCACCATTCCAGAGACCTGGCAACTCGAGTGCCTTCAAATCCTTACCATTCTTACTCTTGCTGGAGATGAAACCGGTAGATGGGTCAACAAACTTAGGAAGATCGAAGGCATTGCCCTGATAATCCTTGGTAGCACAAACGAGGTCAACCGGATTGAAGTGAGTACCCTCGGTAAACATCTTCATATACTCCTCGTTATTCTTGTCAATCTGAGAGCTCTCCAGAATCTGAAGACTTACAGTGCCATCCTGGTTATAAGTAAGGAATGGACCACCACCAGGCTCGCCTACGTTCTTAACAACACCGCAGACACGCATAGGACGGTTCAACTTCTTACGCAGATAGATAACCAGTTCGGCATCCTCCAGCTCCTTGATATCAGCCTTGCGGCAGCAGAGGTCGCGCTGAACGAAGCGGATAATCTCCTCCAGCTTCTCATGGTTGTACTGACCAGAATCCAAAACCTTCAGATAACCGAAAGCCTGCTTCTGCAGAGTAACCAATACACCTGCAATCACCTGCTTCCAGGTAACAGTCTCAGCCTTCAAGCGATCAGGAACCACATTGTCAATATTCTTGATGAATACCACATCAGCATCAATCTCGTTGAGGTTCTCGATGAGTGCGCCATGACCGCCCGGACGGAACAGCAAAGAGCCATCCTCGTTACGGAAAGGAGTATTGTCTGGATTGGCAGCGATGGTATCGGTGCTAGGCTTCTGCTCTGAGAACGAGATGTTGTACTTGATGCCGTAGCGCTGTGCATACTTATCTACCTTCTCGGCTACCATCTGCTTGAAGAGTTTCAGGTGGTCGTGAGAAACGGTGAAATGAACGTTTGCCTCGCCGTTGCTGCTAGCATAGAGTGCAGCCTCAACCAGGTGCTCCTCCATTGGAGTGCGAACCTCGTCCTCATACTCGTGGAACTGGAGTAATCCCTTAGGCAACTGACCGTAGTTCAATCCCTCTAGCTTGAGGAGATTAGCCACAACAGCCTTGTAATCACCCTTCTTGATAAGGCACATGATACCCTTCTCGTTGTTTACATGGCACTTATCGCAGAGTGCCTTGCGGAAAGCAAACTTCTTGATATTCTCGAAGAATTGTTTTTCGAAGTCAGTAGTAGGAACATCGTATGGAGCATCGAGGAATGCAAACATGTTCTTGAACATGCGGCTTGCCGCACCTGAAGCAGGTACGAACTTCACAATCTTGTGCCCCTCAGCCTTGTAGTCGTTCCACGCCTTCTCGTAGTCCTCTACTTCCTGAGCTGTAGGAGCCATGATACCCTTACCGATGGCAGCCGCACCCTCGAGTTTGAGGAATGGGAAACCATTCTTGATTTGTTCCAACTGGTGTTCAATCTGCTGCTCGGAGATACCGCGCGCAGAGATTTGGTTTAGATCTTGCTGATTCATAATACCATATTTATGTTAAATTTACACTATATGTGCTACAAAGATAATAGTTTTTTCTGATAATCAGAAATATTTCCGCTTTTTTTTGTACCTTTGCATTGAAAATTTAACGAAGTAGGCGTTTTTTAACGCCGAATCGCCATTGTTTGTCAAATTTAAAATAGAATATTGCAACATGGTTAGTAAATTAGCAAAAGAGCACGACAGAAGGTCGGGGCTATCACATTACCTCTATGGGGTATCTAACTTGTTCATCAGCGGAACCGGTATAGGCGGATTATCTCCAATGATTACCGGAGGCGAGATGGGGGTATTTAATTACGTCTGCATCATTGCAGGCTCATTGAGCGCTATAAGCTTTGCATTATTTGCGAACAATGTAATGAAGTATAACGATTAAAAACATTATATTATGGAAGGATTTGCTTTAGTAATGTGTATAGGAGCTGTTATTGGTATGAGCTTAGCCATTTGGAGCTACACCAAATCTGGCAGAAAGTGGATAGACGAGTTATAACAACTCAATAATATATAATCAACGGGAGGGAACGACAATGAACGAAACACCTTTTAAATTCACATCAGAAGAAAAGGAACAGACACTCCAAATCCTGGAGCGCCTGAGAACCGCCGTGGGCGACACATTCAAGCCAGGCGACGAGCAGCATCTGCGTGAAGACATACAGCATGCCTTCATCAACCATCAGATTAAGCGCAATGTCTTCGGAATGAATCCAATACTCGCTGCCCTGCAAACCGCAGAAATCGCAGTAAACGAGATAGGTCTGAAACGAGATGGCATCATCGCCATTCTGATGCAGACCAGCGTCATCGATGGCTATCAGACCATCGAAGAGATACAGAAGAAATACGGAGATAGCGTAGCCCACATTATCAGTGGTCTGCTTCGCATCCACGATTTATATAAGCGCAACCCTATCATAGAGAGCGAGAACTTCAGAAATCTGCTTATCTCATTCTCTGAGGATATGCGCGTCATCCTCATCATGATTGCCGACCGCGTGAATGTGATGAGACAGATACGCGATACCAAACAGGAAGAGGCAAAGCATGAAGTAAGCGAAGAGGCAAGCTACCTCTATGCCCCACTCGCCCACAAACTGGGACTCTACAAACTGAAGAGCGAACTGGAAGACCTCAGTCTGAAGTATCTCGAGCACGATGCCTACTATATGATAAAGGACAAGCTGAACGCCACCAAGGCTTCGCGCGATGCCTATATCGCCCGCTTCATCCAGCCAATCCAGGAAAAGCTCGATGCTGCCGGTCTGAAATATCATATGAAGGGCCGCACCAAGAGTATCCACTCCATCTGGCAGAAGATGAAGAAGCAGAAGTGCGCCTTCGAGGGTGTATATGATCTCTTTGCCATCCGTATTATCCTCGATGCACCAAGAGAGAAAGAGTATATGCAGTGCTGGCAGACCTTTGCCCTCATCACCGACATGTATCAGCCAAACCCAAAGCGTATGCGCGACTGGCTCAGCGTGCCTAAGAGCAACGGTTATGAAAGTCTGCATACCACCGTACTGGGTCCTGAAAACAAATGGGTAGAGGTACAGATCAGAACCGAACGCATGGACGATATTGCAGAGCACGGACTTGCTGCCCACTGGCGCTACAAGGGTATCAAGCAGGGAGAAGGCGGTATTGACGAATGGCTTGCCAATATCCGTGCTGCCCTGGAAAGCAACGATGATCTGCAGCTGATGGACCAGTTTACCACCGACCTGAAGGAAGACGAAGTATACGTGTTCACTCCAAAGGGCGACCTGCTGAACTTCCAGAAGGGAGCCACGGTACTCGACTTTGCCTACTATATCCACTCCCGCATCGGCAATACCTGTGTGGGCGGAAAGATTAACGGAAGAGCCGTCACCTTCCGACAGGAACTACATTCGGGAGATCAGGTAGAAATCCTCACACAGAGCAACCAGAAGCCACGCCGCGAATGGCTCAACATCGTGCAGACATCCAAGGCTAAGGCCAAGATTCGTCTAGCGCTGAAGGAAACCCAGAAGAAGGACGGCCTCTATGCCAAGGAACTTCTGGAGCGCCGATTCAAGAACAGGAAACTGGATATTGATGAGAGCATTATGGCGCGCATCATCAAGAAAATGGGATATAAGGAGAACTCAGACTTCTATAAGGATGTAGCCGAGGAGAAAATCGACGTGAACAGCATCATCGAGAGATACATAGAGGAGCGCGATCACGACCTGAACCTCGCCAATACCAACAAGCCTGCAGAAAGTGCAGAGAATTTCGAGTTTGAGAATCCTACCGAGGAACTGATGAAGCAGAGCGACGATGTGCTGGTTATCGATGAGCACCTCAAGGGCATCGATTTCGAACTGGCTCATTGCTGCCACCCTATCTACGGCGACCCAATCTTCGGATTCGTTACCATCAGCAAGGGTATCAAGGTACATCGCATGGATTGTCCTAACGCCAAGGAACTACGCCGCCGTTTCGGTTACCGCATCGTGAAGGCGAAATGGAGCGGCAAGGGAACATCCAAGTATGCCATCACGCTCCGCATCATCGGAAACGACGATATCGGTATCGTGAGCAACATCACCAACATTATTTCCAAGGAAGATAAACTCATCATGCGAGGCATCAACATCTCTTCCAAAGATGGTCTCTTCTCAGGCAATGTTACCGTAATGATTGATGATGCCGGCAAAACTGATGCACTCATCAAGAAACTGAGCGCCGTGAAGGGCGTTAAGCAGGTAACGAGAATATAAAACCGGAATACAGAAATACAGAAAAAAAAAATCCCGCAGAGAAAATCTGCGGGATTTTTTTTATTTCGACTTATTCAAGCGCTTGATCACAGAATAAGCATCATACAAACCAAGTTCTCCAGCCTTTGAAAGATCCAGGATGGCAGTCTGCTTATTGCCACTCTTGGCTCGTGCTATACCTCTATTATAATAAGCCTCTGCAAGGCGGTTATCAATTCTCAAGGCAATGGTATAATCATCTATTGCCTTTGATAGTTCGTTTCTGCCTGCATGAAGATTACCTCTATTATAATAGATGTAAGCATTGTTGCTGTTCTGACGGATGGCATCACTGAAATCAGCCTCGGCAGAATGGATATTCAGAACACCCTTGCCCTCAGCCTTGTTAAATTCATCCATCTCAGCCTGGCAGACAGCACGCTGCCAGTAAGCCAAAGAGTTCTTGTCATCGAGCGAGATATAATAGGTGAAATCACTGATGGCAGCCTCAAAATCACGAAGTACACTATGAGCGATGGCCCTGCGCATCAGGAGACGTTTTCTGGTTTCATTATCGCTCGCCACACTCAACTCCGCCGAAAGTTTATCAATCATCGAGAATATCTTCATAGAACCATTCTCATCGAGCTGCTCCTTACTGCAAACGATATAAACCTTGTCTGCCTTGGTATGCTGATTGAGCGCATCAACATCCTTGTCATAAGCCTGAACTCCATTTACATTCTGATTGTTTGGGAAATAAGAGAGCTGATACATCGGCAGGAAGGCGGTTTCTACCTGACGGTTCTGAACCTTACCACGATACTCGCTCTTATAGTTGTGTTCATACTTCGGTTCGTCATCTACTACCAGCGAAGCAAACTTATTCGGGTCAACCTCAGAGCGCTTACGCATCTCCTTCTTGGTCTTTGCGCTCCATCTCGGCTGGATTCCGATATGCTTGTTCATCTGCGCCTTGAAGATACGGAATTCATCCATCTCTGCCTTGGCTGTCATGCCCAGGCGTCGGTAACAGCTGGCACGGTTAGACAAACCGGTCCAGAAGTTAGGGAACTGGTTGATAACCTTAGTATAATCCCTGATGGCTGCTCTCAGATTACCGGTCTTGTCATGCAATAGAGCTCGGTTGAAGATAGCCATGAAGTTCTGGGGTTCCATCTTGATAATGAAGTCGAAATCGGTGATAGCCCGGTTATCATCACCCAACTGTACACGCATCAGTCCCCTATTATAATGAGCCAGGAAATTGTTCGGATCCAGCTCAAGGGCATTGTCATAATCGCTCATCGCCCCCCTGAGGTTATTCAGATTGATACGCGCCAAAGCACGGTTGATGTAACTGTTCACATTGTTAGGTTTGAAATGCAGACTCTTGGTCAGCGCCTCATCAGCCGTTTTCCATTCCTTTCTAGCCAGCGCCATATAAGCACGCGTAGTCCAGGCATCCCCATCATACGGATTGAGCTGCAGACTCTTGTCTAGCCATTTCTCAGCCTGCACGGTATCTTTCTGATGCAGATACACTTCAGCCTTGAGCGAATAAGCATTCGACCAGTCTTTCCATTTTCCCACGATGGTATCCAGTTCCTGCTGCGCCGCCTCATACTTTTTGTTTTCCATCTGGCAGATAGCCCGGTTGAACCAGTAATTTCGGTTGCGCGGTTCCAGTCTGATAGCCTCATTATAGTCAGCTATCGCATCATCAAACCTGTTTTGTCTGATGCGACAGATGGCTCTCAAGTCATAAATATCATTGATATAGGGATTGAGATGCAACGCCTCGCTGGCATCACTTTCGGCACCCGTAAAGTCATCCAGATTAAATTTTGCCACACTGCGGTAATACCAAGGCTCATACAGATAAGGCTTGGCACCGATAGCCAGATTAAAATACTTGATTGAAAGGACGAAATCCTCATAATACAATGCACTCCGACCGGCCGTAACAAGTCGGTCTACACGATATTGGGCAGAAGTCGACATGGCGCCCATTACCATAAAAAGAACTAAGAGAATCTTCTTCATCTGTTCGTAACTCTCTGAAATAAAACCTATTGAATGTAGAATAAAAAAATATAGTAAGCCCAATCGTCACGATTACCATGAAGCTTACTATATTTTCGGAAGAACTATCGACGTATCTTAGTACGATAGGCAGCACGGAAATTGCCCTTGATGATACTCTTGAGCTTTCCTGCTATCATGTTCTTGCGAAGAGGAGACACACGGTCAACAAACATTGTACCCTCCAAATGGTCGAATTCATGCTGCATCACGCGAGCCAGATATCCCCCTATCCACTCATCATGTTCATTAAAATCCTCATCCATATACTTTACATGGATGCGTGTAGGACGAACCACCTTCTCATTGATACCAGGAATAGAAAGACATCCCTCTTCAGAAGAGTCGGTATTTTCCTCATCGCGCTCTAGGATATGGGCATTGATGAAAGCATGACGGAATCCTTTATACTCAGGGAAATCCTCGCTGAGCACATCCAGGTCGATAACAACGAGGCGGATAGGCAAGCCAATCTGAGGTGCAGCCAGTCCGATGCCGTTGCTGGAATCAAGGGTTTCATACATATTATTAATCAACACCTTGAGATCTGGATAATCAGGTGTAATATCTTCAGCCACTTTTCTCAGCACTGGCTGACCATAAATATAAATCGGTAAAATCATTATCTTCTTGATTGCAAATAATCCTGTAATATGATGGTAGCACTTATCTCGTCTACCAATCCTTTATTTTCTTTTCTCACTTTCTTCTTTACACCTCCATCTATCATGGCTCTATGTGCCAGGACTGATGTAAATCTCTCGTCATAATATTCAATTGGAATTTCAGGATGAGCCTTTCGCCAACGGTTGTAGAAGTTTTCTACTCTTGCCAGGTTTTCACTTGGCTGCCCGTTAGGTTGCATCGGTTTTCCGATAACAATGCGCTCCACCTGTTCTTTCTGAATATAAGTTTCGATATAAGTGAAAAGTTCATGTGTAGAAACTGTGGCCAACCCATTGGCAATAATCTGCAATGGGTCGGTCACAGCCAGTCCGGTACGTTTTTTACCGTAATCTATTGATAAAATTCGCATTAATCTACGGATATCTTATCCTTATATAATATCAGATTACTTCTTAAGGAGTAACCAAGCATCAGGATACTTACCAGCGCGAAGCTGATTGCGGCTCTTGACAGCAGCAGCCTTATCAGCAAATGTAGAAGCTACCACGCGATACATGTTACGCTCTGTGTTCAGGGCAATCTGAGCATCGTAGCCAGCACTCTTCAATGTACTAGCCAATCCCTCAGCGTTAGCCTTGAGAGAGAAAGAACCAACTACTACGCTATAGCTTGACAAGCCAGAACCAGAGATGAGAGATACATCCTCAGAACGAACAGTAGCATTATCAACCTCTGTCTGCTCATCAGAAGGAGCCTGAGTCTCGAGAGGAGCTACAACTGGTTCCTGAGCAACAGGAGCCTGAGCAGCCTGCTGTTCCTGCTGCTGAGCCTTCTCATATGCCTTCTTATATGCACTTTCCTTAGATGTACCACAACTTGCGAGCGCCAAAACTGCGCACATTCCCATGCTTAATACTGTAATTTTCTTCATAATTCTTATTCGTTTTATTGTTTATTATTGTTGTTCATTCAATATAAATTTCGCGTTATGCGTTTTTTACTCTGCGAAAATACAAAAAAATGCCCGAAAAACGAAGAATATGCCGCCTAAAGTTTGTTAAATAAGGCTATTAAAACATTTTTAATGAAAAATTAAGGCTAAAAGGCTTGTTTTTTAAAGAGAATTTAGTATATTTGCATTGTCAAATGAAAATGACAAGAAGATAATCGTTTAACGTTTAAAATTTATAGCATATGAAAACATTAGGTTACATTGGTGCTTTCCTCGGCGGTGCTATCGCTGGAACAGCACTCGGTTTGATTTTCGCTCCTGAGAAGGGTGAGGATACACGTAGTAAGATTGCAGGTGCAGTAGACGATTTCTGCAAGAAGCACGACATCAAGTTGAGCCGTAAGGACGTTGATGATCTGGTTGACGATATCAAGGACGCAGCTCCTGAGGTTTAATCATCACCTATCATGATGTTCTCTAACGATAAAAATGTAGAAACTATCGGGCAGCTCATTGAGGTGCTTAAACATTACATCGGGCTTCAGAGCGAATTTCTGAAGCTCGATGTTGTGGATAAGGTGGTACGCCTGCTTACAGTCATCACCATGACGGTGGTACTCCTGGGCTTACTTACGCTTACCCTCATTTACCTATCCTTTGGCGCTGCTTTTGCATTGGCAGACTTAATAGGTAGTCTGACTTTCGGATTCTGCATTGTTGCTGCAGTATACCTATTTATATTAATATTATTTGTAATTTTCCGCCATAAGTGGATCGAGAGACCATTGGTCAGATTTCTGGCAAGCCTCTTAATGGAAAAATAACCTCCTTTTCGCAACATGACAAATCATTCAGAAATCACAGAATATAATTCCTTAAATGATATACGACTCAAAAAAGAGACGATACGCAAGGAAATTGATGCCGATGATGCCAAGATTCAGACTTTATGGAACTCGCTTTTCACAAAACCTGAAATCCTGTCACGCAATGCGAGTCCTAGCAAGCGACTGCAGAGTTTGCTGCAGGTGGGAGCAGGAGCATTCGACGGTGCACTGTTGGCTTGGAAACTTTACCGGAGATTCAAACCTCGGAAGAGATGAATCATATACCGTTTGGGGGAAAGGAAAGATGCCTTGGAAAAAGGCATTTTTTAGTCACTCAAAAGGGGATAAAAACAAAAAAGGGTCGCCGCTGCGACCCCAATACCTTGTTAACCTTAAATCTAATACTATGAAAAACACACATGCAAATATAGAAATAATCTATGATACTCGCAAATTTTTCTTAGCAAAATACCTATTATTTTAATTTAATTAACTTTTACCAACCTATTTTTAAACCTTTTTCAACAAAACTTCATCTATTTTCTACATATATCTCCATTCCATCGAAGCCAAATTCAAAGCCTTCGGGCAGCCTTTTATTCGCCTCATCGTGAAAACCTATCTGATGAGTCACATGGATAAAATAAGTATGTTTTGCTCCTATCCTGCGCGACACCTCAATAGCATCAGATACAAGCTGATGGCTGTGATGCGTTTTCTCAAATCTGAGTGCGTTAATTACGAGTGTTTCCACACCTTCCAAATAAGCATATTCTTCATCACCCATAGATTTCATATCAGTAATATAGGCAAACTTACCAAACCGATAGCCGAGAATAGGCATCTTATCGTGCATCACACGGATAGGAACAAACTCAATGTCACCTATCTGATAATGCTCATGCGGATGAATGGTATGCAATTTGAGTTTAGGAGCTCCCGGATAGAGTTTTTCTGCATTCTTCGGAAAGCAGTAAGGCATCGTATGAGGCAGCCCCGCAGTAACGATTTCATCGCCGTAGATGTTAATATCACCAAAGATACAGAAAGGGCGCAAATCATCAATACCACCAACATGGTCATAATGGATATGCGTAACCAGGACGCCATCTATCTTTCTGAAAGGCACACGCAACAACTGCTGTCGGATATCAGGTCCGGCATCTATCAGAATGCGGGTATTCTCCGTTTCTATCATTGCCGCACTGCGCAATCTTTTATCATGCGGATCCGTACTTCGGCACACCTCACAGTTACAACCCAACGAAGGAACACCGCCCGATGTGCCTGTACCTAATAAAGTTACCTTCATTAATTATCAAATATTTTTCTGAAAACAAACGAATTCTTCACTTCACATTCACTTCCGGATGAATCTCTATGCCAAACTTCTGCTTCACATCCTCCTGGATGGTCTTACAGAGTTTTACGATTTCCTCGCCCGTAGCGCCGCCACGATTCACTAGCACCAGTGCCTGCTTATCATGCACACCGGCCCGTCCCAGACTCTTTCCCTTCCAGCCACACTGATCAATCATCCAGCCAGCCGGAATCTTTTCATGAGAATCATCGATGGTATAATGAGGCATACCCGGATAAAGAGCAGCCAGTTCTTCGTACTTAGCCTTCTCTACAATAGGATTCATAAAGAAACTTCCAGCATTACCGAGTAGCTTAGGATCTGGCAATTTTGCCTCTCTAATTTCTATGATGACATCACGAAGCTGCTGGGCTGTAGGCTCAGCAATATGCTTAGCCTCGAGCGCAGAACGGATATTACCATAATCCAAATCCGGACGGAAGGTCTTCTGCAAACGGTAAATCACATGCGTCACCAGATACTTATCCTTCCACTCATGCTTAAATTTACTCTGACGGTAACTATACTCGCAGTCAGCATTATCAAACACCACTACCCTGCCCGTAGCTATCTCAACTGCTTCCACCTTATATATAATATCCTTGGCTTCCACACCATAGGCACCGATATTCTGAACCGCGCTGGCACCTACTTCACCCGGAATAATACTCAGATTCTCCGCGCCATGATAGCCATGCTCTACGGCATAAGCTACCACATCATCAAACACCTCGCCACTACCACAGGAAAGGAATACCCAATCCGGATTGCACAAAGCATCATCCCCCTCTGCAGCTGCCAAAGTCTTGTTGTCTAGAACCTCAATACCCATAATAGCCGAATGGAGCACTGTACCTGCATAATCACCGGTCAGCAAGAGATTGCTACCACCGCCCAGAATGAGCAGTGGCTGATCTGCCTCTGTCAGCAAGCCCACTATCTGTCGGGCTTCCTCAACCGATTCATACTCCAGAAATCTGCTGCATTTAGCATCAATCCCGAATGTATTGTGAGCCAAAAGGCCATAGTTACGAATATCCTTCATATCTGGTTAAAACTATTACTACTAACTAAAAAGCTACATATTCAGTTTGATCAGTTCCCATTTTCCTCCAATCTTTTTGAAAGTAAGAGAGGTTTCCATACCATTGGCAATACCACGAATCACGAAGATTTTCCGGTTGCTCTCGGTATATTTCTGACCATAGATTATATTGTAAATCATGCCGTGAGGCAGTTGAGGCGCAAAGGCAGGCCATGTTTCCGGGTCTATATCGCCTGTCATCGTACTGAAATCATCATCAGGATCAGGACCGGTAAACTTCACCGGATTATGGATGTGGCGAGCCTGGAAAGCGGTATCAGTAGCAAAATGTCCGTAAAACTTCAGGAAACTGGCATTATTATTCTGATACATAGGCACGTAGCAGATGCTAGTCATCATCCACTGACCATTGATACGATTAAACACAAACTGCTGAACTGTCTTTCTACTATAGAACACCTTTTCTATTACTACATGATCGATAGTAGTATCCTTCATCAGTTTCATCTGTTTCTGATTATCAAAAATCAGCGTGTAATAATCCTGGCGCATGAAGAAATGCTCCATCTTCCAATGTTTTTTTTCTATCTTCTTGGTCAGTTTCTTACCGTGATATACCGGCAGCGGGAAGACAATACGACTTTTCTGCAACTTTCTGTTAGCTGCAAAATTAAACACGAAATCATCAAAAAGCTCGTCAGCCGCCTTTGGCATCGGAGTCTCCTCTATCAGTTGTTCTGTAGAGTCCATCGCTTGGGTGTCGGCAATCACCGAGTCGGATGAAGCCGAATCAATGGCAGGCGCAGGCTTCTTGTCTGTGCATCCCACAGACGTGAAACAAACGATGGTAAGCACCGCCATTAACACCGTTAATAAACAGAGTTTTTTCATAAACCTATTAAATTTCTCAAATTTTCCATGCAAAAGTACAACTTTCTTTTGAATTATTTCATCTTTTAAGCAAAAAATGTTATCTTTGCAGTCAAAAAAGATAAAAATATAGATATGTTATTAGAAAAAATAGACGAACTCTTGAAAGAAGTGAGCACTTTGACTGCCCAAAACGCAGAAGAAGTAGAGCAGCTTCGAATCAAGTATCTGAGCAAGAAGGGCGAGATTAACGCCCTTATGGCCGACTTCCGCACAGTGCCAGCCGACCAGAAGAAAGAGGTTGGTGTAAAAATCAACGAACTGAAGAACGCAGCCCTTGAGAAGATCAACGGGCTGAAGGAGCAGATGGAAGAAGCCGAAGCATCAAGCGATGATATCGACTTGACCCGTACCGCCTACCCTGTAGCACTCGGCACCCGCCATCCACTCACCGTAGTGAAGAATCAGATTATCGACATTTTCGCTCGCATGGGCTTTACCCTTTTCCAGGGTCCTGAGGTAGATGACGACAAGCACGTATTTACGATGCTCAACTTTGCTGCCGACCACCCAGCTCGCGATATGCAGGACACCTTCTTTATAGAGAAGACCAACTCTGACGATGTTACCAAGAATGTGCTCCTCCGCAGCCATACTTCTGGCGACGAGGCTCACTATATGGAAACTCATGAGCCACCTATCCGTGTGCTCTGCCCAGGCCGCGTTTACCGTAACGAGGCTATCAGCGCCCGCGCTCACTGTTTCTTCCATCAGGTAGAAGGTCTCTATGTAGATAAGAACGTAAGTTTCACCGACCTCAAGCAGGTGCTCCTTACCTTTGCCCGTGAGATGTTTGGTGCAGATACCAAGATTCGTCTCCGTCCTAGCTACTTCCCATTCACAGAACCTAGTGCCGAGATGGATATCTCCTGCAACATCTGTGGCGGTAAGGGTTGCAACTTCTGCAAGCATACCGGATGGGTTGAGATTTTAGGTTGCGGTATGGTTGACCCTCATGATCTCGAGGCTTGTGGTATCGACAGCAATGTCTATACGGGTTATGCCTTCGGTATGGGTGTTGAGCGTATCACCAACTTAAAATATCGCGTGAGCGACCTTCGTCTCTTCTCTGAGAACGATACTCGTTTCTTGCGCGAGTTTGAGTCTGCTAAGTAAAAGATACTCAACATATAAATTAATTAATGACTATGAAGAAAAATTTAACTAAACCTGTCATCGCAGTCCTGCTGGGCGCCTTGGCATTCAGTTCTTGCATCGGCTCATTTGGCCTGACAAATTCCGTACTTGACTGGAACAAGAGAGCAACAGACAACAAGTTTGTAAACGAGATTATCTTCGTGCTTATCTCTCCAGCTTACGCAGTATGTTCATTTGCAGACCTTCTCGTTATCAACTCTATCGAGTTCTGGACAGGCGACAAGGTGATTGGTCAGGTAGGAACTACTAAGGACGTAATGGGTAAGGATGGTCGCATGTATGCCATCAAGACTTTGAAGAATGGCTATGAGATTACCGACCCAGATGGTGAGAAATCATACTTTGTGTTCGACAAGAAGCACAAGAGTTGGTCATACAGCAAGGATGGCGATATCCGTGAGCTTTTCAGCTTCAACGAGGATGGCAGCATCCAGGCTTGCTTGCCAAGTGGCGAGAAGATCAACGTCCCAGCAGATGCCAATGGTTTATACCAGGTTCGCATGGCTATGAATGATGGTTTGTTCTATGCATTCAACAAGTAAGTAATCATAACAATTCCAGCCCGATAAAAGTCTCTTTTATCGGGCTTTTTTTATGCTCCCCTTTCTCTTTTCCTAAGCAAGTTCATAGTTTTCCGTTCCCAACCAAGCTCTCCTTAAAATGTCCAAATGCAAAAAAGTATTTAATGTAAAACAAGAAAGTACCTTCACCACCCTTCACCCGTAACTCTCTGACCATCAAAAGAATCGCCAAAAAGGTGAAGGGTGAAGGTTTGAAAACTCTTTTTTATATATACGCGTGAAGGGTTAGGGTAAAAACCGAAAAAAAGACCCTAGGGTCAAAAATCGGAAAAACCCTAAAAAAAGAATATAATATAAAGATTAAAAATACACCCTTCACCTTCACCTCCCAAAAATCACATCCAAATTCCTGTTCTGCATGCAACAGAAAATCATCTGCAGCAATCTGTGCCGGGATATATAATCAGGAGAAAATTCTCTTTCGGAGATATTTTTCTATTTATCGGAGATATTATTTTATCCTTCGGAGATAATTGTCTATTCTTCGGAAATATTCCTTCGAATTTCAAGATAAGGCATAAAAATATAATTTTCGCCAACTTTATTTCCCGAATCCACACAATTGTCACAAATCGCATAGCTATGAAACAGAAAAGAATGTATCTTTGCAGCATCAATCATAAAGGTTGATGTAGATATGGTCTCGTCATGACTGCCAAATCGGGCTGACGCAAATGCATTACAACCAGTGACATTCATCAAAACTTGCAACCATCTACAATATTTTTCAGTTTTTCTCGTTAATAAAAGTATGAAAAAAAGATTATTGATACTCACAATATGCCTCATCGCAACCATTAAGATGTTGGCGCAGGAGTTTACCCTTCACGGCAAAGTGGTAGACGAGAACAACCAGCCACTGGAGTTTGCCATCGTTTCGGTGGCTAGCCAGGGAAAGACTGCCGTTACTTCGCTCAAGGGAGACTATAGCCTCAAATTGCATTCTGCAGACAGCGTGGTAGTCAAATTCTCATATATCGGTTTCAAGACAAAAACAAAAGTACTGAGAAGACCGCGAGGAAAACAAACCCTGCAGGTGGTACTTCGCGAAGCATCCACCACCCTCGATGAGGTGAATATCAAGGGAGAGAAAATACAGTCGGACCAGATACAGGAACTGAAGACTAAGGACATGAAGATGACGCCATCTGCCAACGGAAATGGGGTGGAAAGTCTGGTTCAGCAACAGGCTGGCGTGAGTACCCATAACGAACTCTCTTCGCAATACAATGTACGTGGCGGAGCCTTCGATGAGAACTCCGTATACATCAACAACGTAGAAGTATTCCGCCCATTCCTGGTTCGCAGCGGACAGCAGGAAGGCCTCTCCGTCATCAACCCTTATATGGTAGATAAAATCGGTTTCTCAACCGGAGGATATGCTGCCAAATACGGAGACAAGATGAGTTCGGCTCTCGACATCACCTACAAAACCCTGAAAGCAAAAAGCAAGAAGCCGGTGGTTGAAGGAAGTCTGGCTGCCAGTCTGCTGGGTGCTGACGCATACATCGGTCTGGGAACCCAGAAACTTTCATGGCTCAACAGCGTGCGCTACAAAACTACCTCTTACCTGCTCGGTTCGATGGAAACCAAAGGCGAATACAAGCCAAACTATCTGGACTATCAGACTTATCTGAGTTACCAGCCCAACAAACGCTGGAAGCTTGACTTCATAGGCTACATCTCTGATAATCACTACAACTTCGAACCGGAAGACCGAGAAACGAAGTTCGGAACAATGGAAAACGTAAAGAGCTTCAGAGTATATTTTGACGGTCAGGAGAAAGACCGTTTCCTCACCTACTTCGGTACACTCGGCATTACCCGCCAGTTTACAGCCAACACCAGTCTCTCGCTTCTGGGCAGTGCTTTCTATACCAAGGAACAGGAGAAATATGACATTCAGGGACAATACTGGCTCGACGAAACCGAGACCTCAGAAAACCTGGGTGTAGGTACCTATTTCGAACATGCCCGAAACTATCTCACAGCCCGCGTGATGAGTGCCAAACTGATGCTCAAGCACAAGGTGAAGAAACATCAGATGGAGGCCGCAGTAAGTCTGAAGCGTGAACATATCGAGGAGAATTCAGTAGAATATGAGATGCGTGATTCCGCAGGATACAGTATTCCGCACAATGGCAAAGACCTCTATATGGTTTATTCACTGAAGGCTCGCAACGAACTGAATGCCAACCGAATGGAAGCTTATATCCAGGACACCTACCATTTTTCGGGAGGAACAGCCGACAGTACCGGGAACGGTCAGACACATTACACTCTGAACTATGGTATCAGAATGAGTCATTGGAACTTCAACAGAGAAACCATCGTGAGTCCTCGTCTGTCGCTCGCCATCATACCAGCCAACCACGAGAATACCACTCTCCGTTTTGCGGCAGGTCTGTATTATCAGGCTCCATTCTTCAAGGAATTGAGAGATACATCTACGGTGAACGGCATAACCATCGCATCGCTGAACGAGAAAATCAAGAGCCAGCGAAGCATCCACTTCATCGCCGGCTACGACTATAGGTTCAAGCTAGGAGACCAACGCTATAAATTCTCTGCCGAAGCCTATTACAAGGCTTTGAGCAATCTGGTTCCTTATTCAGTTAGTAACGTGAAGGTAGTTTATTACGGACAGAACGAATGCAGCGGTCATGCGGCAGGACTCGATTTCAAACTCTACGGAGAATTTGTTCCGGGTACCGATTCCTGGCTCAGTCTTTCGCTCATGGATACCAAGATGAAACTGGGCGGCAAGAGCATCCCTTTGCCTACCGACCAGCGCTATGCCGTAAACCTCTTCTTCACCGATTATTTCCCGGGCAGCAAGAAGTGGCGCATGTCTTTGAAACTCGCCTTTGCCGATGGTCTTCCTTTTGCAGCACCCCACAGAGAGCTGGAGACCAACAGTTTCCGTGCCACTGCCTATCGCCGTGCAGATATCGGTATGAGTTATCAGCTGCTCGACAACAGCCGCCGGGAGAAGAAGACCTTCCTGAAGAATGTGATGCTGGGGGTAGATTGTCTCAACCTCTTCGGCATAGACAACGTAAACAGCTATTACTGGGTGACAGATGTAACCAGCCAGCAATACGCCGTACCTAATTATCTTACCGGCAGACAGCTCAATGCCCGCATTCTTTTGGAATTTTAGGACCAAATAATAGTGATTTTTCACATTATTCTAAATATTTAACCGTAGATAGTTCGCTATCTGCGGTTTTTTTCGTATCTTTGCGCCCGAATTATGCGATGACGGTTCGTCCGCTCATTCCATGGATTCAGGAAACCATTCTATAAAGAATAAAGAAATAATACATAATAATCAATTATGAGCAAACAAGTAGAAAAGATTAAGGAGCTGATCGCTAAGCGCGAACAGGCTCGTCTTGGCGGTGGCGAGAAGGCCATCGAGAAGCAGCATGCACGTGGCAAATATACCGCTCGTGAGCGTATCGAAATGTTGGTAGATGCCGGCAGTTTCGAGGAGTATGATATGTTCAAGTTGCATCGTTGCACTAACTTTGGCATGGAGAAGAAGCAGTACCTCGGTGATGGTGTTGTAGCTGGTAGCGCTACTATAGCCGGCCGTCTGGTTTACGTATATGCTCAGGACTTCACCGTAAATGGTGGTTCACTCTCTGAGACTATGGCACAGAAGATCTGCAAGGTAATGGATATGGCTATGACTATGGGTGCACCTGTTATCTGCATGAACGACTCTGGTGGTGCTCGTATTCAGGAAGGTATCTGCGCCCTCGCTGGTTATGGTGAGATTTTCGAGCGCAACATCCTCGCTTCTGGTGTCATCCCACAGATTTCTGCTATCATGGGCCCTTGCGCCGGTGGTGCCGTTTACTCTCCAGGTTTGACCGACTTCATCATCATGAAGGAGCAGACTTCTTATATGTTCCTGACTGGTCCTAAGGTTGTCAAGACCGTAACTGGTGAGGACATCGATGCAGAGCACCTCGGTGGTGCATCTGTTCACGCAACCAAGAGTGGTGTAACCCACTTCGCAGCAAAGACTGAGGAAGAGGCTATCGAGATGATCAAGAGCCTGCTCTCTTACATCCCTAGCAACAATACAGAAGAGGCTCCACGCGTAGAGTGCACAGACCCTATCGACCGCATGGACGATACTCTGAACGAGATTATCCCAGACGATCCTAACCAGGCATACGATATGTATAAGGTGATTGGTGCTGTAACCGATAACGGAGAGTTCTTCGAGGTTCAGCCTAAGTTCGCCAAGAACATCATTACAGGTTTCGCCCGCTTCAATGGTCAGAGCGTTGGTATCGTAGCCAACCAGCCAGCAGCTTACGCAGGTGTACTCGATGTAAACGCTAGCCGCAAGGCAGCCCGCTTCGTCCGTTTCTGCGATGCCTTCAATATTCCTATCGTATCTCTCGTAGACGTACCAGGATTCTTGCCAGGTACAGGTCAGGAGTACAACGCTGTCATCCTCCACGGTGCACAGTTGCTCTACGCTTACGGCGAGGCTACCGTGCCAAAGATTACTATCACATTGCGTAAGAGCTATGGTGGTAGCCACATCGTGATGGGTTGCAAGCAGTTGCGTGCTGACTTGAACTTCGCTTGGCCATCTTCAGAGATTGCCGTAATGGGTGCCAGCGGTGCCGTTGCCGTTCTCTGTGGTAAGGAAGCTAAGGCTAAGAAGGAAGCTGGCGAGGATGTAAAGGCATTCCTGGCTGAGAAGGAGCAGGAGTATACTGACAAGTTTGCTAATCCATATCAGGCAGCTCAGTATGGTTACATCGATGATGTCATCGAGCCACGTAACACCCGTTTCCGCATCTGCCGTGGTTTGGCTCAGCTCGCTACCAAGCGTCAGAGCTTGCCAGCTAAGAAGCATGGCTGTATGCCAATGTAATATAGAAATGTTGAATGTTGAGTGTAGAATGTTGAGTTATATACAGACTCAACATAACAGAAGGGCGCAAGCCTAATTCAACACTCAACAATCAACACTCAAAATTAAAGTAAAAACGAATGGATAAGAATATTTATGCTGCGATTGCCATGGCACTCTATGAGTACCAGGGCAATAACGTACACGACAAGGAGCCTGGCATCATCACTATCAAGCCACGTCAGACGATGTGGAACGCCAAGTTCTTGAGTTTAACAGCTAAACCATAATGTAATAGAAATGAAAGAGTTTAAATATACAATTGACGGAAAAGAATACAAGGTTCAGATTGACGCTGTTGAGGGTAACATCGCAAGCGTGAACGTGAATGGCGAAGCTTACAAGGTTGAGATGGAACAGGAGGCTGAGCCAGAGAAGAAGAAGGTTGTGCTTGGTCAGCCAGCTGCTGCATCTGATGATACTGAGGCTACTCCAGCTGCCAACGTAAATACAGCCAATGCTGTAAAGGCTCCTCTCCCTGGTACTATTACCAGCATCGAGGTGGCTGTTGGTCAGGAGGTAAAGGCAGGTGATACTGTTGTCGTTCTCGAGGCTATGAAGATGCAGAACAACATCGAGGCAGAGAAGGATGGCAAGGTTACAGCTATCTGCGTAAAACCTGGACAGGCTGTGCTCGAAGAGGATGCACTCGTGGTTATCGAGTAAATCAAGAATTAGAGAATTATAAATCCAGCAGATTCGGGATTATAATTCGGGTTCTTATAAAGAATATCAAAGGTCGCAAGCTATGATTGCTTGCGACCTTTTTCTATATATGTACAAATCCCGCAGGACCGTTCAGTCTCTGGCCTTTGGTTCTCACATATTTCAGGAACTCAACCACCACAGGGTTCTTGGGTTTACCGGCAGTTACGAGATAGAGATTCCGGGCTGGCGGTGCTGGATATTTTCCTTTGGCTATGGCATCCATCAGTTCATCCAGCGTATCATAGAATTTCTCATCTGCATCCAGTTTTCCATTCCCGTTTACGTCTATCGGAACAATGGCGATACCCTTCGTAGGTTTGTGCGTCTTGTCGTTGTAGGCGTAACCGATGTTGTTGAATCCGATGCCGTTCACGTCCTTCTGCAGAGTCTCGGCAACGCCCGGATCTCCAAAGACGCCCGTTCCCTTCAGGTCTTCCTGCTTCTTTCCCAGAAACGCAGCCCAGGTCTCGGCAGCACCACAGGCATCGCTTCGGGTGTAGACATTCATCTTCGTCTTTCCCTCCCAAATCGCAGTAGCCTGTTTCTGGCTCAATCCAGTCTTCAACAATTCCCGATATACCGGATTGCTGGCATTGATGGTTGCCACTACCGCATCCTTTGCCACAGCATACGCCAGGGCACCTTTCTCCTTCTCCTGCGGCTTCAGTTCTCGGCTCACCATCGCAATATCTACCTGGTCGGCAAGAACATCAGTAATACCCTTTCCTGCACCACCTGCCGAGATATCAATATCCACATCGGGGTGAAGGCGATGAAACTCATCTGCCCACTGTATCGCCAATGGATAAAGGGCGAAAGCACCCGACAGCGTAATGTAACCACTCAGCACCTGCTTGCCGTCAGCACTACGTTTCACCTCTCCCCTACTTCCGCAACTGGCTAACAGTAAGGAGGTTCCTATCACTATTATTCCTATGATTTTCTTTCTCATATCTATACCTTATTATATATAATACTAACTGGCTGCAAAGGTATAAAGATTATGCAGATGGGGCAATACCACAATCGTACCATTCCCATATACCACATATAGGGTATGAAATTACCCCATATAAGGTATTGCCCAATAAGCAAAATCGTCGTACCTTTGCAAACGAAAATAAGAAGTATAAACGCTGAGGATTACACCTTATTATATATAGGGAGTATGAATCTTAAAATATAGGAGATTTAGATATGACTACAAAGTTTGTTCACAACAATCATGCACAGCTCGACACCAAGAACTTGAATGTATATATCAATGGTGCACAAATCTTGAAAGATGTAAATGTAAGTATTCCTAAGGGAAAGATTACTTGCATCATCGGTCCTTCAGGCTGCGGCAAGTCTACGCTTCTCCGTACCTTCAACCGATTGAACGACCGCGTGGAAGGTTTGAAGATGAATGGAGAGGTGAATCTCGGAGACAATAACATCCTCGAGGCAAGCAGCAGCAAACTCTCTGAAGTGCGCCGCAACATAGGTCTTGTTCCTCAGCGTCCATGCCCTCTCCCTATGAGCATCTACGACAATGTGGCTTATGGTTGCCGCATCCATGGTATCCGCAACAAGAAGAAACTGGACAGCATCGTAGAGCATTATCTCAAGGCAGTAGGTCTCTGGGAGGAAGTGAAGGATAGACTGAAGAATCCGGCTTCCAAGTTGAGCGGCGGTCAGCAGCAGCGCCTCTGCCTGGCACGCAGCCTTGCCGTAGAGCCAAGTTATCTGCTTGCAGATGAGAGTACTTCCGCCCTCGACCCTATCAGCAGCAAGAAGGTGGAGCAGCTCTTCACCGAACTGAAGAAGGATTACAGCATCGTGATGGTAACTCACACCCTTCGCCAGGCTCTCCGTATCGCCGACCACGTCATCTTCATGTATCTGGGTGAGGTGATTGAAGAAGGAAGCGCCGAGGAAGTGTTCCATCATCCTAAGCACGAACTGACACAGGAATATCTCAACGGTGCTTTCAGCTAAGGAGACGGGGGCATACAGTTAAAATGAATATAACAACATAAAATTGATAAGAATATGGCACAGATTATTGTAAACGACGAAAAGCAGGAAGTATCTCTTCCTTTGACATTGGCAGAACTCATTAAGATCAACAAGGTGTTCCAGCCAGAGATGGTAACTATCCAGGTGAACGAGGACTTTGCTGAGAAAGAAGACTATGAGAAGATTCAGCTCAAGGACGGCGACCGTGTAGATTTCCTCTACTTCATGGGAGGCGGTGCCTGCTAAAAAAGTAAACAAGTAGTACAATAAAAGGCTTATTAGGCAGTTCTTATATATAAGATTACGTCGGTCGTTGATGTACGTTTTTTGTATCGTTGACGCATTTAATAAGTTACAGTATTCATCCATAAAAGAAATCAGAAACAAGATGATAGATTTAACAGAAGAACAGATAGAGAGATACAGCCGCCACATCCTCCTTCAGGATGTAGGACTCGAAGGTCAGGAGAAACTTCTCAATGCCAAGGTGCTCATCGTAGGTGCCGGTGGCTTGGGCTCTCCAGTTGCCCTCTACCTCGCTGCAGCAGGTGTGGGACATATCGGTATCGTGGATGCTGACGTGGTAGACCTCAGTAACCTGCAGCGCCAGGTGATTCATCAGACTAAGGATCTGGGTACTCCAAAAGTGGAGAGCGCCAAAGAGAAGATGATTGCCATCAATCCGGATGTGGAAGTGACCACTTATCACGACTTCCTCGATTCTCACAATGCCGAGGAAATCATCAAGCCATGGGATTTCGTCATCGACGGAACAGACAACTTCCCGGTAAAGTTCCTTATCAATGATGCCTGCGTACGTCTGGGCAAAGCCTTCTCGCATGGCGGCATCCTGAGATTCCAGGGACAGACCTTTACCCACTTGCCAGGCACGGCATGTTACCGTTGCTTCTTCAAGGAACCACCTCCAGCAGGCGCAGTTCCTACCTGTAGTCAGGCTGGCGTTCTGGGAGCCATCGCTGGTATGCTCGGAACCATCCAGGCAGCAGAGGCTTTGAAGTACTTACTCGGTGTAGGCGATTTGCTCACCGACCGATTGCTCACCTTCGATGCCAAGACGATGAACTTCCGCACCATCAAGGTGAAGAAGCGTGCATCCTGCGAAATCTGCGGCGACCACCCTACCATCGATCATCTCATCGATTACGAGCAGGCAGCCTGCGATTTGAAGCACCACTAAGATTTAGTGATTATTTATTAGTGATTATTTTTGCTATAGCTTATGAAGATTAACGACGACGTAATCAAGGTTATTATCGAGCAAGCTAAGAAGGATGCGCCCATCGAGAGCTGCGGACTTCTGTTAGGCAAGGATGATGTGGTGACGGAAAGCTATTGGATGGAGAACATCGACCATAGCGAGGAGCACTTTTCTATTGCTCCGAAAGACCAGTTTGCGGCTCTGAAATACGCCCGAAGCAAGGGCTTGAAGATTCTCGCCAACTGGCACAGTCACCCAGCATCGCCTTCCCGCCCATCGCAGGAAGACCTTCGGCTGGCTAACGATCCCAACATCCGTTATGCCATCCTCTCATTGCTCGACGGAAAGATTCACCTCAATTCATTCAAGGTTCTGAATGGAGAGGTGGTGGATAAGGAAGTTCACTTCGAACAAAATTAAAACGATACAAGAACATGTACAGAATACCTTCTACATTAAATGGAGACTTGGACTATACCCAGTCACTCATCGACCAATTCAAGGCGGGCGAGATTCAGGCAGGTCAGTTGAAGTCGAACCGTGTACCTATGGGCATCTACGAGCAGCGCAAGAACCAGCACTATATGTTGCGTCTTCGTTGTGCCGGCGGTCTGGTCACCCCAGAGCAGCTTGCCAAGATTGCCTTTGTGGGTCACCAGCTCTCCACTTCGCATCTCCACGTTACCACCCGACAGGAGATTCAGATTCACAATGTTGATATCGAAGATGCCATTCCGGCTCTGAAAAAACTGGAAAAGGTGGGCATCTCCAGCGCAGGTGGCGGTGGAAACACCGTAAGAAACATGATGGTGGATGACCGGAGCGGACTCACTGCCGATGAGGAATTCGATGTCTATCCTTACGTGGAGGAACTCACCTCCCGACTCATCGCCGAGAAAGATTCGTTCACGATGCCTAGAAAATACAAGGTGGCGATAGATACCAGTGTGGCTACGGCCAACTACTCCTACATCGCCGACCTGGGTCTGCAGGCACGTATCAAGGACGGACAGCGAGGATTCAGAGTGCTCATCGCCGGTAGTGCCGCCAGCAACGCCCACACCGGTTGGGAAGTATTCGACTTCCTTCCAGAGAAGGATCTCTACCGTGCAGCCAAGGCTCTGAAAAACTGGTTCCATAAATACGGAAATAGAAGAAACCGCCACAAGGCACGCATGAGATACGTGTTCTACAAATACGGAACAGAAGAAGCCAAGCGATTGTATCTCGAAGAGTTTGAGGAACTTAAGAAAGATGGTTCAATCGATTTCGAGGCTCCGGCATTGCCATTGGAACACCATAAGCCCAACTTCCCTCCACTTAAAGCTCCAACCGATTTTGAAACCTGGAAGCGCCGTTACGCCCACAAGCAGACCAATGCCGAGGGCTTGAAAGAGAACCTCTGGTATGCCTACATCCCATTGCGCCACGGCAACAACTCCACGGATTTCTTCGCAGAAGTAGCCGAATACCTGGGCAACTATGGCAACGATGTAATCCGCTTCACCAAGAAAGAGCAGATTCAGGTGCGCAATATCCCAGAGGAATATCTCACCAACATCTACGCCTTCTTCAAGAAACTGGGCGTCTATCAGATAGATTATCCAGTGGTGGTTACCAACCTCACCTGCTGTACGGGAGCCGATACCTGCCGCCTCGGCATCTGTTTGCCAAAGGGCGCCATCGACGGTATCGCCAAGCAACTTCTCAATAGCAATCTGAACCTCGATGCCATTCCTGACTTCGAACTCCGCATGAACGGCTGTACCAACATCTGTGCGCTAGCCACCTGGGGAGATTTAGGATTCAGCGGGCGTGTAGGACGCGTGGGCGATGACCCATATCCAGCCTACACCATCTGGCTTCCGGTAAAGGGCAAGCACGAGATTGACCTGCAGCAGGGTTATATCGCCGCCAAGAAGATTCCGGCATTTGTTGAAGATTATCTCCGTGATGTGATAGCCGAACAGACCAACTATGCCGATTATTACGACTATGTGGCAAAGAGAGGCGTGAACATCGTGAAGGAACTGATTGCGAAATACAAGGAGGTGGCTCCTTATTCAGAAGAGCCTGATACCTTCTTCGATTTCGGAGATGACGAGAAATTCTCACTCATCAAATACGGTAAGGCAGAGTGTTCTGCCGGACTCTTCGATATCATCGAAATTGACCAGGATACCATCAGAGAGAAGCGGAAGGAAGTGGAGCAGCTGCTGTCCGACGGCAAGCAGAATACCGGCAAGATAGAGAAACTTCTCCACGATATCGTTTTCTCCGAGAACCGAATGCTTCTCGTTACCCGTGGTCTCGACCCTCGTACCGATGAAGATGTATATAATGGATTTGAGAAGGAATTCATCGCTGCCGGCATCATCCCTCAGAAGTTCAAGGTATTGACCGATAAGGCAAGAAACAACGAATCATTGATAGCAGAGAAGCCGCTTATCGATGAACTCGCTGATTTGCTCAACGATCTCTATCAGAACATGGACGATTCGCTCCAGTTCAAACTTCCTGCAGAAAAGACTCCAGTAGAGCAGGTTGCTGAAGAAAAAAACGCCGAAGAAAAAGCTCCTGCAGAACAGGTTTCTGAAGAAAAAGCTCCAGCAGAGAAAGCCTCAGCTGCAGAAGAAACAGAAACCATTGTTCCGGATGTTAAGAAGGATTTCCGAGGCGTGATGTGTCCGATGAACTTCGTGAAGACGAAGATTGCTCTCACCCCAATGCAGAGCGGACAGATTCTGGAGATTCTCCTCGACGACGGTGCTCCTATCGAGAACGTACCGGGCAGTGTGAAGAACGAGGGCCATACCATCCTCTCTACCGAGAAAGTAGAAAACTACTGGAAGGTTCTCATCAAAAAGAAATAAAATTCAATCTATGTCTAAATGGACTATCTTCCAATAACGATTAAAATCGTCTCCGCCAACATACTCATCGTTGGCGGAGGGAAGGTAGCGACCCACAAGGCTCAGATTCTCGCACGCTTCACCGACCAAGCTACGGTGGTGGCACCAGAGATTACAGATGAGCTCAAGGCACTACCCTTCCAAACGAAAGAGAAGGCTTTCGAGCCTAGCGACCTGGATGGCGTGCAACTCCTCTTCGTCTGTACGGGCGACCATGAGTTGAACCATCAGATTAAACAGCTCGCAGCCGAACGGCATATCCTGACCAGTGTCTGCGATGATCCGGCACAGTGTGATTTCATCTCGCCCGCCATCTATCGCAACGACAACCTCACCATTGCCGTGGGAAGCGATTCGAGGGATGTGAAACGAAGCATCCGAGTAAGAAACAGAATAAAAGAGTTGATAGAAAATGATACATTACAAATCGATTGACCAAAGCCAGTTCGCTGAAGGAACCGACATCAAGGAGCAGGAAAGAGTCTTCGATGATTTTCTACAAGATACACTCTTGGAAATACAAGGAAGTCATATCAATAAGACAAACAGAATTCCCCATAATGTTCATATCAGCAGCCAGCCCGATGAGGAAGTTCCTTATATCTTCCTGAAGACGTGCAACCGCAGCGAGATATACTACGGCGAAGGCGAAGTTCCCGATGAGGTAGCCCGCCATCTCTTCCGTGTGGTATCGGGCCTGGAATCAGCCATCGTTGGCGAAAGAGCCGTTCAGGGACAGGTAAAGGAAGCATACTATACCGCCAAGGCGCAGCGCCCGTTAACCGCCGAACTCCATCGTCTTTTCCAAAGCGCATTGCAGGTTGGCAAGCGGGTTCGCAACGAAACCGAGATTTCCCATGGTGCCGTATCCCATAGTCTTGCAGCTCTCGAGATTATTGAATCTTTGGGGAATGTAAATTTAAGGAACGCGAGAATCACGATTATCGGTGTCAACAAACTGACTGCCGACATTCTGAAGTTCCTCCAGAACAAAGGAGCCAAGATGGTGTTCCTCGCCAACCGCAGTCAGATCAAGGCACATTACCTTGCCGATCCGCTCGGTATCAAGGTATATACGCTGGATGAGAAGCAGGAGTTCCTGGCACAGACGGATATCCTCATCAGCGCCACCTCAGCCCCTCATCTCATCATCCGCAAGGAAGACATCCCAGAGCAGAAACGCCTGCTCGCCATCGACCTCGCCTTTCCTCGCGACATTGATTCCCGCCTCAGCGAACTCCCCAACGTCCAGCTCTACAACATCAGAGACGTGGAGAAGAAAGTGCGTGAGAACATCGACGTGAGAGGAGACGAAGTGGAAAAAGCCGAAGCCATCATCGAAGAAGAGATTCAGGAGATGCAGGAGGCTTTGGAAAGGAGAAAGAAATATATTTCATAATAATTTTATTCATAAACTTAACCGACATTTTTTAAAGATGAATAAAAAGATTAGAGTTATTGCAAGAGGCAGTCGTCTCTCCCGACTGCAAGTAGAGGAGGTTTTCAAGAACTTCCCGGAACTCGCCTACGAGATCAAATACTTGGAATCTTACGGCGACAAGAACCAGCAGATTTCACTTCTGAACGGTGAAGCTCCTGCTGATATCTTTACGAGAGAACTCGACGATGCCATCCGTCAGGGAGATGCCGACATCGCCATCCATTCGGCGAAAGACCTGCCCTATCCTCTGCCTGAGGATATCGAAGTCATCGCCCTCTTCCCTGCTTTCGACACCACCGATTCGCTCGTAAGCAGAGACCACAAGAAACTGGCAGAACTCCCTGCCGGAAGTATCATCGGAACCAGCAGTCCGCTCCGCAAGAAAGGTTTAAACGAATTACGTCCAGACCTGACAATCAAAGGAATACGTGGTTGTATTGAAGAAAGAGTTCAGCAGGTGAAAGATGGCAAATACGATGCTGCCATCGTTGCATCCTGTGCCCTGAAGCGACTCGGCATGGAGGATGAAATCGCCGAAGTGCTCCCTTTCCCAACCCATCCTCTTCAAGGATTCCTTGCCGTCACAGCTAAGAAAGGAAGCCAAGACCTGAAGCAGGCATTCACTTTAAAGAGCATCCTTGATAAGCAAGGCTCCGTATCCCTCGTCGGCTTCGGTCCTGGCGACCCGGACCTCCTTACCATCAAGGCAGCGAAAGCCATTGATGCCGCCGACATCATCTTCTTCGACGACCTCATCGACGATTCCTATCTGGCAGACAAGAAAGCCGAGAAAATCTACGTGGGCAAGCGTGCCGGCTATCATCACAAGGAGCAGGCTGACATCAACCATCTTCTGCTCGAAGCAGCACGAGAGGGAAAGAACGTAGTTCGTCTGAAAGGTGGCGACCCGATGATCTTCGCTCACGGCAGCGAGGAAATCGAGTACCTGGAGAGTAATCTGATAAAAGTGAATGTCATCCCTGGCATCACCACAGCCTCAGCCCTTGCCGCATCCCAGAAAATCAGTCTCACCCATCGCGACTTCTCATCAAGCGTTGCCCTGGTCAGCGGTCATACTCCGCAACCCGTAACTCCCGATGCAGAAACCCTGGTATATTACATGGGTGCCAAACAGCTGCAGGCAATCGCTACCCAACTCATCGACAAGGAAGGCTGGGCATTCAACACCCCTGTGCTCCTCACCTACAACGTGAGCCGCCCCGATGAGCAGACCTTCGAGACCACCCTCTGGAATCTGAGAAACGGCGAGATGCAGAATCTCCCGACCCCTCTCATCGCCCTCATCGGCAACGTGGCAGGATTGAAGCATCATCAGGCATCGGATATCAAGCCAACGCTCTATACTGGTACACTTCCTGCCATAGAGAAGCGCAAGGCAGATTACACCTATACGCCGCTGATAGAGATTAGTTATCACCCAAGTTATTTTACGAAAATCCTCGAAGATAATTATTGTAAGCAATACGATGGAAAAAGTTTTACCGAGTATTGTGAGTGGGATGAAAGTCAAGCTTTATATTATATCTTTACAAGCCAATATGGCGTTCAAGCAACACTTGATTACTACGATTTGATACTCGATGAGCAAGAAGAGCATGTGTTTATCTCCATTGGTGACACTACGACAGAGGCTTTACATAAAGCTGGCGTCAAAGATGTTATACAGGTAGAGCAAGACAATCGCTATGGGGTGATAGAATGGTTCAAAAAAGAGAAAGAAAGACTTGATGCTGCAAGACCACAATACGAGCATTCCTTTGAATTGTTTGAAAAGATGGATTTAGATAATTATGATCACGAGTTAGCAGACTTCGTGTATCGGTATGAAAATAGATTAGTTTTCTATCCTCATTCATCTCTGTCACCAGAAGACATTCCTTTGGCTTTACAGGAATTAGGTTTCGACGTGTTAAGCGCCATTGTTTACAACAATGAACTCCCGAAGAATCCGCGCCGTGTGAATCTCAACCATTTCAAGCGCATCGTCTTCACATCGCCTTCTACCATCGACAACTTCATCAAGCTGTATGGCAAGTTGCCTGAGAACACCGAGTTCATCACCCGTGGGCCCATCACCCAGGCGCATCTGGAAGAAGTATTGAATAAATAATATAAAACAGACATAGATATGAAAAGATTTAGAGAATTACGTAAAGACCAGGCTACTCGCGACAAGTATGCCGATGTATCACTGAGTGCCGCAGACTTCATCTACCCTTACTTCGTAGTAGAGGGCGAGAACCAGAAGGAAGAGATTTCCACCATGCCAGGCATCTATCGCTTCAGCATCGATACCCTTCTGAAGGACATCGAGGAAATCAAGAACCTCGGCATCAACAAGGTACTCCTCTTCGGAGTGATTCCAGATGAGCAGAAGGATGAACGAGGCAGCGCTGCCTATGCCGATGATGCACTCATCGCCCGTGCCGTAAAAGCCATCAAGGCTGAGTTTGGCAAGGAAATCATCGTCTTCACCGACGTCTGCCTCTGCGAATACACCAGTCATGGTCATTGCGGACTCCTGCATCATCACGATGTAGATAACGATTCCACCCTCCCATTGCTCGCCGAAGAAGCCTACGTTCATGCCAAGGCAGGTGCCGACTTCGTTGCTCCATCAGCCATGATGGACGGACAGGTAGAAGCCATCAAGAACCGTCTTCGTGAAGGTGGTCTCGACAAGCAATGCAAGGTATTGGCATATTCTGCCAAGTACGCCTCAGCCTTCTATGGTCCTTTCAGAGATGCTGCCGATTCAGCTCCAAGTTTCGGAGACAGAAAGAGCTACCAGATGGACTTCCGCACCCACGACCAGGGTCTTGATGAGATTGCAGCCGATATAGAAGAAGGAGCCGACTGGACGATGGTGAAACCAGCGATGCCATATCTCGACATGATAGCCCGTGGCGTAGAGAAGTTCCCTAACATCCCGATGGTAGCCTATCAGGTAAGTGGCGAGTATTCGATGCTGAAGGCAGCCGCCAAGCTAGGTTATCTCGATGAGAGCCGTGTAGCATTCGAGAGCCTCATCGCCATCAAACGTGCCGGTGCCCAGTACATCATCACCTATTATGCCAAGGAGATTATTGAAAAAGCAGAAGATTGGAATATTAAGATAGGTTAATATGAAAGAAAGAAAAAACTCAGCCGCCGCTTTCGAGCAGGCAAAACAGATAATACCTGGCGGAGTAAATTCGCCAGTAAGAGCCCTGAAGAGCGTAGGAACCACCCCGCTCTTCGTGCGCGACGCCAAGGGTCCATACATCTACGATATCGATGACAACAAGTTTATCGATTTCTGCATGTCATGGGGCGTCTTTATTCTAGGTCATAACAACGACAAGGTGAGCAAGGCAGCATCTGATGCCATCTTCCACGGAAGCAGCTTCGGCATCCCTACCCTCGCCGAAACCACCCTTGCCGAGAAGGTAAGAGAATCGTTCCCATCCATGGAGCGCCTTCGCTTCGTTAACAGCGGAACCGAGGCTACCATGTCAGCCATCCGTGTGGCTCGTGGCTTCACCGGTCGCGACATCCTCGTCAAGTTCGAGGGCTGCTATCATGGTCATGCCGACCATCTTCTGGTAAGCGCCGGTTCTGCCGTAGCCAAACTCAACAATGCATCATCAGCCGGAGTACCAGCCGGATTCACCCAATATACCGTGGTACTGCCCTACAATGATACCGAGGCTTTGGAGAAGTATTTCGCCGAAAATGGCGACAAGGTAGCTGCGCTCATCATCGAACCGGTAGCCTGCAACATGGGTGTAGTTCCTCCAACCCGTGAGTTTATCGAGGCAACCCACAAGGTAACCCGGGAGTATGGCGCCATCCTGATCTTCGATGAAGTTATCACCGGTTTCCGTCTTTCTTATGGCGGTGCCCAGAAACGATTCGGCATCACTCCGGATATGACTACCGTAGGAAAGATTGTTGGTGGCGGATTCCCTGCCGCAGCCTTCGGAGGTAGAGCCGATATCATGAGCGTTCTGGCTCCTGAAGGCCCGGTTTATCAGGCAGGCACTCTGAGTGGCAACCCGGTAGCGATGGCAGCCGGTTATGAAACCTTGAAGCAGTTGGGCGAACCGGGTGTTTACGAACTCCTCGAAGAGCGCAGCAACCGCTTCCTCTCCCGTCTTGAGAAAATAGTAGAAGGCAAGGGCATCCAGGTGAACCACGTGGGCACGATGTTCACGATGTTCTTCAACGACCAGCCTGTCCGCAACTTCCAGGATACGAAGAAGAGCGACCAGGAACGTTTCGCCCGCTATTTCCGCAACATGCTGGACCGTGGCATCTACGTAAGTCCATCGCAGTTTGAGGGCAACTTCATCTCCCTCTGCCACACCGATGAGATTCTCGACTATGTATTGAAGTCGATAGAAGAGAGTATCGAATAAACACATATAACAAAAAGCAAAGTCACAATACCCAGCTCTATCAGCTAGGTATTGTGACTTTTTTTTCAGAACCGACCCAAAGCCCAACAAAGAACAAAAACCTTGATTATAAGATACTTTATAAAACATTTCTCCCATTTTTCTTGCATGATTCAGATAATAATCGTAAATTTGCAGCAGATAAAATACGCAAGCTTATGAAAGAGAAAAGATATACATTGCCAGAAGAGCAGAAAGATGCAGCTTTCGCAGCAGAGCCTGCACCAGCCTATCACGGAAATGCCGCCATAGCACTTCCCGAGGATGAATGTGCAGAAGAAGATATTGACTGGAACAAGATACCTGTTGGCTGGCATCCGGCTAATGAAGAAGAAGCCGTGGCTAGGATAGAAGCTATTGAGGCGGAGTATGAAAGGACAGGCATTAGCTATAGTGTAGAAGAGTTTTTCAATAAACTAAACGAAGAACGAACATGGCTAAAGTAACACTACGCAATAGCTTTCTTCAAATTTATAAAGAAACAACCGACTATAGTTATCAAAACTTTGGTCGACTTTGCGTTCAAAGATTTGACGAAAGCTTGCAAGCAATAATAAACAGACTTTGCAAACATCCTCTTTCTTCACCCAGAGAGCCATTGCTTAAGCGATTCCACCGCCCTTACCATAGTGCGATTATCAAGGAGAATTGGAAGATTATCTATCGCTACGACGAAGCCAACGACCTCGTCATTTTCGTAGACTTATGGGATATGAGAAGAAGTCCTAGATATTTGATCAGACAATTCAAAAGAAAACTATAAAGGAAAGAGCTTATGAAGGAGAATACCCCATGGCACTCATGCCATGAGGTATCATTATTATTGGGGGTGAGGCTTTTTAATCAGCCCAAATGCTGCCACTTGAATCGCGATAGTCACTAACCGATTCTTCGCTATAATCCTCTTCCTTTGCTTTAACTATTTCAGAGCCCGCGAGGATAGATGTAGTCTCCATTTGGTAGACATTCAGTTCTGGCTTTATATATTCTTTCTTTTTCATAATTCTCAGTTCTTTTTATTTGATGATAACTTTCATTGTCTTGCTGCCACGCTTCACGATGTTGATGCCCTTCTGAGGAGCGCTGAGGCGATTGCCCTGCAGGTCATAATATACAGCCTTATCGTCTGCAATAGTGTTGAGGCTGTCGATGGCTGTTGTGTTGTCACCGATGGCGATGCTGAACATCTTAGCACCAGCAGATGATGAAGTGTTGTCTACCATGTAAGCACGGAAAGGCATGCTGCCCACTTGTGTTGTGCTTGTGTTCTCCAACAACTTGGTAGGGTTCATCAGTTTGTCGCCCTTCACGATGTAGCAGTTGTTGTCAGCATCCTTGTCGAACACCTTTTGGGTATAGATGCCCTGGAGCTGATAGTTACCATCAGCAGCAGACACTACCTTTTGCGCAATCTCCTTGTTAGCTTCAGAGATGCTGAGAGTGGTCTCACCGTTGTTCATTTTGATGATAACAGGAGTGCCAGCTGCGATGCTTGTCGTAATCTCTTCAAGCTGAATGGTGCTTGTACTCTCGTTAGCCGAAAGAAGCTTGAAGGCACGGAAGTTCTTATCTGCAAGCGATACCTCGAAAGGCAAGCAGAGCGTAGCCCATATGGTGCCTTCCTTCATTTCACGGCTATAAGATGCAGCCTTGGCTGAGAACGGTTCGTAAGCCACGAAGTCCTTTTCATCGTCAAGAGCAAGACTCGCTGCTGTAAGAGTTTCTCCTGATGCTCCAATCTTTTCGTCGCCATTCTTACCTACCAGCTTGCTGAAGTAGCCAGTCTTGTAGTTGGCATATTTGTAGTTGGTCTTGCTACCGTCATAGCCGTTGAGTTTTTCGCAACCATAGAACATATCATTACCATTAGTAACCTGGTTCGTAACAAACTTATCGCTGGCGTAGATGGTTGTGAGGGCTTTGCAGATATAGAACATACGGCTCATACTTGTCACTTTCGCTGTGTTGAAGCTAGAGAGGTCGAGAGATTCGAGAGCGTAGCAGTCCCTGAACATAGATGACATGTTTTCTACATTCTCGGTGTTAAGATACTCAATACCTTCTATTGTGGTCAGATTCTCGCATCCTCTGAACCACGAAAAACAGCTTGTTGGTCTTGTATTGGCAAACGAAGCATCGAAGACCACTTTTTTGACATAAGAGTTTTTAGAAATCCATTCAGGAGTATTTCCCCCCCTCATTAAGCTCATAAGCTCCTTCGGGCTTGAATCCCTTGTAGCTGAATGTAAGAGTTCCTGTAGCATCGTCAAACATGGCATACCCACGTCCATAAGTAAAGTAACCAGTCGGGCCGCAGTTGGCATAGGTGTGGTCTTCCTTGCTAGAGGAATAGTCTTTGAGGTTGAGGCAATCAGAGAACATACAAGTACTTTCAGTAACCTGATCCGTAACAAACTTATCGCTGGCGTAGATGGTTTTGAGAGCGTAGCAGCTCGAAAACATACCTTTCATATTCGTCACCTTCGCTGTGTTGAAGTTGGTGAGGTCGAGAGATTCGAGAGACCTGCAGTTATGGAACATATAGTACATATCTGTCACATTCTCGGTGTTGAAGTTTGTGAGATCGAGAGATTTGAGAGACCTGCAGTCACCGAACATATAGCGCATATTCGTCACGTTCTCGGTGTTAAAATACTCAATGCCTTCTATTGTGGTCAGATTAGGGCAGTAATCGAACCAATGATCACAGCTCGTTGGTCTTGCATTGGCAAACGAAGCATCGAAAACCACCTTCTTGATATTTTCATTTATAGCAGACCATTCACGATTAAGGTCATAAGCTCTTTCGGGCTTGGAAGGACTGCATTTGAATGTAAGCGTTCCTGTGCTTCCTTCAAACACTGCATAAGCCGGATATAAAAGGCTGGCATAGCTAACCTCTTGAGTGGCATCTGCATCGCTAAAGTATTTGTGGCATACATCACACTGCCAGTGTTCTTTAACTCCATCTTTAGCTTCATGGTAAGTGAGTGTGTGCTTCTTTAGCTCATCAGTCTTATATTTTTTTACTGTTGAGTGGCAAATAGAGCATTTGTATGTGGTATAGCCATGCTCGGTGCAAGTAGTTTCCACAGTTTTTATTGCATTGCCAAGGGCAGACGAGCCATCGGCATTTGTGTGCGTACAAGTTTGGAGTTTGAGTTCAAATTCGCCTACCTGCAACACGTCTCCGCTATGAATAGCCGATATTTCCCATTTGAAATATTTGTAAGATTTACCTCCCCCGCAGGTGAAGTCGTAAGAAGTATAGTTCACATCCTGAAGTTTCGTATCGTTGTTTACCTCCTGAATGAGCGTCCATTCTCCATCTTTGCCCACGTTGTTTCCATAGAGCTTCCACGACATAGGGTTGCGACCTTTACTAGTGAAGTTGTCGTTACCCGTTGTGATGGTGTAGCCCACAGGGACTCCTGCTTTGCTGGCTGCGAAGATGACATTGGCACTACGTGAGAATTTGCAGCACCACTTGGAGAATTTGTCTTTTGTCTTTTTGCCATCAAAGAGTTCCGCATAAGTCTCATTAGGGAAGCCTTGGGGATTACCTGCTAAGGCTGTGAAGGTTACTGTGTTGTCGTAATCTGTCTGCGCCATCATACTGGTAGGCACAAGCAACAACATGAACAACATCAATGGGAACAGAGCGATCCTTCGGAACCTACCTCCCCCATTGTTAATACGGTCGGCATGCGACCCATTGAATTGATTGGTAAATTTTTTCATAAATTAATATTATAATTGTTATTTAAATTTGTCTGCTTATTGTTAAGTTCACTCCAGAAAATACAAGAGGTTTATTAAGAAGATAAATATGGATGCCCCCGATGATAATCAGGGCTAACTCTATCCTTGGGATAGTTTCTATATTTCCTTCATGTTGCAAATATAGTGAATTTCTCCGAAAGAGGGTGCAGCTTTCCCCTGTTCAAATCTTTATCAATCTGAAGTTCATTTATCTGCTGGTACAAAGCTTGCAAATCTATTTTCTTTGCCATATCGGTGTCTCCTAGCCCTATAAATATACTCCACCGATTCCTTAAGCAGAGAAGATTGTTTGTGTTTGTAATGGCTATGATAAAAAGAAAGGCGTAGGAATCATATTACTTTATCCTTGCCTATTGTGGTCCTCGGATGACCTTGGGAACAAAGATAAGAAGCAATAGACCCTACGCCAAACTTGTATATATTGATAGCATAGGACACACCCTCTCCATACGAATGGAAAGGGCACACCTATGCCTCGCGTATATACACGATGAGTAGCCGTCTACCACTGTCTTCATCTGAATCCCTTTTGAAATTTCCGAGGTTCCAATAGATCAGAAGAAAACGTCAGTACACGTCTTTCTTATTAAAATAGGCCAAGCCATGGATTTTTACCTAGCCAGCGACTCATCGCCAGCCATCCACAGCAAGACATCGGCAAAGGTAATAAAAAGAATTGGGATTTGCAAGAAAATCGGAAAGTTTCTTGCAAATCCCAAGGATATTTATTATTTTAAAATAATTTTCTCGTTCGAAGGATGGCGTAACGAGAAACAACTTGCGTTATCTTTGTTTGTAAAGCAGAAATCACATAAACTAATAATGTCCATTCCTATTACAACATCATAATCTTCACTCAACGTTAACATCGCTTCTACGTTTAACGCTGTTGTTCCTGTCGGTAAGCCTAAATGAACCAAAAACGTTTCACGTTTCTCTGTTGTTGTATTATCTGAGACCAAGCATACACCATAAGACTTTAGCCCCAAATCATCAACTACCTTTTGAGATATAAGCGTATTAGTCGCCCCTGTATCCCACATGCAATTAGAAGAGCGAAATATCTTAGGCACAACAATACTCTCATTCATTTCTACAGCCTCACAGACTGCTATTGGCGTCAGAATGGCATCTACCAATCCCTTGCTTTCAAAATTATATGCTGCCATTCAAAACCTCCAACAAATCGCCCTCATACACTTGTGGTCTAGTATGCTTCTTATCATCCATAAAACGAACCACACGTACATAGCCAGAGCGACAAACCTTCGACTTTTCCTTCTTGGAACAATCAAAAGCGTTCTTAAAATCTATAGTAATCTGCTCCATAATTATTTGGACTTTAAATTAAACATCTATTTAACAGTGCAAAATTACATATTTTCCTATAAATAAGACTATTAACACGCACCTTTAACAAAATATTAACATAACTGCAGTCCTTCACTCTCTACATTATTATAAAAAGGACTGCCCTTTTTGCTCTGCCAGTCTTTCATCGAATACACTATCGGGTGAATCATCTGATTGATTTGCCATCCCAATTCCCAAAGAGGATAGGTGTAATTATCATGATCCTGCTCATCTATCTTATCCTTGTTCAAAAGCACAAGGATGTCCCAGTCGGAATCTGCTTTAGCATCCCTTCTAGCCCTTGACCCGAAAAGGATAACCTTGGCATCTTTCGGCATAATCGACTCCGCTTTCTTCTGAATCGACTTGAGTACCTCATCTTCAAGATGTTCCCTTGTTATTGTCGTCATAACACTATCATTTTAATTACACCGCAAAAATACGAAAAAGAATTGAAACTAACAAATATTCTGAGAGATATTTGCATTTATTCTTTCCTCTTCACCCAAACCTTATGGCTGCCACGACCTAGTGAATCTATCGGCGAAGTCTTGTCATTTGTCAGCTCCTTCAGTTCCATAGAGGCGGCAGTACGGCTCAGGTTGTTGATGGAGGCATAATCGCCTAGGGTGAGGACTCCGTTCTCCTCTATCACCTCCAGGGCTCGGGCGATGCGCTCTTCCCTGGAATAGAGTTGCTTACGGATAACCTTTACACCACCCATATCACGCTCCAGGTCACGGTCGGTTTCACGCTTTACATCCTTGACAAACTCAGGGGACGCCTTGAAGTTGATGTCTTTCACTCCCACCTTGCGGTACGTCATCTTATCATCTGGATTCAGAATTTCCCTAGGCTTCTCATCCTCGAAAGCGAGGGAGAGGGAGAAGGTACCGAAACCTTCCAGATTCACGTTGTACCCCATGGAGAGCATGTCTGCCAGCATATCAACCACATCGGTCAATACAGCCTCCGTTGTACTTTCCGAAATACCGCGATGGTAGTTCTGCATCATCTTGACGAACTCTTTTCGGGATAGTGTACGGTTGGTCACCATCTTGGGATAAACTCTGCGCTTGCCATCATAGCGCATATCCCCCATTTCCTGCAATTTGTACTTAGCCATATCAGTTTCCTTTCCTACTTTAGTTTATTAGTATTTCTTATTGCAACAGCCTTTACATCCTATAGTATTTATTGTTATACTTAAGAAGAAAAGACCACAAACCTAGGAAGAAAAGTATTTAATCCTAGGAGAAATCTCCGTTCATAGACATTGAACCGACATTCAAAGTCTATGAACCGCCGTTCAAAGACACTGAACGGACATTCAATGTTTATGAACGAAGATTTCTACCTTGCAAAGATACAACTTTATCAGATATAAAACAAGACTTTTCCTGAATATCTTTACTTTTCCGGCCATAATTCTTCGTTTTTTGAGCTTATTTCTTTGCGTATCCCAAATAATTGTGTTAACTTTGTAGTCAGATTGCAAACCAAAGGCTAAAGGATTGCAAGCCAAAGACAAAGAAAAAGACTAAGATTAGACATCCTTATGAGTATGAAGATATTAGCAACCAGCGACTGGCATCTGGGCAACCTGTTTCACGGCAACGACCGTCTGCCGGAACACAAGCATTTCCTGAAATGGCTCCTGGAACAGATAGCTGGACAAAAACCCGATGCTCTCCTTATCGCAGGAGACATCTTTGATAACGGAAATCCATCGGCAGCGTCACAGACCGTTTATTACGAGTTTCTTGCCGATGCTACCCAACTGTGCCCGAACATGCAGGTCATCATTACCGCCGGCAACCACGATTCCGCCAGCCGACTGGAGGCTCCCCGTCCGCTACTCACCCGATACCACGTGGAAATAAGAGGAAACGTAAGGAAAATCTGGAAGCAGGGAGAAAGCGAGGACGATGATAAAACCGGCGGACATTGGCTCTATTCCTTCGATGACCTCATCATCCCCGTAACCAACGAGGAAGGAGAAGAAGTCATCATCCTCGCCGTACCTTTTCTTAGAAGCGATGTGGTGCAGAACGCCAGCTACTCGCAGGGAGTCAACGACTTTCTGAGAGAACTGACGGCTGAGGCTCGAAAGAAATACCCGGGCAGGAAGTGCATCATAATGGCACACATGTACGCCAAGGGTTCGGATATCGCCAAAAAGGATGCGAGCGAGAAAATCATCATAGGCGGACAGGAGGAAGTGGACCTGGAAGGATGGAACGACCATCCCGACTATATGACTTGCGGACACATCCACAAACGGCAACATATCTGGAACACCGACTGGGCAAGATATACGGGAAGTATCCTCCCGATGTCGTTTGCCGAGAAAGACTACACCCACGGAATCGACCTCATCACCATAGAACACGGAGAAGAGGAGGAGAGAAAAGAAACCGGCAAGAGCAAGGAATGGAAAGTAGATTTCCTGGAATACAAGCCTCAGCACGCCCTCCGCATCCTGCCCGAAGATGAGGAAGAACTGACCTTCAAGAAATGGCAGAAGCTCATCAATTCTGAACTTTCAGAGAGAACTGATGGCGAACTGAGCAACCATTTCGACTACGTGATGCTGAAGGTGAAACAGGAGAAACTGACCAGCGATGACATCAAGGAACTGGAGAAACTCGTCAACGAAAAGGATGCCGTGCTCTGCAAAATCCAGCGTATCATCCCGCAACTGGACCTCTCCACCATCCAGGGTTCCCAGCACATCACCAGCATAGAAGACATCATTAACCGTCCTCCGCTCGACACGCTGAAAGAAGCCTTCGCCATCAGACACAACGCTCCGATGAACGAAAGACAGGAGAAAATGTTATCCGATTTATTAACAACATCATCATTATGAAATTCCTACAACTCGAAATACTCAACCTCGCTTCGCTTGACAAACAGGGTGGCGAGGTCATCAACTTTGAAGAAGGTGCCTTAGGCGAGAGCACCATCTTCAGCATCGTAGGTCCGACGGGAAGTGGCAAGTCTACCCTACTCGATGCTATCTGTCTGGCTCTCTACAACCGCGCCCCTCGCTACCCCAGGAAGAAAGGCGACAAGAACCAGAACATCGAGATTTTCGGGGCTGCCGATGCCAGCGAAAGTAACCGTCTGGCACCTACCGACAGTAGAAACATCCTGACACGTGGCAAGAAAGAGGGTTACAGCAAACTCACCTTCCTTGCCAACAACGGCAGCATCTACCGCGCAGAATGGCACGTCAGATTCCAGAGAGTGCGCTACGAGAACGCCAAGACTGCGCTCTATAAAATCACGAGAAACGGAGAAGAAATAACGGAGGAAGCTGCCGACTGGAACGAGCTGCCGAACATCATCGGACTCGACTACGACCAGTTTCTCCGTACCGTGCTCATCGCCCAAGGCTCGTTTGCCAACTTCCTGACGGCAAAGGAAAACGAACGGTACGAACTCCTGGAAAAGCTCATCGGATGCGAGGAAACTTATACGAACATCGCTACTGAAATCAAGAAGGCGAAAGACCAGGCGACGGATGCCTACAACCAGATGGCAGCATCGGTGGAAGCCGTAAAACAGAACCTGCTGAACGATGAAGAACTCGCCCAACTGAAGGAGGAAATCGCCCGGTTGGAAAAAGCAGAGAAGGAACTCGACAGCCAGTTGCAAGCCATCTCGAAAGACCTGCAATGGTTTGAGGAAAACGATAAGCAAATCAAGCAAATCACTATCTGCCAGACTGATATGAAGCAAGCAGCAGATGCCATTAAAGCGATGCAAGCCCAGATTCTCCGTCTGCAGTTACACGATGAAGTACAGCCTGCCGTCAACCTGCTGCAGGAAGTAGAGCGACAGACGCAAAGCATCCACGAGCAGGAAGAAAACATTCTGAAAGCGGAAGCAAACATCAAAAGTCAAGAGTCTGCCATCAGCGAAAGCGAGAAAACTCTCGCCAATCTGAAGGAAGCAGTAAGCAAGGCACAGGAACAGCTGGAAAAGGCGCTGCCGGTCATCGCTGAAGCAAGAGCGCTGAAAACAAAAATGGAAGCGGCAATGCCGAATCTGAAAGAAAAGAAAGAGGCATTGGAGTTGACTCAGAAAGAGAATCAATCTGCCCAGAAAGACGTGGAGGAAAACGCCCGAAACATCCAAAAATGGGAAGCCGAAACGGAGAAAGCGAACCTTGCTCTCAAAACGACACAGGAAGAGATTGCCAAGCAGAAACTGGTTCTGCACGAAGCAACGCAAGCCGCTGAACAGGCTTGGGAGACGGAAAGAAATAAGACTGCAGGACAGAACATAGAGGAACTGCAGAGCCATAAATCGGCAGCCGAAAAGAAACTGCAGGATGTCCAGCAAGCCATCAAGGTTGTGGCTCATCTTGATACTGCCACAACAGAAAAGCAGAAGAATGAGGAGCGCATCCTGGTCTTGGGCGAGAGAAATGCCAAGATAGATGAGGCGCTGGGCAAATTGTCCATCGAGGCTTTGGAGAAAGAGACCCTGACGCTGAGAAATGCCTATACCCTCATGGTGAGTGAGAAATGGGAGATTCATCGTGCCAACCTGACCGAAGGCAAACCTTGTCCGCTCTGCGGCAGCACGACCCATCCTTATCATACCGACAACAGACAGTTTGAGGAAGCCACTACGGAACTCTCGCAACTTCTGAAAGCCAAGGAGAATCTGCTGAAACTGCAGCAGAAAGAGGAGAAGGATCTTTCCGGCGAGAGAAAACAGAACGACGGCGAAGTACAGACGCTCCAGAAACAACAGGAAAAGCTCTCGGGAGAAATAGCAACTTACGAAGAGGATTGGAAGGCGCTCATCGCCCAGTATCCAAAGATTCCAAAGGCAGAGGCAGAACTGAAATCACTCTTGCCTATCTATGAAAACAAGGCGAAAGATGCGAGCAGCAAACTGAGCCTCTTTAACAAAATTCAGAAAGAGATAGAACGGCTAACCCAACTCAAGGATAAGGCTGTAAAGGATGAAGCTGCGTATGAAAGCAAGGCTTCAACGATACTGAACAAAGCCCAGGAAAGCGCATCAACCTGCGCCACAAAACTGGCTGAGCAAAAAGCACTTACCATCAATCTTATCTCGCAGCAGAAGAGTAAGGAGGAGGCTTACGGGAAAGCCCTTCAGACATGGAATAGCGCCAAGAAGGAAATGGAGGAATGGCAGGAGAAATACAAGCAGATTCTGAATGGAGAAGAACCAGACGCGGCTGAACAAAGACTGACAGCAGCAAAGGATGAGGCAACGAAAGCAGCTGATACTCAGAACGAGAATATCAACAAACTGAAGGCGGAACTCGCCAACAGTAAAGGTTCGCATCAAACCATGCTGTCTCAGAACAAGACGATGAAAGAGAATCTGCAAACGAAGGAAAAGGAACTCGACCTTTGGATTGAGGAAAATAACAAGCAGCTTGAAGAAAAGAGCATCGAAGGAAAAGACTCCGAAGAGGAAGGCATCGAGGAAAGAAGTATCGAACCAAGCCTTATCGACCGAAATACCATCCGAGAGATGCTTCACTCTGCCGAAGACTGGAACGCTATCCGACGGGAAAAGGACGAAAAAGAGAAGGCCGTGGCTTCAACTACCGCCCTTTACCAGAGCGCAGAAAAGGCGCATCAGCAGCACTTGGAACATCAGCCTGCCCAAAGCCGTGATGCTCTCTTAGCCATTCAGCAGGAGTATCAGGAGAGAAGCCAGCGCAACGAACTGATTGCTGCCAACGCCAGGATGCAGAACCATCAGGAAGCCCTCAAACAGTTGGGCGACAAGGCTGAGGCTCTGAAACTCGTAACCCAGGAAAAGGACGACTGGACTGCCATTACGGATGCCATCGGAGCAGACGGCAAGACGCTTCGCAAGATAGCTCAATGCTATACGCTCAGTTTCCTGATAGCGCACGCCAACCAGGAAATCAGAAAGTTCAATAGCCGTTACGAACTGCAACAGGTAAAGCATTCGCTGGGCATCAGAGTCATCGACCACGACCGTGCCGACGATATCCGAGACACCACCTCCCTATCAGGTGGCGAAACCTTCATCGTGAGTCTCGGTCTCGCCCTGGGCCTGTCGGCATTGTCCTCCCGCAATATCTCCTTCGAGAACCTGTTCATCGACGAAGGCTTCGGAACCCTCGACCCAGATACCCTCGCCACCGTCATCGACTCCCTCGCCATGCTGCAAAGTTCGCAAGGCAAGAAGGTGGGCGTCATCAGTCATACCGACACGATGAGCGAGCGCATCACCACCCAGATAAGGATTATCAAGAATGGCAACTCCGGCAGCAGCCATATCGAGATCTATCCGTAACAGAACGAAATATCTGACGATAGCAAGTTATGCTCTGAATAACTCCAAACCATTCGAGTTACTTTAGAAAGCACTTGCTATCGTACAGAAATATATGTATATTATAATACGTTTTATACGTCATTCATTCAATACTACCCAATAACCATTCTTGCGACCTCCTTCACGTTTCAAGACCTGAAATTCTTCCTGTAAAGACTTTAGTTCCTGAGAAATCTTTCTTGCAGATATGCCCATCTTTCTTGCTAATTCTGGTATTGTTAACTTAGCATTCTCAGACAACGCCCCCATGATAAGCATCTGTAATTCAGACAGTTCTTTCTTGCATTCTTTCTTGCATTCTTTCTTGCATTCTTTACCAATAGGCACACCGATATAGTCTAAATTACATGGTATATCTATTAAGAAATATGTACGTTCCTCATCGGTCTCAATTATTGCACGAGGCGAACCGTTTTCCTGCAACTTCTGCTGAATAGTAGGAATCCCCGTAGCTCTACCCTCTGTCAAATTCAATTCCTTTAAGAACTCTCCCAATCGGCGGTTTGTGTATCGACGAGAACGAAGCATACGAGCTTCTTTTATAGCCTGCATAGATATTGTGTGATTAGGTCCTCCAAAATTGAGAATACTAATCTTATCTGGTTCGATAGTTATCTCAACAGGTTCTCTTTCAATATAACTGCGATGATAAAGGCTGTTTACGACAGCTTCTTCCAAAGCTTGATAAGGATAATTATATGTAACAACGGAACGTTCTGTATTCTCTGGCTTATGAATTGTCTTCTGAATAATATTTGTCTTGAGATAATTCATCGTATCACGAATCATCTTAGGCACACAACCCCTTATCGGTGCAACCTCTATCATATTATCAGGATCTTGTAATCTCCCCTTAGGGAATATCACGATTTCAACCTGGGTCATTTTGAAGAATTTCTCAGGATGCTCACAGAACATCATCGCAGCAACATTCTTGACCTTGAAGCCTTCTGGTGTAGTTTCCAACAAGTCCATTTGGTCAAGAACTATTTTCAAGTTTTCACCCGATAGATCTTGATCAGCCAAATCACTACCTACTTCAACAAGAAAGTCTCTCAACAAAGTAGCCGAAATATCCCTAAGACTTATCTGATCATTGCCACGGTCGTCAAAAGGAGTACGATTAGCCAAATTTATCAGCTCACGTTCATACTCATCTTTCGGCACAATGCTACTACTATTATAGCGGATATAATAGTTGAAGTCCTTCTGCTTTGCAGTAATACGATCAGGCACCTTATATGGACGGCGTTCTCCTGCCGTCACTTTGATTACAAGAATAGTCTTGCCATCAACCTCTTCAATGAAAAGACGAGGTTGATAGTATGGACGGATAAGATTATTGTAACCAACCATATCCTTCTCTATCTGTTCTATCAAATTAGGATTAACACCTAAAACAGGACGAACAGCATGACCGCGTTCCTCCTTTACACCAACAATGATATACCCACCACCAGTGTCTTCAAAATCATTGGCAAAGGCACAGATGCTACGATATATTGTATCTGGATTCCAACCTTCCTTGTATTCAAGCTGGTTGCTTTCTACTGCACTTCCACTAAGAAGGCTTTCTATATTTATTGGTAATGCCATGATTTATTAATTTTATATTGTACAAATATACTCTTTTTATTTGATACTAACAACTTCTTTATAATTATTTAGCAATAAAATGAAGATACTATTTTAATAGGTCTATACCAATTACACCTTATTATATATAGGATACATATCCTAATCCATCATACATACCATACGTTTGGCAGCCTTATACCAAATGTATGGTATGTTCTTTACTCCCTGTATGGTAGTCTTTTTACTCCCCATGTGGTATTGCCCAAGTGGGGAAATCGCAGTACCTTTGCACCCAGAAAATAATAATAAAAAAAGACATAGATTATGGACAATAAGACTATCAAACATCTCAAGGAACTGGAGGCAGAATCTATCTACGTGCTCCGCGAAGTAGCTGCCCAGTTCGAACGTCCAGTCATCCTCTTCTCGGGTGGCAAGGATTCTATCGTGATTACATATCTCGCCTACAAGGCATTCTATCCGGCAAAGATTCCATTCCCGCTGTTGCACATAGACACAGGACATAACTTCGAGGAAACCATCCAGTATCGTGATGAACTGGCGAAGAAACTCGGAGCCGAACTCATCGTGGGCAGCGTGCAGGAAAGCATCGACAAGGGAAGAGTGAAGGAGGAAACAGGTTATTATGCTTCCCGCAACAAGCTGCAGACCACTACCCTGCTCGACACCCTGGAGGAATATAAATTCGATGCTGCCATCGGTGGCGCACGAAGAGATGAGGAGAAGGCCCGTGCCAAGGAACGCTTCTTCAGTCATCGTGACGAGTTCGGACAATGGAACCCGAAGAACCAGCGCCCAGAACTCTGGAACATCTTCAACGGCAGAAAGAATATGGGCGAACACTTCCGTGTGTTCCCTATCTCCAACTGGACCGAGATGGATGTATGGCAGTATATCTTCCTGGAGAACATCCCGATGCCTTCGCTCTACTTCACCCACGAAAGAGAGGTATTCAACCGCGACGGACAATGGCTCGCAGCCCTGCCTTGCATCAAGCGCAAGCCTACAGAAGAAGTGGTAAAGAAGCTGGTTCGCTGCCGCACCATCGGTGACATTACCTGCACCGGACTCACGGAATCGAAGGCGACAACCGTAGCGGATATCATCGACGAGATAGCTTCAACACGTGTGACAGAACGTGGAGGAAGAGCCGATGACAAGCGAAGCGAAACGGCAATGGAAGACCGCAAGAAGGCGGGATACTTCTAATTTTCAATGTTGAATGTTAAATGTTGAATGTTGAATTAGCATAGCAGTCATATACAGCAAACAACTTAACATTTAACACTTAACATTAAACATTAAACATTAAACACTTAACATTAAAAGAAACATGGATAGAGGTTATTTAGATATGGAGCTGCTCCGCTTCTCTACTGCGGGCAGCGTGGACGATGGAAAGAGTACTTTGATAGGAAGATTGCTTTATGATGGCAAGTCGATTTTCGAAGACCAGTTGGAGGCGGTAGAGGCTGCTAGCAAGAGCCGCGGTAATGAAGAAGTGAACCTGGCTTTGCTCACAGATGGTCTCCGTGCTGAGCGCGAACAGGGCATCACCATCGATGTGGCTTACCGCTATTTTGCTACACCGAAACGCAAGTTTATCATCGCAGATACTCCGGGACATATTCAGTATACCCGCAACATGGTAACGGGTGCTAGTACTGCCGACTTGAGCATCATTCTCATCGATGCACGTCATGGTGTATTGGAGCAGACTGTTCGCCACAGTTATATTTCTTCGTTGCTCGGCATACCACATATTCTGGTGGCTATCAACAAGATGGACCTGGTTGATTTCAGTAAAGATGTATACGACAAGATTGTTGCCGACTACAAGAAGATGTCGGAGGCGCTGGATATCAAGAACGTGGTATTTATCCCTATCAGCGCCAAGGATGGCGACAACGTGGTGAACAAGAGCGACAAGACTCCTTGGTATGAGGGACCTACTCTGCTGAACTATCTGGAGACCGTTCCGGTAGGTCATAAGACGATGAGCGATTTCTTCCGTTTCCCTGTACAGTATGTGATTCGTCCTATCAGCAGCCAGTTCCCAGACTACCGCGGTTATGCGGGCAGAGTAAGCGGCGGCATCATCCGTCCGGGCGACAAGATAAGAGTATTACCATCGGGCACGGAGAGCACCGTGAAGAGCATCGACTTCGTAGAGGAACACCTGGAGGAGGCGTATGCCCCAATGAGCGTTACCCTGACGCTAAACGATGATATCGACATTTCGCGTGGCGATACCCTCGTAAAGGCAGATGAGAAGCAGCCTAGCATCGAACAGGATATCACGCTGGATGTCTGCTGGTTCAACGAGCGCCCTGCTGCCGTAAGAAACAAATACGTAATCCGTCAGGCAACCTTCGAGACCCAGGGTTTGATTCGCAGCATCAACTATCGCCGCAATATCAACACCTTGGAGAAGGAAGAAGGAGTATCGGAATTGAAGATGAACGATATTGCCGAGATCACCATCCACACCGCCAACCCATTGGTATTCGATAAATATACGGAGAATAAGGTAACAGGCAGCCTCATCTTCATCGACCCGGATACGAACGAGACCGTGGGAGCGGGACTTATTAAATAATGTTGAATGTTAAATGTTGAATGTTGAATGTTCAAAGTAATATAGAGTAATCATAAAGTTCAAAGTTCAATGATCAAAGTTCAAAGTAATATAAAGGATTTGGTTCCGGAACTCAATAAGAAATTCAGCGATGCGCCTGCCGAGGATATTGTCGGTTATTTCCTTCAGGCATTCAAAGGGCGCATCGCTCTTTCTTCTTCCCTCAGCATCGAGGACCAGACGCTTACCGACATCATCGTGAAGATAGATAAGTCTGCCCGCATCTTCACACTCGATACAGGCAGACTCTTCCCGGAGACCTACCAGCTCATCGACAAGACCATCATGACGTATGGCATCAACCTGGAAGTATTCTTTCCAAACTATGAGGCGGTGCAGCAGATGGTGAAGGAAGAAGGCATCAACCTCTTCTATAATTCGATAGAAAGCCGACACCGCTGCTGTCAGGTTAGAAAGTTAGAACCGCTGAAGCGGGCGATGCAGGGACTGGATGTATGGATTTGCGGATTGAGAAAGCAGCAGAGCGTAACCCGCAAGGATATGCAGGTAGTGGAATGGGACGACATTCATAACCTGATTAAGGTGAACCCGCTCATCAACTGGAGCGAAGAGGATGTGGAGCAATATGTAAAGAAGCATCATGTGCCTTATAACAAGCTGCAGGACAAGGGATATCCGAGCATCGGTTGCCAACCTTGTACAAGGGCCATCAAGCCAGGCGAGGATATCCGAGCCGGAAGATGGTGGTGGGAATCGCCGGAGCATAGAGAATGCGGACTGCATCAGAGAAGCTAGGAGTTAAGTTAAGTGAAGAGTGAAGAACGAAGAGTGAAGAAACAACGTTCGACGGACGAAGTGAAAGTAAATTCAAATGTTTTAGGAAGGGAATGAGCATGAAGAATTTAATCATCAACATTTTAGAGGCAGCAGTATTTCTACTGTTGGGATTGGGCGCTAGTCTGCTCAAATAATTCTTGGAAAAGAAAAATAATACGAGTATGGATTATAGAATAGCAAAGGATAAGATAGCAGGACAGGTGATGTTTCTCTTGACCATCGCCTCCATATTCCTGGTAATCATCATGGCGGTGGGACTGTTTATCAAGTCGGAACCGATATTGAGCCAGTATAATCTGTGGGAACTCCTCACGGAGAGCAACTGGCGACCGATGGAAGGCAAGTTCGGATTCCTGCCTTTCCTCGCCGGCACCTTCTGGTGTACGGCACTCGCCATTCTTATCGCCCTCCCCATCTCCCTACTCATGGCCATCTATCTCACGGAATACGCCCACCGCAGCATCCGGAAATACGTATATCCGCTGCTCGATATTCTTGCCGGATTGCCTTCCGTCATCTATGGCGTATGGGGGAGCCTACTCATCGTGCCTTGGGTTTCGAAACATGTTGCTCCCCTCTTCGTGGAGTTTTCTTCGGGATATACGGTTCTGGCGGGCGGCATCGTATTGAGCGTGATGATCATCCCGCTTCTGGTGAGTCTGTTTATGGAGATATTCGATAACATATCAACAGATTTGAGAGAAGCTTCGCTCTCGCTGGGCGCCACGCAATGGCAAACCATCAAGCATGTTGTGCTGAGAAAGGCACGACCGGGAATGATTGCCGCTGTAGTCTTGGCGCTGAGCCGAACGCTGGGCGAAACGATAGCTGTACTGATGGTGTGCGGAAACCTCGCCATCGTTCCGGGCAGCGTGCTCGATGCCTGCTACCCGATACCGGCACTCATCGCTAACAATTATGGTGAAATGCTTTCAGTTCCGCTTTATGACAGCGCCCTGATGTTTGCCGCCTTCCTGCTGTTTTTCGTGGTAGTTATTTTGAATCTCGGGTCGAGAATCGTGCTATTAAAGGTAAAAGAGTAAAAAAAGGCTTATGAAATACTTGGAAGAAAGAATTGTGAAATTACTGATGCTCGGGTCGATAGGCATTGTGGGCTTCTTCGTACTAAGCGTTCTCTGGACCATCTTTAAGCGAGGCTTTCCTGTGCTCTCCTGGGAGATGGTGAGCCAGTTGCCTAGCGGCGGCTTCTATCTGGGCGGCAAGGGCGGATTCCTCAATGCCATCGTGGGCAGCCTTTATATCGTGGGCGGCTCTACCTTGCTCGGTCTGCTTATCTCGCTGCCCGTAGTGTTCTATATGAATGTATATCTCAAGCCTAATTCAAAATTCGGATACATCGCCCGTCTGGCTTATGATACCCTCTTCGGAATTCCTAGCATCGTATATGGCTCCTTTGCCTTTACGCTGATGGTTTGGCTGGGCATCAGGGCATCGCTGGGCGGAGGTATTCTCGTCACCACCCTGCTCATCGTTCCGATACTCATCCGTTCGATGGACGAAGTGGCAAAGACGATTCCGCAGGAGATACTCGATTCCTCCTACAGTCTGGGTGCCACGAGGATAGAAACCATCAGTGTAGTACTGAGACAGATAGCCCCAGCCATCGCTACCGCCACCTTATTAAGTATAGGTAGAGCCATTGGCGATTGTGCCGGAGTGATGTTTACGGCAGGATTCTCCGATCATATTCCTCATGGACTGAACCAGCAGGCAGCCACCCTCCCATTGAGCGTGTTCTTCCAGTTGAGCGCCCCGCAGGAGGATGTTCAGAACAGAGCCTACGCCGCTGCTGTGGTACTCACCATCATCGTATTGGTGTTGAGTTTCGGAGGCAGGTTCATCATGAGTCATTTCTCGAAGAATAAAATATAATCGCCCTGCAAAGGCAAAAGCTTTTGAAATTTTAAAGCTTTTGCCCTTACAGGGCGACATTGTTGCTTACATGTTAACCCAGGGTGTTGCCCTGGGCTAGGAGCTTCTGCCCTTTCAGGGCGTGTGGGGAAGAAAACCAAAACGCGATGCAGGGCGTGTTGGGATTAAACCTTATTTCCCTCTTTAGGGAAAACCACGGTTGGTTTGAAGGTCTTAGCCTCCTCAAAGTCCATCAGGGCATAAGCGATGATGATAACGGTATCGCCCACCTGCACCTTGCGGGCTGCAGCACCGTTCAGGCAGATACAACCGCTGCCACGCTCACCCTTGATAATATAGGTCTCCAAGCGCTCACCATTGTTGTTGTCTACAATCTGAACCTTCTCGCCTGCAATCAGATTGGCAGCGTCCATCAAGTCCTCATCGATGGTGATGCTACCCATATAATTCAGGTTAGCCTCAGTTACGGTCACACAATGGAGCTTACTCTTCAATACTTCTATCTGCATTGTTCTGTTATTACTTGATCTGTTACGGATTAAACTTAATAAAGAATATCTATAGAGGAATTTATCCTTTATACTTGATATGGTCGATGAGACGGATAGGAGTCTTACCGCAATAAACGGTGATGCAACCTACCACGTATGCACTATCCTCCCATGAAGAAACATCCTGCAGGCTGTCGCCATCCACAATCTGGAAATACTCTACCTCCAGACCCTCTACAGCATTGATGTCGGCAACCACCTTATCGTGAGTTTCCTGTACAGTATGAGTCTTGGCATACTCCACACTCTCCTTCAGGGCCTTATAGATGTTTGGCGCAATGGCACGCTCATCAGGAGCCAGCAAAGTATTACGGCTGCTCTTAGCCAAACCATCCTCATCACGGACAATAGGACACTCCACAATCTGCACATCGCTGTTGATGTACTTCACGAGCTGCTTGATGACAGCAATCTGCTGCCAATCCTTCTCACCGAAATAAGCACGAGTTGGTCGAACGATATAGAAAAGACGGCTCACTACCTGACATACACCATTGAAATGACCCGGGCGCTTGGCACCCTCCATCACGGTAGAAACAGGTGGAAACTCAAAGTGGCGTGTATCAGGTGTAGGATACATCTCCTTCACCGATGGTGCAAACACATAGTCAGCACCACAAGCCTCCAAGAGCTTGCAGTCAGCATCGAGGGTACGAGGATAGCGATCCAAGTCACCCTGATCATTAAACTGTGTAGGATTCAGGAACACAGAAACTACAGTCACGCCATTTTCCTTTACACTGCGCTTAACAAGAGAGGCGTGACCCTCATGCAGCGCACCCATAGTTGGCACAAGGCCGATTTCCTTTCCCTCCTTACGACACATGAAGAGTTCGTTCTGGAGGTCAACAATCTTATTGAATACTTTCATCGTCATAATCTGTTTTCGGGTGCAAAATAACAACTTTTTTCTCAAATGAGAAAGAAAAAACCTAAAAATATGCGAATTATTGCCGAAAATAATGAATTTCGGAGAAAAAATGCCCCTATTTGAAGTTTTTTTTGTACCTTTGCACGTAATTCGTAAGAATAAAATTTAAATTTTATGGCAAAAAAAGTATTATTTATCAATCAGGAGATCGACCCATACGTAGCCGAGTCTCACATGTCAATCATGGGACGCGAACTGCCTCAGAAGATGCAGGAAGCAGGTTTTGAGATCCGCACCTTCATGCCTAAGTGGGGCACCATCAACGAGCGTCGCGGACAATTGCACGAGGTCATTCGCCTGTCTGGTATGAACCTTATCATAGATGATACAGACCATCCGCTGATCATCAAGGTTGCATCTATACCAACAACACGACAGCAGATTTATTTCATCGATAATGACGACTATTTCAAGAGCCGCCAGATGGGCACCGATGAAAACGGAAAAGAATATGCCGACAACGGAGAAAGAGCTATCTTCTTTGCACGTGGTGTATTGGAAACCGTCAAGAAGCTCCGCTGGCAGCCTGATGTAATCGTCTGCCAGGGTTGGGCTAGCGCAGTAGTGCCATTCTATGTAAAGACAGCCTACAGCGAAGAGCCTTCATTTGCAGAATCAAAGGTGATTACCGCTCTCTATACCAACGAACTCAAGGGTGAACTGGGTACCAACTTCAAACGTTGCGTTGCCTTCCGCGATGCCAAGTCTGAACTGCTCGACAGCTATCAGGACGACTTCAACTTCATTGAGCTCGGCAAACTCGCCATCGACTATAGCGACGGTGTGGTAGAAGGTGAAGAAGAAGCTAACCAGATTCTCTTTGATTATGCGAAGGAGAAGAACAAGCCTGTACTGGCGTATCCGGGAGAAGATATCCAGGAGCCATACGCAGACTTCATCAACAAGGTTTGTCCTGACGCAGAATAAGATTCCGACAACAGAGACACATACATACAAGGATAATGAAAATTTTAAGACTCTTAACAGTATTAGTAATAGCAGCGCTTACTTTCGCTGCATGTGATGATACCACCGAGGGAATCGGTGGTAGCATCACTAATAAGATAGACAACATTAACATTTCTAACTCAGCGTTCAATGTTACCACAAAGTCTATAGTAGCAGATTCCGTATTGAGCCGCAACAACACGGGGCTCATCGGAAAGATGAAAGACCCGGAAACCGGCAACTATGTAAAGGGCGACTACATGACCCAGTTGAGCGTACTGCCTACTTTCTCTGTAGATACACTCGATTACATCAAGCAGGCAAACAAAGGTTCTATCGAAGCAGACTCATGCTACCTCTTGGTTTCATACAATGCCAGCTACGGCGATACCATTGCCCCAATGAAGGTGACAGCCTATGAGATGACAAAGCCGATGTCAGAAGATAAGGAGTATTACTCTAATTATGATGCCTTCAAGGAAGGCTGGGTAAGCGAAAACAACCAGCATTGGAGCAGTAATTACAACTTGAGCAATACATCAGATGTCAAGAACTTCAAGATTTACTTGAATAAGAAGTACACGACGAAAGATGGTAAGACATACAAGAACTATGGTTCTTACATCATGCAGACATACGCTGAACATCCTGAGTACTTCAAGACCAACTACAAGTTCCTGCACAACGTCTGCCCTGGCTTCTATATCAAGAACGTAGGCGGTACGGGTAACATGGCTAAGATCTGGAATACAGAGCTTATCTTCTACTGGACCCGCCACAAGATCATCAAGGCAAAGGACGGCGTTACAGACAGTACAGCTGTAAGCATCGGATACAACCGTTTCGATGGTACAGAAGAGGTATTGCAGCTCAACAAGATTGAGAACGATACCGAGAACTTGAAGAAGTTGGCAAGTAAGGATCAGGAGAAATGTACTTATCTCAAGTCACCGGCAGGTATCTTCACCGAGGTTACCCTCCCTATCGAAGATATCATGAAGGGACATGAGAAGGATACGCTCAACACAGCTACCATCTCTTTCCCACGACTCAACAATGAAAACGAAGACAACCCATACAACTTTGCTACACCAAGCACCATCCTGATGGTTCAGAAAGACAGTTTGCAGTCGTTCTTCGAAAAGAGCAAGTTGGCTGACAACCGTACTTCTTATACGGCAAGCTACAGCAATACCGGCACCTACAAGAATGCCTATACATTCCAGAATATCGCCAACCTGGTTTCTGCCATGTATAAGAACAAGGGCAAGGGGGAAAACTGGAATAAAGTAGTACTGGTTCCTGTAAACGTCATCACAACCACACAGGGCTATACTACCGTCATCTCCAAGATTAATCACGATATGTCACTCGCTTCTACCCGACTGAAAAGAGGTGTAATAACCACCGACAGCAACGGCAAGGAGACAAGTCCTATACAGATAAAGGTGATTTACAGTAAGTTTAAAGAAGAATAAGCATTCATAACGCAAAGTAAAAAAGGAAACGAAACATGGCAGATAATTTTTTGGAGCGTCATCGCGAAGAATACGAAATACGCAAGGCTGCATGGCTCAAGAAGAAGAAACTATTCATGAAGTCAGGCAAGAAACAGAAGCCCCAGACACAGATGCCACGTCCTGAAGACGAAGCGTTATAAACACGACAATATTCAGAATCCTGAGAAAGAGGGTGTATCATAAAGCATTTGATTGTTTATGATACACCCTCTTTAACTTTGCCGGTTAATCCTTAAAAACCGCCGCATAAGTACAATAAAAGCCATTTAATACAAAATAAAGCAAAATTAATTTGGAGTTTACCCATTTTTTTTATATCTTTGCATTGTGAACTTAAAAGTATTAAATATTAAACAGACAAAAAGCAATAAAATAAAAATAATCAAGATATTAGTAGAGATACTGGTCTATGGGTTTAACTTTTCTAAGAACTTGCATTTAAGAATACAAGATATTTGCAGGATACAAGTTACTTGCAATATATGAGATACTTGGTTTATGTTTATAGATAATGGAGAAATTACTCTCATAAAGAATTTGTTTTTAAGTTTAAACAAAAATGCTAAAGTTAGATGTTAGTAATTATAAGTCCCTGTAGTGACCGTGAGGCTACTGCGGGGACGCTTTTTCAATTTATAGTATATAGAAACAAAAAGGGCAAGACCAGAGATGGTCTTGCCCAATCTATTTTTATAACTCTTTATCTATATTATAAGATTCTACCTGTAAGAGAGAACTTCAAAACAGGATAAACCTATAAATATAAACATCAGACTACAGAACTTAATCTACTACCGTAAACTTGGCATATTTCAGCAGAAGCTGTTTGGTGCCAGAATGAACGAACTCAACCGTAGCCTTCGTATTCTCACCAGTACCTTCAATCTTCAATACTGTTCCCCGTCCAAAACGCTGATGTTCAATCTTCATTCCCTCTTGTAAACCGCAAGAAGAACTGCCAGCAGATGAAGCTGTGGAAGAAGAAACTGATGCTGCAGAAGATCCAGTACCGCGAGAAGCAGGATGAGAAGAATGCGTCTCCATATAACGCTTAGCTGCATTCAGCGCTCTTACAGACTTGAAATTGCCTTCAGAGAGAGATGAGCGTCCGGAAACAGATGAGCGTCCGGAAGTATGTGAAGTCTCTGGTTCATCATCAAAGAGAGAAGGCTTAGGATCTGCCACAAACTGCGATGCTACCGGTTTGGAATTCTGATACCTGCTACTGTATCTAGGCTGCTCAGCATCCTCCCACGGTCTGCGAGGACGTTGTGCTCTCACCCACTCCGGCTGGTCAGACATCGAATCAGCTCTGGAGCCAAACATCGAACCAGACCTTGAACCAAGCCTTGATTCAGACATAGAGCCAAACAAGCTTCCACCATCCTCATCCTGGCAATCAATCAACTTGCCGTCAATCTCATCGATAAAACGACTCGGATTATCAAACTCCATCTTGCCATATCGCCAGCGGTTCTTGGCGTTCGTCAGGATACAATGTTTCTCAGCTCGCGTAATGGCAACGTAAAGCAATCTCCGTTCCTCCTCCAGTTCTCGGAGCGAAGCAGCAGAAAGCGGACTTGGGAAGATATTCTCTTCCAAACCAACCACGAAAACCGTAGGAAACTCCAGACCCTTGGCAGCATGAACCGTCATCAGAGAAACACGAGGTTCATCCTTATCACCATCGCTGTCAGCATCGGTAAGCAGTGCCACATCCTGCAGATAATCCTGCAGGAAGAGTTCATCAAACCTACCCTCTTCACGGCGTTCCTCCACAAAAGCCGACATACCGCTCAAGAATTCCTCCAGGTTCTCCTGACGTGCCAGATCATCGGCATCCTTGCCCGACATGATATCCTGACTGATACCACTCTCCTTGATAATGGCATCACCCAATTCATAGACATCCGTAGTTTGAGCCCGTTCGATAAACGAAGAAATCAGCAATCTGAAGGTTTCCAGCTTGTTCATCGTACCCTTGTTAACCGCCAGTCCATACCGCTCAGGGGCACCGATTACCTCCCAGAAACTCACCTGGTTCTGATGGGCACAGTCAGCAATCTTCAGCACCGTAGTAGCCCCTATTCCTCGTGCCGGATAGTTGATGATACGCTTGATAGCCTCTTCATCATCAGGATTCGCCACCAGACGGAAATAAGCAATAATATCCTTAATTTCCTTGCGCTGGTAGAAACTCAGTCCGCCATAAATGCGATAAGGAATCCCCTGCTTTCTGAACTCCTCCTCGAAGCTGCGGCTCTGGGCATTGGTGCGGTAGAGAATGGCAAAATCACTATACTGGCAGCCATCCTCGCGCCGGATACGCTTCACGTCCTTCGCTACAATCGCCGCCTCTTCCTTGTCGCTGTAAGCAGGCTTATACTGAATCTTCTCACCCTTCGCATTCTCGCTGAACACATCCTTAGGAATCTGGTTGCGGTTATGCTTAATCAGACTGTTAGCCGCCTCAACGATGGTCTGGGTAGAGCGGTAGTTCTGTTCCAGTTTGAAGAGACGCGTGCCCTGAAACTGGCGCTGATAGTTGAGAATATTATCGATATTGGCACCACGGAAACTATAGATACTCTGCGAGTCATCACCCACGGCACAAACACGCTGCTTCTCCTGACAGAGTTGCATGACGATAGACATCTGAACGTGGTTGGTATCCTGATACTCATCCACCAGGACATAATCGAAGCGGGCGGCATATTTGTGGCGAATATCCTCATGTTCCCTGAAGAGCTGATAGGTAAGCGTCAGCAAATCATCGAAATCCATGGCATTAGCCTGCTTGCAGCGCTGCACGTAAGCCACGAAAATCTTACCAACCTCAGGCATCTGCGCACGCTTGTTCTGCTCGAAGATAGCCGCATCGCTCTCATAAGCCGCAGCACTCATCAGGTTGTTCTTCGCCATCGAAATCTTGGCATGAACGGCAGCAGGCTTATACTTCTTATCATCCAGCCCCATCTCCTTCACGATCGCCTTGATTAGCGAGCGCGAGTCACTTTCGTCATAAATGGTAAAGTTGTTGTTGAAGCCGATATGCTCAGCCTCCGCTCTCAGGATTCGGGAGAAGATGCTGTGGAAGGTACCCATATAGAGATGCTGGGCGAGATCATTTCCCACCAGTTTTCCGATACGTTCCTTCATCTCCCTTGCTGCCTTGTTGGTAAAGGTGAGCGCCATGATGCTCCAGGGTTTCATGCCCTGGCTCAGGAGATAAGCTATTTTATATGTAAGCACACGCGTTTTACCCGAACCTGCACCGGCTATCACCAGCGAAGGTCCGTCAATATATTCTACCGCAGCACGCTGCGCTTCGTTCAAGTCTTTCAGTAAATCCATGAATCAATATTTAGCCGGAAAAATAATCACTAATAACTAATAACTAATCATTAATAACTAATCACTACTCACTCATTACTTCCCCCTATATCCGCCAACAGCCGTGCCCGGGTCGAAATCTTCGCCCTCACGAGGGAAGGTAGGGATAAATCTCATCTGATGTTCTATCTGTCGCTGGCGCTTCTTCATATAAGCGCTAGGATGCAGCGAACTGAATTTGCGCGGATTAGGAAGTGTAGCTGCTATCAGCGCACACTCGCCACGAAACAGATCTTTCGCTTTCTTGTCGAAATGATATTCTGCAACCGCATCCACACCATAGATACCCGGTCCCATCTCAATACTGTTGAGATAAACCTCCATGATGCGCTGCTTGCTCCACATCATTTCGATGAGGAAGGTAAAGTAGACCTCAAATCCCTTGCGGGTCCATGAACGGCCAGGCCACAGGAAGACATTCTTAGCGGTCTGCTGACTGATGGTACTTGCCCCATGCACCTTTCCGCCACGTGCATTATTCTTCGCCGCACTCTCGATGGCATTGAAGTCGAAACCGTGATGCTTCAGGAATCTCGCATCTTCGCTCGCCATCACCGCCACAGGCATGTGAGGCGAAATTTTATCCATCGAAACCCAATGATGATGCAGGGTAATACTCTCTCCATCAGCTACTTGCTGGAAGCATCGGATAAACATCAGAGGAGTGACATACACAGGAATGAACCTATATGCCACTACAGCAAGAATGGTGGTACTGAAAAACAGCACCACCACCCATTTTACAATATTCTTGATTTTATTCAAAATCATCTATTTAGTTTTTCCCTTCCGGGAGCATAAAGTTATTACTTCAATGTACCGTTGTTGGCTGCGTTAATCATAGCCTGGCTAGCATACATGTAAACCTCTACACGACGGTTCTGGGCACAAGCAGCAGTAGTATTAACAACAGGGTTAGCAGAACCAAAACCCTGAACATTCTTTACCTGACGGCTAGTAACACCGCAAGAAGCGAGATAGTTGTAAACTGCCTCAGCACGCTTCTGGCTCAATGGCAAGTTGATACCATCATTACCTGTAGCATCGGTATAACCCTGGATAGAAACCTCACAGTCGGTATTGTTCTTCAATACACCGGCAAACTGAGCCAAATCAGTCTTTGCGCTGCTGCTGAGAGTAGAACCGTTAGTAGGGAAAAGAATACCAGAAGCAAATGTTACCTTAACGGCAGACAAGCCATTGGCATCTGTTACAGTCTCAACCTGTGCATTCTTCACCCGTTCAGCCTCAGCCTTTACCTTATCCATGTGCTTTCCGATGAGGTTACCAGCACCGCCACCAACAGCTGCACCGATAGCAGCACCTACGAGAGCACCTGTACCACGATGGCTATTATTGAGCAATCCACCAACGAGAGCACCCAAAGCTGCACCAGAACCGGCACCTACTGCTGTACCAGTCTTCTGATTGGTTCCACAACTTGAGAAAAGCAAGCACAAAGAGAGGCCTGCAACTGCAAAATTAGTCTTTTTCATTTTAAAATCTCCTATATTTATGTTATTTAATTGCAAAGATAACTCTTTTTTCTCCATAATGGAGAGTTTTCTAATATTTTTTTGTATTTTTGCATGCAAATTTAAGGGTATTTGTCGAAATAGAGCTAGGAAATCACCTATTTGGGGGTGGAAAATCCCTAAAAGTAGGATTTCAGACACCTGCAGACAGATGAACTGCCGGCAGCAGATGATGAAGGGGCTCATGCTTATACCTTAATATATAAGTAACAGAAGAAATAAAAAACAAAATAAATAGAAAAAAGCAATATGGCTAAAGAACTCAAGAATTTAACCAAGCGCGCTGACAACTACAGTCAGTGGTACAATGATTTGGTAGTAAAGGCTGATCTCGCTGAGTTGTCACCAGTTCGTGGTTGTATGATTATCAAACCATACGGTTACGCTATCTGGGAGAAGATGCAGCAGCAGCTCGACAAGATGTTTAAGCAGACAGGTGTACAGAACGCATACTTCCCTCTCCTCATCCCGAAGAGTTTCTTCTCTCGTGAGGCTGAGCACGTGGCAGGTTTCGCCAAGGAGTGTGCCGTAGTTACCCACTACCGCCTCCGTTCTACAGAGGATGGCAAAGAGGTTGAGGTGGATCCTAACGCAAAGCTCGATGAGGAGCTCATCATCCGTCCTACTTCTGAGACTATCATCTGGAACACCTATAAGAACTGGATCCATTCATGGCGTGATCTCCCTATCCTCTGCAACCAGTGGTGTAACGTAATGCGTTGGGAGATGCGTACCCGTCCGTTCCTCCGTACTTCTGAGTTCCTCTGGCAGGAGGGTCATACCGCTCATGCCACTAAGGAAGAGGCTGAGGCTAAGGCTCAGGAGATGCTCAAGGTTTACGCTGATTTTGCAGAAAACTACATGGGTGTTCCAGTATTGCAGGGTGTGAAGAGTGAGACTGAGCGTTTCGCCGGTGCCCTGAACACTTATACCATCGAGGCAATGATGCAGGATGGCAAGGCTCTCCAGAGTGGTACTTCTCACTTCCTGGGTCAGAACTTCGCCAAGAGTTTCGATGTAACATACTTGAACAAGGAGAACAAGCCTGAGTATGTATGGGCTACTTCATGGGGTGTTTCTACCCGACTGATGGGTGCCCTCATCATGGTTCACAGCGATGACAACGGTCTCGTATTGCCTCCAAAGCTGGCTCCTATCCAGGTGGTTATCGTTCCTATCAACAAGGGCGACGAGCAGTTGGCTCAGATTACTGCTAAGTTGCAGCCTGTCATCGACCAGCTCCGCGAGTTGGGCATCACCGTGAAGTATGATGATAACCCTGCCAAGCGTCCTGGCTTCAAGTTCGCTGACTATGAGTTGAAGGGTGTTCCTGTTCGTCTCGCTATGGGTGGCCGTGACTTGGAGAACAACACCATCGAGATTATGCGTCGTGATACCTTGGAGAAGGAGAACGTAAGCTTCGACGGCATCGTAGAGCGCGTAAAGAATATGTTGGAAGACATCCAGAAGAATATCTTCGAGAAGGCTCGTGCTTACCGTGATGCTCACGTTTACGAGTGCGACAACTACGAGGAGTTCAAGGAGCGTGTGAAGAACGGTGGTTTCTTCCTCTGCCATTGGGACGGTACAGCCGAGACCGAGGCTAAGATTAAGGAGGAGACTCAGGCAACCATCCGCTGCGTGCCTTTCGCATACGAACAGACTCCAGGTGTCGACATGGTAAGCGGCAAGCCAGCCGTAGCCCGTGTCATCATCGCAAGAAGTTATTAATCATCACCGGTATCAGGAAATTCTCCTGATACCATAATATATTTAATATGAGGCAGTTGATACTATACATCCTTTTTCTGGTGTCCATGGTCTTCTCAGGCTATGGAGAGGTATCTGCTGCCTCTATTTCTTTTACTCCCGAGGATTCTTATACCGAAGATGCAAGCCATAAGAAAGATGGTTTGACAAAAGTTGAGTATGACAAGAGCCAGCCTGAGGCACAGCTTGAAAACGCCTCACAGCTTGCTTACCGCATCTGTAGCAGCCGTCCGCAGCGCTTATTGCCAAGTGGCAACATGCACAACAGTCAGACTGCCAGTAGATTGCTTACAAATAGAATCCGTTATTTATCATCCCTTTTATCAGCTATAGAAGGTGGCATGGAGCCTTTCCGACAGGAAACTGCCCCAATCCACTTTGATGTCGCCAGCAAGTATTATGTCATTTGCCTGCGACATCTGCTCTGTTAGTGCTTATTCTTTTCTCTTTTTAAAATTTCATATAGGTTTATCGCATCTTTCCTAAGATTTGCGATAAGACTGGTTACACCCCTATTCAAAACAAAAAACAGTTCAATATATATTATTTTTCAAGAATTAAGAATAAGCAAATAACAGTATAAAATTATGGCAAAGATTAATCATTTAGAGATGGGTGCTGATGTTTTGGCACTCCAGGATGTACAGGTAAAGAAAGGTTTCTTGGGTTTGACAGTCAAACTCATCTATCAACCTACCAACAGCGTGATTAAGATAAAAGAGAAGGAATATTCTGCAGAGGATGGCAGAAAGCTTGAGAACATCCTCAGTGCAGCCCCTAAGGATGTAGAAACAGCGATCAGCAACTTCCCTGTTTCTGCCATCAGCATGGGTAATATGAAGTTACAGGCTTGCATCTCTGACGACCACCAGTTTGTTGCCACACAGCTCCTTGCCTTCAAGGATTTCGGTTACAAGCCGGTTACAGAGATGAAGACCTATACAGGAAAGACAGCCGAAGCTTTCGCTCAGTTGTTTTAGTTATATCACAGTTTCGGGACAGGGGACAGCACAATTCCTCTGTCCCTTTTTTATTTTATAGGTATAGGATGAAATCTTTATTTGAAAGAAGGCGGTTCATTCCCCTCTTCCCAATTACGGTAATGCTTAGGCGACAGACCGGTATGTTTCTTGAAGAAGGTTCCGAAGGCTGAAGCATTGGGAAAACTGAGTTCATTGGCTATCTGCTGTATCGTCTTCGTGGTGTTCTTCATCAGATAGATACTGCGACGGATCATCGCCTTGAAAAGCAACTGCTGGACCGTCTGACCGCAAACTGACTTGACCAGTACCGACAGATATTTCGGTGTAAGACAAAGTTCGTCTGCATAGAAAGCCACACTGCGCTCACGCATATAATTCTTCTCTATCAGCAGCACCAGCGACTCAAAGATGGCTATCTTCCTCTCCATCTCCTTGCCGGCAGCCTTGAACGATGCCGAGAAGATGCTGCACAAACGGTACGTAACAGCCATCAGTAACAGTTTCTGCTCATGCACACAATAGGCATCCAGTTCACCACTCTTCTCTTTTTCCAGCTCCAGTTTCCTCAGCATCAGGGCATAGGAAGTGAGCATATCCTCATAGCCCGTCGTCCTGACATGGCAGGGTTTGGGATAAATCGTAGCATAAAGACGCATGGTAACCACGGTATTGCCCAACATGTGCCGAATCTGTTCTGCACGGTAAAAAAGAAGGGTATATTTAAGGTTCTTGCCCGTTTCCTGCACATGAAACATCACTCCTTTGGAGAGGAAAACGGTTTCACCCTCAGATGCAACAAAGGATGTTCCGTCTACGCAGAAACGGAACATCCCCTGATGACAGATTACGATTCCGACATAGTCGGAGTAGAAAGGCTGCATCAACAGCTGAGGAAACTCCTGAGCCTCGTATATGATGATATTATCTGTTATTTTCATGATGAATATGGGTCTGTTATCTTCAGATTTAACTGCGAAGATAACAAAAATATCCATTCATCAGATGAGCAGCCTGTATCTTTTATGATATTTTAGCACTCCCCTACCTTCTTCCCAGGGATTTCACATCTACATTCTTCAGCAGATACTCACGCGTCAGTTCCCTGATATTGCGCTTGCGCCAAGGGAGAACGAGCATCAGTCCGGCACATAGCAGACAGCCGTAGAAGGTCCAGCCAGCCATCTCCTTGATGCTCACCAGCGTGGCCTGTACCTGTACCTTTCCCTTCGTACTCATGGCAGCCATGTTCTGTGCCTCGGTTACACTCTTGCCCTGATATTGCATGCCTCTCACCGTCTGGTCGTAAGTCTTCGCCGTCTCGATGCTCGTGCGGTCGTAATCCTGGGCAAAGCGGGTTACATAATACTGCTGCCTGTGCTGCAGCACATTGGTATAGAGCGCCGAGCCGATGCAAGGGGCAATGACCATACGAACAGTAAGCATGATGCACACCCAGGTTGACATGAAACGGTAAGGCATGCGCTGGTTGGCTATCGTGGAGATGAGCGAATAGAGCAGCATCATTCCCGTAGAACGGATGATGATAGGCCATTTCATACGCTCATACATACCGTCGTTCTGTACCTCGAAATACATGTACAGCGCATAGGCTCCGATAAAGAGGAAACCCAGACAGTACATCCACTTCAGGTGAACATTCTTGGCTCGGGCGATGACGGCAAATATCAGTCCCACGGTATAGCCCACCATCACCCAGTTGCCTAGCGTGGCGTTCTGCCAGTTATCTATCTTCATGCTCACATTGGTGAACACGTTGACAAACATGGCACTCGAATTGCAGACCATCAGCAGGAAGAAGAGCAGGATGCCGTAGTTGATGACTCTGAGCTGGAACACCTCCATGATGAAATAAGGTGAACGCCGCGTCTTCTCCAGATAGATGAACAGAGCGGTAAAGATAAGACAGACCACCGAAGAGAAACGGATGGTAGGATCATCAAACCAGTCGAGTGTCTTACCGAAAACCATGACATAAGCAAACGAACAGAGCATGATACTGAACACCGTAACATTGCCAAACTTCGACATCGTTATCGGGAACTTAGGCATCGGATACTCATGGTAAGGCATGGTGAAGAACACGATGATGATGCCTGCCAGCATGAATGCCATCATGAAATGATAAACATACTGCCACTCATAGGCATAGGCAAGCCATGCCGTTAGCCAGGTTCCCAACTGTCCGATAATCATGAAGAAGAGATAGATGACCGGCTGCGAAACCATCTTCTCCGAATCTACCGCATCCCATGCTTCCTCGGTAGTAGGCTCACATCCCGGCGTGATATTCCTCGTAGCCTCTATTCCGAAACCATATCTGATGAGCACGAAGAGGTGCGCCATCAGCAGCGTCTGGCGGACAAAACCCATCAGCAGACTGCACAGTCCGAGTATGAACAGCGAGTCGGTCTGGGCACACACGAAACTGAGGATAAAGAGAATGGAGAAGCCCACGATGCACATCATCTTCTCTCTACGGATGCACACCAGTTCATAGAAGAACGGCGAGAAAGCCGCCATTCCTATAGAGGTGCAGAAGCCCGCAAAGGCGATGTATTCCGACTGGATGCCGAGCCCGCTCATCATCTCGCCGCTGTTGGCAGAATAGACACCACTCATCGTAATCATCGGCACGAAGAGGATGATCATGAAGATGATGCCGAGCGGTTTGGGCACCCAATCATAAAACGGATAATTCTTATATTCTTCTTCCATATATTACTTCATTTCCATCTAGCTGTTTTTTACTTTCTCTCAGCCTTGACAACCACCATCATGCCGGCAGCAAGATGCTCATTATCCTCTTTGCTGAGGTTGTTGAAATCGATTCTTACAGGCACACGCTGCTGAATCTTGACAAAGTTGCCAGCCGAATTGTCTGTAGGTACCAGCGAATATTTCGAACCGGTAGCACCAGAAATGGCGGTCACCGTACCCTCAAACTCCTTGTTACTGATGGCATCTACGGTCATACGCACCTTCTGTCCTACATAGAGATTCTCTATCTGGGTTTCCTTATAGTTGGCAATCACCCATTTGTTGTTGGTTGGAATGATGTAGGTAATGGTGGTTCCTGCATTTACCATCTGTCCCTCCTCGATAGAGCGGCGACCCAGTTTACCATCACAAGGGGCCACAACCACACAGTAAGAGAGATTCAGTTTTGCCATCTCTACGGCAGCCTCGGCACGCTCGATGGAGGCAGCCACATTCTGCTTGCGGGTAGTTACCTCGTTTACTCCCTTATAGGCAGCAGCCTGCTGCTTCTTTACCCCTTCGAGTTTCTTCTTGGTGGCTGCATATTCCACCTCCAGCTGTTCGAGCTGGATAGGAGTAGCCGCCTTCTTTTCTACCAGGTTGCGATAGCGTTCGCAGTCCTTGGCGAGTTTGGCAAGTCGTACATTTATTTCATCGATAGATGCCTGATAGATAGAAGCTGAAGTCTCGGTGGTCTGCTCTGTAGCGTTGATGACATTGGCTCCTGCCTTGGCATCCTTGAGGGCAGCTTCAGCCTCCATCAGACGGATACGATACTCACGGTCGTCGAGCACAAGGAGGGTATCTCCCTTGTGTACTTCCTGATGTTCTCTGAAGCATACCTTGGCGATATAGCCGGATGCACGGAGATTAACCGGTGAGATATATTGCTCTATCTGAGCATCATTGCTCGTTTCGTTAGAGTTATAATCGAGGAAGAGGCATACGATTTTCCAGAGTCCGAAAGCCAGAATAGCAACACCTATCAGACTGGCGATAATCTGTCTTACGCGCTGTTTCTTGAGTTTCTTCCTGGTTTCTTCGTGAGATACCTGTGTAGCCTCTGCTGTTTCTACATTTTTATTTTCGTTCTGTTCCATAGTTTTATTGTAATTTGGAATCAGGGAATATGAAGTAAAGTTTTTTACATCCCGTTTTCCTGTTTATATTTTATTTTTTAATGATTTATTCTTCTCCGTTATTTAGCAACCGAAATCTGGTTGAGCTGTCCAGTCAGCTTGAGCAGCGAGAGATTGGCAACCTTGTAGCGATAGTAGGCTGTAAGATAATTGTTCATCGCCTCACTCATGCGCATCTCGTCCTGCAGCACCGCTGTCATCGAAGCCACACCCTCCTTATACTGGTCGGCTGTTACGTTGTAAACATCCTGCGCCATGGTATAATTATCAAACTGTTTCTTGTAGTTGCGCTGACTGTTGTTCACCTCGCTCACCGCATTCATATAGTTTGCCTGCAGTCCCTTCAGGGCGTCCTCGTAACCGATGCGTGCATTCTCCTCCTCTATCTTCGCCTTTCTGATTTTAGAACGCTTTTCAAAACCATCGAATACAGGCACTCTCAGCTGGATGCCCAGACCGTTGGAACCATACCAGTGGTTTGATTCGCCCGAATGAATCCAGTGATCAATCCTATCGGTAAAGGCAGAATACATCAGGTTTCCAGTCAGCGAGAGTGATGGCAGATAACCGTCCTTGGCTAGTTTGGTCTGCTTCTGCGTGAGTTGTTTCTTCTGTTCCAGCAACTGGAGTTCGTAGAGTCCCGTATCCAGTCCGTCAGCCTTCACCATCTCTATCTTTCCCGGATCTACGGCTGTCACCTTCATCTCCTTCTCGGCAGGATAATCTATCACATACTTGAGCATGGTATACTGCTGTTCGAGCATGGCGATGGCGTTATCGCGCTGCACGGTGAGGTTCTCGATATTGAGATTCACTCGCTTCAGATCTACCTCCAGACTCATCTGGTTATCATAGAAAGCCTGGGTGATGTTTCTGAGTTCTACCAGTCGCCTGATATTGTCATCCGTCAGACGAATCTGCTCAGATGTGTTCTGCGCCATGTAATACATCTTGGCAGTCTGCACGATGAGGTCTTCACGCGCCTTCTCATAAGAGAGTTGGTTGAGTTTATCGGCTATCTTGGTAATGTCGATGGCGGTAAGAATCATCTGGTTATACAGCGGCATCTGCAATTGTACACCCGCCGAAGCATTATACTGCAACGTCTTGGTTACATTATAAGGCTTGCCGTAAGCCGAGCCGTCGGTAACCGAAACAGGCGGCGTAAAGTTGTCGTTGAGCTGTGCCACCGCATTGATCTGCGGATAGAGTTTAGCCTGATTTTCGCTGATAGCGTACTTTCCCTTAGCTATTTCGTTTCGGCTGCTCTGGAGCGACAGGTTGTTATCCACTGCCATCTGCAGGCACTGGCTGAGCGTAAGCGTCTCCTGTGCGCCAAGTGTATGGAAAGCTCCGAGCGCGAAACATAAGATGATTATTTTCTTCATTTCTTCTTAATGATTTCTATTGATTTACGTTTCATTTATTATCTGGGTGCAAAGGTACGGCTTTTCGGTGATAAATGACTATTCACATCTTATCACAATATGTTCAAAATTTCCGAAAATAACAGGATATGGTTCAGTATCAGCCTCATCGGCCTACTGGCTTTCAGCTATGCGCTTCTCCAGAACCTTCTTCAGGTTATCATCAGAGCCCATTCCCAACTTCTTTCTGATGTTGGCCCGCTGGGTAGTGATGTTCGATTCCGACTTGTTGAGCAGCGTGCAAATCTCACTCAGCTTTCTGTTCTGCAGGATAAGGTAACAGATTTCCTGTTCAGAGGCACTCAACTCGGGAAAGACGCGTTCTATGTTCTGTTTGCTCAATTCGCGGGTCTGGAGATATTGCATCACATTGTCTATGACATTCTTCTGCGAAGCCTCACCCAGAAGATCCAGCAAATGCGCGGTAAGTTTAACATCATGCCTTTCCTTCGCCAGAGCCACGTATGCCTTAATCTGCTTTTTGTTTATCTTCAGCACCTGGAGCAGTTCTTCCTCATCACGCTGCAACGTTCTGTTCGCATTGACAAGATACTCACCGTTTCTGGCAACAGCCAGACTCAGCACGCTGATAAAAAGCAATATGAGCATCATCATGAAGAAATAATCCATGAGCGATTCATCCCCCGTTACAATCACACTCAATATATAAACCCCAAAAGCTATTCCCACCAGCCAGCGTGTGAGACGCGCCTGATAAGCCGCCAGCGAGAAAAACATGTTGCCTGAAAGGATAAGCATATTGATGAGAATCACCATTCTGTTATCTTTCAGCGTAGGCATAAAGGCACTGTAGAGGATATCAGCTCCGATAAAGCACTGGGTGGCGATAGCGATACAAACGATTGCCCTCACCATTGGGATTTTCCCGAAGAGATAAGCCAGGAAGGAGGATAACACGACAATCAGAAAAACGATGTTAGACACGGTAAAAAACGGATCAAAGGCTCCAGAAAAGCCTAGGATATTTGACAGGATGCCCAAAGAGAGCATCACGGAGAAACACACAAGGATAGCTTGACGTTGGCGGTCCAAGTAATTAGATTCTCTCTTCAGGAAAGAGAATTCTAACTGATGTATCTTAGATTTCTTTGCGTTCTTTTCTTTCATATTCATAATGGATAGATAAATTATTTCGTATTGACAGATGAGGCTGGTTTGCCCTGACTAACGAATCATTTTGCACAGACAGACGAATCGCTTTTTCTTCTTGCAAAAATAATAAAAAAGATTGGTTTTGATGTTTTTTGAGGGATATTTTTTTATAATTCCAGAAAAATCAGCATTTTTCAGTGTACTTTTCTCCCTACCGAGAGTGGTTTTCCATTACTTTTGCATTTGAAAATTCAAATCATTTATCAATCATTTAATACTAATTACGTATGAAAAAGAATATCACTTTCAACAGTAAGCACATACAATGGTTTCTGTTTTTATGCTTAAGTTTCAGCATCACATTCTGTATGTTTCTGCTATCTTCATGCAGCGATGATGACCATGAAGAAGTAAACTATCAGGCACACTATCAGGACGTACCAGCCAGTCTGCTGACCGATGCCAAGAAACTGGAGATGGTCCGGTCCATCCAGGACTTGAAAGACGGAAGATTCTTCTATCTTGACTATACGGAGGATTACAAACTCTCTACCATATCAGGCTATAATCTTACCGACAACACCCAACTGATTGGTGCCGTATTGAAAACCCTCTGCGACAAAACACCATCCTGGCTCAAGGCAAGAGTCAAGCTGGATGCCGGCTGCAGTGCCTTTGCTGTTACGACACCAGATACTGGTGATTATCTGATGGGGCGCAACTTTGACTACTCTCACGATAATGAACCGATTGCAGCAGCCCTGGTTCGCACGGCTCCAGAAGGTGGACTGAAATCCATCAGCATGGTGGATGCCTACTGGATAGGTTACCGGCAGGATCTCTGGCATTACATTCTATATAACAAGGAACAGTTTGAGAAACATAAGACGCAAGACCTTTCCTATATCATGGCATTCCCATATCTTCTGATGGACGGCATGAACGAGGCCGGCTTTGCTGTATCCGTACTCCATCTCGACGGCAAGCCAACCCAGCAGGCAAGCACGGGCAAGAAACTGACTACAACCCTGGCCTTACGCATGATGCTGGATCATGCAAGAACTGTAGATGAAGCTCTCAAGATTCTGGACGGATATGACCTCTGGATACCGGATAATGACGGCAACTATCATTTCTACATGGCAGATGCCACGGGTCGTTATGCCATCGTAGAATTCGTATATGACAAGGATCACCAAAGCAAGATTTACATCGACGATGAATATACGGGTGAAGACGGAAAGACTCATTTCAAATATCCTGACGTATTGCCAAACACCCGCGAGGTGATAGAAAAGCGCTATGCCAGCAACTTCTATGTATCTGAAACCATGGCATGTTCAGATAAAGGTCCGAAACTCTCGAACCACGGCAAGACCCGCTACGACATGATGGAATTCGTCATCAAGCAGAACAGTAACCAGTTGTCAGAGGAAGGAGCCATGAATCTGCTCAATGGTGTGAGTCAGGCAGAAACTCCAGGCAATCCAACGAGCCATACCCAGTGGTCGGTGGTATACAATCTCTCCCAGCGCAAGGCAACCATCTGCGTGAACAGAGATTACAAGAACAAGTTTACGTTCTATGCAAAATAATACATTTTATGCAAAAGATGATTTTGCCGAGAAATAAAAGAAAAGAAAATAGGTCTAGCTACACCGCGTTTTGCGGGGTCGCTAGACCTATCTTATTATCTATCAAGAACTTATATTCTTATTTTAGTCTTCATCAGCAAACTCATTCAGAGTATATGCGCTGCTGCCATCAAAGCAATGGGTACATACCTGGCACTTTGGAAGACCGATGGCCTCTACCAGCTGCTCGATGGTGTTGAACTTCAGGGAAGTCAAGCCCAACTGGCTGGCAATCTCATCTACCATCTTCTGATACTCAGGAGAACCGGTGGTAGCGTATTTCTCAAGATTCTTGTTGGCATCGCCCTCAAACTTCTCGATGATGCGACGGGTAATCAGCTCCATATCACTCTTTGAAGAAGTGAAGTTGATGAACGGACAACCATATACCAATGGAGGACATGCTATACGCATGTGGCACTCCTTCAAGCCTGCCTGGTCGAAAAGCACCTTCACATTGTCGCGAAGCTGGGTACCACGAACGATACTGTCATCGCAGAACAACACACGCTTGCCCTTCAGCATCGCCTTGTTAGGAATCAGCTTCATCTTGGCTACCAGTGAACGCATGCTCTGGTTGCTAGGAGTAAAACTGCGTGGCCATGTAGGAGTATACTTGGCAATACAACGCTGGTAAGGCACACCCTTGCCGGCAGCATAACCCATCGCCATACCCGTACCTGAATCAGGAATACCGCTGCAGCAGTCTACCTCCACATCATCGGTCTTGGCGAGATTAAAGCCGTTGGTGAAACGCGCCTCCTCTACATTCTTGCCCTCGTAGGTAGATGTAGGGAATCCGTAGTAAACCCAGAGGAAAGAGCAAACCTGCATCTTCTTGTTGGCAGGTCGGATCTGCTCCATGCCATCAGCTTTAATCTTCACGATTTCGCCTGGTCCTACCTCATATGCTGTTTCATAATCGAGATTAGGGAACGAGGTGGTTTCGCTGGAAGCCGCATAGGCACCTTCCTTCTTGCCGATGATGATTGGAGTACGTCCCCAACTGTCACGCGCACAGATGATGCCATCCTCGGTAAGGATCATCATGGTGCAGGAACCTTTGATGTGATGGAAAACGTTTTCGATACCTTCTCTGAAGGTTTTACCCTGAATAATAAGCAGAGCCACCAACTCAGTAGGATTGGTACTACCCGAAGACATCTCTGCAAAGTGCATGTTCTTTTCGAGCAGAAGCTGAGTAAGTTCATCCTTGTTTACTATCTTAGCTACAGTGCAAATGGCAAAGCGGCCAAGATGAGAGTTCATGATGAGTGGCTGGGCATCTGTATCGCTAATCACGCCGATGCCCGATGTAGCTCCTTCAAACTTGTTGAGTGTAGGTTCAAACTTCGTTCTGAAGTATGAACTTTCCAGATTGTGGATAGAGCGCACGAAGCCCTTCTCACTACTGTAGGTTGCCAAACCGCCCCGGCGTGTGCCGAGATGTGAGTTGTAATCTGTGCCGTAAAAGAGATCAGCGACACAGCTTTTCTTGGAAATAGTTCCGAAAATACCTCCCATAAGAGTATAATTCTATGTTATAATTTTGTAATATGGGTGCAAAGGTAAATAAAAATCAGAAAATATGCAAGTCTTTTTGCTTTTTTTCTGTAAAAACATGATAATGAGGGTAACTTGCTACCTTATTTCGAGAAAAATAAACGGCTACTGGAATGAAAAGCGCTCCGGCAGTTATTGCCGGAGCGCCATGATATGATTTCCAATAAAATTAATCCAACTTCAGGCTCTTCTTGATAGCCTCGATCTTATCCATTGCAGCAGCTGTGCAGCGGTTGTAGCAGCCAGCGCACTTGAATGAAGGATCCTTAACCTCAATATAGAACTTAATCTTAGGCTCTGTACCTGATGGACGGACACTTACCTTGGTGTTGTCGTCGCAGAACCACTGGAGTACATTGCTTGTAGCAGGCATGTCGAGCTTCTCTACGCTGCCGTCAGCATGCTTAACCTCCAGGCTCTGATAGTCCTTCCAGGTTACCACCTTGCTGCCACCCAACTCCTGTGGAGGGTTGGCACGGAAGTCTGCCATCATCTGCTTAATCTCGTCAGCACCAGTCTTACCTGGGCGAACTACGTTTACAGTGAACTCCTTGCTGAAGCCATACTCTGCATAGATCTGCATCAGGAGGTCGTAGAGAGTCTTGCCCTGATCCTTAGCCCATGCTGCAATCTCGCAGATGAGACAGATAGATGCAGGAGCATCCTTATCGCGTACCTTATCGTATGGCAAGAAACCGAAGCTCTCCTCACCACCACCGATGTACTGCTGCTTGCCCTCAGAGATAGCAATCTCGCGTGCAATCCACTTGAAACCGGTGTAGCAGTCGCGCAACTCTACGTTGTTCTTCTTGGCAATCTCAGCGATAACTTCTGTTGTTACGATGGTCTTTACGAGGAAGTCTGTTGGCTTCAACTTACCCAACTTCTTCTTGTTCTCGATGATGTAGTAGCAGAACATCATGGCTGTCTGGTTACCATTGATGATCATCCACTCGCCCTTGTCGTCGCGGCAAACGATAGCCAGACGGTCAGCATCAGGGTCGGTAGCTACCACGAGGTCAGCGTTCAACTTGGTACCGAGCTTCATACCGAGGGTCATAGCCTCTGCATTCTCTGGGTTAGGAGAAACCACTGTTGGGAAGTTACCATCTACTACCATCTGCTCAGGAACTACATTGATGTTCTGGAAGCCCCAAGAACGCAGACAGAGAGGAACGATGACACGACCTGTACCATGCATAGCTGAATAAACGATGTTGAGGTCTTTCTGACGGTTGATGACATCCTGGTCAATCATAGCAGAATGAACGGCTGTCATGTAGTCGTAATCCATCTCACCACCGATAATCTTGATCTTATCCCAGTTAGCCTCAAACTTCACCTGGTCGATAGTAACCTTGTTTACCTCCTCGATGATACCTGTATCGTGTGGAGCCAGAACCTGAGCACCGTCGCTCCAGTAAGCCTTGTAACCATTGTACTCCTTAGGGTTGTGAGAAGCAGTTACGTTGACACCAGCCTTGGCACCGAGTTCGCGGATAGCGAAAGAAATCTCTGGTGTAGGACGGAGGCTCTCGAAGAGATAAGCCTTGATGCCATTGGCAGAGAAGATGGCAGCTACGGTCTCAGCGAAGAGACGGGAGTTGTTACGGCAGTCGTGACCTACCACTACAGAAAGGTTCTCCTCACCTGGGAAAGCCTTGAGGATGTAGTTAGCAAAGCCCTGTGTAGCCATACCAACGATATACTTGTTCATGCGGTTGGTACCTGCGCCCATGATACCGCGCAAACCACCAGTACCGAACTCCAAGTTCTGATAGAATGCATCAACGAGAGCAGACTTGTCCTCTGCGTCGAGCATTGCCTTTACTTCCTTACGGGTTTCTTCGTCAAAAGCAGGTGTGAGCCACTGCTGTGCTCTTTCTTCACACTGCTTGATCAATTCTGCGTTATTAGCCATAGTTTGATTATATTATGTTATTAATTAATTCTTATCGAGAAGGATGTGCACGAAAATAATGCATAATTTCTCTATTTGCGTACAAAGTTATATAAAATATTTGATAAACCAAACATGTTTGAAGTTTTTTTTGTATTTTTGCACTTTGAAATGGAATTGAAAATAGAATAAGGCTATTATTTAGCAATATTGTATTGGTAAGATAACAGAAGTTGAATGAACAAAATATAAAAAGATAGAATATGGAAGTATATTACACGGGCGTCATCATCGCCGTATCCACTTTTTTAATAATAGGTATCTTTCACCCTATCGTCATGAAGACGGAATATTATACGGGCACCCGCTATTGGTGGGTTTTCCTCGTTGCAGGCATCATCTGCATCGGAGCTGCCTTCCTGGTTGCCAACGTGCTCTTCTCTGCCATACTGGGCGTAGTAGGTGCTTCATCCCTATGGAGCATAGGTGAACTCTTCGAACAGAGACAACGGTGCGAGAAAGGCTGGTTCCCGAAGAATCCGAAAAGAATAGGAACAGGATATTACAGGGACGAGAAGAAGTGAAGAACGAAGAGTGAAGAACTGAAGTTTCGCATGTGGTTCAAGTACGGGCTGAAGGCCCAAAAGCTCCTAGCCCAGGGCATCGCCCTGGGTATAATGGCAATCAGCAAGGCGCCCTGTAAGGGCAAAAGCTTTGTATATTGCCAGGTATTTGAAAGCTTTTGCCCTTACAGGGCGACAGGTTTGCGCCCATAAACACCCAGGGCGATGCCCTGGGCTAGGAGCTTCTGCCCTTTCAGGGCGTGTGGGGCTTACTTGCGAAACTTCAGTGAAGAATTCAAGTGTAAAGTGTATAGGAAGAAAACGCCAACGAAATGAAGACAGAACTCATTCTGGTCGGAAAGACCGTAAACAAGCATTTCATTGCGGGCATCAAGGATTATGCCGAGCGCATCACCCATTATATGCCTTTCAACATAACAACCATTCCTGAGCTCAAGAACACCAAGAGTCTCAGCGAACAGCAGCAGAAGGAACGGGAAGGAGAACTGATTCTGAAACTCCTCCAGCCTTCGGATACCGTGGTGCTGATGGATGAACATGGACAGGAATTCCGAAGCATCGAGTTTGCCAAATGGATAGAGCGCAAGCAGGCCACTGCCCGCAGGCTCGTCTTTATTATCGGCGGTCCTTACGGCTTTTCACAGTCTGTCTACGACCGCGCCAACGAGAAGATCTCCCTCTCCAAGATGACCTTCTCGCATCAGATGGTGCGCCTTATCTTTACCGAGGCGCTCTATCGCGCATGTACTATTATAAAAGGTGAACCTTACCACCATGAATAAAGGTAAAAGGGTAAAAAGGTAAAAAGGTAAAAAAAAATATGCCAAAAGATAAATATATAGAAATAAAAGGGGCAAGAGCCAACAACCTCAAGAATATCGATGTGAAGATACCTCAGGGCAAGTTTGTTGCCATTACGGGTGTCTCCGGATCGGGAAAATCATCGTTGGCTTTTGATACCTTATATGCTGAGGGCCAGCGCCGCTATGTGGAGTCGCTCTCTTCATACGCTCGCCAGTTTCTGGGACGTATGAGCAAACCGGAATGTGATTTCATCAAGGGATTGCCACCGGCCATCGCCATCGAGCAGAAAGTGATTTCGCGCAACCCACGATCTACCGTGGGCACCAACACCGAAATCTACGAATACCTGCGACTGCTCTACGCACGTATCGGAAAAACCTATTCGCCTATCAGCGGACAGGAAGTGAAACGCCATACTACCGAAGATGTACTCGCCTGTACCCGACAGTATTCCCAGGGTACCAGGTTTGTCATCCTCGCCCCTATCCACGTCATCGAAGGGCGCAGTCTGGGCAAACAGCTGGAGATGTACAACCAGGAAGGTTACGCGCGTATATATATAAAAGGTGAATTCGTGCGCATCGAAGACTTCATGGAGCAGGCGGATAAGGAACTGCTGGAAGTAAGCGGCGATAAACTGAGAAAGAGAATGCAGCAGAAGGATGAAGAAATCTTCCTGGTCATCGACCGTGCTTCGGTAAGCGATGAGAAGGATGATATCAGCCGACTGATGGATTCTGCCGAAACTGCCTTCTATGAGGGCGATGGAGCCTGCCGCCTCGTCTTCCTGCCAAGCAATATCTGCTACGACTTCTCTACCCGGTTCGAAGCTGACGGCATGCAATTTGAAGAGCCTACCGACAATATGTTTGCCTTCAACTCCCCTCTCGGAGCCTGCCCTACCTGCGAAGGTTTCGGCAGCATAATAGGCATCGATGAGAAACTCGTCATCCCGAACACTTCGATGAGCGTCTATGACGGATGTGTGGTTTGCTGGCGAGGCGAAAAGATGGGTATGTGGCTCAAGGAATTCATCCGCAGAGCTGCAGAATACGACTTCCCTATCTTCAAGCCTTATTTCGAACTGACTCAGCAGCAGAAGGACTGGCTGTGGCATGGTCTGCCTGGCGAGAAGAAACGTAAACAGCAGGAAAGGGTGAGCATCGATGAGTTCTTCAGAATGGTAAAGGAGAACCAGTACAAGATACAATACCGCGTGATGCTGAGCCGATTCCGTGGAAAGACGATTTGTCCTGACTGCCATGGTACCCGACTCAAGAAGGAAGCCAACTATGTAAAGATTGGCGGAAAGAGCATCACCGAACTGGTTGAGATGTCGATTGTGAACCTGAGCGAATGGTTCAGGAAACTGGAACTCTCGGAGCATGAGAAGGAAATCAGCAAGCGTCTGCTCACCGAAATCACCCACCGCCTGCAGTTCCTCCTGGATGTTGGTCTGGGGTATCTTACGCTCAACCGACTCTCCAATACCCTCTCCGGCGGTGAGAGTCAGCGCATCAACCTGACCACCAACCTGGGCTCATCGCTCGTGGGTAGCGTATATATCCTCGATGAACCTAGTATCGGACTCCATAGCCGCGATACCGCCCGACTGATTAAGGTGCTGAAAGAACTGCAGCAACTGGGCAATACGGTGGTTGTGGTAGAACACGACGAAGAGATTATGCGGGCAGCCGACTATCTCATCGATATCGGTCCCGATGCCGGCAGACTGGGCGGAAGAGTGGTCTACGCCGGTCCGTCATCAGAATATTCAACCACCGACAAGGCTGAACAGGAAAAGCTGCTGGCTGAATATCCGGAGAGTTATACCATCAAGTACCTGACCCACAACGAGGAGATAAAGGCGCCAACGAGCCACCGTGCCTGGAACCAGTATATTGAAATCAAGGGAGCCCGAATGAACAATCTGCGCGGCATCGACGTTAAGATACCGCTCAACGTATTCACCTGTGTAACCGGCGTATCAGGCTCAGGCAAGAGTTCGCTCATCAAGGGAATCCTCTATCCTGCCATGCGTCGCCGTCTGGACCTCGTAGCAGATGCACCAGGCGAATATACATCGATGGAAGGCGACTGGAAGAGCATCCATCATGTAGAGTTTGTTGACCAGAACCCTATCGGAAAGAGTACCCGCAGCAACCCTGCCACCTATCTGAAGGCATACGATGCGATACGTGCCCTCTTTGCCAACCAGCCACTGGCTAAGCAGATGGGATTCACGCCCCAGTACTTCTCTTTCAATACTGAAGGCGGAAGATGCGAGGAATGTAAGGGTGCGGGATATGTTACCATCGAGATGCAGTTTATGGCAGACCTCACGCTGACCTGCGAGGCTTGTAAGGGCAAGCGGTTCAAGCACGACATCCTGGAGGTTCGCTATGGCGGAAAAGACGTCAATGATGTGCTGAACATGACGGTAAACGAGGCCATTGAGTTCTTCAGCGATGAAAAGCTGCAGCGCAACGAGGGCGACTTCGACAACTGCCGCATCATCGTAAACCGCCTGAAGCCGCTTCAGGATGTGGGTCTGGGCTATATCAAGCTCGGTCAGAATTCAAGTTCGCTTTCGGGAGGTGAGAATCAGCGTGTAAAGCTCGCCTTCTTCATAGGCAAGGAGGAACAGGAGCCTACGCTTTTCATCTTCGACGAGCCTACCACGGGTCTTCACTTCCACGACATCAAGCGCCTGCTCCATGCCTTCAATGCCCTGATAGAAAGGGGCCATTCGCTGGTAGTGATTGAGCACAATCTGGATGTCATCAAGTGTGCCGACTATATCATCGACCTCGGTCCTGAAGGCGGCGATAAAGGCGGCAATCTCGTTGTTGCCGGAACTCCGGAAGAAGTAGCTGCCTGCAAGGCAAGCCTTACCGGAAAGTTCTTGCGTTAAATTGAAGTTTCAGGGCGTATGGCGATAAACTTGCGAAACGTCGAAAAAAATACGATATCAGTGGAATCCGACAACCGCCGGATTCCACTTTTTAATTTAAAAAACCAATTCAAAAGAATTATTTATTAAAAAAGTAACCATCATCGAAGGCTGCTTCGATAAGGCGTTGCCTCACTCGGGCGTATTCTGCCGAGTCTTCGATAAAGTACCGAAGAGCAGAAACAATCCTCACATAAACACTGAGCCGATAATCGCCCTTACCCTTTTAGATTGCAAAAATGTTTTCCTTATGCATCCCAGCATAAAACATCAGATCAGAACCAGATACATGATGGTTCTTCATCTCTTCACTCAGAACAACACCGAAACGGCTGTTGTCTGCATTAAATTTTTCAATTTTCATCTTAAAAAATTTTAAAATATTGAATATATTTATTTACAAGTTCCCACTACGGGAACTCTCTTTTATTTTCTTTTTAGTATCTTTGCACCATGTATTACAGATTCAACAATCTGCATACCTATAAGAAAACGAATAACTGATACATATATTGTAAACAATATAAAATTTTTAGGAGATGATGAACATCAGTACATTCATTAACATGGCCAGCAAGATTCCTTCACCTGGCCAGTTGGAAGGCCTGGTAACCTTCATGAAGGAAGATGAGAAACTCAGGTTTTTCACCGAGTCTTACCGGAAAACGGGGAATAAGTCGTACAAGCACGATGCACCCCTCTTCGCCGTAGCCTGCATCTTCGAAGGCGGAAAAGGCAAGGACAACATCCGGAGCCTCACACATCTGTCGCTGGTCGACTTCGACCACATCACAGAAAAACCGGATGACGGCACCCTGCGCTCGCTCAAAGAGAGAATCTGCCACGATGCCCACACCCTGCTCTGCTACGTTACCATGAGCGGCAACGGACTGCGCGTCATCTACCGCTACGAAGGCGAGGATTATCCCGCCGCCTTCGCCATGGGAAACGACTACTATGCGCATCTCATCGGCAAGGAAAGCGATCCGCTCTGCAAGAACATCACAAGGCTCAGCGGACTCGCCTATGACCCCGAAGTCTATTTCAATCCTGAAGCCACAGCCTTCAGCGCCGAGGAAATCAGCCATTTCCATTCAGCTACGCTCAAGACCGCACAGAAGAAAAAGAAACAGGAACGCATCGCCGACTACTACGAGCAGATTGTCAAACCCAAGCTGGAAAGCGAAAAAATCAGGTACGAACCCGGCAACCACAACCAGTATGTGATGCGGGTGGGCTACATGATGGCTAAGAAACGGTACGACAGGAAAGAAGCCACCCAGTGGGCTATCAGGCAGTTTCCCGAATACGACGACGTAGAACAGGTGTTCAAATCGTGCTACGAGAACACCACTCACCCACAGAAGATGAAGGCTGAGACCGGAAAGATTCCCTATGCCACCGTAGATGAAATCAAAGACTTCCTCGACGGGCATATCAAACTCCGCTTCAACCTCATCACCCTGCGCTACGAGTATCTGAAGGAGAAATGGCGAATCCTCCAGGACCGCAATCTGAATACGCTATGGAGCAACATGTCGCTAACCGCAAGGGTGAGCAAGAGCGACATGATCAATGTCATCGAGAGCGACTATAGCCCGCCCTACAATCCCTTCACCGATTATCTGGAGAATCTCCCACCCTGGCAGGAAGGCGACAAGGACTATATAGCCGAACTCGCTGCCACGGTAAAGATGAAGGGAGACCCCGTGATGCCCTTCTGTGAAGCCCTCAGGAAATGGCTCGTGGCGATGATAGCAGGATGGATAGACGAAGGTGCCGTCAACAATGTCATCCTGGTATTCATCGGCAGACAGGGCGCCTACAAAACCACCTGGTTCAACTATCTCCTGCCGCCGGAACTGAAGCAATACTTCTATACGAAGGCGAATGCCAGGCGCATGACGAAGGATGATATCATCGCCCTTTCGCAGTATGCACTCATCTGTTATGAAGAGCTCGACACGATGAGTCCGTCGGAACTGAACCAGCTGAAGGCTGTGGTAACGATGCAGTATACCAACGAAAGGGCGGCATACGGCCATTATGCCGAGCAGCGCAAGCATATCAACACCTTCTGCGGCACGGGCAACAATCCCGAGTTTTTGAGCGACCCTACCGGTAACCGTCGCTGGCTGCCCTACGAGATAGAGAGCATCCTCTCGCCCCGTGAGCATCCGTTCAATTACGAAGGCATCTACGCCCAGGCTTACGCCCTCTACAAGAGTGATTTCCGCTACTGGTTCACCGATGAGGAGATAGAAAAGCAGAACCGGCATAACCGCGCTTTTGAGGCGCCCAGACTAGAACAGGAACTTGTGGATCTCTACTTCCGAAAGCCAACGGAGGCGGAGACAGGGGAGTTCGTGTCCATAGCCAGAGCGATGCAGATTATCAGTTGCAACATCTCCCAGAAGCTGAGCAGCACCAAGCTGGGCAGAGCTTTCAATGATCTCGGATTCGAAAAGATGCGCACCACCTACAACCGTGGGTACAGGGCGATTATCCGTACTGCCGAGGAAATCAAGGCATACCAGGTATCCCTCTGCATCAACTCGCAGCATTCCGATGATGATGCCCCGTTCTAGCCGTTCCCAAGCCATCGGTTCCAACTGGTCAGATTATGACACTATGACACTTATGACACTAGTTTTTCAACTTTTCGCCTCGCACGCGGGCAGGCAGGAACTTTTGGCCTGATTTTTCCTGCCTGCCCGCGCGAGAGCAAATCTTCAGAATTCACTGTCATAAGTGTCATGTGTCATAGCAAAGCCAGTTACTTCCGAAACGGAAACCAAGGACTTACGGTGCAAAAGTCAGAGACTTACGATGAAAAAGTCAGAGGCTTACGATGCAAAAGTCAGTAGTTTATGAACCGCATCCTCATTCATTAACCCTCATAAAAATCAAACAAAACTATGGATTTAAGAAGTTATACCAAGCAAGAGCTAGCTCTCCTGTATTTTCCCGATGCTACTCCAGCAGTAGCCAGTGCTCACCTGATGCGATGGATCCAGCGCATCCCCGACCTTCTCCAGAAGCTCGCCGCCACCGGTTACGGCAAGAACTGCAAGGAGTTCACCCCGATGCAAGTCTCCTACATCCTCTACTTCCTCGGTGAGCCATAACCCTGTTCCGCCTAATCTGAAAATGAGGCAACAAAAGGTACTTCTACCTGAAGACATCATGCAATAGGGAAAAGGGTCTATACACCCTTTTGTCGAGGTGTATAGACCCTTGGAACAACCGCGAAGTATGGGTTGATAAATATTGCCAAATTCTTTATTCTCCCATTTGGCTTAGGAGCTATTTTATTCAGTAATCAGTTTTACTTGATTCGTTTGTCCATTATCAGCTATAGCACTCCTTAGCTTATCAAGAGTATATTGATTGCAGCCGATTGCTTTAATTTCCTTTAAATTAGGGCATCTTTTATTTGTTATTTTGTGCGAAGATAAATCAAATCAAAGTACATCAGTCGTGTCTTCATCGGCTCTATCGGAGTTGTTGGCTCTAGACCTTTGTTATGCAAAAAGGTCCATTCTTCCTCATCTGACGAAAACAAGAACTTGAAACCATTTCGTTGATAATATTCAAACACTTTCGAATGGTTGACGGCATCAACAATGACATATCGGCATCCTGTTTTATTCAATGGGTCTATAAACCATGATTTGATGAAATCCAACAATTCATCTCCCACATGATGCCCACTGAACAAATCGCTTACTGCCAACTGTCCAACCAACACTGCTGGATACTGCGGTCTTCGCTTAGCATTCGGAATCTTTCTATTAAGCTTATTCCGAAGGTTTGAAGGAAGTGAATCTACTTTTACACTCGAATTAGCAACTGTAAATGCACAGACTATTTCAGATGTATCTGGTTTAACAAAACAATATGATTTTCCAAGCAACTGATAGGCATAGTCAGCATAGTCTTGGGTGAAAAACTCTGTTATGTCCTCATCCTTACAAGTGAAGCCTTTGCATTGCTGCAAGACTTCCTCTGTCAGTTCCATAAAATCACATTGCTCTAACATTTTAAATGTACAGTTTTGAACGTTTTAATATAGCACGTGCCTTGGCTACTTGCTTGGAGAAGTCAATGGAGCCACGCTTTTCCAATGCCTCATCAGCCGCTTCAACGAAACGAGCTGCTGCCTCACCATGAAGGACAGGTATTGTTTTAATTTCTATTGCCATAATCTTCTTGTTTTTAATGTTATGTACTTATTTAATTTGCAAAATTATGCTTTTATTTTCACTTTACCAAACTTTTTGTTAACTTTCTGTTGAATTTCTACGAAAAAATTCCAAATACCAACTTCATGCCATTTTAACGTTTCATTCTTTCCAATTCATCATCCTTTCGCATTTTGTCGTTCAACTTCTCCTGCATTCTGTCTAGAAAGTAAGTATGGCTATGGTTTTTGCGTCTTCTGATATCGGTATAGAAACGATAGCAGTCCTTGGCTTTGATGCCACGAAGCTCCTGTACCTCCTGGATGACAGGTACCAGAAAGGAATGGAAGAAGGTATGGAAAAAGGCAGAGCTGAAGGCATGAAAGAAGGCATGTCCCAGCGAAGCCTTGAAATTGCCAGGAAGATGTGCTGGCAAAGGGTATGGATGAAGCGTCTATCATGGATATGACGGGGCTGACGGCAGAGGATATAAAGCTGATGAAAGCGGAGATATAGATTACGAATATCACCATATAATTAAGGGTCTATACGCCACCTGTTCATCGTGGCATATAGACCCCCTTGTATTTTGCCGTTAGGCGTTATAATGACTGTTAATCACCATAATACCAGCCTTCTTCCAATTCTGGTTTATCATCGCCATTGCCTCCTTGACCCATAGTAGATGCTGCAAGAAGAGTGCAAGAGGTGATATTTACCACCTGCATCTCTGGCTTTGTATATTCTTTCTTTTTCATATCCTTTTGATTTTAAAATTCTTTACTTAACCATGATTTTATAAGTCTTGCTGCCACGCTTCACGATGTTCAGACCCTTCTGCAGACCATTGGTACGACGACCATTCGCATCATAGTATTCTGCATTGGCATCGTTGCTGATAGCGCTGAGGTTGTCAATGGCAGTAGTGCCATCACCCTTTCCGATGCTCAGCATGGCTGCTCTTGCCTGAGATGCTGTGGCTGGATGGATGTATGCACGCATCGGTTTGATACCCACGCCCTTGCCATCCTTCAAGTCAGAGACACGCCAGAACTTATCCTTACCGATGATGTAGTCGGTGTCTGCAAGACCCTGATTGTCTTTGCCGCCAATCTTGGTGAATGAACCTACGAGGTTGACATCTGTGTTTGTTCCAGCCTTAGGCTCAGTAACGATGCTCGCATCTTGTGCAGAAATGCTGAGTGTCTGCTCACCCTCATTCATCTTGAAGAGCACCGGAGTGCCGGCAGGAATTTCTGCTCCTTCGTAACTCTCAAGGGTGATGCAATCCTTATCAATACCTGTAAGACAATAGAACTTACATTCTGTTTCCTGGCTCTGGTCAATGCCGAATGGCAAGCAGAGCGTTCCCCAGGTAGTGCCAGCATTCATCTTGCGGCTGTAAGATGCATCCTTGGCTGCGAACGGCTCGTAAGCCACAAAGTCCTTGTCGTCGTTAAGAGTGAGATTCTCCGCAGTAAGAGTTTCTCCCGTTGCTCCTATCTTCTCTTCACCATTCTTACCTACCAGCTTAGTAAAATAGCCAGTCTTGTAGTTGGCGTATTGGTGGTCGGTATAGAGCAAGAAATACTTTTGAAAACCTTTGAGTTTTGTACAATTTTTGAACATATTCTCACCATCTCGTACATTGGTCGTTACAAAATTATCGCTGACGTAGATGGTTGTGAGAGCGGTGGATGATTCATCTAACATATTGAACATACGGTTCATATCCCTCACCTCCGCTGTATTGAAGTTTGTGAGATCGAGCGAGGTGAGAGCGGAGCAACCTTTGAACATACCGTGCATATCCGTCACCTTCGCTGTGTTGAAGTTTGTGAGGTCGAGCGAGGTGAGATTGGAGCAACCAAGGAACATATTGCCCATATTCGTCACTTTCGCTGTGTTGAAGTTAGTGATGTCGAGCGAGGTGAGATGGGTGCAGTCACCGAACATACCGTTCATATTCTTCACATTCTTGGTGTTGAAGTTAGTGAGGTTGAGTGAGGTGAGATTGGAGCAGCCATAGAACATAAAGTACATGCTCGATACATTCTTGGTGTCGAATTTAGTGAAGTCAAGAGATTTAAGATTGGAGCAATTCCAGAACATAGAACTCATATCCGTAATATTAGCTGTATTTAAATATTCAAGGCCTGAAATTGTTTCCAATGATGTGCAGTTATAAAAGAATTCTTTCAACGATGTAGGAGCGTATGTCTTGAAACTCTCTTCGAAAACTATATTCTTGATAGTAACATTTCCTAAAGCTTTGCAAATTTCACCCACATTATTATATTTTTCTACAATGACACTGTTGTTTCCTATATCTGATATATTAGCATCAATAACTTTCTTGAAAGTCAATGTAGTGTTCTTAGCATTGTACTCTGCAATATAATTATTGTCAGAAATAGAGGTCGCTGTTTTCAGATCGTATATGAATGTGCGGTCAGCATTATTATTTCCTGAATAGTCTTTTTGGTAAGACAACTTCAAAGTATGCTCGCCAGCAGATAAAGATTCTTTTATCTCTATTTGTCTCATTCCGCTAATCTCCTCAAACTTTTTGTTATCTATAGTAATAGTGGCTTTATCACAATAAGATTCAGAAGAAACGAGATGCTTGAATGTCAAGAATATAGACTTTTCTACTTTGAAGTTGACTACAGTCTCTGAAGTGCTTCCCTCCACATTATAATTACCTGACATCAGTCCTGTGCTTCCTTCTGGAATTTCGAAGCTAATATCTGTCATTCCTTCGGCTTTCAAGTCCATCATCTGCCAAGGATAATCACCATTGTCAGTAATGGTAACATCAGTTATACCATCCAAGCTATTGAACAAAGCACAGCGGGGGTCTGTCTTCGCCACCATACGTGTAGGCACAAACAACAACATGAGCAACATCAATGGGAATAGGGCAAATCTACAGAACTTTGCCCCCCCATAGTTCATACGGTCGGCATGCGACCCATTGAATTGATTGGTAAATTTTTTCATAAATTAATATTATATTTGTTATTTAAATTTTTCTGCTTATTGTTAAGCTCACTCCAGAAAATACAAGAGATTTGTCAGGCTGATAAATATGGATGCAAACAGCAAATAGATATAAAAGCGTTCTCTCTTGATGAAATCACAGAAGCTGTAGCGAGCCTTGTAGTTCTCATCAAGATACATCCTGTAGTCTTGAACCATGGCATAGCTCATGACCAGGGCGAAAATCAGAAGAAACAATGCCACGAAAAAAATGGCTTGTTCTTCTTTCGTGAAAGTCTGAATTATATTTTCCATGGTGCAAAGATAGTGTTTTTCTTCGGAAAAAAGTGTCCACTTCCCCCACTTAGGTGTCTACTTCCTACAAAATAGGTGTCTACTTGGTGGGGGAAGTAGACACCTAAGGCGTGATTTTATTGTATTTTCGCTCTCCAGACAGTTGGGGAGCAACCTTCTTTCTCTTTGAATATGCGATAGAGATAGGAGCGTGAAGAGAAGCCACATTCGGCAGAAATGATGTCGTTGCTATAGTCGGGATAGTCGAGCATCATCTTCTTTGCCGCCTCGAAACGTACCTCGGCAAGCCAGATGCGGAAGGTGGAATTAAGGCATGATGTGAAGTAGCGTGATAACTCGTTCTTGGAAATGTTCAGCGAGCGTGACAAGGTGAACATGTTTACAGAGGTGTCTTTGTAGCCCAAATCAGCACACCACTTGTCGAGCTTCTCCTTGATGAACATCTGACGCTCCTGAGAAACTGGCTGTAAGTTTTCTTTACTATCGGCAGACTCTGCATTCTGCACATCGGAGCTTTCCAAAGATGCTCCCCCATTTTCAGTTTCTTCATCTGCTATGGCTGCGCTTTCTTCTTCCTCCTTATCCAAGAGTTCCTCGGTAGGAACGTAATTGTAGCCCAATGCCACGAAACTCAGGTTGAAGAAAAGGATAGTGAGCAGAGCCAACGGACCTATTATATATAATAAGGTGGTAGAGAGGATGACGAAAGGCATGGTAAGGGTAGAGAAGAACAGGGCGAAGACACTGGCTCGGGCATATCGCACGTAGGGCAGCATGTCGCCACCTGTCATCAGCTCTAACATTTTCTTGCGTTTCCGCATCTCAATCATAATCATATAGATGCAATACGCTACGTTTGTGCCGAACAATACGAGCATCGCATAGAGCCAGTTGCCAATGTTAAGACTTCCGCTATTGCTGTAGCCTATGCAGAAAACTGCTATGATGGCGGCATAAATGCAAGCGCAGACGATGTTCATCTTTCGGCGGTTGGCATGGGTCGCCTCAATGTTGTATATGCCCATGGCGATAGTGGTGATGCATGGGGTATAGACAAGAATGTTGAAAATAGCTCCCAAGTCATCGCTTTTCGCACGAAAACCCAAGCGCATCTGCAAGAGATATTGTATGGCAAGTCCCATCATACCTGCAAGTATCAGCCAGCGTGACCACTCATAGCGTCGGTTGGTCCACTTCATGTGCAGGTGGGTGATGCCGAGGATAAGGGCATTGATGAGCATGAAGATGAAACATGCGAACTGAAGGAAATATAAAGAGTCTATCATTCTTACTATTTTATTGTTACTTTCTTGTATTTCTGGTTGCTTGCCGTAGGATTTTCAGGGTTGGTCATCTGCAAATATCCTGCTGCAACAAGGGAGGTGATGTAACGCTCACGGTTCTTGGAATGCATGCTGACTCCAATTCTGTCAAGTATCTCTTTGGTGGTTCGAGGAACAGAACAGAAATTTACTATGTCCCTTTGCTTGTTAGACAATGACACTTTTGGAGTGTCAGAGTGTCTAAGTCGAGTGTCTAAGTCGTTCTCGGAAGTGTCTAAGTCGGTGCCAAAGTGTCTAAGTCGAGTGTCTAAGTCGTTCTCGGAAGTGTCTAAGTCGGTGCCAGAGTGTCTAAGTCGAGTGTCAGAGTCTTGGACTTGGTTACTTTTTTCTTCGACTTGGTTACCGACTTGGTTACTTTCCCCCTCGACTTGGTTACTTTCTTCTCTCCAAACCGTGATGACAAATTCCTGTGCCTTGTCATTATTCATAAACGTGACATTGATATCTTCGTCCAGTGCACGAGTGATGCCGCTACCAACACCAGTGTATGGCAGCAAGTATATAGCATTGTTAAAAAGGAACATATTGCGAGGCATAGAGGTTCCTGCCTTGATGTCATCAATAGTGAGTCCGTTAGGCAATGCACCAGGACTGTGAATCTCAACACGATTGTCGAAAATGAAAATGCGAACAGGGGCTTTCATGTTCAACGAGCGATGTACAAGGCTGTTTACCGTGAACTCAACCAAGCTTGTGTAAGGTATTTCCAACTTACCCATGCTGTTGAATTCATCTCCAACCTGCACATTATGCAGATTACGAGTGAAGAAATCCATGATCGTGTCATATTGATGAAGCAGGTTTCCCTCCATATCCGCATCATTCACCTTGTCACGGAATATCTTGCTGCCGACACTGTTGCCTGCAAAACAAATACACTTGGCTGTCATCATTGGCATCCAGCGCTGGGTGTATTTGCCAAACAGAAGCATGGCAGCAACGGTCAGTGAACCATCAGGACGGATAAATCGCAGATTGCGAAGTATCTTCTCACAGTCATGCCCCTTAGCGATGGCAGAGCATATCATATCAAGTGATGCTTCATTAAAAACGTCACCTGTCAAGCCTTTCTTTTCCAACACTCTATCAAAACGGTTGCCCAAAAACTGCTTGATGGTCGTTGCATCAAGGTCGTTGACAGTTGCATCCCTAACACCAGCCTCGTCTGGTGCAAAACTACCGCAGTCGGTCATCATTTCTGCAAGTTCTGCATTATCGAACACTTTACGCTTGTCGGCACCATTCTTCACCCATACGATTCCCTTGTTGTCATGATAAGGCTTGTTGAGTCCTTCCTTCACAATAGCAACAACCAAGTTTCCATCCTCAACTTCTATAGTATCTATCTTTATCAGAATGGATGGCACTACGTTTTCTGAAGCAATGTCACTCAACAAGTTGGTTGTTTTTTGTACCTCAGAATATGACAAGGCATTGGTTTCTCCGGTCTTATCCTTTATACCAACTACCAATTTGCCACCATGTGAATTACTGAACGCCACTAACTCACAGGCAATATCGTATTTGTCGAGAATGCGTTCCTTGAACTGCACACCCGACACCTCGCCAGCCTTTATCTGTTTCAATATATCGTTCATCATTCTTTGATACATTCTTTGTTCAACAAATCGTTTACATCCACTTTCAGCAAATCTGAAATACGCTTGCAAAAGTACGAAAATAATTTCAGAAAAAGGTAAAATATTCTCAAAACATTTACGAAAACATGCAAATAATTGATTGAACTTTCGCATGTGGTTCAAGTACGGGCTGAAGGCCCAAAAGAGCGTGTGGAGCTTACTTGCGAAAGTTCAGTGGGCTTATAAACTCTAGAAAAAAAAAAGAATCTATGAAAAAGTATGATAAAACATGAGCAAGTATGAGCAACTGTGAGTTGACCCCTCACCGATTTCGTATCTTTGCATTGTGGTTCAGAGATAACATCTCATACCACCAAGAGGCAATGCGCAGCGCCCCCTACTACACAAACACAATTTATTAACCTTAAAAATGAAGACACTATGATTTTGTACACATTAAAGAAGTATGTCAACGAGAAGTTGAGCGCCGCTTACGGCAAGTTTTTCGCCTACCCTGTAATCACCCAGACCTATGGTCTTGATGAACTCGCAGAGCACATGGAAAGTCACAACACCCCGTTCTCAAAGGGAGCCATCAAGGGTATGCTCACCGACATGGTGAGCTGCGTAAGAGAACTGGTTCTGCAGGGTATCGCCGTGAAGATTCCCGACCTCGCCATTTTCAGCATTGGCATCAAGAACAAGGAAGGTGCTGCCTCCGAGAAGGAATTCAGCATCACCAAGAACATTGCCGGACTGAAGCTCCGTGCCCGTGGCACCGGTGAGTTCAAGGCAAACAGTCTGAACCTCGATGTATCCCTGAAGAAGGCCACAGCCGTAACAGGAGATATTACTCCACCAGACGGCGGTAAGGACAACACAGGCGATACTACCCAGGGTGGCGGCACAAACCAGGGCGGCGACTCAACCCAGACTGGCGGATCAGGCAACACCGGGAGCAGCGGCTCCGATGGTAGCGACGGCCTGGAGTAACCCCATCGCCAGTAGATGAAGAAAGAAGGTTTTAGACAGGATGCAGTCCGGGATTCGGCTATAGCACCCCCGGCTATCCATCAATATAGCAAGCATCATTGAAACACGCGCTATCAAGCCCATCTGCTCATCCTGTCAGCCTTCCTTCTCCAATATCGCCCGGATATAGGAAATCCGAACCCCCAATCCATTTATTAACCTTAAAAATCAAATGAAAATGAAAAAAGAAACACTCAAGAAAATTCTGAATTTCGTCATTACCGTTCTCACCGCCGTAGCCTCTGCCTTTTGTGTGCAGAGCTGCCAGTAGTATCAACCCTTTAAAGATTCAGCACTATGAAAAACACAAGAAAAATATCACTTATTGTCATTCACTGTTCTGCCACCCGCGTCACGCAGGACTTCACCTTCGAAAAGCTCGAAGCCTGTCATTTAGCCCGTGGTTTCCGCAGCATCGGTTATCACTATTACATCACGAAAGACGGCGTCATCTACCCCGGACGTCCCGAGTCAGAAATCGGCGCCCACGCCCGCCATTTCAATGCACACAGTATCGGCATCTGTTACGAAGGCGGTCTCGACGCCGACGGCAATCCGGCAGATACCCGTACGAAGGCTCAGAAGCAGTCGCTCCAGAATCTCCTGACGAGTCTGTGCGCAGATTATCCCGAAGCCGAGATCCTAGGTCATCGTGATCTCCCGAACGTCCACAAGTCCTGTCCCTGCTTCAGTGTTCAGGCTTGGCTGAATGAAATCAATTTCCACATTTAGCCCTCTATTCAGTTGATATTGTTCATACTTTATTATTTTTTCTACTCTCTCCCCCAATCTTAAGTGATTAAGGTTGGGGGATTTTTTGTCTCCTTTATTTCAGAAAGCGTTAGAAAGGGCAAAAGCTTTGTTTATTGCCCGGTATTTTAAAGCTTTTGCCCTTTCAGGGCGACAAACTTGCGTCCATGATTACCCAGGGCGATGCCCTGGGCTAGGAGCTTCTGCCCTTTCAGGGCGTGTAGGACAAAACTTGCGAAAGTTCGGTTAAATAATGTAAAAAAGTAACGTAATACTAAACTTTATATGTACTTTTGCATCGAATTAAATAAAAATAAGAAACAAATTAAAGAGGAAATATAAAAAAGAAGAAAGGATATGAAGATGAAAAGAATCATATTGACACTCACTATGCTGGTGGCTCTTGTAGCTACTGCATCTGCTCAGGCAGAGATTAAGTTCGACAAACTGATACACAACTTCGGTTCGTTCGAAGAGTCAAATCCGGTACAGAAGGCTACCTTTACCTTCACCAATGTAGGCAACAAGCCTTTGATTATCAACCAGGCTATTGCCAGCTGCGGCTGCACCGTACCTTCTTACACCAAGAAGCCTATCGCTCCAGGCGAGAAGGGACAGATTAGTGTTACCTATAACGGCAAGGGCATGTTCCCTGGTCATTTCAAGAAGAGCATCACCATCCGTTCTAACGGCAATGTAGAAATGTCACGTCTCTATATAGAAGGTGTTATGACAGAAAAGAAATAATCTAGCTCAATACATATTTAAAAGTAAGCATGATTTTCTATTTCTCAGGAACAGGAAATACCAAGTGGGCAGCAGCCAGACTGGCAGCGGCTACACACGAAGACTTGATTCCTATCGCCCCTTATATGCGGGCGGATGATTCAAGCCACAATATAGCCGAGCCGTTTATTCTGAAAGAGAATGAACGGCTCGGATTCGTTTTCCCCGTACATGGCTGGAGAGTTCCACGCCTTGTAAGGGAGTTTATCAGGAAGATGAAGATACGGCGAGAAACTCCTGATGCTACTGCTGAAGACAAGGAGACGTTCAGGAAACATCCTTTCGCCTATTGCGTCTGTACTGCAGGCGACAGCATCGGACTCACCATCGAAAACCTCAACGATACGATTGCGCTGAATGCATCGCTTCAGGCATTGGGCATCACGGAGGTTTCTGCTTCCTACTCACTCATCATGCCGGAATCTTATGTAGGACTTCCTTTCATGGATGTTGATCCGAAGGAACGCGAAGTTCGTAAGAAATCGAAATCGGCACAGGAACTGGCGGTTATCTGCGAAGAGATATTCGACAGGAAAGAGGGCGTGAACCGTCTGGTAAAAGGTCCTATCCCCTGGTTCTTCACCAAGGTTGTGGGCGGATTCTTTGAGAAGGTGCTCATCACCGACAAGCGGTTTCATGTGGAGAAAGACAAGTGCGTGAAGTGTGGCATCTGTGCCAACGTCTGTCCTGTAGGCGATATCAAGGGCGGTCATGGAGAATATCCGGAATGGCTGCATCACAAGGATTGCCTCACCTGCTTTACCTGCTATCACCATTGTCCGCATCACGCCATCGAGTTTGGTCACCAGACTCAGAAGAAAGGACAATACTTTTACAAATAATCCCCCATCTACCCTAACTGTTTATGAAGAAGACAATCATCTCTCTGGCGCTCGCCTTCCTGGGCATCGCCAATCTCTATGCCGTAAAGGCTAAACCGGGCATCGCCAAGATTATGCTGGCTGATGGAACCGTAGCATGTGCTACCCTGCATGGCGACGAAACCTTCCACTACTACATGCTGCTGGACGGTACGCCCCTGCAGGAAACCCAAGACGGAAAATACGAAAAGATAACTGCTGAAGAGCTGAACACCCGAAAGACCCGTACTTTCTCTTCAGAGAATATCACAAGAGCATCAGAAATAGGAACCGTGAGACCAAGCTATTTCCCTCATAAGGGAAGTCCGAAGGCATTGGTACTCCTGGTGCAGTTTCAGGATGTGAAGTTCAAGAGTAAGGATCCGGTTGCTACATTCAACCATTACCTCAACGGAAAGAAGGGAGAAGCTATGCCTGAGGCTGATAAAGAAGTGTTTATCACCAACGAGACTTACTGCCAGAACTACGGCAGCGTACAGCAGTATTTCGCTGACATGAGCGATAACCAGTTTATACCACAGTTTGATGTAGTGGGTCCTGTTACGATAAGCAAGAATTCTGCTTATTATGGCAAGAACGGAAGTGGCGACGGCAGTGACACCAACTATCCTCAGATGATTAAGGAAGCCTGCCAGCAGGTAGACGCCAAGGTTAACTTTGCCGATTACGACAGCGACAGCGACGGATATGTAGACCTCGTATATGTAATCTATGCCGGCTATTCTGAAAGCATCTCAGGTAATTCAAGCGATTGCCTCTGGCCGAAATCGGGTACCGTAGAAGGACTGGGAACCTATGACGGGAAAAAAGTACGCCGGTTCGGCATTAACAACGAGCTGAACAATAAGCCTGAAGATACCCAAGACGGCAAATACTACATCAATGGTATCGGTCTCTTCTGCCATGAATTTTCGCATACCCTCGGTTTGCCAGACATCTATCCTACCAATGGTATCACAAACCATAACCAGAGTCCTGAATATTGGGACGTTATGGATATGGGCAATTATCAGGCTGACGGCTACCAGCCTATCCCTTATTCACCATGGGAGAAGAGCATCGTAGGATGGAAACAGCCTACCCTCCTTTCTGATACCGAGGCTCAGCAGATAAAGCTGGAACCTTACGACAAGGCATCGGATGCATACAAGATTATAGCCAACAGCCAGGGCGAATACCTGCTGCTGCAGAATATCAGAAACGAGGGATGGTACAAGGAGGCTATGGGTTACGGATTGCTGGTATGGCGCATCGACTACGATGATTTGTCATCGGTTAATCTGTTTGATAATCCCAACAACACGACAGGTAAGCCAAGGGTCATGATTGTTCCTGCAGACGGAATGGTATACAACAGCTATAATAAGAAAGTTAGCGATGCTGATATCATAACGAGTCTTCAGAACGACCCGTTCCCGACCTACAAGGCGGGCTCTGCTACAGAGTATGAGGTGTACAGTCTGACCAGTATCACCCTGAACAACAGTGTTGATACGAGTCATCCGCTCTACAACATCACAAAGGATGAAGCAACCGGTCTGGTAACCTTCGATTATCTCAAGAACTTCTCTCCTACCGGAATCTCTTCGGTCATCATCGGTAAAAACAGACCGACAGCCTATTTTGATCTGGAAGGCAGAAAGATTTCCGTTCCACAAAAGGGCAAGATTTACATCACCAATAAGGGACAGAAGATAATATACTAATATATAAACAATGAGGGTGTGTCATGTTTTATGACACACCCTCTTATTATTTTAATATATTCTAGGACCGAAGATGGTGGTACCTACACGAACCATCGTGCTGCCGTGCTTGACGGCAATATGATAATCGTGACTCATACCCCAGCTACGCTCGCAGAAAGCATCATCATCAGCAAAATATCTGGTCTTTATCTCATCAAAGAACCGGGCAGCCTCATCAAACTCCTGAGCAATCTGCTGCTCATCGTCTGTATTAGAAGCCATCATCATGATGCCACAAATCTGCACATGCTTCATCTCCCGCCATTCGCCTGCCTCCAGGAGTTCGCGGCAAGCATCAAGAGAAAGACCCGATTTGGTATCTTCCTCAGCCAGATGAAGTTCCAGAAGAACCTTCACCACACGATTGTGCTTGGCAGCCTGCTTCTCAATCTCCTTGAGAAGTTTCAGACTGTCTACCGATTCAATCATCGAGATATAAGGTGCGATATACTTCACCTTATTGGTCTGCAGATGACCGATGAAATGCCACTCGATGTCCTCAGGCAGCGAAGCCACCTTCTTGGCGAGTTCCTGCTCATGACTCTCGCCGAAGATACGCTGTCCTTCAGCATAAGCCTCCTCGATATACTCGTTGGGATGGAACTTGCTGATGGCAACGAGACGGACGCCGGCAGGCAAGCTGCCCAGCACCTCATGGAGATTTCCTTTTACATCATAGTCCATATCTTGAATGTTAAATGTTGAATGTTAAATGTTGAGTGTTGAATGTTGAATTAACCTTTGTGTCCCGTTAGGCAACTCAACATTCAACACTCAACATTAATTTATTTCTCCTCGTATTCAGGCACATCATTCTTCTCCTCTTTCTTCTCGTTAGGAGCATGGTGCTCGAATACATCCATCAGTTTGGTTTCGTTCAAACCAATCACATCATAATCTATCATGGTCTTGCCCATCACCTCATCAATATAACGGAGGGCACGGGCGAGAGACTTAGCCTGAACAAGATAAGTAACATTGCTGCGCTTCTCCTTCTCACTCTTCTCATCAATTGTGATGAACTGGAGTTTAGCCTTATACCACTTATCATCATCATCCACATCGCTGAAGAAGATTTCGCCGTAGCCAGCCTTGCCGATACCGCTCACCTTCAACTCGCCGCTTACATAAACCGACATCTCATCAATGATGGCGCTCTCAGCCTCGGTAAAGCTCAAAGCATCTACTACGTATGCTTCAGAAACAACCTTTTCTGAACCATCCTCCATTGTCTTCTGATATTTCACTTTGGTCTCAAACCATGTACTTGTTCTACTTCTCATATTTTTTCTTCTTACTTATTTTAATTAATTCGTATAATCTTATAACATTTCTTGAAATTAAGTGCAAAGTTATAAAAAAGAAAGCAAAGAGCGACATATTTAAAGAGTTTTTAATCAAAAAATAAAATTTAACCGAAAGTTATTCTCAATTCTCATCTAATTTTCTTATCTTTGCAGCCGAATAGCGTAAATTGAAAAGACCAGAAGGTCATAGAATTCAATTTTCGACACGGATAATTAATAGAAAGAAACAATATTTTAAGATGCCAGAAATATCTGTACGCGGTCTTGAAATGCCAGAGTCACCTATCAGAAAGTTGGCTCCTCTGGCTGCCGCAGCAAAAAAACGTGGAGTAAAGGTATATCACCTCAACATCGGTCAGCCTGACCTTCCAACTCCTCAATGTGGCCTAGATGCCTTGAAGCATATAGACCGCACGGTCTTGGAGTATTCTCCAAGTCAGGGCTATCTCAGCTATCGCGAGAAGCTTGTAGATTACTATAAGAAATTCAACATCAACGTAACTGCCGATGATATCATCATCACATCGGGAGGTTCTGAGGCTGTACTCTTCTCTTTCATGAGCTGCCTCAACCCTGGCGACGAGATTATCGTACCAGAACCTGCTTACGCTAACTATATGGCGTTTGCCATCTCTGCGGGTGCCAAGATCCGTACCATCGCCACAACGATAGAAGAAGGTTTCTCCCTGCCTAAGGTAGAGAAGTTTGAGGAGCTGATCAATGAGCGCACCCGTGCCATTCTGATCTGCAACCCTAACAACCCTACGGGCTATCTCTATACCCGCAGAGAGATGAATCAGATTCGTGACCTGGTGAAGAAGTACGACCTCTATCTCTTCTCTGATGAGGTTTACCGTGAGTATATCTATACCGGCAGTCCTTATATCAGTGCGATGCACCTGGAAGGCATCGAGCAGAACACGGTTCTCATCGATTCTGTTTCGAAGCGTTACAGTGAGTGCGGTATCCGTGTAGGAGCCCTCATCACCAAGAATGCAGAAATCCGCAAGGCGGTGATGAAGTTCTGCCAGGCCCGTCTCTCTCCTCCACTGATCGGTCAGATTGTAGCCGAAGCTTCTCTGGATGCTCCTGAAGAGTACTACCGCGATGTATACGATGAGTATGTAGAGCGCCGTAAGTGCCTGATAGACGGATTGAACCGTATTCCGGGCGTATACTCTCCTATTCCTATGGGAGCCTTCTATACCGTAGCCAAACTGCCTATCGATGATTCTGAAAAGTTCTGCCGCTGGTGTCTGGAGGAATTCAACTATGAGGGCGAAACCATCATGATGGCTCCAGCCTCTGGTTTCTATACGACTCCGGGAGCCGGCCACAATCAGGTTCGTGTAGCTTACGTCTTGAAGAAACACGATCTGGAGCGTGCTCTGGTGGTTCTGGGTAAGGCACTTGAGGCTTATCCGGGAAGAGTGGAAGACGAAGGACTATAACAATGTTGAATGTTGAGTGTTGAATGTTGAGTTGCCTAACGGACACAAAGATTAATTTAACATTCAACACTCAACATTCAACACTCAACACTCAACACTCAACACTCAACACTCAACATTCAACATTCCCCGCAAAGATGAATTTTCCTCTATTTATAGCAAAGAGATTATATAGCGATCAGGGCGATAAACGTAAAGTTTCTCGCCCTGCTATTCATATAGCCACTGCAGGTGTTGCTATCGGACTCGCCATTATGATTATGTCGGTATGCGTAGTGCTCGGATTCAAGCATACCATACGCGACAAGGTAATAGGATTCGGAAGCCATATACAGGTGGCCGACTTCATGACGCTGCAGCAGCAAAACCAGTATCCGGTGGTCATGAACGACTCGATGGTCAACGTACTGAAAAAGATACCTGGCGTAAAACATGTGCAGAAATTTGCCATGAAAGAGGGAATCCTGAAGACGGACAGCGATTTCCTGGGCGTCATGTTCAAAGGTGTAGGACCTGATTTCGATTCTACCTTTATCCATCAGAACATGATTGAAGGCAGCATCCCTAAGTTTGATGATAAAGCGAGTCATAACCAGATTCTCATCTCACAGCTGATGGCTGATAAGCTGAAGCTGAAGACGGGAGAACGCATCTTTGCCTACTTCTTTGATGGCAACGGAGTGCGTATGCGCCGCTTCACCATCAAGGGTATCTATCAGACCAACCTGAAGAAGTATGATGAGGTAATGGTATACACCGACCTCTATACTGCCGTGAAACTGAACGGATGGGAAGAAGACCAGGCGAGCGGTGCAGAACTGACCGTAAACGACTTCAACAAGCTCAACGAGACTGAAGATTATATTATAAATAAGGTGAACCGCACGGTAGATCACTATGGAGAAACCTACAGCAGTTCTACCATCAAGGACCTGAATCCAAACATCTTCCAATGGCTGAGCCTGATGGATCTGAATGTCTGGATTATTCTCGGTCTGATGCTGATAGTAGCCGGCGTCACCATGATCAGCGGTCTGCTCATCATCATTCTGGAACGCACCTCCATGATAGGCGTAATGAAGGCATTGGGTGCCCGCAACAAGACCATCCGCCACACCTTCCTGTGGTTTGCCGTCTTCATCATCGGCAAGGGTATGCTTCTGGGCAACATCATCGCCCTCGGCATTCTTACCCTCCAGTACTTTACAGGCATCATCAAACTCGATGCACAGACCTATTATGTAAGTACCGTTCCGGTAGAATTCAACTGGCTTGCCATCATAGCCCTGAACATTGCTACGCTGCTGATAAGCATCTTCATGCTCGTAGCACCAAGCTACCTGATTTCTCATATCCATCCAGCCAAATCGATGAGATATGAGTAAAATACAGTCTATAACACCACAATATGTAGACTAAAAAGGAAAAAAACTAATTATTTTATATAGTTTTTGAAAATAGTGCACATTTTATTTTGCAGTGTGCACTATTTTCATTATCTTTGCACAAAATTTTGTAAATTGTGCAATGAATTCAATACCAAGTTTTAACTCGTATATTGAGAACAGCATTATCAAGAATTGGAATCTGGATGCGCTCACCGATTACAAGGGCACAACCCTCCAATATCACGATATTGCCAGAAAGATTGAGAAGCTACACATCCTGTTCGAAAACAGCGATGTAAAGAAGGGCGACAAGATTGCCGTCTGCGGAAGAAATAGTAGCCAGTGGGCAGTAGCCTTCCTGGCCATTATTACTTACGGAGCCATTGTCGTACCTATACAGAACGAATTTAAGCCTGAACAGATTCACAACATCGTGAACCACAGCGAAAGCAAACTTCTGTTCGTTGGTGACGTGGTAGCTACAGAGATAACACCAGAGGAGATGCCTTCGCTGGAAGGAATCATCTATCTTCCGGACAATTCGCTTGTCATCTCGCGCTCTGAGAAACTGACTTATGCGCGCGAGAACCTCAATGCCATGTTCGGACACAGATATCCTAAGTATTTCAGACCAGAACACGTGAAGTATCACGTAGACGATCCTGAAGAACTGGCAATGATCAACTATACCAGTGGAACTACCGGTTTCTCAAAAGGTGTGATGCTCCCATACAGAGCACTTTGGGGTAATCTTGACTACCTCATCGATTCAGTGAAGCCTAATATAGGTAAGAACTGCAACATCCTTTCTACCCTTCCGATGGCTCACATGTATGGACTCATGACAGAATTTCTCTTCAATATAGTATTGGGTAACCATATCTTCTTCCTTACCCGTCTGCCGAGCCCAACGCTTATCTCAGAGGCGTTGTCAGAAATCAAGCCAGACATCCTCTATGCGGTGCCGCTTGTAGTAGACAAGATTGTAAGAAAGGAAGTATTCCCACATATCCAAACCAACCGTGCACGACTGCTGATGAACATGCCTGTCATCAATAAGCGCATCAAGGAGAAGGTTCGCGAGTTTGTATTGAGAAAGTTTGGCGAACGTCCTTGCGAGGTTGTTGTGGGTGGTGCTCCGCTCAACAAGGAGATAGAGAACTTCTTCATCAGCGTAGGTTTCCCTATCGCCATGGGATATGGTACCACTGAGACTGCTCCACTTATCACCTTTGCCCATCAGGACAATTATGTGGCAGGAAGCTGTGGTGTTGCCGTGAAGCACATGGAGGTAAAGGTTTTGAGCGATGACCCGGAGAACGTAGCCGGTGAACTGGTTTGCCGCGGCATCAATGTGATGAAGGGCTATTACAAGAACCAGGAGGCAACAGATGCCGTAATAGATAAAGACGGATGGTTCCATACAGGCGACCTGGCAACGATGGCCGCCGACGGACATATCTTCGTAAGAGGCAGAAGCAAGAACATGCTGCTGGGACCTAACGGACAGAACATCTATCCGGAAGAGATTGAGGACAAGCTCAACTCCATGGCTATGGTCAACGAGAGCATCGTAATACAGAGCGATGACAAGCTGGTAGCTCTGGTTCATCCGGATATGGAAGAAGTTAACAACCTCGGCTTTACAGACGAAGACCTGGAGAACATCATGGAGCAGAACCGCAAGGAACTGAACATGCAGATACCTAGCTTCGCAAAGGTGTCACGCATCAAACTTCATAATCAGGAATTTGAAAAGACAGCCAAGAAGTCTATCAAGCGTTACCTCTATCAGAACGCAATCTAGAGACAGGCCCTATCTGCTGACAGACCATCAGCAGATAAGGTCTATCATCAGCAAACGGACTTCAGTACGAGAAAAATATAAAAAAGCAAATCGTTAAATAACAAGAATATGGAGATTCCAAGCTTTAACGCACTCATCCAAAAGAGCATCGTAGACCATTGGGATATGGATGCTCTGACAGACTACAAGGGAGCAACCTTGCAGTACCATGATGTAGCACGCAAAATTGAGAAGCTACACATCATGTTTGAGAATTCTGGTGTAGTAAAGGGCGACAAGATAGCACTTTGCGGTCGAAATAGCGCAAACTGGGCTGTAGCATTCCTTGCTACCCTTACCTATGGTGCCATTGCCGTACCTATCCTGCATGAATTCATGCCAGACCAGATTCACAACATAGTAAACCACAGCGATGCCAAACTGCTCTTTGTGGGTGATGTTGTAGCTACACAGATTGATGCAACGAAGATGCCGGGGCTTGAAGGCATCATCTATATACCGGATTATTCACTTGTCGTTTCCCGTACCGACAAGTTGACTTATGCGCGCGAACACCTCAACGAGATGTTCGGTATCAAGTATCCAAAGTACTTCCGCAAGAACCATGTCAACTACTATATGGACCAGAATCCGGATGAGTTGGCTATGATCAATTATACCAGCGGAACAACCGGTTTCTCCAAGGGAGTAATGGTTCCATACCGTGCACTCTGGGGTAATGCAGATTTCGCTGAGGACGTATTGGGTAAGAAGATTAAGCCGGGAGATTCTGTCATCAGTATCCTGCCGATGGCCCACATGTACGGCATGGCGTTTGAATTTATCTTCGAATTCATCAAGGGCTGCCACGTCTTCTATCTCACCCGCATCCCTAGTCCAGCCATCATCGCCGAGGCATTCGGCCGCATCAAGCCAGCCGTCATCATAGCTGTACCTCTGGTTATCGAGAAGATTATCCGCAAGAAGGTATTCCCTAAGATCCAGAACAACCGCATGCGTATGCTGCTCCACATGCCTGTAATCAGCAAGAAGGTGAAGGAGAAGATATGCGACCAGGTATCCAATGCCTTCGGTGGCAACTTCTACGAGGTGATTATCGGTGGTGCAGCCTTCAACCAGGAAGTGGAAAGTTTCCTCCATAGCGTAGGTTTCAAATATACCGTGGGATATGGCGCAACAGAATGTGCCCCTATCATCTGCTACGAGGATTACAAGAACTTCGTACCGGGCTCTTGCGGTAAGGCTGCCCTCCACATGATGGTCCGCATCGACAGTCCTGATCCTGAGAATGTACCAGGCGAAATCCTTGCCAAGGGTCCTAACGTAATGTTGGGTTACTATAAGAATGAGGAAGCTACCAAGCAGACAATCGACGAGAACGGATGGTATCATACAGGCGACCTCGGAACCATGGATGGTGACGGCAACGTCTTCATCAAGGGTCGTAGCAAGAATATGCTGCTCGGCGCAAACGGTCAGAATATCTACCCTGAGGAGATTGAGGATAAGCTCAACTCTTTGGCTCTGGTAGCGGAAAGCGTGGTTGTACAGAAGGGCGACAAGCTCATTGCTCTGGTTCACCCAGACTATGATGAAGCTCAGACCCTGAACCTCGGTACCAAAGAACTGACAGATGTCATGGAGCAGAACCGCCAGGAGCTCAACACCATGATTCCTGCTTACAGCAAAGTATCAGAAATACGTATACATGAAGATGAGTTTGAAAAGACTCCTAAGAAGAGTATCAAGCGATTCCTCTATACGGCAGAATAAAGAAAGTTTCATTTGATAGAATCAAAAGATACAAAAAGAAATGGTGTGACTTCGGTTTTGAAGTCACACCATTTTTTATAAATTATAATAAAGTATTCGAGCGGATTCTGGACAGCGTTTCCGGAGTCATCTGCAGATAACTTGCGATATAGGTGAGCGGAGCACGCAGAACCACCTGTGGGTTCATTTCGCACAGGCGCTTATATTTATTAGGTGCCGACTCAAATCGCATCAGATCGGCATGAATCTGAGACTGAATCAAACTCTCTTCCAGTATTTTACGATAAAGCATCTGGATATTGACATTACGCATAGCAGCCGCCTCCAGTTTCTTCTTCGGTAGCATATACACCAGCGTAGGCTCCAAAGCTTCCACCTGCAGGTGGGTAGGCTCTTCCTTAAAGAGGCTCTCAATGCACATAAAGATGGTATGGTCCACACCCAGATGCTCGGTCACCTCCTTGCCATTCTTAAAGTAAAATTGGCGTACCAATCCCTTCTCGATGTACGAGATACCCATGCACTGTTCACCTTCAGGCAAGATCAGCTCGCCCTTGCCATACTTGATAGGCTCAAGGATATCTTCCACCACATCGAGCTCATCATGAGTCATCGTACTATATTTACGCGCCAGCTCGCGCGCAATATCACGCTTAGGGGTAATTACTTTAAAGTCTGCCATAATACTTAACCTCCTTTTCCATTATACTTATATTAAATCATTAGTCGAGTTTGAGCACAGCAAGGAAGGCTTTCTGTGGAACTTCCACATTACCAATCTGCTTCATGCGCTTCTTACCCTTCTTCTGCTTCTCAAGCAACTTGCGCTTACGACTCACGTCACCACCATAACATTTGGCGGTAACATCCTTGCGCACCTGCTTAACAGTCTCACGTGCCACAATCTTGGCACCGATAGCTGCCTGGATAGCAATATCGAACTGCTGACGAGGTATGAGGTCCTTCAACTTCTCGCACATTCTGCGACCAAAGCTCACAGAGTTATCGCGGTGAGTCAAAGTACTCAAAGCATCTACAGGCTCTCCATTCAACAGGATATCGAGCTTCACCAGGTCGGAATGACGGAATGAATCGATATGATAGTCGAACGAAGCATATCCCTTGGAGATACTCTTCAGCTTATCATAGAAGTCGATGACGATTTCTCCCAACGGCAACATGAAGTGGAGTTCTACACGGTTTCCACTCACATATTCCTGGTTGATGAGTTCGCCTCGTTTATCCAGACAGAGTTTCATGATAGGTCCAATATAATTGGTTGCCGTAATGATGGTTGCCCGGATATATGGTTCCTCAATATGGTCTATCAGTGTTGGGTCTGGCAATCCGGAAGGATTGTGAACCTCTTTCACACCGCCCTGCTTGTCGTATACCATATAAGATACGTTAGGTACGGTAGTGATGACATCCATATTAAACTCACGGTCCAGTCTCTCCTGTACGATTTCCATGTGGAGCAATCCGAGGAATCCGCAACGGAAACCGAAGCCCAAAGCCACAGAACTCTCTGGCGAGAAAGTCAATGAAGCATCATTGAGCTGCAGTTTTTCGAGCGATGCACGCAGATTCTCGTAATCGCTAGGATCGATAGGATAAACACCGGCAAAGACCATAGGTTTCACTTCCTGGAAACCCGCAATCGCCTTGTCACAAGGACGGGCAATATGGGTAATGGTATCACCCACCTTTACCTCGGTAGCATTCTTGATACCCGAGATGATATAACCTACCTCACCGGTACCCAATTCCTGGCGTGGAATCATATCCATCTTCAATACACCGATTTCATCAGCATCATATTCCATGCCGGTATTGAAGAACTTCACCTTATCTCCCTTACGGATCACGCCATTCTCTATCTTGAAATAGGCGATGATGCCGCGGAAAGAGTTGAATACAGAGTCGAAAATCAAAGCCTGAAGCGGTGCCTTCTCGTCTCCTACCGGAGCAGGAACACGATTAACAACAGCTTCCAGTATATCTTCTACACCCTCACCGGTCTTACCTGAAGCACGGAGAATATCCTCATGCTTACAACCGATCAGGTCTACAATTTCGTCTTCTACCTCATCAGGCATAGCTGAAGGCATATCTATCTTATTGATTACCGGAATAATCTCCAGGTCGTGCTCGATAGCCATATAGAGGTTTGAAATGGTCTGTGCCTGAACGCCTTGAGTTGCGTCAACAACCAGCAGTGCTCCCTCGCAAGCAGCGATGGAACGGGAAACTTCGTATGAGAAGTCAACGTGTCCCGGAGTATCAATAAGATTCAGGATATAGGTCTGTCCATCCTTTGCCTTATATTCCATTTGGATAGCGTGACTCTTGATTGTGATACCACGTTCTCTTTCCAAATCCATATCATCAAGCATCTGACCTTCAGTAATCTTGATGGTCTGAGTCTTCTCCAGAAGTCGGTCTGCCAAGGTACTTTTACCATGGTCTATATGTGCAATAATGCAGAAATTTCTTATTTTATTTATATTCTCCATATAATTTTCTCTCTTTAGAGTGCAAAGATAGTATTTTTTTTCGTATCTTTGCACAAAATATTGAAAATAATAGAGATTTTTAGATAAAAAATAGAAAAATCATGAAGAAAAAGTTGATTTACATCGGTATTTTTGCTTCTTTGCTCGTTTCTTGTACAGAAAGTCTGGAGGACAAAGCGGCTCGTGAAGCCAAGGAATATACAGAAAAATACTGTCCTACTCCATACGTCAACGATGCCAGGACTGACAGTGCTGCATTTGATAAAACCAAGAAGATATATACGTACTATATCTCTTTGAGAAACAAGGCAGATAACAAGAAGGCGATTGATGCCAACAAGGGTAAACTCCATAAGATTCAGAAGGAAGCCCTGGACAACAACCCTGGTCTGAAGAAATATAAGGAAGAGCATTTCACCTTCCGTTTCGTATATCATTCGGCTAAGAACCCGAAGGAGGTGTTGCTGGATGATATCTTTAAGTATTAGAAAAGACACGGATTACAAGTAGTAGAAAAGGCACGGATCACTATAGTAATCCGTGCCTAAAATACTCTTAATATCCCATTTCCTGCAAAGCTGTCGCCAACTGGTCTGGACAGCTTGTAGGCTTATTGCCACAAGTGATACCCTTCAGTCGGGCGATGACCTCCTTTGCCTTCATGCCTTTAATCAAAGCACAAACGCCCTTGGTATTGCCATCGCAGCCTCCGATGAACTGGGCATCCTGCACATTTCCATCTTCATCTATACTGATGCAGATGTATTTTGAGCAGGTGCCATGAGTCTGATAAGTTACCTTCTGCAACTTATCCTGTTTGTCTTGCTGCAACATAATGCTTATTCTGCGTCTGCAGGAATTTCTGGCTTCATGTTGGTATATACAGTCTGAACATCGTCAAACTCTTCCAACTTCTCAACCATCTTGTCGATAGTTTCGCGCTCCTCAGGAGTTACATCCTTCAAATCGTTAGGGATGTAAGTGAACTCAGCACCAGTTACCTCGAAACCCTCAGCCTCCAGGTGCTTCTGAATCTCACCGAAGCTTGTAGGAGCACCATAGATTGTGATTTCGTTGTTCTCCTCATCCTCATCAAACTCATCTTCTACGCCGTAGTCGATCAGGTCGAGAATCATCTCATCCATATCCAGACCTTCCTTCTTCTTGAATGTGAACACAGCCTTGTGGTCGAAGAGGAAAGACAGAGAACCTGTTGTACCCAAGTTTCCGCTGAACTTGTTGAAGATAGAACGAACGTCAGCAACAGTACGTGTAGTGTTGTCTGTCAGAGTATCAACGAAGACAGCCACTCCGTGAGGGCCATATCCCTCGTATGTTACTTCCTTGTAATCGCTGGTATCCTTGCCACAAGCGTTCTTGATGGCACGAGCGATGTTATCCTTAGGCATGTTCTCACGCTTACAGTTAGCGATGATAGCACGCAATGATGGGTTGTTCTCTGGTTCTGGACCGCCTGCCTTCACAGCAATAGCAATCTGCTTACCCAACTTAGTAAATGTCTTGGCCATGTGGCCCCATCTTTTCAGCTTTGTAGCTTTACGATATTCAAATGCTCTTCCCATTGGAATAAAATTTTAAATGTTTATCGTTTGTTTATAATATTATCTTAATTCTGCACTGAGCACCTTCTGCATTATCTCAATTCTGCATTGAGCTTGCTTGTAAGGTTGGCTATGAGCTTCTTCATGATAGCATCTATCTGCTTGTCATTCAGAGTCTTCTCCTCATCCTGCAGGATGAAGTTAACGGCATAACTCTTCTTGCCCTCTGGCAAATGCTCACCCTCATAAACATCGAAGAGTACCACGCTCTTCAGAAGTTTCTTCTCTGTCTGGTGGGCAATCTGCTCAATCTGAGCGAACTCTACATTCTTGTCTACGAGCAATGCAAGGTCGCGGCTCACTGAAGGATACTTGCTGATGTCGGTGTAAGTAAGGTTCACCTTCTTCACTGCCTTCATCAGGTTATCCCAGTGGATATCAGCATAGAATACATCCTGCTCAATATCGAATGCTTTCTTCAACTTCAGGCTCAGGATACCCAGTTCTACCAATACCTTTCCGGCACGGGTCTCGTAACTTACGCCCTTAGAGAAGATGTTATTGTCGCTGTGCTTGATAACCACGTTGTTCTGTGGCATACCTACACGGCGGAGAACATTCTCTACCACAGCCTTCAACTCGTAGATATTGCTCTGCTCATCAGCATGAGCCCAACTGCCCTCTACGCGCTTACCGGTGATGAAGAGTGACATGTGAGCCTCCTGAGAGTAAGCCTTGATAGGACTCTCCTCGCTCCATTTCTCCTTATTATATATATAGGTGTTACCCACCTCGAAGAACTTCAGGTTCTGGCTCTTATGGTTGATGTTGCGAACCACGCTCTCCAAACCACCGAACAGCATCGTCTGGCGCATCACACCGAGATCAGCACTCAATGGGTTCATCACCTTCACGGTTGTCTCGTTAGGATACTTGTTGAGGTCGAAGTCGGTATAGTAGCTAGCCTTGCTCAGAGAGTTGTTGAGAATCTCCATGAAGCCCTCGCCTACCAGCTGCTCAGCCACGAGGTTCTGGCTGTGATAAGCCTTGTCCTCATCGCCCTGAACAGTCAGGGAGCTCTTCAACTGGGTTGGAATCTCCACATTATTATATCCGTAGATACGGAGAATATCCTCTACTACGTCGCAAGGACGCTGAACGTCTACACGATAAGCAGGAACCAGGAGGTCGATGCCCTCAGCATCCTCCTTCACAATCTTCATCTCGAGAGATGTGGCAATGTTTTTGATGGTCTCAGCACCAATCTCCTTACCGATGAGGCGATGCGCATACTCATAGTTCAGACGAACTGGGAAATCCTGTATTGGCTCTGGATATACATCCTTGATCTGCATGGAAATCTTACCGCCAGCCAACTGCTTGCAGAGGATGGCAGCCTGTTTCAATGCATAAATCTGTCCGTTTGGATCTACACCACGCTCAAAACGGTAGCTGGCATCTGTACTCAAACCATGACGGCGAGCGCTCTTGCGGATCCATGTAGGATGGAAGTAAGCACTCTCCAAGACTACATCCTTGGTTGTCTCGTAAGTACCAGAGCCCTTACCGCCGAAGATACCGGCGATACACATAGGCTCCTCAGCATTGCAGATGCTCAGGTCGTGCTCACCCAAGGTATGCTCCTCGCCATCGAGAGTAACAAACTTGGTGCCCTCTGGCTGGGTACGAACTACAATCTTATGACCGGTAACCATGTCTGCATCGAAGCAGTGCAATGGCTGGCCGTATGCCATCATGATGTAGTTAGTGATATCCACGATATTGTTGATAGGGCGCAAGCCGATGATGTTCAGCTTATCCTGCAACCACTTAGGACTTTCCTTCACCTCACAACCGGTGATGCTTACACAGGCATAGCGCTTGCAAGCCTCAGTATTCTGAATTTCAACATCGATAGGAAGATCCTCGTTGTCTACCACAAACTCATCGCAAGATGGGCGATGCAAGCTTGTCTTGTAGCCATTCTGCTTCAACCAGGCATACAGGTCGCGGGCTACACCCCAGTGACCGAGCGCATCAGCACGGTTGGCTGTGATATCAATCTCGATGAGCCAGTCGCTCTCCAGGTGATAATACTCAGCAGCAGGCTGACCTACCGGAGCATCTTCTGGGAGTACGATGATGCCGTCGTGAGAGGTACCTACACCAATCTCATCCTCAGCACAGATCATACCCAAACTCTCTACACCGCGGAGTTTGCTCTTCTTAATGGTAAAACTCTGGTCGCCATCGTAAAGCACGCAGCCCAAATCAGCCACGATAACCTTCTGACCTGCAGCAACGTTAGGAGCACCACAGACAATCTGCTGAGGTTCGCCCTTACCCAAGTCAACGGTTGTAACATGGAGGTGATCACTGTTAGGATGCTCCTCGCATGTCAATACTTTACCAACATAGAGACCTTTCAGTCCGCCCTTGACAGACTGAACTTCTTCCAAAGCGTCAACTTCGAGTCCGCAAGAGGTCAACGCGTCCGCAGTCTCCTGTGGTGTCAAATCGAAATCGACGTATTCTTTAAGCCATTTGTATGAAACGTTCATTATAATGATTTTTTATTTTATTTCTATTTTGAAAAACCCGAAGAAACATCATTCGGGCTATGCATGTTCTAAAACTCTGCAAAAATACAAAAAAAAATGCATATAAACAAATAACATTCGCCATTTTTGCACTATTTAAAATAAATACATGCAAAAATGGCGAATGCCTTGGTTTTTATTCGAAAACTTCGTCGATGCTGCCACCTCCTACTTCCTCAAAGTCATCCTGTTCGGCTGCCTTGCGGGAACAAGGATTGTAGTCTTCCGGCAAATCGAACTTGATAGCAGGACTGATACCCAGCGACGGGTCGGCATAAACCTTCTTCATGAATATCGCCCAGATAGGCAAAGCCATGGTAGCACCCTGACCCATACTCATGGAATCGAAGTGGATATCACGCTCCTCACCACCTACCCAGCAGCCACTTACGAGTTGTGGAGTAAAGCCGATAAACCAACCGTCGCTATTATTGTTGGTAGTACCGGTCTTGGCGCCAATCTGGCCTTCCAGGTTATAACGGTAGCGCAGTCTTCCTGCCGTACCATTATCCACTACGCCCATCAGCATGGTGAGCATCTTCATGGCATTATCGGCACTGATCACCTCGTTCATACGTGGCTGGAAGGTAGCAATCGTATTGCCCTCATTATCCTCGATGCGGCTTACAAACATAGGAGCAGTACGGATGCCGTGGTTGGCAAATACGGTATAAGCGCTCACCATCTCGCTGACACTTACCTCACATGGTCCCAGACAGAGACTCATGGATGCATGGATATCAGGACTGTTGATGCCGAAGTCGCGCAACATCTGTACGAACTGCTGCGGATTGAGCTTACTCATCAGATAAGCACTCACCCAGTTGCTACTCTGCGCCAATCCCCAACTCAGCGGTACCATCTGTCCGGCACGTGAATGGTTGGCATTGCGAGGTGTCCACGGACGACCTGCCACCATATAGGTCCGCTGACGGTTAGGCGCCAGATCGCAAGGCTGGAAGCCGTTAGACATCGCCAGACTGTAAAGGAATGGCTTGATGGTAGAACCCACCTGCCGGCGTCCCAGACTCACCATATCATACATGAAATGAGTATAATCCAATCCACCCACATACGCCTTCACAGCACCCGTCTTAGGATCCATGCTCATAAAACCGCTACGCAGAAAACTCTTGTAATAACGGATAGAATCGAGCGGACTCATCAGCGTATCAATATCACCATGATAGGTAAATACGGTCATCTCCTGCTTCTTGCGGAATGCCGCCTTGATTTCATCCTCAGAATATCCCGCAGCCTTCATCGTACGGTAACGCTCACTCTGGGTGATACTGCGGTTCAGTATACTCTTAATCTGTTGCGGTGTCAGCTTATCGCTGTATGGCGAGCTTGGTTTGCGGGCTATCTCTGCACTGAAGCGAGGCTGCAGATAGCGGGCTACATGCTGATACATAGCCTCTTCCGCATACTGCTGTATACGGCTATCGATAGTTGTAAACACCTTCAGTCCATCACTGTATACATTATATGGCGAACCATCCTTCTTATAGTTCTTGTTGCACCATCCATAGAGCGGATCATTATCCCACTGGATAGAATCCACCACAAACTGGGCACGGTTCCAGGATGGATAATCACTGCGCTCCGGACGCTTAGCCATCATATACTGGCGAAGGAACTCACGCAGATAAGTAGCCGAACCATCCTTATGGTCGGTACGGTGGAAATTGAGTGTCAGCGGCTCAGCAGCATACTGGCTATACTCGCTCCGGCTCAGATATCCCGCCTTCACCATCTGCGAAAGAACCACATTTCTGCGCTCCCTCGCTCTCTCCGGATAGCGAACCGGATTGAAGAGCGACGGATTCTTGCACAGTCCGATGAGCGTTGCCGACTCACAGAGGGTCAGATTCTTCGGTTCCTTATTAAAATAGGTATTGGCCGCCGTCTTGATTCCTACAGCATTGTGCAGGAAATCGAAGTAATTGAGATAGAGAGCAAGAATCTCCTCTTTGGTATAATAGCGTTCCAGCTTCACCGCAATCACCCACTCTATCGGCTTCTGCAACAATCGTTCCATCGTACTGCCTGCCTTCTCAGAATAAAGCTGCTTGGCGAGCTGCTGCGTGATGGTACTTCCACCACCCGCATTAGTCTGTCCCAGGATACCACGCTTGACGATGGCACGTCCCAGTGCACGGAAGTCGATACCTGAATGCTCATAGAATCGCTCATCCTCAGTAGCCACCAGTGCCTTTATTAAATAAGGTGACATTTTCTTATAAGGAATCACGATACGGTTCTCCTTGTTCAGGTTCCACGTACCAAGCACCTTGCCATCGGCAGAGTAAACCTGGGTGGCAAATCTGTTGATAGGATTCTGCAGATCCTCGATGTCGGGCATGTAGCCAATCATTCCAAACCAGATGGCAACAAAGGCAAGAATTACCATGAGTATTCCAGTGCCGAAAACAGCCCATAAAATATGTATAAATCGCTTTCTCATCACTATTTCTTTAAATATTTGTGCAAAATTACATAAAAGTTTTGACTTATCACACATAAATCAGATTTTTTATGTAACTTTGTGGGCGATTTTAGAACATTCAATCAAATTTCAAATGGAAAAACATAATTTTGTGACCATTGCAGACCTTTCCAAGGAGAAAATCATGTACCTCCTGGAAATGGCGCAAGAGTTCGAAAAGCACCCGAACAGGGAGTTGTTGAAGGGAAAGGTCGTAGCGACCCTTTTCTTCGAGCCATCTACTCGTACCCAACTCAGTTTCCAAACCGCTGCCAACCGTCTTGGTGCCCGTGTCATTGGTTTCTCTGATGCCAAGACATCCAGTACCACCAAGGGTGAGACCCTCAAGGATACCATCCTGATGGTAAGCAACTATGCCGATGTAATCGCCATGCGCCATTTCATCGAGGGAGCAGCCCAGTATGCCAGCGAGGTAGCACCAGTGCCTATCGTAAATGCAGGCGACGGCGCTCACATGCACCCTTCACAGTGCCTGCTCGACCTCTACTCTATCTACAAGACCCAGGGTACCCTGGAGAACTTGAACATCTATCTTGTGGGTGACCTCAAATATGGCCGCACCGTTCACTCACTTATCACAGCTATGCGCCACTTCAACCCTACTTTCCATTTCATCGCACCTAAGGAACTCGCCATGCCAGAAGAGTATAAACTCTACTGCAAGGAGCACAACATCAAATATGTTGAGCACGAGGACTTTAACGAAGATGTGATTGCAGGTGCCGACATCCTCTACATGACCCGTGTACAGAAGGAGCGTTTCAGCGACCTGATGGAGTATGAACGCGTAAAGAACGTGTATATCCTGAAGCGTGACATGCTCTGCAAGGCGAAGGAGAACATGAAGATCATGCATCCGCTGCCACGTGTCAACGAGATTGCTTACGATGTAGACGATGATCCACATGCATACTATATCCAGCAGGCTCAGAACGGTCTCTATGCACGTGAGGCTATCTTCTGCCACTGCCTCGGCATCTCGCTCGATGATGTAAAGAACGATAAAAGCATAATTGAATAATGTTGAATGTTGAATATTGAATAATGTTGAATGTTGAATGTTGAATGTTGAGTTGCCTAACGGACACTTAACATGGGCCTCAAGGGCGCAAGCCTCACTCAACATTCAACACTCAACACTCAACACTCAACACTCAACACTCAACACTCAACACTCAACACTCAACACTCAACATTTAAAAAAAAAGAGATGGGAAATAATAAAAGTCAATTAGTGGTTGCGGCTATCGAGAACGGTACCGTAATCGACCATATACCAGCCGAAAAGACCTATCAGGTAGTAAATCTGCTCCAGTTGGAGAAGATGGAGACTCCTGTTACTATCGGCTACAACCTGCCAAGCAAGAAGATTGGCAAGAAGGGCATCATCAAGGTTGCCAACAAGTATTTTACCGATGAGGAAATCAACCGACTCTCTGTCGTTGCGCCTAACATCGGACTGAGTATCATCAAAGACTACGAAATCGTAGAGAAGAAGACCGTCAAGACTCCTGATACGCTGAAGGGCATCGTAAAGTGCAACAACCCTAAGTGCATCACCAACAACGAGCCTATGCAGACCCTCTTCCATACCGTAGACAAAGTGCTCGGTATCGTACGTTGCCACTACTGCGACAAAGAGCAGCAATTGGGCAAAGTAGAGCTCTGCAAGTAATAAAAACAGGTAGTTTATAACAAAAAGTAAGCAATACCACTCAAAATGTTACGATTTATTTGGTAGTTTGAGAGATATTGCTTATTTTTGCACCCGATTTCATTAAACATCAACCATAAAAAGAAAAGGGAAATGGTAAAAGATCAAGAGATTTTCGACTTAATCGAAAGAGAACATCAGCGCCAGCTGAAAGGTATGGAGCTTATCGCTTCTGAGAATTTCGTGAGTGACGAGGTGATGAACGCTATGGGTTCTTACCTTACTAACAAGTATGCCGAGGGACTGCCAGGCAAACGTTATTATGGCGGATGCCAGGTAGTTGACATCGTAGAGAACCTCGCCATTGAGCGTGTAAAGAAGGTGTTCGGTGCTGAGTATGCCAACGTACAGCCTCACTCAGGTGCGCAGGCTAACGCTGCTGTTCTGCTTGCCGTATTGAAGCCAGGTGATACCTTTATGGGCTTGAACCTCGACCACGGCGGCCACCTCTCTCATGGTAGCCACGTCAATACATCCGGTATTCTCTACAACCCTATCGGCTACAACCTGAACAAGGAGACAGGCCGTGTAGACTACGACGAGATGGAGAAACTGGCTCTTGAGCACAAACCAAAACTGATTATCGGTGGTGGTAGCGCTTACAGCCGCGAGTGGGATTATGCCCGCATGCGCAAGATTGCCGATGAAGTAGGCGCTCTCCTCATGATCGATATGGCTCACCCTGCAGGTCTGATTGCAGCCGGTCTGCTCGACAACCCATTGAAGTATGCGCACATCGTTACTTCTACTACTCACAAGACCCTCCGTGGTCCTCGTGGCGGTATCATTCTGATGGGCAAGGATTTTGACAACCCATGGGGTTTGACTACCAAGAAGGGCGAGGTTAAGAAGATGAGCATGCTCTTGAATTCTGCCGTATTCCCAGGTCAGCAGGGTGGTCCGCTGGAGCACGTCATCGCTGCCAAGGCAGTAGCCTTCAATGAGAATCTGCAGCCTTCATGGAAGGAGTATGCTACTCAGGTAAAGAAGAATGCAGCCGTACTCGCAGATGACCTCATCGGTCGCGGATTCGGTATCGTGAGCGGTGGTACAGACAACCATTCTATGCTCGTAGATCTCCGAAGTAAATATCCAGATCTTACAGGTAAAGTAGCTGAGAATGCGCTGGTTGCAGCCGACATCACAGTCAACAAGAACATGGTTCCATTCGACAGCCGTTCAGCCTTCCAGACATCAGGTATCCGCCTGGGTACAGCAGCCATGACCACACGTGGCGCCAAGGAAGACATGATGCATCTCATAGCCGAACTCATCGAGGAGGTTCTGAATGCTCCTGAGGACGAGAAGGTCATTGCCCGCGTTCGCGAAAAGGTGAATGCTACAATGAAGGATTACCCTCTCTTTGCATACTAATCGTTACGGATAAATATAATTACAAACTGCGGGCCTTCCGTCCGCAGTTTTTTGTTTCATTTAATAAATAATAAAGAAAAGAAAAAATTTATGAAAAAGATGAAAAGCCTACTGCTCATGGCACTTGCGTTGCTCCCTGCGAGCAAAACTTTAGCACAGACCAACGCCCAAGTTTTCTACGACTTCGGCAGTGACCGCAAGTTTGTTACCCTCACACTCGAAATGTTCAAGCAGGACAAATGGGGTAACACTTATTTCTTTGTAGACCACGACTTCAATTACGACAAGATGGACACCAGCAGTCCAAACGTGGCACAGGGTGGTACCTACACAGAGATTTCACGTGCATTGAACTTCTGGCAGAACAGCCCAATGAAGAACTGGAGCCTCCACGTAGAGTATAATGGTGGTATTACCAAGAACTACCCTATCAACAATGCCTGGCTCTTCGGTGTGGAGTATTTCATGCACGACAAGAGTTTCAAGAACACCTTGACACTCCAGGCACTCTACAAGACTATCCGCAAGACCGACCAGAACGTACCAATGCAGTTGACTGCTGTTTGGGGATGCAAAGACATCTTTGGATTAAAGGGATTGAACTTTAGCGGTTTCGCAGATTTCTGGTGGGAGGACCACAGTTCTTTCCTGGATAAGGATGGCGACCCGAAGCTCGACAAGGATGGCAACATCGATTACAAAGCTGAGCACACCGTCTTCACTACTGAGCCACAGCTCTGGTACAACGTAGGTCAGCACTTCGGCTGCGAGAACCTGAGCGTAGGTAGCGAGGTAGAAATCAGCCACAACTTCGGCAGCAATGCCGGCTGGATGGTTCGCCCTTGCCTCGGTGTAAAGTGGGACTTCTAATTACGAACTTTCTTAGCTGCGGAAAATTTTCAAAAATTCATTTTAAAAATTTTCCGCACTAATTCTTAACCACTTTATTTTCTGTTTTCCAACAACTTACGTTACTTTCTTACCGTCAATCCACCATCAGAAATCCCTCCGATTCCGCCTTTTTTCTTATTGTACTGACGGGTTACGCCGCTCAAGTCAACCCCTCCAACACCTTCAGAAGTAGCGTTTACACTCTGGCAGTCAACCTTGGCTTTCACACTGCCCACGCCCTCGTTCTTGATAATCAGGTTGCCACCCTTAAACATTCCCAGATTAACCGAGCCTACGCCCTCGTTATCCAGTTTCACACTTCCCATCTCAATCTTAGAGATTTTCACCGAGCCTACGCCTTCGTTATCAATGTTCATATCATCTCCAGCCACATCATCGATATTTACCGAGCCACCCCCCTCGTTGGTTATCTCCAGTTTGTTGGCAAGAACCTTCCCAATCTTGACAGAGCCTACACCCTCGTTATCGATTTTCAGGCGGTCGCTATTGATGCTCTTGGCATAGAATGAGCCCACGCCTTCCTGTGCAATCTTCACCAGGTCGGGGCTGGTGATATAAATCTTGAGTCTATTCTTTTCAGAGTTACACGCGGCAGGCACTTTGAGCTTTCCGTTGAGTCCGATCTTCACCTCGCCGTCACGATAAACCACCTTGAGTTTCTCCTTGAGTTTCTGTGCGAACTCAGCATCCTTGATGGCAGAGTAATCCAATCGAACACTGCATTCATCGCCATTGTTCTGGGTATAATAAACGCTGGCAATCACATCCACGTCGATAGCCTTGAAAGGCTTCTCGGTCAAATCATCCTGCGTAAAGTTGAGACTTCCCTTCATTTCACTGGCAGAAGATCCCATACTGCAAGAACTCAAGCCCATTGGGGCTAAGAATAAAGCGGCAGCCACCGCCCAAATACATAATTTCTTCATATCATTTCTATTTTATGTTTCTAAATACGTGATATACCGAATACCTTTTTGTTTCGGAAATCTGATGGTTAGACGTAAGAAGATACATAAAGGTTGCAGGAAAAAAGAAAAAATGCAGAAAAAAAAGTGCAACAGAAAGCTATTCTCACTGGAACAGTCTCCTGTTCTTACTGAAATAGCCTTCGTTAGTCACTGAAATAATATTCGTTGACCATTGAAGTAAGCCACACTCCAATTTCAAGCAAGCAACACGCCATAACATTAAGGTATTCAAGGAAAAGGCACAAATTCTACAAGGCGTTGCAATAGATTTATTTTTCTATATCCCCCAATGCAAAAAATTGCCTAAAAATTTGGAAGTTACAAATTTTCAGCGTATCTTTGCAGAAGATTGTACGGCGCTCGGCAATTCGAAAGCAAGCTTTCATTGCACTCACTGACATAATCTTTGCAAAAGTATTAATTTAAATGAATCGCGTATGAAACAGGTAGAAGAAAGATACATCAGCTTGCTGACCGACTTCGGTTTCAAGCGAATTTTTGGAACAGCGATGAACAAGGATTTGCTCATTTGCTTCCTCAACAGCTTGTTTAATGGCAAACAGGTTGTGAAGGACGTGTCGTATCTGAATCCGGAGCACGTGGGAGATGTATATACCGACCGCAGAGCCATCTTTGATGTATATTGTGAGGGCGAAAACGGCGAAAAGTTCATCGTAGAAATGCAGAATGCGTACCAGACGTATTTCAAGGATCGCGCCCTTTTCTACTCTACTTTCCCGATTCGCGAACAGGCACCCAAGGGGAATGAATGGGATTTCAAACTCAATCATATCTATACCGTTGCCCTGCTCAACTTCAACATGAACGAGGATGCTTTCGACAAGGAGAAAATCCGCCATCATGTGCAGTTATGCGACACAGCTACCCACAAAGTATTTTACGACAAACTCGAATATATCTATGTAGAAATTTCTAAGTTTAACAAACCCCTGGAAGAACTGGATACGCTCTACGAGAAGTGGCTCTATGCACTGAAGAACCTCTATAAGCTTACCCAGCGCCCTAAAGAGCTGTGCGACAAAGTCTTCGACCGTCTCTTCGAGGAAGCCGAGATAGCCAAGTTCACTCCGCAGGAAATGCGGGAGTACGAAACCAGCAAGATGGCATATCGCGACATCAAGAATTCCGTAGACACTGCTAAGCGTGAAGGTATAGCTGAAGGCATGGAAAGAAGAAGTCTTGAGATTGCCAGAAAGATGCTGGCAAAGGGCATAGATGAAGCGACGGTAAAGGAAATAACCGGGCTGTCGGTGGAACATATACTGCAGCTAAAAGCAGAAATATAGATTACTTATTTGCTGAGCAGAAAATAACAGTAACAACATGTCTTAGATTTTTTTAATATGACAACATTAGAGTTACAAACAGAATATCAATCACTCGTCAACATAATTGCCAACGAGGATTACGAGACAATAAGCAAGGCTGTCAAAGCACTGAAGAAAATACTGTCTCCTAACAAGGCTGTGTCTCCCAACAAGACAAAGACTAAGAAAATAACCAAGGCAGAATTAGTTATAGACCCAAGAATTGCAGCCATGACTAAAGGCATCAACTCGCCAGAGTCATTCGACTACAAAAACGAATACTACAAGGACTACATGAAATAAGATGATATGAAACAGGTTTTCTTAGATACAAATGTGATATGATTTCAGAAAAAGAATTAAATAGCTATCGGCTGACAAGCATGGAAGAGCCAACAGATGAAATGCTGGCTCAGATTATGCATGAGGCAGCCGAAATATACAACAGAGAAAACGAAGAAGCTTACAGAAGTTATTTTGCCAATATGCAAAAACAGGCTAAAGAACAACGACAAAAATTCAATTTGAACTAATGGAGGCAAAAATACACAAACCCGTTTTAATTGTCATTGCAGGACCTAATGGTTCTGGGAAGACAACAATAACCAGTCGTGTATTACACCACGAATGGCTAGAAGATTCTATTTATATCAACCCAGACAATATTGCACAAAAAGAGCAAAGAACCACCCTCCACCTCGTCACCACAACACATATCCAACATCGTATTCCCAACATTTGTTTTACTGGTTTACAGAACGACCGTAGGGAGTGATAACTCCTTTAACTCATTTAACTTCCCTTAACTTCCCCAGATACGAAAGTTCAATATAATATGCGAAACTTCAAATTTTCTTCGTTAATATTTGTTTAAATATCAGTCCTTTTTCGGCATTGTTAACTTCTTTTATCTGATAATTGTTTAACACAACATAAGACGGGATACCCTACCCCCACTCGCTTTTCAAAGATTTCAGCGGTAAGAAAAGAGAAAAAATGGAACCCTAAAAAAATGGCACCTCTTTCGGAACCAAAAACAAACGCTTAAAATATGTAAAAACGGACCAAATTCTTAAAATATGTTTATAAAAAGCGAAAAACACCCTTCACCACCCTTCACCCGTAACTATTTGACACATAAAACGTTAAATAAAAAGGTGAAGGGTGAAGGTTTGAAAACTCTTTTTTATATATACGCGCGGCAAGGGAAAAAATCAGTTTTTTCATTTTTCTGACTTTCCGGTTTTTCCAAAAATCCTAAAAAAAGAATATATATATAAGATTTAAAATATACCCTTCACCCTTCACCACAACACATATCCATCATCGTATTCCCAACATTTGTTTTCCTGGTTTATTCTTCGGAGATATTCTGCTATCTTTCGGAGATATTTTCGTATTCTTCGGAGATATTCTGCTATCTTTCGGAGTAATTTTCGGGTTAATGAGTTCAGAAATAGTTATCGTTTGACAAGCGGAAGAGCCTATTCGTTATTGCCCACAACAAACCAACCTAATGAGTATCAGAACAAAAAGTAGCGAATTAAGTTTATTTAACCTTAGAAAACTACTACTTATGAAATAATTTCATTAAATTTGCAGCGTCTAAGAGCCACTTGTGAGTGTATGCGAGATGATGATAGTCAAACCACCCTAAAAAAGCAACGAGCTTGAGGACAAAAATATAAGTAAATGGAATCAAACAAAAACTGAAAGTACAATTTAAACTAAAATAGATATGAAATTATTCAATTCTAAGCTTGCTGCCATCGGTTTGGCGGCATTCGTATTCGCATCATGTAGCGACAACACAAGTGATCCTACAGGAGGTTCATCTCCAGCTAAGGTAGATGCCACAACTCTCGACCTCACTAACAGCGGAGAGTCTCTGTTTTCTAGCGTCATCAACTACAAGAACACAACAGCTAATGCCCGTAAGTTCTTTGGTACAAGAGCAGCCAGTGACGCAAATTTCATAACTGAACTCTACGAGGAAAACGAGGGAAACAAAGACAAAGAGAACACGATACCAAAGCAGCCTGCTACGGCTACTCAGGCTTTAGGTAACGACAACCTAAAAGATGGAATTTTCTACTTAAAGAAATCTGCTGGTGAGTGTGACTTCTCAAAAAACACTATCAAGAATGCAACTATCTTCGTAAATGGAGGTGCAAAATTAATATATTCTGCAAATACTTTCGAAAACGCAACAATCGTTGTAAAGCAGGGCGGTTCCCTGATTTTCAAGGGCACAGGTACAATGATCAAGCAGGGAGTTACTGTCTATAACGAACTTGGTTATGTCAAGACTGAAGACCCTGCAACAGACATCATTATTGAAGGAAAGTTATTCTCATCTTGGAGAGGTATTACCAGCGGCCTTGATGAAAATGGCAACGCAGTTAAACCAAAGGAACTCAAGTCCGGTTTAGGACAGCTTACAGCAGACAAGACAAGTCCTACACAGAAAATCACCTTCAAGACTGGTTCAAAGGCATGTATCATCGGTTCTATCCGTGGTACAGAAGTAAACGTTGAGGAAGGTGCCAACGTATATGCATCAGCTCACGTTTGGAATGCTACTACTGTTAACATCAATGGTAACCTGCAAATCGGCGGTTTCCTGAAGACAGCAGATCTGAACCTCAACACAAATGGTTATCTGAAGGCTGGCGACAAGAGTGCCATCAAGGTTACCAATATATTGACCATGAATGCCGGTTCACAGATTGATGCTAACTACATCAATGTTACCTTGAACGAAAAGGATACCCACAAGAAGGTAACTAAGGTAGGTGAAGCACAGCTCATCCTGAAGGGTGCCTGCAAGATCAACATTGCGGACAAGGGTGTTATCAATGTTAACAAGCTTATCTCTTATAACGATGCAAAAGGCCAAATCAGCCTGGAAAAAGCTGGCGGTTTAGCTATTGTTAAGGCAGACGAGTTCCACAACGATGGTGCAGAAAACATCCAGGCATTCGATACTCCTGCAGAAGGTGCTACCTTCCTGTTCCAGTTCACAAAATGCTTTAATGGCGAGAACCAGCTTCCTACAGCAGAGGATCTTGACATTGCAGCATCATACCTCGACTATGACAAGGCTACCACTGGTGATTTGGTTAAGTTGAAGGATGCTGATAACAAGCAATATGGTTATGAATTGACTGCAACAACAGAGAACTTGAGCAACAAACCAAAACTGGATTTGTTTTCTGCAGCTGGAGTTACAGAGAATACCCTCTCTGCAACATCTATCCAGGCTGCTAACGACAAGTTGTATGTTACATACCACACCCAGGGCAATGATAAGAGTCATATGGGAGGCGGATTGGAAGTTGCTCATATCGACGGTAAGAACCTTATTCTCGATCAGGCTGTTTCAGCTCAGGGAGGATTGGATGTAAACTATGGCATGATTGACGGCAACCGCTTCTACGTTGCTGCTACATCTTACAAGGAAGGTGCTTTCTTGGGTTATGCCAATCTGTCAAATGGTCAGTTGAGCGACACCAAGCTTGTTACCTACCCTATCGACAAGACAAATCCAAACAATGGCATTGATGCCAATAGTGTAGTCAAGTATAAAGACAACTTCGTTTTGGCAACAAACAAGGGTTATCAGGTTTACAACTCTACATTCACCCTGCGTACTCCACACCTCACAACAAATGACGTGAAGTTCGTAGCTGTTGGCAATGACAAACTCTATGGTTTGGAAGCAAATGGTACAACTACAGGTACTGTCAACATCTTTAACAACATCAATCTGGAAAATCCTCAGAGCTATACCACAGAAGGTAAAGTGGGTGTTGTTGATGGTAAAAACACCATCGCTGTAGATGGTACAAACCTTTACGTATGCCAAGGTGACGGCGGACTTGTACGCTACGATGCAAATGGCAATCCTACAGTATTGTTCGATGCTCCTATAGGCGAAAGTAACAAGGTTATCGGTCGCGTAAACGGTGTTGCAGTAGATTCAAAATACATTTACGTAGCATGTGGCGGTTATGGACTCGTTGTATTGGACAAGACCAAGGCTAAGGGTGAGAACGTTGTAGCCCGTCGCCGTGCATTCTATGATGGCAAGGAGAGCTACAACTCAGCTAACTATGTAACCCTTTACAAGGATTATATCTGTGTAGCTTACGGCCGCAGCCGCGTTCAGATTTTCAAGTTGGTAAATACTAAGTAATCAACTAAATAAATCTGTTCTCCCGCACCTTAACCAACAGGTGTGGGAGAACAAACCTTTAAAGGCTAGAACAATAGCAAAAAGGTGAAAGCTAATTTATACACAAAAACGACAAAAGAAAGATTAACATGAAACATCATTTTACAAAACTTGTTACTTTCTCTTTCGCAGCAATGCTCCTGGCATCTTGTAGCGATTCTAATGACAACCCTTTCGTTCCAAACCCTGGTGAAGTCACAAAAAACATAATAGGTGAAGAAGTGACATCCATCACCGACCCTCAGGAATTAGCAGGTAGCGTTATCAACTACAAAGCGAAAGCAGCAACAAGAGCTGCCGGCGCAACTACAGCTAACCTAAGCGACGTTTATGAAATGCCTAGCTTGCCTAGCCATGACGGAGCTATCGAAATCAAGAATAACGATGGATGTAAGGGACTGGATGGTACCAAGACCTACATCATCAAGAAAGGCACAAAAATAAGCAGTGAGCTCAACATGAACGGAGCCACTCTGTTTATCGAAGGCGAACTGACTACAAAAAATCTATGGAATAATTCAGTCTGGATAAACAATGCCGCACAAAAAGGAAAAATCTACATCCTCAAAGGAGGAACATTACATATAGACAACAATAACACTGCTCTTTTCAATAATACAGGAGTATATTGCTACAATTATGGTGGAACTCTGAAAAAAGAGGGCAGCAACATGTATCTGGAACAAGGAGATGCCTACTTTACTACCGGAAACATTGAAGTAAAAAATGAACTAAAAGTTAAAGGATTGCTTTATGTGGGCGGCGATGCCACAGTAGGTAAACTGTCAACTGAGTCTGATGCCAAAATCAATATACAAGGCAATCTTCTTGGTACAGAAAAGCAGGATTTGTCCGTAGATGGATGCATCCTGAACATCAACGGAAAAGCAAAAGTCAACAAGCTGACAATTCAAGGTTCTACTCCAAAACTTTATGCTTGTTCATTTGAAGTGACAGACAAGATGGTTCTCAATTCAAATGGCGCTGAAGCGCACATCAACAATCTGAAGACAGGAGCTATCGACCAGTGTGCAGGAAGTAACATTTATCTGGTTAACAACAGCGTCATCGACTGTAAGGGTACTTACAAGAATGACAACAATGGCAACGACAGTAGAGTCATTCTTCAAGGAGACAATGCAAATGCCATCTTCAGAGCAGCAGAGGTGAAATACAACGGAAATAATGATGCCGGCAATATTCTTATTGCTCCGGGAACCTACGCATATTTCTCAACCTGCTATATCTTCCGAGCTAGCGGAAACGGAGGCGTTATCTATATGGACTGCGATAAGTTTACCAACAATGGAAATTCGGCAAATTATACTTATGCTCCAGGTCTTTCAGACAATACAAAGAGATATGATATGTATAATGACCCTGTTGTCAAAACATCATGTGACGGTACGACACCAGCCCCTACACCAACTCCAAACCCTGAACCAGGCAAGAAGATTGATGTGATTTCCGTGATTGATTATACAAATCATACTCACGACATCTCTGCAACATGTATTCAGCCATATAATGGCAAATTATACATGTCGTACCACACCAATGAAGAGAACCAGGCAGATCCAAGCAAGAAGACTGGAGGTTGTATCGAAGTGTTTAAAACAGAAAACAACCAGACTACCATGTTGCAGTATCTGCAAGATAAGAAGGAACTCTACGACTTCAACCACCTTATGGTGGACGGCAAAGATGCTACAAAGTACGTATATATTGCCGGTCACTCAACCAATGGCGGTATGATGGGTAGAATCGCTTTGGATAGCAACGGACTTCTCAACACAGAAGTTACGGACATCGACGAGACTACTACGTTAAACCCTCTCACCATCGTAGATTGGGAACATACAGGTTTGGAAAAATCTGACGAGAACTGCATCGTAAGAGACGGAAACAAACTGATGGTGGCATCTACCAGAGGATACGGAGTATATGATGCAAACACGCTGGATTTAATCGGCAAGAAAGAAACGCCAGGCAAGGCTAAGCACATCGCACTGAACAACCAGTATATTGTTACACTCCACTACAACAACGAAGTAGAAAGTGACGATGAGGCTGTAAGTGGTACACTACAGGTCTTCCCATTAGGTGCCGACATTCTTACAGCAACACCAGCAAAGACCATCAACGTAAGCAGCATTGCTCCAAACGACGGTAAGAATACAATAGCCATCGACGGCAATCATATCTACGTTTGCCGAAGTGCCAAGGGTTTATCCTGCTACGACCTTACCACTGGTAAGGAAGTATGGAACTGGGGAGCTCCGCTCACTGCTAATACCAAGGTTCCACAGGGATATGCAAATGGTGTAACATACGATGCCAATTACATCTACCTGGCTTGCGGAAGTTATGGACTGGTAGTTCTTGACAAAAACAAAATGGAAGACGGCAAACCTGTAAAGGTTGTCAAGAAGAGAGCTGAAGCAGGAATGTCTGCCAACTATGTCACACTGGATGGAGGTTATATCTATGTGGCATATGGTAAGAGCCGACTCCGTGTCATGAAGCTCATTGATGGTGCCGCATCTGGAAATGATACCAATTATGGCACAAAGTAAGTGATTTATCAAATATAAGAAACACCAGATGAATGCAGCTGCAAAAGCTCGCAGCTGCATTCATCGTGTTTAATAACTCATTATGAAGCGAAAAATAATACTATACTCAACTACAGCTCTGCTACTTCTCATGGCAGCACAAAGCGCTATGGCTCAGACGAAAGGCAAAAAGCCGAAAAGTTTCAGCCCTAAGATGCTCGTATATGAGAATCTGAAGAACGATAATGTACTGAGACACTTCAAACTGCGCTTCGCACAACTCGACACTCTCATCAAAAACCCTATCTGGGTGAAAGCACCAGTCATAGAACTGGGACTCAATAAACAGCATCACGCTGATATCAACAAGACCGACTCTCTGTTCTGGTCGAAAACTGCACATGAGCACCTTGCGCTCAACAGACACAACGGTCTGGAAGTGACCGGACAGGTTTATGCCCGACCTGACGCGTACTTCGATTCTGATGAAGACGATGCAAAAGAGGTATCAAAATATAAGATGAAGGTTCAAGCCGAACTGGGATGGAACATCATCAATTCGAAGTTCTACCAAGGCAAAGAGAAAAGAACGAAGATTGCTCTTGCCAATGAACTCGACCGCTTGCAAATTAAAAAGCGCCAAACTGCAGACATATATGAAAAGGCAGCCGATGAGCTGACCGAACAATATAATTTCTATATCGGTACTGTCATAGCACACAGACTGGACAACCTCGACATCATGAACGAAGCGTACCAGTTTATGCTGGAAAAAGACCGAATCAGCAACGACAAGATGCTGAAAGTGATGAACGATAAGTTGGAGGCTGAATACGACATCTCCGTGCTCTGCACAGACAGAGATATCAGCAACAAGCCTATCTACCGCATCAAACCAACCAAGATTGTGGTAGACACAACAGCCCTCTGGAACCATCTGAACCAGGAAAGTCTGGATGCACGCATCATGATGGTGAAAGAACAGATTGCTGACAACGACAGCAAGCTGACCAACTATTTAAGCACTACCCGACTCACACCATTCGCAAGATGGTCGAGTTACTGGCAGAGCAACAACAAGATTTCTAACAATGCCGACGTGGGCGTAAGATTCACCATTCCTATCTGGAACGAAACGCCACGCAAACGACAGGCACTGGAGACCCAGAAGGAAATCATACGCAGCAGCCGCGGTACCGATGTGAAGGAAATCAAGCAGTCGGTAGGCATCCTGCTCAAGAAGATAGACAACCTGAACAAGGCTATAGCCACCGAGGCTTTCCATATAGACCAGACCGGCAAATATATCGAAATGCGGCGGTTTGCCTACCAGAACCAGAAACAGGGATACAACTATCTGATGCGTATGGACGAATATACGGGACTCCTGGAAAGTATGGAGCGTATGTACAAACTGATGCAGAACCGAGCCCTCGCTATCATCAATATCGAGAAAGCCGTGAGCATCTATAACAACAATAATATCTTCAAAGAAATAGAACTTTGAATGTAAGGAAACTAGAATATGAATGAATTCCAATATAATGGCACGCCACAAGAACAGGCGATGGCAGACTTGCTGAAGTCGCAGAGTCACCGCCTTGCCAGACAGCAGATCATCTTTGCTCTGATCTTCCTGCTGGTTATCGTGCTTGCCGCCTACTATATTGTCACTCGTATGATATGGGCAACCTTCGACGGTTATATAACCCTCGATGAAAACCATATCAGTGCCGTTGACGACATCTATATCCTTAAGGTGAACAAAGAAATGGGTGAAGTGGTGCATAAGGGAGATACGCTCTACTCTTATGTACTGCTAGGTAACATTGTGAACCAATACGACCCGAACATTCTGCCTTCTGCCGTAAAGGAGACTCACGACATGGAGGTACAGGCTAAACTCGCCCAGCAGGAGATTCCTGTATTGCGCACCCGACTTGCAGAACTGAGAAAACAGAAAGCCTCTGAAAGTTCGGACATCTACTACGGTCTTACCGACAACACCAAGCGAAATGCACTGGATGCCGAGATTGCCGAGGTAGAAGAAGAACTGAGAAAGCAGGCTAAAAAGGTGGAAATCTACGCACAGGCTAAGAACACCACCTATAACTTCATGAGCCGCAGAGGAGCCGGCAGAGCAAATGCTGCCATGCCTTACTCCAACACCAGCATCTACAACCCAGGTCTGATACACTACTGCTGTGCACCAGCCGATGCTTACATCTCAAAAATCAATGTGAGCGACAAAACCCTGGTGTTCAAAAGCGAGGAGGTGATGGTTATCCAGCATACCGACTATGCAGACTGCCATCTGGGCGTAATCGCATACGTACCAAATGACATGGTAAAGTATATGGAAAGCCCTGACGATGCAGACATCATCATCAACAAAGACCTGGAACTGCAGGCTAAGTTGCAGATGGTAGGTCTGAGAGTAGAGGAAATACCAAAGCATCTGCAGAGTAACTTCTCGCATGATGCCAACGCAGTGGTTGCCGTCTTCACCCTGAACCCGAACCAGAGAGTACCGGCATGGGTAATGAGCAACAGACTGCCGGTAAGAATAAGAGTGAACAAGATTGGTGCCATGCTCGATCCGAAGCCACTGCCGATGTACACCATCCCAGTAGGCAAGAACGAAAACGTGAAGCGAAGCAACATGATTTCGAGCGGCAACAATAATCATCAAGCTAAAACGAAATAAAGAATGATTGGACTTAGAAGAAACAAACGTGGAGATATGGTGCTCACCATCGATAGCTATATAGATATCGACTCGACACCGGACATCCAGCCCGACTACTTCGATTGTATTTACATCAATACGAAGAGTGAGCGTGCGTTCCATGCTATACTGTATGGAGCCAGTCCAATCTTATCGTGGAAATGTAGCTACAAACCGATATTCGTCAATACGGCGTTATCGGGAAAGGAACAGATCATCGACTATATCGTCGATGCCTATGTGAGCGACATGAACAATGAAAAGGTATATGAGATTATTGACAAAATCAAGCTGGCAAGACAGAAGTTTGGTGTAAAAAGCGAAACAAGCCGTCCTACACAGCCTAACCAGATCTTTGCCAACATCCTGAAATACCTGCTCTCAAGAGACCAGCGAATCATAGGACACCGACTGCTGGAGAAATCATCTTTGGGATATATCAACCCAATCTTCGAGCACTATCACAGTATGGGTCTCTTCCATCTCAACGAGATGTTCATGTTCATCGACTCTATGGTGGAGTTTGGTTCACTGCGCATTCACCGTTTCCTGCTCAAGGAGCATCTATGCCCTAAGTGCAACCACTCTCACCTGCTCTATACAGAGTGCTGTCCGAAGTGCGGAAGTTCGAACCTGAAGATTCAGAACATCATCCACCACTTCAGCTGCGCCAACGTATCGCCAGAGAGCAGCTACAATGTGGGCGGTATGCTCATCTGTCCGAAGTGTCACAAGAAACTGCGCCACATCGGTGTTGACTATGACAGACCAGCCGTGGTATATACCTGCAACGACTGCGAGAACTCATTTACCTCGCCTATCACCAAGTCAACCTGCTGCTACTGCCAGAGCACCTATCCGGTAAACGCCCTGGTGCCACGAGACGTTGTGGACTACGAGATAACGGAAGAAGGAATCAGAGCACTGACAAGTGGCAATATCATGTTCAACAACATGGCGAACATCTATGATAACTTCATGGAATATTACCTGCTGATAAACCGACTGCGACGCCAGCTGATGGAAACCTACCGCAAGGATGAACTCTCGGTCATGGTAGGCAAGATATGGATTATAGATGATAACAAGGATACCGTAAAGATAAAGGAAAGCATACAGGGCAAGCTCTGTAGAATCTTCTCCAATCACAAGGTGTCTTACAACAACAATATCTTCTACGTATCCTCAACCCTCTATGAGCAGGGAGAAACCGTGGAAGAGGCTCAGCAGAAATTGAGCAAGGAGATGTCGGTAGCCATCAGAAAGGTGGCCGACTCGATAGAACCGGACGAGATTATCTGCAGCATGCTGGAAACCAAGACGAAGACCATCGCCAACAACTATGACGAGTTCTTCAACAAACTGCAATATGTGGATATGACTCCAGACGACTACTGCCACTACTCAGAGGAACCTCTGATGAAGGAAGAAGAGAAAGAGGTGAAGCCGCAGGAAGAGCTGCTTGATACGGAGCCGAAGGAAGATGAAAACGACAAGATACAGAAGCGCATCGTGCTCTACAAGAAACTCGTTGCCATCCTTGTCACCATCGCAGGTATACTCATAATCATGGCCCTCTTGGCGCTCACCGTGCTGAGATAAGCCATCAAGAAGAAAGGGAAAAGCGTATGTTTAGCATAGCAGAACATCTGAACGATTTCTTCGACTGGATCAGCACGCTATCGTTTAGCAGTATCGTGAATACCTACTGGTTCCTCTTCTTCATCGAGATGCCAAGATATTATATCCTGGAATATCTCGTAATCGGAAACCGACTGATGAAGAGAAACCGGATAGATAAAGAGAAAGAATATGCCAAGTACTTCCTGTACCGCGAGAATCCACTCGTAAGCATCCTCGTACCGGGAAAGAACGAAGGCAAACATATATTCAAAATGGTGAACTCACTGGCTGAGCAAACCTACCGGAACTACGAAATCATTGTGGTAGACGATGGTAGCGACGACGACACCAAACTGATTTGTAACGACCTCTACCGGGCTGGGTACATCACCCACTACCTGAGGTTGGATACAAGAGGCGGTAAAGCTGCCGCCAGCAACTATGGAGCCCAGATGGCAAGAGGCAAATACATCGTATGCCTGGATGCCGACTCTTCGCTCGACCGTGATGCACTGGAGAAGATTCTACTCCCCTTCTACATCGACGGAATGGTAAAGGGCGTAGGAGGATGTGTGAAAGTGCGCAACTACAAGGAAACCATCTGCTCATCGCTGCAGGCTTTCGAATACCTGAAGCGAATACAGGTGGGACGTATCGTAACCAGCGAACTGGGTATCTACCACATCATTTCGGGAGCATTCGGAGCCTTCGAAAGAAAGACGCTGAAGGAAGTGGGCTATTGGGACATAGGACCGGGACTGGACGGTGACCTGACACAGAAGATCCGCAAAGCCGGATATAAAGTGAAATTTGCCGAAGATGCCATCTGTATGACCAATGTGCCTACCAAATGGTATAAGCTGTATCATCAGCGCATCAGATGGTCGCGCTCGCTCGTGAGATTCCGTCTACGCAAGCATGCCGACATTCTGCTGCCTACCAAGAACTGGAGTATCCTTAACTGGTTATCCAACATGGAGAGTGTAGTTTTCGACTGCTTCCTCAATTTTCTGTGGTTGTGGTATATCATCAAGCTCGCCATCACGTTTAACACGCACATCATCGAGGTGCTGGCACTGGGCTACTTCATCAGAGTATGCTTCTCACAGCTTGCCTTCATCCTGGTGCTGATGGTTTCAGAAAGAAAGAAAGACGTGTGGTTCCTTTACAGATACCTGCCACTGATGTCGCCTTATACAGGTTATTTCCTGCGTATCGCCCGCCTGTCGGCTCATCTGCAAGAGATCTTCTTCCGACGTTCTTACAAGGACGCATGGAACCCTGAGAAGACTTCGCGCTATGCTCAGCTCGAAGGAATCTAAAAGATCCGAGTTACTTGCTGTAACGTACATACAGCAGGGAGCTCCCAATAAAAGAAACAACATTATAAAACATAAACAGAATATAGTATATGGTAAACAAGTCTTTTGAGTTTAAGATTGGAGTAATAGGATTGGGGTATGTTGGTACTCCACTAGCATGCTTATTCTCAAAGAAATACGATACATGGGGTTATGACATCAAAGCTGAGAAGGTAGACAAGTTAGCCAAAAGTACAATGACAGACAACAAACCTGTATGCAAGGCATTGAAACAGGGATTGAAACTGACCAGCAACATTGATGCCCTGAAGAAGTGTAACGTGTATATCATCGCTGTACCGACACCGGTGAACAAATCTAACAAGCCAGACATCAGCTGCGTGCGCAATGCTACAGCTGAGGTTGGCAGGATTCTGAAAGAAGGTGATATCGTGGTATACGAAAGTACCGTTTACCCAGGTCTGACAGAAGAGGTCTGCGCTCCATTGCTGGCATCAACATCTGGATTGAAATTAAACCAGAGTTTCTTTGTAGGCTTCTCGCCAGAGCGCATCAACCCGGGCGATACTGTTCATACCATCGAGAACATCGTGAAGGTTACCAGCGGTTCTACACCTGAAGCAGCAGCTATCATCGACAGCCTCTATGCTTCAGTACTTACCCATGGCACCTACAAGGCGAAGAGTATCAGAATAGCAGAGGCATGTAAACTGATGGAGAACTGCCAGAGAGACGTGCAGATAGCCTTCTTCAATGAGATGGAAAAGATTTTCGACAAGATGAACATCAACATTGAAGACGTAACGGCGGCAGCAAGCACAAAATGGAATTTCATACCAGCTACTCCAGGACTCGTTGGCGGCCACTGCATCGCAGTAGACCCATACTACCTGATTAACAAGGCACAGGAGGTTGACGTGGTACCATCGCTGCTCTCTACAGCCCGCGAGGTTAACGAGCAGATGGCGGTATGGATGGCAGGAAAGATAAAGAATGCATCTGAAAGCAGAAAGTTCAAGGCTCCGGAGACTAACGTGCTGATTCTCGGCTTCTCGTTCAAGCCAGACAGCGATGATATCAGAAACACAAAAGTAGCCGATCTCTATATCAACCTGGTAGGAGCAGGTTACAAAACCACACTCTACGATCCATTGGTAGATGTAGAGGAAGTAAAAAAAGAATATAACATCAAGGTGACAGATGATCCTAAAGTTCTGGAAAAAGAGTATCAGATTGTGGTAATCGGTACTCATCACAAGATGTTCGACAGTATCGACATGAACAATCTAATCACTGATAAAGGATTCATGTGCGACATCTACGGCATTCACAAGCCAAGAAACTAGATCTTCAAGATCGGAAAGAACCTACATAAAATAGACCAGTGAAAAATGGAAAAGAACAAAGTGCTAATCGTCGATGATATTTCAGAAAATATTAAAACTATTTCTGAAATGATAAAGGACTTTGACATCGACGTGAAAACTGCCAATGGCGGAAAAGAAGCCATTGAACTGATTGACTCATTCAAGCCGGACGTGATACTGCTCGACTTGATGATGCCACATGTAAATGGGTGGGACGTAATAGACCATGTACGCTCTAAATACTCGAAAAGTGAAATGGTCATCATCGTGGTTTCCCTGTTAAGCAACAAGGATAATGTGGATGAATGCTACGAGCTTGGAGTAAACGACTACATCACAAAGCCTATCATCAAAGCCCGTCTCACCAGCTCGCTAGATGCTCATCTAAGCAGTCTTGCAAGAAGCTAAAGTGCCTCTTGCAAGATTGCTTCTGCATGAGCAATGCGATCACTAGTAGGAGGATCTATGCCTTCCAGCGGGTAGACAATACCTAGTTTCTCATACTTGTAGATACCCATCGTATGATAGGGTAAGACATCTATACGCTCAATGTTTGAGAGTGTAGAAAGAAAATCACGCAACTGATAGAGGTATTCATCCTTGTCGGTAATACCAGGAATCAGGACGTGACGAATCCATACTGGTTTGTGTATCTCGCTTAAATATCGTGCACAATCCAGTATGTTTACATTAGAATGGCGGGTGAGTTTACGATGCTCTTCATCGTTGATATGCTTGATATCAAGAAGAACAGTATCTGTGACGGTCATCAGACGCTCGAATTTATCGAAGAAAGCACCCTCTTTCCTAAATGGTTGCGCTGATGTATCAAGACAGGTATTGATGCCACGCTGATGGGCTTTCTCGAAAAGTTCGATGAGAAAGTCTATCTGCATCAGGGCTTCTCCACCACTTACGGTGATGCCGCCCTTGTCACCCCAATAACTCTTGAATCGCTCTGCCTTATCCAGCAGGTCATCGGCACTCCACTCCTCTCCTACCCCCGTCTTCCAGGAATCCGGGTTATGGCAGAACTGGCAGCGCATGGGACAACCTTGCAGAAAGATCAAAAATCTGATGCCTGGTCCATCTACAGAACCAAAGCTCTCTATGCTGTGAACAAATCCTTTCATGCGCCGACTTTCTTTTCTTGGTAATTATCCCAAAGAATAAAAGCAAGCCCAGGAACGACTATAAGAGCAGTGACGACACCCAAAAAATCAACTAAATCCATAATTATTTCTTTTTATTTTTAGACTTTATTATAAAATACATTCCTAATGCAACTATCAAGACCATAAAGAAAACGCCCCAAGCATACAACCTAGTTCTATCTATATTATCTTGCATAATTCCTGCAAAAATGACACCACCAAGAATGAGCTTGACAACATCAAAACAGAATTTGTAACCCTCTTCATAAAGGGCTTTCTTTTGTTCATTATTTAGTTTCATACCGCAAAGATAGCACTTTTTTCAATACCAAGTTTAAATTTGCAGTTAAATAAGCTAAATTGCCCGCTAAATATCCTCGGAAAGAAAATCTAGCGGGCAATCTATATGTTACAAAGAGACAAGAGAATTCTTCACTCTTCCCTCTTCATTCTTCACTTCCTTAGAGTCTCTCGTGAGCCTGACGAGCGATTACGTCGAGCTGCTGCTCACGTGTCAAGTCGATGAACTTAACAGCGTAACCACTTACACGGATGGTGAAGTTCTGGTACTCTTCCTTCTCTGGGTGCTCCATTGCATCCTTGAGCTTGTCGATACCGAATACGTTCACGTTCAGGTGGTGAGAACCCTGGTTGAAGTAACCATCCAATACACCTACCAATGTCTGGGCACGCTCCTCATCGTTGTGACCGAGAGCACCAGGACTGATGGTCTGAGTATTAGAGATACCATCGAGAGCATACTCGTATGGCAACTTAGCTACTGAGTTCAATGAAGCCAAAAGACCGTTCTTCTCTGCACCGTAAGATGGGTTAGCACCTGGAGCCAAAGGAGCACCGGCTGGACGACCATCAGGCATGTTGCTGGTGTACTTACCGTATACTACATTTGATGTGATAGTCAGGATAGATGTAGTAGGCTCAGAATTGCGGTATGTATGATGCTTCTTGATCATGTTCATGAAGGTCTTGAGCAACCATACTGCAATCTCATCAGCACGCTCATCATCGTTACCGTAACGTGGGAAGTCACCCTCGGTCTTGAAGCTGAGAGGGAAACCGGTCTCATCACGGACGATGTTTACCTTGGCATACTTGATAGCTGAGATAGAGTCAACCACGTGGCTGAAACCAGCGATACCTGTAGCGAAAGTACGACGAACATCTGTATCGATGAGCGCCAACTCTGCTGCCTCGTAGAAATACTTATCGTGCATGTAGTGGATGAGGTTCAATGTCTTCACATAAACGCCAGCCAACCAGTCCATCATATCCATGAAACGTGGCATGAACTCCTCGTATGTCAACACATCACCCTCAACGGCGCGATACTTAGGACCGCACTGCTCGCGTGTCTTTGAATCAACACCGCCAGATACAGCGTAGGTCAAGCACTTAGCCAAGTTGGCACGTGCACCGAAGAACTGCATCTCCTTACCTGTCTGTGTAGCTGATACACAGCAGCAGATGCTATAGTCGTCACCCCAAACTGGGCGCATTACGTCATCGTTCTCATACTGGATAGAGCTTGTCTTTACAGAGATGAGAGAAGCATAGTGCTTGAATGCCTTTGGCAAGCGAGAGCTATAGAGTACAGTGAGGTTTGGCTCTGGTGAAGGACCCATGTTCTCCAATGTATGGAGGAAACGGTAATCGTTCTTGGTAACCATTGAGCGGCCATCCTGACCCATACCACCTACCTCGAGAGTAGCCCAAACTGGGTCGCCGGTGAAGAGTTCGTTGTAAGAAGGGATACGGGCGAACTTAACCATACGGAACTTCATGACCAAGTGGTCGATGAGCTCCTGAGCCTCATCCTCGGTAAGAGTACCCTCGTTCAAGTCGCGCTGGATATAGATATCGAGGAATGTAGAGATACGGCCTACAGACATCGCAGCACCATTCTGAGTCTTCACAGCTCCGAGGTAACCGAAGTACAACCACTGAACAGCCTCACGAGCGTTCTTAGCTGGCTGGCTGATATCGTAGCCATACAACTGAGCCATCTCCTTCAAGCCCTTGAGCGCCTTAATCTGCATAGCAACCTCTTCACGAAGACGGATAACGTCGTCGATCATCTCACGGTCGCCCATGTTAGCGAGGTCGTTCTTCTTCTCCTCGATGAGGAAGTCGATACCATAGAGGGCCACACGACGGTAGTCACCTACGATACGGCCGCGACCATAAGTATCAGGAAGACCGGTAAGAATGTGGTTATGGCGAACGAGCTTCATCTCTGGAGTATAAGCATCGAATACGCCATCATTATGAGTTTTGCAATACTTGTGGAAGATTTCGTGGAGCTTCTCTGATGGCTGATAGCCGTATGTAGTACAAGCCTGCTCCGCCATCTTGATACCACCGTAAGGCATGAAGGCACGCTTCAGAGGCTTATCAGTCTGAAGACCTACCACTTTCTCCAAATCCTTGGTACCCTCACCAATATAGGCAGCACCATAAGCTGTCAATCCTGAAACGATTTCTGTTTCCATATCAAGCACACCACCCTTGGCGCGCTCCTCCTTCTGGAGTTCCTTCAACATACCCCAAAGGGTGTTAGTTGCCTGAGTAGGTTCTGCAAGGAACGACTCATCGCCGTCATAACAAGTGTAGTTGTTCTGAATGAAATCACGAAGATTCACTTCACTCTGCCACATGTTTCCTTTGAAACCTCTCCATTCTGTTTTTATCATTTTAATACTTTTTTATAAAGTTAATAATTATATATTTTGCACACACTATCTATTTTGAGTTGGTTTTACACCTATTATATATAGTAAAATAAAAAAGCCCGAACACGTTTGTGCCCGGGTTTTTAAGCACCTTTATCTGAAGGTGCGTATATCATGATGTTATCGCTCTTGCCGACAGCATCTGTTTTTCCTATATATCCTAAGTTAATTCCCACTATTAATTTCATGTCTTTTAAATTCATTATTTGTAATTGGCTTGCAACAGTTTTGCAATGCGGATGCAAAGTTACAACAATAAAATGAGAAAAGAGAAGAAAACCAGAACTTTCTTCTCTTTTCTATGCAAAATCATCATTTATGAGTATCATTCTACTGATTCTCAAAATAATGATTGAGATTTTCCATGAATAATCCGAAACACTTGTCATGAATCTGACGTGTCATGGTAACAGGGTTCTCCGCATTCAGGATGGTACCGCTCATTGCCACACCGATGCCCAAATCTGCAAGCGGATCTATATCGTCTGGGGTCAAACCTCCGATGGCCACCATAGGCAGAGAGATTTTATTCTCCCTCATCTGCTCAATAATCTGGTGATAACCTTCTATACCCAACACCGGAGAGAGTTTCTCCTTGGTAGTAGTATAGCGGAACGGACCACAACCGATATAGTCTGCCCCCTGTTCATGCAAACGGCGAATATCATCAAATGTATTGGCTGTTCCTCCGATAATGAATTCATCACCCAGAAGCTTACGGGCCTCATCAACCGGCATATCATTCTTGCCAAGATGTACACCATCTATCTGTAACTTCTTCACGAGTTCTACACGGTCGTCGAGGATAAAGGTTGCACCGGCACCCTCGCAAGCCAACTTTAACTTACGGGCTATAGGCTCAACCTCTTCATCGGTAGCCCCCTTCATGCGAAGCTGAACCCAATCACATCCTCCGATAAGTGCCAGATAGGCACCTTCGAGATAAGAGAAGCGCTCGTTCTGATGCGTGATAAACTGAAAGCTCGTCTGAAAATGAGCTAATGCTAAAGACTTGTTCATACGTACTATAAAATATAAATTCGCTTGCAAAGGTACTACATTCACACGACAAAATCCTACAATTTACCTTTTTTAAACTTCGTCATTTGGAAATGGGCGGTCTGCCTTGGTGGCTTTTAAAGAAGAAGGATATTTTATTTTGTTTTTTTATACATTCCTATGCATTTATATGAATTCTTTTCCGTACCTTTGCACTCAAAATACAAAACATTACTTTTTATGTTGACAGATATTGAAATAGCTAAATCAGTAAAAATGCGCCCTATTAATGAAGTGGCAGCAGAACTTGGAATCCATGAAGACCAAGTGGAAAACTACGGCCGTTACATCGCTAAGATTACTACGGACAAGATTGACACCAACAAGTTTAAGAATCACCATCTCATCCTTGTGACAGCTATCAGCCCAACAAAGGCTGGTAATGGTAAGACTACGGTATCTGTAGGTCTCGCATTGGGCATGCAGAAGATTGGCAAGAAGTCAGTCGTAGCCTTGCGCGAACCATCTCTCGGTCCATGCTTTGGCATGAAGGGTGGCGCAGCAGGTGGCGGTTATGCCCAGCTCGTACCAATGGATAAGATCAACCTCCACTTCACCGGCGATTTCCATGCCATCACAGAGGCCAACAACATGATCTCTGCCCTTCTGGACAATTACCGTTTCCAGCACGAAGCAGAGGGTTTCAAACTCAAGAAGATTCTTTGGCGTCGCGTCATGGATGTGAACGATAGAGGTTTGCGCCGCATCATCACCGGTATAGGAGACAAGAACGGCATCGAGACAGAGTCTGGTTTCGATATTACGCCAGCTTCTGAGATTATGGCTATCATGTGTTTCGCAACAAGCATCGATGATCTTCGTCGCCGTATCGATAATATCCTCCTGGGCATCACCGAGGACGACAAGCCATTTACCGTAAAGGATATGGGTGTAGGTGGCAGTATCGTAGCTCTCCTTCTCGATGCTTTGAAGCCAAATCTGGTTCAGACAACAGAGGGTACACCAGCATTTGTTCATTGCGGTCCTTTTGCCAACATTGCTCATGGCTGCAATTCCGTCATGGCTACAGCTGCTGCTCTTGAGTATGGCGACTATGCTATTACAGAGGCAGGATTCGGTGCAGATCTCGGTGCAGAGAAGTTCTATGACATCAAATGCCGCAAGACAGGTTTGCAACCAGACCTCACTGTTCTCGTTGTTACCCTCCAGGCGTTGAAGATGCATGGTGGTGTAGCTCTGGAAGATATCAAGAAACCAAACATCGCAGGTATGGAAGCCGGTTACTGGAACCTCGACAAGCACGTAAAGAACCTGCAGAGCTTTGGTCAGACTGTAGTGATTGCATTCAACAAATTTGCAACCGATACAGAAGAAGAAATAGAAGTATTGCGCAAGCATTGCGAGGAGATGGGTTGCGGTTTCGCCGTAAACAGTGCCTTTGCCGAAGGTGGAAACGGAGCTATTGAACTTGCCAACCTCGTAGTGAAGACCATTGATGAGCGTCCATCAGCCCCTCTCTATTTTGCTTACGATGATAACGATAGCGTTGAGGAGAAGATAGAAAAGGTTGCATTCAATCTTTACGGAGCAGGCAGCGTAACATTGAGCGATTCTGCCAAGGCGATGATTGAAGAGATCAAGAAGCTTGGTGCAGAAAAGTTCCCTATCTGTATTGCCAAGACTCAGTACAGTTTCTCTACCGATGCCAAGGCATACGGTCCTACAGAAGGTTTCGAACTCCACGTTCGCGACATCACCGTAAATATGGGTGCCGAGATGATTGTAGTCATCGCTGGTCCTATCATGCGTATGCCAGGTTTGCCAAAGAGCCCGCAGGCTGAGCGCATTGATGTAGTAAACGGTGAGATTACAGGTCTTTCTTAAGCACTACAGATTTCACAGATTCTTATAAAAAAGCCCAGGGCGTGATGTCCTGGGCTTTTTCATTTATCTCATACTGAATTCGCAACCACAATATAACTGATTATAGAATTCATTGATTCTCAAGAGTTCACCTCGGCGATTCTGCAAACCGCCCTTCCGCCAATTCATATCCCACCATTCTACATCAGGATAAGCCTCAACGGCAAGATGACCGGCAGTATCTATCTGTCTGATATTCTTCCAGCGCGAAGATGCCAACGTGGTAGTAAGAAGGTGAAAACCATGCTCCTGCGCATACTTGGCTGCATGAGAGAGGCGGAACTGAAAGCAGACAGAACAACGGCTGCCACGTTCGGGCTCATCCTCTAAACCCTTGATAACAGAAAGCCATTCCTCATGGTCGTACTCATCCTCTACATAAGGTACATTCTGGGCTTCCAGAAATCGTTTCAGTTCATGTTTGCGGACATCATACTCCTGCTGAGGATAGATATTGCTGTTACTGAAATATACAGTAGGCTTCATACCATTACGAAGCATACATTCTACGATAGCCGCCGAACAAGGTGCACAACAGGCATGCAACAAGACAGCCTGACCTTCAGCCTTGCTTCCATCCGGGAGAGTAAGTTTTACGTATTTATATTGTTCTTCTACAGGAATCTTCATTGTTTTCAATGTTAAATGTAAAATTAAAATGTGAACAGCTACTTCTGATGTGAAGTATTTTCGCCTTGCTTCAAAAAACAAATGGAGTACAATCTCACGACACCCCCCATTTGCCCAAATATATGCGAAAACTAGTGCAAAGGTACAACATTTATTCGAACCACCAAATTTTTAACACGTTTTTTTCATCACAATGGTTCAAACAGCTAATATTTAACTGTATTTTAACACTTAAACACCAGTTTTGTTATCTATTAGAACTATAAATCACGTTTCAGCGTGATAACTGTCAGTTCAGGCCATGCGCCTAGGCGGAAAGGGAAAGAACCACCAATACCCGATGATACATAGAGCATCTGCTCACCAATGCGGTAAGCTCCGCCCCACTCTTTGAAAGCCATGCGGGCAGGCGTCCATTTACCTATTTTCAATTGTCCGGCATGCGTATGTCCCGCCAGAGTAAGTTGTATCTTCTTACCAACTACTTCTCTGCGCCAATGGTGAGGATCATGACTCAAGAGGATTTTAAACATATCTGGATTCAACCCCTTCATCGCTTTCTTCAGATTACTGCGATTGGTGAAAGGAGGCTGACCGGGATTCTCTACGCCTATTACAGCGATAGATGCCATACCATGACTCACCACATGATGTTCGTTCATCAGCTGATGCCACCCCAGACTTTCCTGATAACCATAGAGCATACGGCGGTTTCTCTTCAAAGCGCCAATAGAATGATTGTTGCCATATTCACAATAATCATGATTTCCCCAGATAGAATAGATGCCATCTGACGCATGAAGCTGCCTCAGCGTATCCAGATAAGGCTCCACTTCGCTGGCTTGGTTATTGACCAGATCGCCCGTAAAGAGAATCATATCGGGTTCTTCATTGTTGGTCGCATCCACCACCTTCTGCACAAAATCATTGCCGGGAGGAAACGAACCGAGATGAAAGTCGGTAATCTGTACCAGACGGTAACCATCAAAATAAGGTGGCAAATCGGGCGAGGTAAAGGTAATGTGTTTCAGTTCTAACCGCTTCCAACCCTCTATAAAGCCGAAGGCAAACCACCCCATTACACCCAAAGCAGGAATCAGAGCAAAGAACCAAGGAAGAAATGCATCGAACAGGATGAAGACAACCTTAGGGAATGCCGAGAAAAGTATGGTAGTAAAGAGTACACGGACTGACAACTTATGGAAGAACCCCATCTGCAACCCCACTTCGGCAAGAACAAGTAACAACGAGGGAACCCACCATAAGATGGCTAGCAGCAAAGGCCACTCACTCACCCCGATGTGCCAAAGCCAAAAGTCGGGCAGGAATGCCAGAACCGACATGACTACTATATAGAATATGGATCTTAATACCTTTTTTAATACCTTCTTCATTGTTTTTCTTTATAACTGGGTACAAAGGTACGATAATTCATAGACAATACAAAATAAATTTAAATATATTTTCAATGTTTTGTTATTTGAGAAGATTGCATTATCTTTGCATAGAAAAATTAAATAAAATGGCACGACGACTAAGAAAAAAACGCATAGCAATCATATTGCTTACCTTTACAGCAATCGTAGGATGGACTACACACAGCTGTGTATCTCGCTGTACATCAGCATCAGACAAGAACAAGGCGGCAGATTCGCTCCCTAAGGTTCACATCAACGATTCCATCTCAAATGCCCTGACAGAGGGGAAGGAATATCATGAGATGGACTCGGTAATAGAAAAGTATCTCAAGAGATGGGAAATCAATGGAGCCCAACTCGTCATCACCCGCAACGACTCACTACTCTATGCCCGCGGATTCGGAATGGCGGATAAGGAGCGAGGCATCAGAATGGAGCCTAACATGCTGATGCGCTTCGCCTCCGTATCGAAACTGATTACAGCCGTAGGTATCATGAAGTTGCAGGAGATGAAGAAACTCAAGCTGAACGAGAAGGTGTTTGGCGAAAAGGGAATCCTGCGCGATACCGTTTACAACAACAGTATCAAGGACCAGCGATATTACGACATCACCGTAGAACAGTTGCTGCGCCATCAGGCAGGTTTCAACAATTATGCCGGTGACCCTGTATCTTCCACCCGCTACATCATGATGCAGAACCATCTCAAAACGCCACCTGATCACCCTACCCTGCTCAAGATTCTCTTGAAGCGCCACTTGGGTTATACTCCTGGCGAAGGCAAATGCTACAGTAATCTGGGCTACATGATTCTCTCCATGATTATAGAAAAGAAGAGCGGAATGAAATATGAAAACTTCATGCAGAAGTATGTGCTCCACCCAGCCGGCTGCTACGACATGCACATTGCCGGCACTTACTTAAAGGACCGCCGCCCCAACGAGACGAAGTACTACATGCATCAGGGCAGCATCCCTGTGTATGAATACAACAACAGTGGACGACTGGTAGAGAAATGCTATGGCGATACCGACCTCCCTCGCCTTTCAGGTGCAGGTGCCTGGTGTGGTTCGACTGCAGAGTTGAGCCGCTTTATTGCCAGCATCGATGGTTTGCCACATGTCAAGGATATCCTGAGCAAGAAGAGCATCGAGTTTATGACGCGGGAGCAGGCCGACCACCAATACTCTATCGGCTGGAACTATACACCAAAGAGCAACAAACCATGGATTCGTACCGGTTCGCTGGCTGGCACATCAGCCATCGTCCTGAAATATCCGGATAACCAATGCTGGATTCTCATCACGAACACATCCACCTGGAAGGGCCATGGTTTCTCTAACGATACAATGGCTTTCTTCGAGAAACTGAGAAAGAAATACATGGCAAACATGCCAAAGAAAGACTTGTTCTTATAAAACCAGAAAGAGGGTGAATCATTTACTTATGATTCACCCTCTTTTTATATTAATGATATGTTGTCTGAAAAGATAATTATACTTTAGAATGTATACTTCAAACCAACCTGGCCACGCCAGCGGCTGTAGTATGAGCTAGGATACTTGAGAGGCATATCTGATGGGTTAGCGAACTGGAATACACCATCACCCTTGTACGTGATAGGAGAAATAATCTCGCTGTTATAACCACTACTGAACGTACGGCCCCAATCCTTGTTCAAGAGGTTAGCCACGTTCATGATATCCAAAGTAAGTTCCAAAGCATGTACATACTTACCTGTACGGATGCCAAACTTCTGACCGAAGTGGAAATCGAAATGACTCTCGAATGGCAAGTTATCACCATAACGCTCGAAGTACTCACCACGATGATCCTTCACATAACGAGTAGTAGCAAGCCACTGCTTCAAATTAGCACGCTGCTGCTCAGCAGTATAAGCATCAGTACCCAAGAACTGCATTTGGTCTACCTGCGCATCTGTAGGGATGAAAATCAAGTCATTACTTGTACCATTATCTCCGTTGATATCTCCACTATAAACGAGAGAGTAAGGAGAACCGCTCTGACCCTGGTAGATAAGACCTACTGTAGTGGTAAACAACTTGTTGGTTCCCCAGTTGAAGTGATAGAAAGCAGAAGCCTTCACTGTATGAGGCACATTATAACCACTATTAGCCAACTCTGGGTTGTTTGAGAAGCGATAAGTATGAGTATTACGCCAGTTGCTCTGAGCAACAGATGAGGTCATACTGCTTACAGACTCTGAGTGAGTGAATGTATAAGATGCATTCAGATCAAGACCGAACGCAAAGTGCTTAGCTGCTGACAAAGACAGGCTGTAGCTGTAGCCCTTGCTTGTATTATACATTGCATAGATGTTGGTAAACGACTTAGCATCTGCCACCTTTGTATAAACAGGACGGTTATCCCAGTTCATGTAAGAGGTCTGAGACAAGGTCTTACCAGACTCCTCATAAGCCAAGTTCTTGTAATAAACATCATTCAGACTCTTGCTGAAGATACCCTCAGCAGTCCATTCGATACCCAGGAGATTGAAATCGAAACCAAGGTTAACACGCATAGTCTGAGTGAACTTGAAATCCTTGTCAAACACATTGATCAGCTGGCTACCGGTAGCCTTCAGATTATCTGCATTCAGAGTCTGCTTGTTAGGATCCATGATGAGCTGCACAGCAGAATTATTTTTTGCAGAGTAAGAAGATGTCTGCACACCAGTATTCGTAAAGTTGTTGCTCAACCAGACGAAAGGAATACGACCAGTGAATACACCGATACCTCCACGAAGGATATATTTGCGGTTCTTCTCAATATCCCAACGGAAACCTACACGAGGGCTCCACATTGGTGTACTGGCAAGTTTCTGATTGGTCTTGAAACCATATCCCTTACCTGCTGCCCACTCATTGAATTTAGCATTCTCGGTAGGAGTATCAAAGAACAGAGGCATATCCATACGGAGGCCATAGGTGAGCTGGAAGCTGTCTGTCACATCCCACTTGTCCTGTACATAGAAGCCCAACTGAGCTGCACTAAACTCTGGTGCCCAACGAGGATTACCGGTAACCTCAACATTAGCCTGTGTAAAGTAGAAGTTCTTGATATACTTACCATCACCTCCCAAGCCATCAGCTCCACAACCATTATAATATTTCAGGAAATCGTCTGGAGTATCAAAATAATAGCATCCATAGAGATTCTGGATGAAGAGATTAGAGAACTTATAAAGCTCGTTATGTGTACCGAATGTCAGCGTATGATTACCCTTGTACCATGTAAAGTTATCTTCAAGCGTATAGATATCCTGATTCAATCCATTAGCCATAGAAGAATATTCATTACCGATATTCACGGTACCATTTCCTACCTTGTAAATAGTGATAGATGGAGCTGGCTGACCAGAAGTACGCGCATCACGAACACGAACGTAAGATACACGTGCCTCATTGCTCAGGTTTGGAGAGATGCGGCTCTGCAACTCTGCTGAGAAAGAATGAGTTTTAGAATTGAAATCATACAAGTGGTCGGTAGTATTCAATGTAGCAATACCACCCAGACCAAGCGTCTGCTTAGCATCAACATAACTCCAACGTACAGAGAACTTGTTGAACTCGTTGATATTCCAATCCAACTTCAAACCAGCTTTCTGGCTCTTCACGTTCTTATCCTTATCTGCCCATGAAGTTGCATAATCATACCCCTGACGGTTAGCCAAGTCATAAATCTTAGACATCAAGTCCTTAGCCAAATCCGGATTAAACTTAACATCTGGAGAATCGATGGTATACTGAGTTGGGTACGACTTTTCTGAATTCTCATAGTTTGCGAAGAAGAAGAGTTTGTTTTTGATGATTGGACCACCGAGCGTAAATCCGAACAAAGTTTCCTTCTCATCATCATAAGGCTGAGCATAGGTACCATCCATATTCTTATAATGACGACCTACCAAATCCTGGTTGTTTCCATAGAAATAGCCACTTCCATGGAATTCATTGGTACCGCTCTTGGTTACAGCGTTGATGGCACCACCGGTAAAACCACCCTGGCGAACATCGAAAGGAGCGATATTTACCTGAATCTGGTCAATAGTCTCCATAGAAACAGGCTGAGATCCAGCCTGACCGCCATTACTGCCATTAGCAGTAAGACCGAACACGTCGTTATTCATCACACCATCAATCTGGAATGAATTATAACGGTTGTTCATACCGGCAAATGACATAGAACCAGACTGCCCGTTTGTAGTAAGCTGTGGATTCAGGCGAGCCACATCCGCAATACTGTGCGAGATAGAAGGCATATCAGCTATCTGCTGAGCATTGATACTCATGGCCGCACCGGTCTTCGTACCATTCAGACCAGCCTTACCCGAAACAACAACCTCCTGAAGCTGCTTGGCATCTTCCTGAAGAGAGCAAGAGAGATTTTGGCTTTCACCCAAGTTCAGACTGACATTGTTGAAAACCTTGTCCTTATATCCGATATAAGAGATACTTACCTTGTAAGGACCACCTGGACGCATACCCTGAATAGTATAGCGACCATCTACATTTGTTACAGCACGATACACAGTACCAGATGGCTGGTGTGTAGCAGTAACTGTAGCACCAATAACGGTTTCGCCATTGGAAGAAATCTTACCACTAATGCCTGAAGTGGTAATCTGAGCCATTGCAGCGTTCACCGTCAGGATGAACAAAGCCAGAAGTAAATGCAATCTTTTCAGCATACCTTTTTTAAAAAATTAATTAATAATACGGGAGAATAGCCCCCAAATATCTATTACGGGTGCAAAATTAAACAAAAAATTCGATATAAGTGTTACAACAGCATGAAAAAATGTGTTTTATAACATAAAAAAAATCTGCGTTAAGCAAATAACGCAGATTTCCTTTAATTTGTTATTTTATAACGGGGGTTTGCTTATAGTTTTTTTCTGGAGGCTAAAAGCGGGGGACTGAGCTTTTATGACAGGCGATGGAATCGTCTGGAACAGAGGCTAGGCTCCCTTACACCTAGCTCTTAACTTACTTCCTTGCTCTTAACTTACACCTTGCTGCTAGAGCGAGGGCTAGGTGCCTTACTCCTTTCGCTGCCAGATGCTCATTACCTTGCGTCGGATGGCTACGATGTTCAGGATAGAAACTATCAGGAACAGGAACAGACCCAGGGCGATGGCTGGGAGCATGGTGCCCTCGTCGATATCAGGGAAGAGGGTTTCAATGAAGCTCATGTAGTAATCGCGAAGGAAGAAGAGGATGATCCACGCAATGATGAGTACCACGATATTCAGCGCGATGGTGAGCACCTGATATGGCTTTGCTACATTGTTCGGACTGTAACCTATCAGAAGAAGATTCTCTAACTTAGAAGAGTTCTTCTGTACCAGCAGATAGATGCTGAGCATCAGAATGTAGAAGCTCAAAACGGAGATAACCAAACCGATAATCATCACCATCGATACCATCATGCGGAGGAAATAGGTAGTTTTCTCAGCATCCAGCTTGTCTGTCTCTACCTCATAACCGTTATCATCCAGGTATTTAGTGATGTTCTCGTCTCCCGGGTTACCTACCTCTACGATGAGACGGTTAGGATCGCTCTTCTGGTTTGGCGCGAATTCCTGGTTGCTCCAGTCCATGAATGCCTGTGGAACGAGGATGGTGTTGAGTCGCGAAGAGAAACCGATAACCTTTCCCTTGAACTGCTCTTTCTTGCCACCAGCCTGAATCTGGATATTGAAATCGATCATGCCCATCAGTCCATCGCTGATTTTAGGGAGCGAATGACTCTGGGCGAAACCGAAGTTATACATATTAATATAGGTACGCGGGAGGATGATTGGCACCTCCTGAGTTCCCGGCGTATATTTCCAGTCCTTGAGTGGCACATCTACAAAACCGTCAGGCACACTCTCGAAGAAGAGTTCGCTGTTCAGAACGTTCACGCCGTTTACACCCATCTGGGCATCTACCTTATATTCAGTAGAGGTGAATTTTCCTATCTTCTTTACAAACTTCTGGTCGCCGATTTCATCGATTTCAGAACCCGAGAAGGTATTGGAACGGCCGCTGATAGTATTTCCCATACCTATCTTCTTGCTCATGATGAGGTAGTCGGCTTTCATGAAACTGTCTTGCTGAGTGAAGACAGGCAGCACGTCTTTATAAAACTGAAAGCCGAAAAGAACGATGAGCATACCGAAGAGATTAGCGAAGGCAAAGCCCGCAAACTGAGGTATGCTGATATGCTGACGCAATAATTTCCAAACGAGATTCATTTTTTTAATGTTAAGTGTTGAATGTTAAATGTTAAATTACAACTTAAATGTATGCTCGTAGGGCAAGTCCATGTGTTTACCTATACTGGTTACGATGACGCCAGCCCCCTGCTCCTTCGCTTCGGTCATCATGATATCTGCCATGATGCGCGAATTGTTGTCGTCGAGGTGACTGATAGGCTCATCAGCCAGAATGAAGTCGAAAGGCTGACAGAGCGCACGCATCATTGCCACACGCTGCTGCTGTCCGAACGACATTCTGCCGATTTTGGCATCTACCTTATCAGCAATACCGAGCATATCAAACCATTTAAGTATCTGCTCACGCGTCTTGAATCCGGTTATTTTGTTCTTGATTTCTACATTCTCCAGGGCAGTAAGCTCAGGGAAGAGACGGAGTTCCTGAAAGAGATGGCTGATGTGACGCTTGCGCATCTCTACCCAGTCTTTCACCTTATAGTTGGCGGTAACATCATTGTCGAACATCACGCTTCCGCTGTAGTCGTGACGATAGCCGAGCACATAGCTGCAGAAAGTACTCTTTCCGCTGCCACTCTCTGCCTCGATAAGATAAAGATGACCTTTCTCGAAGGTAACATCCTGCTTCCATATCTCCGAATCCAGGTCGTTGCGCTGGGCAAAAACCTGTGGGAGAACGGAATGAAGCTGAATCTTTTCCACTTTTTTTATGTTTAATGTTTAATCTTTTACCTTTAAAATTAGGACTTTTGGGGGACTAGCGATAGAATCGCTAGGAACGGGGGCGCAGAGAGAGAGGGAGGGGGTAAGGTTCTTTTTACCCTTTTACCTTTTTACCCTTTTACCTTTAAAGTATAGACCACCGAAGTAAGATTTCCGAAGACTGGGGTGAGCAGACCGGTTACGGTAGAGATGGCATCATTCTTGCCCGAGCCGTCACTACCAGAACTCTTGGCGAGATTGATGACCATTGCCAGTTTCTGACCGACGATGAGTTTCTGAATCTTTGCATCTATCGGATGATTACTTGGTTTCACGGCATATTGCGCCATCAGCTGGTCGCTTCCGCTAAAGAACTGCTTGTCATCCGTCACACCGAAATAGAACGAGGTTTTGCCGTCGGTATAGAAGTAAGCATTCTTTCCCCAATTGGCTATCTTCGCACCAGCCGGACATGAAGTTTTCCAATAATCAACATCGCCCAACCACTTGGCATGCGACAGTTTAGCAGCCATCGTCATCTGCATATTGTTATCTGTAAGCGAAGGCATCACGATAGCCATATCCCCATCCACACTACGGATGATATTATCCATGTCGATGGCCTGGTTGATACCCATCAGGAGGGTCTGAAGGCTGCGGTTGCTCTGCATCATCGGCAGGAACTGCTCGCCCTTTACGTTCATGAAGATACCCGCCAGGGCATCAGCAGGCATCGACTTGACGTAGCTGCCTTTAATCGGACGATAGGTTTGAGCCGCCTTCTTCAGAGCCTCATCTATTTCTTTATTAAAGGAGAAGGTTTCCCCCTTCACCTGCAGGATACCATCTTTCACGTCCATCTCAGCAGCAATCACTACCTGCGAAGGGTCGGTATCTTTAGGAGTGCCAAGGGTAAACGGAGCTACGAACTTCTCCGGCAGCGCCTGAGCCTGAGCCACCATAGCCATAGGCGAAGTGATGGTTTCCAGACGCTCGAACATAGGCGATGCGGTAATACCTTCGTCCTCATCAGCCTTCAGATATTTCACCATCTGCTGCTGGAGCTGGGCCTGCGCATCGGCTACAACCGGTCCCATAACGAGGAGTGCCTGATCAGAGAAGCCGACCAGCCACGAATTTTTCAATACAGAGAAATGAAAGCCTTTGCGCTCCTTCACCTCTGTAGCGATATGCTGTTTGGCAAGCGAAGCAAGCCAGTCTTCCACATCGCCCTCATCGCTCACCTTGGCACAAAGTCCGAGGTTGCCATCAGCACTCTCAAAGAGGAATATCTTCTCTGAGATGTCGATGCCACACTTCGATGCATCCTCAACGTGCAGCAGAGACTTGAGCATTCCCGCCTTGTCTTCATCGCTTTTGCCGGATGCCATCTGCTGCATGTCAACAGAGATGAGCGCAGTACTTTTCTTTGGAATGGCATTGAGATAGTCAGTGCCCGAGCATGAGCTCAGCAATCCCAATACGACAGCCAAGCACATGAACATCAAACTCTTATACAATCTTTTCATCACACTAGTAAATATTATAAAGCTCTTGCCAAATGGCACATGTTGACAGCCACCAATCCTGCTGTTTCCGTACGGAGGCGACTGGTGCCAAGCGAAACACTCTCATATCCGTTTTCCAGGGCCAGTCTCACCTCATCGATAGAGAAATCGCCCTCAGGTCCTACCAGCACGGTGATGTCATCGGCACCCTCCTGGGCTGCTCCGGCAGAATCATCAGCTGGGCATGACTTGGAAATCTCGGCAAAAAAGTCTTTCTTTTCTATCTCCTCATAACAATGGCAGATAAACTTTCTGCCATTGCGGGGAGCCGTAATAAAATCTTTAAAGTTCTGCAGTTCGTTGACTACAGGTTTCCAAGCCTTGTGGCTCTGCTTGACGGCAGAAACCACAATCTTGTCTATGCGGTCTATGCGGATGACCTTGCGTTCAGAGAACTTGCAGTTGAGGAAAGAGATTTCATCGAAGCCGATTTCCGTAGCCTTCTCTGCCATCCATTCAATGCGGTCCATCATCTTTGTCGGGGCGATGGCCAGGTGAATGTGTCCGCGCCAGGCAGGCTGCTGCGGCATAACCTCCTTCACCTCATAGATGCACCGTTTGTTGGTAGCCAGCGAAACTTCTGCACGGTAGAACACCCCCTTGCCATCCATCAGGAACAATTCGTCCCCCGCCTGGATACGCAAAACCCTGAGTGCATGAGTAGCCTCTTCCTGAGGCAGTTCTGTCTGTGTAGCCGCATCTGGCACATAGAAAAATCTAACTTCTTTCATTTCCTCTTATTGTTACTTTTTCTTCTTAATTTTCTGTTATTCCGTAAGAATATCCTTTAATTATTCACTTTTTTTGCCTTTGCGGCGCTCTATCTCATCGCGAATGGCTGAGGCTGTTTCGTAATCTTCTTCATTAATGGCACAATCCAATGCTTTTTCGAGCATCTGGTCTGGCAAAGCCGAAATTGGTACCGCACAAGAAGCCGAACTCATATCATTTTTATTAAAAGGAGTAGAAATTTCCTTTATAACCAGCTCTGTTGTATACATTTCTATATCCGCAGCCACAGACAGCAACACAGCCTGGTCAGTCTTGATGCTCATACGTTCATTTGTGATTTTATTCACAAGAGTAGCATATACTCCCCTCTCTGGCGTAGCATCGAATTCGAGATAGAAATCGTCTACATTGAGCCTGTCAAATAGTGTCCAAAGTACAGAGATCACATCATTTTTAAAATCAGAAGTTTTCGAATTACATGCCTTCAGCTGCTCTGCTAAATATTCATTAGTCATAATAGACAAAGCTCTTTTTTCGGATTCGTCTACCAAACTAATAATACATGTCCCGGAAGCTTCCGGAATGCCAAAGCAGGCAGCGAGTTTAAGTTTGTACAACATCATTATGTACCCTTTCTTTATTTAAATTTATTTATATTCTTACGTAACATTCTGTTTTTACTCTCGCGTTGAGTATGACACTTTTTCTTCCTTATTTCTGTTCTTTCTTCGGACGGAAGAGGACAGCAAAGGCTACTGCTACCACGAGCGCATAACCGGCAAAGATGAACCAGCAGGTTTTCCAGTCACCCATCAGGTAGCCATCATCTGTCCAGTGGCAGTAATGGTTGATGACCATACCTGCAAGAATGGTTCCGATAGATGCTCCCAGACCGTTGGTCATCAGCATGAACAGTCCCTGAGCCGATGCTCTTACCTTCACATCACATTTCTGGTCTACAAACAGACCGCCCGACACATTGAAGAAGTCGAAGGCTACACCGTAAACGATGCATGAGAGGATGAAGAAGGTAACACCCGGAAATGCAGGATTGCCCAATCCGAAGAAACCGAATCGCAAAACCCATGCCATCATGGCGATGAGCATCACAACCTTGATGCCATAACGCTTCAGGAAGAACGGAATGAGAAGGATGCAGAGCGCCTCGGCCACCTGAGAGATGGATACCAGGAGCGTAGCATTGTTAGCTGCAAAAGTATCGAGCATCGCAGGATCGCCCTTGAAACTGGTAATGAACGGAGTGGCATAGCCATTGGTTACCTGCAGACTCATACCGAGCATGCAAGAGAAGATGAAGAACATCGCCATCTCACGGCTCTTGAAGAGTTTGAAGGCATCGAAACCCCATGTCTCTACCCAGCTCTTTGTCTCTTTCTTCACGATAGGACAGGCTGGCAATGAGAAGCAATAGAGGAAGAGAAGAATGCTGAGCACACCCGATACCAGGAACTGATAATGGGTATACTGGAACTTATGGGCGTTCTCGCTCAACAGGAACGAGAATGAACCGTTGTCCCAGGTAGCACAGTTCACAATCCACATCGTGAGGATGAAGCCCACGGTTCCGAACACACGGATTGGCGGAAAAGCCTTCACGGTGTCGAGCCCGTTGCTCTTCAATATGCTGAATGCCGAAGTATTTGACAATGCCAATGTAGGCATATAGAAAGCCACGCTGAAGGTGTAAACGGCAATAAACATTGCCTCATTAGGAGTCTGACTAGCCTGTCCCATACCGAACAGACCTATCATGGCTGCTCCTGCCAAAAAGTGACAATAGCCCAAAAGACGTTGCGGCTGGATATACTTATCTGCCACAATACCCATCAATGTAGGCATAAAAATAGATACGATTCCCTGGATGGTATAGAACCAGGAAATCTCGGCACCCATCCCAGCCTTGCCGAGATAGTTGCCCATAGACGTGAGATAAGCTCCCCAAACTGCAAACTCCAGGAAGTTCATCACTGCTAGGCGTACTTTCAGATTCATAGTTTAATGTCTTTTTATTATAAAATATTAGCTGCAAAGATACAAAAATTCGGGTAAAAAGCACACGATTTTGAAGATTATCCGCATGAAAGCTAGCATATTTAACAAATTATGTGTATTTTTGCAACCGATTTCAACAGATATAAGAGAAAAATAATATAGAAACAACAGATATGTTAGTAAAATTTTTCCTCACGTGCAATAAAATCGGGGCTTTCACGCTAGGTGGAGGCTACGCCATGATACCAATCATGGAACAGGAATTTGTAGACAAGAACAAGTGGATGGACAAGCAGGAGTTCATGGATATCATGGTAGTGGCTCAGACCACTCCGGGCATCTTCGCCATCGACATGGCGAGTCATATCGGCTATAAGCTGAAGGGAGTCTGGGGAGGCATTGTGGGTGCCATTGGCATAGCCCTGCCTTCTATCATCGCCATTCTCATCATCGCCATGTTCTTCCAGCATTTCAAGGACAATTATTGGGTGGGTAAATTCTTCATGGGTGTGCGCCCTGCCGTGGTAGCGCTCATTGCTGCGCCTTGCTTCAAGATGGCAAAGACGGCAAACATCAACCGCTACAACATCTGGATTCCCGTTGTCTGCTGTCTGCTGATTGCAGCTTTCGGCATCTCCCCTATCTACATCATCATTGCTGCCGGCGTGCTCGGCTGGCTCTATGGAAAAGTAAAAAGGTAAAAAAGTAAAAAGGTAAAAAAATATAGAGATTATGCTATTTCTAAAGTTATTTCTGATATTTACCAAGATTGGTACATTTAATTTTGGTGGCGGATATGCGATGCTTTCGCTCATCCATAACGAGACGGTAGTGAAGAACCATTGGCTTACCAATGCTGAGTTTACGGATATTGTGGCTATCAGCCAGTCTACACCGGGACCTATCGGCATCAACTGTGCCACCTACGTAGGTTATACCGCCTGCCTTCACGACGGCTATCCTACCTGGGCAGCCTGTCTGGGTTCGGTATTGGCTTCGCTCTCCATCATGTGGCTGCCTTTCATCATCATGATTCTCATCAGCCGCTATCTGATTACGCACAAGGATTCTAAAATCGTAAAGGATATCTTTGCGGGACTCCGCCCTGCCATCATCGGACTGATAGCTGCTGCCGCCGTTCTCCTGATGAATAAAGAGAACTTCGGATCACCAACCGACAATCCGTTTGTCTTCGGAGCAAGTATCGTGCTGTTTCTGGCTGCTTTCTACTTCACAAAATTCAGAAAGACCAACCCTATCCTGCTGCTTTTCATCTGCGGTATCATCGGAATGGTTATCTTCTAAACATCGCCCTGCGGTCTGAACCAACGGCCTCCAGCTGATGGGAAAGACAAGGGGCTGATGCCTTCAGATAGGGACAAAAAAAAATTGATTGTCTCACGACAACCAATCTTTTATTAACCTTAATAATCTAATACCATGAAAAACACGATGCAAAGGTACAAATAATCTTGTAACCTGCAATAGTTTATACCTAAAAACTTCAAGAATTTAACTCTCCTTAAAAGTTTTACCATTCCAGTTAAATTTTCTTTGCACTTTTATTGCATTTACAGCCTTCTTATCGTCAGCAGACAGGAAAGGTAAAGCCAAGCGCACTACGAGGCTGTTTTCATGTTGCAGGAGCAGAGCACTCACGATTTTGAGTTCAATTTTCCCCTTGAGTTCCTCAAACTTAGCCTCGCTCATCGTATCGGGTTTGGCAACAAGTCCGGAAGCCAGTTGCTGCAAAGATTTCCCATCGAAAATCCTGCTGGCATCCTGCTCCTGCCAATCCTGATTAAAGAGATAGAGTTCACTCTCCTTCTCTACTCCGGCAAAGGTTTTTACCACGCAAAGCAGCGAATCGCCATTAACCGATGGCAGTTTCTTCATCTGCAAAGTAGCGCTTTTACTCGTTCTCAACTGAGCGAAATCAGCAGTCAGCGTATCCATCACACTCGTTTCGCCTAACAGATTCTTCACTTCCGCCTTCACTCCCATCTCCTGCAGCTCAGCAAATTCCAGCCGCAGGTTGTGGTTGAGATAAGGCACAACAGAATCGGGCATCGAAACCAGCAAGTCCTTCATTGACTTGGCTTCCATGCCCAAGCTTGCCATCATCAGGCAAGCACATAATATATATTTTATCTTCTTCATCACTATAATTCCTTAGACCACTTCTTTCCCCAAGGAGTAAAAAGCCATATCAAAAATGCTGTTGCAGGAACCAAGCATATTGCAAAAGTTAAAGCCAATGTATTCATTTTTGAAGCCTTTAAATTATTTACTAAATTTCACAAGTATGCTCCACACGCCCTGAAAGGGCAGAAGCTCCTAGCCCAGGGCAACACCCTGGGTATGCGATATAGAGATGGTACTAACGCCCTGTAAGGGCAAAAGCTTCTATACAGCAGCTATATTTTAAAGCTTTTGCCCTTACAGGGCGTAGGGCTAATACAACTATTACCCAGGGCGTTGCCCTGGGCTAGGAGCTTCTGCCCTTTCAGGGCGTGCCGGGAACATTAGTTCAGAACACAAAGGATTCTGCAGCAATACCAACCATTAGAGATCCTCCAAGAATTTCTTACCCCATTTTGTATGAAGCCAAAGTGCCATGGCACCAGCAACGACCGTAATCGTCGCATAAATCATGACTAATCCTTCCATATTTCTCTATTTTCCGACAAAATTACGGAAAATAAATGTAACTTGCAAATGATTTGCTCATTTTCTTTCGAAATTTAACCTAAAAAAGACGAAAAAGAGGAAAGCACTTCATTACGAAACACTTTCCTCTAATTATCTAATCATTAATCGTACAATCTTCTTTCAGAAGAGATTTACTCCTCAACAGCAGCCTGTGCCGCAGCAAGTCTGGCGATTGGCACGCGGAATGGAGAGCATGAAGCGTAGTTCATGCCAACCTTAGCACAGAACTTAACTGATGAAGGCTCACCACCGTGCTCACCGCAGATACCTGTGCGCAGGTTAGGACGGGTAGCACGACCATTCTCTACTGCCATCTTGATAAGCTGACCAACACCCTCCTGGTCGAGAACCTGGAATGGGTCAACCTTCAAGATTTTCTTCTCCATGTAGGCAGGGAGGAAGGAAGCAATGTCATCACGAGAGTAACCGAAGGTCATCTGTGTCAAGTCGTTAGTACCGAATGAGAAGTACTGAGCCTCCTCTGCAATCTGACCTGCTGTAAGGGCAGCACGAGGAATCTCAATCATAGTACCAATCTCAAATTCTAACTCTACGCCGTACTCAGCGAATACCTCCTTAGAAGTAGCGAGGATGATAGTCTTCTGCTGCTTGAGCTCCTGAACGGTACCGATGAGCGGAACCATGATTTCAGGACATGGGTTGTAACCCTCCTTCTTCAACTCGCAAGCTGCACCGAGGATGGCACGGGTCTGCATGGCTGTAATCTCTGGGAATGTGATACCGAGACGGCAACCGCGATGACCGAGCATAGGGTTGTTCTCTGCCAGAGAGTTTACACGCTTCTGGATTTCCTCTACGCTTACGCCCATCTCCTTAGCCATGGTCTGCTGACCAGCCAAATCGTGAGGTACGAACTCGTGGAGAGGTGGATCGAGCAAGCGGATGTTCACGTGGCAGCCATCCATTGCCTTGAGAATGCCGTAGAAGTCAGCCTTCTGATATGGGAGGAGCTTGGCAAGTGCCTTCTCACGACCCTCAACAGAGTCTGCCAGAATCATCTCACGCATAGCTACAATCTTCTGATCATCGAAGAACATGTGCTCTGTACGTGTCAGACCGATACCCTTGGCACCGAATGCACGGGCTACCTCAGCATCGTGTGGAGTATCTGCATTGGTACGGATTTCCATCTTTGTATATTTGTCGCAGAGGTCCATCAGCTCCTTGAAGTCGCCTGAAAGTTCTGCAGCCTTTGTCTCAATCTGTCCTGCGTAAACCTGACCTGTAGTACCATTCAGAGAGATGTAATCACCCTCCTTGTAAACTACGCCCTCAATCTCTACAGTCTTAGTCTTGTAATCTACGTTGATAGAGCCGGCGCCTGATACACAGCACTTACCCATACCACGGGCTACAACGGCAGCGTGAGAAGTCATACCACCACGAGCGGTAAGGATACCCTCGGCAGCCGACATACCAGCGAGGTCTTCAGGAGAAGTCTCGATACGAACCATGATGACCTTCTTGCCGTCCTCATGCCACTCCTGAGCATCGTCAGCGTGGAATACAATCTGACCGCAGGCAGCACCTGGAGATGCAGGGAGACCCTGTGTGATGACCTTAGCCTTAGAGAGAGCCAGCTTATCGAATACTGGATGCAAAAGCTCATCAAGTTTCTGAGGCTCACAGCGCATGATAGCAGTCTTCTCATCAATCATACCCTCGTGGAGGAGATCCATGGCAATCTTCACCATAGCGGTACCTGTACGCTTACCGTTACGTGTCTGGAGGAACCAGAGTTTGCCTTCCTGTACGGTGAACTCCATATCCTGCATATCGTGATAGTGGTGCTCCAGCTTATCCTGCAGCGCGTCGAGTTCCTTATAGAGTTCAGGCATAGCCTCTTCCATAGAAGGATACTTAGCTACACGCTCCTCTTCAGAGATACCTGCACGCTCAGCCCAGCGCTGAGAACCAATCTTTGTAATCTGCTGTGGAGTACGGATACCGGCTACCACGTCCTCACCCTGTGCATTGATAAGATACTCACCATTAAAGAGATTCTCACCATTACCTGCGTCACGTGAGAAGCAAACACCTGTAGCAGATGTATCGCCCATGTTACCGAATACCATCGCCATGACAGATACGGCAGTACCCCACTCATCAGGAATACCTTCCATCTTGCGGTAGAGGATAGCACGCTCGTTCATCCAAGAACGGAACACAGCGCAGATAGCGCCCCAGAGCTGATCGATTGGGTTGGTAGGGAAATCCTGGCCAGTCTGTTCCTTGATGGCAGCCTTGAAGAGCTCAACGAGCTTCTTGAGTGACTCTACAGAGAGGTCCTTGTCAAGTGTAACGCCCTGCTCTTCCTTCACCTTTTCGATGATGGCCTCGAATGGGTCGATATCTTCCTTGTTTACAGGCTTCAATCCCATAACAACGTCACCGTACATCTGTACGAAACGGCGATATGAATCGTATACGAAATGAGGGTTACCGGTCTTCTTGACCAATCCCTCAGCTACTTCGTCATTCAAACCGAGGTTGAGGATAGTATCCATCATACCAGGCATAGATGCGCGTGCACCTGAGCGTACTGATACGAGGAGTGGATTCTCTACAGAACCGAACTTGCTGTTCATCAATGCCTCAGTATGAGCCACAGCAGCCATCACTTCGTCCTGAAGAAGTTCTTTGATTTTTTCCTCACCCACTTCATAATATTCATTACAAGTGTCTGTAGTAATGGTGAAACCTGGAGGAACTGGTACACCAATCAGGTTCATTTCGGCAAGGTTTGCGCCTTTACCACCAAGTACTTCTCGCATTTGGGCATTGCCTTCTGCTTTTCCGTTTCCGAATGTATAAACTCTTTTTTCGTTCATAATTGTTATAGGTATAATATTTTATTCCGTTTAACGTTGTTAATTATTAATTGTAATGCAAAGATACGATTTTTATTTGATACTACCAAACTTTTATACGCTTTTTTGCTATCCCGAGATTACATTTTATACTGTTGACGCACACACGGGCAGAAAATTAACAATCCCGAATACGATAGAAAGATATTTGACGAATCTGAAAGTGCGTCTCTCGGGATTGCAGCCTGCATTCTGATGTTTTTTACCTCCCTGCCGATGCATCTGAAACTGCGTCACGACGTAGCGATGGCTACGTCCCGACGCAGCACCAGACACGTCGCGACGTAGCAACGGCTGCATCGGGACGCAATTTAAAGGTAAAAGGGCGTTTAAAAGTAAAAAGATTATCTGGCAATAACAAAAGTAACAAAAGTAACAGGTAACTTCTGATGTAAAAATGTGAAAGTGAATGTGAATTTGAAATGTAAATGCAATGCACAAAATGAAAAAGAGAAAAGTGAAAAAGAAAATTTCAATGATGCGACAACCAGAAAAAGCAAAGAAAAAAGAATGCATGTAATGATATTAATATCATTTAATTCTATAATATAATAAGGTACGCGCGTACGCACAATTTAAATATATACTATCAAAAATCATCAATAAACAGCCTTGACAAAAGGATACACATGACAGTCCGTTTTCTTCACTTACATTTCAAATTCACATTCACATTCACATTTCATCCCTTTACAACCACAGAATATTACCTGTTACTTTTGTTACTTTTGTTATCGCCTCACAATCTTTTTACTTTTTTACCTTTTTACTTTTTTACCTTTAATCGCCTTTTCACCTTTAAAAGCAAATAATTCGGGACAACTCTTGCATTTCTCATAAAATTGCAGTATCTTTGCACCCATAAAAAAATACAAAACATTATTATGGCAAGAAAACGTAAACCATTACCTCTGTTAGAGAACATCACCATCGAGGCAGTAGCAGCCGAGGGTAAGTGCATCACACGCGTAGATGAACAGGTCATCTTCGTACCTTTCTGTGTGCCAGGAGATGTTGTCGACTTGCAGGTAGTAAAGAAGAAACATAAGTATTGCGAAGCCAAGGTGGTTCGCTTCATCAAGAAGAGCGAGGTGCGACAGGAGCCTATGTGCGAGCACTTCGGCATCTGCGGCGGATGCAAATGGCAGAACCTGCCTTACGAAGAGCAGATCAAGGCTAAGCAGAAGCAGGTGGAAGACCAGCTCACCCGTATCGGAAAGATTGAACTCCCTGAGTTCCGCCCTATCATGGGCAGCGTGAAGACCCAGGAGTACCGCAACAAGATAGAGTTCGGATGCAGCAACAAGCGATGGTTCACCGCCGAGGAACTGGCTCAGCTCCCTCAGAAAGAGGATGATACCGTAACATCGCTCAAGGAGCGCCACGCCCAGAACGCCATCGGTTTCCATATCACCGGAGCCTTCGACAAGATTTATCCTATCAGGAAGTGCTGGCTGATGGATGACCTCTGCAACGAAATCAGAAACTTCGTATTCGAATATGCTGATTCTCACGACTATACCTTCTACGACCTGCGTGAGCAGCACGGTTTGCTCCGCAACATGATGATCCGTAATTCGAACACCGGAGAGTGGATGCTCGTCTTCCAGTTCCACTACGATGAGGAGGGCGATGAGCAGAGAGCATTGGAGCTGATGCAGCAGGTGGCTGACAAGTTCCCTCAGATTACATCGCTCATGTATGTAGACAACCAGAAGGGAAACGATACCATCAACGACCTGGAACTCAGCCTCTTCAAGGGCAACGACCATATCTACGAACTGATGGAAGACCTGAAGTTCAAGGTGGGTCCGAAGAGTTTCTACCAGACCAATACCGAGCAGGCTTACCACCTCTACTGCGTGGCCCGCGAGTTTGCCAACCTTATCGGAGATGAGCTGGTTTACGACCTCTATACCGGCACCGGAACCATCGCCAACTTCGTGGCTCACAAGGCAAAAAAGGTAATCGGTATCGAGTACGTGCCAGAGGCCATAGAGGATGCCAAGGTGAATTCTCAGGTGAACAACATCGAGAACACCCTCTTCTATGCAGGCGACATGAAGGATATCCTGACCAACGATTTCATCGCACAGCACGGTCGACCTGACGTCATCATCACCGACCCGCCACGTGCCGGAATGCACCCAGACGTAATAAACGTCATTCTGAATGCAGCACCAAAGCGCATCGTATACGTAAGCTGCAACCCGGCAACCCAGGCTCGCGATCTGCAGCTGATGGATGCGGAGTATAAGGTAGCTGCCGTACAGCCGGTGGATATGTTCCCTCATACCCCTCACGTAGAGAACGTGGTATTGCTCGAAAAGAGATAAACCTAGAAATCAAAATAGAAACAAGATGAAGAAAACCATCATCATGGCGCTCATGGCTGCAGCTTCGGTCTCAGCCAGCGCCCAGCAGAAGCAGACCATCGAAATACCATCATGGTTGAGCAACGTGAAATTGTCGGGGTATGGAATGACCCAGTATCAGTACAGCGGACAGAAAGATGCTGAATCCAACTCATTCAACATCCGTATGGCGCGTATCTCTCTCGAAGGTCGCATAGCAGGCGACTTCTACTGGAAAACTCAGATTCAGTTCAACGGCAACACCTCTACCCTCGGTTCCAGTCCGAGAATGGTGGATCTGTTTGCTGAATGGCAGAAATATGAATACTTCAAGGTGAAGATTGGTCAGTTCAAGAACCCGTTCACCTTTGAGAATCCGATGCACCCTATCGACCAGGGCTTCATGGGATATTCACAGAACGTGAGCAAGCTGGCCGGTTTCAGCGACCGTGCCGGAGAACATGCATCCAACGGCCGTGACATTGGTCTTCAGTTCCAGGGCGATTTCCTCAAGAATGCCAATGGCAGAAACCTGCTGCACTATCAGATTGGTGTATTCAACGGACAGGGAACCAATACCAAGGACGTTGATAATCAGAAGAACATCATCGGAGGTGTATGGGTAATGCCTGTAAGCGGCATGCGCATCGGTGCCTTCGGATGGACCGGTTCTTATGCAAGAAAGGGAACATGGACCGACGAGCATGATGCCTCCTATACTGCCGACATTCAGGAACGCTCTGGCGTTCGCAAGCTCAGCCAAAACCGCTATGCCTTCTCATTCGAATACAAGCAGGATGGCTGGACCGTTCGCTCCGAATATATCCACTCCACAGGAAAGGCATTCGCAAAAAGCATCAACAACTTCAATGATGCAGATGCCAAGAATTGCAACCTGAACGAGAAGATTGGCGATAAGGCTCAAGGTGTATATGGATTGGTTATCGCCCCATTGGCTCAGCTGCCAAAGAACAGCCGTATCGACGTGAAGGCGCGTTACGACATGTATCAGCCTAACGGCAAGAGCAACATGCAGAGAATCCAGTATGAGGCAGGTTTGAACTTCCACATCGGCAAGCGAATCTCTATCTTTACCGAGTATGCGCTCATCAACGACAAGACACTCGCGAAGCATAATTACTCCATGGCAGATGCCGAGGTTTGCTTCAGATTCTAACAGATACAACAAAGGCTCGCCCCTCAACAGGAACGAGCCTTTATTGTGTTTACTGCCAACACCTTATCCTAGAATGAATAAGAGAAACCTACTGACATGAATTCCTTAAACTGCCAATAGCTATCATCATCCTTGCGCTTCACACCATCGTCGAAACGCGGATAGAGGAAGATGTTGGTAGAAATATAGCGGTTAAACTGGAAGGTAATGGTGTTTTCCCACTCTATTTCAGCACGCTTGTAAGTGGTGTATCCCCAGAGACGGGTCTTCCACTTGATATTATCCGCTATCTGCCACGACAGGTCGAAGGTACACTCAGAACCGTAATCGGTCATGCCATGCTTCCCCTCATCCAGTCCGTACCGCGTAGCCAGCGACGCTCTGCCCACATACTTCCAGTTGAAAGCCAGAGGAGCCAGATGGGCACTACCCTTCAGGCGGTGATTGAACCAGTCTACATTATAATCCATACCGACAGAGAGGTTCAAATTGAATGGCGAGAAGAAATCAGAATAAACCGTCTTGTCATTACTCTTGTAACCATGCGTAAACTGAGTCTGGCCAATCAGCTGGATGGTATAATACCACTTCCTGGAAGCCTGCAGACCGAGTTTTCCGGTGTATCGTATCATATCATCGCTCGTCTTCAGCGTATGAACCGTATCACCCTTCGAAGTCTGATAACCCAGGCGCATCTCCACCTTATTATCCCATTTTAGCTTCTGCTTGTTATTGTAATTGGCAAACATCGTCACTCTTCCGAGCACCGAATAATTGCTCTCACCACCCTTATACCAGTTGTCAGAAACATAGTTTTGCAGGAACTGCAGATAATAATCGCCCCCTATGGTCCAGAAGTTAGGACGGGTGATGACGATATCCATCGGCGCCGCATCCACCTCAATCGCCTTCGGAGCCACCTGCTCTACGATATCAGGATGATTCTTCTTCGGTTTGCTCTGCGCAGCCAGCGGTGCTCCCACCTCCTTGAGATGAGACTCAGTATTGCGCACCAGGTCGGGACGCTTGAGATATACCTCCATCAGCGTCTGGTCGAGCATCGTTCCGAGCGAATCCTTCACCCCATCCTGAGGCTTGAGTCGCAACATGCGGGCTACCGGCCCATGATAGAAGGTGAGCGGTGTAAAGAGCTGGGCATATCTGCTGTCCCCGGAATCCATCTTCATGGAATCGATGCGCTGACGGCACATCAAGAGCGAGTCAGCATAGATTTCAGCCAACCTGTTCTTCGATGCCTCTCCGGGCGCCACCTTCTTCAATTTGCGCTGGGCAGAAACAGGCGTCAGAGCCGAAAGGAACGCAAGAACGAGTAATCCAAATTTTATTTTCATACCTTAATTTTATAAATTTGGGCACAAAGGTAATAAATAATTCATAAATCTATGCCCTTTATTAGAAATATTTTTGCTCATTTCACAAAAATGTCGTAACTTTGCACCCAAATAATTCTAATTTAAATTATAAATATCGTGGCTGAAACAAAGTACATCTTCGTAACTGGTGGTGTGGTTTCTTCTTTGGGTAAAGGAATCATATCTTCATCCATCGGTAAACTTCTTCAAGCAAGAGGTTACAACATTACTATCCAAAAGTTTGACCCATACATCAACATCGACCCGGGTACGCTGAACCCGTATGAGCATGGTGAGTGCTACGTAACGGTAGATGGTATGGAGACCGACCTGGACCTCGGACACTACGAGCGATTCACCGGCATTCAAACTACAAAAGCGAATTCTCTCACCACTGGTCGTATCTACAAGGCAGTCATCGACAAGGAGCGTCGTGGCGATTATCTCGGCAAAACCATCCAGGTGGTGCCTCACATCACCGACGAGATCAAGCGCAACGTGAAGCTGCTCGGCAAGAAGTATCACTATGACTTCGTGATTACCGAGATTGGCGGAACCATCGGCGACATAGAGAGCGCCCCTTACATGGAGGCTATCCGACAGCTGAAATGGGAGCTGGGCAAGAACGCTATCAACGTTCACCTTACCTATGTGCCTTATCTGAAGGCAGCAGGCGAGTTGAAGACAAAGCCTACCCAGCACTCCGTAAAGGAGCTGCAGAGTGTAGGTATTCAGCCAGATATCCTGATTCTCCGCACCGAGAAGCATCTCGAAGAGGGAATCATGAAGAAGGTAGCCAGCTTCTGTAACGTAGACCTGGACTGCGTGATTCAGAGCGAAGACCTTCCTAGCATCTACGAGGTGCCTGTAAACATGCAGAACCAGGGCCTCGACACCGCCATCCTCCGCAAGATGGGCGAGCCTATCGGCGAAACACCTGCGCTGGGTCCTTGGAAGACATTCCTCGACCGCAGAAACAAGGCTACAGAGGTGGTAAACATCGGTCTCGTAGGCAAGTACGACCTGCAGGATGCATACAAGAGTATCCGCGAGAGTCTCTCGCATGCCGGCACCTACAACGACCACAAGGTGAAGATTACCTTCATCAACTCAGAATATCTCACAGAAGAGAACGTGGCAGAACAGCTGAAGGGACAGGATGGCATCGTCATCTGCCCAGGCTTCGGCCAGCGAGGCATCGAGGGCAAGATTATCGCCGCCCACTATACCCGCACCCACGACATCCCTACCTTCGGCATCTGCCTGGGTATGCAGATGATGGTCATCGAGTTTGCCCGCAACGTATTGGGTTACAAGGATGCCAACTCACGTGAGATGGACGAGAAGACTCCACACAATGTCATAGACATCATGGAGGAGCAGAAGAACATATCAAACATGGGTGGAACCATGCGTCTCGGTGCTTACGAGTGTGTGCTGAAACAGGGTTCACGCGTGTTCAATATCTATAAGAAGGAGCATATTCAAGAACGCCACCGCCACCGCTATGAGTTCAACAACGAGTTCCAGCATGAATTTGAGAAGAACGGCATGATGTGCGTAGGCAGAAACCCTGAGAGCGACCTGGTAGAAATCGTAGAAATCCCAGGCTTGAAGTGGTACGTAGGTACACAGTATCATCCAGAATACCAGAGTACGGTGCTGAAACCACATCCACTTTTCATGGATTTCGTAAAGACAGCAATAGAAAACAAAAAGTAAATATTAGGAGTTAAAGGAGTGATCCCCTTTACTCCTTTAATTTCAAATTTTAAAAATGAACAAGAACAACATTATCGGTTTCCTCCTGATTGCCGTAGTGCTGATTGGCTTTAGCTGGTATAACCAGCCATCTGCCGAAGAACAGAGAACGGCATTCGTTCAGGACTCCATCGCCAAGGCTAAACATGCCGAGATGGAAAAGGCCAGCAAGGCTGCCGCTGCTAAGCGCCAGACTGATGCCAAAGCAAAGGTTGAGGCAGACTCAACCGCCCTCTTCTATTCGGCACTCAAAGGCCAGGCTAAGAAGATTGTATTGAAAAACGAGAAGGTAGAATTAACACTCAACACCAAGGGTGCTACTGTAGAGAAGGCTGTCATCAAGGGCTATGTGGGACACAACCTGCAGGTGAAAGACGGTTCGGCTGATGCCAAGGACGTAACCCTCTTCGACGGTAACGACCAGAGCCTCAAGTTCATGCTCGAGGCTAAGGAGGCCAACATCATCACCAGCGATCTCTACTTCACTCCATCCAACGTGACCGACAAGTCTGTCACCATGACCGCTGTGGCTGGTGAAGGCAAGACACTCACCCTGACTTATACATTGGGCAATGACTACATGCTGCACATGAGCCTTCAGGCAAATGGCATGGCGGGTCTGTTCTCACCTAATTATAATAAGATGGATGTTGACTGGAGCGACAAGGCACGCCAGCAGGAACGTGGTTTCATGTTCGAAAACCGTTACACTACCCTCACCTACCATAATGCAGAAGGCGGTACCGACCACCTCAACGAAGGTAGCGAGAAGATTGACGAGAAGATAGAAGAAACCATCGACTGGGTATCTTTCAAGAACCAGTTCTTCTCTGCCATCATCGTAGCAAAGGATAACTTCGAGAAGGATGCTTTCATGACATCTATCCCTCAGGAGAAGGGTTCGGGCTATCTGAAGCAGTTTCAGGCTAAGATGAAGACAGCTTTCGACCCAACCGGTAAGAAGGCATCTGAGTTTGAGTTCTACTTCGGTCCTAACGACTTCCAGATTCTGAAGAATACCGAGAAGGAAAGTACCTTCGGCAAGGACTTGGAATTCCAGAAGCTCGTATACCTGGGATGGCCTATCATCCGTTGGATCAACCGTTTCTTCACACTCTACGTATTCGACTGGTTGAGCAAGATATTCCCAATGGGTATCGTATTGATTCTCATCACCTTGCTCCTCAAGCTCATCACCTACCCTATGGTAAAGAAGAGCTACATGAGTTCAGCCAAGATGCGCGTGCTGAAACCAAAACTCGAAGCTGCTACCGCTCAGTACAACAAGCCTGAGGACCAGATGCAGAAGCAGCAGGCGATGATGGCGGAATATGCCAAGTATGGTGTAAGCCCATTATCCGGTTGCTTGCCTATGCTGATTCAGATGCCGGTTTGGGTTGCGATGTTCAACTTCGTGCCTAATGCCATCCAGCTTCGTGGTGAGAAGTTCCTGTGGATGAACGACTTGAGTACCTTCGACCCAATCTTCGAATGGAACACCAACATCTGGCTGATTGGCGACCACTTGAGTTTGACCTGTATCCTGTTCTGTGTAGCCAACCTGTTGTACTCTTGGATGACCATGCGTCAGCAGCGCGACCAGATGGTAGGTCAGCAGGCAGAGCAGATGAAGATGATGCAGTGGATGATGTATCTCATGCCATTGATGTTCTTCTTCATGTTCAATGACTACTCAGCCGGTCTGAACTTCTACTACTTCATCTCATTGTTCTTCAGTGCCGCTATCATGTGGACCCTGCGCAAGACAACCGACGACGAGAAACTCCTCGCCATCCTTGAGAAGCGCTATCAGGAGAACAAGAACAACCCTAAGAAGGCAAGCGGCCTGATGGCAAGAATGCAGGCTCTCCAGGAGATGCAGCGCAAGCAGCAGGAAGAGATGATGCGCAAGCAGGCAGAACTGAACGAGAAGAAAAATAATCTCGGAAAATAAAGATTACCAGATAAAAATGAAAGCGTAATGGATTACCTGAAAAAGGGGTTCATTACGCTTTTTTTGTAGGAGTACATACTTAAAGCCAGGAAAAGATTGTTAAAAAGCCCCAAATACTTGGCAGTGTAACTATTTTTAGTTACATTTGCAGTCGGATACATAAAGAATGTGGAAAATGAACAAGAAAGATAAACTTTTGAAACGTTTCTATAGCCTGCCGAAAGATTTCACTTTCGACGAAATAGTTAGTGTATTTTCCTGCTATGGGTTCCATCAGGAAAACAAAGGAGCAACTTCTGGTTCAAGAGTCATATTTGTCAATGACATAGATGGTAATAGCTACATCATGCACAAGCCTCATCCTTCAAATATTATCAAAGGATATGTTATGAAACAAGTATTCACATTTCTAAAAGCTAATGGATATATTAACAAATAGGAGGAACATAATATGGGATTATTAAAATACAAAGGTTATACGGGTAGTGTAGATTATAGTGAGGAGGACAATTGCCTATATGGTAAGGTTCTCGGAATGAGCAAGGATATGATTACCTACGAAGGTCAAGACGTTAATGAATTACGCAAGGATTTTGAAGGTGCAATAGATGACTATCTTGCCTTATGTAAAGCCAATGGTAAGGCACCTCGTGTACCTTATAGTGGCAACTTAAATATCCGCATCACTCCTGAAATCCATAGTCGTATTGCGATGATGGCAATGCAAGCAGGAACAACCATCAATGGTTTTATCCGTGACACACTAGCTAATGTAACAGGAGTTACTCCAGCCACAAACGCATAACATTACCCCCGAAAAGGTATAATTTGTTAAATGATATTATAAATTATACCTTTTCGGGGGTATTTTCATTTTTTATTCGTACATTTGCCCCCGAAAGGGTATAATATAATATTATCCCATATATAATATTACCCGATAGGGTATAAAACAACAAGAATATGAGCAATACATTATCATCATACGTCAAGGAAATGCGCAAGCAATTCGGATTGACGCAAGTAGATCTGGCAGCGAAATCGGGCGTAGGACTCAGATTCGTAAGAGAACTGGAACAGGGAAAGGAAACATTGCGACTCGACAAGGTAAACCAGGTCCTCCTGCTGTTTGGTCAGGAAATAGGCCCCGTTCCTATCAAAAAAGAATAAAAATAAAATATCATGAAACAAGGAAAAATATATCTCTACGACCAATACGTAGGTCTGCTGACGGAAGACGAGACAGGCTTTACCTTCGCCTATGATTCAGATTATCTGGCATCGGATGGTGCGGAAGCCGTAAGTCTGACGCTTCCCTTATCCGATGAGCCCTACCACGATACCGTGCTGTTTCCATTCTTCGATGGATTAATCCCTGAAGGCTGGCTGCTGAACATTGCAGAAAGCAGTTGGAAAATCAACCAGCGCGACAGAATGTCGCTCCTCCTTGCCTGCTGCAAGGATTGCATCGGAGCAGTCAGCGTGATTCCTACAAACGAATCTCCAGCAGAAGAAACGAATGGTTCATCCCAAAAACAGAAAGGAGAATAAGATATGGAGAAATGTCTATATTGTTATAAACCGCTCAAGCCTGGTCAGGTAGATTACCATCCCGCCTGCGCACGCAAGCTCTTCGGCACCAAGGAAGCCCCTGTCCTACCCTACGTTAGAAAGGAAATAGGCGACCTGGCAAAACAGGTAGTGCGTGCCCAGACCACCCTCACCGGTGTGCAGGCGAAGCTCTCGCTCGACGTAAATCTGGGCGGAAAGAACGAACCATCCCGCTTCACCATCGTAGGTCTTTGGGGAAAATATATCCTCAAGCCACAAACCGACCGCTACCGCTGTCTACCGGAAATAGAAGACCTCACGATGCATCTCGCCGAAGCCGCCAAGATAGCTGTGGTTCCCCACGGACTGATTCGCTTTGCCGATGGTGAACTCTGTTATATCACCCGGAGAATAGACCGACTGGATGATGGACAAAAGGTACCGATGGAAGATATGTGTCAGCTGTCAGAGCGCCTTACCGAATACAAATATAAAGGTTCCTACGAGCAGATAGCCAGACTCATCAAGAAGTATTCCGCCTTCTCGCAACTCGACCTCGTGAACTATTGGGAAGTGGTCATCTTCTCATGGATTACGGGCAACGCTGACATGCACCTCAAGAACTTCTCGCTCTACAACAACTGCAAGTTGGGTTATGGCTTAACTCCAGCCTACGACCTCCTCTGCACGAAGATTGTGATGCCAGAAGATACCGAGGAGCTCGCCCTGACGCTCAACGGAAGAAAGAGAAAGATTCAGAAATCTGATTTCGTCAAGGTAATGACCGCCTCGGGCCTCAGCGAGAAGGTAATCAATAACATCGCCAAAAAGTTCCGCCGATCTATCGTGAAATGGCTCGACCTGATAGAAGCCTCCTTCCTACCAGACAGCATGAAGAAGGAATACAAGAAACTGATTCTCAGCAGAGTTATGGCATTAAGATAATGTTTCTGTATAAAATAAAAACAAACACCCCCGAAAAGGTATAATTAATCAATCTACGAGATTAACTATAAGTTTTCGGGGGTATATTGTTTAAGGCAAATTTGCTTCTTCAATAGTATCCAACCCAAATTTACTTCTTCAATACCGGCTCGCAAGTGATATCCACACCGAGCTTCTTGAAGATTTTCTGGTCTACATCACTCAGCATCACGGTGCAATGAGCCTGGCAGCCGCGAAGTTTAGGCAACTGCTCCAATGCCTTCTTGCAGTTCTCATCATTCTCTGAAAGAACAGAAAGAGCTACCAAAACCTCATCCGTATGAAGACGAGGATTGTGACCACCGAGATAATTCACCTTGGTATGCTGGATAGGCTCAATCATCGACTGAGGAATCAGCTTCAATTCATGGTCGATGCCTGCCAACTGCTTGGTAACATTCAGGAGCAAGGCGGCACTACAGCCCAGCAACTCACTGCTATGACCGCAGATAATGGTACCATCCTCCAACTCAATGGCAGAAGAGGTATGACCCGTCTCCTTCTTATGATTCTTGGCAGCTACCGTCACCTTGCGGTAATCAGTAGTAATCTTAGCCTGATTGAAGAGCATCTGAATCTTATTGATCTCATCTTCATTGCAAGCACCAGCCGCCATCTTGTTGGTAGCCGCATAGTAACGGCGGACAATCTCATTCTTGGATGCCTCGCAGCAAGCCTCATCATCAGAGATACAGAAACCTACCATGTTCACACCCATATCCGTAGGCGACTTGTATGGATTGCTACCATAGATACCCTCGAACAGCGCATTGAGCACAGGATAAATCTCTACATCACGGTTATAGTTGATGGCTATCTTGTTGTAAGCCTCCAGATGGAACGGGTCAATCATATTCACATCGTTCAGATCGGCAGTAGCAGCCTCGTATGCGATGTTCACAGGATGCTTCAATGGGAGATTCCACACAGGGAATGTCTCAAACTTGGCATAGCCGGCACGCACACCACGCTTGTTCTCATTATAAAGCTGACTCAGGCAAACCGCCATCTTACCGCTACCAGGACCCGGCGCAGTAACAATAACCAGCGGACGCTCTGTTTCAACATAATCGTTCTGACCGAAGCCCTCGTCAGAGGCAATCAGACTCACGTTATGAGGATAGCCCTCGATGAGATAATGGCAGTAAGTCTTGATGCCCTCGCGCTCCAGACGCTGTTTGAAGGCGATGGCGGCAGGCTGGCCATTATAATGAGTGATGACAACAGAACCCACCATGAAACCACGGTTTTGGAACTCACCACGAAGGCGCAACACGTCCTCATCGTAAGTAATGCCCAAGTCGGCACGCTTCTTGTTCTTCTCAATATCGGCTGCACTAATCACGATAACAATCTCGATGCTATCGCTGATTTTCTGGAACATGCGCAGTTTGCTGTCAGGCTGGAAACCCGGCAAAACTCTGCTGGCATGATGATCGTCAAAAAGTTTACCGCCCAATTCGAGGTAAAGCTTTCCGTCAAACTGTGAGATTCTCTCCTTGATGTGTTCTGACTGAATCTTCAGATACTTCTCGTTATCAAAACCTATCTTCATACTACTTTAAATAAAACTATATCGCTATTATTTTGCAAATTTGACTGCAAAAGTACAAAAAAAACTGGCTATAGAACAATGTTTTACGCAAATTATTCTTAATTCTCAAGGATTTGCCGTATCTTTGCATCTTGCAATGGGCAGCATAACATGTCATATCGCAAAAACATGAAGTTTAAAAGAAAACATAACCGACAAATGAAAAAGAATTTACGTACCGCCTCTATCTGCGTGCAGGGAGGCTATGAGCCAAAGAACGGCGAACCGATTGAAGTGCCAATTTATCAAAGCACTACTTTCAAGTATGACAACTCTGAGGAGATGGCTATGCTCTTCGACCTGAAGAAGGAAGGCTACTTCTATAGCCGTCTCCAGAACCCTACCAACGATGTTGTGGCTAAGAAGATTGCCGAACTCGAAGGTGGCGTGGGAGCCGTATTAACCAGCAGCGGTCAGGCTGCCAACTTCTATGCTGTGTTCAACATCTGCGAAGCGGGCGACCATATCGTTACATCTAATGAGATTTATGGTGGTACCTTCAATCTCTTCGGCGTAACCCTGAAGAAGCTCGGCATCGAGTGTACTTTTGTGAATCCGAACGATAGCGAAGAAGAAATCCAGAAGGCTTTCCGCCCTAACACCAAGGTTGTTTTCGGCGAAACCATCAGCAACCCGGGCTGCGCAGTACTCGACATCGAGAAGTTTGCACGCATTGCTCACAAGAATGGGGTGCCTCTCATCGTTGACAACACCTTCGCTACGCCTATCAACTGCCGCCCATTCGAATGGGGTGCCGACATCGTTACCCACAGTACCACCAAGTATATGGATGGTACCGCTTCACAGGTAGGTGGCGTTGTAGTAGACAGCGGCAACTTCGACTGGATGGCTCATGCTGATAAGTTCCCAGGTCTCTGCACACCGGATGACAGCTACCATGGTCTGACCTATGTAAAGGCTTTCGGCAAGATGGGTTACACCACCAAACTCGTAGCTCAGCTGATGCGCGATCTCGGCAGCATCCCTGCCCCAATGAATTCGTTCATCCTCAACCTCGGTCTTCAGAGTCTCCACCTCCGTATGCGCCAGCATTGTGCCAATGCACAGAAGGTAGCAGAGTTCCTGCAGAACGATGAACGCGTGGCTTGGGTTCATTATAGCGGTCTGGAGGGCGATGAGTATCATGCGCTTGCCCAGAAGTATATGCCAAACGGCACCTGCGGTGTTATTGCCTTCGGATTGAAGGGAGATCGCGAAACTGCCATCAAGTTTATGGATTCTCTCGACATGATCAACATCGTAACCCATGTAGCCGATGCCCGCACCTGTGTGCTCCATCCAGCCAGTCACACTCATCGCCAGCTCAGCGAAGAGCAGCTGAAGGAAGCAGGTGTTGCGCCAGATCTGATTCGCCTCTCTGTAGGTATCGAAGATGTAGAAGACATCCTCGATGATATCAAGCAGGCTTTGGATCAGATTTAAGACAAATAGGATACATAACAACAAAGCAACATTATAACAGTAAAAATAGAAACATGATTAAAGCTATGATTTTAGCTGCTGCGGCTCTCACGATGGGCACAGCAGCTGATGCACAGACTATGATTCAGAAAAATGACATCAAGGTAGAAAACCACCTGATGACTCCTGAAGCTCTCTGGGCAATGGGACGTATCGGTGGCGCCGAAGCTTCGCCTAACGGCAAGCAGGTGGTGTACCAGGTAGGTTACTACAGTGTAAAGGAAAACAAGGGCCATCAGATGCTCTTCATCATGGATGCCAACGGCAAGAACCAGAAGGCATTGACCACGGATGCAAAGAGCGAAACAGATGCGGCATGGATTCAGGGCGGACAGAAGATTGCCTTCATCCGCGACGGACAGCTCTGGAGCATGAACCCTGACGGTACAGACAGAAAGCAGCTCACCAACGACAAGCTGGGCATCCAGGGCTTCCGCTTCTCCCCAGACAGCAAGAAGGTAATCCTCATCAAGGAACTCCCTTACCACGGAACCATCAAGGAGAATCCTTCTGATCTTCCATTGGCTACCGGCCGTCTCGTAACTGATATGAACTATCGCCACTGGGACCACTACGTAGAGAGCCTTCTCCATCCTTTCGTGGCTGATGTGGCTGAAGACGGTACCATCAATGCCGGCGAAGACATCCTGAAGGATGAACCATTCGAGTGCCCTATGGCACCATTCGGAGGCATCGAGCAGCTGGCATGGAGTCCGGATTCCAAGACCATCGCCTATACCTGCCGTAAGAAGGAGGGCGTTCAGTATGCCATCTCTACCGACTCAGATATCTACCTATATAATATAGGTACGCGCGAGACAAAGAACCTCTGCAAGGAGGCTGGCTATGTAGAACCTAAGATTGATGCTACCAGGAGCATGAAGAACCAGGCTGTCAACGCTCCTGAGAATCTGAAGAACAATCCGGGTTACGACGTGAACCCTCAGTTCTCTGCTGACGGCAAGTACATCGCTTGGCAGAGCATGGCTCGCGATGGCTACGAGAGCGACCGCAACCGCCTCTGTGTTTATGAACTCGCTACCGGCAAGAAGAACTATGTATCAGAGAAGTTCGACTCTAGCGTAGAGGGCTTCGTATGGAACAAGGACAACAAGAGCCTCAGCTTCATCGGCGTATGGCACGGAACCCTGAACCTCTATCAGGCTAACTTCAAGGGCGAAGTAAAGCAGATTACCAACGAGTGGGCTGACTACGGAAGCATCTCGCTTGCCAACAACGGCAACAAGCTTCTTGCTACCAAGGCTAGCATGAGTCATCCTACAGATATCTACATCGTAACTCCAGGCAAGGACGCCAAGAGTACCAAGGTAGAGCAGATTACCCGCGAGAACGACCATATTCTGAACCAGTTGAATCTGGGTAAGTGTGAGCAGCGTTGGGTAAAGACTACCGACGGCAAGCAGATGCTGGTATGGATCATGTTGCCATCTAATTTCGATGCCAACAAGAAGTACCCTACCCTTCTCTTCTGCGAGGGTGGTCCTCAGAGTCCGGTAAGCCAGTTCTGGAGCTACCGCTGGAACATCCAGATCATGGCAGCCAACGGTTATGTAGTCGTATTGCCTAACCGCCGCGGTCTCCCTGGTTTCGGAAGCGCATGGAACGAAGAGATTTCTGGCGACTGGACAGGCCAGTGTATGAACGATTATCTTTCAGCTATTGATGATGCTGCCAACAATCTTCCTTACGTAGACAAGGATCGTTTGGGTTGTGTAGGTGCCAGCTTCGGTGGTTTCTCAGTATACTATCTCGCCGGTCATCACAACAAGCGTTTCAAGGCATTTCTCTCTCACGATGGTGCTTTCAACCTGGAGAGCATGTACACCGATACAGAGGAGGCTTGGTTCTCTAACTGGGAATACGAGGATGCTTACTGGAACAAGAACCAGAGTGCCAACGCCAAGAAGACTTACGAGAACAGTCCTCATAAGTTTGTAGACAAGTGGGATACTCCAATCCTCTGCATCCACGGCGAAAAGGATTACCGTATCAATGCCAACCAGGGCATGGGCGCCTTCAATGCAGCCCGCATGCGTGGCATCCCAGCCGAGCTTCTTATCTATCCTGATGAGAACCACTGGGTATTGAAGCCACAGAACGGCGTACTCTGGCAGCGCACCTTCTTCGGCTGGTTAGACAAGTGGTTGAAGAAATAATATATTAAAAACGAAAAAAAACGAGGTAACAGGTTACGCCTGATACCTCGTTTTTTCCTTAAAGACTTTTAAGCCATTTTTTACCAGATTTGGTACTTAACCAAATATTTAATACCAAAGCTACTACTCCAGTACCAGCTAATGTCATAATTAATGCTTCCATATCTTCACAATTTAGAAATTCTGTACCCAATCGTAGACAACAAACTTGTAGTAACTAAACCAGTAACAAAGAGCCAAACACTAATAGTTGTTACATCTTCCTTTAAAAACATAGTTACTACATCTCCCACAACCATAGCTGTGAAAGTAGCCTTAGCCAAATCATAGAAGAATTTACTCAAGTTCTCACGGCTAGACCTTAACTTTTCTCTATCTTCCCGTGCTGTCATACGCTTTTATATTTAAAACATTGCAAAAATACAACTTTCTTTTCAAACTAGCAAAGAAAAAGATGTTTTTTTCTGGAAATATGATAAAAAGGCTTGCTTCGAAAAATGAAGCAAGCCTTTTTTATATATTATAATTCTAAGATTTAGCTTACGCGGTTCAACTTCTTGATGATAGAGAAGATGAAGAGAGCTGAAACCAGACAGATACCTGCGAGAACACCCCAGATGGCAATGAGGTTGAAGTTCTGACCCCACATGATGCCAGGAATCATAACCAACTGGTTACCGATGGCTGTTGCACCGAACCAGAGACCCATCATCAAACCAGCATACTTTGGAGGAGCTACCTTCGATACAAATGAAATACCGATTGGAGAAAGCAGAAGCTCTGCGAATGTAAGGATGAGGTATGTAGAGATGAGGAGGTTAGCACTTACACGTGTACCCTCTGTAGCAGGATCGCCCTGTGTCAAAGGAAGTTCCAAACCCATAGAACCTACAGCCATCCATACAAAACCGAGAGCAGCAACGAGCATACCCAAACCAATCTTCTCTGGCGATGTAGGCTCCTTGCCAATCTTGTGAAGCCATGAGAACAAAGCAACGCTCACTGGTGTCAATGCCACTACATAGCATGGGTTGAACTGCTGGAAGATAGGAGCCTCAACATCTACGGCACCTTCAAGGTTGCTGTACTTGTAGAAAAGGAAGGCGATGGCAGCAACGATAATACCAAGCGAAATGCCCTTACCCTTGCCAGTCTTGCTCTGTGCCAGACCGAAACAACCGTAAACCACAAAAATGCAGGCTACGAGGTTGGTTACGTCGAATGCCATTGACTGCAGACCCTCAGAAGTCTTCTGTGTATAGTCGCGGGCAAAGAGTGTCAATGTATTACCATTCTGGTGGAAAGCCATCCAGAAGAAGATAACCACGGCAAATACCAGGCAGAGGCAGATGATGCGCTCTTTGGTTTCAGCCTTAGAAAGCTCGTTGGTCTCCTTAACAGGAGTCTTGTCGTCCTTCTTCTTGTTCTCTGAAGCGAGTACATGCTTGTAGGTGAAGCTGAAGGCATAATAGATGGCGATGCTGACGATGAGCGAAGCACAAGCCACGGCGAATGCGAAGTGGTATGAATCCTCTACAGATACGCTCAGGCTCTCCTGCGCCCACTTCATGATCTTGATGGCTGCAGTAGGAGCAAACATAGCACCGATATTGATGGCCATGTAGAAGAGAGAGAAACCAGAGTCGCGGTTGCTGGCATACTGTGGCTCGTCGTAGAGACGACCTACCATCACCTGCAAGTTACCCTTGAACAGACCAGTTCCCAAAGCGATAAGGATCAGCGAAATGCCCATAGCAGCGATGGCTACAGTATCCTTGCCAAGAGGAAGTGAGAGAACAAGATAGCCAATGAACATGATGAAGATACCTGTGGTAACCATACGTCCAAAGCCAAACTTGTCGGCTGCGATACCACCGATGATAGGAAGGAAATAAACCATCATCAGGAATGTAGAGTAAATAGTACTTGCCAATCCGGTTTCAAAACCGAAGTTGGCCTGCAAATAAAGCAAGAACACAGCAAGCATGGTGTAATAGCCGAAACGCTCACCCGTGTTTGCCAAAGCTAAGGCCCACAGACCTTTTGGTTGATTCTCAAACATAATTTTTTGTTTTGTTGTTATTTTATTATTTAGTTATTCTTTTCTCGCAATTTTTGTGCAAAGATACATAAATTATTCCATATTTCAAACTTATTGCACCAAAAAGCGCACTTCACATAGCATTTTTCTACTAGAAACTGGCTAAAATTCTAAAAAACAGACAAATCAGATAAAAAAAATCCGTTTATATTACAACGTAATTGCATTTTTTTTCGTACCTTTGCACCCCGAAACCATGAGGAGGTTTCGGGATACACAAAAATACTTCAAAAAATTCTAAATAGAAAGGTAAAAGGATATTTATGAGACAACTTAAGATTAGTAAGAGTATAACCAACCGTTCCAGTGAAGCACTCGACAAGTACTTGGTGGAGATTGGTAGAGAGCCTATGGTCTCTATCGATGAAGAAATCGAACTTGCCCAGAAGATTCGCAAAGGCGGTCGTGAGGGAGAACGTGCCAAAGAGAAATTGGTAAAAGCAAACCTTCGTTTCGTTGTATCTGTTGCTAAGCAATATCAGCACCAAGGTCTTTCTCTTACCGACCTCATCGACGAGGGTAACATCGGTTTGGTAAAGGCTGCTGAAAAGTTTGACGAGACCCGCGGCTTTAAGTTTATCTCATACGCCGTATGGTGGATTCGTCAGAGCATCCTGCAGGCTATTGCTGAGCAGAGCCGTATCGTTCGTCTGCCTTTGAACCAGGTAGGTGCATTGAGTAAGATCAGTGCAGAAATCAGCAAGTTTGAGCAGGAGAACCAGCGCAAACCTTCTGTTGCTGAGCTCGCTCAAATTACAAAGATGGAAGAAAGCAAGATTGACCAGACTATCAAGGCAGATAATCACCACATGAGTATCGATGCTCCATTCGGTAGCGATGATGATGACAATGCGATGGTCGACGTGATGGCTTCGGGTGATGACAGCCGTACCGACAAGGGTGTAGACTTCGAGTCTATGGCGAGCGAGCTTGACCGTGTTCTCAACTCTGTATTGAAAGATCGTGAGCGCAAGATTCTGTGCTACTGCTATGGTATCGGTTGCCACGAGAAGGGTTTGGAGGAAATCGGTAGCGAGTTCAACCTTACCCGTGAGCGTGTTCGCCAGATTCGCGAAAAGAGTATCATCAAGCTCCGTGATAGCGGTAAGATTAAAATCTTGATGAAATACTTGGGATAATTAGTAGTGATTAGTGATTAATTCATTCGGATTGAAGACGAGAGAAAATTAGATAAAAACTAAGTTGCTCATAGCAACGAAAGTAAAAAAGGGCAATCAGTTGGTTCATCCCAATCTGATTGCCCTTTCTCTATTAACTATAAACTGTTAACTATTAACAAAGTTTCCAAATTTATCAATCAATCCGCTGATACCATCTCTCGATGCCTCGAAATAAGGATACTCATCTCTGAGGCAAATCTCATCATAAAGGAAATCTGCCACGATGGTGTCCTTGCCGTCAGGCATTACCAGTCCCATCTTGCCATTCTTCTCAGCTATCACCGGCATGATGCTCAAGTCATCATTGTAGATGTAGCACGTACGGAGAAAGTCATACACAGGCGCCAGCAATACGTTGCCTTGATGATCTTTCATACCGAACTTTCCATCCTGCTCAAATACTTCATGATATTGAATGTATTTCGCCTTGATGCGCTGGTAATAGAAAACCATCTTGCGCTTATCGTTGACAAAATCCAGCATATACTGGAAGGTATCACAATAGTTGGCTACCGAACGGACCAGAATCATCTTCAAGTCAAGACCATCCAATGCTTTTCTGTTCAGATCAATATACTTGGCTATCGCCTTCTCCTTCTCTGGTACAGAGAGGCTGGCTAGCCTTTCCTCAAATTTCAACATAGCTTGCTTGGTACCCGACATACCCTTGATATACCGGTGTATCTGTCTGCCCATCTCTGAACATACAAACTTGTCAATTTCCTGCTGCTCTATCGGGTCAGCATAGTCCTTAATCAATGATTCAGGTGTCGCATTCATGGTTATTTCCTTTCTTTTAAAAATTATACTTTCACTCTTCACTTATTTCACATTAGGCTTCTGCAATCCATATCCCTTTCTCTTATCTTCAAACAAGAGGAGGAAAGAGATGATAATAGCAATCACACCGAAGGCTGCAAAGATGGTCATCGTCTGGGTATAGTCGATAACACCATCAGCACCCGTGTTAGCCTGGTTCACCTTACCAATCCATACCGGAATGAGAGCCAGTCCGATGTTCTGGATATAGAAGATAAGGGCATATGCAGTTCCTAAGAGTTTCATTGGGATAATCTTTGGCACAGATGGCCACATGGCTGATGGTACCAGTCCAAATGCGATGCCCAGGATGAGCATTAGCACGATGGCAAGTACCCATGAGTTGATTGGCAGGGCAAACATGACGTGCACAAAGGTCAGGAGGCAACTGCCGATAATCATCAGCGTAGCACCCTTGCCATACTTATCGTATATACTACCGAAGAGCGGTGTGAGGAAGATGGTACCGAATGGCAACATCGCAGGAATCAGACCTGCCAAATTAGCATCCACACCATACTTGAAAATCATCAACTTGGTTGCAAACTTCAGGAATGGGAATACACCGGCATAGAACATCAGGCAAAGGAATGCCACATACCAGAAACCTGTTGTCTTGAACAAACCACCCAAGTCTGAAAACTTGAAACCTTCTTCCGGCTCAGTAGCCACAGCTGCTGCAGAAGCATCCTCCTTCTTGTCCATCACACAATATACAAGAAAAACAAGTACACCAGCACAAAGCAAAGCTGCACCCAAAGCAACAGAAGCAGATACTCCACCCATTGCCTTGGCAAAAGGAAGAGAAGCACTCAGGGCTGCAGCAGTTCCCAAACGAGCCGTAGCAACCTGTACACCCATTGCCAGAGCTAACTCATGGCCCGTAAACCACTTCACGATAACCTTGCTCACTGTGATACCGCATATCTCGCATCCTACACCATAGATGGCAAAGCCAAGAGCAGCTATCACTACCTGCGTACTGTAAGTACCGAAGAATGGCACAGCAACCATTCCGTCAAACTCATGCCCTACAGCATACCACTTCAACAAGGCTCCACCAAACATCAGGACGGTAGAAAGGATACCAGTGAAACGGATGCCAAACTTATCGAGGATAAGACCACCGAAGAAGAGGAGCAGGAGGAACACATTGAAGTATCCGTAAGCTCCAGAGAAGAAGCCGTATTCATCCGAATTCCATCCGAGTCCGAGACCATTCTCTGCTCCCTTGGCTGCTGTCAAGAGAGGCTCCAGTGGAGACATCACATCTGTAAAAAAGTAACCGAACATCATCGTGACACTCACGATGAGGAGGGCGGTCCAGCGAGCTGACTTAGAGTCGCTCAATTTCATCTGCATTTTTTCTGTTGTACTCATTTTCTTTAAAACATAAATGATAAACCCGTTATCATTATTAATTATCAATTATTAATTATCATCTATTTCCGTTTCACGTTCTTCGTTCTGGTGATATCAAAGAGATAAGAGAGTTTCAGAACAATCTGTCCGTAGTTACTCTTTCCGAAATAATCACGCTTTGAAGCACCGTAGATATTTCCCAGACCATAGTAGTATCGGGCTTCGGCAAGGAAATGCCCCACCTTCGGAATACTGTATTCAGCACCCAGACCCAGGGCGATACCATAATCGAGCTTGTTCTTGACTGCCATCGTATCCTGAGCCACCACCGGACTTACACGGTTATTGTCGGTTGCCGGCATGTGCTCTACCGAGAAGTTTGTCTTCTGCGAATCACTCAGATAGAGACCAAACTGCGGACCGGCATTCACGAAGATATTCAGTCCTCTTGTCTCCCTACCCCATGCCAGATGCGCAAAGATTGGCACCTGAATATAGTTGATGGTACGCTTGTAAGCCATCGCTTCTTTGGTTTCGGTGATAATCACCGGATTATTCTCCATATCCAGGATATCCTCTTCCCATCCTGCCTGCGCATAGTTTACTTCGGCATAGATAGAACAGATGGTCTTGAAATATTTCTCACAGGTATATCTCATCGAGAAACCGCCCGTCAGTCCGCCGTGCTGCTTCTGCTGTACCTCGGGTGTGAATCCTACGCTACTCATCATATAGCCCCCATTAAAACCAATGGCGAAATCACTACGATGCTCTCCTATCTGTGCCGAAACTGGAATTCCGAAGATGAGCATCAGAATCAGCAGCCCAATATTTCTATTCATTATCAACTATAAATTGTAAACTATAAATTGTAAACTATAAACTAGTACTTCACCGCCTCTATCTGATGATTAAAGGTATAGTGAATCAACAGGAAACTCTTGTTCTTGTATCCTCCTCTACTGGTCTTCTCGAAACGGAGTGGAGTCTGCACAGGCTGGTAAGTCATCTGCTGGCGCTCACCTGTAAAGTTCTTGCCATATCTCTTGACGCCCTGAATCAGATACATTCCGTGATCGAAACCGGTGATGGCGAATCTTGGCTGTGCCACCATCATAGGCTGATGGAACCATCGCTCATAACGGCTCTCAAGCGCCTTGGTCTGTGCTGAGTTCGGGTTATAATAGAAGGTGGAAGGGATATAAGTATCATACTTATAGAATCTTTCCAGATTATACTTGGCATACATCAGCCATTCGGTATAGCCGAAGAGAGAGATGGCTGCACCCGGATACTTCGCATCAAATTCGTCGAGCTTGTTCAATACCTGAGTCAACTGTGGCGAACGTCCCGTATTCAGGATAATCACATTCTGCTTGGAAGGCATGAAAGCCTTGGCAAACTGATCGATACTTGAATTCACATTGGTGATGCTATAATTGATTTTCCTGCGTTCCAGTTCCTTGCGCAGACCGAACGTAAAGTTGCCCTTTCTCGAAGTAGAATCATTGCAGTCTACAAAGATAGGATGCACATTGGTAAAACGGCTCAGGAATGCCTTGATGGTCGCATCATTCAGCGCATCATCGCTCTGATAAACCTGGAAAATCTCTTTGTTTCTTTCTACATCATCTCCGCTGATAGAGAACGGAATCACCATTTTGATGCCGTAGTTCTTGCAGAAGTTGGCCAGCGGAGCCACCTGCTTGGTATAAAGTGGACCAAAGATGATGTCGCATTGGTTAGCGCCCTCCTGCAAGAGTGTATTCCGGATATCAGCATCAATAGGAACGTTCCAGGCACGCACATCTATATCGGCGCCCTGCTGCTTCAGGGTTTCGCAAGCCAGCAGCAAACCGCGGTAATACTCCACCATTCGCTTGCCGTCGCCATCAACATTATGCAAAGGTAACATCACGCCTACCTTTACCGCATTTCTGGCAACAGCAGCCTTTGAGGTTGCCGGAGCTGTAGCAGTTTTCTGAACCGTCGCCCCATTCCCCGACTTCTGACCGTTCACCTGATTAGGGTTCTTCTGGTCTTTGGTGTATGGAATAAAGAGCGTAGCTCCCTTCTGCAGCATGTATCCCTCACGCTTCATCTCCGGATTGGCATCCATCAGTTCAGGAAGGCTCAATCCATATTTATTGGCGATACCAAAGATAGTATCTTTCTTCTTAACCGTGTAAATGTCGCGCCATTTTACAGTCTGCGCGCCAATGCTGACACTGAGCAGAAGCCCAACGAACAGCAGGAAATATCTCATTTTTTGTCTCATATCTCAAGATTTTTTTAACGATATCTTCAAATATTTCATGTTTTCATCTGCAAAAATACAAAAAATCTTGCATCTGACGCAATATCTCTCATCTTTTTATTATCTTTGCACAAATTATTTTAGAAATGAGACGAAAAATAGCATTACTTTGCATCATGTTGCCACTTTTGACGTGTCAATTACACGCTCAGGAAGTCAACGACGACGAGGAGGACAACACAGAAGAGACGACCAAGGTCAGTTCTCTTCTCATGCCGAATGCCTTCTCTCCAAATGGCGATGGCATCAACGACATCTACAAGCCCAAGGATGGTTACCGGAACATTGAGGAGTTCCACGCCTATATATATAATAGGTGGGGACAGAAACTCTATGAATGGACCGACCCTGCCACGGGATGGGATGGCACCTACCGCGGAAAACCGGTCAAGGAGGGTGTCTACTTCTGTCTCGTCAAGGCGAAGGGGGCAGATGGCGTGGTGTATAACATCAAACGTGATGTCAACCTGCTCAGAGGTTATACCGAAGAACAGAACAGTAACTATTAGGCAAACAGCAATTAGCAGAATTGGAATATGAATTCAGAAGAAAAGATAAATGTATGGGGCGCACGGGTCCACAACCTCAAGAACATAGATGTGGAGATTCCGCGTGATTCCCTCACCGTGATTACCGGACTCTCGGGTTCGGGCAAGAGTTCACTGGCCTTCGACACCATCTTTGCCGAAGGTCAGCGCAGATATATCGAAACTTTCTCTGCCTATGCCCGCAACTTCCTGGGTAATATGGAACGCCCGGATGTTGATAAGATTACGGGATTGAGTCCGGTCATCAGTATAGAACAGAAAACCACCAACAAGAATCCTCGCTCTACCGTGGGCACTACCACCGAGATTTACGACTATCTCCGTCTGCTCTATGCCCGCGCCGGTACTGCATACAGCTATCAGAGTGGCGAGGAGATGATGAAATATACCGAGGAACAGGTCATCGACATGATTCTCAGCGATTATAAGGGCAAGGCTATCTTCCTGCTCGCTCCACTCGTACGCCAACGCAAAGGTCATTACCGCGAACTCTTCGAAAGCATGCGCAGAAAGGGGTATCTCTACGTGCGACTCGACGGCAACATCCTCGAAATCGTTCCCAATATGAAAACCGACCGCTACAAGAACCACAATATAGAAGCTGTGGTCGATAAACTGGTGGTGAAGGAAGAAGATGAGGAACGCATCCGCAAGAGTGTGGCAACGGCTATGAAACAGGGCGACGGCATGGTAATGGTTCTTGAGAAAGGTGCCAAGGAGGCCAAGACATACTCCAAGCGTCTCATGGACCCTGTAACGGGTATCGCCTACCAGGATCCTGCTCCTAACATGTTCTCCTTCAACTCTCCCGAAGGTGCCTGTCCGCATTGCAAAGGCTTGGGAAAGGTGAATCAGATTGATATCAAGAAGGTAATTCCCGATGATAAACTCAGCATCCATGAGGGCGGAATCGCTCCGCTCGGCAAATACAAGAACCAGATGATTTTCTGGCAGATAGAATCATTGCTCAGCAAGTATGACCTCAACCTGAAGACACCTATCTGCGAGATTCCGGGCGATGCCATGCAGGAAATTCTCTATGGCTCGCTTGAAAACGTGAAGATAGAAAAGGAAAAGGTGCATACCTCTACCGACTACTTCTGCGCCTACGATGGCATCATCGACTACCTGCAGAAAGTGATGGAGGATGACGAGAGTGCGGCGGGCAAGAAATGGGCCGACCAGTTTATCTCTACCATCGAATGTCCTGAATGCCATGGTTTGCGACTCAAAAAGGAATCGCTCTCTTTCAAAATCTGGGATAAGAATATATCCGAAGTAGCCAGTCTCGACATCGATGAACTGCGCGATTGGCTCGAAGAAGTGGAACAGCATCTGCCTTCGATGAAAGCGAAGGTGGCTCACGAAATCATCAAGGAGTTGCGCTCACGCGTTACCTTCCTTCTCGATGTGGGACTCAATTATCTCTCGCTCAACCGCCAGTCAGCTTCTCTATCGGGTGGCGAGAGCCAGCGCATCCGTCTGGCTACTCAGATTGGTAGCCAGCTGGTCAATGTACTCTATATCCTCGATGAGCCGAGCATCGGTCTGCACCAGCGCGACAACGAACGTCTGCTCAACAGTCTGAAGGAACTTCGCGACCTGGGCAATACCGTTATTGTGGTGGAGCACGATGAAGATATGATGCGGGCTGCCGACTGGATAGTAGATATCGGTCCGAAGGCGGGACGCAAGGGAGGTGAAGTTGTCTTCCAGGGCACACCTCAGGAGATGCTCAAGACCGATACCATCACCGCCCAGTATCTCAACGGCAAGATGGCTATTGAGGTGCCTGCCCTCCGCAGAGAAGGCAACGGCAAGCATATCACCATTCACGGAGCTACGGGCAACAACCTCAAGGGGGTGGATGTTGATTTTCCACTCGGCAAACTCATTGTCGTAACGGGTGTCAGCGGCTCAGGCAAATCTACTCTCATCAACGAGACCCTCCAGCCTATCCTCTCGCAGCATTTCTACCGTTCGCTCAAGAAACCGATGCCATACGAAAGCATCGAAGGTATCGAGAATATCGACAAGGTGGTGAATGTAGACCAGAGTCCGATTGGCAGGACGCCTCGCAGCAATCCAGCAACCTACACAGGCGTGTTCAGCGATATCCGCTCACTCTTCGTAGGACTTCCCGAAGCAAAGATCCGCGGTTACAAGCCGGGCAGATTCTCCTTCAATGTGAAAGGTGGAAGATGCGAGGAATGTAAGGGTAACGGATATAAGACCATCGAGATGAACTTCCTGCCGGATGTCTACGTACCTTGTGAGGTATGCCACGGCAAACGCTACAACCGCGAGACGCTAGAGGTAAGATACAAGGGAAAGAGCATAGCCGATGTTCTCGACATGACCATCAACCAGGCGGTAGATTTCTTCGAGAATGTTCCTCAGATACTGCAGAAGATCAAGGCATTACAGAATGTAGGTCTCGGATACATCAGGTTAGGACAGAGTTCCACTACCCTCTCTGGCGGTGAAAGTCAGCGTGTAAAACTGGCTACCGAACTCTCGAAGCGTGATACGGGCAAGACGCTCTATATTCTCGATGAACCAACAACCGGTCTGCATTTCGAAGACATCCGCATTCTGATGGATGTACTCCAGAAACTGGTAGACCGTGGCAATACGGTCATCATCATCGAACATAATCTCGATGTCATCAAACTCGCCGACTGGCTCATCGACATGGGTCCGGAAGGTGGACGAGGCGGCGGTCAACTCCTCTTTGCCGGTACACCAGAAGAAATGGTGAAGCAGCAGAAGGGATATACCTATAAGTTCCTCGCCCCTTTACTGAAGAAATCAGGGAAACCTGAATAAATCAGGATAGGAACGAAGACTGTGGCAGAAGAAAAAATCCCCCAACCTACTTTTTTAAGCGGGTTGGGGAATTTTTATTTCAATATAAAATATGACGATAGCATGGTACCATGTGACTTTTTCTGAAGCATAAAAAAAGCACGGAATATTAAACTCCGTGCTCTTTTTTGCTTTTATATTTTATCTTATCAAAACCTTCACCATACACACCGATAACGGCACTCTGACTGACAAAGGCATGGGGATCAATCTCGCTGATAAGACGGAAGATAGCAGGAGCCTGACGCTGCTTGGCTAACACGAAAAGCATCTTCACATCCTGACCGGAATAAAAACCGCTGGCATTCACCACCGTTACTCCCCTATCAGCATCTACATTGATGCGCTTGCCTATCTCCTCATACTTCTGGGAAATGATAAAAAACTGTACGCTTCGTCTTCTGCTGTTTACCACCTGGTCGATGCAGAATGCCTGAACGCAAAGAACTACATAACCATATAACACCTTCTCCCAATCGTGTACCACCAGATAGCTGGAACTGATGATGAAGATGTCGCATATCATAATCACTCTACCAAGAGAAATGTCGCGATACTTGTTGACGATGGCTGCGATGATATCCGTACCACCCGTACTTCCACCAACCGAGAAACCGAGTCCGATTCCGCAGCCACAGAAAACGGCACCCAGGAAAGCAGCCCATAAAGGTTGGTTTTCCAAAAGATGAACATCACCTAAACGGCTGGAGAAGAAAGAGGTCAGGATGGTTACCACTATAACGGCATAAACAGTCTTGACACAGAACTTTGCTCCCAAAATCTTAAACGCACATATTAATAAGGTGGCGTTGACGATAAAATACGGAATTTGCACAGGGCAACCGGTTGCCCAATAGATAATACTGGAGATACCAGGAAGTCCGCTTGCTGTTACATTGGTTGGCAAGAGGAACACGTTCCATCCAATAGCGTAGGATATCATACCTATCGCAATCAAAACATAGTCTTGTACAGACTTCCACAAGGGTCGAGGAGGAGTCATAATTAATTAATAATTTACAATTTATATTTTTTTTAAAAGCTTTTGCCCTTACAGGGCGTTTTAAATGCAATTATATTTACCCAGGGTGTTGCCCTGGGCTAGGAGCTTCTGCCCTTACAGGGCGTGCTGACTATACTTTTCTGGGCGTGTGGGTTTTACCAGAATTTCTTCTGCTGCTCTGACCACTCAAAACCTTGGGTTGTCATTTTGGCTTCTAATGCCGCACGGTTCACATTGAAGTGATTACAAATCTCATCGAGTGTTTCAAACTCGTGGTCACGAAGCAGGAAGTTGATGGCGCTTACGAGCATCGGAACATCATTCATTGGTAACTTATCCATCCTTTTTATATTGATTAATTAATATTTATTATTGATTACTTGAGGCACCATGCCTCTTTCGGGGTGCAAAATTACTGCAAAATTCAGACAATACCAAAAAAAATCCCGCCAATCTATACGATTAGCGGGATTTTTATAAATTATTGATGATTTACGCATTCACTGCAACTGAAATCCAGTCGAAGACGAATGAGCAAATACCGAATGCTACGATACCTACGGTGCAGATAGCAAGCGCCAACTTGGTTGAGCATGCACTCTGGAAAGTAGGAAGCGGATTATCACTGTGCTTAATGAACATTGCCTTCACGATGAGCAGGTAGTAGTACAAGCTGATAACAGTGTTTACCAATGCGATGAATACTACACCGTAAGCCCAGGCACCCAATGTGGTGTGGATGTCGTGTGTTCCAACTGCTGCCATGAACACGAAGAACTTCGAGAACATTCCGGCAAATGGAGGAATACCACCCAATGAGAACAAAGCCAATGTCATCAGGAACGCCAAACGTGGGTTGGTCTTGTACAAACCATTGTAGCTGTCCATCTGAACTGTACCGTTGTTGTGCTCCTCAATAGATGAGATGATGGTGAAGACGCTCAGGTTGGCTACTACGTAAATCAATACATAGTAAGTCAGGGCGCTCACGCTCATCGCTGAGTTACCTACCACTGCCAACATGATATAACCTGCCTGAGAGATAGAAGAGAATGCCATGAAACGCTTCAGGTCGCTCTGACGGATGGCAAACAGGTTGGCGATAGTGATAGAAAGTACAATCACGATGTAAAGCAACACGGTCCAGTACTCTACCATTGGCTGGAACACCTTCATGAGGATAGCGCAGAGAGTAAACGCTGCAGCACCCTTAGATACTACTGACAAGTAACCTGTAACAGTAGTTGGTGCACCCTGGTATGAATCGGCTGTCCAAAAGTGGAAAGGAACCAAGGAAATCTTGAAACCGAGACCACTGAAGAAGAATACCATACCGGCGATGGTCAATGGTGATGCAGAGATAACCTTTGCTACATCATCGAAGTACAAAGTACCACAAGCAGCATAAAGCAGAGAGATACCATAGATCATCACGCCACTTGAGAAAGTAGCAGTAAGGATGAACTTAGCTCCTGCCTCAGCAGAATTGTGACGGTACTTATCGAATGCTACCAAGCAAGCCATTGGCACAGATGCCATTTCGAGACCGAGGAAGAACAGGAGGAAGTGGTTGGCACTAACCATCATGTTCATACCGAGCAAGGTAGAGATAATCAGCATATAGAACTCACCCTCCTTGAAGGCTGTGTCCTTGCGGCTCAACCACTCCTTAGCCTGTACCATCACGATGAGGGTACCCAGCGCCAGGATGGTCTTCAAGACACCGGCAGCAGGACCTGTTGTGTACATGCCGCCAAATGCCTCTGTGGCTTCTGTTGGGAAGATATTGATGGCAATGTGAGCCACCATCAAGAGACATACCAGAGGATTGAACCACTTACGGTCTGCGCTCTTGGAACTGCAGAAGTCAGCAATGAAAGTGATCAACAGAACTACCATCAGGGTAGCTTCTGGAATCATATTTAAAAATTGACTGTAATTCATTTCTTCTGATATTTATTACATGATTACACTAAAGATAGGACCTACAGCGTCCATGATAATCTCCTCTGCCCAGAGTGGGAACATACCGAGACCTGCTACACAGGCTATAAGACCTGCTACAGCGATACGCTCGTCCCAGGTAGCATCGTGAAGCTTCTCCAACTTTGGATTAGGAACCTTCTGATAAAGGATCTTACCAACACAACGCAGAATGTAAACCGCTGTTACTACGATTGAGGTACATGCGATGATGGTACATACGCGATGGAATGTATCTGCATTCTGGAATGAACCTACGAAGATGGTCATCTCGGCTACGAAACCTGAGAAACCTGGCAAACCGAGGTTAGCCAAACCAGCTACTGCATAACCTACAGAGAGGAATGGAATAATCTTCATCAAACCACCCAGGTAACGTACGTCACGTGTACCAGCCTGATGATAAATCATACCGATAACGGCGAAGAAGAGGGCGGTCATCAAACCGTGAGACAACATCTGGAGGATTGCACCAGTAGCGGCTGTCTCGGTCATCATACAGAGAGCGAAGAGCACCATACCACAGTGAGATACTGATGAGTAAGCGTTGATGTACTTCAAGTCGGTCTGTACACATGCTGACAAAGCACCATATACGATAGAGATAGTAGTCAGTACAAGGAACACCTTAATCCAGAATCCGTGAGTAGCAGCTGGCAAGAGGAACATAGCGATACGGAAGCAACCGTAACCACCAAGCTTCATCAATACACCGGCGTGCAACATAGATACGGCTGTTGGCGCACTGGCGTGACCATCAGGAGACCATGTGTGGAATGGGAACAGCGCACCGAGGATACCGAAACCGATGAAGAGCAATGGGAAGAACACGTTCTGCACGCTCTCTGGAATCGCATGAGCACCATTGGTATGGTGAGCGATATCGAGGATTTCGAAGGTCTGAGCACCACTGTAGAAGTAGATTCCCAGGATACCGATAACCAAAAGGGCTGAACCACCCATCAACATCAAAGTCAACTTCATGGCTGAATACTCCTTTGCACCACTACCCCATACACCGATGAGGAGATACATAGGAATCAGCGCAACCTCATAGAACATGAACATGGTGAACATGTCGATAGAGATGAAGAAGCCATATACACCGATGCTCAACAAGGTGAACCAGAGGAAGTATTCCTTCTTCATTGGTTCCATCTGCCAGGAAGCAAATGTACCGGTGAACACGATGATAGAAGTCAGGAGAATCATCACCACTGAGATACCATCCACACCGAGTGAATAGTTGATGTGCAATGGTTCAAACCAAGGCACACAGTAGGTGAAGAGCATCGGAGCTTGGTCGGCTGGCATTGTCTCACGAGCTTCGAGAAATGCAAACACCAAATAGATGGAGAGACCGAGCAATACGCTGGCACCTGCTACCATCACACCACGAACCTGCTTGTCGTTGCGTGCCAACCAGAGGCCGAGCAACATCAGGAGTGGTACTATGACGAATATACTTAAATTCATTTCTTTTCTATTTACTTAATTGTGAGACTTTCATTAAAGAAGTGCGAGCAGGCACAATGTCAATGCTACGGTACCGGTGAGGAACCAGATAGCATAGCTGCGAACATCACCACTCTGCCATGGGCGGATGGTTTCACCTGCCTCCTGTGTACCCCAAGCCATGAAGTTGAAGGTACCATCGATAACGCGACGGTCGAACCATGCGATTGGCTTTGAGAAGCAACCGAAGACAATCTTGTGGGTGAAGAACTGCCAAGCATCGTCGATATAGAAACGGTTCAAGGCTGCCTTGTGCAACTTAGGCATCTTCTTAGCCAAAGCGTCTGCCAATGGAGTCTTCTTAGGAGCATACATGTAAGTAGCCAGACCGATACCGATGATAGCAACAATCACAGATGTAGTTGCCACACTCATGTCGATATGGATATCGTAGCTCTGACCTGTAGCAGATACGAAGTGACCGAATGGAATCAGACCGCAGAGGCAAGAGATGATGGCGAGGAATACCAATGGACCCCACATCACGAAAGGAACCTCCTGTGGCTTGCGACGGTTCTCTGGATCCAGCTCATAGTAGCTCTGCCCCCAGAAGATGACGTAGTAGAGACGGAACATGTAGAATGCTGTCATACCAGCAACCACTGTCATGAACCAGCCCATGAATGGAGAGAACTGGAAGCAAGCTGAGATAATCTCATCCTTTGACCAGAAACCTGCGAATGGAGGAATACCTGCAATCGCCAAGCAACCGATGAGGAAGCAGATGTTGGTAATAGGCATGTACTTGTGCAGACCGCCCATGTACTCCTTGAAGTTGCTGCCGATGATGACGATGATGGCACCAGAGCAGAGGAAGAGCAATGCCTTGAACATAGCGTGGGTAAACAGGTGGAAGATACCAGCCATGTAACCCAAACCACCATGGTGGTTATCTACTGCGAAGCAAACGCCGAGCGCTACGAGCATGTAGGCAATCTGAGAGATAGTAGAGAAAGCCAGACCACGCTTGATATCACGCTGGCAGCAAGCTACTGCTGCTGCATAGAATGCGGTGAAGGCTGCAATGTAAGCTACATAATGCAAAGCCTCAGGAGCATACTGTACCCAGATTGGGAAGAGGCTGGCTACCTGATAAACACCGGCTACAACCATGGTAGCGGCGTGGATCAACGCAGAAACAGGAGTTGGACCCTCCATCGCATCTGGCAACCAGATGTGCAATGGGAACATCGCACTCTTACCGGCACCACCGATGAACATGAGGAACAACGCTGTTGGCATTACCCAAGCAGCACCTGCCAAAGCTGAGTTCAACTCTGGCTGAGCATTCAAGTCATAGTTGAAGGTTCCTACATAGAAGCTGTAGAACAGGATACCGATGAGGAAGAAGAGGTCAGCGAAACGGGTTACGATGAACGCCTTCTTGCTGGCATGAACTGCAGCATGCTTTGGATAGTAGAAACCGATGAGCAGGTATGAGCAAACACCCACCAACTCCCAGAACAGATACATCTGGAAGATGTTGGTAGCTACTACCAGGCCCAACATTGACATGGTGAAGAGGCTCAGGTAAGCGTAGAAACGCTGCATACCCTTCTCGTATTCCTCAACCTTGTAGTTCTCATCACGCTCTGCCATATAGCCGAAGCTGTAGATGTGAACCATGAAGCTGACGGTGGTAATCACGATGAGCATCAATACGGAGATTGGGCTCAGACGGAAACCGATGTTGAAGGTGAGCAACTCAGTAAACTTCAACCATGTGAAATTAAATACGGTAACAGTTGGGTACATACCTGTTGAGGCATCACGACCCACTGCAAAGAAGTACTCGTATGCTGTATAGACAGACATGGCGAATACACAGCCCATCAATACGGTACCGATGAGTGCTGCTACCGGTCTTTTCATCTTCATACCCACAAGTCCCAGAACCAGGAAGCTCAGGAATGGCAGAAGAAGTATCAAAAATGCATAATTGTATTCCATTGTCTTTTAGAATTTCATGTTTTCAATACTGTTCACCTGGTCACTGTGATAGTTGCGGTAAACGTTGATAATAATAGCGAGCGCTACGGCTGTCTCGGCTGCTGCTACTCCGATAGAGAACAATGTGAAGAAGAAACCTTCCAACTGTCCTGGGAAGAGGATGCGGTTGAACACAGCGAAGTTCAGGTCGGCTGCATTCAATACAAGCTCGATGGAGATGAGCATGGCAACGAGGTTACGGCGTGTACAGAAGCCATAGACTCCGATGAAGAACAAGAGTGCTGAGAGCACGAAGAAATATTGTACTGGAATCATTTCTTATCCTCCTTTCTTGCGATTAAGATACCACCGATGATACATGCCAACAGGAATACAGAGATAAACTCGAATGGCAATACATAGCCATACTTGTCAGCACCTACCAATGCTGAACCTACCTGGTCCATTGGCACCTCGGTGTCGGCTACGGTTGCAGCCATATCAATAAAGTGATTCTTCAACACGATGACTGCCAAGGTTACGAAACCAACGAGGCAGACGAGTGCGCGACCTACAACCTTGCTACCCTTGACATGCTCCAAAAGACCCTGGAGAGTACGCTTTGATACCAACTGGATAGCAAAGACATAAAGCATGGTGATACCACCGGCATATACAGAAATCTGAGCTGCACCCAGATAAGTATAGTCGAGCAGGAAGAACATGCCTGCTACACCGAAGAGTACGAACAACAGGAAGGTTGCCGCACGCATGATACGCTTGGTAGCTACGCACATGATGGCTGAGCCAAGGATGACTACTGCCAAGATGACGAACATAAATAAATTTGCTGTTATCATTGTCTAAAGTCCTCCTTACTTAGTCTTGGTGTTAAACTTACCGATTTCCAATGGGGCACCACCATCGATGAGGTTTGGAAGGCTTCCGCCCTTATAAACCTCCTTGTCAAGGTGCATCACCAACTTGTTGCGGTCGAAGACTGCATTCTCGAAATCGTTGACAAACTTGATTGCACCGAAGTTACATGCGTTCACACAGAGCTCGCAGAACATGCAGTCGCCCAAGTCGTACTGGTAATCTACCAGCTTGCGCTTCTTCTTGCCTGTCTCTGGGTCCTCCACCATCTCGGTTACGATCTTGATGGTATCGTTAGGGCATGACTTCTCACACAATGTACAACCCACACACTTGTAAGCCTCGTTCTCATCACGAACGAAGACCAGGCGACCACGAAAACGTGGAGAGATGTGGAGTGTAGTCTTGCGGTTCTCAGGATACTGCTCTGTGCTCTTTGGTGTGAAGTACTCCTTCATGGTAGTCTTCATACCGATAGCGAGGGTCTTCAAACCCGCAGCAATACCGCCGAAATATGAATTGTTAGACATACTTTCTTATTATTATAATAATGTGTATTAAAGATTATCCGTGGATTCCGAATGCTACGCACACGGTCATCAAGATCAGAATGATGAGTGACAATGGCATCAGATACTTCCACTCCAACTTCAGGATCTGGTCGATACGCAGACGTGGGAATGTCCAGCGTACCCACATCAGGAGCCATACCACCGCGAAGGTCTTACCGAAGAACCAGATGAAACCTGGGATGAGGTTCATCAGATTGTCGAAGCCCTCGATACCGATGTTCAATGGCGCCCAACCACCGAGGAATACGGTAGAAGCGATACCAGAAATCACGAAGAGGTTGAGGTACTCAGCCAGGTAGTAGAAACCGAAGCCCATACCTGAATACTCAGTGTGGTAACCTGCGGTCAACTCACTCTCAGCCTCAGCCAAGTCGAAAGGACCACGGTTAGCCTCAGCGTTACCTGCTACGAGGAATACGAGGAAAGCCAGGATAGCTGGCACATGACCCTTGATAATCAACCAGTTCCAAGCACCAGTCTGTGCCTCTACGATACCGCTTACCTGCATGGTGCCGGTAAGAACTACTGCAGAAATCAGACAGAGACCGAGAGACATCTCATAAGAAATCATCTGTACGGCACCACGCATGGCAGATACCACAGAGTACTTGTTGTTAGATGCCCAACCAGCGAGGAACACACCCAGCACGCCGATAGAACTTACGGCTGTGATGAGGAATACACCTACGTTGAAGTCAAGAATATGAGCTCCCTTGTTCCATGGAAGGAATGAGAAAGTACCTACAGAGGCAATGATCACGAGGAATGGTGCCATGTAGTAGAGCAGTTTGTCGGCTCTATCTACAGCGAAGATCTCCTTGATCAACATCTTGAGCACGTCGGCGAATACCTGGAAGATACCCCAAGGACCTACACGCATAGGGCCGAGACGGCACTGGAAGTAGGCACACACCTTACGCTCCATGAAGATAAGTACGATAGCGATGAGGGCGTATGCTGTCAAAATGCAGATACCCACGAGCACGCACTCAATCAGAATCGACAGGAAGTCGCCCAAACCCAAGGTCTGGCGAAGCAGATTGTCGATGAATGTTGTTACTATACTAAAATCAAACATAATTATCTATCAATATCAGGGATTACGAAATCGATTGCTGCACCTGTAGTGATGAGGTCGGCGATCTTCTGACCACGGAGCATTGGATCCAAAGCTCCTGTGAGTGAGAGACCCATCGGACGCATCTTCATACGGTATGGACTCTTGTCACCCTTTGAGTCGAGATATACACCAAACTCGCCGCTGGCACCCTCTACAGAGAAGTACCACTGTCCCTCTGGAACCTTGATGATTGGCTTCTGCTTGATGTAGTACTCACCCTCTGGAATGGTGTCGATCAACTGCTCGATGATGTCCAAGCTCTGATACAACTCCTGGATGTGTACATAGTAACGATCCATAGAATCGCAACCGGTAAGGGTGATTTCCTTCCACTCTACCTTGTCGTACATATCGTATGGATGACGCTTGCGGGTATCGTTCTTCCAACCTGATGCACGACCAGCAGGACCGGTTACGGCATAGTTGATACAATCCTCATAGTTCATTGGACCTACACCTTCGAGACGGTTGTGGGTAATCACGTTGTCACCGAATACGTCGAGGTATTCCTGAATCATCGGACGGAGATACTTGCAGAGGGTCTTCACGTTCTGAACGAAGTTAGGGTCGATATCTGCCTGAAGGCCACCGATACGGTAGTAGTTCTGGATCAGACGGCCACCAGTTGTCTCCTCCATCACGTTCAATACGTGTTCACGGTCACGCATACAGTAAAGGAATGCGGTCAAGGCACCCAAGTCCTGTGCGGTACAGCCGAGGTACAACAAGTGTGAGTCGATACGCTGCAACTCATCCATAATGGTGCGGATGTAGCGGATGCGGTCTGAGAGTTCGATACCCATAGCCTCTTCGATAACGCCTACCAAAGCGTGGCGGTGCATCATCGCAGAAAGATAGTTCAGACGGTCGGTCAATGCCAATGTCTGAGGATAGGTCATGTTCTCCCACATCTTCTCGATACCACGGTGAATATAACCGAGGTGTGGATAGATGCGCTTCACAGTCTCACCATCAATAACGGTCTGCAATCGGAGCACACCGTGGGTAGATGGGTGGTTAGGACCGATGTTGACAACATAGTCGTTCTCATCAAAGCGACGCTTCTCTGTAGCAACGAGATGGCCATCCTCGCTCAAGGAATACTCCACGGTGAAGTCATCCTCAGGCTCATCAGTGCAAGGGAACTTGTTTGCCTCAGGACTCATATCGAAGTCCTTGCGCAATGGATAGCCCTGGAAATCGGTGCGGAGGAAAAGACGGCGCATATCTGGGTGACCCAGGAACTTGATGCCGACGAAATCGAAGACTTCACGCTCCAGAAGGTCAGCTACCTTCCAAAGGTTAATTACTGTAGGAATTACATCACTGCCATCCACCTTCTTGGCGATGGTCTTTACTGAGCAGCGCTCGTTGGTCTGAGTATTCTCGAGAATATAGATACATCCGAGACCTTCCTCACCGAAGTCTTCACCGATGATGGTAACAAGGTAGTCGAAATGCTTCTCGTTCTTCAACTTCGCCATTTCAGAAGCGAAATTATCAAAACTCAATTCAATATTATTCAGTTTCATGTTCTTATACCTTATTATATTAATCAGTTAGACCTTTCTGAGGGTCGAAATCCTCAGGTACTTCAGTTACGATGATAGGCTCCTTGTGTCCGAGCTTCTCGCTGTCAGAGAGGTTCTCGTTGCTCAAGCCGCGAAGACCACCCTTGCTCATAGAGAGTTCCTTCTCATCCTGAGACATCTTGTGGTTAGCACCACCGAAGAATTTCTCAACCTTTACCTTACGCTGCAACTGCATCATACCATAAAGGATAGCCTCAGGGCGTGGAGGACAACCAGGGATATAAACATCCACAGGAACCAACTCGCTGATACCACGAACCACATTGTAGCTCTTTTTGAACGGACCACCAGAGATGGCGCATCCACCTACAGCTACCACATACTTAGGCTCAGCCATTTCATCGTACAAACGTTTGAAAACAGGTGCCATCTTATTGGTAATAGTACCGGCACACATGATCAAGTCAGCCTGACGTGGAGAGTTACGGGTTACCTCGAAACCGAAACGTGAGAAGTCGTAACGTGCACAACCTACAGCCATGAACTCGATACCACAGCAAGAAGTACCGAAGGTCAAAGACCAGAGTGAGTTACTGCGTCCCCAGTTGATGGCAGCATCAAGGGAACCGACTACCACGTTAGCACCACCCTCATTGAGCTCCTGCGCAATCTTTTCGAGGGTATCATTGTCCTTAAACTCGTCGTAAGGAATACTCTTGATAGAGGCTCTTTTGTTTACTTCCATTCCAATGCTCCTTTCCGCCAAGCATAAGCAAGGCCAAATACCAATACCAACAGGAAGAACCCGATGCTCACGAGAGCCATAGATCCAAACTGCTTAACTACGACTGCCCATGGGTAAAGCAATACTGTCTCGATGTCAAACATCAGGAAAAGGATGGCGAAGAGGTAGTAGCCGATGTGTGATGGCAACCATGAGCTGCCACGAGTCGGAATACCGCACTCAAAAGGTTCACCCTTTACCGGATTGTATGAACGAGGACCGATCAACTTCGCGATGACATAAGCAGCCACCACCAAGGTTACAGCCGTCAGCAAAACGGTGATAAATAGTGTAAAGTTCATAAATTTGTTATAACGTTATTTTATATAAATGCTTCTAAGCGGTTGCAAAGGTAACACTTTTTTCTGAAAGAGCACATTTTTTTATGGTTTAATTTGCATCTAAAGTGAAAAAACTCAAAAAACAGCCTGATTTCATCAGTTAACAGACAGCATTAACGAAGGTTCGGAAACAGAGAAAACGAGCGTATTTTGTAGCAAAAAGGAACAGAACAGTAGGATTTTTTACCCCAAAAATCATCCGCTTCGACATTGTTTCCGGCACAACTTTCATCGCCTCTCCTACCCTTCATAAAAAGGATGAGAAAGAGATTATCTATAATCTCAATGGTCAGCAAGTAGATAAAGCCTCTGCTCAAGGCGGCATCTTCATCTCCAGCCAGAAAGGAAAGTTCTACAAAGCATCCGGTTCTTCCGGAGGAAGGAGATAGTTCTGCTGGCGTATTCAGATGTTTGAATAAGCAGAAGATTATGATTGAATAAGCGTATTCAGATGTTTGAATAAGCGAAAGGAGATGATTGAATAAGCGAAAGGAGACGTTTCTTTGGGTTCAAAGAGACGTCTCTTTTAGTTTTAGAAGACTGCTTCTCGAGTTGAAGGAGACTGCTTCTCGAAGGTTGCCACTAGGCTCAGCAGACCTACTGAGCCTAGTCAGCAGCTCTGCCGACTGCAGTCAGCAGGTCTGCCGAGCCTAGTGACAACACCTTTTAATCGTACAACTACAACCCTTATAGTCGTACAACTATAAACCCTTTAGTTGTACAACCATAAACCTTTTAGTTGTACAACCATAAACCCTTTAGCTGTACAACCATAAACCTTTTAGCTGTACAACCATAAACCTTTTAGTTGTACAACCATAAACCTTTTAGCTGTACAACCATAAAACGCAACCCCGCCAGGCGTTCCTCCTTTGACGCCTAGCGGGATTGCGCTTTTTACTTTTTTACCTTATAATAAGGACTTGGGGGACTAGCGATGGAATCGCTAGGAACGGGGGGCGAAAGGGGGTTAAGGTTCTTTTTACCTTTTTACCCTTTTACCTTTTTACTTTTAAACCTCCTTTTCAGCAAACAGGCCGAAGAGCTCGGCATCTATCAGGTCAGTAACCTTTCGGAAGTCTTCCGGATTCTCTCCGAACTCCAGATTATCACCATCAATGATGATGAGGCGACCTTTATAATCCTTAATCCAATCCTCATAACGCTTGTTCAACCCCTGGAGGTAATCGATGCGGATGCTCTTCTCGAAATCGCGGCCACGCTTCTCGATATGCTTCACGAGCGTAGGAATGCTGCTCTTGATATATATCATCAGGTCAGGGAGTTTCACCAGACTGATCATCAGATCGAAGAGATCGGTATAGTTCTTGAAATCCCTATCGCTCATCATACCGATATCGTGAAGATTAGGCGCAAAGATACGCGCATCCTCGAAGATGGTTCTATCCTGTACGATGGTCTGCTCTGAACGTGAAATCTCCACAACATCATGGAATCGCTTGTTCAGGAAGTAAATCTGAAGATTAAACGACCATCGTTCCATATCCTTGTAATAATCAGCCAGATATGGATTATTATCTACCGGCTCGAAATTAGCTTTCCAGCCATATCTCTTGGCAAGCATCTTGGTTAATGTTGTCTTGCCGCTACCTATATTTCCTGCTATTGCTATATGCATCTATGTCAATGTTGAATGTTAAATGTTGAATGTTGAATTGGGCTAGCGCCATCAACTCTTCCTTTTTTACTTTTTTACTTTTTTACCTTTTTACTTTTTTACCTTTACGAGAACAGCCCGAAGAGCTTGGCATCTATCTTATCTATGATTTCACCAAACTGCTTGGGATTGTGCTCGAAATCGAGATTATCAACTTCTACGATAAGCACCTTTCCCTTATACTTGTTCATGATGAAATCTTCGTAAAGATTGTTGATACCTTCCAGATAATCCAAAGGCATCTTCTGCTCATAATCACGACCGCGCTTCTGGATATTCTTCACGAGGTGAGGAACTGAAGAACGGAGATATATCATCAGTTCAGGCATCTCTACCACTTCCATCATCGACTCGAAGAGCTCCATATAAGTCTCGTAGTCGCGCTGGTCCATATTGCCCATCTTCCGGTTGTTGGCCGCAAAGACATAAACACCCTCAAAGATGGTGCGGTCCTGGATGACCGTCTCTTTACTGTGTTGGATTTCCAGCAGATTCTTGAATCGCTGCTTCAGATAGAACACCTCCATATTGAGAGCCCATCGCGAGATATCCTTGTAATAGTCATCGATATAGGGGTTTTCAGCCACGGGCTCCAAGTACTGTTTCCATCCATAATGTTTAGAAAGCATCTTGGTGAGTGTTGTCTTGCCACTACCGATATTTCCTGCTATTGCTATATACATTTATTTTTAATGTTTAATGTTAAATGTTGAATGTTGAATCTTTGATGCGATACCACCCTCAATTCTACATTGGCTGCAAAAGTACAATAAAAAATCGGGATAAACAAAAAAATCCAAGCAAATATATGATTTGCTTGGATTTTTGTATTCTATTCCTGCCTTGCAGGGGAGCTGTATTTTAATAGTCACGTTCGATGAGTTCGAGACACATACGGGAGTTGTGGTAAGGACATTTCCAGAAACCCGCCTTATCATCCTCCTTGTTCACCGTACCATCTTCCAGGATAGCCCAGTGCCACTCACCGTTCTTGGCATCCAGCAGATGCTTGGCTACATAGTTCCAGCAGGAGATGGCAACCAGAAGATTCTCTTCGGTACGGAAATACTGATAGAGGTCGATATGTCCGATGATGTTCTCGCACTGCACCCACCACTGACGCTGGAGATCATACTTATCTCCATCTTTCCAATGCTCATAAACCATACTGCCATCCGGACGTAAGCCTTCATCTGCTGCATCGGCTATACGACGGATGATGCGCTCTATCTTATGCAGCAATATCTTATCGTCTAAAACCAGCGCGGTTTCGTGGAGCAGCCAGGACGCCTCAATATCATGACCATAGCTCTCGATGTTACGCTTGCCCTCCCACTCGTCATTGAAGAAGAGGTCGAGATGATAAGTCTCCTTGTTCAGAAGCTTATCGGTGAAGATATCGAGCAGATTGCGGATGCTCTTCTCCAGTTCCGGAGTCTTCCATACACGATAAAGATTGGTATATGGCTCGATGATATGCAGATGGGTATTCATCGTACGGGAACCATTCTCATCCTTATCAGAGAGACGCATGTCTGCAATCGGATTCCACTCACGGGTCAATGCCTCGATATATCCGTTGTTCTTGGCATCAAAGGCATGCTTCTCTATGTCATGATACAGGGAGATGGCGATATCCAACGCCTCCTTGTCACCTGTTGCACGGGCATACTCCGAGAAACCATAGATGGCAAAGCCGATGGCGTAAGTCTGCTTCTTGGTATCGAGCGGATTACCCTGATAGTCAACACTCCAGTAGATGCCGCCATATTCCCTGTCGAGGAAATAATCGCGCACATAATCCTTGGCACGGGTGGCAGCCTCAAGATACTCCGGCTTCTTCAAGACACGATAGGCAGCAGAAAACGCCCAGAGGATACGGGCATTCATCACGGCACCCTTCTCGGCTACAGGATGTACCTGGTCGTTACCGTCTACACGTCCGTAAAAGCCACCGTTTTCTTCATCTTTCACTTTCGTTAGCCAATAGCTGAGGATGTTGTTCTCCAGAACATCCCGCATCGTTTCTTTAAGATTTTCCATTTTTCCTTTTTTAATAGTGATTATTAGTTATGTTAAAACAATTATTTGCGGATAGGGAACTTCCAGGCAAGCACCATCAGCAGGAAGGCGATGACGGCTGGGAAGAGTGAGAACAATGACCATACCATCGTAAGCACAGAATCGGTGACACTGGCTGGGTCGATCATCGTATTACCCATCTTATCTGTTATCATGTTGGCACCTGCCCAGCCCAGGAAGAGGGCGATGAGAGAACCGGAAATGGCGGTACCAAACTTCTGGCTCATCGTACCGGAAGAGAAGATAAGACCTGTAGCTGATGTTCCGAAATGCTCGGTATGGTAGTCGGCTACATCGGCATACATTGACCACATCAATGGCGAATAGATACCGATACCCATAGAGGTAAGGATAACGATGGCTATCATTACCCAGATATACGATGGATCCATCGGGATGAAGAAGAAGACAACCGAGAGAACCAGACAGAGAGTTGCAGCCCAGAAGAATGCCATGCGCTTGCTGCCTACCAGACGGGTGAACCAAGGAGATACACCACCGAAAATCATACAGGTTACTTCACCGAATGCCATGAAAACGGTATAGTTGATAATCAGTCCCTCGATGGTTACATTGCCATGCAGACAGTAATCGAACATATAGCCAGCAACGGCATAGCGGAATCCGTTGAAGAAGTTGGTGCACACGGCGATGGCTGTCATATAGAGCCAAGCCTTGTTGTGAACGAGGTCAGCAAACTGCTGGAATGAGAACTTCTCAGCGCGTTTCGGCTTCAGACGTTCCTTGGTGAGGAGTCCGCAAGCCAATGTCATAACAGCTGCAATAATACCGAGCACGGCACCAATGACAGCATACTGATGAGCGGCTGTTCCACCTACCATTTTCTGAAGATAAGGGAAAGAGAGCAGGGTAACGAATCCCATGGCATAAGCACCTACCATACGGAAAGAAGAGAACTGGTTCTTCTCATCATCATCCTCGGTCATCACACCGAGCAATGAGCCGTAAGGCACATTCACCATGGTATATACCGCCATCATCAGCAGATAGAGGGCGTAAGCATAGATTCGCTTGCCCACAGGACCGAAGTCTGGAGTATAGAGCAAGAGGGCGAATATCAATCCGAAAGGAATGGCACCATAGATGAGCCAAGGACGATAGGTACCGAAACGGCTCTGGGTACGGTCGGCAAGAGTACCCATCAGCGGGTCAGTAACCACATCGAACATGCGGGCTACGAGCATCAGTACTGCCGCATCCGCAAACGAGAGTCCGAAGACATTTGTAAAAAACAGAGGAAAAGCGATAGACATCACCTTCCATACAATACCACCCGCAGCGGCATCACCCAATGCATAAGCTATTTTTTCTTTTAAACGAGCCATTGTTTTTATTGTTGAATGTTGAGTGTTGAATGTTGAATGTTACTAAAAAAGGGATTCGCTCCCCATCTATATCTGATAATACGGATGAGGAGTACGAATCCCTACAATCTTAATACCTGAAACTTATTTACTTAAAGTCTGTTTATTTTTTGCTACCAAAGCCTTGATCTTCTCTACAGAGAACTGAGTGCGATAATCATCCTTTGGTGTGTTCATGCAGTAGTCTACCAATCGGTCGATGGTAGAAGTTGCCACATGCATGCGGGTATCAGAAGAAGCATAGTAGATGAATACCTTGCCATCCTCATCTGCAATCCAACCATTGGCAAAGACTACATTCATTACATCACCGATATACTCAGGACCTTCCGGTACGAGGAGATATCCACCTGGTTCAGCAATCACCTTAGTAGGATCCTCAAGAGAAGTCATGTACATATAGAGCACATAGCGGAGACCGCTGGCACAGCCACGAACACCGTGAGCCAGATGCAACCAGCCCTTATCAGTCTTGATAGGATGAGGTCCCTCACCGTTCTTCACCTCCTGGATGGTATGATAGTGACGGGCATTAATAATCTTCTCTTCCTTGATTTCGGCATGAGTGATATCATCAACAAGAGCCCAACCGATACCACCACCTGAACCTGTATCGATGAAACCATCCTGTGGACGGGTATAGAAAGCATACTTGCCATCAACGAACTCCGGATGGAGAACCACATTGCGCTGCTGGCTTTTGGTCTTCAGATCAGGAAGACGCTCCCAGTTTACCAGGTCCTTGGTACGGGCAATGGCTGCTGTAGCAGTAGCAGCACTGAGGTCTCCAGGCTGTGCATCATCATGACGCTCTGCACAGAACACGCCATAGATATAACCATCCTCATGAGCTGTGAGTCGCATATCATAGATGTTGGTAGCAGGAACAACATCCTCCGGCATGGTGATAGGCTCATCCCAGAAACGGAAGTTGTCAACACCATTAGGACTCTCTGCTACGGCAAAGAAACTCTTGCGGTCAGCACCCTCAACACGAACAACGAGGAGATACTTACCATTCCACTTGATGGCACCCGAATTGAGCGTAGCATTCATCATGATGCGCTGCATGAGATACGGATTACTCTTCTCGTCGAAGTCGTAACGCCACTCCAATGGTGTATGTTCTGCTGTAAGGATTGGGTTCTTATACTTTTCATAGATACCATTTCCCCACTCTACGGGTTCATTCTTACGGCTCAGCAATTCCTCATGATGAGCGCGGAGTGCTTTCACTTTGTCTTGAAATGTAGTCATATTTTATTTTATATTAATGTTGAGTGTTGAATGTTGAATGTTGAGTATAAAATGCACATTGGACTAAAGCCAATTTAACATTCAACATTCAACATTCAACATTTATTTAACCTTTACAATGTCTTTGGCAAAGAGAACTTTCTTTTCCTTCTTGAATTTCTTGAAGTCCTCGACGATGGCTCCATCGCCTACTCCAGGGAGGTAAGCCTCTTCCTGAGGTTTGTCCCAGGCATTACGCCAGAAGAGTACATAACTCAACTGATACTTCTGAAGTACAGGCCAAAGGGTTTGCGTAAACCAATCCTTCTTGCTGGCGATACCTCGGCAACCCGTTTCGGTGAGGGCAGGAATCTTGCCAACCTTCTTGGCTGCCTCCATCAGCACATCGAGCGTAGCAGCAAGGTTCTGCTGATAATTGGCATCGCTGTTGTCGAACTCGTAGACGTCAACACCCAGCATATCCACATACTTTTCTCCCGGGAATCGCTCCAGGAATTTTTCTACCGTCTTCTCGTCGCTGAGATTTGGTGACCAAGCCCAAACGATGTTATTGCACCCTGCTTTAGTAAGTATATTTAGGGTTTTTACGTATAATTGGTTATATTGTACAGGTGTGCAACTGCTAGCTCCCCACCAGAACCATCCGCCATTCATTTCATGCCATGGTCGGAAGATGACAGGAACCAGTTTACCATCGTTTGTCTTCAAAGAAAGGATGAAATCGGAAACCTTCTTGAGCCATCCGTCGAACTTCTGTTGCTGGGCGCCTCCATCCAGGACTGCAGCCACAGCATCACCTTTCGGATCCCAGGCATTCTCGTCAGTAACCGGATTCCAAGGATGCCAACTCAAAGTAACGATGCCTCCTCTCTCATTTTGGGCAATGATTTCTTTTCGCATACGATCGAAAGATACACCATCGAGATTTTCCTTGCTGTCCAACTCTATTTTTCCGAGATCAAAGCCCATCACAGCAGGATAATCACCTGTAGTGAGGAATACATCGCTCTTTCCTTCATCCCATTTCCAAGTAGTACCATACATCGGATCATCCTGATGTCCGAGCATGATTCCCTTGTTCAGTAATTTCTGCAGTCTAACCTTCAATTGCTCTGCCGGAGTATTGCAACATTGCTTTTTACCCTTGCAGCAGGGAGTATTGGCAGTCTGGACTGATGCGCCCGTAACGCCATCAACCTGTGCCACAGCTCCTTGCATCGCCATGAGGCAAGCTGCACCAATCAAAATTCTTTTTCCTATCATATATCTATTTCTTTAATTGCTGAATAATCCAAGCCTGCCATTCATCCCACTGCTCCTGATACCAGTAATGACCGGTCATCTGGTACAGACTCAAGGTCTTAGGCGCTTTTACCGAATTATAAAGTCCGTAAGACGATGTTGGCGGAACCACCTCATCATTATAACCGAAACTGTACCAGCCAGGAACGGTGATACGACGGGCGAAGTTGACGCCATCATAATAGCGTGCACCTTCGAGTCTTGCCTTTTCCAAATCCGTAAGTTTCTGCTCTTTCCATGCAGCCCCCTGTGCCTTGTCTTCCTTATAGAAGTAGTGAGGCCATCCGCCTGCAACTCCGTGAATCTCAGCTTCATAATCACACATGGCATCATGAACAGGAGCCAGGAATGTGATTCGCTTATCGAGAGCTGCCACAGCAATGGAAAGGAATCCACCCTGTGAAGAACCCGTTACACCGATAGTCTTTCTGTTCCACTCAGGGAGCGAAGCGATATAATCCACACCACGGACAGCACCGGTTACTACCCGTCTGTAAGCATTGCGATAAGGATTCTCGAGATTGGTATCCCAGTAACCATTCAGTTCGCCATTGGCAAGATCATCATAAATCTTCTGCTGCATGGTAACAGGAACACCGTGAATACCGATTTCCAGTACGATGCATTCAGCAGGAGCCGTATAAGTATCGCCGGCATAAGGGCGTACACCCGCACCAGGTACACGGAGCAAAGCCGGATACTTACCTTCTTTTACCGGGACACTCAGGATGCCATACATCTTAGAGCCCCATCGGTTGTTGTTATAACTTATTTCATATACATTCTTATCCTTGGTACAACGCTCAGGCAGAAGCACCTTGGTAGGATTGAGGTCATTCTGTCTTGCCTCATCCAGTGCCTTCTTCCAGAAAGCATCGAAATCCTTAGGTTCCTGTGCGAAAGGCTGGATCTTCTCTGGAGAGAACCCTGCCGTGCAAAGTCCCTCGTAATCCTTGCCATCAACATGAGCGATAACCTTGAGGCGGTAGAAGCCCGGTCTGTTCAGACTGCCGCACCATTTCATGGTTCCGTCCTTGAGAGTGGTACTTTTCTTCACCTCCGGAAACATTGCCGGACCGGCTTCATAATCTACCTTCACCTGATTGAGTAGCGTACCGCTCTTTCTCACATTCACCGTGAAGTTAGCCTTCTCGCCTACCCGATAATTCCAGTCCTGATGGTCAGGAGTTACCGTTACCACGATGTTGTTACCTCTGATTTGTGCGCTGAGGCTTGAAATCCCCAGCACACTCATCAGAACACCTATAATTATTAACCTAAAAACATTTGCTATACGATGATTCATATTGTCGTTGGTAATCTTGTTAGTTAAACATTCTGTTTTACGGTTGCAAAGTTAGGCATAATTTCCGATATATCCGTGTATTATTTTGCTGAATAAACATACTTTGTTGCAAAGGCAGAAAAATATTCGGAAATATCTGAAAAAAGAAATAAGAATTGATGCACATCAAGTCAGAAAAAGCAAAGAAAACAACAAAACACACACTCTTTTCAACTCAAGAATTGACCGAAAACAACCAAAGACCAATTAACAAAGCACAAAAGGTTATGACAATTCATATAATAAATAATGTACGCGTACCTTATATATAATAGATAAATAATAGAATAATCAATATAAATCAACCATCAAGTAAATAAATTGTAACGCTAACACTTAATCTTTAATAAATATGACGAAAATTACATTTTATTTTCACTAAAGCAGAAAAGTATTAGTAATCAGCAAAATATGTACAAGCTATTTTGCAAAAAATAGCTATCTTTGCAGCAGATTTACAAAATAGCCTAAAGGTTTAGAATCAACAATATAAAAACAAATAAATATAATCACAACAATGGAAAAAGTAAATGCAACCTAGAGCTAGCCTCTAGCCTTTTCTTCTCATCAGAAAAAGATGACGAAGGAATAATCAGAGAGCAATAATCCGATTTGGATTCTTTCCCGTATCGATCGTATAAGTGAAAGAGCCAAACTGTTTTAACCAACTAACAAAAATTGTATGAACTTTAAAAGTAGAGAAAAGTTGCTTGCTAGTGTAGCTGCCCTGAGTCTTCTCGGCATCTCCCCTCAGCAAACTTTCGCAGCCCAGATCACAACGAATCAGGCTGTGCAACAGACCAAGAAGATTACTGGTAACGTATCCGATGCAATGGGTCCTATCATCGGTGCAACAGTAAAAGTGAAAGGCACAAAAAATGCCGCAGTGACAGACTTTGATGGTAACTACACACTGAATGTAGGTGCCGGACAGACTGTTGAAGTAACTTACGTAGGCTATGTTACCAAAACTTTCAAAGTAGGAGGCCAGAGTAAGTACGACATCACTTTGGCTGAAGACAACAACAGTCTTGACGAGGTGGTAGTTGTAGGTTATGGTACCATGAAGAAGAGCGACATCTCAGGAGCTTCTGTTTCCATGGGAGAAGACCAAATCAAAGGTTCTATTATCACAAACTTAGACCAGAGTTTCCAAGGTCGCGTTGCCGGTGTTACGTCTGTAGCGACTTCAGGTGCTCCAGGTTCTTCTACCTCAATCCGAGTTCGCGGACAGTCAACAATCAATGCCGGTGCAGAACCACTTTATGTCATTGATGGTGTCATCTTCCAGGGCGGCGGTTCAAGCGGCGGTTCATTAGGTTTGGGAGATGCCTTAGGAAACGGTTCTGTTTCTACCGTATCACCAATGTCAACTATCAACCCTGCCGATATCGTCAGTATGGAAATTCTGAAAGATGCTTCTGCTACAGCCATCTATGGTGCCCAGGGTGCAAATGGTGTTGTACTTATCACAACCAAACGGGGTAAGATTGGAGAAGCAAAATTTACATACGACGGCATGGCAGCATGGCAATACCAGGGAAAGCGTATTGACATTCTGAATCTTCGTGAATTCTCAGAATATTATAATGATTTTGTAAACAACGGATGGATTTCACAGGATCAGGCACGCCCTGATTTCTCAGACCCATCTATCTTGGGTCGAGGAACCAACTGGCAGGACGCTGTATTCCGCACAGCTTTCCAGCACCAGCATCAGGTTGCTGCACAAGGTGGTACAGAGAAGGTTAAGTACTATGTTAGTGGCGGTATGATGGATCAGGATGGTACTATCATCGGTTCTAACTTCAAGCGTTTGAACGTACGTGCCAATCTGGACGCTCAACTGAAGAAATGGTTCAAGATAGGTATGAATACTACATACACAAGAACCAAGGAGCGCCTGCTCCATGCTGATGGTACAGAAGGTGTTATTACATACGCATTGACTACACCTCCAGATATTGCAATCTATGACGTAGACGGAAACTATACATCTGTAGTACGTGACGGCTGGTCTTCACCAAACCCTATTGCACAGGCTTTGAGCAAGGATATCACCATGAAGCGTAACAAGCTGACCGGTAACATTTTTGCAGACATTACTCCTATAAAGAACCTCACCTGGCATACAGAGTTGGGTTACGACTTGTCATGGAGTGATGCAGAGGTCTTTACACCTACTATGCACTTAGGCAACTGGAACCAGGACACAAACTTTGCAAGCTGGCAGAAGAATACAAGCAAGTATTGGCAGTTTAAAAACTACATTACTTATAATGGAAGTATCAAAAAGCATTCTTTCACAGCCATGCTGGGTCAGGAAGCTTGGCGCAGTGACTGGGATTATACCTATCAGGCAAACGCTAATTTGCCAAACAATACAATCCATTTGCCATCTTTGGGTTCCAGCACTCCTAGTATCAAGTCTGGTTTCGGTGTTACAACAATGTCATCATTCTTTACACGTGAGACATACAACTACGATGACCGTTATTTAGCAACATATACATTCCGTCGTGACGGAAGTTCTAACTTCGGTCCTGAAAACCGTTGGGCTTCATTCCACTCATTCGCAGCAAGCTGGCGTTTCTCTAACGAGAAGTTTATCAAGAGCATCGCAGGTAAATGGTTGAGCAATGGTAAGATTCGTATTGGCTGGGGTCAGACTGGTAATGCCAATATCGGTGCTTACAAATGGGGTACTACCGTAACCAAGTTCCTTGTTGGTCAAACAAGCGTAGCATACCGTCCTACCAACATTCCAAACACTTCTATCAAGTGGGAAACTCAGGAACAGACCAATATCGGTCTCGATCTTGGACTCTTCAATGATAAGATTGGTTTCACTCTCGACTGGTACAACAAGGTTTCCAACGATATGCTGATGCCTTTACAGTTGCCTTCATATATGGGTACTCAAGGCAATGGTTCTTCACGTCTTAATGCACCTTGGGGTAACTACGGTAAGATCAAGAACACCGGTTTCGAGTTGGCAGTAAACGCTCATCCTATTGCTAACAAGAACTTCTCTTGGGATACAGAGTTCAACATTTCTTGGAACAAGAACAAACTGGTAGGTCTCAGCGGCACAACCAATGCCAACATCATTGGCTATGGCCAGTTTAACGACGTTGTCTGTGTAAGTAACATCGGCAAACCTCTCTATCAATTCTGGGGATATCAGACCGATGGCGTATACAAGGATTTTGAAGATATCAAAAACTCTCCTAAGCCTAAGAGCTACAAGGAAGGAGCCCTGAATAAGGGAACAACCGTATGGCCAGGCGATATCAAGTTTAAGGATATTTCAGGTCCTGACGGAAAGCCTGATGGAGTTATCGACGATTACGACAAGACTTACATCGGTAATCCACAGCCTAAATATACATTTGGTTGGACCAACACATTCCGTTATAAGGACTTCGACCTGACATTGTTCGTCAGCGGTTCTGTAGGAAACAAGGTTATGAACTACCTGAATATCAGCATGAGCAAGATGAACAATGCCTGGGTAAACCAGAGTGCAAGTGTCAAGAATCATGCCGTACTGGCTCCAATTGATCCGAACAAGGACTACAGTAATGGTTATAAAGGCAACAATGCCAATACCGTATACAACTGGTATGATGACGTAGACAACATCTATGTAGTAAACGCAGGAACCAACATTCCACGTCTTGCTATCGGTGACCCAGCCGGAAACTCTAGCGTTATCAGTGACAGATATGTTGAAGATGGATCATACTTGAGAATGAAGAATATCACTTTAGGTTATACATTGCCTAAAAAGTATGCAAGATACCTTCATATTGAGAGTTTGAGAGTATATGCAAATATACAGAACCTCTTCACTATTACCGGTTACGACGGTTATGATCCAGAAGTAGGTGCAAGTACATCCGATTCACAGGGATACAGCTTCGGTGTAGATAACGGACGTTATCCTTCACCAACGGTATATTCTTTCGGTATCAACCTTGCTTTCTAATTAAATAACAAAAGAATAAACAATTATGAAAAAATACAATATATATAAAACGGCCGTTTGCGCATTCGTCTTGGGTCTCAGCTTGTCTTCTTGCGGGGACTTTCTGGATCAGCCAGACAATTCCAACTACAATGCAGACACGTTCTATAATGGTGATGCAGAGTGCTATCAAGGCGCCAATTCTCTGTACAGTATGCCATGGTATGATTTCCAAAGAGGTTTCTTCAAAGTTGGTGAAGTTATGTCAGGAAACTATTATTGGTGGGGAAGTGAAGATACTCAATACTGGAACTGTAACGTATCTGCCAATAATGCCAACCTGAAAGATATGTCTTATTCACTTTGGACAGTCAATGCCTACGCCAACACCATTTATGATAAACTGAAAGGTGCCAACGCAAGCGCAAGCGTTAAGAGTGCATGTATGGGAGAATGCCTGACATGGAAAGCTATGGCATACTTCTATCTTGTACGTACATTCGGTGCAGTGCCAATCATCCATAACAACACAGACATTATCGGTGCTGGTACATACAATGACCAGTATAAGGCCAACATAGAGGATGTATACGATTACATCATCATGACCTTGAAAAAAGCCATTGAACTGTTACCGGAAAAAGATCCTACAGGTCTTGGACGTATTGATAAATACAGCGCAGAAGGCTTGCTTGCCAAGGTTTACCTGACAAAGTCTGGTTTCGATCCAGCAACTACAACTTACGAACAGGGAAGTGTGGCATATATCAAGACCACCAATCACCAGCGCAACCAGGAAGATCTTGACAACGCTGCCAAATATGCAAAGGATGTTATAGACAATAGTGGCAGAAGTTTGGAACCTGCAGCCAATTTCCCAGCAATGTTCTACAGCGCATACAAAGGTCCTGAATCACTCATCGCATGGCACTGGCGTGCCACACGTGAACCTTGGACATCTCAAAACTCACTTCAAAGTGACCTCGCTATTTCGGGTTTCGATGAAACAGGTAACAACTGGGGAGGATGGGCTGGTCCATCAGTAGACCTGATAGAAGCTTTCGGAGATAATCCAACAAGCCAGACTAGAAACAACACCGACATCCGCCGTAAGGCTACCATGATTATGGCTGGTGATAAATACGACTATTTCTACACAGACTGTGGCGGTTTCGATTTCCTGAAGCACGTATATAAAGGATACGAGAAGCACCAAGGTAACGGAGAACTCCAGAGTCCAACAGGAGCACAATGTGCCAAGCATCTTGTTGGTGATAAAGCCGACCATAACTTGCATATAGGCTGCGACTTTGATGTGATGGCTTATGGTAACTATACTCAGCTGTTACGTCTTGCAGATGTTTATCTCATCTATGCAGAAGCTAAGATAGGTAATGCTGGCTCAACAACAAATGCATCTGCCATTGATGCATTCTACAAAGTTCGCAACCGTGCGGTATCTACATACGAACGCCCAACATCTATCAGTTTCGAAGATGTATGGAAGGAGCGCAGATTGGAGTTAGCACTTGAGGGCGATCGCTGGTATGATTACGTACGCAGGTTCTACTTCGATCCTGATGCAACAATTGCTGAGTTGAACGCACAGAAGAGAAATGAGTATTATGGTCTGAATGCGCTCTATGAGACATGGTACAACAAGGGTAGCTATGATGGTCCTTGGAACTTGAACAGCGATGTAAGATACAATGATGATCCTGGTAAGCATCAGAACGTTCAGGTGAGCAGTTTTACCATCCCATTCCCTACAGAAGATGCAACCATGAACCCTCATTTGCTGGAGGCACCACAGCATGTTGACATTTCTCAGTTTACTTATTAATATAAGAAACCTCAAAAACAGAACAATTATGAAGCTAAATAATAAAATATTAAGTGTCATGCTTCTTGGAGCTACAGCATTTACAGGACTCAGCATTACAAGTTGTGTGGATGAGCCTGACAAATATGAAATAGCTGGTGGAACTCCTTCTATTGATTACGTTCGCCTGTGCGATGTAACCAAGAAAGATTCCATGTTAACTGGAGCATACATGGGTACAAGTATCTGCCTGGTCGGTAACAACTTGAGAAGTATAACAAAAATGCTCTTCAACGATCAGCAGGCTATTTTGAATACAAGTATGATTACAGACCATACCTTGATTGTAGATGTACCAAAGACTCTTACTGACAATCCTACCAATAAGATTTACATGTACAACAAGGATGGTGAGTGTACTGAATATGACTTCAAGACGCTCGTACCAGAACCGGTGGTAACATCATTGAGCAATGAGTTTGCAAAAGATGGCGAAACAGTAACCCTGAAAGGCGACTACCTGCTGGATTACGAGAATGCTCATCTTAAAATCACATTCCCAGGCAACGTAGATGTTACAGATTTCAAGAGCATTTCCAAGAGTGCCGTTACTTTTGTGGTACCAGAAGGTGCACAAAAAGGATTTGTCACAGTAGAAAGCATGTATGGAAAAGGTAAGTCTAAGTTCTATTTCCGTGACGACCGCTGCATACTCTTCGACTGGGATAATGACGGAGATGACGCAATAGCAACAGGTCATGGCTGGCGTGATGGAATTCAAAATGGTAACCGTATGAGGAATGATGTTGAAGGAGTTCAGCCTCTTGACGGAAATTACTACTACTTAGGAGGCAAGACCGTTAATTTCGATTCATGGGCTGAAGATGAATACTCATTCAACTACTGGCCAGAGCCGGCTGCAGGTTATCCTGAGTTGAACTCGCTGATGAAATGGGATGATGTTGACAACATGCAAGTGAAGTTTGAGGTTAACATTCCTAATGATTGGACAGGCTTGTCATTACAGGTATATTTTACCGGTAACGACCAGGTAACATACTCAACAGGCAACAACAACTATCTTGCAGATGACAAGTTTCCACGTGCACTTTGGACTCCATGGTATGGAGCAACCAACAACACATTCAGCACTTCAGGAAACTGGCAGACTGTTTCTATTCCATTATCAGAATTTGCATACGACAGATATGGAAACAAATTGGGTGGTTTGAAGTTTGAGAATCTCACAGGTATGACCATGTTCCTCTATACAGGACCATACAAAGAGGCTACTGTAGAATGCTCACCAACAATTTGCGTTGATAACATTCGTGTTTGCCCTATCAATGAATAAAATTTGCTGATGCTGGCAGCCATCAAACTGCCAGCACTGCAAACAAACAAAAACAATAAACGTCAATCATTATGAAAAGACATAATAAATCTTTCCTCTGGTTGGTTCTGCTACTGATATGCAGTACATTTGCGTTCACATCATGCGACCGTGATGACTTGAACACCGACCAGTATGGCAATGAAATATCTGTATTATCATACGGTCCAAACCCTGTACTCCGTGGGGGTGTCCTTACTTTCAAGGGAGCCAATCTTGACCAAATTACAGAAATAGATCTTCCTGGTGCAGAAGCTATTACCAGCATTAATGTTGTTACATCAGGAAAAAACTCAGAAATCAACATTGAAGTTCCTGCAGAAAAATGTGAACCAGGTATTGTTACATTGAAGACCGCCAAGAATGGTGAAATCAAGACACTTACCCCAATCACATACATTGAGAATTTGAAATTCACAGGTTTCTACGTAGGTGAAAACAAGGAAAACCTGGTAGGTAATGTTGGAGACGTCCTCACTATTGAAGGCGATTATCTCAACAATATTACATCTGTCATTTTTGCCAATGGCGCGACTATGGATGCCGAGAATTTTAAATCTCAGACCCGCTATCAGATTCAGCTGGTAATCCCAGCAGAAGCAGGAGAAGGCAGATTCCAGATTAGCGATGGAAACAACTACATGTATTCTGAAGGTGCTTTAAGTATCAATGCTCCTGAAATCGATGCAAACAATGCTATCGGTAAGTCTCTCATCAAGGCTGGTGAAACAGAGGTCCTCAGAGGTACTTCACTTGACCAGATTGCAAGTATTGAGTTGAATGGTGCAACCGTAGAAGCAGCTGACTTCAAGTCACAAACAGCTTCTGAGATTACCTTCATTATCTCTTCTAAGGTAGCAGACGGTGAAATTACAGCTGTAACAAAAAGCGGTATAAGAATTCCTTTCGGTGAGATTACAACCGTTGTTCCTAGCCAACTCGTTGCAACTCCTTCCCCTATCAAGAACGGTGCAGAACTCACCATCACTGGTAAGGATATGGATCTGATTACAGGTATCGCATTCCCTAACGCCAAGGAATCTAAGCTTAACAAGGTTGAGACAACAAAGGTTACTTCTACAGTACCAGAGGATGCACAGGAAGGCAACATCACTTTGAGTCTTGATAATGGCAAGACCGTTGCAGTAGCCTATACATTGGTTAAGCCAACAGTTACCGCTTGCACTCCTGCTGCTATCACAGCTGGCGAGAAGACCATCATCAAGGGTACAGATCTCGACCTCGTGAAGAGCGTCACCTTCCCTGGCGATGTAGAGCAGACCGTAGAGAAATTTGCAGCACAGAATGCCAATGCCATCGCAGTAACAGTTCCTGCAGCATGCGCCGGTACAGGCTTCAAGCTCAACCTGAAGAATGGTACCACTATCAACATCGATGGTCAATTGAGCATCAAGGCAGCTACAGATCCAGCAATTGCATCCGTAACACCAGGTGAAGCTATCGCAGGTTCTACCATCACCATCACTGGTAAGAACTTCCAGAACATCCAGAACCTCTATATCGGTTCTTACAAGGTAAACCGCTATACATCTCGCACCAATACAGAGATTGTATGCCAGGTTCCAGCCAATGCTGAAGTTGGCACCTACAAGATCGTGATGGAAGACCCAGACGGCAACAAGATTGAAGGTCCTGAGTTCAAGGTAGTTCCTGCAGAAAAGGATATCGCTACTATCACAACCAACATTGACAACAGCGCCATCAAGTATCCATACAACTTCACTTGGGATGACACCGGTCGTTTCCGTATCATGAAGGCAGACCTCATCAAGTTGGGTGTCAAGGTAGGTTCCAAGATGCTCTTCTATAAAGAAGCAGGAGCTACCGGTCAGGTTCAGATCAACAACGCCAACTGGGGCGCTATTGATACTGTATCAGACTGGGATGGTAATAAGGATTGCATTGTAAAAGTATTCGATGCAGCCATGATGGAAGCCGTGAACAGCATCTCTGACGGTTGGGGTGATACTGCATTCATCCTCCAGGGCGACCTGAAGAATGTAACCAAGATTGCCATCCTTCCATAAGATAGAAATATTTAACATAAAAAACGCATTTATGTGAAATATAATTCGTAAATTTGTGGCGTAGTTATATTAACTGCGCCACATTTTTAATTAAAACCAAAACATCAACCCGATATGAAGAAAATAGCATTATCCTTACTGATAGCTCTGAGCTGCATCTCTGCCAAAGCTGCAGACGGCAAGTCGCTGTTCGTATCATTCAACGATGGTAGCAAGATAGAGTTTGCACTGAGCACTCAACCGGAAATAACCTTCGGAAATGACAAGATGACCGTGACTTCCACTGCCACTACCGCCAGTTACGAACTGTGGAAGGTTTCTACCTTCACCTACGGTACCACTACGGGCATCCAGCAAATTGAAGCCAACAGTAAGTTTGCCTTCGAAGGTGACCGCCTCATCGTGGATGGAACCCACAACAAGGTGAGCGCCTTCGCTCTCGACGGAAAGGCTGTAAGCCTCTCCCCTATCCTCGCCGGAGACAAGACCATCATCCCGCTGGATGAGCTGACCCACGGCGTATACATCATCAAAATCAATAACAAATCCATCAAAGTAGCAAGACAATGAAAAAGATATTACTCTCACTCCTGGCAGTAATGATTTCATTCACTGCCTTGGCACAAACTGATGGTGACAAGATTACCATCAACAATTCGGAAGGAAAGCAAGCTGAATGGAATCTGACTGGCGAAAGCAATACCATCAGCAGCATGAAGCACAATGCCAACAACCAACTGGAAATTTATCTGAAAGGTCTGGAGGACTTCGGTGCTTTCGAAACCTACGACATCAACAAGATCAACAATATCTCCTTCTCTATCTATCACGAAAGCGAAGTAGGCGATGTGAATCTTGCAGACCCTTCAGCTACAGACAAGACCAAGCGTCTCTACAAATATCTGCAGCTGAATTATGGTAGCAAGACCCTCTCTTCGGTTATCGCCGACGTTAACTGGAACACCAAGGAAGCTGATAGAATCTATAAGGCAACTGGCAAATATCCTGCTATGAACTGCTATGATTTCATTCATATCTATGTACCTAAGCAGGGTTCCAACGGATGGATCAACTACAACGACATCACTCCTGTCACCAACTGGGCAGACCAGGGCGGACTGGTATCGCTGATGTGGCACTTCAACGTGCCTAAGACAGAAAGCACCACTCTGGGAACAGATGGAAGCGGTGTGACCTGCACCCCATCCGAAACATCCTTCAAAGCAGCCAACGTATTTACTGCTGGCTCTTGGGAGAACAAATGGTTCTATCAGGAGATGGACAAGGTGGTGGAAGTTCTGCAGAAGTTGCAGGACGCAGGCGTTGTTGCCGTTTGGCGACCATTCCACGAAGCTGCCGGTAATGCCTGTCTGAAATCAGGTGCCAGCTGGGGTAAATCCTGGTTCTGGTGGGGATATGATGGTGCCGAGACCTACAAGAAACTCTGGCAGACCATGTTTGATTACTTCCAGAACAAGGGAATACACAACCTGATATGGGCTTGGACCACACAGAATTACAATGGCGATGCCAATACCTATAACAATGATGCCGACTGGTATCCCGGCGACAAGTATGTAGATATCATCGGTCGCGACCTCTACGGTTATGATGCTGCCAAGCAGTCTCAGGAGTTCAAGGAGATTCAGGCACGCTATCCTGGTAAACTCATCGCTCTGGCTGAGTGCGGAACTGATGCCAACAGCAACACAGCTGGCATCGATGAGGCATGGAACGCCGGCGCGAAATGGAGCTTCTTCATGCCTTGGTATGGAAGCAGCATGCCATCCAACGACTGGTGGAAGGCAGCATTGAGCAGCAAGAACGTGATTACCCGTGACCAGGTGAACCTGAATGCCAACTACGTAGAGGAAAGCGCAGTAGATGCTGTGAAGAACATGGGCATCGGTACCAATTTCGGCAACTGCACAGATGTGGTAGCCATGTGGATGAACATGAACAGCAACTCGGTTACTGATTTTGAGAAAGCTTGGGGACAGGAGCCAACGACCAAACCGATGGTAGATTTCCTGAAGAAGAACGGTTTTAATTCCGTCCGCATCCCCGTTACCTGGTTCCAGCACATGAAGGAAGACGGAACCGTGGATGAAGCCTGGATGAACAGAATACAGGAAATCGTTGATTACGTCATTGATAACGGAATGTACTGCATCCTGAATGTTCACCATGATACAGGTGCAGACGATGAGAAAGTAAAGCACTGGATCAAAGCCGATGAAGCCAACTACAACGAGAACAAGGAGAAATTCGAGAGTCTCTGGACTCAGATTGCCACCCGTTTCAAGAACTACGACCAGCACCTGCTCTTCGAAGGCTACAACGAGATGCTAGATGCTGACAACACCTGGAATGCGCCAAAGAATGCTAGCAGCTACAAGGGGCTGAACGGATATGCCCAGAGCTTTGTGAATGCAGTACGTGCTACCGGTGGCAACAACGAGACCCGCAACCTCATCATCAATACCTATGCTGCAGCTAATGGTGACGACGTATTGAACAACCTCGCCATCCCTACCGACAAGGTGGATGGTCATATCGCAGTAGAAGTTCACACCTATGCTCCATGGGACTGGTTTGCCCAGAAAGGCAAGTGGGATGCTTCCTGCAGCAAAGAAATCAAGAATATGTTCACCCGCCTGAACAAGAAGTTCATCAGCAAGGGCATACCTTGCATCATCGGCGAATACGGTACACACGGAAGCAAGAGTGTCAGCAAAACCAGTTCTGCCAGCGAAATTCAGGCTGCTGCCGACCAGGCTGCCGACATCGTGAAACAGGCAAAGGCTTACGGCGTAGCGACCTTCTACTGGATGAGCATCTTCAGCGAAAAAGACAGAACGGTTCCTCAGTGGACACTCCCTACAGTAGTGGAAGCAATGAAAAAGGCTTATAATGAATAACAAATTATGAGAATCAAATATATTATATTGATGTTCGCGGCCCTCCTGGCTTTCTCTTCATGCGGTGAGAAGAAAAAGAAATCGTATGACGAGATTGCCATGAGCGGTCTCACAACCCGCACAGAGAATCTGAAAACCAACATCAAGGCGTATGCCAACAAAGGTACGCTGATAGGCCAGATGTATGGAACCTTAACCGGAATAGGCTGGAACCGCTGGCAATGTGACAGCGACCGATGCGACTTGAAAACTCTCTGCGGTTACAGACCGGCTGCAAATGGATATGAGTTGGCTGGCATTGAAAATGGAAAATCACAGAACATAGACGGCGTTCCGTTCAAGGCTATCAGGGAAGATGTGCTGAAACACTTTCGTAAGGGAGGCTTACTCATCATGAACTGGACAATGCCTGATTATAACGGCAATAATGATATGCTGGAGGAATATACCAAACAGGTTGCCAAATATCTTGATACACTGCAAGATGGTTATGGTATCAAAGCACCTGTAGTACTCAATCTTCTTCCTGTAGACGGTAAGACATGGTACTGTAAACTCAGCAAAGACGACTATATCAGTCTTTACAAGAAGATACAGGATCTCTTGGATGACGAGGATGTAACGAATGTAGTTTATAGTTATTCTGAAACCTACCAGCCGGGCAAGAATCTGATGGATCGCTATCCGGACAACAAGATTGATGTGATCAACGTGACATATCTGCAAAGCAAAAATGCCATCGACCTCCCACTCTACCAGAAGAGCATCAAGGAGATTGTGAAGCAGGCTCTGCCTTTTGCCCAAGACCACAACAATGCCTTCGGACTGACAACAGGAGTAGAATCTATTGGTGATTCCAGTATTTTTTCAGAGACATTGCTTACAGTACTCAAGCAGCATCACATAGCTTACCTGATGTTTGGCAGAAACCAGGGAGAACCGATTGAGGAGCATTACTATACTCCATATCCTGGTGTATCGAACAAGAAGACTCATGGTTTCATGGAAATGATAAATGATGAAGTTTGTGTTTTCCTGGAAAAGCTAAACGGACTATATCTTGAACATTAATCAATGTTCGAAACGGATAAAATCAAAAAGAGAGGGCATTCACATACCCTCTCTTTTCTTTTCAACAAACTAAAAATATAACTCTATACTACTGAAGTTTATCTGGAGTTCAAATGAGGCTCACTTGATTCTGGGCAAGATGTATCTGAAATTACATCGCGACGTATCTGGCGCTGCGTCGTGACGCATCTGTTACTGCGTCGGGACGTACCAGATGCTACGTCGGGACGCAATTTCGGGAACACCAAAGACGCCTGAGTATCGCTATTTTTATGGCAATATATGGCAGATTATGGCAATTAAAAAGCTATTGCAATATCGGTACATTCTCATAATCAAACAGTTACCGAATTATATGGCAATATGGCAATTCTTTTACGAAAAAAACATAAAAGTATTATTATAAAAAGTCAAACAAAAAAAGGGTGCACCATGAACTGATGGCACACCCTTCTAAAACAATTAACAATTTCACCAAGCTTATTACTTACCAATCTTCTTCATTCTGTCTACCTGCGTCTTTACTACATCCAATGTAGATTTATCGGTAGAGAAAACGGAGTTCAAACCTTGCGCTTCCTGAGCAGGATCACCGGTATAGTCATCACCTACCTGCCACTGCTCATGCTTAGGATTGGCAAAGCCGCCCCATCCCCAGAAGTTACAACCGGCAAAGTAACCTCCGGATGCAGCATTGTCGCCAACAAGACTGAACACATACTTATAATATCCATCACGTGCTTCTGTTGTAGAAAAAGTTGAAAAAGAGAAACCATCACGAGGATAGCCGAACTCCTCCATCACCAATGGCTTCCTGATACGTCCGCATACCTCAAGATGTTCATCAATATACTCCTTTGTGTTCTGGCAGGAGATTCCCAAATCTTCCTGCAAATGGTCTTTTCTCGCCCAACTCCAGTTGTATGGCCAAAGATGAATGTTGCAATAATCTACATTCTTGTCGGCACAGATCCGTTCCCAACAGTTCAGTTCACCTTCACATCCCCATTTGCCTTCGCTACCGATAGAAATCAGATGATTCTTATCGAGCGAACGGATCAGCTTACTCGCTTCACCCAGCCATTTTTCGAAAGCAGGCAACTGCTCTTTGCTGAAAGCACGAGGCTCGTTACCTATCTGCCATGACATGATGGCCTGGTCGTCCTTATACTTCTTCTTTGTATATCTGTTGGTTCTCGTAAGTATGAATTTCACATAATCATAGAATAGCTGATGCGCCTTTTCGCAGGATGCATATTTGGCGACGAAGTTCATGAAGGCAGGATATCCATCTTCGTTAGGACGGGGAGCCTGGCCCAAACCAGCCTGCTCCAGGTAATAGCCATAACCGCCACTCCATTCCCAGGAATTGTTCAGATAGAGCACGGCCAGCATCTTGCGTTTGCCCATCTCCATCAGCAGATAGTCGAGACCGGCAAGAATCGTATCATTATAAACGCCCGGAGCTTCCTGCAGCGTCGGCTCAACCTTGGTCTTCACTCCTCGCTTTCCATCAGAGCCCACCAGGATGCGGAGGTTGTCAATGCCCATCTCCTTCATTTTATCGAGTTCCTTGCAGAGACGCTCACGGTTGCCGCCCTGTCCTTCTGAACCGAGGATGGCACCATACCAGAAATTGGTACCTACATAATAATAAGGTTTACCGTCGCGAACGAAATGTCCGTCCTTCACCTGCACAAAGTTTGACTTCGCAGAAATATTGCATGTAGCCAATGCCATCATCAATAAAACAAATATCTTCTTCATCTATTTATTAAGTTTACAGTTTAAAGATTCATTTTCGGTTGCAAAGATACTAAATAAGGGCAAAAAAGCATGATACTTTTTTGCCCTTTCTACATATAAATCTAAACTATGCTTATTTATTATTGCTTTTACTGCTTTTTTCTAAGGTTTCGGATAGATTTTCAGGTAATCTTCCATCCCTTCGGCTGCTCCCTGCATCACACCTTTAAATATATAGGAGTCGGAAACCACCTGCTTCTTTCTGTCGAAGATGGTCATGTGAGGAAGAGGCTGCACATTGATATCCCAGACGTATGGGATAAGACCTGCCTTCATCATTTCGGCAGTCACAGCACCATACCATGCCATCATACTCTCATTGTGCTTCTCCTGATTACCACCGAAGAGAGAGGCATCCTTACGGTTGGCACCATATTCACCGATGACTACCGGATAGCCCTTGTCCACAAACTTCTGTTTCATCTTCATCACCTGATTGGTGATATGCTGGTAGGCATCCACGTTCTTATTATTATACCAGATGGTGTTTACGGTTCGTCCCTGGTCATCGGCAGGCGCATGTCCTTTCCAATAAAGAGCCACCTTGCCCCAATCGGCATCTTTGTCCATCAAGGTAAATATATAAGGATCGTAGAAATGAACCTCTGCCATCAGGCAGTTCTTCGCCTTATCCTTCAGACGGGTGATGTCGTAAGAATCCTTGGCTGCCAAATCAATCTCGGTCTTTGGAGTCTGTACGATGAGTACACGGCTGGCATTATTACCACCGGTAGCACGGACGGCATCGATAAACACCTGTTCGTATGCCAGGAGCCGGTCGGCAAACTCCTTACTATCAGGAGCCAGCATATCGCCTTGAACCTGCGGACTGGCGCCTCCCACTCCCGGTTCGTTGAGGGCAGCAAAGAGAACCCGCTGGTCATACGTCTTGAATTCTTTTGCTATATTCGTCCACAGCTTGCGGAACATCTCCTTATATTCTGTCACATTCGCCCCACTGGTAAAGGCATCATGCTCCATCCATCCGCCATCCCAGTGTTCGTTGATGATGACACAGAGACCGGCATTGAGACCATAGTTTACGATTTCCTTGATTCGTTTCATCCAGACAGAATCTATGGTCATATTCTCCTTATCCGCAAGATGTCCAGCCACCCAGGATGTAGGAATGCGAAGACTGTTGAATCCCTGCTGTTTCAAACTCCGGATATAGCTCTCAGTAGTCTTATCATTCTGCCATGAAGTTTCTGACTTCAGTCCTGCCTGATTGGTAAAGACATCATTCCAGTCGCACGCCTCCATCGTATTACCCAGGTTGACTCCTGGAGCCATATAGTGAGCCAGTTCGGTAGCCGTGAGTTTCATTTTCGAGATACGGCCATCCACTGGTTTAACCTGTGCACCAGCCCAAGCGAAATGAGCGGCAGCCAATATAATCATAACTATCTTCTTCATATATCAATCTAACGTATTATCGGGTTTTGAAGTTATCATGTTGCAAAGATATCGAAAAAACTGTAGCGTGAATGTATACTTTTGATAAAAGGATAGGTATATTATGTTAGGATGTACGATATTTGCACAAAAAAAGGACGCACATCAGAGAAAGATTCTCCGATATGCGTCCACACCTACTTTATATCAAACCTAAAGACTTAATATCTCGTTTTTTATTTAGCAGGCCACTTTGCTGCTGCAACAGCAGCCTGGATACTCTCAAGCATATTAGCATTGCTAACACTTGCACCAGCACGGTTGAAGATAGTCATGCTAGGATAATTACTATTTGTATCCCAAGCCATTGGAACACAACCATTATTGATAGCACTAGTTACAACAGCCTTGTAATAGTCCTTAACTGATGCATCATGAACAGCATCCTTACCGATGGCCAGACGCTGGTTGGCACCAAACTCACCAATCACTACAGGATAACCCTTGTCGAAGAAGTTGGTCTTCATCTTCTTCATCTGAGCCTCTACATAATCCTCATTGTATTTAGCATCAGCTGTACGACCAGCCTCAGAACCATTGGTGTTGTTCTTGCCCCAATAGAGGCAATACTTACCCCAATCCTTGTCTTCACTCAGATCGGTAAAATTATATGGATCGTAGAAGTGAACCTCTACCATCAATCGGTCGGTAGCAGAATCCTTAATCTTAGACATGTAGTTGTTGGCTACGAATTTATCGATATCGGTATTAGGGCCCTGAACTATCAGAACTCGCTTGGCATTGTTGCCACCTGTGGCACGAACCGCCTCAATGAAAGTCTGCTCATATTCAGCAATTCTATTGGCCAAATCCGCAGTGCCCAGCAATGCATTGTCATCACCGCCACCCACACCAGGCTCATTCATACCGGCAAAGATAAGACGCTCGTCATAATTCTTGAAACTATTGGCTATCTGAGTCCAAATCTTGGTGAGTTTTGCCTTGGTAGCATCCACATCAGTAGCAGCAGTGAAGCCATCATGCTCAATCCATCCACCATCCCAATGCTGGTTGATGATGACATAGAGATTGTTCTTGATGCAGTAATCTACCACCTCGTGAACACGGGTCAGCCAATCGGCATCGATGGTGCAAGCCTCAGCATCTGTGATGTGCCCCATCACCCAAGAACAAGGAATACGGACGCTCTTGAAACCGGAAGCCTTCACCAGGTCGATGAGCTGCTGAGTAGTCTTTGCCGACTGCCAAAAAGTTTCAGAACCGATACCGGCATTCTTCCAGTTATTGGCAGCATTTCCTGCCTCCATCGTATTACCCAGATTCCAACCCGGATACATCAAGGCAGCAATATCCATAGCAGTCTTGCTCATATCACCAGTAGTAGTACCCTGCTCCTGGTTAATGGTAACAGCTTCTGTGATGGAAGTACTGTCGTTTACCACCATGGTATAGCTGATGGTTGCCGAACGGGCATTGCTGATGTTGGCAGCCACAGAATAGTTGCGGGTGTATTCCACCATGTTGGCACGAGAAGTAATCTCACTCACCCAGTCATTGCTGATTACCTGAGAATAACTTGCATTTGCCTTCAGGGTTACAGTAACCTGACCACCGGCAGCCCCCACATTCATGGTTTTACCTGATGATATGAGCAGTCCCTCGGTAGAGTTCTGGCTCACGGTGATAGTCTTGGTATCAGAACCAGCCGCTACGGTGATAGTTGCCGAACGGTCATCATTGGCAGTATTTGCCTCTGCCTTGATGAGGAAATGATGGGTAATACTAGAAGAGCCAGCCACTGGAGTTACAGCCAACCAAGCCGCTTCGGTAGAAACCGTTGGTACCTGAGCCGCCTTGACATATAAATCAGTCTCACCACCATTCTTCGTAAACGCCATATCAGAACGGGAAACCACGAAGTCCTTAGAGAGTCCTTCACCGCCTCCGATGGTATCCTCATCAGAACAAGCTGAGAAACTGACCATGGCAAAAGCCATGATCAGAAACGATAAAATTGTTATTTTCTTCATATTCATAGAATATCAAAATAATACGTATGATTACTTACTTGGAGTCAAGACATGATTAATCTTAACCTTAACCTGAGTAGGATCAACCAGGTCTTTCCACAAATCGTAGAGTTCGATGGACCAAACCACTGCACCCGAGCACTTATCTGCCAAAGAAGCGGAAACTTCGTAGGTGCCATCGCCCTTCACATAAGTGCGACCGAATTCAGAACCGCCCCAGTAGCTAGGATACCAGCTAGGTGTGGCATAAGAAAGTTCTGTCTTGTAGTTCTTGGAAGCAGAATCCTTCAGGTTGCCGTCGATACCTGTGATGGTGAAGTTGACAATCAGATTACCTGTGAATGACAAGGCTGAAGCATCCACTCCATTTGCCTTGGTATTACCATACTCATTGTAGATTTCAATGCGACCGTCTGTGCCGTTGCCATCCTTGTTGACGAACTCTGTCTTGGAGAAATCCATAGAGAATTCAGGATCCACATCAAACTTGATGCTCACAATCTCTGCAGTAATCTTGGATGCATCGATGGCATCAGCTGCCAGATTGTTGATATCCACACAGAATACTGCTGCACCTTCTGCCTCGGCACCACCTGTCTCCATCCAAACCGTATAGAGACCATCGCCAGTAACGTTGGCATCATACTTGGAATTATCAAAGGCTGACCAGCGACTTGGATCCCAAGAAGCATCACCATACTCCAAACCAGCCACATGACTGCCCGCACCTTCCTTCATGTTATCTGTCAAACCAGAAAGACGGAAAGTAACCACCATGTTCTTGGTAAACTTAATCTGAGCCTGGTTGATGCCAGGATTGCTGCCCGTAGAACCATACTGGTTGAAAATCTCGATACGGATTCTACCATTATTCTCAAGGTCGCCGACAACCAATTTGGAATTATCAACCTTCAACTCAGGTGACATACGAACAGGACGAATCGCCAAACCCAGGTTGCGGGCCGAAACACCAGATGAAGCAGTACCATTGATCAGATTGAGCGTCTGGCTATAATCCGTAGCGATGCTATAGTTATTGCCGCTCCAATACAAGCCCTGGTTGCCCTCACCTACCTTGGCAGTGCCATTGCGGTAACCGGTGTAAGGCATAAAGATACTGTTGCCATTGGCTGCAGTAAATCTGATACCCTTCACGCCCTTCACCTCAACTTCTGTCTGAGTGGTATTGGCAATCAACTCACTCATCTGATCAGCTGTAGGAGTAGAACTGCGCATCAAGGCACCCGCATCCACGTTCACCTTCTTCATGATATCCTTATCCGTACCGGCGATATCCTCCACTGTATTGTAATCGATGAGATAAGTACTCTGATTCACACCAGTCAAATCACCATATCCTAGAAGGGTACCTGTCTCTTCCTCTGATTCTGCACCCAGGTTGCATTTAGCCCAAAGGATGCTCAAACCCAAGTCAACATATTCCATTGTCTGCGCTGGAGTGGTAAAGCTCTTGGTCTCACCATAGACAAAACCATCGCCCAACTCAAAATATGATGTATAATAGTATGTAGTTCCAGGAAGCAAACCTTCCACACGTTGACTGATGGTCTTGGCACTGGCAGAGATTGGATAATCGATACCATTCTCTACATCCGCCTCAGAGGTTGAAATCTTGAAACCATAGTTCATCTGGGTCTCTCCCTCTATCAGGATGCCGTCCAAGCCATTGGCTGTAGCACTCAGGGTAGCCTTGGTAGCCGTAATATCCGTGGCTCCGGCTGTAGCAATCTGGGCATCGGTAGCCACGAAGCTCTTCACCTCACCAAACTTGGTTACTATGCCCTGCAACTGTACGTAAGTGGCATAATAATAGGTATTGCCCTTGGTCAATCCCGAGAGAGTGACGGTTACATTACCTTCGGCATCAATCACGCCTGGCTGCTTGGAGCCGGCTGTGGTAGGATCGGGGTTGGTACCGTAAACAACACCCACCGCATAGGCACCTGCATCCTGCTTACTCAAGTCCAAGACCTTGCCGCTGACTACTGCCGAAATAGCAGTAACAGAAGCATCTCCCGTCTCAATGGTGCTAATCACATTTCCTGTGGCTGCAGAGTAGTCATCATCATCGCTACAGGAAGAGAGCGAGCAAAGACCGGCCATCAGCAGCATCACACCTGCTAAATATTTCATTTTCATAATCTAATCCACATTAAAGTTTCTAATCTTATTTACCCTCAGAAGGCGTCACTACAGGAGCACCTGTATCCATCTTCACGGTGATAACTACTTCGATGCTTGAAGAACACTTGAAGTCGGTAAACTCGTTTTTGCCGGAATCAAACTTGAAGCATGCGGCAGGTCCCCATGGGTTCAATACATAACGACGGAAGGAGTTGGTACTTGGGTCGTCATCTGTATATCCTCTTGGAATGAGTGTATCATCAAAATCAACACTCTTGCCATCTACCTTGATGCTCTTGATGGTGATATCGCAGTTTGGATTGTCCTTCAGAATCTTGTTGACGTCGATGTAGAGAAGATATGGATTGCTCTCTGCACCCTCAAACTTCAAGGAATAGTCGCCATCGCCTGTGATGAACACATTGGTGCTCATATAGTTGGCGATATCGCCATCGTGCTTCCAGCCCCAACCGGAGTTGTTGAAGAAGAGGTTTGCCTTATACTTAGGACCTGATGCAGAACTTGCGCTCTGGGCTACCCAGTGGTATGCCTGATACTGATAGAGATTGCCCTGGTCATCAAGACACTGACTACCGAGCCACAAATCCTTCAGATGTCCGGTATAATCATCCTTGCTGACTTTCAGGATGCGCAGGGTGTTGTCCGCATTGGCATGCATGTTGTAATTGCCCGTTGCAGAAAGCTGGGTATTTCCGAAGCCCTTGTCGAAGGTGAATACGCCCTCATCGTTCAAGGTATATTTACCGGAAACCTGACTTCCATTAGGAGCGGTATAGATATAACTCTTTGACTCGCTGTTCATCACGAGGGTTGCATCCTCGATACCACTAGCTGCTGTAAGCTGAATGCCCTTGGCACTACCGTCGAGGTTGCAATAGTCAAACTGCCGTCCCTCTTCATTATCAGGGTTAGCCAACTTGTAGGTGATTTCCTTATTGGTCTTCTGCTCTACCCAGTCGCGCCAGTCAGTCATCAGCGTTGGCTTCACCTGGGTGTTCTCTGGCGCGGAAGGAGTCCAATTGTCCCAGTATTCCTCTGAAACGAAGTTGTAGCAAAGCAAGCACTTGCCCTCATCAGAATTGTCTCGAACTGTTGCTATCTGCAAACGGTCGTCGGCAAGTCCCATCAGCTTCAGTCCGCTACGCCAGTTGGTAGCAACCTGGTCATGTCCCGAATTGTGGAGCAGTTCCGCATCCGAGAAGGTGATGGTATGATTGTCTGTATCCAGCATGTAAGTACCCTTAAGGGTCTCACCTGTCTCAGCATTATATACGGTGACATGGGCACCGCCAATCAGGTCGAACTCCATATAACCATAGTCCATAGCCGACATCACCCAGGAGTTGTCTGCGATACCAGGAGTCCAGTTCCAATGGTCGCCGGCTGCAGCGGTCTGTCCCATCATGCAGGTACTCCAGTCATCATCCATACCCCAGAATCCGAGCGGACCTGCCCAGAGGTCTGAATGCTTGGTGATGACATTGGCATCGATATCCAACTTCCATCGCTTCGATTTGCCTACACCGCCACTCAGATAGGTCCACAGAGGATCGGTAACGAATTCGGCACAGAAATCATCTACCTTGAACTCGGCGTAGGGTCCCCAGAGGAAACCGCCGCGGGTTTCAACACCGATACGTGCCTGATAGGTACCATTGAAAGGAATCTTCAGGCTCACCTCATCCTGCTGGAAACGTCCCTGAGGCGTATCAAAGACCACCGAATAGCTCGATGGCAACAGACTCTTGAACTTGACAATATTAGGATTGCTTTCGTCGTGAGTAATCGTGAAGGCGATGTTCTCAGCCAAATCCTCAGAAGACAAGTTCTTATCGCCCAGACCAAACTCGTCTGGAGAGCAGCTCGCCATGACGAGAATCATGACAGCTGCCAAAAGCGAATATATTTTATTTATAATCTTCATAAAACCAATACTTTAAAAAGTTAGAATTACCAACCTGGATTCTGCTTCAGGAGACCATGAGAAAGTCCAATCTCGGTGATAGGAATCTGAATCAAGCCACGTTTCTTGATGATATTCTCGGCACTGATGGATACGGTGGTTTTCTCGCCGCCATCCTTCACTTCCCAGGAACCGGCAATCTCCCTGGCTGCCTGCTCCACGCCCTGACGGAGCTGATCCCAATAGCGGATTCCCTCGAAGGCAAACTCAAGCTTGCGCTCTTTCAGGATGTTCTCCTTGGTGGCTGTCTGCTGAGAATAGTTGCCACTCAGGGTGGTGCCATCATCCTCGGTATAAGCACGCTTGCGAACCTGGTCGAAGTAAGACTGGGCATTAGGACTGCCCAACTCTGCTGCCATCAACAGGACATCGGCGTAACGGACGAGGACCCAATCCTGGAACTGACTGATTTGGAAATCGCCTGCACCCACTGTTTCCGTGTAATGCTGCAACTTGCCATCACCAGCAGTTTCGTGCTTAGACAAAGGGGTATATTTCTTAACGAAATATCCGGTGTATTCACGCTGGTCGGCAAGATAGGTGTTCTCGTAATCCTTCAACTGTGAAGCATCGATGATAGAGGCTGAACGGCGGGTATCACCCGTAGCATAGGCTGAAGCAATGGATGGTGTAACAGTGCATGCACCCCAACCCTGGCCATAGCCTTCGTAAACCAGACTACCGGTACGCATTCCTATCATTACCTGGAAACGGTTACCATCATTGTTGCCATTATAATCGGCTGTGTAGTTGAACTTCATCGAGAGTATGGTCTCTGGGTTTCCAGGACCAGCCCAGGAAGAGTTCTCATGTGCCCAAAGTCCTACGTGGTCACCGCTCTTGTCATCAGCAGAAGCTGGCCACAAATCTCTGAATCGAGGTACCAGACTGAACTCGCCACTGGAGATGATATCCTCGCAGGCTGCCAGGGCATCCGCCTTGGTCAAGCCCAGCTGATCAGGCTCCTTGCCATAATAGCCACTATAGAAGAGGTATGCGCGAGCCAGAATTGCCTCGGCACCATACTTGGTGATATGTCCATCGTTGGTAGCCGCATCCTTCTTAGGATAGGCATTGGCAGGAATATGCTCGATGGCATACTTCAAATCTCTGAATACCAGACTATATACAGAGTCAGGAGCAGCCTGCGGAACCACTTCGCTGGTGGCATGTTCCAGCAACGGAATATTCTCCCAAAGGCGAAGCATATCGAAATAGCACAAGGCGCGAAGGGCATGAGCCTCACCCAGATAAGTGTTCTTTGCATTCTCATCATCCCAGGTAATGCCTTCACCCTTATCGATAAACTCATTGCAGCGGAAGATGGCTGCATAATAGCTCGTCCACAAGGTTTCGTGCATATCGGTATAAGATGGTGCCTGATTCATGTCGAAACGGTCGAGAATCTGGGTATTGCGTCCATCGTTGTTACCCGTACCGCCAAAGCACTCGTCACTCATCGTCTCGGTCAACTGATAGACGGTGAACGAAGGACCATCTGAAACGGTACGCTGCCAACCGTCGTAGCAGGCATAGAGCGAGCGAAGTCCATCTTCCTGACTCTTATAGAAATTGCCGGAATTTGATTCTGTCTTGGAAGCCACATCCAGCCAACTGTCGCTGCAAGATGCCAGACCTCCCATAGCCAAAATACCCAAAGCGGCTATCTTTATTTTATTTGTCTTCATAATGATATCTCCTTTAAATTAGAACTTAAGATTCAAACCTACCATGAAGGTACGTGGACGTGGATAGTAACCCAAATCTACGCCTGATGCCCAACTATTGACACCATAACCGATTTCTGGGTCCATGCCGTCATACTTGGTAAAGGTAAACGCATTCTGAACCTGGAAGTACAAACGGGCCTGAGATACGAACTTCTGATGAAGCAGCTTGGCAAAATCATAACCTAAGGTGATGTTGCTGATTCTCAGGAAGTCACCATCCTGGATAAAGAGGTCGGAGAACTGATAGTTCACATTGGTCTCTGTTACACGTGGATATTTGTTGGATGTTCCCTCACCTGTCCAGCGCTGCAGAATAGCTGAAGTGTAGTTGGCAGTCTTGGCACCTACATTGCGGTAGCTCTGAACGATGTCGTTGCCTACAGAACCGTTGGCGGTTACAGAGAAGTCGAGTCCCTTGTAGCCGAAACCGAGTGAGAAACCATAGGTAAAGTCTGGCATACCATTGCCCAGGTTTACCTTGTCGGCATCATTGATGGTACCATCGTGGTTGACATCGTAATACTTTACATCGCCAGGTTTTACAGAAGACCCCTGAAGTACGCCATTGCCTGCCGCTACCCACTCGTTGATTTCTTTCTGGTTCTGGAAGATACCAGCGGTCTTGTAACCCCAGAAGTAACCGATTGGTTCGCCATTGCTGCAACGGTAGAACTCGGTAGAGTTATCATAGAGCTGACCATTACCATCGGTACCATGAATGATACCATCGGATGTAGGGATGCTTCCCACCTTATTCTTATTATAGGCACCGTTGACATTCACATAGTAGTTGAAATCTCTACCAATGTTGTCGTTCCAGCCCAAACCGATTTCTATACCGGTATTCTCTACGTCACCTCCATTGAAATAAGGGGCTCCCGTACCGGCTGTGCCTGGGATAGGCTTAACCAGCAACCAGTCTTTGGTGGTCTTCTTATACCAGTCGATGTTGACATTCAGCTTGCCCAGGAGACGCAAATCCAAACCGAAGTCCAACTGCTCTGAAGTTTCCCACTTCACATTCTCGTTAGACAGACGGCTTTCGTAAGCACCATAGTAATTTGACTGTCCGTCAGCACCCAAAGCCGTACCGAAGTTATAGTAAGCGCCCGATGTTGAGATAGGAGAAATAAACATCAGGTCGCCAATATTCTGGTTACCAACCTGTCCCCAGCTTGCACGCACCTTGGCATAATCAAGCACCTTGAGCAGAGGCTTCACCCATTTTTCATTGGTTACAATCCAACCGGCAGAAACAGAAGGGAAGTAGCCCCAACGGTTGCCACGGGCAAACTTAGAAGAAGCATCGGCACGCAGGGTAGCTGTTGCCATATAGGTTTCCTTCCAGTTCCAGCTTACACGACCAAAGTAGCTCACCATGCGCTGTGACAGAGAAGGAGCACCGCTGGCACCCAGACCATCGGTAGCGGTGGCAGCGGTACCATTGCTTACATAAGCATGGTTCCAGTCGGCAAAGCCACTCTTCAGGGTGGCATTGGATGCACTTACGCCTACGCCATCAAAGCGCCAGGACTCCATACCTGCCAAGGCTGTGAAGCTATGATCCTTTACCTTGAAGTCGTAAGACAGGGTGTTGGTCCAGGTCAACTGCCAGTTATGTCCCATATTCTGGTTCACACTGGTACGGTTGGCTGTGTTGTAGCTATAAATGGAGAACTGATAGAGAGGAGTAAACGAACGGTAATCGCTTGCATAATATTCGTAACCTACTACAGTGCGATACTTCAAGTTCTTGATAGGCTCAATCTCCGCATACACATTACCGGTGAAACGGGCTGCATTCGTCTGATTGTTATTGTTCGTCATCATCAAGCCGTATGGGTTGCCATCGGCATTATACCAGTCGCTGTTGCTGGTATCATTAAAAGGAGAATCATACTTGTTGTTGTCGCTATAGACTGGCGACAATGGAGAGGTATTGAAGGCACTGCGCAGAGTGTTGTTGTAAGCATTGCCCACAGCGATACCCGTATTCTGGGTATAGATGAAACTGATCTGCTCACCCACCTTCAACCAGTCCTTCACCTTCCAGTCGGAATTGACACGGAAGTTGTAACGTTCATAATTGCTGACGTCCTTGCCGCCAACAATACCTTCCTGGTTCATATAACCCAGCGTCATGGCATAATTAGCAGTCTTGCTACCGCCATTTACACCTATATTATAAGAAGAAGTTTTGGCATTCTTCACAAACATCTGATCTACCCAGTCGGTGTCAATCAAATCGCCATTGGCATCATAGATACTCTTGTATTTGCTCCAGTCGTAGGCGTTCTTACCCGAGTTGATGGCAGCCTCATCCAGAATAGTCATATACTCACTGGCATTGAGCATATCAATGCTGCGTGGCTTGTTCTGCCAACCCACATAGCCGTCGAAGCTAACCACGGCACGGCCTTCCTTACCACCCTTGGTAGTAATCAGAACCACACCATTGGCCGACTGCGAACCATAGATGGCAGCCGATGCCGCATCCTTCAGCACATCAATACTTTCGATATCGGCAGGATTCAGAGAAGCGATGTCACCACGTACACCATCAATGATGTAAAGCGGATCAGAACCACTCACTGTACCCATACCACGGATGTTTACCTTCAAACCGGAACCCGGCTGACCGGATGTTGAGATGATGCTCATACCAGGTGTCTGTCCCTGGAGCGCCTGAAGCGGATTGGAAGTGTTCAACTTGGCGATGTCATCACCCTTCACGTTGATGTTGGCACCCGTCACCAGCTTTTTCTTCTGAACACCGTAACCTACTACGACAACTTCATCAAGTGACTGCTTGTCTTCATTTAAGGTTACGTTGATTGTCAAACCTGTAACTTTAATCTTTTGGGTGATAAAGCCCAGATACGAAACTTCGAGTGTTTGTCCATTCTTTGCTTCAATGGTAAAGTTACCATCCAGGTCAGTAACTGCACCCGTCTTTGTACCCTGCACCATGACACTTGCACCAATCAATGGTTCATTGTCACTGCCAGAGATGACAGTACCCTTAACCGTCTGAGCATTGAGGACACCCGCTCCGATTCCTAACATTGCCTGGAACACCAACATGATGGCTACCAGAGCAACTTTGCAGAGCATGTGGCTCTGCGAGAATTTCTGAGATGTTTTTCTCATAATTACTTTAGGTTTAAATTAATAATTGTTGCTTCTAGGTGTAATATAGGACCTATGTAACATAGGTCGAATATTGCCTTTATATAAATAAGGTATAAGCCTCGGTTATGAGGATTGCCTCGATTTATCGTTGTTTACATTTACTTTTCGGGGGCAAAGATAGATAAAAAACAGACACAATGGGGTATGTTTTGGTTAATCAATTACGTATAAAATGTTGCGCAACCTACATTTTTTAACGAAAAAGCACCAAAATGTAGCATAAAATACATTTTGGTGCAAAAATAGTTTAATTAATATGATATTTTATCAACCCCGGCATCGGAGCTTTCAATATCTGGGAAATCTTGAGATGAAACTCATCCTCCATCACATTTCTCAAAGGTGATTCAAAGTAATGAGCTATGCTTCCAACAAAACCAAGCATCGGGATTTCTTCTTCCAAGGATGAATGCCATGCCTTCATGCCTGGCTCCAACTGGCTTATATCCTCGGTGCTCGCCTTGACATATTTAATATAAGGTGTGAGATTCTTTGCATAGAACTGATTGAAACTCTCCAGTATCATGCGATAGAGAGCCATCGCTTCATTCAGTTCGTCAGTCCCGTTCTCATGTTTCTCACCTTCTGCTATCTGTTCTGAGATAAAAGGACAGATGGAAGCCAGAAAGCGATTGGCAAGCGGCTGTCTGTACACCTTATTAATAATAGTAGGATAATCCAAGCCCGACCAGGCAAGATATTTATTCTTTAGCGATACAGGCAATGTGCCCTTGAAGATACCATTGAGGAAAAGTTTGCCGATTACTGCCCCACTACCCTCATCGCCCAGGATATATCCCAACGGAGGAGTGTTCATCACAATCTTCTCTCCATCGTAAAGACAACTGTTGGCACCGGTTCCCAAAATACAGGCGATACCCGGTTTTTTGCCAAAGAGGGCACGGGCTGCTCCCAGCATATCACCTTCTGCCTCAACCTTGGCTTCAGGAAAAGACTGCTGCAAGAGTGATTTCATGCGAGACTTCATCGCCTCGGTTACTCCACTGCCATAAAAGAAAACCTGCTGAGGCTGCTCTGACAGAACAAGTTCCTTACACAATACATCCAAAATCTCGGCATCACTCTGATGAATCGGACTGATGCCCTGCGTCTTACAGGTAACCATCACGTTACCCTGTTCATCAACCAGAGCCCAATCGGTCTTGGTACTGCCACTATCTGCTATGAGTATCTTCATATTCTTATCTGATTAATTAACGTATCCTTTGACGTTGCAAATGTAATCAATTTATATGAAAAATGCAAAAGATAACCCTAAAAATCGAACGTAAAGGTGCTAATATATCAAAAAAGGCGGTTTTCTCTTTGCTTTTTCACGAATTATTAATAACTTTGCAGTCAAATTTACTAAATATGAAGAAGAGACTATACATCATAATTCTGCTGATGGTGGCATTCGTACTGCCAAGTAATGCTGTGCTCAAGGAAGCCAACCTGGACACAACACTCTATATGCTGCGTACAGAATTGACCAACTATCACATAGACTTGGAGAAACAGAACCAAGCTGCCAAGGCTCAACAGTTGGCTGTGATTCAGGAACTCATCAGTATTGTGAAACAGGCTGACCAGAACTCCATCATGCTCTATTCGCAGCGCAATGGGTATATTTTCGACATGACGTATGCCTGTCATGAGGCTACAGAGCAGTTTAAGAAGTTTAAGTCGAAGGCTGTTCCTTTCCGCCAGATGATCAAGAAGAACAATGTTGAGGTGGCTCGTTTCGATTCGCTCATCAACTATCTCTACGGCATGAACACCATGTTTCTCAGCGAAGAAGCACAGGTGAACCGAAACGTTGACCTGACTCTGGCTGTCAATATCCGCCGCCAGCTGGTTGAGAAACAGAAACAGTTACAAGCCTATGTGCAGGCTTACGACCGAACCGACCATAAGTTACAGGCGCTCAATGACTATGCCAACCGCAGATACGAAGATATCCAGAACAGCATCTTCAATAATGGAGGCGACAACTATCTGCGTATACTCCGCAATATCAGCATGAACTTTAAGGAGGCGAAGACGTCTGTAACCGAGAAATACAAGCCCGTACCGGGCATGATGTCGCAATGGGATGTTCGTATCATCTTCATCCTCTTTGGTATCATCATCTTCTGGGGGCTCATCTCTATCTTCCTCAATCTCTTTACCATCCGCATCGTGATTACACAACTCATGAAGCATGGTATGTTCGAGAACAGAAAGGAAAGTTTTATGGCAAAACGACCATGCCTTATCATGGCGATGACGGTAGTAACCTTCGCAGTTATTCTCGGTATCGTAAGAATGGCGGTTACCCAGAACTTCGTGATTATGGCAAGCCAGCTGCTGGTAGAATATTCCTGGTTAGTTGGCGTCATCTTGGTATCTATCTTGCTACGCGTAGACAACGATAAGATCAAGAATACCTTCCGTATCTATTCGCCATTGATGCTGGTAGGTTTCATCGTTATCGTGTTCCGTATCATCCTGATACCAAACGACCTGGTAAACCTTATCTTTCCACCAGTCCTTCTGCTCTGCGCTCTCTGGCAGTGGAATGTGATTGGCAGAAAGCACAACCAGGTATTGCGCACTGACAAGACATACGCATTCATATCGCTTGCCGTATTCGGAGTAAGTACCATTTTTGCCTGGACAGGTTTCACACTGCTTGCCGTCCAGCTTATCATCTGGTGGACCATGCAGCTTACCTGTGTGCTTACCATCACCTGTTGCGAGGGATGGCTCAGCGTATATGCCAAGCGTAAGAAGTTGGCTGACAAGGCGATTACCGACAAATGGCTGTATCGCTTTATCTATAAGGTATTGCTCCCTATTTCAGGCGTGCTCTCGTTCATCATCTCTATCTATTGGGCAGCAGATGTATTCAACATGAGTGATACAACATGGGAGATATTCAACAAGGATTACATCAAGACCAGCAACTTCACTGCATCGCTCTTCAGCATTTCAGAGGTAGCTTGTCTGTACTTCCTGTTCAACTACATCAACATTACTTCTGTAGATTTCATGCGTCATCACTTCGAGAAAGCAGACCCGGCGTCGGCTGCTTCAAAGATTGTGATGTTCAAGAACGTGATGCAGGTGATTATCTGGGGTATCTGGCTGATGATAGCCCTGAATGTGTTCCAGGTAGGAAAATCATGGCTGCTTGCTATCTTTGCCGGCTTATCAACCGGTCTGGGTTTTGCATCAAAGGATATTCTCGAGAACATCTACTACGGCATCTCTCTGATGATGGGCCGTGTGAAGGTGGGTGACTACATTATCTGTGACGGCACCCGTGGTAAGGTAAGCAGTATCAGTTATACCTCTACGATGCTGGAGGCTACCGACGGTTCGGTCATAGCCTTCCAGAACTCGCAGCTCTTCTCGAAGAACTACAAGAACATGACCAAGAATCATGGTTATGAACTGGATATTCTGGAGGTAGGTATTGCTTATGGCAGTAATGTGAAGGAAGTGAAACAGATTCTCATCGATGCCCTGATGAAACTGGACTGTATCTATCAGGACAAAGGGGTGAAGGTACTATTGAAAAGTTTCGATGACAGCTGCATCACACTCAGAATTGTGGTATGGGTGAACGTGCTTACCCAAGCCATCGACGATGCCACCATCATGGAGTGCATCTACGATACGCTCAACGATCACAACATCGAGATTCCGTTCCCACAACGTGAGATTACAATCAAACAAGTTAATAATTAACAGGTTATAGTTTACAGTTAATAGCAGGTTTACTCCCTATTAACTATAAACTATAAACTATAAACTATAAAAAGATATGGCAACATTCATAGCAGGTCCTTGCGTCATCGAGTCAATGGAACTATTGGAAACAGTAGCGCAGGAACTCGTCCGCATCAACGAAAAGTTAGGAACTAAAATCATATTCAAGGCTTCATTCGACAAAGCCAACCGTACCAGCATCCACTCTTTCCGTGGTCCAGGACTGGAGAAAGGACTCCAGATGCTGGGAGATATCAGGGAGAAGTACAACCTTCAGGTTACAACAGATATTCATGAGAGTTATCAGGCTTCAGCAGCAGGCGAAGTATGTGATATACTCCAGATTCCAGCCTTCCTCTGCCGACAGACCGACCTTCTGGTTTCTGCAGCCAAGACTGGTAAAATCGTCAACATCAAGAAGGCACAGTTCCTGAGCGGTAGAGATATGAAATATCCTGTAGAAAAAGCATTGGAGAGCGGTGCCAAGGAAGTTTGGCTCACAGAACGCGGCAACTGTTTCGGCTATAACAATCTCGTGGTAGATTTCAGAAACATCCCTGACATGAAGGAGATTGTGCCAAATGTCATCATGGATTGTACCCATAGCGTTCAGCGCCCGAGTGCAGGTGACGGCAAGACCGTAGGCGACCGTAAATTCGTTCCAGCAATGGCAAAGGCGGCTAAAGCTTTCGGAGCTACCGGCTACTTCTTTGAAGTACATCCAGACCCAGACCAGGGCAAGAGCGATGCAGCCAATATGCTGGAATTAAACAAGTTGGAATCACTTATAGAAGAACTTCTGTAAGTGAAGAACGAAAAAACAACGTTCGGCGTACGAATGGAAAGCCAATTCAAATGATTTAGAAATGACCGATAAAAATAACAATATAGATGATAAGATTGTTCGCGGTTATGGCGAACAGGCTCTTAGAGACGAGGCGCAGGCCATCCTCGACCAGATACCTTATCTGGACGACAACTTTGAGAAAGCTGTAGACATGATGTATCATTGCCAAGGCAAGATTATCGTTACAGGAGTGGGCAAGAGTGGACACGTAGGTGCCAAGATTGCCGCTACACTTGCCTCTACAGGCACACCAGCCTTCTACATCAATCCACTGGATGTCTATCACGGCGACTTAGGTGTGATGACCGATAAGGATGTGGTTCTGGCACTGAGTAACAGCGGTCAGACCGATGAACTGCTTCGTTTCATCCCGATGGTACTCCACATGAATATTCCTATCATTTCCATCACCGGAAATCCAGATTCCCTGCTGGCAAAATACTCCAACCATCATATTACCGTAAAGGTAAAGAAGGAGGCTTGTCCGCTGAACCTCGCCCCTACCAGCAGTACTACTGCAGCATTGGCTATGGGTGATGCACTGGCTATCGCCCTGATGCAGGTACGCCACTTCAAGCCTCGCGACTTTGCACAGTTCCATCCTGGTGGAGAATTAGGCAAACGACTGCTGACCACAGCAGAAGATGTGATGCGCAGCGATGATATGCCTATCATTCCTAAGGAAATGCACCTGGGCGAGGCTATCATCCACGTAAGCAAGGGCAAACTGGGATTGGGTATCTCATTGGATGAAGACAACCACGTTATCGGACTTATTACCGATGGTGATATCCGACGCGCCATGGAGAAATGGCAGGCTGAATTCTTTAACAAGACTGTAAGCGACATCATGACCACCACTCCGAAAATGGTGACTCCGAAGACGAAGATTTCGGAGATTCAGCGCATCATGCACAAGTATAAGGTGCATACGGTACTGGTTGTAGACAAGGATAATCATCTGAAAGGTATCGTCGATCACTATGCCTGCATGGTATAATTTTTTAGGCACGGATAACACAGATTACACGGATTTATAGATAACACGGTTATAGATAAGATGAGATATTTTTTATTAATAGCAACATTATGGCTGTCTTGTTCGCTGTGCAGCGCACAGACTAGCGATTCACTGATCGTAAATCAGCTTCGTGGGAAAGGTGTCAGCTTTTCTCACGATAATTCAGTAACCCTTCTGATGAATGGTCAGGAAAAGTTTGATGATATGTTCCAGGCAATCCGACAGGCTAAACATAGTGTACACCTGGAATACTTCAACTTTCGCAACGACAGCATCGCCTCCCTCCTCTTCGACCTGCTAGCTCAGAAAGTCAAGGAGGGTGTGAAGGTGAGAGCCTTATATGATGGTTTCGGAAACTCTTCCAACAATAAGCCTCTGCGAAAGAGACATCTCAAGAAAATCCGTGCCAACGGTATAGAGATTTATGAATACAAGCCCCTGAAGTTTCCATGGGTACATGCAATTTTCAACCGTGATCACCGTAAAATCGTTGTCATCGACGGGCAGATTGCCTACACAGGCGGTATGAACGTTGCCGACTATTATATAAAAGGTACGAAGGTTGTAGGAGAATGGCACGATATGCACTGTCGCATCGACGGAAGCGAGGTGAATACCCTACAGAAGATATTCCTCAAAATGTGGAATAAGGTGAGCGGACAGAATGTGCACAGCACTGAGTTCTGGAGATATAAGAAGAAGGATTATCTGGTAGAGAATCTCAAGCCAGATACGACAGCAACAGCCTACAGAAAGATGGTCGGCATCATCAACCGCGAACCACATATTACAAAGGATATCATCCGATATTTCTATGTGAATGCCATCAATGATGCACAGGACAGCATCAAGATTATCAGCCCCTACTTCACCTTGAGTCATAAACTCAAAAAGGCATTGAAGAATGCTGTGAAAAGAGGAGTGAAAGTCGAAATCATGCTCTCTACCAAGAGCGACATTCCTCTGACTCCTGACTGCGGTTTCTATAATGCGCACAAACTGATGAAGGCAGGATGCAATGTTTGGATGTATACGCCGGGTTTCCATCATACCAAGATTATCATGGTAGACGGCAAGTTCTGTACCGTGGGCAGTGCCAATCTCAATGCCAGAAGCCTGCGCTGGGACTATGAAGAGAATGCAGTGATTGTGGATTCTTGTACTACACAACAACTGGTACAGCTCTTTGATGGGGAAAAGAAAGACAGTTTCTTACTCAATGAGAAGAACTGGAGAGAGTGGCGTACGGGCTGGCAAAGATTCAAAGGATGGTTTGCCGCAAAGGTACTCACTCCATTCTTGTAAAAACAAGATATAAGTATAACTCAACTATCACTAGCAGAAGTAAAATAAACAGAGATGAATGAAGAAATGATGAAAGCCATGGCTGGCAAACAGATGCCGGAAATGGCAATAGTAGAGAGCAATACACTCGCCGCAATGGGACTCAGACAACTGCTTGAGTCGGTGATGCCCATGATGAAAATCTCGACCTTCGGTTCGTTCCGTCAGTACGAGGCAAACAATCCAGACCACTTTGTTCATAGCTTTGTATCTATGCACATTGTATTGGAACACCGTTACTTCTTCACACAGGGCAACAGGAACCGGCACGTGATCGTTCTAACACCCAGCAACGATCCCAATTCGCAACTTGCAGAATTTCATTGTCTCTGCGTCAATGTACCAGAAGGATACCTGATAAAAGAGCTTCTCAACCTGCAGCATTCCGGTCATCCTCATGGCGAGCATATCCCTGCCATGCCCCCTGTCACCCAGGAAAAAATTCTGTCGGATAGAGAAATAGAGGTATTATCTCTGGTAGCACAAGGGAAAATCAACAAAGAGATAGCCGACCAACTCTGTATCGGACTGACTACTGTGATTACCCACCGCAAGAAAATACAGGAAAAACTGGGATTAAAAAGTGTGTCTTCACTCACCATTTATGCTGTGATGCATGGTTTTGTTGACATCAATATGATCTAGCCTTCACCATAAATAGTGATGCAGAATCATCACATACCTAAATATAATGATAGCGCCTTCCCCTCATGTGAGAGGAAGGCGCTATCATTTTAGAAAAAATAACATTATTTAAACTGATATTCCACAGATAAACTACAGCTTTACAGAAGAAATATCAACCAAATTGTTCACGATGGCATAAATTGTAAGACCTGCAGGAGAGTGAATCTGAAGCTTTCGGGCGATGTTTCTGCGATGCGTAATGACCGTATTGATAGAGATAAACAGGTGGTCAGCAATCTCCTTGTTGGTCATTCCCTGAACCAAAGCAACAATCACATCTTTCTCACGGTCGCTCAACTGTTCGTCACTCATCGGAGTCTGATTAATCATGCTCGAAATCTTGGCACTCACATCGTTCTGCTTCAGTTTACGCTCTGCATTTCTTACTGCAGGAATAAAGATTTCTTCCTCAACCTCAGAATGATGTTTCAGCCATTCCTCATTATTATATATATCATAAAGAGTGGCGCTGAGCTGATTATTATGCAAGCCATCAGAAGGCAAATACTTGATAATGATACTCTTGAGTTCCTTTAACTTCATATCTACCTGAGCATGGTGCTTCGAGAAGGTTTCTATATCAAAGTTTGCATTGGCATTATCATCTATAAGTGCCTGAACATAAGGGAATACCATCTTTTCTTCATACCGCATATGATTGGTTATACTATGGGCATAATCATCATAAAGTTTGAGGATAAGACGTGCCAGATTATCTGTTTCATCCAAAGCCTCAACGAGTTCCTTACGGATGAAAGGCAACTGGAAATCAATATAATAGACATGGGATGCCTTGAGATAATGCAATAAGGTCGGTAACGACAAACGGTCGGCATTGTCATACTCCTTGTAACCATTAATTGTAAAGTTTACCACAGCCAGAAATGTATAAGTATCAACATTCTGCTCGTCGCAAACTTCGCGCACAGTTTTATCACCAAAGCCCAGGTTGATGCCGAAGCTGCCGAGGCTCTGTAAAATGTTATAATTGTCTCTAATGATGCTGATCATCTTGTCATCAGCTTCATACATCTTCTGATTTTTCATCTTTCTTTCTCCTTAAATGAAAACATCCTTGTATCAAGAACATTCATAATGTTTCTATTTCGGTTGCAAATATACAAAAAAGTTTCGAAACTCGCAATACCTAGAAATGGGGATGCGCCAGTTTACCGATTTTTAGGTATTGCAAGATTTTTTAAAACCTCGTACCTTTGCACCCGAAATCGAGAAAGAGCGCGGTGATGATTGCCATTCCCGAGCGGCAGAGCTGCGTAATTCCTTATCAAGTCAGATTGGCTTTAAGGAGATACTAGGTCTCTAAAGTGTCGAGACCGCAAACAGACATCCGCGCTCTTTTCTTTATATAAAATTATACGATAACAATAATTTCAAAATATTAAAGATGAACAGTTTAAGAATTGGATTGATGTCCGCTGCCCTCGTTGCCGGCTTGGCAACGGCAAGTGCACAAACTGTGGCTGCCGATAGTGTGATGCAGCATGTAAACGGCAAGCGCCTCAGCGTGGGTGGTTATGGCGAGGTTGCCATGAGCCGCAACTTCTATAGCGACGCTGGAAAACGCTACTCTAACGCCACCGCTTATAAAAATGCACCCGACCACGGACGCTTCGACATTCCTCATGCAGTAATCTACCTGGGTTACGACTTTGGAAAGGGATGGACCATGGGTACTGAGATTGAGTTTGAACACGGAGGTACCGGACAGTCTATCGAATACGAAGCAGAGGAGGCCATCGAGTATGAACAGGAGGTAGAGAAAGGTGGCGAGGTAGAACTCGAACAGTTCTGGATACAGAAATCTTTCGGTCGATGGGCTAACATCAAGGCTGGTCACATCGTTGTACCTGTAGGTTTGACCAATGCCTATCACGAGCCATTGAATTTCTTTACTGTTTATCGTCCGGAAGGAGAAAACACCATTCTTCCTTGTACATGGCACCAGACTGGTATCAGTTTCTGGGGAAAGAGCGGTAAGTTCCGCTACGAGGCACAGTTCCTGGCTGGCTTGAACGCCTACCGTTTCAGTCGCAGCAACTGGATTCAGGGCGGTGCCAAGAGTCCATACGAGTTTGAGGTAGCCAACAAATATGCCGTAGCTGCCCGTGTAGATAACTACAGTATTCCTGGTCTGCGCATCGGACTGAGCGGTTACTACGGCAAGGCGATGGGCAACACCACCCCGCTGGATACCCAGCACAAAAACATCAAGGGAAATGTATATGTAGGTGCCTTAGACTTCACCTACAACAAGTACAACTGGAAGATTAGAGGCAATGTGGATTATGGCTATGTAAGCGATGCTACAGCCATTACCAGCATTGTATATCCTGGTACGGCTAATGTCAAGCCTAATGAATCTGGTAGCGGCAAATACTTCGGCAGTCATGCCATCGCTACCATGGTGGAAGCAGGCTATGATGTTTTCTCCCAGATTTCCAAGTTGCGTGAAGACAACCAAAAGCTGTATGTGTTCGGTCATTTCGAGTATTACGATTCATCGGTACACAACACCACCGCCAAGTGGACCAACCGCAAGATTGTGGCAGCAGGTATCAACTACTTCCCTCTCCCACAAGTCTGTGTAAAGGCAGAGTACAATCAGCGCATCTTCCACTCTAAGTACAACAATGAGCCAGCCGTAAACATCGGCATCGCTTATCAGGGCTTCTTCCTCTAAATCTAGGGAAGCAGCCGTATCATAGTTTATAATTTTCATATTCAAACATAAAAAACAAAGAAAAAATGAAAAAAGTTTTCCAGAAGGCATTTTTGTTCGTAGCAACAATGACTTTATCTTTGGGTTTCGCTTCTTGTAGCGATGATGATGACCCAGTAACAGAGGGTAACGTAGTTCCAGCAACAGAATTATCTGCTGTTGCCAACACTTATGTAAACGACATTATCAATCCTACCTACAAGGATTTGAGAGACTATGCCAAGGTTCTGAAGGATGCATGCGACAAGGCATACGCCAACGCCAAGGCTGGCAACTTGAGCGATGCAGATATCACCGATGCCTGCGAGGCTTTCAAGAACGCTCGTCGTGAATGGGAGCGCAGTGAGGCATTCCTCTATGGTGCAGCAGCCAACAACGAGATTGACCCACACATCGACTCATGGCCACTCGACCACGACCAGATGGTAAAAGCACTCAACAATCAGAGCATCATCTCCGGTATCAAGGGTTCAAACCCTGCTCAGTTTATCTATACAAAACACCAGCACTTCGAATCAGTAATCGGTTTCCACGGATTGGAGTTCGTACTCTTCCGCAATGGTGCTGCACGTACTGCTGCCATGCTGAATGCCAACGAGACAGAAGAGGGCATGACATCAGTAAAAGGTATCGATGAGTTGGCATTTGCTGCCGCTGTAGCTGGCGACATCTACAACATGACTTCACTCCTCCAGTATGGTTGGAATGGTGATGCAACCCTCGGTTCTTGGTTGGCATCCAATTGCAATTGGGTGATTGATGGTCTTAAAGATCTGGAAGATAGCGCAGGTGCCCTTTCTTCTGCAGGTATCGGCTACGGTCAGTTCCTCCTCAATGCCACAGGCGAGAAGGCTTGGTTCCCAACATGGCAGGAGACCTTGGAGAATGTATTCGTAGGAGGTTGCTCTGGCATCTGCCAGGAGGTTTACACCCAGAAGCTCGGTCAGGCTTACCGTGTAGCTACCGGCAATGGTGGTACTACAGAGGATGGCGAAGCTGAGTCTCGCGACTACATCGAGTCACCATACAGCAAGCGTTCATTCATCGACTATCAGGACAACATCTACTCTATCAAGAACTCACTCTATGGTACACGTGATGTTACTGCTACCACTCCTGTCGCCAATTCATTGATGACCATCATGAAGAAGTACAACTACAGTGGCTACAACGCATTGAACACAGCTCTTGATGAGGCAATTGCTTCATTGGAGACAGCCAAGAAGAGCGGTATCGCCTTCGTGGATGATCCAGCCAATGCTCAGGTAAAGACTTGCATCGACAAGATCAACACACTGGACGACGAGTTGAACAATGCGGCTGCCTGGTTCCGCGCCTTGAAGGTTTCCAAGTAATTTATCCGTTACAACTGAAACAACAAGAATAAAGGATAACGTAGCTTTGCTTTCTTCTATAGAAGCGAAGCTACGTCATTTGGGTTAAATATAATATATCACAAAGAAAATACATTATGAATAAGAATTTTAAGAATTACGCCTACATGTCGTTCGCCCTGGCTTTGGCTACGACAATGGCTAGCTGTTCTGACGATGACAACAAAGTTGAAATTCAGGAAACAGATGCCGCATACGTAGGTAAGGAAGTGGGTAACTTTACTGCAGATGAGTGGTATCCAGGTGGTAAACTGGGTACAACAGAGAACACAGGTTCCAGCAGCTACTCAGACCAGACACCTGCAGTAGATAACGACCCAGAACTCTTCAAGCAGTTCTTTATCGGCGAGCAGATGTTCGAGCGCCAGTATTCATGGAATACAGGTGCATTCAAGGGCTTAGGTCCTGCTTCAGTCCGCTCATCTTGCTTTGACTGCCACCCAGAGTATGGTCATGGCAAGCGCAAGGCACAGTATGAAACCCGCTATGGTAATGGTAATGGTTATCTGCTCGTAGTTTATCATCCTGTAGATGGTGCCAACAGCAATGATGGTGGCTATGTAACTGAGGTTACAGGTATGCCTCAGACACAAGCACAGTCTCCATTCTTGCCACCTATCGATGAGAGCCAAATCAATATGAGTTGGGAGCACGTCCACAAGATGGAAACAGAAGAGATACCATCCATGCAGTTCCCTGATGGCGAAAAGTTTGATTTGATTTATCCTGAGATTTCTATCCCTAAGAGTGCCTTCAACACCAGTCCTACTCCATACGAAACCGGCAATGGTGCAGTAGCTGTAAGATTGGAATCTACCATCGGTATTGGTGGTACAGGACTGGTTGATGCCATTCCTAACGAAGCTATCAAGGCACAGTACGCATCAGAGGCATCTTACTTCAAGAAAGCTGGACTTGACGTAAAAGAATACATCAATCCATCATTTTGGGATGCCGACAAGAATGACTTTACCGACGGAGCATACTATCCAAAATTTGGTAGAGATAGCAAATACGCTACTGGGGGCGTGCATGCAGATGGCAGCACATTCGATCCAAACGCCTCAGAATTGAACAAAAAGATTGTCAAGCGCTTCACTTATGCCTTGACCCGTGGTAGTTTACAGGATGGTCCTGGTGCTAACGCTATCTGGAACATCACCAATGTTACCCGTAAGGATCGTCCTTGCCTCTATACCACGGCCCCTTGGGCAAAGGCAATGTCAGAGAATAAGGATGTGATTGCAGCCATCAAGAAGGACCCTACCTCTCCTTATTATGCAGATGGTACTGACGAGGGAATCAAGGAAGCTGTAGCAAACCTGTTGGATCCAAATACCAACCAGTTTGACAACCAATGGAAAAACTTCAAGCCTGAGCAGAGCATGGACGATTTCTATGCCTTCATGGTATGGCATCGTGGACTTGCAGTACCTCGTGCCCGCAACTTGAATGATCCACAGGTACAGCAGGGTAAAAAACTCTTCATGGAATGGGGCTGCGCCAACTGTCACAAGCCATCATGGAAGACCGGTGACGATAACTACGTAACATCCAAGTACATCGCCGACAAGCCGTTGCCTCGTTATCAGAACCAGACCATTTATCCATATTCTGACTTCGTTCAGCACAAGCTCTATATGATGAACGACATCCACGGTTCATGGTGCCGCACCACTCCACTTTGGGGTCGTGGCTTGAGCTATCTGAACACAGGTGCAGAAGACCGCCTGCACGACTGCCGTGCCCGTAACGAGGTAGAGGCAATCATGTGGCACTGCTACAGCAAGAAGAGTCATGCCTATCATGCAGCCATGAACTTCTACAAAGCATCGAAGAGCGATCGTGATGCAGTGGTCAAGTTCCTGCGTTCTATCTAATCATAAGATATTACAAGAAGAAACAAAAATAAGAAAAGCTGCCAGGCTACCAAAAGCATTTGGCAGCTTTTTTTATCAGAACCTCTAAATATACGTATAAAATCTTGCTCGTCTCCGAATAATATCGTATTTTTGCAACGGAAATTCTATCAAGATTCCAACTAAGTATGGTTAAAAAGATTATATTCATTCTTTACATCCTTGTGCTCGTATGCATGGCTGCCGCCACCATCGTGGAAAAAAGCCAGGGCACGGATTATGCCCATGCCCACTACTATGGAGCATGGTGGTTCATTCTAATCTGGGCAGTACTCGCTGCCCTAGGTGCGTTCTATATCATCAAAAGAAAAGTGAAGTGCGCTTCTACATTGGCACTCCATCTCTCCTTCATCATCATCCTCTTGGGTGCCCTACTCACGCATGTATCAGCAAAAAGAGGCATGATTCATCTGCGCATCGGTCAGCCTACAGATACTTATATGGCTCAAGACGAGGAGCAGGGCATGAAGGAAGAGAAACTGCCTTTCTCGCTCTGCCTGAAGAAGTTTGAAGCGAAGATGCACGATGGAACCAACGCCGTGGCTGACTATTCTTCAAAATTCACCGTAATAGACGGAGATGATAAGAGCGAAGGCGAAGTTTCGATGAACAACATCTATTCCCACCGGTCTTACCGTCTTTATCAGTCATCTTACGATGAAGACGGCAAGGGAAGCGTGCTCGCTATCAATGCCGATCCATACGGCATACCAGTCACCTATACTGGCTATGCGCTGCTCTTCATCTCCCTCGTATGGATGCTCTTCGACCCTAAGGGCGGTTATCGCAAACTACTGAAGAGTCCTTTGCTCAAGAAGGGAGCGTTGATAACAGCACTCATCCTCAGCATGAGCAATATACAGACACTGCATGCAGAATCTGCAACAGGCAATCTCCAAAATGCTGTATTGCCAAAGGAAACTGCAGAGAAGTTTGGTGAGCTTCATATTCTCTACAACGACCGCATCTGTCCGGTACAGACCTTTGCCCTCGATTTCTGCAAGAAGATATATGGAGCCAGGAGCTATCAGGGATTGACTGCAGAACAGGTACTCTCTGGTTGGGTATTCTATGGAAATACTTGGGCAAACGAGCCTTTCATCAAGATCAAGAGCGGAGAAATGAAAACAGCGATGAATCTGCCTGACTATGCTTCGCTCAATACTTTCTTCAATCGTGAGATGGGTGGCTATACCATCGGACAGTATGTTCAGGAATACTACAATGGTCAGCAGGACAAGTTCCATCAGCAAGCCGCCGATATCGATGGCAAGATACAAATCATCATGGAGTTGCGAGAAGGTATCTCATTGAAGGTTCTTCCTTACACCTTCACCAAGAACGTGAAAGCTACCAAAGATCATCCTTTCATCAAGGCGGGTACCACCACCTGGTTTTCACCTGTAGATAAGTTGCCACAGGCCGTGGAGCACCAGCATGCGCTCTATATCAGGAATGTATTCTCTCTGCTGAATGGTGATGTAAAGGCAGGCAATACGAGCCGTGTAAACGAGTTCTTCGTCAAGATGAAGAAATATCAGGAGGTTAGTAGCGGTAATTCGCTGCCAACAGCTACACAGTATAAGGCAGAACGCATCAATAATGCCTTTCCTTTTGCAACCATTCTCTTCATGGCAAACCTCACATTGGGTTTCATTGCCCTCTTCTACACCATCTATCGCATGACGAAGAAGAGAGAAATCAAGGTATTGAACATCGCTTTGCCTATCCTGCTTGGCGTATCCTTCCTTGCCTTAACCTTCGGATTGGCATTGAGATGGATTATCAGCGGCAACATACCTATGTCTAACGGATATGAAAGTATGCTAACTGTAGCCTGGTTCGTGATGCTTATCAGTATTCTGATGCAGTTGCGCATCCGCATCGTGATGGTATTCGGCTTCCTGATTTCAGGATTCTTCCTTCTGGTAAGCCATATCAACCAGATGGATCCTGCTATCGGACAGATGATGCCAGTATTGAACAGTCCGTTACTCAGCATCCATGTCAGTATCATCATGATGAGCTATGCCCTCCTATCGCTCACCTTTATCTGTGGCATCATGGGTATCTGCCTTCGCTCTCATGGCGAAGAGCTTCAGGCACTGAGCCGCATCTTCCTATACCCTGCCCTCACCACGATGGGATTCGGCATCTTCATCGGAGCCATCTGGGCTAACGTGAGCTGGGGTAATTACTGGAGTTGGGATAGCAAGGAGACGTGGGCGCTCATCACCTTTATGATTTATGCAGTAGTAGTGCATACGCAGAGCCTGCCTGTTTTCCGCAAGCCGCTGGTGTATCACATCTACATCACCCTAGCCTTCCTAAGTATCGCCATGACCTACTTCGGTGTGAACTATTTCCTCACGGGCATGCACTCGTATGCATAACCCATCAGAAGACAGACTATATTTAGTCTTAAGGCAAAATTTATTTTCCCTTAAGGCTAATTTTATTTTCCCTTAAGGATAAATATATGATGGTGTTGACATCAATCTAATCATCATGCTCTTCAAGAAGGGAGAAATCCATTCCCCCACACTCTTTTTATGTTTTTTTAATATCCTACGGTCACAATTGTTACCGTAGGATTATTTTTAAAGCCGTAATTTTGCAGCCGGAAACCAGGAATGGCAGATTGCCGCCTGGAAGAAAACATTAAAATAACTCATTAATTTATAGCAATATGGCAGAAAACAAGATGTTCTGTTTCCAGTGTCAGGAAACAGCTAAGGGTACAGGCTGTACCATCAAGGGTGTTTGCGGTAAGGAGGCTACAACTTCCAAGTGGCAGGATCTGCTGCTCAGCGTGGTTCGTGGCATAGGAACCATACAGCATAGCATAGGCGAAGAACCGACACCAGAGGTAACCCATTTCCTCACGGATGCACTCTTCACCACCATCACCAACGCCAACTTCAACGACCAGGATATCCTGCAAAAGGTAGATAAGGGTATCGTCCTGAAGAAACAGCTGCTGGAAAAGGCGGCAAGTATGAATATCCACCTCCCTGCTTATCAGGAGGTAATCTGGGGTGGCGAGAAGACAGACTATGAGGCAGAGGGCGCCCGTGAATCCGTGCTCCGCCACGAGAATCAAGATATCCGCTCGCTCAAGGAACTCACCATGCTTGGTCTGAAGGGTATGGCGGCATACTACGAGCACGCAGCCCATCTGGGAGAAGAGAACAGCGAGATCATCAGCTTCATGTGCCGTGCACTCGCCACCATCAGTAACCCTGATGCTGATATGAACACGCTGCTGGGCGTGGTGCTCGAAACTGGAAAGTACGGCGTGGATGTGATGGCACTCCTCGACAAGGCCAACACCCAGGCATACGGTAATCCGGAACTCACCAGAGTGAACATCGGTACAGGCAACAATCCGGGCATCCTCATCTCAGGCCACGACCTGAAGGATATCGAAGATCTCCTCATCCAGACCGAAGGCACGGGCATCGATGTCTATACCCATGGCGAGATGCTTCCTGCCCACTACTATCCGCAGCTCAAGAAGTACAAGCATCTGGTGGGCAACTACGGCAATGCGTGGTGGAAACAGAAGGAGGAATTCGAGAGCTTCAACGGTCCTGTAGTCTTCACCACCAACTGCATCGTACCGCCATCGCCATCGGCAGGCTACAGGAACCGCGTCTTCACCACCAACTCTACCGGTTTCCCTGGCTGGAAGCATATCCAGGCGGGTGCCGACGGCCACAAGGACTTCTCCGAGGTGATTGCGCTTGCCAAGACCTGCCAGCCACCTAGGGAGATAGAGACAGGCGAGATCATCGGCGGTTTTGCGCATGCCCAGGTCTTTGCCCTGGCAGACAAGATAGTAGAGGCTGTGAAGAGCGGAGCCATCCGCAAGTTTGTGGTGATGAGTGGCTGCGATGGCAGAATGAAGAGCCGCAACTACTACGAGGAGTTTGCCAAGGCGCTGCCTCAGGATGTAGTGATACTCACCAGCGGCTGTGCCAAGTTCAAGTACAACAAGCTCAATCTGGGCGACATCAACGGCATTCCTCGTGTGCTGGATGCAGGTCAGTGCAACGACTCCTATTCCTGGGCGGTTGTGGCATTGAAGCTGAAGGAGATCTTTGGAGCCAGCGACATCAACGAACTTCCTATCTTCTTCAATATTGCCTGGTACGAGCAGAAGGCAGTCATCGTACTTCTTGCCCTGCTGCATCTGGGCGTAAAGAACATCCATCTGGGTCCTACGCTCCCAGCCTTCTGTTCACCAGCCGTACTGAAGGTACTGGTAGATACCTTTGGCATTGCCGGAAACGGAACGGTAGAAGAGGACATCAAAAAATATATAGGATAAGAACAGCAGCTACTGAGTTAAGGGAGAATCTGTAAAACTCGGGGGAAAAAACAAAAGATAAGGTTTCATGTTTAAAAGGCACTTTGCAATAACACTCTCGATAGTGTTGCAAAGTGCCTTATTTTTTGAGCGAACAATAAATCGGGGGAAAATGCGTTATTGAATATAAAACTTAAAAGTATGAAAGAATCAATATTCGTTACCTTGCAGAAATGCACGGTGTTTGAGGGGTTTACTCCAGAGGAAATCAGAGAGGCACTGTCGATGGTAAGCTACCGGATGGTGGAGCTTGCTGCCAGGGAAACCTATGTGCTGGCAGGAATGCCCTGCAGATATGCCGACATCATTGTCGAGGGGGAGATGATAGCCCGCATGTCGGGATTGTCGGGCAAGCAGGCTCAGATAGAGCGGTTGGGCGAATCGATGTTGATAGCCCCTGCCTATATCTTCGCACATAATAACGAGATGCCCGTAAGCGTGGAGACAAGCAAGAAGACCACCCTCCTGCGCATGAGGCCTTCGGAACTGAAACTGCTAATAGATACTGATGAGCGCATACGCTGGAACTTCATCCAGCACCTGTCAAGGATAGATATCTTCCTTTCGCAGAAAATGCGCATGCTCTCCCTTTTCTCCGTCAAGGAGAAGGTGGCGCAATACCTCATCAAGATGGCTACCGAACAGCAGAGCAGAACCATCCGGCTGGATGTCAGCCGACAGGAAATGGCAGATATCTTCGGCATCCAGAAGTTCTCGCTCCTCCGCTGCCTCTCCGAATTCGAGGAGAAGGGTGCCATCAGGATTGAGGGCAAGACCATCACCATACTCAACTCGGATGACATGAAATAAGAAGTAAGAATGAGAAAGCCTTGGAAATTGCTAAGAACATGCTTGCCGATGGTGTTGACATCAATCTAATCAAGAAGTATTCCGGTCTAACCCAGGAACAAATACAATAGGCTTCGATGGCAAATGAAGCCTATTGCATTGTACAACGAAAGTAGTTGCATGTGCTCATGCAACTACTTTCGTTTTTATTGCTTTTTCTACTATATTTTATTCCATAAAGACAGAACGCCAAAGACTGTAGCGCGCTTCAGGATTCAATTGCTCCAAATGCTGGAAGACGGCTTGCATATCCGAACGGCGAGTAGTCTCTTCGTAAGGACACAACGCCTTCTGCTTAGTGAAATGCAACTCTTCTGCCACCTGACGGATATCCGCCTCATGCACCAGACAAAGGGGGCGGATGATGGTGAGCGGATAATGTTTTAAAGGAAGACTGGGCTGCATGGTGGAATGCGAACCCTCGAAGGTGATGTTCATCAGCAGGGTAACGAGGATATCATCCATGTGATGTCCCAGAGCTATCTTATTGAACCCGTGGCTTACAGCAAACTCGAAGAGCGTCTTGCGGCGGTTCCAGGCACAGAGGAAGCAACGGGTCTTACGGGGATCGGTGGATTCATCAAACGAACTATGAAGGATATGAAGCTTGATGCCATTCTCTGCACAGAAATCCTGCAAATAAGAACGGTCGGTCTCGTAAGGAATGTTATCCATGATGATATGGGCCGCCTCCACTTCGATATGCGGCTTATAGATACGGGCACGCTGAGCCAGCAAACGGACAAGTTCCAATGAATCCTTGCCTCCACTCAAGGCAATAAGAATACGGTCCCCATCCTCCAAAAGACGATAGTCAACACATCCTTTATTGAATCGCTTTAATACTTTCTGTTCTGCTTTCATCATATTCTGAAAAGGGAAAAGAAAAGCCGCACCCTTTTTCCAGAGTACGGCTTTATCAAGATACATCTCTCTACCTTGCAGAAGAGAAACGACAATTTAAACTTCAAATATAATTCTATCTTACTTAGCGTAAGCTACACTACGAGTCTCACGAATTACAGTAATCTTAACCTGACCAGGATAAGTCATCTCATTCTGAATCTTGGTTGCGATTTCATCAGAAAGCTTGATGCTCTCTTCATCGTTCATCTTATCCGCACCAACGATGACACGGAGTTCACGACCTGCCTGGATAGCGTAAGTCTTGGTTACGCCAGGATAACTCATGGCGATAGCTTCAAGATCGTTCAAACGCTTGATATAAGCCTCTACAATCTCACGACGGGCACCAGGACGAGCACCAGAGATAGCATCACAAACCTGTACGATAGGAGCCAATAATGTGTTCATCTCCATCTCATCATGGTGAGCACCGATGGCATTGCAGATATCAGGTTTTTCCTTATACTTCTCTGCAATCTTGGCACCATACAATGCGTGTGGCAATTCACTCTCCTCATCAGGCACCTTACCAATATCGTGCAAAAGACCGGCACGCTTAGCCTTCTTAGGATTCAATCCCAATTCAGAAGCCATAACCGCACAGAGGTTAGCGGTTTCACGGGCATGCTGCAAAAGGTTCTGACCATAAGAAGAACGGTACTTCATCTTACCGATGATACGAATCAACTCTGGATGCAGACCATGGATACCGAGGTCGATAGCTGTACGCTTACCAGTTTCGATAATTTCATTATCCAACTGCTTCTTCACCTTGGCTACCACCTCCTCAATACGGGCTGGGTGGATACGACCGTCAGCAACCAACTGATGGAGAGCCAGACGGCAAACCTCACGACGAACAGGGTCGAAAGCTGAGATAACGATTGCCTCAGGAGTATCATCCACAACGATTTCTACACCAGTTGCTGCTTCCAGAGCACGGATATTGCGGCCTTCACGACCGATAATACGTCCCTTCACCTCATCATTATCAATATGGAAAACGCTAACAGAGTTCTCAATGGCTGTTTCAGTAGCAACACGCTGGATTGTCTGAATCACAATCTTCTTAGCCTGCTGGTTAGCATTGAGTTTCGCATCATCCATAATCTCATTCACATAGCTTGCAGCATCGAGTTTAGCCTGATCTTTCAGACTCTCAATCAATCTCTGCTTAGCCTCTTCAGCACTCAGACCAGAAAGTTCTTCCAGTTTAGCCTGCTCCTGCTTCTGCATTTTTTCGAGATCCTGCTGCTTGACAGACAAGAGTTTCTTCTCGTTGTCAACACGCTGCTGATACTGATCAATCTCCATCTTGCGTCGACCGAGGTCTTCCTGACGCTGATTGAGAGAAATCTCGCGCTGTTTCAGCTTATTCTCATTCTGCTGGATGCGAGAATTACGCTGCTGAACTTCTTTTTCGAGTTCCGCCTTCTTGTTGAGGAATTTCTCCTTCACCTCCAAAAGCTTCTTCTCTTTTACTACTTCTGCCTCTTTATTGGCAGCTTCTATCATTTCATTATATTTTCCCTTAATGACATAACGGAAAATGAAATACCCAGCAGCACCGCCGATAACAAGCGCCACCAAGGCTGCTATAATAGTTACTATCATTATATTATATATATTTTTATTAATATTCTTATTTCAAAGCGTCTTCAATCTCGGAGGTAAGCTTCTCAAGAATATCATCATAAGGTTTCGTATCATTCCGATCCGATTCCTTCTCATATCTCAATGCCACATCAATGAGCGCCATATACAGGATTTCCTTATCGCTCTTTCTGCCTTTGAAAATCTTGGTATATGAGTTCACAATATCATCTATCAGCTTAGCTGATTTACGATAATACTCCTCGTCTTCCCTAGGTATTCTTACAGAAAGATCTGTATCATAGACGTGTAATCGTATGAGTAATTTATCTTGTTCTTGTTCTGCCATCGTTCCGATTTTTACTTTTCACCCAATAGTGTGATACACTTATTGACATCTCTTATGAGCTTGGCGATGCGCTTCTGAGTAGCTTCCATATCATTGTCAGAAATCGTCATCATCTTCGCCATCTTCAAGCTGTCGTAATCACTCTGCGCTTGAGCCAACTTTTCCTCCAATGCCTTGATTTTGGCATCGCGCTCATCCACCATCGCATAGAGTTCAGCATTCTCCTGCTTGACCTCGTCAAACTTGAGAATCATCTGCCTTACTCTTGTGGCAAACGTATTAATTGTTTTCTCATTTGCACTCATGACTATTATTTTTGGCTACAAATTTAAGAGAATTATTTGAATAAAACAAATATTCTGCTATTTTTTTTCATTTTGGGCGCAACATTTGTTACTTTCCCATCTTCTGCTTTGCCTTTTCTACGTCTTCATCTGATGGACGTGGCTCTTTTTTGGCAAGCATCAATACCTGGAAGGTAAAGTCGGTTACCCATTGCTGGCTGAATGCCAAGCGCTTGTTGAACTGGCGCAACTGAAGCACGGTTTTCAGCACACTGGCATCAGAGAAATCATTCTTAGTGAAGATATCTTCTACAGTTTTAGCAGTCAGCTTGTAAAGTGAATTCTTCATGAAGCTAGGCAAACGGAGCTTAAACTTCATCAAGTTGCCCATCAGCATCATCAGATCCTGAGTGAAGTTCTGGAACTGGATGAGATATACATTGACATCCTGCAGTTTGTGGCAGTTCTTACGGATACTGGAATCTATCTCCTTAAAAAAGGCATCATCCGTATCATAGATATTCTTCATCATTTTCTTCACCTGTGCCTTTTCGCCAATACCCAGACGGTTGTTGACCGTCGGAACATGCAGACTTGTCTTGAAGACACGCAAGTCTGGCAACATGGCCAAATTGGTGATACCTAACTGAGAAGCAAGTGCAGCCTGAAAGTATACACGGATCAAAGTCATGTAATCTTCCATTCCACCTACCTTTTTATCGTCGTCTTTACGACCGAATAGTTTAGCAAAAATTCCCATTCCTTTATTATTTTATTTTCTATATCTATTTAAATTGTTCTGCAAAAATACAATAAAATCAGTAAATACCCAAATCAAAGCGACGTTTTTTATATAAAAAGGTGCTTTTTTTATCAAAAAATGCATTTTTATGGCTTATGATTTCACTCATTCAACTTTTTTTAGTAACTTTGCCGCGTTTTTAAGATAAGACTATTCAACTTTATTATATTAGAAATAGAGAAGATATGAAAGGAATCGTATTAGCGGGAGGTTCGGGTACAAGACTTTACCCTATTACCAAAGGTATCAGTAAGCAATTGATACCCATTTTTGATAAGCCAATGATATACTACCCTGTTTCCGTGCTAATGTTGGCAGGAATCAAGGAGATTTTGATTATATCTACCCCATTCGACTTGCCTGGTTTCAAACGTCTGTTAGGCGACGGCAGCGAATTGGGTGTACACTTCGAATATGCAGAACAGCCATCACCCGATGGTCTGGCTCAAGCCTTCATCATTGGTGAGAAGTTTATCGGTAATGATACAGTCTGTCTGGTTTTGGGTGACAACATTTTCTATGGAGCCGGTTTTACGGGTTTACTCAAGGAAAGCGTAAAAGCTGCAGAAGAAGGACTGGCAAGCGTATTTGGCTATTATGTCAACGATCCGGAAAGATATGGTGTGGCAGAGTTTGATGAAAACGGCAACTGCCTGAGCATAGAAGAAAAACCGGAAATGCCTAAGAGCAACTATGCAGTTGTAGGACTCTATTTCTATCCAAACAGCGTGGTGCAGGTGGCTAAGAACATCAAGCCTAGCGCAAGAGGTGAGTTGGAAATAACAACAGTAAACCAGCACTATCTGATAGAAAAGACTCTGAAAGTAAGAACCTTACAGCGCGGTTTCGCCTGGCTAGACACCGGTACCCACGATAGCCTTTCGGAAGCCAGTACCTTTATAGAAGTCATCGAAAAGAGACAGGGTCTGAAAGTGGCATGTCTGGAAGAAATCGCATTCAAACAAGGATGGATAGACAAAGAACAGTTGCTGAAACTTGCCCAACCGATGCTCAAAAACGGTTATGGACAGTATCTGAAAGAACTAGCGGCAAGCAGATAGCACAGATTCTATCATTTATCTTATACGAATATAAAAAGGTGTAAACACAATAGAATATAAAATAATGGAAGAAACAAAGAACTTTGATTTGGGACGTGATCAAGAGCAGGAAGAGAAGTCATCTATTGACTTCCAGCTGATTTATTCTACTCTTATCCTCAACTGGAAATGGTTCGTTCTATCACTCATTGTATGTTTGGGATTGGGATATCTCTACATACGCCATGCAAGACCGCAATACCAGGCAACCGCTAAGGTACTGATAAAGGATGACGACCAGAGAAAGAACAGAGGTATGGGTAACAGCATGATTCAGAATGCTGCAAACCTCGGTTTTATTTCAAACTCAAACGGTATAGACAATGAGATTGAAATTCTTTCGGCTCAAGACTTGGCTAACCAGGCTGTAGTAGACATGAAATGCTACGTGAACTATTACCATAAAGGAACCTTCAGGGATCAGTTAGTCTATAAAGAGCAGGAAGTCAGCGTTGACTTAGACCTGGCTCATCTCAAGAAGCTGAATGCTCCTATCAAGCTTCTTATAGAGAAAACTGGCAGCCAGTATCAGGTAACAGGTTCATACTACATACCTGTAGATGCCTTTTCCTATCAGAAGGATCCTGTAAAGATTGAAAAGACTTTAGCTGGTCTGCCAGCAAGCATCAATACACGTGTAGGAACCCTCCACTTCACTCAGAACGGCAAATACGCATTAAAAGACGGTGAGAGCCTGAAGGTGATTATCGTGTCACCAGAAATGGCGGCTAAGGGCTATACAAAAGCACTGACTGTCAGCCAGACTTCAAAGACTACAACCATAGCCGAACTGGTGATGAAAGATGAAGATCCTCAGCGCAGCATCGACTATCTGAGAACTCTGGTAAATGTTTATAACCGCCAGGCCAACGAGGACAAGAATGAAATTTCTTTCCGCACAGAACAGTTCATCAACCAGCGTCTGGAGAAGATCAACAACGAACTGGGCAATACAGAAGGCCAGCTCGAAAGCTACAAGAAGCGTAACAATGTTGTAGAGATGAAGCTCAATGCAACAGCTGCCATCGCTAACTCAGACACATACGCCCAGAAACTCCAGGAGGCTAACACACAGGTTGAACTTCTGAATGAGCTTGGCAAATACATGAACGAACCTGGCAACAGATATCAGCCTATCCCATCAAACGTAGGTCTGACTGATGAAAGTTCAACAGAACTCATCAACCAGTACAACAAAATAGCCCTGGATCGCAACAACGCCTTGCATGCAGCCAGCGAGACTTCTCCTACAATAACTCCTCTGACCGCACAGTTGGATGCACTCACAACATCTATCAAACGTGCCATGCGCCAGGCTAAGCTGGGTATGGAAATCCAGCGTAACAGCATTGCCAAACAAGCTGCCATGTATGCCAACCAGATAGGTAACTCGCCAGAGCAAGAGCGAGTTCTTACACAGATTGGTCGCCAGCAGGAAGTAAAATCTGGTCTTTACCTGATGCTTCTTCAGAAACGTGAGGAAAACTCCATTTCGCTAGCAGCAACGGCAGACAAGGGTAAGGTTATCGATGCTCCTTCATTGGAAGGAAAGGTTAGTCCTAAGAATCCTATCATTATGCTGATAGCACTGGTACTGGGTATTGCAATCCCTGCCGGCATCCTCTTCCTGAGGGAATTCTTCAAGTACAAGATTGAGGGACATGAAGACGTGATGAAACTCACTCAGATACCTGTCATTGCCGATATTCCTGTGGCAAGCGACGCTGCCAAGAAGGAAGGAAAGGCTGACATTGTGGTTCACCAGAATGTAAACAACCTGATGGAGGAGATTTTCCGTGGCCTGCGTACCAATATTCAGTTTATGCTGAAAGAAGGTGAGAAGGTGATGATGTTTACCTCTTCTACATCAGGTGAAGGTAAAACATTCGTGGCATCCAATATCGGTATCTCGCTCGCCTTGTTGGGCAAGAAGGTTATCATGGTAGGTCTGGATATCCGCAAGCCACGTCTGGCAGAGCTCTTCGAGATTGACAACCACCATAATGGTATCACCAATCTGATAGTACACGACCATAATACATGGGATGACATTCAGAAACAGATTCTCTCTTCGGGTATCAACAGTAAACTCGACCTCCTTATGGCCGGTCCTGTTCCTCCTAACCCAGGAGAGTTAGTAACTAGAGCAAGCCTTGACGACATTATCAGTCAGTTGAAGGAACATTACGACTATGTTATCCTCGATACGGCTCCTGTAGGTCTTGTAAACGACAGTTTGCAGCTTGGACGTCTGGCTAATCTCTGTGTATACGTCTGCCGCGCAGATTATACTCCAAAGGCTAGTTTCGGCATGATCAATGGTTTGAAAGCCGAGAATAAATTGCCTAACATGTGCTTAGTACTCAATGGCGTCGACCTCTCTAAGAAGAAGCACAGCTTCTATTATGGTGTTGGTAAGTACGGCAAATATGGCAAATATGGCAACTATGGTTCTTATGGATCATACGGCAAGTATGGCAAATATGGAACTTATGGTCAGTATGGCAGCTATGGTAACTATAGCAACAGCCACTATGGCAATGCCAACGACAACAGTATCAAGAAGTAATCAAGAACATACATACAACAAAGAAAAGAGTCTTTCTATCCAGATAGGAAGACTCTTTTAGATTTTAAAAACATTAAGACTATATGGCAACAATTGCAGTAGATTTTGATGGTACAATCGTAACCCACGAGTACCCGAAGATTGGTACAGAGCTACCTTTCGCCACAGAAACATTAAAGATGTTGATTAGAGACCACCACAAGCTTATTCTATGGAGCGTACGCGAAGGAAAGCTCCTGGACGAGGCAGTAGAATGGTGTAGAGAAAGAGGAGTTGAATTCTGGGCTGTAAACAAGGATTATCCTGAAGAGAGTCTGGAGAACAATAACCACTTCTCCCGCAAGCTCAAAGCTGACTGGTTCATTGACGACCGAGGTATCGGCGGTTTGCCTGACTGGGGGGAGATTTATCAGATTATCACCAACCATACCAGTTATCGCAGAGTACTGAAACAGAAGTTCGGCGAACAGCAGGAAGCTCCCAAAAAGAAACATTGGTGGAGCCGCGGATAAAATGCTTCTCCAAAAGATATTCTTGTAGATACAATAAAAGATATCCCAATAAATAAAAAAGGTGTATTGCTCATTGGCAATACACCTTTTTTATTTATTGGAATGAATTTACTAGTCTGAATTAGAAGAACAAGTAGCGGTTATCTACTACATGAGCGTTCAGATAAAGCTCATTCATGAAATTACCTGCATACTGCATAGCCTTCTGACGGCACTTCTGCTCGTATGTCTTGTCATCAAACTTAACAGGACGATTAGTCTTGTTAGTAACCTGGAAGAGATAAACACCAGCGTTACCCTTCACAGCATGAGCAGAGAAAGCACCCTTCTTAGTACCTGCAACAGCACCAGAGAGAGCTGGCTCGCTAGCGCCAGTAGCTGCGATAAATACAGGAGCAGCGAAAGTAATCTGGTTTACAGAAGAAACCTTACCACCCTTAGCCTTAGCAGCTGCGATGTTCTTAACACCATTCAACTTAGCCTCAATCATCTCAGCCTTCTTATCCTTGAGCACCTCTGCCTTAACAGTCTCCTTGACAACTGCATCATTCAAATCACGATAACCGATATGATGAATCTTATCAAGAACCACAACCAACAGGTGGTTGTTATCACCACACTCATAGAGAGGTGAAATCTCACCTTCCTTGCTATCGAAGATCCACTTCAAAGCCTCGCGTGTAGAATGGATGTTTGCTACATAGTGAACAGAAGTTGTAATATCCTTCAAGTCCTGAACCTTGTAACCTTCCTTAGCTGCATTCTTCAAGAGATCCTCTGACTTAGGATTAGCACTTACGAAACTAGAGAACTTGTTGTAAGCTGTACGATAAGTACCCTGCGAGAAGTCGATAGGCTTCTTAATAACGGCAGCGGTATACTTGCTGACCATTGCCTTGCGGTCAAGAACCTGAAGAACTACATATCCCTGACCCAACTGAAGCTGGTTCAAAGAGTTAACTGCTGCAGTATTCAATGTATTGATGAATGTCTTGTTGTCCTTATCCATAGACTGGGCATACTCATACTGCTTGGTAGTCATCCATGCCTTGTCACCTGTCTGACCATACTTCTTAGCGATAGCCTCGAAATCAGCACCACCGGCAATAGCGCCCTGAATAGAATCTGCCTTAGTCTTAGCCTCAGCTACTGAGTTAGCAGCAACCTGAATAACACGATACTGTACTGAATCAGGCAATTCCTGCTTAGCTACCAACTTAACGATGTTCAATGTATTGTCACCAGCATTAGCCTTAACAGCAGAAGTAGAACCTACAGCCATAGAATCAAGCTGAGCAGCGATATCACGTGGGAAAGCATCCTTTGAAACAGGAATACCAAGATATGCTACAGTAGAAGCTGACTTACGTACAACCTCTGTAGGATCTGCAGCAGCAGCCAACTGTGAGTGATAACCTGCAAATTCCTTGTTAAGAGCAGCACGGTCTGCATTTGAAGCCTGAACCTCGATATCAACGAACTTGATGTCACGGCTCTCAACAGGCTGCTTGAAGCGTGCCTTAATCTCATCATACTTAGCCTTCAGATCGCTTTCAGAAATCTTTACCTTATCATCCTGGATGTCAGAGTAAGGGAAAGCAGCCAACTGAATCTGGCTCTCTTCATTCTCCTCCTTGAAAGCCATCTTTGCCTCTACAGGGTTTGACAGGAAGCAACCGGCGAGAAGAGCCTGATACTTCTGAGCCAAAGTCTGCTGGCGGAGAGTCTTCTCGATGAATGACCAGTAGTTGTAAATCTTGGTATACTGATCCATCATCTGTGCGTTAGCAGATGGGTTAGCCTTCTGTGCCTTGTAGTCTGCCAAGAACTTCTGGAGAGAAGATGCGTCGAAACGACCAGTCTGCTGATTAACGAAAGGAGTCTGCTGAAGCATAGGGTTAGTACCTGTCTTCAAGATGTCCTGAAGCTCTTCGTCGGTCACAGTGAGACCCAACTTGCTAGCTTCCTTAGCGATAATCTGGTTCTGGATGTATGTATTCCATACCATATCCTTCACCTGATTCATCTGGTCTTCAGGAAGATTTTCCTGACCCTGTTGCATTTTAATAACTTCTGAATACTCATCAACGAGCTTCTGGAAATCCTGCACGCTGATTTTTTCGCCCAAAACCTCACCAATCTGCTGGCGCTCATTATTCTTTGCTGAATCGCAAGAGCGGAAAGCTTCCTCGGCAATAAAGGCGAAAAGGCCGAAACTGATGATACAAACCAGTATCACGCCTCTTTTTCTAATTGTTCCTAATGCTGCCATTACGTTTTAATTATTATTATTATTTTTATTTTTTCCTAAGTTTAGATTGAACCACTTTTGATGCTAGTAGCCAATTGTCTGCAAAAATACAAAAATAATACGAGAAAAGGGAATTTTTTGCTATCTTTTTTGACTATTACCTCAAAAAAAGCAAAAAATTCCCTTTTCCTGCTCAGCTATTTGATGATGTGGAGTTTAACAAGCTCTATTTTACGGGATGTTGACTTGATAATCTTGAACTCAAAGTTATCAAACTTAATCACCTCGTTGAGTTTAGGAAAACTCTGATATTCATGCAATATCAAACCGCCTACAGTCATATATTCATCACTTTCCGGCAGTTCAAGACCAAACATATCGTTCACCTTATCAATCTCCAGTCGCGCAGAAAGGAGATAGTCACCATCATCGGTTTTCTTAGCTACATATTTGGCTGAATCGTGCTCATCTTCTATATCTCCGAAGATTTCCTCAACGATATCTTCCAGACTCACCAAACCGCTGGTACCGCCAAACTCATCTACAACGATACCTAAAGTCTTCTTCTGCTGCAAAAAAGTCTGCATCAGTTTCTGTGCCTGCATCGTTTCCGGCACAAAAGGAAGTGTACGGATATGATCCTGCCAACGTGAAGGATGATGGAACAGTTCGGAACTGTGAATATATCCCGCAATATGGTCTATATCCTCTTCATATACAATGATTTTCGAATTACCGCTCTCGATGAATTTCTGCTGCAGTTCTTCGAGAGAAGTATCCATTTCAACAGCCTGAATCTCAGTACGGGGCACCATACAGTCGCGTACTTTAGTATCGGAGAAATCAAGGGCATTCTGGAATATCTTCACCTCGTCATTAATTTCATCTTCATTGGTAGCATTATCGATACTTGACTGCACAAGATAATCAAGATCTACCTTAGAAAAGCCTTCATCTGTCCCCTCTGCATCCATCTTCATACCCACCAGACGCAGCAGGCACTTACTCAAGAAAGTACTGAACTTGCTGATAGGCCACAATACCACATAGCACAGATAAGCTATCGGACTGAAGATAGAAAGCAAGCGGTTCGGATTAGACTTGAAAAGCGTCTTTGGCAGAAACTCACCTGTAAAGAGTACTATCAGCGTAGACAGAATGGTATCTGCAGGCACCGTAAAGGCTGCATCAAAACCTGCGAAAATCGTATTGTCAAAAAGACGGGCTATCAGGATACCATAAACTACAAGGGCTATATTGTTGCCCACGAGCATGGTACTGACAAAGCCATTCGGATGATTATAAAACAAAGATAACAGTCGTTGCGTAAGGCCGTTTTTCTCCTTATCCATCTCCGCCAACATACGGTTAGAAGAGACGAAGGCAATCTCCATTCCGCTGAAGAATGCTGAGAAGACCATCGTAATGAGAATGCCTACGACTAAACTCATATCCACCTGTTCATTCATTATATCTTTTTCTTTTTAATTAGTGCATGATAGGAATCGTAGTGGCTCTGACAGGTGTAGCAGGCTGACGGAAGTTATTCTTGACAGAATCAGGCTGGCTGCTCAAAGTATCGGCAGCACCACCACCTCCTGTCAGGTCTCCCTTTTCAAAGCTACCCTTCGAATTGCTCACATAATAGCGCGTCATCTTTTCATCACTCCAGAAATGAGAACCCTGTAGCGTTCTTTCAGGAGTAACAAGTTTACTGAATACGTTACTTGACAATTCGTGCTTATTCTGGTCCCAGGTAAGTTGCTCACTATTGAAGCGCAAACCATCTTTGGTCAGGATACTCACCCTACCATAAAGTTTCCATATCTTCTGCTGATCATAATAATAAGCTGTATCACACTGGATATAACTATTAATATGGAATTTCTCATCAAACTGCTCCAGCAAAAGTCCCTTATCAAAGATCCACAAAGATGGATTCTTACTGGTATTCACCTCCCACCGTTCTGTTACGATGCGATATTTCATAACTCCCGAGTCGCTTACCAATGTATTTACACCATACGACGTCATCATCGCCACCGAGTCTTGCGGACGGATGGCGGGCGCAGTATGTTCTACCTGGTTCTGGCAACCAGCCAAAATCAGGAACATCAGGATACCGACAACATAAGAGCCTTTTATTCTATACATTATTATATAGAGATTCTATACATTATTATATATAAGTGGAAGATTAATCCATCTTCCACTTCTTAAACCAATCCTCGTTGAATGTGAATCCGATATTGATACGGAAAGAATTTTCCTTAATCAGATCCTTAGCCGAACTCTTCACCCACTGACCACAGATATTCAGCATAGAGCGGTTGTTGTAAGAGTTCATGATAGGAATACCGAAACCGGCACTTACAGAGATTTCCTTCGGACCATCAACACCATTCATCTTATAATAAGGTGTGGCGTAGCTGGCACCTACACGATACTGAACACGCTTGAAGAAAGCACGGCTGCGCTCTCCATAGCAATACTGGGCACCGAGATTGAACTTGCTTCTATCCTTGTAGATACCATTTTTCAAGGCGTAGTTGGTTCCATCAAAACTAGGATACCCCAAGCTACCCCACTTCTGCAGACTGTAATCAAAGCCAACCTTCCACTGGTTGTTATGATTCCACATCACACCCGCACCAATCATGGTAGGCAACTTGTAAGCCTTGCCGATAGAGTAAGCGGTGGTATCGGTAACACCGTTCTGGGTATCATTAGAAATGATTTTCATATCAGCAGAAGCCCCGAGACCATGTCCTGGCGAGAAGGTGACACCCACGGTAGCCCAATCTTTCTTTGAGAACTGATGGGTATACTGTACACCGAAATCAACCTTATAGCTGTTCACCTGCATAGAATAGTAGCGGGTGAGGGTCTTGTAATAAGAATTGCTGTAGCTGTTTGATACACTTCTGTCTATACTACCCCAGAGATATGAGAAGTTGGCACCTACGGCCAAGCCCTTGACCGGTTCCCAACCAGCGCCGATGTATGCCTGATGCAAACCACCATCGCCGGAATAGGTATTGGTATAGTAAGCTTCCTTGTCAGCATTCACCCATTCTGATGCAGAATAATTATAGCCAACATTGGTAAAAGGAATGATACCGAAGCTCATACCTACATGTGGCAGCAAGCGGAAGCCTGCAACAACATACTCAAAATTTGAGTTGTTGGCATTCTTCTTCACACCATTCTCTTCAAAATTTGTCACCTGACCAGAGATACCGGCATCAAGGATGAAAGTCATCGAATCAATCGAAGCATAAGATGCAGGGTTGAGATAGTTTACCTGATTATGCTCATGAAAGCCAAGACCGACTCCATTCATACCGCGATTAAAACCAGAAGTCTGGTCCGACAAGATGCCAAGACCATACTGGCTGTATGGCGAATTAGTACCACTTTGGGCATTAACCATAAGGGCTGACCCCAACAATAGGGTTGCTAAAAAAAGCTTTCTCATTCTTTAATAATCATTCAAAATTATATTCAGAGTGCAAAAGTATTAAAAAAAATCTAGAAAAAAGAAGGATAATTGAAAATAATAAGGTATTTTTGCATCGTGAAACGTTTTAAGCATATTTTTAGTGCCATTTTAGCAGTAATTTTAATCAATTTAACTACTGAAGTGGCTGCACAGGATTTTTCAAGAGACAAAGACTCTGATATTTCTGTGCAGAACAGTCGTGTCAATGAAGAAGCTACTGCGTGGCTCGATTCTGTTGACATTTCTCTCCTGACTTGCGGACCAGGTCAGGAGGTGTGGTCGTATTATGGACATACCGCTCTACGCATCCAGAACAAAGCTATGGGAACGGATGTTGCTGTCAACTGGGGTATGTTCAGTTTTAACCAAAGTTGCTTCGTACTCCGTTTTGTTTTCGGACTCACCGATTACCAGATTGGCATCTACCCGATGAGCGACTTCATTGCCGAATATGCACATGAAGGCAGATGGGTAAGACAGCAGCGCCTCCGTCTCTCCCGCACAGAGAAACTGGGAATTCTGAGAAGCATCGACAAGAATGCACAGCCGGAGAACCGCGTATACCGCTACAATTTCTTCTATGACAACTGTACGACCCGGGCACGCGAGATGATTCTCTCCAACATTGGAAACCAGAGTACCAACTTTAAAGATATCCCTACCCCTTCTACCTACAGGGAAGAGATTCACAAGCTCAACGGACAGCACCGCTGGGCAAGATTCGGCAATGACCTCCTTTTGGGTTGTCAGGCAGACCGCCCTATCACACAAAGAGAATGGGAATTCTTGCCAGACAATCTGAGCAAAGACTTTGCCACAGAAGGAAGAACCGACTTTATTGATGCATCTCAGACTGCAGACGGCAAAACCAATGCAACAAGTGCCAGCGGCTATATCACTCTGGTAGATGAAACATCCGATATTATCCCAGCCCAGGCACAAATAATAGACGATACTCCTGTTACACCACAAATGATAGCCATAGCTCTGGCAATCATCATCATAGGAACAACGGTAAGAGAATGTGTAAAAAAGAAAAACTACTGGTGGTTTGATGCCATCCTGCTTGTCCTGACAGGATTACCGGGACTGATTCTCTTTACCATGATCTTCTCGCAGCATCCTACTGTACAGATAAATTTCCAGATTCTGATACTGAATCCGCTCAACCTCATCTTTGCCTGGAAGACTGTCAAGAGGATGAAAGCAGGTCGTCAGTATTGGTATTTCGAACTTCTGGGATGGCTTCTGCTCATTGCCCTGTTCATGCAGATATGGCAGAACTATGCTGAGGGTATGAGTATTTTGGCACTTTCTTTGCTAGCGAGATACTGCGTCAAGTCGACCATGATGGATTTAAGTCCAAACAATTACGGTTTGCAGAAGCATATCGTAAAGAAATTCAGAAAGAATAAATAGACATTAAAATATACGTAAGGAAACGATTGGCACAATATCGTTTCCGAACAGAAGAAGATAAACAACAATGATGGTAAACAGATATATCACAGCCCTTTTGGTTGTCCTGGCGGCAACCGGCATGGAGGCGCAGACTTATCAGCAGGCGCTGAAGTTTGCGCTTACGGATATATCCTACGATGAATTCATCCAGCAACCGGAGGCGAAGGCATTGGAGGAGGACATTCTCTGCGTGCTCAAAGCCATCAAAGCGGCATCAGAAGATGAGAGCATCGCAACGCATCATCCTATCCTGTCGGCAACACTTGCCGCCAATTCTTCTGACATTCTGACAGACATTCATTCACATATTTATTATGATTCCCCTACGGAGCATAGATACAAAGTTCCGTATGGGAGTATTGTTATTCGAGGTCCAAACTGCTGATTTTATGCTTTCTGTAAGCAAAACTCAGAAGATTTGCCATAAAAACAGGTAATAATTGGCAATTCCTTGCAGATTTACAGATATTTTTAGTAAATTTGCAAGCTAGTAATAAACAACAGGAGATTTTACTCCCAAACATCATCGAATAATAATAAAAAATAAATATACAATGAACTTTAACAAAATTCTCCAGTCATTGTTTGGCAACAAGTCAACTCGCGATATGAAGTTGATCCAGCCAATCGTAGAAAAGATCAAGGCAGAGTATCCTAAGATGCAGGCCTTAAGCAATGACGAACTTCGTGCAAAAACAAAAGAACTTCAGAAGTACGTACAGGAGTACGCCAAGGAAGAGAAGGCTAAGATTGCTGAACTCAAGGCTAAAATTGAAGACACTCCTATCGATGAGCGTGAAGGTATCTTCAACCAGATCGACAAGTTAGAGCAGGAAGCACTCGACAAGTATGAGGAAGCCCTCAACGAGGTTTTGCCTCAGGTTTTCGCTATCGTTAAGGATACTGCTCGCCGTTTCGCTGAGAACGAGGAAACAATAGTTACTGCTACCGACTTCGACCGCGAGTTGGCTTCTAATCCAGCTAACGACTTCGTTACCATCGATGGCGACAAGGCTATCTATCACAACCACTGGACAGCCGGCGGTAATGATATGAAGTGGGAAATGATTCACTACGATGTACAGCTCTTCGGTGGTGTTGTTCTCCATCAGGGTAAGATTGCCGAGATGGCTACCGGTGAGGGTAAGACCCTCGTAGGTACAACACCTATCTTCCTGAATGCCTTGACTGGTAATGGTGTTCACGTCGTTACCGTGAACGATTACTTGGCTAAGCGTGACTCTGAGTGGATGGGACCTCTCTATATGTTCCACGGTCTCTCTGTAGATTGTATCGACAAGCACCGTCCTAATTCCGACGAGCGCCGCAAGGCATACCTGGCAGATATCACCTTCGGTACCAACAACGAGTTCGGTTTCGATTATCTTCGTGATAACATGGCTACCAACCCAGCCGATCTGGTACAGCGCCAGCACAACTACGCCATCGTCGATGAGGTCGACTCAGTGTTGATTGATGATGCCCGTACCCCATTGATCATCTCTGGTCCTATTCCAAAGGGCGACGACCAGATGTTTGAGCAGTATCAGCCATTGGTTGAGAAACTTTATGAGGTACAGCGCAAGCAGGCTACAGAATTGCTCGCCGAGGCTAAGCAGAAGATTAACGAAGGTACAAAGGCTAAGAATCAGGAGCTCCTTGATGAAGGCTTCCTCGCACTCTTCCGTTCTTACAAGGCATTGCCTAAGAACAAGCCATTGATCAAGTATCTTTCTGAGGAAGGTATCAAGGCTGGTCTGCTGAAGACCGAGGAGTACTACATGGCAAACAACAACCGTGAGATGCCTAAGGCTACTGAGCCATTGTACTTCGTAGTAGACGAGAAAATGAATTCTGCCGACCTTACCGATAAGGGAACCGACTGGTTGGCTAAGCAGGTAAACGACAAGGAACTCTTCGTATTGCCTGATATCACAACAGAAATGAGTGAACTCGAGGCACGTACAGACCTTACCGACCAGGAGCGTCTTGACAAGAAAGACGAGATGCTGGCTCACTATGGTGTACAGAGCGAACGTGTTCACACCTTGCAGCAGCTCCTGAAGGGTTACACCATGTTCAATAAGGACGACGAATATGTTGTCATGGACGGACAGGTGAAGATTGTGGATGAGCAGACAGGACGTATCATGGAAGGCCGTCGCTGGAGCGATGGTTTGCACCAGGCTATTGAAGCTAAGGAGCACGTAAAGGTAGAGGCTGCTACACAGACCTTTGCTACCATCACACTTCAGAACTACTTCCGTATGTACCACAAACTCGCAGGTATGACCGGTACTGCAAGTACAGAGTCAGGTGAGTTCTGGGATATCTACAAACTCGATGTTGTTGAGATTCCAACCAACCGCCCTATCCAGCGTAAGGACTTGGATGACCGTGTATACAAGACTGCCCGCGAGAAATATCGTGCAGTTATCGACGAAATCGAGGAAACACGTAATGCTGGCCGCCCAGTCTTGGTAGGTACAACATCTGTCGAGATTTCTGAGTTGTTGAGCAAGATGTTGAAGATGCGCAACATTCCTCATAATGTATTGAACGCTAAGTTGCACCAGCAGGAGGCTCAGATTGTAGCCGAGGCAGGTCGCTCAGTAAACGGTAAGGGTGCCGTAACCATCGCTACCAACATGGCAGGTCGTGGTACCGATATCAAGCTGACTCCTGAGGTAAAGGCTGCAGGTGGTCTTGCCATCATCGGAACAGAACGTCATGAGAGCCGCCGTGTAGACCGTCAGCTCCGTGGTCGTGCTGGTCGTCAGGGTGACCCAGGTTCTTCTGTATTCTATGTATCATTGGAGGATAAGTTGATGCGTCTGTTCGCTTCTGAGCGTATCGCCAAGGTAATGGACCGTCTCGGTTTCGAGGATGGCGAGCGTATCGAGAGCCCAATGATCAGCAAGAGCATCGAGCGTGCTCAGCGCAAGGTTGAGGAAAACAACTTCGGTATCCGTAAACACCTCTTGGAGTATGATGACGTGATGAACCGTCAGCGTACCGTTATCTACGAGAAGCGTCGCCACGCCCTCATGGGTGAGCGTATCGGTATGGATATTGCCAACATCATCTGGGACCGCGTATTGAACATCGTCAACAACAACGACTTCTTCGGTGCCAAGGAAGAGTTCCTGAAAGTTCTTGCTATGGAGATTCCATTCAACGAGGATGAGTATGAGAACGGCAGACGTGAGGATTTGGCAGAGCGTGCTTTCCAGGAGGCTATGGCTACATTCAAGCGTAAGACAGACCGCATCCAGGCTACAGCTATGCCTATCATCAAGCAGGTATACGAAAACCAGGGTGCTATATACGAGCGCATCATGGTACCTATCACAGACGGCAAGCGCATGTACAATATTCCTTGCAACCTCAAGGAGGCATACGAGAGCGAGGCTAAGAACGTAGTGAAGGAGTTTGAGAAGAGCGTTGTTCTCCAGATTATCGATGACGACTGGAAGGAGAACCTCCGCAAGCTCGACGAACTGAAGCACTCTGTACAGAATGCAAGCTACGAGCAGAAGGATCCTCTCCTCATCTTTAAGTTGGAGAGTGCCAAGGTTTGGGATGCCATGATCAATGACATGTACGACCGTATTGCAAGTATCCTGATGCGTGGTCAGATTCCAGTAATGGAGCAAGAGCAACCAGTTCAGGAGGCAGCTCCTGAGCAGCACACTCAGCAGAACTATGTAGAGAGCAAGGTAGATTTGGATGCAGAGCGTGAGGCACAGGAGGCAGCTGCTAACCAGGATACCCGAGAGGGCGCACAGGTAAACCGCACTCCTTACCGTGCAGAGCACATGCCACGTCCTAACGACCCATGTCCATGCGGAAGCGGCAAGAAGTTTAAGAACTGCCACGGCAGAAACCTGTAATCACAGAAAATGATGATGCTCTTATATATATAATAAGGTATAAGAACATCCATCATCAGAAATAATGATAAGAATACCTAGATTTGATGATACTCTCATCATTTCTAGGTATTTTTGTTTTAAAACTACATTATTGCTACCAAGTTGCAAAAAATTATTAGTATTTTTGCAGTCGAAAAGGAAAAAGAGCTGACCATGAGGTCATACCCCAAAGAAAAGAACAAGATTAAAACAAGGAAAGATATATGAAATTATCAGAACTTAAAACAGGTGAAAGCGCCGTTATCGTCAAGGTATCAGGACACGGTGGCTTCAGAAAGAGAGTCATCGAGATGGGATTCATCAAGGGCAAGAAGGTAGATGTACTCCTTAACGCCCCACTCCAGGACCCAGTGAAATACAAGATTATGGGTTACGAGGTGTCTCTCCGCCACAGCGAAGCCGACCATATCGAGGTGGTTTCCATTGATGAAGCCAAGAACGATGCAAAGCTCAACAAGGCGGAAGAAGAAGACCGCCAACAGGTAATTGACTCAAAAGTAGTAGATTCCAACGATAGCGACGAGCAGGCGCTCGGCGACAAGATGCTCGTAGCTGAAAGAAAAGACAATGCCAGCAACGAGGCTTTGGCTGAGCAGGAAGCTGAACGACTCCACCGCGTCATCAATGTGGCACTGGTGGGAAATCCAAACTGCGGTAAGACTTCCCTCTTCAACTTCGCATCGGGTGCTCACGAACGTGTAGGCAACTATAGCGGTGTAACCGTGGATGCGAAAGTAGGTGAAGCCGATTTCAACGGCTACCACTTCAATCTGGTAGATTTGCCGGGTACCTATTCCCTCTCGGCTTATTCGCCAGAAGAACTCTATGTGCGCAAGCAGCTCATCGAGCATACGCCGGATATCGTCATCAACGTCATCGACACCAGCAACCTGGAGCGCAATCTCTATCTCACCACACAGTTGATAGATATGCACATCCGCATGGTCTGCGCCCTCAATATGTTTGATGAAACCGAGAAGCGTGGCGATAACATCGACTACGACAAACTGGGCGAACTCTTCGGTATCTCGATGATTCCTACCGTCTTCACCAATGGCAGAGGCGTAGACAAGCTCTTCGAGACCATCATCGAACTCTACGAAGGCAAGGAAGATTCCAGCGCTCACTATCGCCATATCCACATCAACCACGGACATGAGATAGAACATGGTATCGAGCATATCCAGAAATATCTGAAGGCAGATGATTCCATCCGCCAGCGCTACTCTACCCGATACCTCTCTATCAAGTTGTTGGAGAATGATAAGCACGCCGAGGAATACGTAAGCCATCTGAACTCTGCAAAGGAAATCTTCGCAGCCCGTGCCGAGGCAGCCAAGCGTGTGAAGGAAGAGACCCTGGAAGATAGCGAAACCGCCATCATGGACGCCAAATACGGTTTCATTCATGGCGCATTGCAGGAAGCAGGCTATGAACCGGGTAAGGCAAAGGATACCTATCAGGTAACCCACCTCATCGACAGCATCCTGACCAATAAATATGTAGGCTTCCCTATCTTCGTTCTCCTGCTGTTCATCATGTTCTCAGCCACCTTCGTACTGGGCGAGATTCCTAAGGGATGGATTGAGGACGGCGTGGCATGGATGGGCGAGTTCATCAGCAATACGATGCCGGACGGACCGGTGAAGGACATGCTGGTAGATGGTGTGATTGGTGGTGTAGGTGCGGTCATCGTATTCCTGCCACAGATACTGATTCTGTATTTCTTCATTTCTTATATGGAGGATTCGGGATATATGGCTCGTGCAGCCTTCATCATGGATAAACTGATGCACAAGATGGGCCTGCATGGCAAATCATTCATTCCGCTGATTATGGGATTCGGATGTAACGTACCTGCCGTGATGGCAACGAGAACCATCGAGAGTCACCGTTCCCGTCTGATTACGATGCTGATATTGCCATTGATGAGCTGTTCGGCTCGTCTGCCAATCTACATCATGGTCATCGGAACGTTCTTTGCCATCCAATACCGTTCACTCATCATGGTATCGCTCTATCTCATCGGCATCTTCCTAGCCGTGATTCTGAGCCGCATCTTTGCCAGTTTCGTGGTGAAGGGCGAAGATACCCCGTTCGTAATGGAGTTGCCTCCTTACCGCTTCCCTACCTGGAAGGCGATAGGCCGCCATACCTGGGAAAAGGGCAAGCAGTACTTGAAGAAGATGGGTGGTATCATCCTTGTGGCAAGTATCATCGTCTGGGCTTTGGGTTATTTTCCTCATAATGAAGAACTTGATAACCAGGCTCAGCAGGAACAGAGCTATATCGGCAGAATCGGCAAGACCATCGAGCCTATCTTCACCCCACAGGGTTTCGACTGGAAACTGGATGTGGGCTTGGTATCCGGTGTAGGTGCCAAGGAGATTGTAGCCTCAACGATGGGTGTGCTCTACAGCAACAACGACAGTTTCTCTGATGATCAGGATTACAACGATGAAGACGGAAAATACGAAGTCTTGAAGAAGCAGATGACTTCAGACCTGAAGAAGACCTACGGTTACAGCGATGCCGAGGCAGCAGCGAAGGCAACGCTCACCGCCTACTGTTTCCTCCTCTTCGTATTGCTCTACTTCCCTTGCATTGCCACGATAGCAGCCATCAAGGGCGAGACGGGCAGTTGGAAATGGGCAGGATTCGCCGCCGGCTACACCACGCTATTGGCATGGGTAGTATCAGCCCTGGTCTTCCAGATAGGATGTTTGTTTATCTAATCAAGGTGTCAGCTTTAAGAAAACAAACAAAGAGAGCGCACAACACCTGAACGACAGCCGCACAACAGCTGAGCGACGCTTGCACAACACCTGTTGTGCAAGCGCACATCAGCTGTTGTGCGGCTTACTATATAATATATCCAAAAGACTTATTCTATATATCTGAAAGACTTCAAGTAACTGTTCGGAAGATTTTAGTCATATACTAGAACGTTATCAGTCATATACCTGAACGACATCAATCATATCATTAGAAGACATCAACCGTATCCTTATTCAGGATAATCTCTTTCCTACCTTTGCGGCAACAAACGCTATCATCAGACCCAGGCAGGCGGCAATGCTGATGGCAATGCGGAGACCGGTAGCCTCAGCAAGCCATCCGATAACCGGAGGTCCTACCAGAAAACCGAAGAAACTGATGCTCGAAACGATGGTAATGGCGATGCTCGCCTTGATGGTTCCCAATTTTCCGGCGATACTGTAACAGATAGGAACCGACGAAGAGATGCCGAAACCTACCAGCAGAAAACCCAAGGTGGCAGGAATGAGATAAGGCAAGGCAGCAGCCAGCCACAAACCGCCCAATATCAAACCACCACAAACCTTCAATACTCTGGCTGGACCGTATTTCGTAACAAACCCATCAGCCATGAATCTACCCAACGTCATCGCACCCATACCAGCAACATAGCCCGCACGGATAAAAGCCTCATCGGGTTTTACTACTGATGAAAAATATACGCTACTCCAATCGTAAACGGTACCTTCACAGAACATGCCTGCAAATCCCATCAGTCCCAAAAGGAACAGAATCGGGTCGATGGTCTTGAAAGAGAACTTTGGAACATCCTCCTCTTCTGCTTTCGCCATGGCATCATTAATCAGAAAGCGGAAACCGACAGCAATGATGAGAATACTCAGAGCCAGGATAGTTCCAAAGTGGACATCTATCGGGAGTAAAGTGTTGGCAAAGATGGCACCGATGATACCACCAGAGAATCCCCCCAAACTCCACAGACCATGAAACGATGACATGATGTTGCGCCCATACATCTTCTCTACCAGACATGCCTGCGTATTGGTGGCAATGTTCATCAGATTCGCCATCATTCCGAAAGCAATAAGACTCAAAATCAGATGAAAAACCGTAGTACTGCTACCGATGCAGAAAAGAACCAGAACATAGAGCAACTCAGAGAGAACCAGCATCTTCTTGCTGCCAAATCTACTCACCAGGATACCCGAGAAAGCCATCATCAGAAGTTGGCCGATAGGAATGGCGAAAAGCACCGTTCCCAACTGGCCGTTGCTCAGATGCAACATCTGTTTTACATCCGGAATACGGCTTGCCCAACTGGCAAACACTACTCCCGGAACAAAATAATAAGCCGCAACCGCCACTCGCTTGCGCGCCAAATCACTTAAATTACTCAAATTACTCAAACTGACTGTCATCCTTAATAATATACCTATTATAAATACTCATTTCTATTAGCGGCTGCAAAATTACAAAAAAAAACAGAAAAAGACTGATATTTGAACAATAAATGTTGCGCCGTTTGAGATTTTTGCTGTACCTTTGCACTCAGAAAAAAAATTAAAAACAAACTAGCAATGAAGAAACAAACAATGATTACCCTGGCACTCGCCTTGACTTTGGCGATGCCAACCCTACCCGCCTTCGCCCAGAAGGCGATGAGCAAGAAAGAAATTGCCGAAAAAGAAAAGGCATTCAAGAACCTTCAGCATCCCTGGAAGGGAAAGAAAGTGGCTTACTTCGGCGACTCCATCACAGACCCTAACATCAAGGCATCAAAAGTAAAATACTGGGGATTCCTGCAGGATTGGCTCGGCATCACCCCTTACGTTTATGGTGTGAGCGGCAGACAGTGGAACGATATTCCCCGTCAGGCAGACCAACTGCAGAAGGAACATGGTGATGATTTCGATGCCATCCTCATCTTTATGGGTACCAATGATTATAACAATGGTGTGCCTATCGGCGAATGGTACACGGAGACTTTCGACAGTGTGAGAGTAGCCCGCCACAAGCCAAGCGAAATGGTACAGCGCCGCCACCGCCACTTCTGCATGGACAAGAATACATTGAAAGGCCGCATCAACATCGCCATGTCGAAGTTGAAGCAGATGTATCCTACCAAGCAAATCGTGGTGATGACTCCTGTGCATCGTGCTCTCTTTGCCAGTGGTGACAAGAACATCCAGCCAGATGAGATGTACGAGAATGCGCGTGGCATTTTCTTCGATGAATACGTGAAAGCTATCAAGGAAACAGGCAATGTCTGGGCGGTTCCGGTCATCGACCTCAACTCTCTTTCGGGTCTTTTCCCTCTTTACGATGCTGGTGCGCAGATGTTTAACAAGCCGGATACCGACCGTCTTCATCCTAATGATGCCGGCCACTCTCGCATGGCTAAGACCATCATGCAGCAGCTCTCTGCATTACCTTGCGTCTTCTAGAAATCCGTGGCAATAGATGGCAATAGGTGACAATAAGAATACGTCTTATTGCCACCCATTTCTTTCTGTGTATCAATTACTTACAATCTGCGTGGCAGATATGGCAATAAAATAGAAAAACTTTTTCCTACATATACTGCAAAATCATATCAACCATCGTTTCCAGATAGCCTTTATCATCCTTAAACAGCACATGATTCTTTTGGAATTCACCTTTTTCAAATGGATTCTTCAACCAAAACTCAACCTGCTCCATTGGCGTATTGCTGATAATGAAACTGTTCAACATCAGATGAGCGTTGCCCAACTGAGAAGCCACTTCTGTCTGTAAATACTTGAAGAGTTGAATCTTATCATCCTCCAATCCTTTAAGATTGCGAATACCTTTCGGGTCGATGAAGGTGATATATTGCTTCTCTCCATCCAATATCCATAAGATAAAATCAGGATAGAAGTTGTTTGCTTCAAAGAAACCCAACCCCCTCTTACTCTCATTGCGAAGCAGATAAACCTGCTTACCTGCCAGCACATCGTCTTGATGAACCTTACAATATTCACGGAAGGAAGTAACAAAGTTCTGTTCTCCTAAGTTTAATGCCACAGGAGACACCTTCAACGTTGGCTCACCAGTTACAACATCCACATAAGGACGATTACCATTGGTATTTTTCTCTGCAAGGAAGACCAAAGGCTTATACAGATGTTCCTCCACATTCAAAGCCTTGAAATAAGGAGCATCAAGAACTAAGTCTTTACCAAATTCATTGGCTTCCACCTGCGCCTGCAATATTCTTAAATGATCTACCACATTACACAGGTCATTACGAACCTCGATTTCATATTCGTCAGGCATACCTATATTATAATAGGTAACGCGTGTCTCCTTCAGATGTTTTTGCTCTTCCTTCGACTTGGCCTTCTTGTAAGCCATATCCATATAGCCACGGAGCAGACTGATTGTAACATCCTGCCACAACTCCACATTCTTTCCGAAATCATGAAAGTTCAAACGGTCTTCAGGAATTGACAATTCGTACCAGGAAGGATTTGCCATCAGATACTTCAAGTCTTCCAATCGCAATTCCAGATTATACCAACCTCGCTCTGCCTTCATACCCTGCAAGGCAAAGAACACTTCCGTCCAGTCTATCCAATTCAGATGCTCCTGTCCCAAAACACCAATATAGCGACTTGCAGCATTAGCAGTTTGAACATTCTTGCTTCGCAGCAAATCCACCTTTGGATATTTGTCCAGTTTTACATTCACCTTTTTCATCAGGCTTTCATCGGCAGGTTCCACCACAGCAGACTTCTTGAAGTTATAGCCATCCACGACTTTCGGCAATGAGAGATGAAGAGCATCTAAATTAACAGACTTAATGGTTTTGATGACAATCTTCTCATAGTCTATCTCATTGGTTGGCAAACCTTCATCCTCCAAATATGCCTTGAAGGCTTCCATATAGTCGGCACGCACGCCAAAGATATTCAGAGTCTCTATGGTTGACAAATTCTTTGGAATCATCTCGTCCTGATAGCAGGCATCCAGCATCTTTCTTCGCTTCAGCGAATACTTGTATCCCTTCAGACGAACACCACGACCGAAAAGCTGAATAATCTCAGAACCTTCGCTGCGTCCCACATTCATCAGACCCATCACAGAAACTCGCCAACTACTCCATCCTTCAGTAAACTTCTTGGAACCAATCAGGATATTGACTGTTGAATCTTGAGAATTGATATTGTTGAAGAGGCTGGAAGTTCCGAATGCTTTCGTTTCACAAAGGAATCCTTTATCCTGCAAGAGTTTCAGCAATTCCTTACCATCACCCACATTGATGACGCCGAAATAATCCTTAGTACTTCCTACTCTCAATCCAATCTCCTCAAAACCTCCTTTTTGAAGATCGATATGAAGTTGGGCACCATGGATATTGGAGTGGAAAAGATCCCGCAGGATAGCATCGTAGATATTCTCGGCAAACTTCTGTTTGTCATCTTCTACGAGATAACCACCTTTAAGCGCCAGAAAAGAGTTGCCAAATACAGAATAACCATTCTTTGTTTTCAATCCATCTTCCGAACTGAGCAAACGACGGATATAACCTGAAAACTCTGTACGATTCCGGATAAAATCCTGCAAGAACAAGAGTATCTGAGTTACATCCGATACCTGATTCTTATTTTCCTTGCTCACAGCCTTTACGCTACTTCCCACAAATATTCCCAAAGGCTTTTCCACCAGAAACCTGTTATGAATCCGCATATCACTCTGATAGATTTTAGTCTGTTCATAAAGACATAGCAAATATGCCGTGAGATACATATTGAGCAAATCATCATCATTCCAGTCATTCATATTCATGATACGATAATCCTTGCCATATCCATCGGCATAGAAATAACGATAGGAATAATCAAAAAGTGTTGCCTTACCATATTGGTCGAACATCGCCTTCCGGTCTTTGGCATTACTCTTTGCAGAAATGGCTTGACCAAAGGTAGCGGAATACTCAAAAGAGAAGCCTTCCTCGGTCAACTTCTGGCGATACCCCATCCAGACATCGCCACTGGAACCTTTGTGACCTTCATCTACCAATACCAGGTTGTTGCCCTCGAAAGCCTCAACAGCTACCGTTTTATCTCCATCCTTATCTGCCAATTTATTGATGTCGATGATTTCTACAGTCTTGCCTTGAAACAAACCACCAACACCTTGCTTGCTGAACATAGCAACATCCATATTAGAAGCCTTCAACTCTTCATAATGCTGACGGCTCAATCCTTCATTTGGAGTCAATACGATGATGCGGTTGAGTTTCTTGGCATGATGAATTCTGGCATACTCCTGATATTGCTTGATATTGACATGCATCAGCAGAGTCTTGCCCGAACCTGTTGCATTCCAATAAGCCAACTTATTCAAGTCATCAACCGTAAAGTCGGGCAACTCGTGCCAGGTTTCTGCTCGATGATTGAAGTCATCATGCAGAAAACGATTCAGGTTATCGCAAAGAGCCTGCGGATTACTGAAATACTGGTCGAGATAGATTTCCGTGAACAAGAGGGATAGATACTGGAAGTACTTCCACTTGATAGGTTCACTTCGCTTCTCGTTAATCTCATCAGTAAACTTCACGATATGCTGGTCGTAAAAGTACAACTGTTCTATGGACAAAGGACCTGTTGCATAGAGCTTATGACAAAGCTCATGATAGAGTTTTGACTCGTGGTCATCATTCAATCCTTCGTATGCTGGATCCTTGAGGTCACGAGACAAAGCCTCCAAGTCCTTACAGCCAAACAGCTGCAAGATATAATGAAACAGGACCAGTGCCTGCTGCAGTTTTCCTTTTTTCTGTATTTTCTTAGCCATAATAAGACCTACTCAAACATTCTCTTCTTAAATTCTTCCTCAATGAGTACTACTTTCCAATGCTCCTCATCCGTTTTGATATTCGGTAATGTATTATCACCATTTACATAAATCTTGTCAAACTCCGAGTCGGTGGTGCAGTAGGCTTGCTTACGGAAGAATTCATTCAAGTCTTCGTTGCTCACCTTGTTGCAGTTTCTCCAAATCACGAGAGTTCGCTCATTGCCGACATGGGTAGTTCCTTCCACCACACAGTAGCCATCCTTAGGATAACGGAGCGTCTCTACATTCAGACCGATAAGGTAGTTGAAGGTTTCCACCATATCAACATGGGTATCTACCAACTCATTATCCTTGGTTGTCTTGATAGACATGACAAACGGATTTTTAAACCATTCCAGGTTGAAGAGATCTCCCTTGGTTTCTGTATCGAGCATATAACGGAGGAAATAGGTTTCCTCGAAATCTCCCTTGCCATTCTCGTTATCGAAGTCGAGTCGCTGGTTCTTTGGTTGTAAGTTATTCAATGTATCCTCGTATTGCTCCAGGCGGATGTACTTGAAGCATTGAGAAATGCCTTTACGGGAAACAGGTTTGCCATCCTTCCAATCCTCGGAATAGATTACTTTTTCGATGCGAGGCTTGGTTACAGAATTGAAATATTCAGCCATTTCACAGAGGATATATTTTCGATTACCATTGTCTTCTCGATTGAGATTAATGACCGCATGACCTGTTGTGCCTGAGCCTGCAAAGAAATCTAATAATAATGCATTCTTTTTCAGATATGTTCCTGCATATATTGCTTGCTGAACTGTATAAAGAGATTTCGGGAAAGAGAACAATCCTGAATTGCCGAATATATTGGTCAACAAATTTGTACCCCAAGTTGTTGCACTAAATTTCCTATCAACCCATAGACTTGGCAAAAGCCCCCAATCAGCCTCATCATTATACAATCTAATAATCGTATTAGATGATGTACATTCCAAAAGACCTTCCTTTAACGCTTTTTTAGCAGACTCAAAGCCCAAACTCCAGCATCTCTCTTGACCATCTTTTCCTATCGGATAAATTCTAAGATAACCTTCATCAGTAGGACTCGTAGGATAATCTTTCACTTCCAAAGCTGGTGGAGCTTCAAAACCGACTATTTTCTTTGTTTTCGATTCTACTAATACCGCATAAAAGCTATTTGGTCTTCCTTCACGATGATTATTATCTCCTGTTCCAGCTCTACTAAAACTACGAGTTCTTTGTCGTTCTTCTATAGGCTCTCCCCTAAGCAAGTCTTGCCCTTTCGGTACTGCAAACAAATTATATTCATGGGTTTTTGAAACATTACTTCTTCCAGTTCCAGAGCCCGGATAATGGTTCACTATAACTTGAAACATATCATAAGCAGCAAAATTACTCTCCATAATTTTATATAGATTATGGAGTTCAACATCATCTATAGCTACAGACCAATAACCATCCTTGGCTACTAAGTTTTTTGCTTCAATAAACCTATCATTCATCAATGTCATCCAAGAAGAATCTTTATATGAATTCTTATATAAGATAGGTGTAGCATCAGTATTATAAGGAGGGTCTATGTAAATTCCATCTAATTTACGATGGCACTTCTCCTGCAACAACTCCAACGCCTGGAAGTTTTCACTATTAATCAGCAATCCATTACACTCCTCATCCACATTCTCCATACTTCCCACGAGTTTATGCTTGAACTCGGCACTAAAGAACTTGGTGTCAAGTACAAGGAAAGGATTGTCTTCCAGGAACTTTTCTGTTAATGGCTCACTATAGACCTCGGTCATCATATCCCCTTTGATTTCATCGATGGCAAAGAGGCGAACCCATTCTTTACGCTGCTCATCATTAGCAATAATCTCTGGGTAAAGGGTACGAGGAATGCGGTCGAGCGTGATACAATAATCACAACCGACTACAAACTTTTTCTTGAGCCACAACTTCTTTTGGAAGTCTTCAAGCTGGGCAAGGAAGGTGATAATCTTCTCTCCTACCAGCTTGATGGCTTTCACTTGTGCCAAATGCTCCATGATATGAGTGGCATCCAAATCATCCAAGAACATCACCTCGTTTTTGATATAGAAATCAAGTTCTCTACGAAGGAAACCGCCCAAGTCTTTGTGGATGAAATAATCAAAATTGTTCTTTGCCGTATAGTCTTGCAGATGCTTCATCAGCAAAGTGCGTTCCTTATTCTTTTCTGTTGGCACCTTTTCATTAACCAACTCTGCAAAGTCGGCATATTTTCCTTCTGCAAACGAAGAAATAATCTTAGCCTCAGCATCCTTGATAAGTGCATCCTGCTTGGTGGTCTTCGGCATCAATTCATAAGTAAAGAAGATGTTTAGCTCACCATCTTCCTCTGCGATACAGTCCTCTTCACAAAGTTGGAAACGGCGCTCCATATTGTTGGCTGCCTTGTTGTTGTTCTGCTCTGTATCCGCATCACGAAGAACAAAGTGTACCTTACGACGGCTGGTCGGCAACACGAACGAGTAATTCTTGAAATACTCAGAAGTCTTGATGTAATACTGGTCGGCATTAGCCCAATACAACTTCACTTCCTCACCGCTATAAGGAATGGCATAGGCATCGTCCTTATAGCGACGTTTAGAGATAAAATCGCCACCCTCATAATAACGGCTAAAGAATTTAGCCAAATGAGAAAACACCTCATTCTCCATGGCAGAAATGTCAGTTCCTGCAGCAGTTTGAGCCTTCAAAATCTTTGTAACTTCAGGAACAAGGCGATTGTTCAAGAACGCCTCGATATCCTTACGCTTCTGATTCATAATGCGATATATACCAAAGTCGAGTTCGGCTTGGTCGAGTTGCAGTATTTCTGCAAGTATATCTCTAAATTTCTGTTCGTATTGTGTCATTGTTTATATCTTAGTTATGTTATCTTGCTTTGATTCCGATTCATTTCTTTAAAGTCCAATGCACGCAGAAGAGTTCTTCTTCCGTAATATGCTGCTGGATAAATGCCTTCACTTTGTCTATCATTCCGTCTCGCTTCTCCTCTATCTCATCTTCCAGATTAAAGATTTCGGCTCGCTTACGCTTCTGCTGACGAGTAAGGGTATTCAATTCCTTTTCCAAGGTCAATGTTTGCTGTGCATTCTCCGAACGACTCAAAAGTCTTTTCTTCTCCTTGATTTTTGCCTTGATGTCTTTCAGTTCATTCTCCAAAGTGAGCTGCTGGTCTTCTGCCCATTTCTCGATATGCTGGATTTCAGCATCAAGCAAAGCCTTGTTTCGTTCTTCTATCTGATCGGTCAAGGCTGCTCGCCGGTTATCATACAGGGAAGCCAGCTTCTGGCTTGCTTCCTCCTGCACACGAACATTTCCGGTACTTATCGTTGGAACATTCAATAGTTTTTCTGCAAACTCCTGACCCAAAGCCGTTCCATCTTCCGCAAGTGCCGTCAGCACAATGTGCTGTTCCTGCTGCCCTTCGGATATAAAAGAAACAAGATGAGCCTGAAGCCATCCACTTTCATAAGCACATTGTTCTATATCTGCCACCTTATAACGATACAGGCTATAATCGAAGAGGAGATTCTGCTGGCTTTGTTTATTCTGCTTACACAAAGCAATGACCTTTTGAGCCAAAGGATGCGACAAACGATAATTGATATATTGAGATTGCAGCGTAGTTATCTGATACATGCCACATTCTGCTGCCACATCAGGATAAGGATTGTGCTTCAAGCGAAAGACGAGATTGGTTTCATCTACCACTTCTACATTCTCCTTACCAAGCGTAGCAATGGTTATCGTCCAAAGCCAGCGATGGAACTTATTCAGATTTCCCATATCCTTGCCTTGGCGAATCTTCAGCAGTCCCACCACATCCTCATCAAAGTTTTCAAGCAGTTGCTTGCGGGTATCTTGCATCGTTGTCTTGATACTTGCATCCATCTCTTGCTGAATCTGGTCGAAGGCAGCATTGATTTCTTCAGGAGTACGGCACTGCTGATATATATTGAGCATCCGCTTCTCGAAGTCAACACCCGACTCGATGCTACCCAACACCTCATCACTCGAACCGAAGACACCATCAAAGAGATGGAATTTCTCAGAAAGCAGTTGGAACACACGCACATCAGCAGCATTTGCCTTGTTGATGAAGTTGAAAACCACAACATCATTCTTCTGTCCATAACGATGGCATCTACCTATGCGCTGTTCCACCCTTTGAGGATTCCACGGCAAATCATAATTCACGATAAGCGAACAAAACTGAAGGTTGATACCTTCGGATGCCGCCTCGGTAGCAATCATGATTTCGGCTTCGTCTCTGAAATAATCTACAATAGCCTGGCGCTTGTTTGCCGACAAAGAAGGGGTAAAGGCTGATGTGCCTATATTCCGCTCTTTCCATGCCTTATATATCTTCCGGGAAGTTTCATCATTGTTGGAACCATTGAAGAGAACAATCTTGCCCATATAACCATTCTCCTCTAAAAGCTGTTTCAGATAGAGCTGGGTACGGGTACTTTCCGTGAATATCAAAGCTTTGCGGTTGGCTCCCAACTCTTCCATCTTCTGAAAGCCGGTATGGAGTGCCGACAAGAGGCAATCACCTTTTTTATTGCTACTGATACTATTGGCTAGATCATATAGACGTTGGAGTTCCTTGATTTCATCCTTGATACCTTCTATCTCATCGGAAGTAAGGATTTCTCTTTCCTGTTCGTTCTCATCCTGCTCATTCCATTCATCCCAATCATCGCCCAACATATCTTCGGCAACCATAGCAATTTTTCCATCTTCCCCATACCAGCCTTGCGGTTTATCGGCAGAATATGGAGCAATCTTGGTCTGCAAACGGTCGATAAGCGTTTTGAGCGTATAGCCGATGGCAAAGGTTGATGAAGACATGAGTTTGCGGAATATCAGCGTAATCAACTGACGTTGACTGGTTGGTAATCCGTAAGTATCATCACGGCGAAGATACTCGCTGATTTGATTATAGAGTTTCTGCTCTTCAACGGCAGGATAATATTCCTGCGCCATCGGGATACGGGAAGTATATTTTACATACTCCGTAACCTGTTTGCGAAGCGTGCGATGCACGATGGGGCGAAGACGCCTGCGAAGATTACCAAAAGCAATATCATCGTTTTTGTTACTATAGCAATACTGAGCCTTGAAACTCTTCAAGTCACCAAAGTAATGGTCATCGATGATACTTACCAAACCATATAATTCCTCAATATTATTCTGAAGCGGAGTGGCGGTAAGGAGGAGTTTATGACTATCAGAAAAAGCTGATTTCAGACGGGAAGCCATCGAAGGGGTTGACTTATAAACATTGCGCAGTTTATGAGCCTCATCATAAACCACCAGGTCCCAATGAGTGCGCGACAAGATTTCGGCTTGTCTGGAAGCAAACTGATAAGAGCAGATATAGATTTGCTTGCCATCGGAAAGATGGTCTAAAGAAATCCCCTTTTTCTTTTCGAGAATAAAAGAATCCAGAAAGAACTTTTCCTCCAGCTCCATGCTCCACTGTCTGCGAAGGGTAGCTGGAGCAACGATGAGGATACGACGCTTACGTTCAGCCCAAAACTGGCTGATAACAATACCAGCCTCTATTGTTTTTCCCAATCCCACCTCATCGGCAAGGATAACACCTTTCGAGAAAGGAGACTGGAATGCAAAAAGAGCCGCCATCACCTGATGGGGGTTCAGATCGACACGTGCCTCCGACAAGACACCCGTCAACTTATCATCATCTGCACCGCCCCTATTACGTGACAACTGCCAGGCATAATACAAGAGCTGCGCAGATGAATAAGGGATTTCCTGTTTCATCGTCGCTATAGAAAAAATGAGCGTTGAACTTTATTCTGGAAGTACGAGCCACATGCAAAAAAATACCTGAGAGCATGATACAAAAGAAGCGTGAGCTTCACTTATCATACTCTCAGGCATTTGGCGTGGCCCTCCCAACAGATAAGTTCAGCCCACGCTATAGCGCAGGCATTCACTTTTCTATTGTTGGGATACGTCTTTAAATCGCCAAATTTCGAGAGTATTCCGAATATCGTAAACGCTTTGTATATTAATATGTTATATGTCTAAAGTTTATTCTTTCTGTTTCTTATTATTCTATTTTATTTGTTCAACTTATGTTACAAGGGAGCAGCCGCCTGCGGCAACCTCTCCCCTTTCGAGGGCAAAGTTACAAAAAATAAATGAAATTTGCAACTTAATACCTCAAAATATCTTTTATCGAGTAAATTTTACTTGAAGCATCAAAGGAGAAATACTGGTCCCATAATCATATAATCCTCTCTCTGCTTCTTGCTCAGACTCTTAATGAATCTATACGACACATATCAAATCAGCTGAAGATAACTTATAGCCTTCTCTGTACCGAAAAAATACTGGCGATTCAGCTTTCTGTAGGTCAACTCTTTTGCCAGTTGCTCTAAAGTCATTCCTCCATACAAATATCTTTCCAACTGAAAAGCGACACCATCATCAGCAACGGGACCTACCACTATATCATAGTCATGAACAAATTTTTCCTTACTTCTTTTACGGTTAGCTAAGATAAATTTTGCCCATTCTATTGATGGACTATCAAAAGTCAACACTTTCAGACTTCCATCAATCAACAGTTTCTCGTCAAACAAGAATTTTGTTACGACAGGAGAACCTGAGCCAACAATACGAGTTCGCTTGATTGCCATCTCCATTGCCTGCGGAAAAATATCCGTCAGATAAAAACCTTGTCCAAAATCCTTATAAGGCTTACACTTAGTAAAATCAATCTTGTCTATAAACAGATTGGATCCATGATACAACTCTATCATACCAATGCCCCTCCATGCCTATGGCAAATGACTGACAAATCATCCACTGCATCATCTAAAGAAAGAAGATGCTCCGCTCCATAACATTCATACAAAAAATCCAATCCCTTATGCCTTTTCAGATAAGCATAGGATTGCTTCAAAGATATGCCAAACCGCTGTGCAAATTGGCTCACACAATATATAATGTAATAAGTCTTATTTTCTAATTCCATAATTCTCAACCTACCTTTCCATATTTAATTTCCTCCTTCAGCAACTCATAGTTGTAGCCAGAACTCTGATAATATAGCCCTGTCTCTAAATCCTGAAGTTTCTCGAATAATTCTGAATTATAAACACAATCTAAAGCTTCTTCAAGAGAATACTTGAAGTCTTCCATCAGCCACATTGCCATATCTTTGATACGGGCATTAATCAATATGCCTATCTGTCCGGCTGAAAGTTTTGTTTGTCCTTCCATAATTATATATTTTTCTTTTGTGGGCAAATTTACAAAGAAATATCGAGAATACCACATATTTTATATATAAAAGTTTGGAGAATACAAAGAAAACTTGTAATTTTGCCTGAAAGAATGGATTTTTAGTGACACGAACAAAATAAACAGAAGAAATCATGATAAACGACAGAAGACAACTGGCTGACGTGTATCAGCAAACTATAGATATTGTACTGGAGGGACATTACACATCTGAGAATGGGGAGAAAGTGAAACTGCCCGACAACACGAAGATGCTGAAGGGAAGCAGATTCTATACCAAGCCACTGGATGCTTCAAACATACCTACCCTTGCAGATAGTTCCACCAAGATTATCGTGAAGAATGACGACAGCATTCATTGCGGTCATCTGTTGCAACAGGAAGGATACAATCCCGTGGTTCTCAACCTGGCAAGCCGTCGCAACCCGGGCGGTGGAGTGAAGAACGGAAGCCGGGCTCAGGAGGAGAGCCTCTTCCGCAGCACCAACCTCTTTCTCTCTATGTATCGTTATGCAGAATATGCCGAGGATTACAGTTTGGAAAAAAGCAAGTTCCAATATCCGATGCCTGTGAGATTCGGAGGCATCTATGTGCCAGATGCTACCGTGTTCAGAGCTGGAGCTAAGGATGACTTCGCCTTGCTCGATACTCCTTATTATATGTCGTTCGTGGCAGTAGCTGCCATCAATCATCCTGATTTAGATAGAGATGGGAACATCTGCGAAGAAGATGCCGCACTGACGAAAAACAAAATGAGGACGATGCTGCGCATCGGTTTGCTGAACGGACACGACAGCATCGTACTCGGTGCATTCGGTTGCGGCGCCTTCCACAATCCTCCGAAACATATCGCAAGACTGTTTCACGAAGTCATCGACGAGAAGGAGTTCAAGGACAAGTACAAGCTCATCGCCTTCGCCATCCTTGAAGACCATAACTCGCCAAGAGGTGGAAACCTGCAACCCTTCATCGAGGAATTCAAGTCATAAACTCCCACAGATTTGGCTTTCCCTTCGGCCGCCGATTTTCAATTCACAGATTCACACAGATGGGGCTTGATTAGCAGTAATCAATGCCTCGTTTCTCACACTCTCCTCGCAGGGCGGCAAGGAAGTAGCTGCGCTCGCTGCCCCAACCACGAACCTTGCGCTCATGATCTATGGTCTGCTTCAAACGCTCATCGCTGTATGTGGCAAAGCGGGCTGCATACTCTGAAATTCTTGACTCGGCATAACCTGCACCAACAGTTGATGACTCGGCATTAACTGCCTTAATTGTTGAAGACTCGGCATTAGCTGCCATTACATTCTCATTGTTCTTTAAATCTGAATTTGGATTCATAAAGATAATTATTTTAAGTTGTTAAACACTTACACATTCTTTTACCACCGTGGTTATCTCTATGCGAAACTCGGTTGGTGTGCCACAACTGGGCAACTCTTAATGCTTGATTTCGGGTGCAAAAGTACATCATTATTCTGAAACCACCAAATTTTTTCGGGATTATTTTTCCTGTTTTTTTTCCTTCTTCTAAAGAAGAAAATTTTTCGTGGTAGCAGATAGCAAGGAAATACCCGACTTGATTGAAGGAGATACCCTTTAATGGTTAAACTTTCCTATATTTGCATTATAATAGTATCATAATAATAAAATTATAATTATCTTTGCACTATGATTATCAGAAAGATATAAGACTATTCAAAGACAATAAAGAAGATAATATACAATGATAGAGAATCCGTTTATTCTGCGAGGATACATATCCGACGCTTACTTCTGTGACAGAGAAAAGGAAACCATCGACTTGATAAGAGAAATCAAGAATGGCAATAATATCACCCTGATTGCACCTAGAAGAATCGGCAAGACAGGGTTGGTGCAACACGTCTATGCCCAGGAAGAAATCAAGGATAAATACTATACATTTCTTGTAGATATTTATGCCACGAAAACCCTAGCCGATTTCATTCAGGAACTAGGCAGAAGTATTCTGCAAAGTCTGAAACCTAAAGGCACCAAAGTAGTGGAACATTTTCTTAACTGCCTTCACTCACTCCGTTCATCCATCAGCTTCGATATGAATGGCGTACCTTCATGGGGAGTAGATTTGGGAGAAATCACCAGTCCAACCACAACGCTCGATGAAATTTTCCATTATCTGGAAAGTGCTGATAAGCCTTGCATCGTGGCCATTGATGAATTCCAAACCATCAGCAGCTATAGAGAAGCGAATGTGGAAGCCATACTGCGCACTTACATCCAGCACTGCCATAATGCCAGTTTCATCTTTGCCGGATCTCAGCGCAATATGATGTCGGAAATATTCTTGAGCCATGCCCGTCCTTTCTACCAGAGCACCTCCATAAAAACACTGAAAGCTATTGATAGAGAGGTGTATGCCGACTTCGCTACTCGTCTTTTCGAGGAAAGACAGAAGCATATCAAACGAGAAACCATTTATCAGATATACGACCGTTTTGATGGCATCACCTGGTATCTCCAAAGAATGCTCAATAAGATTTTCTCGCTCACAGAAAAGGCTGATGACAAGATGATGGAACAGGCTGATGACAAGATGATGGAACAGGCGCTCAACTCGATTATAGACGAGAGTGCTTTTGCATACGAAGCACTCCTCTTTCAATTGCCAGCTAAGCAAAAGGAACTTCTCTTTGCCATCTGCAACGCAGGCAAGGCTCAAAACATCATGTCATCGGCATTCATTAAGAAGCACAATCTTCCTTCCGCCAGTTTTGTACAAGGTGGTATCAAGGGATTATTGGAGAAAGATTTTGTTACAGAGACGGATGGAACTTACGAACTGTACGACAAGTTCTTTGGTGAATGGCTGAAAAAGGAATTATAAAATACTGAAGATAGAAGTATAAAGTATAAGAATATAAACAAAAAGAAGAATATGATACAGCAAGTAGAATTTTCATTGCGTCCGCTTCCTCGCGGCTTTCACCTCGTAACCAACGAGGTGATGAGGAACCTGCCAGCGCTGCCTAAGACAGGGATTCTGAATCTCTTCGTAAGACATACCAGTTGCGGATTGTCGCTGAACGAGAACTTCGACCCAGATGTGAGACATGACTTGAAGGGGATCTTCGAAAGACTGGTTCCGGATGGCGACCCAAGATACCTGCACCAGGATGAAGGACCGACGGATATGTCGGCTCATGCCAAATCGAGCATGGTGGGTGTATCGCTCACCATTCCCATTACCAACGGCAGATTAAACCTCGGAACATGGCAGGGGATTTACCTTTGTGAATTCAGAGAGGGAGGCGGAAGCCGACACCTCATCGCAACGATTATCGGGGAATAAAGATAAAAACGAGGATGTTCGCACATCCTCGTTTTTACGTTAACATAATCTTTTATTCTATTGCGTCCAATTCCACTTCATCCTCTTCCTTCTCCTCTTTCTTTCCGAAATTAGGATCAATCTTCAGGAAAGCAGTAACCAGGAAGGTGATGGCGCAACATGCCATCACGATGATAAAGAACATGCGGTAACCTACCATATCCTTCAGATATCCAGAAACCATGCCCGGCAGCATCAATCCGAGATAGGAGATGCCCGTACAGATGGAATAATGGGAGGTCTTGAACTTTCCCTGACTGTAGAACAGCATGTAGAGAGTAAGAACCGTGAAGCCCAGACCATACCCCAACTGCTCGACAAAAAGACAGCTGGAAACCACGATGAGGTTGCTGTTGAGCGAGTAACTCAGATAGATGTAAACCACATCAGGCAAGGTGATGGCGCAAACCAGAGGCCAGAGCCATTTCTTCATTCCATCCCTACTCACCAGAATTCCACCAAGAATTCCACCCAGCAGCAAACCTATCAATCCCACAGTACCATTGGCAAAGCCATATTCCTGAGGTGACAGTCCCAGTCCACCCTGCGAATTAGGACGGAGGATGAAGGTCTTGGTCATGGTGTTCAGAAGCGCTTCAGGGAATCGGTAGAGCAAGAGAAAGAGCATCACACAGACGGTTTCACCCAATCCGAACTTCACGAAGAAGGTGCGGAACATGTTCTTCAGTTCATGAGCCACTTCACCCACCGTTCTGTCGGTCTGCACATCATCCTTCGGGCGCGGCATGAAGCGGCTGTGGTAGAGCCACAAACCGATGAAGATACCTGCCAGTCCGTAAAAGATAAGCGCCCATGAGAAGCGAATCTGGTTGCGGAAGAGAACCTGAAGCACACCTGCCAGCATCACCAGAAAACCATTCACAAAGATGATGGCGAGGCGGTAGAAAGTATTTCGCAAGCCTACAAACTTAGTCTGAGTATGTTCATCCAGCTCAATCATGTAGAAACCATCTGCCGAAATGTCGTGGGTGGCACTACAGAAGGCGATGAGGAAGAAGAAGCACATCGTTGCCTGAAACCAGAAGGCGGTAGGCAGCGAGAAGGCGATGCCGGCAAGGGCAGCTCCGATGAGAGCCTGCATGGTGAGCACCCACCAGCGCTTAGTCTTCAGCAAATCTATGAACGGACTCCACAAGGGTTTGATGACCCAGGGAAGGGCGAGCCATCCGGTATAGAGACCCACCTCAGCATCGGTCAGCCCCAACTGCATGTACATCACCACAGAGAGGGCGGTAACGATGACGTTGGGGAGTCCTTCGGCAAAATAGAGGGTCGGAATCCATGCCCATGGACTCCGACTGTTTTTCTTTGTTACCATTTTACATCACTATTTATAAAGTTTCTTGATTTCAGCACCCTGATAGTAGTGCAACAGGATGGCATCATAATGATAACCCTGCTCGCCCATAACGGCAGCACCAATCTGGCAGAGGCCTACTCCATGCCCCCAACCGGCTCCGATGAGTTCGAAACGCTGAGGCACTCCCTGCTCATCCTTATCATATTTATCCACCACGAAGGCTGAACTCAGCAGATGACTGTCGCTCAGCGTACGGCGGATTTCGAGTTCCTTACCGATGGTAAAGGTCTTCTCGGTTCCGATAATCTGGAGCTTGCTGATTCTTCCACTCTTGCCGCGCTCCACGGCCTTCATGTCTAGGATGGCACCCAGGTCCATCTTCAGTTTGTCGGCGATGAGCTGCTGCAACTTCTCCTGGCTGAGCGTTTCCTTCCAGCGGTAGAAATTGACGGTTTCCTGATCATAGTCGTTGAGCACTTCTGACAGGATTTTCTTGTCCTGCGTGTTGCAGAAAGCTGGCGGATTGAAGCGGATCCATTTCTCTGCCTCTTCCTCATTGGTCAGATTAGGCAGTGTACGTTCCACGCCCAGGGCAATGTCGCGAACCGCCGTGAGATAAGTCTTCGGCGTGTCCTCCCAGCAATACTGGAATTCCTCGGTTATTCCGCCGCAGCATTTCGAGAATCTTGCATCGCAGATTTCTTCGCCGTCCATCAGAATCTGTCCCTTGGTCTGGCGGATGGCTTCAGCTACATGGGGCGATGTTTCCTTGGTCATGCCCTGGTAGCGCTGGCAGTGGTCGTCGGCACATACATCAAAGAGGGTGTGGTCTTCGCGGTCGTACCAGCGGATGAGCGTATCTTCCTTCTTGGTGAAGGAGAAGAAGTTGTTGCCGCTCTCAGCCACCTCTCGGCGCTTCTTCATCTGTGCCAGGAGCCATGAACGGGAGATGACGGCATGCGCCTTCAGGAGTTCGAGACTCGAAGTGGCACTCATCTCACTGCTGATGACGCTCTCCAGATATTTCTCTACAGGCAACTCATTGATTGCCACAATCTTATCCGATTCTACCACAAAGCGGAGCGTGCCCAGAAAGGTTTGGGTTTCCTTGCGCTCCCAGTGGAAGTTGACACCGATGGTTACGTCGCTCAGCGAAAACGAGGCGTCGGCACTCTGCGGATGGAAGGTGAGCTGGCTGTACTGGTTGCCGTTCCAGAGCACACCGCCCTCTGAGAATTCTACCACCTGTTCGCCCAGCACCTTTTCGCCCTTGGCAAGATAAGGTTTGTTGAGCGAGAAATGAATCTTCTGCGCACTCACGATGCCCACCGTTACGTCGGGCTGCTTACCTTTATTATATAAGGTGGAAGAGGCTTCGGCTGCATCCTCGGCATCCTTAGATGCCTTCAGTTTGGCGATGATGGCGTTCATCTTTTCTTCCGAAACGCCACATTCCTGCAGCAGCGAGAGGGCTTTCTCCTCGGTCAGCTTTCGGAAATCTTCCTCACGAGGGGTGATGATGAGTCCGCTCATATCCAGTGCTCCCGGCGAAACCACAAACTGGGCGTCGCCTTCGGCAAAATAGGCTTCCGGACGGTGCTTTTCTCTCGGAATGACCACGCTGATGAATTCCTCGCCCTTGCGCCAGGAGATGATGTTCATCATCGGTTCGGTTTCGTCGCCCCGCTGAGGCATTGCCTTGTAGAGACGGCGGAAGAGGGCCTCATCGCTCTCAGCACTCTTCGAGATGATGACGAAGGCGGGAACGATGAAGTCGCGAACCACTGAGATTTTCTCCTCATCATTGAGAGAGATGATGTCAGTCAGGTTGCGGGAGAGACGCTGCCAGTTGGTCTGAAGAGGAAGAATGCCGTTGGTTCCTGCCTGGAAATGAAGATGGTCTGGAGCCGATGCACCACACTTCGGACCGTTGTAGAACACCATCAGGTCGCTGTGCAGACTGATGAAGCGGTGCATCTCGCCGTAATTCTTGTAGATGAGCTGAGGCTGATGCTTGCGTGCCGGAATGGTGAAGTGGACTGGCAGAATCGGGAACGGATTCACCAGAAGATGGAATTTCTCGTCTATCTGCTTCGACATCTGTTCCTTAGGACGGTTTTTGTCGCAAAGGAAACAAGGGCGCTCGCCCAGGGTTTTCTTATCTATCTTGGCGCCCGTACTTACGATGCGGGCTGGGTTCCACTGCAGTTTCAGCTGGTCGGAGAACTGGCGAGTTTCTACATGCTTGAGGTCGCGGAAGCGGTGGCGCGCATCGGTCCAAACCTCCAGCTGACGGTTGAAGAAACGCGAGATGCTGCTGTCTTCCATAATGTCGGCCTTGCCCTGCAGCATGTGCTGGCGTGCCTTCAGTTCCATGGTGCGCAGGCGGTCCTTATACAGGTTGTTGGCGTTCACCTTCTCTACGCTGAGGGCTGCATCGCTGTTACCTCCCCAGCGGCGGCAGAGGTAGAGTTCGTCGTAGATTCTGCCGATGCGGTAACGGCGCGAAAATGCCAAGCCGAGCGCATAATCCTCACCATACGAGGTGTTAGGAAACTGGATTTGTCTGACCAGCGGAGTAAAGAAGGCGCGCGGAGCACCCAATCCGTTGATACGCAGCGCATTGTTGCATCCGTTTTCATCGGTCCACTCCTTGTGGTCTATCAGTCCCGGTGGCAGGGTGTTGAGGTCGAAGTCGCACATGCGGTACGAGCCGATAATCATGGCTGCCTTCTGCTTGTAGAAGGCATCTACTATCTTCTGGAGTGTCTTTGGTGAAGAATAGAGGTCATCGCTGTCAAGCTGTACGGCAAACTTTCCGCAGAAACTGCTGTTGATGGCTTCGTTCCAGCATCCGCCTATTCCCAGGTCGGTTCTCTCCGGCACAATCTGTATCAGGTTGTCGGCTTTAAGTTCATCCAGTATTTCGCCGGTGCGGTCGGTAGAATGGTTGTTTACCACGATGACGTTAAACTTGAAGTTAGCCTTCTGTCCCAGCGCACTCTTCACGGCATCAGCCACCGTCTTTTCGCGGTTGAAGACGGGGATGATGACAGATGCCTCGTATTCAAAATCCTGCTCACCGAAGTCGGGCTGGCGGTAGAAGGTGGTGTCTATCAGGGCGCCCACCTTGCTCAAGTGCTGGGTGCATGCCTTTTCCATCTCAATCTGCACTTCGCGGTTGCGCGGGTTTACATAGTCAAACTGCTTCTCGCCGCTCTTACGGGTGTCGAGTTCGGCTTCTGAATAGAGGAATTCGTTGAGATGGAAGATTTCGCCCACACGGCTCAGATAGAGACGGAGGTCGTAGAGGGCGGCAAACTGATACTCTTCGCGGTCGGGTTGGGCGATGTAGTCGGCCAGCGCCTGTGCCTTGATACACCAGAGGCTTCCAAAGTCGAAGTCATCTCGCAAAGAACCTGACTGGTAGTCTATTACCGGATGTTTCTCCATTTTGCCTTCCACCATCTTGTAGTGGTCGGCGTAAACCATGACGGCATCCGTATCATCTGCCACTCTGAGGAATCGCTCCAGAGTGTTGTTTCCCCATCCTATGGTGGTGTGGCGGGTACAGATCATCACGTAGTCGGCATCTGTATTTTCAGCGATGCTGACAATGGTGTTACTGCTTTCCAGGCGGTCGGTGATGACAAACGTACATCCATCGGGCACCTGATGATGAGCGGCAAAATCAGCACTCACCAGGAAGTGGATATGCTGTACAGTCTTGTACTCATGAAGCACCGACAAGGCATTCTGCGCATCGTCGATGTATTCGCAAGGCAAGAAAAGGTCTATTTTTTCTCTCATTTTCTTACGTTATTTTTGTTCACTTCAGCCCTTTTCGGGGGGCTAAATCTGTGTTTTTTATCTTTATTTTATCTTATTATATTAAAATATGTGGCAAAGATACTAATTTTTCGGCAAAAAACACTATCTTTGCAGTATGAATAATGAAAAAAAATATCTTTTGGGCCTTACACTTGCCGAATTGAAGCAGGTGGCAAAGGACTTAGGCATGCCCGCCTTCACCGGTGGGCAGATGGCGAAGTGGCTCTATGAGCAGCATGTGAAGAGCATTGATGAGATGACCAACATCTCGAAGGCGAACCGTGCCAAACTCGCTGCCGAATACGAAATAGGATGCTTCGGATATTCCGATGCACAACATTCGGTGGATGGTACCATCAAGTACCTCTTCCCTACCCGGAGCGGCAAATTTGTCGAGACGGTTTACATCCCAGACAAAGACCGCGCCACGCTGTGCGTTTCTTCGCAGGTGGGATGCAAGATGAACTGCCTGTTCTGCCAGACCGGCAAGCAGGGGTTTGAGGGCAGCTTGCCTGCAGGCGACATTCTGAACCAGATTTACTCGCTGCCGGAGGTGGACAAGCTTACCAACATCGTGTTCATGGGTCAGGGCGAGCCGATGGATAATCTCGACAATGTGCTGCGCGCCACAGAGATTCTCACCGCCGACTACGGCTGGGCATGGAGCCCGAAGCGCATCACGGTAAGTTCGGTGGGCGTGAAGAACAAGCTGAAGCGGTTCCTGGAAGAGAGCGACTGCCATGTGGCCATCAGCATGCACGACCCTATCCCTTCTGAGCGCGCTGAACTGATGCCTGCCGAAAGGGGCATGGGCATTGAGCAGGTAGTAGAACTGCTGAGGAACTATGATTTCTCTCATCAACGCCGCCTGAGTTTCGAATACATCGTCTTTAAGAGCGTAAACGACAGTATGCAGCATGCCAAGGCCATCATCAAGCTGGTGAAGGGACTTGACTGCCGCTTCAACCTGATCCGTTTCCACCAAATTCCAGACATTCCTCTGCAAGGTGTGGATGATGAGAAGATGGAGCAGTTCCGTGATTACCTCACCCAGCATGGTGTCTTCACCACCATCCGTGCCAGCCGCGGCCAGGACATCTACGCCGCCTGCGGTCTGCTCAGCACCTCGAAGAAAATCGGAGAAATCCGTGAGCACGAGGATGAAGAGAAGATGAATAAGTAAGGAAAGGTGGGGGAAAAATGGTTAGAGAATCTTTAAAGATCCTACTTGCCGGCTGTCTTTTGTTCCTTTTTCTGGCAAGTTGCAGCCCGGGAGGAGGAAGAAACAGAAAACTGCCCAAAAGCACAGGACAGCCTTACGAGGTGGTGCTCGAGGGAGATACCGACTGCATCGTTACGAAGATACTGACGGAAGAGGTGCCTGCCCTGCCCCAACCCGAACCGCTCTGCCGGCTCATCCAGGTTAAGAAGGGCAAGATCCACGGCAGCTACCTGCTCGTAAGAACTCGCATCGTAGTGAACATCCCGGCAGCGGAATTCTCAGTCAGGCTGAGCCGCAACGAGAATGTTTCACCGCAGACCGTCATCCGCATCTCTGCCCGCTCGCTGCAGCAACTCAGAGAGAAACTCAACCCCGAGAAACTGCGCCAGCTCGTAGATGAGACTGAACTGGAGCACCTCGCCTCCATCATCTCCACCAACCCGAGCAAGCAGAACCGCGAGATGCAGCAGCTGGTAAAGAAGAACTTCGGCATCAGCATGATCATCCCTGCCGAAATGCAGGCAAGCAAGAAGGCCGGAAACTTCATATGGATTTCAAACAACGCCAGTTCGGGCATGAAGAACCTCATCCTCATGAAAGTGAAGAGGGAAGAACGAAGAGGGAAAGCCAATTCTGATGCTTTTCCTGCTCAAGAGAAGCAGCAGATTGACAGCATGCTCCGCACAAACATGCCCGGCGAAACCGACAGCATGTACATGATAATCCCGGTCCTTTCAGAAAAAGGACTCTGGGAGATGAAGGGCGATGCCATGGGAGGCCCCTACGTGATGAGGCGCATCCGCCTGAGAAAAACGGGGGATGAAATCATCATCATCGGCTTCGTCTATGCGCCCGAAATGAAAAAGAAAATATTAATCAAGCAGCTAGAAGCTGCGATTTCTACTATAAAATAAAACGATAAATGGACAGCAAAAAGATTAGAGTGGCCATCACTCACGGAGATACCAACGGTATCGGATACGAACTCATTTTTAAGGCATTCAGTGAGCCAGAGATGTTGGAGTATTGTACCCCTATCATCTACGGTTCGCCTAAAGTGGCAGCTTATTACCGCAAGGCGATGAATCTGCCTGCCCAGTTCTCCATCATCCAGAAAGCAGAAGATGCTGAAGACGGAAGAATCAACCTCCTGCCAGCCGTAGACGAGGAGGTAAAGGTTGACATGGGCATGCCTACTCAGGAATCGGGTACGGCAGCCATCAAGGCACTTGACCGAGCCATGACCGACTACCGCGACGAGCTCTTCGACGTGCTCGTTACCGCACCGGTAAACAACCAGAACGCACAATTTGAGGGCTTCCAGTTCAAGGGCCACAAGGAATACATTGAAACTTGCCTGGGCGAAGGTGCCAAGGGCCTTTCCATCCTCTGCGGCGGCGACCTTCGCATCGCATCCGTAACTGGAAAGACTCCGCTCAAGGATGTGCCGGCAGCTATCACCCAGGAGCTCATCATCGAGAAGGTGAAGCAGATGCACACATCACTGAAGCGAGACTTCATGATTACCAACCCGCGCATCGCCGTGCTCGCCCTGAATCCTAGCAACAACGGTGAGGAGAGCTGCGGACCAGAGGAAGCCAGCATCATCATCCCAGCCATTGACCAGCTTGCCGAGCAGAAAATACAAGCTTTTGGTCCTTACCCTGCTGACGAGTTCTTCGGCAACGGCCATTTCGTAGAGTTCGACGGCATCATGGCCATGTATCATGATCAGGCTACTACCCCGTTCCATTCTCTCTACACCGAGGATGGCGTACTCTTTACTGCCGGTCTTCCACTCGTGCACACCGCCGCCAACACCACTCCTAGCTACAGCATCACGGGCTGCAACGAAGCCGATGCAATCTCCTTCCGCCACGCCATCTACTTGGCGTTGGATGCCTTCTGCAACCGCGAAGACTTTGATGAGGCCTACGAGAATCCACTGCCTAAACTCTACCACGAGAAGCGTGACGAGAGTGAGAAGGTAAGATTCTCCATCCCTAAGAAAAAGGGATAAGAGAAAGATTCCCTATTCCCGAGAAAAAGCGGAATAAAGAAAGATTCGGGAGGGCAGATGACGCAAAAAAGGCAAATCTGCCCTGTAATCAGACCTCCCGAACGTTAAAATAAAAAAAAAATGCAGATAATTCAGAAAAAATGAGTAATTTTGGCAGCTAAATGGATACTTCCGAACTACAAAAGATAAAACAACGCTACAATATCGTCGGTAACAGCGACGGATTGAACCATGCGCTCGACGTAGCCCTACAGGTAGCGCCGACCGATCTCTCCGTGCTCATCATCGGCGAGAGCGGTGTGGGTAAGGAAATCATTCCAAGGGTGATTCACGACAATTCGCCACGCCGCAGAGAGAAATATTTCGCCATCAACTGTGGAAGCATTCCGGAGGGAACCATTGACAGCGAACTCTTCGGACATGAGAAGGGTTCCTTCACTGGAGCCATAGGCGAAAGCGAAGGATACTTCGGTATTGCCAACAAGGGTACCATCTTCCTCGACGAGGTGGGCGAACTCCCGATACAGACGCAGGCAAGACTGCTGCGCGTGCTCGAAACGGGAGAATACATCCGCGTGGGTGGAACTGAGATAAGGAAAACGGATGTCCGCATCGTGGCAGCCACCAACGTAAACATGCGCAAGGCTGTGAGCGAAGGCCGCTTTCGCGAGGACCTCTTCTACCGCCTCAACACCATCCCGATACAGATGCCTGCATTGAGAGAGCGTGGCGACGACATCCTCCTGCTCTTCCGCCTCTTCGCCATGCAGATGGCCGAAAAATACCGTCTGCCTAAGATTTCACTCTCAGATGAGGCCAAACAGATCATGCTGAAATACAAGTGGCCGGGAAATGTGAGACAGCTCAAGAACATTACCGAACAGATGTCAGTGCTGAGCCGAGAAAGAGAAATCGATGCACAGACTCTCACCCAGTTTATTCCGAGAGATGAGGAGTCTACACAGCTCGCCACCATACAGAAGGATGGCAAGGACGACCATAGCTACGCCAGCGAGCGCGAACTGCTATACAAGATTCTCTACGAACTGAGGGGCAACGTGAGCGACCTGAGACGAGAGATGAACAGCCTGCGCAAGCAACTCGATGAGGCCCGCCAGTTGGGCGGTACAGGCGGATATGTTTCTCCGGTTCAGCCGAATACCCAGGTAGCTCCAGTATCATCCGTATCTCCGGTTTCATCGGTTTCTCCGGTTCCGTCCGTATCATCCGTTCCATCGGTTTCTCCGGTATCGTCCGTACCTCCGATTACCGATCTCGACGAGCTACAACACATCCGTCAGGAAATAGCTACAGGAGGCATTAGGGGCACTTACAAACCCGAAGCCGAGGATGCTGAGATTGAGGAGATCAAGGAAGAAAACGAGAATCTGAACCTCAGCGACCTCAGCAAGCAGATGATAGAAAAGGCACTGGAGAGAAACAACGGAAACCGCAAGAAAGCGGCAGAAGAACTGGGAATCTCCGACAGAACTCTGTACAGAAAGATTAACAAATATAAGTTATGAAGCATATACGCGCGTACCTATATATAATAGGAGTCACACTGATGGTGGCGGTCATGGCAGCATGCTCCGTGAGCTACAAGTTCAACGGTGCCAGCATCGACTACACCAAAACCAAGACCATACAGATAGCCGACTTCCCTATCAGAAGTTCGTATGTGTGGGGTCCGATGGGTCCGATGTTCAACAACGAACTCAAGGATAAGTTTGCCAGCAACACCCAGCTCATCCAGGTGTCACGCAACGGAGACCTGAAGATAGAGGGCGAAATCACCCAATATTCTCAGCGCAACAAGTCGGTTAGTTCTGAGGGATACTCAGCACAGACTGAGCTCAGTATCACCGTAAACGTACGTTTCACCAACAACAAGAACCATGCCGAGGACTTTGAAAAGCAGTTTACATCTGCCAAGACCTACGACACCACTCAGAGCCTTGCCTCGGTGCAGGAAGAACTGGTAACCCAGATTATCAAAGACCTGGTAGACCAGATATTCAACGCTACGGTAGCTAACTGGTAAAGTAAGTGAAGAACGAAAAGTGAAGAGTGAAGAATTCAACGGCTTTACTAATCATAAAGTTCAAAACTCAATGTTCAAAGTTCAAAGTAAAATAAAGTAAAGTAAAAATATCGTGGAATTAAGCAGATTGATACAACACCCGGAGGAAATGAACCGAGAGACGCTCTACGACTTGCGCGCCCTCTTGGCCTTATATCCGTATTATCAGACGGCACGCCTGCTGATGTTGAAGAATCTGTACCTGCTCCACGACCCGAGTTTCGACGAAGAACTGCGCCGTGCAGCCATCTACATCACCGACCGTAAGATTATCTTCGAGATGGTAGAGGCAGCCCACTATCAGATAAAAAACGCCCCTGAAGAGGCTGAATCCGACAAGCAGCAAGGCGTAAGAGGAATAGGAGCAGAAAAACACGGAGACCGTACTAGCGACCTCATCGACCACTTCCTGGGATCCATTCCTATGGAAGAAGACGAAGAAGAGAAGAAGGAGAAACGTAAGCCTACACCTGCTGACGCGGCTGTAGACTATGTGGCTTATCTCATGGAGACCGAAGACCAGCAGGAGCCAGAAGATACTTCGCGCACCATGAGTCTCATCGACGACTTTATGGAGGATGGCGGTTTCAAACTGCCAAAAATCCAGCAGGACGAAGATTACAAACCAGAATTTACTCCCGAACTTCAGACCGATTCCGGCAAGGATGGCGAAGAGGAAAACAGCGGTGTATTCACCGAAACCCTCGCCCGCATCTACATCAAGCAGGGCAAGTATCAGAGGGCTTACGAAATCATCAGCCGCCTGCATCAGCAGCATCCTGACAAGAACGGATATTATGTTGACCAGCTCAGATTCCTTGAGAAACTGATGCTGAACAGCAAGAAGAAATAAAGAAGAATAATAAATAAATAAAACTAGTTTTAAAAAATGGCTTACACATTATTAGTAGTATTAATCGTCCTGGTAGCTATCCTGATGATTTTCATCGTGCTCATCCAGGAATCAAAGGGAGGTGGACTTGCAAGTAACTTCTCTTCAACCAACTCAATCATGGGTGTTCGCAAGACCACTGACATTGTTGAGAAATTAACATGGGGCCTCGCTGCTGCCTTGGTTGTCATCAGCGTGGCATGTGCTTATGTAGCCCCTCAGGCAGCTGGCGAAAGCAGTGTTTTGGAGGGAGCCACTCAGGAGCAGACCGCTCTTCCTGCTATGCCAGGTGCTAGCAAGGATGCAGCAGCAGGTGCTCAGAAGGCTGTTCCTGCAGCTGGTGCAGATGCCCAAAAGGCAGCTCCAGTTGTTCCAACAAGCCCTGCAAAATAAAAAATAAGAAAAAAGGTACGAAAAAATTTGGTAGAACCATTTTTTTTTCGTACCTTTGCACCCGCTTAACAAGAATATGGTGGACGTAGTTCAGTTGGTTAGAGCGTCAGATTGTGGTTCTGAATGTCGTGGGTTCGAGTCCCACCTTCCACCCAACTATTTTTGAAAAAGCAAAACATAACCAATATGGTGGACGTAGTTCAGTTGGTTAGAGCGTCAGATTGTGGTTCTGAATGTCGTGGGTTCGAGTCCCACCTTCCACCCAAGATAAACCCTGCAAGATTCATTTCTTGCAGGGTTTCTTGTTATATATCCGTATTGAGCGGAAATTCTTTTTTGTCATATAAACGAATTGCAATAGTACTTCTTTAAGTATATTATAGACTGAAAACATACAAAAAAAAGCCTGCTAAGGGAAGAAATATATCCCTCTAGCAGGCATTTCATATAAGGATGAATAGAAAACTTATCTGATTACTTTCACTTCACCATCCTTAGCAATCTTAACGATGCTGGAAGGCTGATGAGGTTTATGCTCCTGACGGCGGCTCCAGCAAACATAATCTACAGCATTGAGGATTTCCTCGGAGATGTCGCGATAATTCTGTGCAGCAGGCTCACCACTCACATTAGCACTTGTACTTACAATAGGCTTCTGAAAACGGTAACAGAGTTGTTTGGAGAAAGGCTCATAGGTTATACGCATCGCCAGACTTCCATCCTCTGCTACCAAATTATTAGCCACTCCACTCGCATCATCAAGAATAACCGTAGTAGGCTTTACAGGCATAGCAGCATCGATGAAATCCCATGCCACCTGTGGCACATTGCGGAAATAACGCGCCATGCGGTCAGCAGAATCTATCAGGCAGATAAGCGCCTTAGAATCGTCACGTTTCTTTATTTCATAAACTTTCTTTACCGCTTCAGGGTTGGTGGCGTCGCATCCTATGCCCCATACGGTATCTGTAGGATAGAGTATCACTCCACCCTTTCGCATGCACTCTATAGCACGCTTGATGTCTTCTTCTACAGTCATAATACTATAAAACTAAAAATCAAAAATCTTTTGAATCTTAAAAATCGTCACTAACATCTTTCTTCAAACACTCATAATAAGCTATGTCCTTCATACCATTGAGAAAAGCAGAAGCATCCATGCGTTTCTTGCCACTGAGCTGCAACTCCTGAATAATGAGCCATTCATCAAGGCAGGCTACTTGTAACGACTTCCCCTCAACGCGGAGCGATCCCACAGGCGCATCACCACGCTTCATACATGAAAGACGGGTAGAAAATATCTTAAGTACCTGAATTTTCTGTGTACTCTGCTTATGGGATGGATGAGTAGTAGGCTCAGGGAACCTCACGTAATCATCATCTCCCTTAGGATCGTCAAAGAATACTACAGTCTCCTTCTTCTTAATTTCAGTCCATGCACCAGGGTATGGAGAAAGACCGCGGATGAAATCATACACCTGCTTAGCAGGCTTGTGGAAGTCGATGCGGCAGATATCCTTGAAGATTTTCGGAGCCGGCTTGAGTTCGGCACCCTGTCCTATCATTTCGCTCTGAGGAATGGAACCGATATTGCCATCGGCAGCGATGAGCGCATCAATGGTTTCCAGCGCCAGTTCAGCACCAAGATGCATCAACCCGTCGTAAACATACTCCACATTTGCCGTCTCCGGAATAGGAAAACGTTTCTGCAGGATGATGCGACCGGTATCAATATCGTGGTCGAGGAAGAAGGTGGTAACACCCGTCTCCTTCTCGCCATTAATCACTGCCCAGTTGATAGGCGCCGCACCGCGATACTGCGGAAGGAGGGCTGCATGCACATTAAATGTACCATATTTCGGCATCGCCCAAACCACCTCAGGCAGCATGCGGAAAGCAACTACCACCTGCAAGTCAGCCTGATAAGAACGCAACTGCTCCACAAAGTCAGGGTCCTTCATCTTTACAGGCTGCAGCACCGGTAAACCATGCTCTACGGCATACTGCTTAACCTGCGAAGGTTGCAGCGTATCCTGATGTCTGCCCACCGGTTTATCAGGCTGCGTAACCACAGCCACCACGTTGTAACCGCCCTCTACCAGGCGCTTGAGGGATTCCACCGCAAACTCCGGTGTTCCCATGAAAACAATTCTCAAATCCTTCTTCTCCATAAAACACTAATATTTTAAAATAAAACCAGCAAAGCCGTTGAATTCTTCACTCTTCGTTCTTCACTCTTCACTTAAAACTCCTACTCTGCCGACATATCCGCTACTATCTGCCTGTACATGGAATAGATTCTAGTACGGCTGATGTAACCCTTCAGTACGCCTGCCACATCAACCACAGGCAGTTGGGCGGTATCGGTTTTATCAAATTTCTGCATCACCTCGTCCATACTGTCATGTTCGGTAAGAACTGCAGAAGGCTGCATCATCAGCTGACGCACGGTGAAATGCTGATACAATTCGGTGCGGAAGATGATGTGGCGAATCTTCGTAATATCTATTACTCCCAACAGCACACCCGCCTGATCCAAAACAGGCAGAAAGTTGTTGTTACTGCGACTTATCTCACTCACCAGCTTGCTCATCGGCAGATCCGGACCTACCGGATGATAATCTTTCTCAATGACATCCTGCATGCCCAGCAGGGTGAGCGCAGCCTTGTCAATATGGTGGGTGAGCAGCTTGCCCTCTCTAGCCAGACGCAGGGCGTAGATGCTGTGACTCTCGAAGATGCTGATGGTGAGCAGCGAAGAGATGCACACTATCATCAGCGGCATGAAGAGCTGGTAGCCGCCCGTGAGTTCGGCGATGAGGAAGATGCCCGTAAGCGGGGCATGCATCACGCCCGTAATGAGGCCCGCCATACCCATCAGTGTAAAGTTCTGCTCAGGAACATAGACACCTACCTGATTCACATTCCAGAGACGCGCAAAGAGGAAACCGGCAAAACCTCCGATAATGAGCGAAGGAGCAAAGGTACCACCGCATCCGCCACTACCATTGGTGGCCGAGGTGGCAAAAACCTTGGTAAAGGTTACCAAGGCGATGTAGAGGATGAGCAGCTGGTTGTGCCCGTAGAAGAGCGAACGGCTCATCACCTGCCCCCAGTCTTCCACATTCTGTCCCTTCAGCAGCACGTTGACAGCCGAATATCCCTCGCCATAGAGCGAAGGGAAGAGGAAGATGAGCGAACTCAGAATCAGTCCACCAAAGAGCAGCTTTACGTATGGATAAGGCGAAAGCTTGGCAAAGAAGCCCTCGCATGCCGACATGGTGCGCATGAAATAAAGGCTCACCAAACCGCAAAAGATGCCCAATAACAAGCAGGCAGGCACGCGGTCGAGCGCCCACGGACTGGTAAGCGTAAAATCGAAAAGGCTCTTGGATCCCATCAGGATGTAGGTAAAGCAAGTAGCTGTTACACAACTGATAAGGATAGGCAGCAAGGAAGCCATGCTCAAGTCTACCATCAGCACTTCAAGCGTAAACACGAGTCCGGCAATAGGCGCCTTAAAGATTCCAGCAATGGCTGCAGAGGCGCCACAGCCCACCAGCAGAATCATGGTTTTCTTGTCCATGCGGAAAATTTGCCCCAGGTTTGACCCGATGGCCGAACCCGTGAGCACAATAGGAGCCTCGGCTCCCACGGAACCACCGAAACCGATGGTGATACCTGATGCCACCACCGATGACCAGCAGTTGTGGGCCTTGAGCTTGGAATTTTTGGTAGAGATGGCGTAAAGCACACGGGTGATACCGTGGGAAATATTATCTCTGACCACATATTTAATAAAGAGCATGGTGAGGTAAATGCCCACAATCGGGAAGAGCAGGAAGAGCAGGTTGTAGGTGCTCTGGTTGAATCCCGAAGTGAGCAGCAGCTGTATTTCGTGCACGATGCCGTGCAGGAAATATCCTGCCACCGACGCCAGAAGGCCGATGATAAAAGCCAGGATAAGGGTCATCTGGCGGTCAGAAATATGTTTTTTCTGCCAATCCACCATCTTACTGACCCATCCCTCTTTCTGCTCGTTGTAATCTAGAATTTCTTCATCCATCTTTTTTACATTGATTTAGAATTCCGATGTGAAATGGAACTTGATGTGTTCAAAATCCTGCTGCGCCATGCTCAACACGTAGCCCGAATCGGCAAGAAAGACATCGCGCCCCTCAATATCCTTGGCCATGTACTGGTACTTGCGCTTCTTGAAGCTCTCGAGTTCCTTCTCGTCATCTGCCTCTATCCAGCAAGCCTTGTGAAGATGCACGGGCTCCCAGCGGCACTTGGCGTTGTACTCGTTCTCCAGGCGGTACTGGATAACCTCGAACTGCAGCTGACCAACCGTGCCCACGATGCGGCGGCCGTTGAACTGGTTGACGAAGAGCTGCGCCACACCCTCGTTCATGAGCTGCTCCAATCCCTTTTGGAACTGCTTGCTCTTCATCGGGTCATCATTCTCGATGTACTTGAAAAGGAGTGGAGAGAAGCTTGGCAAACCGCGAAAATGCATCTTCTCTCCCTCCGTCAACGTATCTCCTATCTTGAAAATACCGTTGTCTGGCAAACCTACAATATCACCCGGATAAGCCTCGTCAATGGTACTCTTGCGCTGTGCCATGAACTGGGTAGGCGAAGAGAAACGCACGTTCTTATCCAAGCGCACGTGGTAATATGGCTGATTTCTCACAAACTTGCCCGAGCATATCTTACAGAAAGCGATGCAGGAGCGGTGGTTTGGATCAATATTGGCTGTAATCTTGAAGATGAAACCACTGAACTTAGGTTCTTCAGGCTTCACCAGTCGCTCCTCTGCCTGGGTGGGTCTAGGAGATGGAGCAATATGAACAAAACAGTCGAGGAGTTCCTGAACACCAAAATTGTTCAGTGCCGAACCGAAGAACACAGGTGCTACCTCGGCCGAACGGTAGGTTTCTTCCTCAAACTCAGGGTAAACACCATCTACCAGTTCTAGTTCCTCACGCAGTTGTGCAGCCTCACGTTCACCAACCCGCTCGTCGAGTTCTGAACTTTGGATGTCTACCTCTACCTTCTCGGTAACTCGCTGTTTGTTAGGGGTAAAGAGATTCAGCTGATGCTCGTAGATGTTGTAAACGCCCTTGAAACGGGCGCCCTGACCGATAGGCCAGCTCAGCGGGCGAACCTTGATTTTGAGCTCTGCTTCCAACTCGTCGAGCACATCAAACGGGTCGCGTCCCTCACGGTCCATCTTGTTGATGAAGATGATTACCGGGGTATTTCTCATGCGGCACACCTCCATGAGTTTGCGGGTCTGTGCCTCCACACCCTTGGCAGAGTCAACCACGATGATGGCTGAATCTACGGCTGTAAGTGTGCGGTAGGTATCCTCGCAGAAGTCCTGGTGACCTGGAGTATCCAGGATATTCACCTTATAAGGTTCTCCCTCCTGTCCGGCAGGGAGATAATCAAATTCCATTACAGATGTAGATACCGAGATACCACGCTGTTTCTCAATATCCATCCAGTCAGAAGTCGCAGTTTTGCGAATCTTGTTATTTTTTACGGCACCTGCCACCTGAATCTGTCCACCGAAAAGCAGAAACTTCTCGGTCAATGTTGTCTTACCAGCATCCGGGTGAGAGATAATAGCAAATGTTCTTCTTCTTTCTATTTCGTTCATCCTGTTGTATATATATAATAATGTATATTCTTAAAAAGTAATCACTAATAACTAATCCCTACATGTCGTCATCATCAAACTTGAGTCCCTCGGTTCGGTCTTTGATGTAATAATCGCTGAGCAGACCAATGAAGACGGTAATCTCCTTGATGGCCCTTTCGGTTTCGGGCGTAATTTCCTTCTTCTGCAGGCGCAGCATCATCACACCATAGAGGGCATCGAGGCAGGTTTCAATCTCGTTGAGATCCTTGTCGCCCCGCTGGCGCAGCTCTACGATGAAAGGCAGCACCTTGTAATATTCGGCATTGTAGATAGGAAACTTGGTGCTCTGCAGCAGCATGCCGTGCAGGTCAATGACGTCCTTGAGTATCACCTTATTAATATTAAGGTGTCCTCCCTCGCGCTTTCCCTCCTCGTTCATCATGCGAATCAGGTTGCCAAACCAGTCGAGTTCTTCCTCGCGCTGCTCAGGTGTAAAGTCGAACCGGTCTACATAATTTTTCTTGATGACAGGCAGCGAGCATCCGTAAGCTCGGATGATGTCCTCAATCTGCCACATATATAATAAGTATTCTGCGATACTTTTCTTTCTTAATTCTTGTGCTACAAACATAAACTTTGAACTGTTAACTTTTGAACTTTATGCTTTGCCTTCTTCTGATTGAAGGGGTGTTTAAAGACCTGTTTAAGGACTTTTAAAATTCCGGCAGATGATACAGATTGAAAATCGTGCCGAAGAGAGCGATGATGGAGAAGATGATGACCACGCTGCCTATTACCTTATTGATTATGACGATGCCGTTGGTATCAAACTTGTTCCTTATCTTGTCGACGAGCCAGGTGAGTCCGAACCACCACAGCAGGGCTCCGAAGACGATGCTGAGATACCCTACTCCCATTTCTACCGGCATATCCGGTACGACGAAAGCAAACTGCGCGAAGGTGGCCATGAAGAGGAACACGATGAGCGGATTGGAGAGTGTTACGAGGAACGCCGTGATGCCGTTGTGCATCAGGGTACCCTGCTTGTTGCTCGACTTGTGCATGTTCTTCATCGGGTCGCTTTTGAAGCAGTAGATTCCGAACACGAGGAGCATCAGACTGCCGAAAATCTGAAGATAGAACTTGTTCTCGGAGTTGCTCACAAAATCCATCACAAAACTCATGCCCAAGCCTGTAAACAGAGCATATACAATGTCGCTGCATGCGGCACCCACACCTGTTACAAACCCATACCAGCGACCCTTGTTGAGTGTACGCTGGATGCAAAGGATGCCTACCGGCCCCATAGGGGCTGAGGCAAGAACACCGATGACAATTCCTTTGAATATGAAGTCAAGGATGTTTATCTCAATTGGAAATGCTAAATTCATCTTAGTATCGTTACAATTTCTAACAGTCGGCAAAGTTACAAAATTTCGGGCACAAAGCACAATTTTTTCGCCTAAAAGTTCATTTTATATCCGTTTTTTATATTTTCGGGCACGGATTACACGGATTATGCGGATGTTCTGCATGAATATAAACAGGATTTAGGGCAACAGAGAAACTTCGGACAGCAAATCGTCTGGCAGAAAAAAAAAAAAAAAAATTAAAATTTTTTATATTTAAAAATAAACGAGATTCAAAAGTTTTCAGTATCTTTGCCGAGAAATAAAATAATTCTAACTAATTTTAAATAATTAACATGACAGATAATACACTTAAACCGTACGTAATAGGCCTTGACCTCGGCGGTACAAATTCAGTTTTCGGCATCGTAGATGCTCGCGGAGAGATCAAAGCAACAACTGCCATCAAGACAGGCGGTTACAAAAAGGTTGAAGACTATGTGAAGGCAGCCGTAGAAGCTCTCCAGCCTATCATTGATACGGTAGGCGGCATTGACAAGATTAAGGCAATGGGTATCGGTGCGCCAAACGCAAACTATTATAATGGAACCATTGAATTCGCTCCAAATCTTCCTTGGGCACACGACGGAGTGGTACCATTGGCCAACTTGTTCAGCAAAGCCCTCGGCGGCTTGCCTGTAGGTATGACCAATGATGCCAACGCTGCTGCGCTCGGCGAGATGACATACGGTGTAGCAAGAGGCATGAAAAACTTCATCGACGTTACGCTCGGTACAGGCGTTGGCTCTGGTATCGTCATCAACGGACAGATGGTTTACGGCTGCGACGGATTCGCAGGCGAATTGGGTCACGTTACCATGGTACGTGGCAAAGAGGGTCGTATCTGCGGATGCGGCCGTACAGGATGTCTCGAAGCTTACTGCTCTGCCACTGGTGTGGCTCGCACAGCACGCGAGTTCCTCGAGAAGAGCGATGAACCTTCATTGCTCCGCGAGATGAACCCTGAGGATATTACATCTTATGATGTGAGCGTTGCTGCAGGCAAGGGCGACAAGCTGGCACTGCGTGTATACGAGTTTACCGGCAAGATGCTCGGTGAGGCTTGTGCTGATTTCGCAGCCTTCTCTTCACCAGAGGCTTTCGTCTTCTTCGGTGGTCTGACCAAGGCTGGCGACCTCATCATGAAACCTATCCAGAAGGCTTATGATGAGCACGTGCTCCGCACCTTCAAGGGTAAGGCTAAATTCCTTGTTTCTACCCTTGATGGTAGTTCTGCTGCCGTACTCGGTGCGAGTGCTGTGGCTTGGGATATGTAAATATTTTTAAAGATTAAGAAGGTTATTAGAGACCTTTCCTTTATTGGGAAAGGTACTCTTTCAGGTTAGATTCCACTCGTGAAACTCGTGAGAGGATTGTAGCGAGAATTAAAATTGTTAATTGTAAAAGCCTGGCACTCGAGAGAGCGTCAGGCTTTGCTTCTTCTTATCATAAAACAAAAAACCTCAACAACCACCATGCGGTCATGGTGGTCATTAAGGTCATTGGTCATTAAGGTCATTAAGCTTTTTCCAACCAGTTTTTCACCATCTTCTTGCCGTCTGGCGTCAGCACGCTTTCCGGATGAAACTGGATACCATGAATATCATAGTTCTTATGCTTCAGACCCATGATGCAACCATCATCACTTACTGCCGTAACGTCCAAGCAGTCAGGGAATCCCGAGCGGTCTACCACCCAAGAGTGGTATCTGCCAATCTCTATGCGCTTGTCCAACCCGTCGAAAATAACATCGTTGCCAAACTGGGTGCAAGGGGTTGCCACTCCATGATACACCTCAGAAAGATTGGTAAGCTTGGCTCCAAACGCCTCGCCTATGGCCTGATGACCCAGACATACGCCCAGCATCGGCTTGCGGCCTGCATACTTGCGGATAACATCCATCAGCAGTCCCGCCTCCGACGGAATGCCCGGACCCGGACTCAGAATGATCTTGTCGAAGCGCTCCAGCTCCGGCAACAGGAACTGGTCGTTGCGGAACACCGTAACATCAGCTCCCAACTCCTTTACCAGATGGGCAAGATTATAGGTAAAGGAATCGTAATTATCTATGATTACTACTTTCATCTTTTGTTATTTATTATTGATTATTGAGTACAATCAGCGAGAAATAATCACTAATCACTAATAATTAATCACTATTACAATTCTTCAGCAATGTGAATCGCCTTGGTCAGCGCACCGAGCTTGTTGTTACACTCTTCTAGCTCATACTCATCATTGCTCTTTGCCACTACTCCACTACCCGCCTGGAACCAGAGTTCGCCGTTTCGGCTGATGAAGGTACGTATCACGATGGCCTGATTCAGGTCGCCGTTCAGACCTATGAAGCCGATACAGCCTCCGTAGGCACCGCGGTTGTGAGGCTCCAGCTCTGATATAATCTGCATCGCTCTCACCTTAGGCGCACCGCTCAGCGTGCCGGCAGGGAAGGTATCAATAAACTCCTTGATGTGGTCGGCATGCTCATCCAACTCTCCGCTCACACGGCTCACAAGATGGATAACATGACTGTAGAACTGCATATCCTTGTAGAAATCGACCTTCACCCCATGACAGTTGCGGCTCAGATCATTGCGTGCCAGATCTACCAGCATCACGTGCTCGGCATTCTCCTTCGGGTCGTTGCGCAGGAATTCGGCAGCCTTGCGGTCCTGCTCCATATCTCCTGTGCGTCGGGTGGTTCCGGCAATCGGGTCGATGAACGCCTTATTGCCCACAATGCGGTTATGGGTTTCAGGCGAAGAACCGAAGATGCGGAAACCGCCGAAGTCGAAATAGAAGAGGTAAGGCGAAGGGTTGATGCTGCGCAACGCACGGTAGAGTTTGAAATCATCGCCCTCATATTTCTGTACGAAGCGGCGACTCACCACAATCTGGAATACATCTCCGCGCAGGCAGTGCTGTATGCATCGGCGTATGTTTGCCTTGTGCTCCTCATCGGTGAGAGTAGAAAAGGTTTCGCCCACAGGGTGGAAATCATAAGGCTTCACATTTGCCTTGTTCACCGCCTTAAGCAGTTCGTCGAGCTCGGTAAGTGAAGCATCTCTTCCCTCCTCTGAGCCGAATTCCTCGCTCAGCGCAATGAGTTCCATGATGTTATTGAAATGGTCGAAGACGATGATGTCCTTATACATGATGTAATAGATGTCGGGCGCATCATTCTTCTCCATGGTGGTATCCTTAACAGGGATGTTCTCAAAATATCTCACCGCATTGAAGGTGGTGAATCCATAGAGTCCGCAGAACTCCTTGCTCTCGCCCTCTACATGGAAGGAAGAGATGAAGTCGTTGATACTCTTTGAGATGGCGAGTTTGCACTCCTCACCCTGACCGGCACCGAAGGCCGGAAGCTGCTCTTTCTCTACTCTTCCGTCGGGATAGGTCTTGATGACCTCACCATGACTCACGGCGATGCTTGCCAGCGGATGCACACCGATGAAGGAGCGCGAATTCTCGGAGCCATGATAGTCGGAACTCTCCATCAGAGCCGACTGCGGATAAATATCTCTCAGTCGCATGTAGACTCCCACCGGCGTATAGAGGTCGGCGAGAATCTTGCGGGTAACTGTCTTGTAACTAAACTTTGCCATTTTAAAAATTAAATCTTTGCTATTAGAAGTTTCCGTACTCTCCTGCCATTTCCTTATGGCTCAAATACGTTTCTACATCCTTGTCGCCACGGCCTGATACGGTGAGCACCACCACATCATCCTTCTTGAACTTCATCTTCTTCAGGGCTGCCACGGCGTGCGCACTCTCAATAGCCGGAATGATGCCCTCCATGCGGGTGAGCTCGTAACCGGCGTAGATGGCCTCATCATCCTTAATGGCGAGCACATGACTCCTGCCCGATGTGGCAAGGTCGGCGTGCATAGGGCCGATGCCCGGATAGTCGAGACCGGCACTGATGGTAAAGGCTTCCTCTATCTGTCCGTCCTCGGTCTGCATCACGAGGGTACGGGCTCCGTGGATGATGCCTTCTGTGCCACAGTGCATGGTGGCAGCGGTATAGTCGGTATCTATTCCGTGTCCGGCAGCCTCAGCCAGATATATCTTCACGCGGTCATCATCAATGTAGTGGTAGATGGTTCCGGCAGCGTTGCTTCCGCCACCCACACAGGCGATGAGGTAATCAGGATAGTTGCGGCCTATCTTCTCCTCAAGCTGCCATTTCAGTTCTTCAGAGATTACGCTCTGCATCTTGGCAACAATGTCTGGATAAGGGTGCGGACCCATGGTAGAACCTACAATGTAGAAGGTATCCTGTGGGTGGCAGCACCAGTCGCGTATGGCCTCAGAGCAGGCATCGCTCAGCGTCATGTTGCCGGTGCGCACAGGGTTCACCTTGGCTCCCAGCATCTTCATACGCTCTACGTTGGTATGCTGGCGTTCCACATCGGTGGCACCCATGAAAATCTCACACTTCATGTTCATCAGGGCGCATACCGTAGCGGTAGCCACACCGTGCTGTCCGGCTCCGGTTTCGGCAATGATGCGGGTCTTGCCCATCTTCTTGGCCATGAGAATCTGACCGATGGTGTTGTTAATTTTGTGTGCACCGGTATGGTTCAGGTCCTCGCGCTTCAGATAGAGCTGGCATCCGTACTTCTCGCTCATGCGCTTGGCATAATAAAGAGGTGAAGGGCGGCCCACATAATCTTTGAGCAGCGCACGGTATTCCTTCTTGAACTCCTCGCTCTCAATGATTGGCTTGTAAGCCTGCTGCAACTCGGTTACACATTTATATAATATCTCAGGAACATAAGCTCCTCCGAATTTTCCAAAAAATCCTTTTTCGTCAACTTGATACATAATACTTAGTTTATAATTTATTATTTATAGTTTATAGAGCAAGCCTGCTATACAGCGAAGCCGCTGTTAACTATCAACTACTTTTCGAGGCACTCAAAAAGCCCCTCTAAAGCCTTATCCGGATCACCGGTTTCATTGAGCAGGGTTACAAACTTACTGCCAATGATGGCTCCCGCTGCATTATCCTGAGCACTGGTAAGCGTCTGCTTGTTGCTGATGCCGAAACCAATCATGCGTGGGTTGCGCAGATTCATGCCATTGATGTGGTTGAAATAAGCCAACTTGGCATCGCCGAAACTGCTCTGGGCGCCCGTGATGCTCGCGGAGCTGACCATGTAGATGAAACCATCGGTAAGCTCATCGATGAAACGGATGCGCTCCTCGCTGGTTTCAGGGGTAATCATCATGATGACACGGATGTCATACTTGTCGGCTATGGGTTTTACCACCTTCAGATAATCATCAAAGGGAAGGTCTGGGATGATGGTGCCGCTCACTCCGCTCTCTACGCAGCTCTTGAAGAAAGCCTCAATGCCGTAGTGCATGATAGGGTTCAGATAACCCATCAGCACGAGTGGAAGCTGCACTTCATCCTTGATTTCCTTCAACTGAGCGAAGAGTTTCTTCACCGTCATTCCGTTCTTCAGAGCCACGGTTCCGGCACTCTGGATAACAGGACCATCAGCCAACGGATCACTGAAAGGGATTCCTACCTCAATCATATCTATCCCCTTGCGCTCCATCGCCTTAATTACATCACCGGTACCTTCCAAAGTTGGACATCCGGCGCAGAAATACAAGCTCAAAAGCTTGCGGTCTTTATTGTGTGCAAATAATGCATTTATCTTATTCATTTTTTTACTTTTTTATTTTTTTACCTTTTTACTTTTTTACCTTTAAAAGGAATTCCTTGAGTTTCTCTACATCCTTCAGTCCCGGTTCTATCTCAAACTTGGAGTTGAGGTCGATTCCTACGCATCGGGGATGATGGAAAGACAGGATGCGGGAAGCATCTTCCGGACCGATGCCGCCACTCAACAGGAATGGAACATCGCCATCATATTCATCCAGTACCTGCCAGTCAAACTGCTGACCACTTCCGCCCACCGTCTTACATTTGGTGTCGAAAAGGAAGTAGTCAACAGCGCCTACATACTCCTTATATTTCTGAATGTCCCCGGCATTGGAAACACTAATGGCTTTGATTATCTTCATATTCCCCTTTGCTGCACGCAGCTGCTCACACAGTTCCCTGCTCTCATTTCCATGCATCTGCACCGCATTCAGAGAGAATGAATGAATCTTATCCAACATATTGGAAATGGAATCATTCACGAAGACTCCCACTCGGCACACATTGCGGTCAGCATCAGAGCGAGCCAGCACATGACTGGCATACCGTGGAGACTTAGGATAAAAGATAAATCCCATCATATCAACGCCGAGTTGCGCAACCTGCTTTACATTATCAGGTTCACGCATTCCACAAACCTTTACTAACATTTTCTTTATTGTTTCAACTGCTTAATAAACTCTTGAAGCGCCACGCCCGGGTCTGCCTGTTTCATGAACTGTTCGCCCATCAGGAAACCTCTGAAGCCGCCTTCTTCTCTCAACCGGAGAACCGTCTGCGGGTTGGAGATGCCACTCTCGCTCACCCTGCACACATCCTTCGGAAGTTTCTCTGCCAATCTGAAGCTGTTCTCCACATCCGTAAAGAAGGTTCCAAGATTTCGGTTGTTGATGCCATACATATCCGGTTCCAGTTCAGCATACTCGAAGTCGCGCTCATTATGCATCTCGAGCAGTACCTCCATGCCCAGCTGGTGTGCCATGTTCATGAGTTGCTTACACTCCTCCTTGGTCAGGCAGGCCGCAATGAGCAGAACGGCAGAAGCTCCGCAGTATCTCGCCTGCAGCAGCTGGTATTCCTCTACCACGAAGTTCTTATATAAGATAGGTAGGGTAACGCCCACATGGCGCGCCTCCTGAATATACTCATCATATCCTCCAAAGTAATCAATGTCGGTGAGGATGCTGAGCGCCGAGGCTCCGTTCTGCTGGTAGGCGAGCGGGATGATGCTCGGCTTACCTTCCTGTTTGATCCAGCCCTTGGAAGGCGATTTGCGCTTGAATTCAGCGATGATTCCCGTCTCCGAGTTCATCAGTGCCTCCTTCATGCTTCCGCCCGGCACCCGTCCCCCATCCTCCTGCATCTTCTGCTCGGTGAGGGTTATCATCTGCCGTGGCTGGATAAAGCGCTTGCGCTGCTCAATCTCTATTCTTTTATGAGCCACAATTTCCTCTAAAATATCAGCCATTTTTTTCGTTTTTTTATTTAAGATAAAGACTTGGGAGACCAGCGATGGAATCGCTGGGAACGGGGGTACAAAGGGGTTAAGGCTCTTTTTACCTTTTTACCCTTTTACCTTTAACTGTTGATCTCTACGAATTTCTTGAAGGTAGCGAGTGCCTTACCCGAGTCAATGCTCTCTCTTGCTATCTCCACACATTCCTCTATGCTCTTCTGTCCCTTCTCCATTACCTGGATGCCGAAGGCTGCATTGGCGAGAACGATGTTCTTCTGGGCTGGGAGGGCACGGTTTTCAAGCACTGCATCAAAGATGTCCTTAGCCTCTTCCTCGGTTGCTCCGCCTCGCACCTCTTCCGGTTTGGCTATCTCGAAACCGAGATCCTGAGGCTTGAAGATCTTCTCATAATTGTTGGTGGTTACCTTGAAGTCGCTGGTGAGTGAAATTTCATCATATCCGTCGATGCTGTTCACAATGCCGTAGTCGATGCCCAACTTCTGGTAAACCTGGTTGTAGAGGCGCATCTGGTCGAGATTGGCTACCCCCAGCAACTGGCACTTAGGCTGACTAGGATTTACAAGAGGACCTAACAGGTTGAACACGGTAGGAAACTGCAAAGCCTTGCGGACAGGACCTACAAACTTCATTGCCTTGGCGAAGAGCTGAGCATGAAGATAAACGATGCCTGCCTCGTTGATGCTGCGGTTCAGCTTGTCTATATCATCGGTAAACTGAACACCGTGGTTCTTGATGACGTTGCTGGCACCGCTCACCGAAGTAGCCGCATAGTTGCCGTGCTTTGCCACCTTGTAACCCGCACCCGCAATGACGAAGCAGGAAGTAGTAGAAATGTTAAAGGTATTCTTGCGGTCGCCACCGGTTCCCACCACGTCAATGTAGCGGTCGCAATCCAGGATGGCTGGCACGCCTGTGGCAAGAATTCCGTCACGGAAACCGAGCAGTTCATCTACCGTTACGCCTCTCATCTGCAAACCGGTGAGCAAGGCTGTAATCTGTTCCTCAGGAAATTCACTCTTGGTGATTCCTACAATGATGTCTCGGGTTTCCTCACGAGAAAGTTCCTCGTGGTTCAACATTCTGTTCAAAATGTCCTTCATTTCCATAGTTAATATCTCCTATATTTTTTATTTTTATTTTTCGTTGTAAAAGAAAAGGGGCCTGTCGTAAGTTACGGCAGGCCCCTAGTATATTATGTTGTTCACATCCACATACGGCGTCTCGACTCACGACTTTTGGAATCTTGAGTTACGCCACCACCATGATGTAGATACGAATGTATTCATATTGCTTTTTCTTTTAATTGTTTGTTACTACCAAAAACGAGGCGTTTCTTTCTTTTTAACAAAAAGATTCTCCTTCGTTCTTCATTTCTACTGCAAAAGTACAGTTTTTCTTTTAAACTACAAACTTTTTGTCGAGAAATTTTAAGATTTAACACTATTTTATCATCCAGCGCCCCTTTTTCTCCACTTTCGTCTCACGTTTTCTCCACTATACCTTATTATATATAGGGAGAAAGAAAAAGAAAAAAAATCGCCTGAATGTAATAAATTTCCCAATACGCCGTTATTTATTTAGAGAACAGGTTACGGAAAGAGGAAAACTCATCCTCAAGACATGCCCGTTCTGAAATCAACAAATAACAAGAAGTATTATTCAAATTTAAAGATTCACGCCTATGAAGCAAGTATTTACACCAAAGAAAATGAGACCTTCGGCTCAGACCATCTACTTCATCAAGCAGATAGCCTACTCCTATCATACCATGGTGCAAAATGGGAAGCTAAAGGTGTGCTATCCTAACTAAAAGAAGAAGAAAGATGAAAACAATGGTATCCCCTTCATTGCTCTCAGCCAACTTCATTGACCTGAAGAGTGATATAGAGATGATTAACAAGAGTGAGGCCGACTGGCTCCACCTCGATGTGATGGATGGTGTCTTCGTGCCCAACATCTCGTTCGGCTTCCCTGTAATAGAAGCCGTGAGCAAGGTGTGCACCAAGCCCCTCGATGTTCACTTCATGATTCAGCACCCGGAAAATTACATTGAGCAGACTGCCAAGCTCGGTGCCATGATGATGAACGTGCACTACGAGGCCTGCACCCATCTGCACCGCACCATCCAGCAGATTCATGCAGCAGGCATGAAGGCAGGAGTTACCCTCAACCCTTCTACCCCGGTATGTGTGCTGGAAGACATCATCTGCGATGTAGACATGGTACTTTTGATGAGCGTTAACCCAGGCTTCGGCGGACAGAAATTCATCGAGAACACCATCAAGAAGATAGGCCGTCTGCGCCAGCTCATCAAAGAGAGCGGAAGCCAGGCACTCATCGAGGTAGATGGCGGCGTGCAGGCAGAAACTGCTCCAAGACTGGTAAAAGCCGGAGTAGACGTGCTGGTAAGCGGAAGTTATGTATTCAAGAGCACAGACCCTTATGCTACCATCCATGCCTTGAAAGAACTCCACTAATCAAGATTCAGATAGATATTGTGCTCCTTAGCCATCTTGCGGAGGTTAAGGAGCGCATAACGCATTCTTCCCAGACTCGTATTGATACTCACATTGGTACACTCGGCTATATCCTTGAAAGACATCTGCTGATAAAAACGCATATAAACCACTTCGCGTTGTGGAGCCGGCAGAAAGTCTACCAGTTTCTTCACATCACGGAGCACCTGTTTGCGTACCATCTCCTGCTCAGCACAGTCTGCCTGAAAATCTTCGCCGCGCAGACAGGAAAGATCATTATCGTTCCCCTGTTCTACCATGCGGAACACACACTGACTGCGATAACCGTCGATGATGACATTATGCGCTATGCGCATTAACCACGAAATAAATTTGCCCGAACTGGAATACTGGCCAGCATGTAAACGACTGATTGCCTTTACGAATGTCTCCTGGAAGATATCATTCGCCAGATCCTCATCGTGAACCACGAAAAGGATATAAGAGAAAAGTTTCACCTCGTTGCGGGAAAGCAACAGGTCAAAGGCTCTGTTGTCGCCCCCGACATAAGCCAGGGCCAACTCTTCGTCTGTCATTTCATTGAGTTTACTCATTTTCTTAATTTTATTTTATTCATTAAGTAAATGTCTATCTAATAGGCTACCCAGTATTTATTGCGTTAATAATGTTAATTATCGTTGCAAAGGTAACATTTTATTTTCAAAACACCAAACATTTTTCCAAAAACATTTAATTTTAACATTACCAGCACCTGTTTTACAAATAAAATTCGTATCTTTGCAGCGATGTGTTAAACGTAAGACCCGACAAACGAATAAAACAGATCAATACAAACGAATTCATAAATACAAATAATCATAAAACTAGAACAAAGACAATGAAGAAATTCTTTAAGACCTTACTCGTTGCTCTGCTTCTCATCCCATCCTGCGCTTGGGCCGACGGATGGAACGATGCTGAATATCAGCGCATTGAACAGAGCATACAGTTGCCAGGCATCAAGCAGGCAGCTAAGAAGTATGCTATTTCTGCCTATGGAGCCAAGCAGAACGCTTCGGCTGCACAGAACCAGAAGGCTATCAACAAGCTCATCGCCCTCGTTTCTAAAAAAGGTGGCGGTACTGTAGTTATCCCGAAAGGTACCTGGCGCACAGGAGCCATTGAGATGAAGAGTTTCGTTGACCTCCACCTCGAAGAAGGAGCCGTACTGCAGTTTGCCTTCGAACCGAAACTCTATCCGCTGGTACGCACCTCATGGGAGGGCATCGCATGCTGGAACTATTCTCCATGCATCTATGCCTACAAGGTTACCGACATCGCCATCACTGGTAAAGGTACCATCGATGGAGGTGGTAACAACGATACATGGTGGCCAATGAACGGTAATGCCAGATTCGGATATAAGGAGGGCGTAACCAAGGAACACCAGAAGATGGGATCACGTGCCAGACTGCTGAAGATGGCTGAAGACGGTGTGCCTTTTGACGAACGCAAGTTCGGCATGGGACAGGGGCTCCGCCCTCAGCTCGTCAACTTCGTACGCTCTGAGCGCATCCTCATCAAGGATGTCAAGATGATCAATTCACCTTTCTGGGTGATGCACCCTCTGCTCTGCAAGAACATCACAGTAGACGGCGTAACCGTATGGAACGAAGGACCTAACGGAGACGGATGCGACCCTGAAGCATGCGAGAATGTACTCATACAGAACTGTATCTTCCACACCGGCGACGACTGCATCGCCATCAAGAGCGGACGAAACAACGACGGTCGTCTCTGGAACCAACCATCCAGAAACATCATCATCCGCAACTGCCGGATGGAAGACGGACATGGTGGCGTAGTCATCGGTTCCGAGATTTCAGGCGGATGCGAGAATGTATACGCCGAAAACTGCGAGATGGACTCTCCTCATCTGGAGCGCATCCTCCGCATCAAGACCAACAACTGCCGCGGCGGACTCATCCAGAACATCCACATGCGCAAGGTTACCGTAGGCCAATGCAAGGAAGCCGTGCTCAAAATCAACCTCGACTATGAGCCAAAAGAGGCTTGCTACCGCGGATTTGAACCTACTGTGCGCAACGTGAGCATGGAAGATGTTACCTGCCAGAAGAGCAACTACGGTGTGCTCATCATCGGTGGAAACAAAATAGAAAACGTATACAATATCCATGTAAAGAACTGTAAGTTCGATGGTGTCATCAAGCAGCCTGTCAAGATGACCGGCAAGACCCGCGATGTGAAGTTCGACAACCTCATCATCAACGGCTCCCTGGTTCTCAACAAGGAAGACCGTCCTTACCAGACCTATTCAGAGTGGCTCACCCACAGCGAGATGCAGCGCACTCCCCACCCATACAACCTCGACTTCAGCCCGAAGAAACCTCGCTGGAGCTACGTGATGGGCATTGAGATGGAAGGTATGCTCGACACCTACCTCCACTACAAAGACGGAAAGAGCACCTTCAAGGGAGCTGATGCCGAAGCCAACAACGAGGCTATTATCAACTACCTGAAAGAATATCCAGCCAAGATGATTGACGAAAAAGGAAACATCACAGGCTACCAATATGAGGATTTCAACCTCGACAATGTGCGCACAGCGAAGTTCATCCTCCGCATGCACAACCTCTTCCCTAGCAAGAGCAGCGAACTGGCACTGAAGACTCTCTTCAAACAGCTTCAGAACCAGCCTCGCACCAAGGAAGGCGTTTACTGGCACAAGGCTATCTACGCCAACCAGGTATGGCTCGATGGTATCTTCATGGGGCTGCCTTTCTACTGCAACTACGCCGTACAGAACCTCAAGCCTAAGAAGGCGAAGAAGATTCTCGACGATGCGGTAGACCAGATTGTGAAGACCGACCTTCGTACCTACGATGAGAAGACCCAGCTCTGGAAGCATGCATGGGACGAGACCCACAGCCAGTTCTGGGCAAACAAGGAAGACGGAAAGAGCCAGCATACCTGGGCAAGAGCCCTCGGATGGTACGTCATGGCGATGACCGAATGCCTTGATGCCATGCCTGAAGATTATGCTCGCCGCGGCGAAATCATCACCTTATTAAATAAGGCAATGAAGAGCGTGGTGAAATATCAGGATAAGAAGACGGGTGTATGGTACGATGTGATGGACGTAAAGGATCCTCGCAACTACCTCGAGAGCACCGCTTCAAGCATGTTTGCCTATGTTCTCCTCAAGGGTTACCGCAAGGGATACCTCGGCAAGGAATATCAGGAAGCAGGTATCAAGGCTTATGAGGGAATCCTGAACAACTTCATCCAGGTAAATCCTGACAAGACCATCTGCCTTACACGCTGCTGTGCTGTCAGCGGACTCGGCCCTGGCCCTGGTCCATACGTCAAGAAGCCAAACTTCAAGCGCGATGGAAGCTTCGACTATTACATGAGCGAGCCTATCCGCGACAATGATGCCAAGGGCGTAGGTCCTTTCATCTGGGCTAGTCTGGAAATGGAAATGCAGGGACTGAATAAGTAAAACTTAGTTTACAGTTTACAGTTTATAGTTTACAGCGGCTTCGCCGTATAGCAAGATTGCCCTATAAACTATTAACTATAATGTAAACTGAATTTAAAACTATTAATTGAATTCTCACCGATGGAAAAGAAAATATTCACAACAAAGGAGGGTGTGTCATAAGTCCATGACACACCCTCCTTTTGTTTTATATGTATATACAATCTGTTACTTTACATACTTCTTACCGTTCTTGATAACAATACCCTTGGCAGAAGAAGAAACCTCCTGACCAGCCATGTTATAGGTCTTACCATCCTTCTTGGCTGCAGCAGCGTTTACTGAAGAAATGCCGGTAGATGTACCAGGAACAAACTTAACACCATGCAAAGCAATATCTGCACCAGATTCTTTATCACCCGCTTTAACACCAGTGAATACTACTGTATATTTCTTAGCAGCATCCAATTCAAGAGATGCAACTGCAGTAACATTAGGCTCAGAAGAAGCACTAATCTCAACAGCAGCGCTACCATCATTTGGAGTAGCAACAACATATAAATCGCGAGTGTCAGATGAACTTGTCGTTGCACCATAAGCAGTAAGACTTGTCAAACCAGTTACATAAATACTGAAAGCCTTAGCATCGTTGTTCTTCTTTAGATCAAGACCAGGCTGCTTATATATCTCTTCTTCACCAGTCTCCGGATTAATACTACCAGTCTTAGTTGTTGCGGTCTTTCCACTACCTTCAGCAATCCAGCCCTCAGCAATACCAGCAGTAACATTCTCCTGATTTGTAATAAACACGGTAGTCTTTTCAAAAGACTTAAAAGTCTGAGCATTAACACTAGCAGCCAAAGCTACGGCTGCAATAAGAGTAAAGAATTTCTTCATAATCGTTTTATTTTAAGTTTATATATTATTAATTAGTTGCTGAATAACTTTATTTTAGTTTGATTCATTTGCTAGTTTATTTCGGTGGCAAAAATAATAAATCATTTTGAGAATCTCAGAAAAATACGAACCAAAATGAGCTAAAACTACGAAAACGATTACGTAGCTTTTACAACAAAATTGAAACAAAAAGTTCTTAAATAGAAATAATAAGTGTATTTTTGCACCAACAAACTTAAAATATAAACTGAAAATAAAAATTATAATAAGTATAACAACCTAAAAGGCAAACAAATGAAAAGAAATCTACTAAGATTGGGGCTCTCACTCATAGCCCTGTTTGTTATGGTAGTAGCAAATGCACAAACCTACCAGAACGAAGAAGCTAGCGTTTCATGGCCGTTTAATGACGACAACTACGCTACGCAGTACACTAAATCACCAGAAAATGGTTTCAGTCTGGTTTCCGTAAACACCGGTGACTTGAAGTATTCTCTCAAGACATCACAGACTACAAAAGACAAAGACGGAAACAAGATGGTCATGGCTGGTTTCGGTCCTGTTGGCACAACAAAAGCCGTAGAATGGACCGTTAAACCAAGCAAGGGTCTTACATTCACCCCAACATCTATCAGTACCTATGTAAACCGATTCGGTACAGATTCAGAAAATGGAGTAACCGTAACCGCCAAACTTAGCAACGGAACTTCTGTAGACTTGGGTAAATTCACGGCATTAAGAGACAACAAAACTACAGCGGATGACAAATATAAGGATCACGAAAACCTGACCAACCATATCGTCATCCAGCTCACTGCCGAGCAGCAAGCCCAACTGACATCAACTGAAGGCTTCACGCTAAGTTGCACCGTCGGCGTTGGCTCTAATAAGCAGCAAGGCTTTGCCGATGTACACATCAATGGTCTCTTGAACGGAACCGTTCAGCAGGTTGAACAGTACACCCTGTCGGCTGCCGTTTCAACCATAGGAGCAGGAACAGTCAAAGTATCTCCTGCAGGAACCGTATTTGATGCAGAGACATCAATCACCGTAACAGCAACAAAGAATTTCGGCTACAAGTTTGTCAACTGGACAGATGCCAACAACCAGGTGGTATCTACAGATGAAGCATACACCTTCTCTATCTCAACCAACACAGCATTGAAGGCAAACTTTGAGAAGATAAACACCTACGCTTTGAATTACAAGGTTGAAGGTGGAGCAAAAGACTATATGATAAGTGCCTCTCCTGTCCCAACCGTTGTTGAAGGAAAGAACATGTATGAAGAGGGAACAGAGGTAACTCTCACAGCCAACAGCAACGACATCCTCACCTTCACCAACTGGAATGATGGTGAAACAGGAGCTGAACGCAAAATAAATATGAACGCCGACCAGTCATTCACAGCAGCATATTCTTCAAAAGACTTCATCGCAGGCTGGGACTTCTATAAGGAAGCCAAATCTGGTCGAGCAGCAGACTTCGCTGCAGAAGACAACGATGCAGACCAGCTCATCTTGCGTGATGCTGACGGGAACGCATACAGTTGGCTCGACAAGAGCAACAGCGCAGGCGGCTACGAAGGAAAGAATGCTGCAGTAAACTGGACCACAGTCAGCACCAAGCCACTGGGTGAGACCTACTGGCAGACCAAGGTCAACGCAACAGCCTTTACCGACATCAAGGTAAAGAGCAGCATGCTCTACAATTATAACGCATACGAAACATATAATGTAGAATACTCTCTCAACGGAACCGACTGGACCAAAGTAGGTGCCATCAATATGCCAGGAGCCAAAGCCTGGACAGACGGAGAGTTTACTCTCCCATCCGATGCCAACAACAAGTCAGAAGTATACATCCGCTGGATTGCCGACAAGACTTCTTCTATCAAGGGAGCAACAGGCAACAACGACGGAATTGCAATAGCAGGTATCTACATCACAGGTACTGCCCAGCTCGTAAACGACGGCAAGGCACCTGTACTCGTAAACACCGTACCAGCAGAGGGCGCAACCAACGCATCTGCCAACGGCAAGATTGTACTGACTTTCGATGAGAAGGTAAAACTCACCGGCAACGCAGCCGCTACACTCGGCACACAAAAGATTGAAGGAGCCGTATCCGGCAAGACCATCACCTTTGCATACAAAGGTTTGAACTACGCTACGGCTTATACCTTCAAACTCGCTGCAGGTTCGGTAGCCGATTTGACAGACAATGCCACAGACCAGGAAATCGTTCTGAACTTCACTACCAAGACCAAGCCAGCTGTAACCAAGGCACTCTACGACTTCATCGTACCAACCGACGGAGACTTCAAGGCAGCACTTGATGCAGCAGCTAAGCGTACAGATACCAGCAAGCGTTTCCGCATCTTCATCAAGCAGGGCGACTACAAGATTCCTTCAGATGAAAACAGCAAGGTAACTGGCGGTGACGGTAAGAGTTATGCCAACCCAACCATTTATATGAATACGCCAAACGTATCTATCATCGGTGAGGGCATGGACAACACCTCTCTGACCAACACCATTCCTGATGCAGAATATAAGAACGAGAACAAGAAGACCCCAGCCAACGTATTGGAAGGTATCGGCAAGGGCGACGTACTCTGCCTGCAGAAGGAAGCTACGGGTACCTACTTCCAGGATCTGAAGATGTACAGCAGCATGGGCGACGACAAGGGTCGCGACATCGTACTCAACGACCAGAGCAACAAGACCATCTGCAAGAACGTAAACCTCTGGGCTTACCAGGATACCTACGTATCAAACAACCAGAATGGTAAATTCTACTTTGAAGATGGAATCCTTCGTGGTCGTACCGACTACCTTTGCGGTAAGGGTGACGTATATTATAATAATGTAGAACTCTGGATTTGCGAAAAGGGAGGCTACCTCGCCGTTCCTTCTCAACCAAAGAAGTATGGCTACATCTTCAAAGACTGTACCATCAAGGATGCTACTGAGGCAAAAGACCTGAATGGTAACTACACCTTAGGTCGTCCATGGGGCAAGGGAACACCTATCGCGCTCTACATTGACACCAAGATGGAAGCCATCCCTTCAGCAGCAGGATGGGATGAAATGAGTGGCGGATATCCTAAGCGTTTCGCAGAGTACAACTCTACCACATCAACAGGTAGTACAGTTGACCTCAAGGACAGAAAGAAAGTTTATGATGCCTACGACTCAAAGAATGGTGACAATTATGTAAACCGTCGCAATGAAACAGCAGAAAGTCCTATCCTCGCAGCAGAGGAAGCTGCGTTCTACACTGTTGAAAACATAATGGGTCAGGATGATGACTGGGATCCTACAGCAGCCACCGAGCAGGCTTCAGCTCCAACCAACGTAAAGTTGAACGGCACAACCCTCGCTTGGGACAATAACGACTACGCGCTTCTCTGGGCAGTATGCAAGAACGGCAAGGTAGTAGACTTCACCATCACTCCTAGCTATATCGTTGATGACGCCTCTGCAACATGGAGCGTACGTGCAGCCAACGAGATGGGCGGTTTGAGCGAAGCTACAGTTGTTGGTCAGGGCACCGGTATCCGCAACATCGCCACAGCTACAGCAGCAGTCATCAAGACCGCCATCTATGCAGCCGACGGCACCCAACTCTCAAATCTTCAGAAGGGTATCAACATCATTGTGAAGACCCTGGCAGATGGCAGCAAGAAGACAAGCAAGGTCATCGTAAAGTAAAGAAACAGAGACATTAAGTAATTAGATTGACAGATAACATTCGGAGTGCAATATCCCCATCCTCTTTCAGAAGGGTGCCGGATATTGCACTTTTTTTGTTCCCTCAACTCCCGAAACAGCAAAAACGGGAACTGAGAAAACAGACCGTCGAAATGTAAGAAACATAGTATTTGCGCAAAAATCTGTAAACGTTTACGTAATTTTTTACCCCCAATATACCTATATTCTCATATTTTTTATATACTTTTGCAACAAGAAAACCACGACTTAGCTATTGCTACGCATCTAGGTAGCCCCATCGGAGCCTTCGGGTTCCAAGAGGAACATCCCTTCAGCAAGCATCTGCTCAGAACTGGAATTCTACTTAAAAACATTAAATAAAAAACATTAGAATATTAGTAATTTAGAATAAGTTTTATCTAAACCTAAAGTGTATGTCTGGTAATTTTAGAAAAAAGAAAATTGCTTTGGCAGGCGCACTGATGTTCGTAGTAACAAGTGTATCTGCACAAACAGTAAAAGGCGTTGTTACTGACAATACGGGCGAGCCAATCATCGGCGCATCTGTCATGGAGGTAGGTGTAGCTGGCAATGGTGGCGTGACCGACATTGACGGTAACTTCACAGTAAACTTAAAAGGCAAAAGCAAGAAACTGAAGATTTCATACATTGGTATGAAAGCTAAGGAAGTAAGCGTTGCAGGTAAAGAATCAATCGATGTAAAGCTTGAGGATGACAACACCACCCTCAACGATGTCGTAGTAATCGGTTATGGTACTGTTAGAAAGAAAGACCTCACAGGTTCTGTATCTTCTATCAGCGACAAGCAGATTGCCAACATTCCAGTTTCTAACGTAAGCGAGGCGATGATCGGTAAGATGGCGGGTGTGAACATCACCACCACTGAAGGTTCACCAGATGCTGACGTGAAGATTCGTGTGCGTGGTGGTGGTTCTCTTTCACAGGACAACTCTCCACTCTACATCGTAGACGGTTTCCCAGTTAGCTCTATCAGCGACATCGCTCCTAGCGAAATTCAGAGCATCGACGTATTGAAGGATGCTTCTTCTACAGCCATCTATGGTGCCCGTGGTGCCAACGGTGTTATCATCGTAACAACCAAGAGCGGTTCTGAGGGTAAGACTCAGGTAAACTTCAATGCATCTCTCGGCTACAAGAAAGTATCTAAGTTGGTGAAGACTATGTCTCCATACGACTATGCATACTATCAGTATGAGTTGGGTAGCACTGACTATGGTAACTACAACGATCTCGATATCTGGAAGTCTATCGAAGGACGTGACTATCAGGATGAGGTATTCGGCCGTACAGGTAACCAGAAACAGTATAACGTGAACGTAAGCGGTGGTACCAAGGATATCAAGTACAACATCGGTTTCTCTCACAACGATGAGAAGAGCATCATGCAGGGTTCTGGCTACGCCAAGAACAATGTAAACGCCAAGATCAATGCCAACCTGAACAAGTGGTTGTCTCTCGACTTCAATGGACGTATGGCATTCACCAAGCTGGATGGCTTGAATGGTGGTGCAGATACCAACGAGTCGAGTGCAGCAAACTCAGTTGTTGCCAACACCGTAAGATGGAACCCGGTAGAGCCTCTCTCTGGTACATCAGACGATGATGAGGAGAACAGCACATCTACACGCCGTAACCCAACAGAGCGTATCACCGATACCTATAAGTATCAGGAACGTTTCCAGCAAAACTACAACGTTGGCTTAAACTGGAAGCCATTCAAGAATATCACATTCCGTTCTGAGTTCGGCTATGGTTGGAAGTACAACAATACCGAACAGGTTTGGGGTTCTAATGCAACTACCAACTCTAAGTATGGTTACAACGGTCAGCCACAGGCACAGTTCGTACGCTTGGAGAACAAGAACTGGCGTAACGCAAATACATTGACTTACGACAACAAGAAGCTTTTCCATGGTCGTGACCACATCAATGTATTGGTAGGTCAGGAGTGGAGCAGCAGCCAGGACGTAACCCGCACCAACACTTCTGTAGCCTTCCCTACTTCATTCACATTGAACGAGGTATTGGCAAACACAGCAGCAGGTACAGCACTTCCAAACGAAGGTAATATCAAGGCAGAGGAGAACATTCTCTCTTACTTCGGCCGTATCAACTATACACTCAACGACAAGTATCTGGCTACCATTACCGTTCGTGCCGATGGTTCCAGTAAGTTTGGCAAGGACAACCGTTGGGGTATCTTCCCATCTGCAGCCTTGGCTTGGCGTATGTCTGACGAGGAGTTCCTGAAGGGTGCTTCCAGCTGGCTTTCTAACTTGAAGGCCCGTCTGAGCTTCGGTACAGCAGGTAACAACCGTATCAACTCTGGTTTGTTGACTACCACCTACTCTATGGCAGACAACACATCAAAGGCTCCATTCTTCGATGAGAACAGGGCTTCGATGCTTGAGCATGGTAAATTTCTCTATAATCCAGACTTGAAGTGGGAAACCACAGTGACCCGTAACTTCGGTATCGACTACGGTTTCTTCAATGGTCGCCTCAGCGGTACATTGGACTTCTACTGGAATACTACCAAGGACCTCTTGATGCAAAGTATCGTTCCAGCCAACACAGGTTACTCTTACCAGTTCCAGAACTTCGGTAAGACCTCTAACAAGGGTGTTGAGTTGGCACTCAATGCAGTAATCGTAGACAAGAAGAACTTCGGCTTGAACTTCAACTTCAACGTATCTTATAACAAGAACAAGATTGATGAGTTGAACATGGAGAACCCATGGCAGAGTTCTAACTGGAGTGGTTCTACCATCGCCAAGTATGAAGACTTCCGCGTAGAGCAAGGCGGCCGCCTCGGTGAGCTTTGGGGCTACAAGAGCAACGGCTTCTACACCGTATTTGATGCTGCAACAGGCAAGGGAGACTTGGTATTGAAGGAAAACGGAACCTGGGCACTGGCAGAAGGCGTAAAGGACAACAGCTACAAGCTCTTCGGCGGTAACCTCTATCCAGGCGTTGCCAAGGTAGAAGTTGACGAGAATGGTGAAGCAGTGAAGCAGCGCCTGGGTAACACCGTACCTACCACAACGGGTGGTTTCGGTTTCGACGGTCACGTTGGTAACTTCGACTTCAACCTGTTCTTCAACTACTCACTGGGCAACAAGCTGGTAAACGGTACCAAGCTTGCTAACTCATTCTATGCAGGTTCAGCCAAGAACTACAACCTGGTGGATGACTTCAACGTAGGCAACCGCTATACCTGGATTGACCCAGCCAACGGAAACAACATCGGCCGCCCATCAGCTAGCCTCATCACAGAATATGGTGGTGTAGAAAAGGTGATGAACCGCTTGAACGAGATCAATGCCAACGCCAATATCTACAATCCAGCAGGCGTATCAACCATGCAGCTCATCAGCTATGCTGTAGAAGATGCATCATTCCTGCGTCTGCAGAACGTAACAGTGGGTTACACCTTGCCAAAGAAGTGGGTAAACAAGTGCTATATGCAGAACGTACGCATCTACTTCACAGGTTACAACCTGCTTTGCTTCACCAACTACTCAGGCTACGATCCAGAGGTTGATACAAGTTCTAAGAAGAACCCAATGACCCCAGGTATCGATTATGCAGCTTATCCAAAGAGCCGCACCTTCGTAGGTGGTATTAACGTTACATTCTAAAACTTTATAAGATAATAACAATGAACAAGATATTATATGCATTTGCATTGGCAGGCGTATTAGGATTGTCTTCATGCTCCGACTTCCTGGACCAGAACTCTCCATCAGAGATGACTGCTGAGAATACCTACGCCTCACCTTATTATACCAATCTTCGCGTCAATAAGCTCTATGGCGGAATGGCTCAGGACCGTACCTACGCACAGGACCTGTCTATTGTATGGAACCTGAACAGCGACTGCGAATTGATTGACGGTCTTGGCAGCAATGCTACCAACACCTCAAGTGAACGTGGTAACATGAACTATAACATGGACCCGGGATGGAGCAAGATTAGCGGCGTATGGGATGCTGAGTATGGTATCATCGAGGATGCCAACCAGATTATCGAGGGTATCCGCAGCAGCGCAACTCTCACTGCCGGTGGTGCTAACCAGAAGTCTATGGAGCGCAGCCTCGGCGAGGCACTCACCATCCGTGCCATGGTTTACTTTGACCTGGTTCGTATTTTCGGTGATATTCCTTTCAAAGTTGAAGCATCAAAGTCTGACTTGAGCAACGCTTACCTGGAGAAGACCGACCGCGACGTGATTATGGATTTCCTGATGAACGACCTGGATGAGGCTATCGAATACTTGCCATGGGCAGACCAGGCAACAGGCTATACCACAGAGCGCACAACCAAGGGTTATGCTCACGCTCTCCTGGCACAGATTGCCATGACACGTGCCGGCTACGCCATCCGTGAGAAGTCAAAGGACGGATATGAGACAGCATCTTACAGCGATGCTACTTATCCAACACAGCGCCCTGGTGCAGCAGACCGCAAGGCTCTCTACGAGCGTGCCCTGAAGCACTGGTCTGCTATCATCAACGACAATACTCACAATCTCAACCCATCTTTCGAGAACGAGTGGTACTTGATTAACCAGCTCTCTCTCGACAAGACTTACCACGAGAACCTCTTCGAGATTCCTTTCGGTGAGAACGTAACTGGTGAGTTGGGTTACACTGTAGGTGTCCGCATGAATGGTGTTACAACAGAATATGGCTATGGCAACTCATCTGGTAAGATGAAGGTTACTGCACCTCTGCTCTATTCTTACGACAAGAAGGATACACGCCGTGACATCACTTGCGCCAACTTTGAAATCAAGCAGGATGGCAGCAACACCATAGAGAGCATGCTCAAGAATGCTCCTTTCGGTATATATGTAGGAAAGTGGGATGCCCGCAAAATGAACAACACCTGGTTGCAGAACAACCTAAAGGCTACAGCTAAGCACACTACAGGTATCAACCCTGTAAAGATGCGCTATGCTCAGGTATTGCTCTACTATGCTGAGTGCATGAACGAGTTGGCTGGCAATCCAGATGCCAACTACGAAGGTTCAGCAAACGGCATGACAGCCCGCCAGGCTCTGGAAGCAGTTCACACTCGTGCCTTCAATAAGGATGACAAGAACGATGCCAAGGCATACGTCAACAACATTGCTTCTGACAAAGACGCATTCTTCAACGCTCTCGTTCAGGAGAACATGTGGGAGTTTGCTGGTGAAGGTATCCGTAAATACGACCTGATTCGCTGGAACCTCCTCGTAGAGAAGATCAAAGAGTTCAAACAGACTTACCTGGCTGAGCTTGCAGATGGTACTTACCAGAAGACCATCTACTTCAACTACCTGGATGAGAAGAAAACCAAGATTGACTTCTCTAGCGTAACATGGTATGGTATTCCTGACGGAAAAACATCTGCTGACTACGATGGCAGCATCGACTCATTCGGTGCAGCTAAGTTGGATTCTGGTTCTGATACACAGGTTGACGTAAACCTGCCATCTATCAGCAGCGGTCTCGTTAGCGATGATGTGGCAGTGAAGAACCGCTATCTCATGCCAATCGCTTCAACAACCATCTCTGCAACCAACGGTAAGATTCACAACTCTTATGGTTATGCAGACTAATTCATCTTTAATCAAAAAAGACAAGAAAAATGAAGAGCATTAAAAACATATTGGGCACAGCGTCTATGATTGCATTGGCTCTGTCGGCTACTTCTTGTACCGATGGCAATGACTGGGACGTAGATGGCAGCCTGTCAAGATTGTTCGGTCTCAACGGTGACAAAATCACCGTTGAAACTGCCGAAACATCAGCTACGGTTACATTCTCTGCCTTCACATCAAAAGCAGTTTCTTCACCAGAGTACTATGTATTCGAGGTAAGCAAGGACTCTCTTTACGAAGGTGTTGAGAATGCTAACATCATCAAGTTCGGTGAAGATAAGTCGTTGACTTCATCTCCAGTAGTTCTCTCTGGTCTCGATGGCGACAGCAAGTACTACATGCGTGTAAAGGCTATGTCTTCAACAAGCAATGAGTCTAAGTGGGTTTACTACAAGGATGGTTCATCATTCAAGACAAAGGCTGAACAGTTATTCAACGAGCTTACTACAGCCGACCTCTTTGAAGACCACGTTAATTTCTCTTGGACTCCAGGTGCGACAGTTACCCATATCACAATTGTTAACGCAGCAGATCCAGAGGATAAGAGCAAGCATGAACTTACCGCAGACCAAATTGCTGCTGGTAAAGTTACTTACTCTAACGTGAAACCAACAACGACTTACATCGCCACATTATATAACAATGAGGCAAAACGTGGTCAGTTGCAGTTTACCACACCTGCAGCAATGCCATCTGCAAACTATAAGTACACGCTCCCAAGCGATGTGAATGTTATCTCCCAGACTCTCATTGAAGAGATTGCAGAGCAGGCCAAAGCTGCAGCAGGAAACGAGACTAACTATAGTGCAACCATCGGTATTCCTGCTGGTGCCACAGTTTCTCTCTACGGCACAAATGATTCAGATGGTGGCAAGACCAACGTAACCATCCCAGACGGAATGTCTGTTACATTCTTCGGTTTGGCAGGTGGTGATGCGCCTACCATCAATCTTGACAAGAACTTCGATGTTGCAGGTTCTCATGCATTCATCAAGTTCCAGAACGTGAAATTGGAAGAGAATGGTGCTGGCTACTTCATCAACCAGAGCAAAGCTTGTACCATAAGCGAGTTCACTTTGGAGGATTGCGAGGTTAGCAATATCAAAACATCATTCTTCCGTATCCAGGGAAGTGATGCTAAGTCTATCGGCAAACTTACCTTGAAGAACAGTATCTTCACCAAACTCTGTGCAGGTTATGGTTTCATCCACATTGATGCAGGCAGCGGTAAAGGTCATCTCGACAACGTAGAGATTGACGGCTGTACATTCAACAGTATCTGTGTAACCGGTAAGGTATTTATCTTCAGCAAGAAGACAGATATGCAAGACATCACCATCAAGAACAGCACATTCTACAACTGTAATGGTAATGGTCAGTTCTTCGTTGACTTCAACGCTGACACATTCGGACCAAGCACCTTCACTATTGAGAACTGTATCTTCGGTAAGAGTGCTGATGAAGCTACTAATAAGAACATTAGAAGCAAGACTCCAGCAACTGTAGCAAACAGCTTCAGAACAACAGACTTCTTCAAGGTGATTAAGGGCGTGAATGATACAGAGTTCAGCTCTACCCAGTTGTTCACTGACCCAGCCAATGGCAACTTCACCATCAAGGCTGGTACTTTGAAGGAAAAGGCTGGTGACCCACGCTGGTATGTAGTAGAGGATTAATCTACAAGGATTAACATCTCATATAAATTTAAGAAAAAGTGCAATGTTCCATATAAGCATTGCACTTTTTTTATTTTCTCTTATTCTCTATCTCATTTTTACAATTATTTTCTTGGAAGTTACGAAAGAAAAGCGTATCTTTGCAGCGAGAACATAAAATCGCAAAGATATGGCAAGATACATCAACCCATTCTCTGACTGGTCGTTCAAAAGAATCTTCGGTCAGGAATACAGCAAAGACTTGCTGATTGAGTTCTTGAACCAGCTGCTCCTGGGAGAACAGCACATCACGGATGTGAAGTTTAAGGACAAGGAGATGTTGCCAGAAACAAAAGACCAGAGAGGTATCATCTACGACGTCTTTTGCGAAACTGACACAGGTGAGCACATTATCGTTGAAATGCAAAACAGGAGCCAGTCCTATTTCATCGACCGGTCTCTCTACTATGCATCGAAGACGATAGTAGACCAAGGCATAAAAGGACAATGGGATTATCATCTCACACCTGTTTATGTTATCTGTTTCATGAACTTTGATGTAGATGAAAATACGCCAAAGAAGTTCAGAACAGACGTTGTGCTGGCAGATAAGGATAGCGGAGAGGTTTACTCTAACAAAATCCGCTTCATCTACTTGGTAATGCCTCTTTTCAAGAAGAAAGAGGAAGAGTGTACTACGTTTTTAGATTGTTGGATTTATAATTTGAAGCATATGGAGACTTTAGAAAAAATGCCTTTCGAGGCTCAGCATAAGATATTCAAGAGATTGGCAGAAATCGCCGACTCCAAGAGCCTGACCAAAGAGGAACAGGAGAAATACGACAACAGTATGATGGTCATGTGGGACAATTATGCTGTATATAAGCATGCTGAAGAGAAAGGAATAGAAAAAGGTAGAAAAGAAGGCAAAGAAGAAGGTAGAATAGAAGGTAAGAAAGAGGGCAAAGAAGAAGGTAGAAAAGAGTTTGCTTTGAAGTTGTTGGCGCACAACTTTCCATTAGACGAAATTGCCAATCTCACCGACTTATCTATCGAAGAGATTAAGAAATTGGAACAATAAAATGAGTTCTAAACGTGTACTACGTTTTTAGATTTTTGGATTTATAAATTGAAATATATGGAGATAGTAGAACAATTCCCTTGCGAAGCTCTTGACAAGGTATTCAAGAAATTGGCTGAATACGCTGACTCCAAAACCCTGACCAAAGAGGAACAGGAGAAATACGATAACAGCATGATGGTCATGTGGGACAATTATGCGGTATATAAGCATGCTATGGAGAAAGAAGCCAAAAAGGTAAGCAAAGAGATTGCTTTGAACCTATTAACCTACAATACTCCAATAGACGTCATCGCAAAATCCACAGGCTTATCTATCGAAGAAATCAAGAAATTGGAACAATAATACTATACGAATAATTGAGAGGGTGTGTCATAAGTGGGATGACATGCCCTCTTTTTTTTTCGCTATTTCAGCCACTTCTGTCAGCTAACTCAGTCACTTCATTCTGCAAACTCAGCCACTTCATTCTGCAAACAAATCCGTCTCATTCAGCTTACGAATTCGAATCTTCGAGACTACGAAGTCATATCTTCAAGCCAGCGCAGTCGGATCTTTAAACCAGCGCAGTCGGATGTATCGGCTCAATGAAACGTATGAACTTGCGCAATGAAGAACATGGTTTCATCAGCGTAAGCGGCTCCGCTTGCCCTGAGGCTGCTGAAATTACGTCACGACGCAGCTTCTGATGCGTCACGACGTAGCAATCAGTGCGTCACGACGCAGCAACAGATACGTCGTGATGTAATTTCTGCTAACTCCTGCCCCATCAAGTAAGCCTCATCTGAACTTCAAAAAAGCCTCAGTAAACGTTACGTAGGGCTCACTTACCCGCCTGAATCAATACGACGAAAAGACAATATTGTAGAAACAACACTTCCGAAAACGTTTACGTTAGATTTTTCGTTTATTTTATTCAACATTTAAAAAATTTAATTACCTTTGTAGCAGAAATCTAAGATTATAACCAAAAATCGAAGATTCCTTATGATCTATTGAGAATCAAACACGACAACAACTAATCGCTAGTAAGTTCAATTAGACCAGAGAAACTTAACAAGATTAATAATAACCTACAAAACAAACATCGTTATGTATCAACAACTGAAACGTGCCAGCATGGCACTGACCTTGAGTTCGGTTTGTTTCCTCGCCTTTGCGCAGAAAACAATCCAAGGTACCGTTAAGGATGCTAATGGCGACCCAATGATTGGTGTAACCATTACTGACCAGAATGGTAAGGCAGGTGGCATCACCGACCTTGACGGTAAGTTTACCATTCAGAACGCAGACCCTAATACGGTCTTGACTTTCAGCTACATCGGCTGCAAGCCTAAGAAAGTAAAAGTAGGAAGTCAGAAAACATGGAACATCGTACTTGAAGATGACAATGCAGCCCTTGACGAAGTCGTTGTCGTTGGTTATGGTACTATGCGTAAACGCGACGTAACTGGTTCTATCGCATCTGTCAACTCAGAAAAGATAGCCGCTCGTGGTACTACCAATCTTGCAGAGTCTCTGCAGGGTTCTGTTCCTGGTGTCAACATCACCCAGTCTGGTAGCCGCGCAGGTGCAGGCTTCAATATTCAGGTTCGTGGACAGGCTTCTATCAACAAGCAGGCACAGCCATTGTATGTTATTGATGGTGTAGTTTGCGACAACATGGACTTCCTGAATCCTGATGATATCGACCGCATCGACGTATTGAAAGATGCATCTTCTACCGCCATCTATGGTTCCCGTGCCTCTGCCGGTGTCATCATGATTACCACCAAGGGCAGTAAGGGTGCAGACAAAGCACAGAAGGCTACCATCTCTTATGATGGATATTATGGCATCAAAAAGGTAGCGCGCATGCCAGAATTTATGGATGCCAACGAATTCATGGATTATCGTTTCCAGAGATATACCTTGCTCGATGGAAAGAGCTACGATGGTTCTAGCCGCAAGGGTGTTGATGCAGAAGGACATCCACATTACATCATCAAGAATACCGACTTGAATTCAGCCTTCCTTGCCCGCAAGGGAGCAACCAGCTATAAAGATTCCAAGCTTTATGAGCTGATGATGGATCCAAGCTTCGACAGTTACGACTGGAAGAAGCTGGTGACCCGCACTGCTGCCCAGCAGAACCACTTTATCAGTGCTGCCGGTGCAACAGACAAGGTAAACTACCGTGTAGGTATGGGTTATCAGGGAGAAGAGAACGTATTCAAGGGCAACGACTATGAGCGTTTCAACTTCAAGGGATCCATGGATGCCAAGCTCTCCAAGATTTTCGAGGCTGGTTTCTCTGCCAACATGTCAATGAGTCGCACCGAAGATGTATGTACTGATGGTACTTTTTCTCCATACGTGAATGCATTCTATTTCAACCCATTCGTATCTCCTACAGATGCAGATGGCAACCTGATTCCTAACCCGGGAGCAAAGGCTGCCTTTGAATCTGACGCACAGTTTACATCTACATACAACCCGCTCATCGATTTGAATGACGGAAACTATACCAATGAGACCAAGATGTACCGATTGATGGGTAACTTCTACCTACGTGCCAACATCATCAAGGGATTGAAGTTTACAACAACCTTCTCTCCTAACTACTCTCACAAGCGCCAGGGCATCTTCTATGCAACAGGTCTGAACGAGGGTAATGATGTAGGTTCTACTTACTACCAGAAGAACAAGACCAACTTCGGATCCGTTGCCAATACAACCCGTGTAGACTGGACTTGGGACAACCAGTTTGACTACAACCGCACATTTGGCGACCATACCGTGGGTGCCATGGCACTGTTCTCACTCTACAAGAGCAATACAGAATACCAGTATGAAGAAGGTAAGGGTATCGCCAGCGACCTTACTACATTCCACAACCTGGGAACAGCCAGCGGCGACAAGGTACTCTCAAGCGACTATACAGAGTCATCACTGGAGTCATTCGCTTTCCGTGCCAACTATTCTTACAAGGGCCGTTACATGGCTACAGCTACACTCCGTACCGATGGTAGTTCCCGTTTCGCAGACGGCAACCGTTGGGGCTGGTTCCCTTCTGTAGCTGCTGCATGGCGTATCTCTGATGAAGCATGGATGAAGCAGTTCAACAACTGGCTTGATAATGCTAAGCTCCGTCTTTCATATGGTGTTACCGGTAACAACAATGTGGGTGACTATGTAACCATCGCTTCTGCTACAGGTCCAACATATGTAACTATTGACGGCAAAGAGGTACAGGGTTATCATCCTAACGGATTGATAAATACAGAACTCATCTGGGAGAAAGTAAAGGAGTTTGACCTCGGTCTCGACTTGAGTTTCCTGAAGAACCGCATCAATGTAACAGCCGACTTCTACAACCGTCTTTCTGATGGTCAGATTATGTCTCGTTCAGTGCCTATCGAAACCGGTGAGAAAACTTCAACCTTCAATGTTGGTTCTGTCCAGAACAGAGGTATTGAACTCGGTTTGAACTTTAACATCATCAACAAGAAAGACTTCTCTTGGAGTGCGAACGTAAACTTCGCTCGCAACTGGAACAAAATTAAGGAGTTGAGTAATGGTAAGGTTGATGAGGTTGCCAACAACTGGTTTATCGGCGAGCCACTGAACGTACTCCGTGACTATACCCATACCGATGTCATCACCGACAAGGGTGTAACCATGCACACCATGAATGGTGACAAGCACTATACCCTGAAGGAATTCTACGAGAAGTATGGCACTAAGTATAAGTGGTATGAAGGTCAGGTAGCCGTTAACGACTGGAACGATGACGGTAAGATTGACGACAACGATAAGCAGATTTATGGTTGCACCGATCCACGCTGGACTGGTAGTTTCTCTACCAATGTTTACTTCAAGGGCTTCGACTTCTCTATCATGTTCTATACCAAGAGCGGATTCTGGTCACGCAGCTACTTCCACGAGAAGTACATGAAGTATAGCGACCGTGGTAATGCCCACATGAAGTTAGATTACTACATACCAAAGGGAGCACCAATCATCGATCATGCAACAGGTGAGATTACAACCGCCACCGAGACCCACTACGGAAAGTATCCTTATCCAAACAACAGCGATGCTTCGATGGGTGGTTACTTCAGCGACAAGGGTTCAGCCAAGGGCGAAGGCTTCCAGTATCAGAAGACCTCTTTCACCAAGGTTAAGAACATCACTCTGGGTTACACCTTGCCAAAGAACGTAGTGAGCAAGGCTGGTATCAGAAACCTCCGTGTATATGTAAACGTTCTGAACCCATTCTGTTTCACCAACTATAAGGGCTTCGACCCAGAGTGGGCATCACAGAATCTACAGAATGGCGGTCCATCATCTGTAACCTACCAGTTTGGTGTAAATCTTAAGTTCTAATCTCATTAAATGAAGTAAACAATTATGAAAAAGATATTATATAGCGTAGCATTGGCGGCCTGCTGCATGGGAACCATGACAAGTTGCAGCGACTTCCTGGATGCGAGCAACAAGTCGAATGTAACTGATAAACAGACATTTGCAACAAAAGAGGGCTTCAATAGCCTCGTCAATGATGCCTATCAGCATCTGCAAAACGTTTATGCAGCACCTCTGTTCACAAGCTGTTTTTCAGCAGGTACAGATATGTATGCCGATGCCCGTAACAAGATGAACGAGGCATTGAACACTTACGAGACTCTGACTCCAGAAAATGAAGATATAACGGATCTCTATACTTACCTCTATGCAGGTATCCGTGCTGCCAACTCTGTGTCATATTATGCACAGACAGCACAAGTAGATGAAAAAACGAAGGGTCAGCTTGTAGGCGAAGCCCGTGTATTGGCAGCCTACGAGTATTATCTCCTGGTAAACAACTTCGGTGGTGTGCCTATCATGAAGGGCTTCCTTACCACAGCAGGTACAGGATACCCGAAGTCTTCTGCTGAAGATGTATATGCCTATATCATCAGCGAACTCGAAGATGTTATCGGCAAGAATGTGCTCCTGGCTTCTACAGCTACCAAGGGTGGCGGCAGAATCAGCCAGGAAACAGCCAAGGCTATCCTTGCCAAGACCTACCTTTCTGCTGCATGGGACCTCAACAAGCAGGAATACTTCTCTAAGGCAGCAGCTCTAGCCGATGAGGTGATTGCGGGCAGAAAACTGACTACCCCATTTGCCGACCTCTGGAAGGCTGATGGTTCTGGCGATGACAATGCAGAGTTCCTTTGGGATGTGGAGTATGATCTGGCTACAGCCAACAATACAACCTCAGGTGGTACAGAATGGAGCGGTTACTACTGCAACTATCTGGGTGGAAACGAGGATAACATCAAGGCTACAACCTCCAGCTATGTACCAACCCTCTATGCCTTGCATTGTTTCAAGAAGGGAGACCAGCGTTACGATGCTACCTTCATGAAGGAATTGCCAGATATAAACAAGGGAAATGCTGCAGGTACCGGTTACTGGACCTGGTACAAGAATGGTGAGAGTCTGGTAGGTAAGCCAGTAACGCGATACTATTCTGCATGGTATGAAACAGATGCCGACTTTGAAGCATGGAAGGCTATAGATCCTGCAAACAGAGCAAACACCTATCGCATTCCGATGGATTCACAGAGCAAGGAAGCACAGAATATGGACGGCAGAGATATGGAATATTACGATAACCAGCAACTGGTATATGGTTCCAGTCCATGCAAGAAGTTTGACGACAGCAAGACTGCTAAGACAGAGAAGAACACCTGCTATCGCGACATCCATATCATCACTTTGCCAGAGATGTATCTCGTAGCAGCCGAGGCTTATCTGAAGGCTGGCGATAACCCTAAGGCATTGGCACGACTCAATGAAGTTCACCAGCGCGCTGGTCTCCCTGCACTTACAGGAACTATCACTATCGATGACATCCTTGATGAGAATGCATGCGAGAACTTCGGTAATGAGGCACGTTGGATGGATCTTCGCAGAACCCAGACTCTGGTAGAGCGTTGCACCAAGTATAACCACGAGATGGGAGACAAGGCTGCCCAGTATATCGGCAAGAAGCTTCTTCGCCCTATCCCACAGGCTGCAATTGATGCCAATGACCAACTGACATTAGCCGACCAGAATCCTGGTTACTAATCAAAGTCATTATGTTGATAAGAAAACCTATCAGGACATACGTTAATCATTAGGTTTAAGACCGTATTCTAGGGAGATGTTTCCCTACGGATGCGGTCTTTCTTTTTGTTCTATAGGCAAGGTGCACGTAATCGTTTACGTAGTTTTTCGCTCACTATCTGCATGCAGTAAGTAAAAATGTCGTAACTTTGCACCAAATCTTATAGAAAAAGAAAATAATAAAATAAATAAACCTAAGAAGAAATGAAGAAATCAATCATTAAGACAGTCGTGCTGGCTGCGCTTATGGCTCTGCCAATGTTCGCTAAAGCACAAACTTTCGCTGGTATCACAGCCGAGCAGAACGCACAGAACACTCCTGAAGGATGGACTGCCGTAGAACTGCCAAAGTTGCCTACCATCACTTCGGCAAACACATTTAATATCAAGGATTATGGTGCCTCGACATCTGCTGCAGACAACACCAAGGCTATCCAGAAAGCACTTGATGCTGTGCCTTCTACCGGTGGTATGGTCGTGATTCCTGCCGGTACATGGATGTTTGGTAGTACAGACCAGATGACAAGCACTACCGAGGTACTCAGCATCAAGTCTAAGACTGTGCTCCACCTTTGCGCAGGAGCGACTCTGAAACTCGTTGAATATGGTAAGGCACCTAACAACAAAACGCTCTTTATCGGTTGCAAGAACAAGAACCAGAGCGACATTGTTATAGAGGGCGAAGGTGAGACTTCCATCATCGATGGTCAGGGTACCCGCTGGTGGAAGGCTCGCGACAACAAGGAGACTTTCAATCCTGGAGCCATGATCCGATTCGAAAAAGGCAGCCGATTCCTGATTCGCAATCTCAAGGTTCAGAATACTCCGGGTGTCAACATCACCTTGAGTAACAGCAATGGTGCCAGCAACGGTACCGTCCATGACGTAACCATCTACAATCCATCTTCAGAAACCAAGACAGAACAGCCTTCTCATAACACAGACGGTATCTCCATCTGGGGACACCACATGAACATCTATAACTGCAACATCAGTACAGGTGATGATAACGTAGTTTGCGATGACAATGCACAGTATATCCATGTCTGGAACTGCGACTTCGGAACAGGACATGGTGCTTCTATCGGTAGCTACACCAAGAACATCAAGCATGTATGGTTCGACAATATCACCATGAACGGAACAACAGCAGGTATCCGCATGAAGACGGGTATCAACAGTGTCGGTACGCTGCGTGGCGGTGGCGAGGAGGACTGGAAGTTCACCAACTTCACCATGACCAAGGTGAAGAACCCATTCTCTATCGACTGCTTCTACGACAAGAACTACAACAGCGACCCTGCCGTAGACAAGGCAAATGCAAGAGCTCTTGATAGCACTACCCCAACCTACACCGACATTCTGCTTCAGAACGTGAAGACTACAGATGTTTGCGATGGTAACGCTATCTTCCTGATTGGCCGCCCTGAGAGCCACATCAAGAACGTGACTCTCGACAACGTGCAGATTTCAGCCAAGAAGGGCATCGACATCCGCTTCGTAGATAATCTCGTATTCAAGAACAACTCTAAGATTACATGCCAGTCTGGCAAACTCTGGATTCGCCAGTACGATTCTATAGTAGATGACCAGTGTGATGCTACAGGGGCAGGTACAAATCCAAATCCCACTCCCAATCCAGGTGAGACAACAGAAGTAAGCTATATTCTGGATGCATCAACCAGCACTTCTTCAAGCACAGCTCCATCTCCATGGACGTTCAATAATGGTTGCAGCATAGAGAGCAGCAAAGGTTATGCTACAGCTAAAAGCAATACCATCAAGTATAGCAAGGGCGTACAGTTTACCATCAACCTGCCTGAGAATATTACCATTACATCGGCTACATTTGCAGGATATGCCAATGAAGACAACAAAACCTGCTATCTCGGCGAACTGAACGGAGCAACCTTTGCCAGCGACAAATACGTATTCCCTAGCCGTTTAACCCAAACGGATACGAGCACAAAGTTTGATATTACACTTGACACTCCTACTACTGGCGTTCTTACCTTCACACCACAAGGGGCACAAGCCGCTTGGGTTATCACACTGAAAGGTGTAAAGGTAACAAGTTCAGGTATCAACAATGTTGTTTTAACCGCCAAGGTAGACAATAACAACATTTACGACCTCAGCGGTCGCATGGTAAAGCTCAATGCCAAGGCAGAAGACCTGCAAGGTCTCAAAAAAGGCATCTACATCTACAACAACAAGAAATACGTAGCTAAATAATTCATTTTAACATTGGTAACAATGAAAATAAAATATCATTCACTCCTGTGCATTCTCGCCACCATCGCTTTGAGTTCTCCGCTCTCTGCGGTGAGCGTGAATGCCCAGAAAGCGGTATCCAAGACATGGAATCCGAACCTGAAGAACGGAATGTACCGCAATCCGGTTATTGACGCCGACTACTCAGACCCTGACGTATGTCGTGTGGGCAATGACTACTATATGACCTCCTCTTCCTTCCAGTGTTTCCCTGGCCTGCAGATTCTGCACAGTACCGACCTGGTAAACTGGGAGATTATAGGCGCTGCCCTACTCGATGACTATCCTGTTTTGCCTGAATACCAGGGCACAGACTTGGACTGGCGCAAGAAAGTTCAGCATGGCAACTATGTGTGGGCACCCTCTATACGCTATCACGACGGATGGTTCTACATCTACTGCGGCGATCCTGACCAGGGTCTCTTTATGACCAAGACACAAGACCCACGCGGTCCTTGGGAGCCTATCACCTGGGTGATGAAAGGAAAAGGTTTGATCGACTGCTGCCCTCTCTGGGATGAAGACGGCAAGGCTTATCTTTCACATGGATGCGCCGGTTCAAGAGCCGGCATCAAGTCGGTACTCTTCGTAGCTCCGATGTCACCTGACGGCACCAAGGTGATTGGTCCTTCACGCATCGTATATGATGGTCATGAAGACCAGCCTACCATCGAGGGTACCAAGTTCTACAAGCGCAACGGCTATTATTACATCATGAGTCCTGCGGGCGGCGTGAAGTATGGCTGGCAGGTAGAACTGCGTTCCAAGAATCCATACGGTCCTTACGAGGAGTATGTGGGTATGGCACAGGGAAAGAACAAGAAGGTGAACGGCCCTCACCAGGGAGCCTGGGTTGATACCCAGAACGGCGAAGACTGGTTCCTCCACTTCCAGGATAAGCACGCTTATGGACGTGTGGTTCATCTGCAACCCGCCAAATGGGTAAACGACTGGCTCGTTATCGGTGACGACAAGGATGGCGATGGCTGCGGTGACCCTGTTCAGCAATGGAAGAAGCCAAACCTGCCATCAAGCGGTAACTTCCAGCCTAAGGAATCGGATGATTTCAACAGCGTAGATTTAGGTCTGCAATGGCAGTGGAACGGTCCTTACAGTCAGTACTGGTACTTCTGTGATGCCAAGAACTCCAAGTTGCGTCTCTATGGTGTGCAGCAGGCTGAAGATGTAAAGAACCTGTATGATTTGCCAAACCTCCTGCTCCAGAAACTCCCTACCGAGAACTTTACTGCTACTGCCAAGGTGAAGTTCATACCTAACCGCACCGAGGCTTACAAGGAGAAAGATAAGGTACTGGGCGAAAGCGCCGGCATGATTATGCAAGGCATGGACTATGCGGCACTCAAGTTTGTTGATACCAAGGAAGAGGGTGTTGTTTTGCAATATGTAACCTGCGAGAAGGCAGAGAAGGGACAGGCTGAGAAGGTGGTAAAGCAAGTGGCTATCAAGACCAGCAAGCAGCCTCAGCCTTACACCGTGAAGTATGCCGTAGATGATATTCCTTCTTCCCGCATCGCTACCCAGGATGTATGGCTCCGCGTGAAGGTTCATAGCGAAGGCATCGCCAACCAGATACAGGCTATCGCTGAATGGAGCTACAGTCTGGATGGTAAGAACTTCACCAAGATAGGCAATCCTTTCACTGTGCGTGAAGGCAAGTGGATTGGTGCCAAGCTCGGTTTCTTCAACACCCGCACAGCCAAGAAGAACGATGCTGCCTTCTTCGATGTAGACTGGATTCATTTCGAAAAATAACGCTTTCCAGCTAATGCGTTATTTCTGATAATATTTTGGGAAACAAAAAAATCCCCCTCATTGCAAATCAATGCAGCGAGGGGGATTAATCATTATGAGTAATCTAAAAATTCTAATCTTTCTTTTCTTCTTTAGGCTCTTCCTTTGTTGTTTTCTTGGCAGGAGCCTTCTTGGCAGGAGCCTTCTTGGCTGCAGGCTTAGCTGCGGCCTTCTTGGCAGGAGCAGCCTTAGCAGGCTTCTCGCCATGGTGCTTCTCTGCCTCCTTCTCTATCTTTTCAATCTTAGCCTGAAGACGGACAATCTCCTTGTCCTTCATCTCAATCTCTTCATCCTGATTCTTGATGGTAGTAAGCAGGCTCTCAAGCTGATCGTTATCAACATCAGCAGGATAGAGGTCGTTTACTCGGGTGATGAAGTCGCCAAGAATGTTCATATAGTTAGTGAAAGCATCGAAAGGACTTGAATAGATACCTCTGTCAAGACCCACATTGCTTGGCTTGGTAGTCATGAAGCGGAAGTTGTTACTTGCCTGCAGGTAATCCCAGTCCTGATTGATACGTGGATCGTTTGCGATACGTACACGGTCTGCCACACTGTAAAGCTTGTTGAAAGCCTCACGCTGCATCGGGTTACCCAACCATGAACTTACATCACGCTCCTCGTCTACCCAACTCAAGGTATCAGGCACATTCACCTCTCCTACCGACTTGATCTTCTTGCAGATTTCTGAAGGTGTTGAGAAGGTGATGCCACGGTCCTTGGCACACTGAGGCAAAGCCTTCATAAACTCGAGGATGTTGCTTGACAGAGGCTGGGCAATACCAAGAGCAGAAAGCTCCATGAAGATATTGATAACCTGCTCCTCCTCTGGGAAGGCAGCAATCCGGTTCATATAGTTGTCGGCAAAGAGTGGATAACCGTCCCAATCGCTGTTGCTGAAGCGCAGAGAGATATCATCGCTCAGGTTCACATCGCGCAAAAGGAGCTTCAACTTAGGGTTCAGGGCGCAATGGTAAACATAGTGAGGAGACTTCCAGCCGAGCACGTGCTTGGCACCCTCGGTGAGCATACCAATGAATCCCATGTTGGCAACATCGTTACCGATATCATCGCTGTAGATGAGCGAAGAGTTGCGCAATACGGTAGGTTTCTTTCCGAAATATTCCTCAATCTTAGTACACTGGCGCTTCACCTCATCCTTGAAACTTGCCTCATTAACCAGAGAAGCAAGTCCGTGAGAGTAAGGCTCAGCCAGGAACTCTACACAACCCGTATTGTTGAGCTGCTGAAGCTTCTCCAGTACCTGAGGAGCATGAAGTTCCAACTGCTCCATACCCACACCCGAAAGCGAGAAAGCTACCTTGAAATACTTGCCGTTCTTTTCAATCATCTCCTGAAGGGCATTCAAGGCTGGCATATAAGAGCGCTCAGCAATCTCGTTGATGCTACGGTCGTTCTCGTAGTCATCATAGTAATAATGGTCGGTACCGATGTCGAAGAAGCGGTAGCGTTTCAGATGGGTAATCTGATGTATCTCGAAATATAAACAAATTGTTTTCATAAAAATTTGAAATTTGAACGTTTAACTTGTAAGATGAGTAAAGCCTCAAAATTATTCATTCTTCGTTCTTCACTCTTCACTTAACCTACTTCCACCCTAAGGTCTTGAGGTACAGGTCTTTGATGCGGGCTCCCACTTTCTCCCAGGTAATCTGGTCTACTTCTTTCTTGCCTTCCACTGAGAGATAATCGAAAAGACTCTCGTTGTGACAGATGCTGTAGATGGCATCAGCAAGGGCATGGATATCCCAGTAGTCTACCTTGATACAGTTGGACAGGATTTCTCCACATCCACTCTGCTTGGAGATAATGGTTGGTGTGCCGCACTGCATAGCTTCCAAAGGTGAGATACCGAACGGCTCGCTCACAGATGGCATCACGTAGACATCACTGTCTTTCAGACATTCATAAACCTGTTTGCCGCGCATAAAGCCAGGGAAGTGAAACCGGTCGGCAATGCCTCTTTCGGCAGCGAGATAAATCATCTGGTCCATCATATCGCCCGAACCTGCCATACAGAAACGCACATTGCGGGTACGGTGCAATACCATGTTGGCAGCCTCTACGAAATATTCAGGTCCCTTCTGCATGGTAAGACGTCCCAGGAAGGTTACTACCTTCTCCTTGCCCTTATGATTTGGGCGTGGAATATCCTGCCACTCCTGCTTCAATGGGTATACGGCATTGTGCATGGCGAAACACTTGCGTGGATCCTGATGATACTGGTGAATCACCGTCTGGCGGGTCAGTTCGGATACACACATGATGCAGTCGGCATTATCCATACCGTCTTTCTCGATAGCGTAAACGGTAGGGTTCACCTTTCCACGGCTACGGTCGAAATCAGTAGCATGAACGTGGATGCACAATGGTTTGCCACTCACGCGCTTGGCATGAATTCCGGCAGGGAATGTAAGCCAGTCATGAGCATGGATAATATCAAATTCTTCTGAACGGGCTACAACTCCGGCAATGATGCTATAGTTGTTGATCTCGTCATGAAGATTTGACGGATAACCACCGGCAAAGTCCATACAGCCGAGGTCATTTACATGCATATAGTTAAAATCGGCATAGATGTGGTCACGGTAGCGGAAATAATCATCCGGATTCATGATATTGCCTACGCACTGCTGCACATAGTCGTGATTTACATCTCGCCAGGCGATAGGCACACTGTTCATTGCCACAATCTTGCAGGCACTGCGGTCCTCATCACCGAAAGGATGAGGCAGACACAATGTGATATCAACATCGCCCTGGGCATGAAGTCCCTGGGAGATACCAAAGTTGGCAGTTGCCAAACCACCAAATACGTGAGGAGGATACTCCCATCCAAACATTAAAACTTTCATATAGCAGTCCTCCTATTATTAATATTGATATTTTTCAAGTAACTCGAGCGCACGCAGAATCTCAGCCACATTCATGGCGAAAGAGATGGCACCACGACCTGCGAATGGAGGGTTTCCATCGAAGAGTTCGCTGATGGTACCGAGACAGTGGGAAGACATTTCGTCCTCATAACCTACCATCTGGCGTTCGATAAAGCTCAAACGGGTACGCTTATAGAGTTTCAGACTTGCCTCCATATAGAAGCCACCGAGCCATGGCCATGCCGTACCCTGATGGTAAGCATAGTCGCGCTGGGTCTGCGGACCTACATAAACAGGATTATATCCACCGCTCTTTGGCGAGAGTGAACGCAATCCCTTAGGAGTAAGGAGTTCGCGTGTACAGATATCAAGAACCTGCTTCTTCTGGTCTTGCGACAATGGAGAATAGTCGAAAGCCACTGCAAATATCATGTTCGGGCGAACGCTCCAGTCCATCATATTTCCATCAACATAATCGTAGAGATAGCCATATTCATTGAGGAAGGTATCGAGGAACGCCTGCTTGGTCTGCTCAGCCTGAGCCAGGAGTTTCTGCTGGCTGTCTTCTTCGCCAACTGTTGCAGCGAGAGAAGCACAGAAGCACAAAGCGTTATACCACAAAGCATTAAACTCTACGATATATCCGGTACGTGGAACCACTGGTCTGCCGTTGGCAGTAGAGTTCATCCAGGTAACAGCCTTGTCCTTACCATCGGTATAGAGCAATCCGTTCTCTTCGAGCTTCAGGTTCGGATGCTTGTTATCCTGGATAAAGTTGATAACATCCTTGATAAACTGTCCATACTTCTTGAAGCATTCTTCCTTGCTGGTTTCCTTGGCATACTGCTGCAAAGCCCAAATAGCCCACAATGGCACGTCAGGCTGCTCTATCTCAGCAATATGAACGCTGACCGGCTTGCCTTCCATAAACTCGTAGTATCCCTTCATGGCAGTCTTCATCACCAGTTCGAAGTAGTCATCTTCCTCGATAGAGAGGGTGAGACCCGGAAGAGAGATGAATGTATCGCGGGCTCTACACTTGAACCAAGGGTAACCTGCCAGGATATAACGGTCATCGTTCTTTTCACGACGATGGAACTGATGAGCCGCATTGACCAGACAGTGGAAGAAATTGTCACGAGGCGAACGCTCATCCACTTCCTTGTCGAAGAGTTTCTTCAGGCTGACCGCCTTGATTTCTGATGTAGAAGCAGCAAAGACGATGGTTTCGCCTTTCTTGATATCCATTTCAAAATAGCCAGGAACATAGAGGTCTTCGTTAGAAGCATAACCTCTCTCCTGCTCCTTTGGATATTCCACGCCACGATACCAATCTGGACAGAATTTAAACTCGTTCTTCTTGGAGAACTGCATGTAGAGATCAGGATAACCTGCATACATACAGGTCTTGATGCCATGATCTACCTCAGAATAATCACGAGATGCGGTAGCATTCTCATGAGTAAACTGACGGACACTGCGGAAAGCCAGAAAAGGACGGAAACGAAGGGTTGTAGCCGAATGGCCGTCTACCAGGGTATAGCGAATCAGAATGCGATTCTCATAATGCTGGAATACAACTTCCTTTTTCAGGATAACACCACCTACGCGATAAAGGGTAGTTGGCACTTTATCACAATCAAACTCACGAATGTACTTGTGGCCCATCGGACTGTAGTTGTTGCCCTGGTACTTGTGCAAGCCGAGGTTAAACTCTGCTCCATGCTGAATCACCGTAACATCCAGCGAACTCAAGAGCACATGATTCTCATCGTCCAGTTCTGGAACCGGCACGACAAGTAATCCGTGATACTTGCGGGTATTACAGTCTACAATCGTTGAGCACGAATATGCACCCGAGCGATTTGTTCTCAACAACTCCTTAGGCAACGACTCTTGAAGATTCGTCATAAGGGCCTTTTCGAATTTTAGATAACTCATAGATCTATATTAAGGTTCTATATTTTTGTTGACTAAATTAATTGCTTTCAAAGGTAACACTTTTTTGTGGTATAACAAAGTTTTTTGTATGCCATTTTTAGAAAAAATTGCCTTTTTATGTTTTAAAACATATTTTTAGACAAAAATGCTTGATTATTTCGAGAAAAAGCATTACTTTTGCACTCAGTTTTCAGTTTAAAAGATTTGTACACATGGCAGCTAGAGGAAAATACGATAAAGAAAATATAGCAATGCTGATTGCTAAGCTATGGGGAGGCATTACTGATGACCAGTTCGATTTACTGAAAGAACATCTGGAAATCAAGAAGTATAAGAAGAACGAAATCATCTACAAGAACGAGGGTACTCCCGAATATGCACTATGTCTCATAGCGGGAAAAGTGAAGATATACAAAGAAGGTATCGGTGGCAAGAGCCAGATTATCCGTGTTATCAAACCGATTGAATTTTTTGGTTTCAGAGCCTATTTTGCAGATGAGATATACAAGACGGCAGCCATGTCGCTGGAAAACTGCGTCGTTGCCCAGTTCCCGCTGGCAGTTCTCATGAAACTGATCTCCAAGAGTTTCAACATCGGCTTCTTCTTTATCAAATATCTCAGTGTGGAAATAGGTAAATCGGACGACCGTACCGTGAACCTCACCCAGAAACATATCCGTGCCCGACTTGCCGAGGGACTGATATTTCTGAAAGACTCTTATGGGTTAGAAAAAGACGAAAAAACTCTTGACATCCGATTGAGTCGTGAAGATCTGGCAAATCTCTGTAATATGACAACGAGCAATGCCATCCGTACGCTCTCAGCCTTTACGGCAGAAGGACTCATCAATACTGAAGGAAGGAAAATCAAAATCTTACAGGAAGAAGAAATCATAAAAATAGCAGAACTCGGATAAAGTTCTGCTATTTTTTATTTATATGTTTTACATTATTCGTTTTTCTTGATACATTTCCCTTATTACGGGCATACTGGTTATACGGGTATCAGGAAGTTGATAACCTCCTGAATTACAGTAATCTGGAATGGGCCTACCGGTGTATTCATCAATCTGCCATCAATACCTATCAGGGCATGCTGGGCATCGAGCACCTCTACCTCCCGGGTACGGTAAGGATGCACACTCTTATGGTTGAGGAACTTACCTTTCACAAAAAGATAGATTCCCTCGAAGAGCTGGGTTGTCTTAGGATGAGATACCACCGACACATCGAGCAGTCCGTTATATGGCACAGCATTCGGAGTCTGTCCATATCCTGTTCCATTGCCTATACACATCGTCATCACTCTACGCTTGATAACATCCGAATTGATTTTCACATGCATCTTATAGTCCAGACGCTGGAATATCATCAGGATGAAGGAACAGAGAAACGACAGGGTACGCGAACCGAAGATATGATGGGTTTTTCGTCTCAGGTTCATGATGGCGGCGATGAGTCCGATATTGATACAGTTGAGGAAATAGCGACGGCATTTCTCCCCCTTTTTGTTCACATAGCGGATACAACCGAGGTCAATCTTTCTGATACGACGTTTTTTCAGCGACGCCACCGTCTTCTCGATATCGCTGTCGCTGAATCCCCAGAAGTGGGCAAAGTCGTTCATCAGTCCGTTAGGAATAACACCCAGTGCCACCTCTTCTCTTTCTTTCGGATCTATTTGCATCAGACAGTTTACGGCATCATTGAGCGCAGAATCTCCACCAACGATGACAATGGTCTTATAACCATTGTTGATAAACATTCTGATGAGCCGTTCTACGCTCTTCTGATTCTCGCTCTGCACAAAGTCGTAATCCACGCCCTGCTGCTTGAGCACCTTCTCTATTTTTTCCCAGCGCTTGTTACTTCGCCAGCCTCCTCTAGGGCAATAAAGCAGCCCCCATTTATTCTCGTTTACCATTGTCTCTTCTTTGTAATTTGAAAGTTGTAGAAATATCACTTCCGCCTAGCCACCGTTGCATCCGATTCCATCGGATGCCAGCCCTAGCCAGATTCCAGGCCGCAGCCTAGCTCCTCATCAGCTCCAAAACCGTCTCCACCTTTTTCTCCATTGGCTGCAATGCATCTACCCAATGGATAGTAAAGCCTCTGCGCTCCATACCTCTGAACCACGTCATCTGCCTTTTGGCAAACTGATGGATTGCTATTTCCAGACCGCGATACATCTCATCGTATGAAGTCTTACCGATTACATATTCTGTAATAAACTTATATTCCAAACCATAATAGATGAGATTTTCGGCAGGAATACCACGATCTAGCAGTCCCTTGATTTCATCTACCATTCCCTCATCCAATCGCTGTTTCAGTCTCCGTGAAATTTTCTCCCTTCTTGCGTCCCGGTCTATGCTGACACCAATAATCAGCGAATCAACCGCAGGGAGTTCACGTTCGGGCATCGGATGCTCCAGATTATAGCTTTCAATCTCTATCGCCCGGATAGCTCGCTGTGCTGTATCCACGTCTGTGCGATTGTGCATATTAGAACCCGTTTTCGCCTTCAGCTCTTTCAGTATCAGCGTAAGTTCCTCTAAACTCTTATGAGCCAATGACTCACGGAGTTCCGGGTTCTGCGGAACAGGTGAGAGATGATAACCTTTCAGCACCGACTCAATATAGAGTCCTGTACCTCCACATAATATCGGAAATGCCCCTCTCTTCTGAATATCCTGATAGGCATCATAAAAATCCTGCTGATATTCAAAGAGATTATATTTCGTACCAGGCTCACAGATGTCAATGAGGTGATAAGGTATCTGCTTGCCATGGATGGTATAGTCAGCCAGATCCTTACCCGTACCTATATCCATGCCGCGATATACCTGCCGGCTGTCAGCACTAATGATTTCAGCGCCCTTGGCAGGGGTACCCGACAAATGGGCACCCAGGCTATTGATCCTGGCTGCAAGAGCGGCAGCAAGACTCGTCTTACCACTCGCCGTAGGTCCCAATATGGTTATCATCGAATATTTCATGCCGCAAAGTTAAATGAAATTATTGAGAAAACAAAATAAAATGAAAAGAAATTCTCACTTATAAAAACAAAAAGCCGTCCAGCATTGAAAAAATGCTGGACGGCCATATACTTAATCGTTAAGAGGCAACGAATTAACCGTTGTGCTTCTTCATGATCTTGATCAACTCAACAACCTTGTGTGAGTAACCAATCTCGTTGTCATACCAAGAAACAACCTTAACGAAGTTGTCTGTCAAATAAACACCTGCGTTAGCGTCGAAGATAGATGTCAAAGCGCAACCCAAGAAGTCAGAAGAAACAACAGCATCCTCTGTGTAACCGAGTACACCCTTCAACTCACCCTCAGAAGCAGCCTTCATAGCAGCGCAGATAGCCTCCTTAGAAGCAGCCTTCTTCAAGTTAACTGTCAAGTCAACAACAGATACGTCCAAAGTAGGAACACGCATAGAGATACCTGTCAACTTACCGTTCAACTCAGGGATAACCTTACCTACAGCCTTAGCAGCACCTGTAGAAGAAGGGATGATGTTGCCAGCAGCTGCACGGCCACCACGCCAGTCCTTCATAGATGGACCATCAACAGTCTTCTGTGTAGCAGTTGTAGAGTGAACAGTTGTCATCAAACCTGTCTCGATACCGAAGTTATCGTTCAATACCTTAGCGATAGGAGCCAAGCAGTTTGTTGTACAAGAAGCGTTAGAAACGATCTTCTGACCATTGTACTTGTCAGTGTTAACACCGCAAACGAACATATCAGCCTGGTTACCGTTAGCGTCAGCCTTAGAAGGAGCAGAAAGTACTACGTACTTAGCACCAGCCTTCAAGTGCTTCTCAGCCTTGTCATAAGCGAGGAAGAGACCTGTAGACTCAACTACGTACTCAGCACCAACCTCATCCCACTTCAAGTTCTCAGGATCACGCTCAGCAGTAACACGGATGTGGTTACCGTTAACGATCAACTCGCTCTTCTCAACGTCAGCCTCGATAGTACCGTCGAAATGACCGTGCATTGTATCATACTTCAACATGTAAGCCATGTAATCAACTGGGCACAAGTCATTGATAGCTACTACCTGTACTTCCTTTGCGTTCTCAGCCTCAACTGTAGAACGGAATACGAAACGACCGATACGGCCAAATCCGTTAATACCAATCTTAATCATTGTTCTTAATATTTAAATTAAAAGTTTAATAAAAATTACTTTTTTAACTGCTTTCGAGCGTTCATCCGATGCTGAAACATTCAAAATTTTACGCCTTAGAGCATTTTTTCTTCTTTTCGAGCGCAAAGTTACTAATTTTTTTCTAACTTTGCAACCAGAATGTGTATTAAATAAGTTAAAAAAGAATAGTAGAGCTTTAATATTGGCATTATTTTCACTCATTACATGCCATACTGACAACTCCATATTGCAAAAAGCAAAGGAAAAACTCAGCATTCTATACCTTATTATATATATAAGAAAAGAGAAAAAGAAGAACAATCAAACTATAGTTATAATTAAAAAGATAAAAGTATGAGTAAATTTTTGAATGAATTCAAGGAATTCGCCATGCGTGGCAATGTGCTCGACATGGCTGTCGGTGTTATCATCGGTGGTGCCTTTGGCAAAATCGTGAGCTCCGTTGTAGATGATGTCATCATGCCTCCTATAGGATGGCTGATTGGCGGCGTGAATTTCGCCGACCTCAAATTCACCCTACCTACCGTCAATGTAGCGGGTGAGGAACTGAAGGCGGCTACCATCAACTATGGTAACTTCCTCCAGACCTGTTTCGACTTCCTCATCGTTGCCTTCTGTATCTTCATGCTCATCAAGGTGGTGAACAAGATTTCCAAGAAGAAGGAAGAGGAAAAACCGGCAGAAGCTCCTAAGGCTCCGGAGCCAAGCAATGAAGAAAAACTCCTCATGGAAATACGTGATCTCCTGAAGAACCAGAAATAAGAATAAAAAAAGTCGCCCTCTTTGAAGGCGACTTTTTTATTCTGTTTATTCCCACTCAATTGTCGAAGGTGGTTTTGAAGAGATGTCATAACATACACGGTTTACACCCTTCACCTTATTAATAATCTCATTACTTACCTTAGCCATGAAATCATAAGGAAGATGTGCCCAGTCAGCAGTCATCGCATCAGTACTGGTTACAGCACGCAAGGCAACCGGGTGCTCGTATGTACGCTCATCACCCATCACACCTACTGAACGGACAGTAGAAAGCAATACGGTACCAGCCTGCCAGATCTGATCGTAGAGAGAAACCTCGATCTCGCCATTCTGCATGTCAGCAGGAACACCGGCAGCCAGAACGCGACGAGCTTCCTCACCACTCAACTTCACCTTATATTCACGCAAGCCACGGATATAGATATCGTCAGCATCCTGAAGGATACGTACCTTCTCAGGAGTGATATCGCCCAAGATACGGACAGCCAAACCAGGACCTGGGAATGGGTGACGGGTAATCAGGTGCTCTGGCATACCCATAGAGCGACCTACACGGCGAACCTCATCCTTGAACAGCCACTTCAAAGGCTCACACAACTGAAGGTTCATCTCCTTAGGAAGACCACCTACGTTGTGATGACTCTTGATCACCTTACCGGTGATATTCAAGCTCTCGATACGGTCAGGATAGATGGTACCCTGAGCCAACCACTTGGCACCAGTCTGCTTTTTAGCCTCAGCATTGAAAACCTCCACGAAGTCGCGGCCGATAATCTTACGCTTCTTCTCAGGGTCAGTAACACCAGCCAGGTCAGCAAAGAACTTCTCTGATGCATCCACGCCGATTACATTCAAGCCCAAACACTTGTAGTCTTCCATCACGTCACGGAACTCATTCTTGCGCAACATACCATGATCTACGAAGATACAAGTAAGGTTCTTACCGATAGCCTTGTTCAGGAGAACGGCAGCCACACTGGAGTCAACACCGCCAGAAAGACCGAGGATAACCTTATCGTCACCCAACTGTTCCTTCAACTCAGCAACTGTTGTCTCAACAAAAGAGTCAGCACTCCAGTCCTGCTTACTTCCGCAGATATCAACCACGAAGTTCTTCAAGAGCTGTGTACCCTGCAAAGAGTGGAACACCTCTGGGTGGAACTGTACTGCCCATACAGGCTGTTTGGTAGAAGCATAAGCAGCATACTTCACATTAGCAGTAGAAGCGATGCACTTGTAATCATCAGGGATAGCAGTGATGGTATCACCATGGCTCATCCAAACCTGAGAGTTCTCGATGAATCCCTTGAACAAAGGATTCTCCTTATCGAAATGCTCCAAGTTGGCACGACCATACTCACGGCTGTCAGCAGCCTCCACCTTACCGCCCTGGGCGTAAGAAAGGAACTGAGCACCGTAGCAGATGCCGAGTACAGGAATGCGGCCGATAAACTGGCTCAGATCTACCTTGAAAGCTTCCGGATCATGAACGGAATAAGGGCTACCGCTCAAGATGACACCAATGACAGATGGGTCATCCTTTGGAAACTTGTTGTAAGGCATGATCTCGCAGAAGGTATCGAGTTCACGGACACGACGGCCGATGAGCTGTGTGGTCTGTGAACCGAAATCCAAAATAATAATCTTCTGTTGCATAATATCTAATTTTAATTTACAGTTTACAATTTATAGTTTACAGTAATCTTGCTATACGGCATAGCCGCTATTAACTATAAACTACTAACTAACGATTTCAGGAATGCTTCCGCCTCTTTCAGCGTCTCCTGCTTTCCCACATCCATCAGCTTGAGGTCGTTCTTTACATATCCCTCTATGCGCACCTTGTCGCAATGCTTCAGATAGAAGTCCATGATAGGGAACTTGTCCGGTTCCTCCTCCATCAATGGAAAGAGCGATGGGGCAACCATGTGGATGCCCGAGAAAGCATACATCTTATAATCTTTGGGATTGAGATCAGGATAAGGACTCTTCACCTCGCCCGTTTCTATATTCGTCCATCCCACCAGTCGCATGCTGTCATCAAAGAGCAGATAGCGCTTGGTCTTGCGTTCGCTCACCATCAGGCGGGCAGCAATCATATCCCTGCTCTCCATCTGGTAGAACTTCTTCAGATCCACATTACTCAGAATATCCACGTTGTGGATAAGAATAGGCTCTGACTGGTTGAAGAGCGGCCATGCCTTCCGGATACCTCCACCCGTTTCGAGCAGCTTTTCACTCTCATCACTGATACGGATGTCCATACCGAAGTTGTCATGTACTCTGAGATAATCGATAATTTGTTGGGAGAAATGATGCACGTTCACTACAATGCGAGTGAAACCGGCATCCTTCAACTGAAAGATGACACGTTTGAGCAAAGGTTCTCCCCCGACACTTACCAGAGCCTTCGGAATGCGGTCGGTAAGTGGCTTAAGGCGAGTGCCCAAACCTGCTGCGAATATCATTGCTTGCATCATTGCTAAATAGCTATTTTAAAATGTGCGTGCAAATTTACTAACTTTTTGCGAGATAGCCAAATTTGCACGCTATTTTTCTATTGTTTTGCCGGCAAAACCTGTTCAATATGCTGTTCACGATGACAAATCTGCACTTCTACACCAAACTTCCGGTGAATATGTTCGGCAAGATGCTGCGCAGAATATACACTGCGATGCTGACCGCCTGTACATCCGAAACAGAACATCAGAGAGGTGAAACCACGCTGCATGTAGCGGTTTACATGATGGTCGGCAAGTGCATAGACATGATCCAGGAACTTCAATATCTCACCATCATCCTCCAGGAATCGGATAACAGGCTCATCCAGACCCGTCAACTTCTTATAAGGCTCGTATCTGCCAGGGTTATGGGTACTTCTGCAGTCGAAGACATAACCTCCACCATTGCCCGACGGATCCTCTGGAATGCCCTTACGGAAAGAAAAACTATACACTCTTACCACCAGCGGTCCCTTACCATCATATTTAGAATAGGTGGCAGGTCCGTCCTGCGGATGCGCACGATAGATATTGTTGTCGGTAGTCTTATAGCCGTCTGCACGACTCAGCGCCACACTCTCTATCACCTTGAATTGTGGCAATTCGGTCAGTCTTCTCAACATATCCATCATATAAGGATAAGGGAATACCTTGTCACCCATCTTCAGAAGATCTCGCAGATTCTGGATAGCTGGCGGAATACTGTCGATGAAATGTTTCTTGCGTTCGAAATAGCCGCGGAATCCGTAGGCGCCCAAAACCTGTAAGGTACGGAAGAGCACAAAAAGACTCAACCGGTTTACAAAATGGCGCACCGATGGTACCTCGGTATAATGCTTCAAGGACTGGTAGTATTCCCAAACCAGTTCTCTGCGCAGTTTGAACGGATACTTAGCAGATGCCTGCCAGAGGAATGAGGCGAGGTCATAATAGAACGGTCCTTTTCTACCACCCTGAAAATCAATAAAGTATGGATTACCCTTATCATCCAGCATGATGTTGCGCGCCTGAAAATCGCGATAAAGGAAACAATCCATCGGTTCTGATGTCAGATCCTTGGCAAAAAGCCGGAAGTTGGCTTCGAGCTTCAGTTCGTGAAAATCCAAATCGGTAGGCTTCAGGAAACAATACTTGAAGTAGTTGAGGTCGAAGAGTACACTGTCTACATCGAATTCTGGCTGCGGATAGCAGTTCTGCCAATCCAATCCTCTTGCACCGCGAATCTGGATATTCGGAAGTTCACGAATGGTTTTCTTAAGGAGTTCCTTCTCTTTCTGATTGTAACGTCCGCCCGCATCTCGCCCGCCCTTGATGGCATCGAAAAGCGAAGTACCGCCAAGGTCTGTCTGAAGATAGCAGAGTTCATCATCGCTCACCGCCAGAATCTGGGGAACAGGCAACTGTCTGAGCTTGAAATGCTGAGCCAGATATACAAAGGCATGATCCTCATCACGACTGGTTCCTATCACACCAATTACCGTATCACCATCATGCCCAATGATACGGAAATACTGCCGGTTACTCCCCTGCCCTGCCAATTTTATGACATCAGCCGGTTCTTCACCCGCCCATTTTTCATATAAATCAATCAGCTTTTCCATCATTATTCAGTTTACGTCGTTTCCGATCATCATCAATCTTCTGTGCGAAGTTATCTCCGATAAAGAGAAGCAATAAGATACCCAGCGTAGTAAGGAACGAGTTTGTAGTAGTCATTCCCAACTCTGCCTTTGTAATATAAATGAGTCCTCCGATAACAATCAGAAAGACCACTGCTTTTTTCCAATCAATATTGTTCATGCTATGAATTTTCTATTATGCTGCAAAATTACACAATTAAATTGAGAAAACAAAATAAAAACAAAAAAAAATCGGATGTCTCACGACAACCGATTTCCAAAAACAAACTACTTAAAAACTAATCTACTAAAACAAATCAAAAAAATATCTTTGCCATCCCTTCGGATGATACTTTCTTTTATTTACGATGCAAAGTTACAAAAAAAGATTATTCGAACCAAATAATTTTGCTATTTTTTGCATCTTTATGACTAAAAAAACAAAAAAATAGGGATAATTCGCTGAGAATCACCCCTATTTGATATTTTCGCTTTGCAAACTCGCAGTCTTACGATGTGCTTTGTTTGCTCAAATTATTCATCTAATTACATCATGCCACCCATACCAGGTGCTGCAGCTGGTGCAGCTGGTGCAGGCTCTGGTTTGTCAACCAACACACACTCTGTTGTCAGGAACAAGCCTGCAATAGAAGCAGCATTCTCCAAAGCTACACGCTCTACCTTGGCAGGATCTACGATACCAGCCTGACGCATATCTTCGTAAACGTCCTTGCGGGCATTGTAACCGAAGTCACCCTCGCCCTCGCGTACCTTATTTACTACTACAGAACCCTCGCCACCGGCATTGGCAACAATCTGACGGAGAGGCTCCTCAATAGCACGCTCTACGATACGGATACCTGTTGTCTCGTCAGCGTTATCACCCTTCATATCCTTCAATGCCTCGAGAGCACGGATATAAGTAGTTCCACCACCAGCAACGATACCTTCCTCGATAGCGGCACGGGTAGCGCAGAGTGCATCGTCAACACGATCCTTCTTCTCCTTCATCTCAACCTCAGAGTTGGCACCTACATAAAGGACAGCTACACCACCGGCGAGTTTAGCCAGACGCTCCTGAAGTTTCTCCTTATCATATGAAGACTTGGTATTCTCAATTTCGTTCTTGATCTGAGCTACGCGATCCTGGATATTAGCCTTCTCGCCATGACCATTAACGATAGTTGTATTGTCCTTGTTGACGGTAACCTTGTCTGCTGAACCCAGCATATCCAAAGTTGCCTGCTCCAACTTCAAGCCCTTCTCCTCAGAGATAACAACACCGCCTGTCAATACTGCGATATCCTCCAACATTGCCTTGCGACGGTCACCGAAACCTGGAGCCTTCACAGCGCAAATCTTCAAACCGCCACGCAAACGGTTAACAACCAAAGTAGTCAAAGCCTCAGAATCAACATCCTCAGCGATAACCAACAAAGGACGACCACTCTCAGCAGCAGGCTGGAGAATTGGCAAGAACTCCTTCAAGTTAGAAATCTTCTTATCATAAAGAAGGATGTATGGATTATCCATTACACACTCCATCTTGTCTGCATCAGTCATGAAGTAACCGCTCAAATAACCACGGTCAAACTGCATACCCTCAACAACACCGATGTTGGTATCACGGCTCTTGCTCTCCTCGATAGTGATGACACCATCCTTAGAAACCTTGCGCATTGCGTCAGCCAAGAGCTTACCAATCTCAGCATCATTGTTGGCAGAAACTGTAGCCACCTGCTCAATCTTATCGTAGTTGTCGTCTACCTGTTCAGCATGTTCCTTGATGAAGGCAACAACAGCAGCTACAGCCTTGTCAATACCACGCTTCAAGTCCATTGGGTTTGCACCTGCAGTAACGTTCTTCAAGCCCTCTGTTACGATAGCCTGAGTCAGGATAGTAGCAGTTGTTGTACCATCACCGGCATCATCACCAGTCTTGCTGGCAACACTCTTAACAAGCTGAGCACCAGTATTTTCGAATTTATTCTCCAACTCTACTTCCTTAGCCACGGTAACACCATCCTTAGTAATCTGAGGAGCACCAAACTTCTTTTCGATTACCACGTTGCGGCCCTTAGGACCGAGAGTTACCTTTACTGCATTTGCCAACTGATCAACACCCTTCTTCAAGAGGTCGCGGGCATCCATATTATATTTAATATCTTTAGCCATAATATATTCTTTAAAAAAATGTTTAAATATCGCGAAAGGTATTTTTACCTTTTTACTTTTTTACCTTTTTACTTTTTTACCTTTTAGAATTACTCTTCTACTACAGCGAGTACATCGCTCTGACGCATCATGATATATTTAGTACCACCGAATTCGAGTTCTGTGCCAGCGTACTTACCATAGAGTACGGTATCACCTTCTTTGAGAATCATCTCTTCGTCTTTCGTACCCTTACCTGTAGCAACGACCTTACCACGCTGTGGTTTCTCTTTTGCTGTATCAGGGATAATAATTCCACCTACTTTTTCTTCAGCTGGTGCAGGAAGTACCAGCACTCTGTCTGCTAATGGTTTAATGTTCATGATTCTATAATATTTTAATTGTTATACATTTATTTTGCCAACAGGTATTGCTACCCGTCATCCCGCCAGTATACGAAAAACGTGCCAAAGCATCCATACTGACACTTTGACACGTTTAAATACTGACATTATATCACAAAAACTTGTGTTTTATTTCATCTTCCATTGATAATCGAATCTTTCAATATCCTCCTCAACCAGTGGATTACCATTCTGAACTTCGATGAAAGTCAGCTGTGTAATCGCCTTGATGGCATGATAATGCTCCAGAGGAATCACCACGGTATCACCAGCCTTCACATGTTTCTCCTCACCATCAAGTACAAAGATGCCCTCACCTTCTACGAATGTCCACACCTCTGAACGATGGTGATGAAGCTGATAACTGATATTCTTACCTGGCTTCAAGGTAATACTCTTGGTGAGCGAATGATTGCCGTCAGCATACTCAGAATCGTCAATCACCCGATAAGTACCCCACCTTCTTTCCTCATACATCGGACGCGGAGTAAGATGTTCTACCGCCTTCTTGATGTCCTCGGAATATTTCTTTGCACAGACGAAGATGCCATCAGGACTCGCTGCAACAACAGCATCCTTCAAGCCATCCACATACAGAGGCAACTGGAGTTCGTTGATGACATGCGTATTCTCGCAATGACTTCCCATCACCGCATTACCGATGCTGGCATGATGCAGCTCATCAGTGAGTGTGTTCCAGGTACCCAGGTCCTTCCATTCACCATTAAACGGTACTACCGCTACCGATTCAGCCTTCTCCGCCACCTCGTAGTCGAAAGAGATTTTTGGAAATTCGCTATATCTTGCACGAGTATCTTCAAAGTTCTCACTCTGCATATACTTACGTACAATCTGCATCATATAGCCCAAACGGAAAGCGAAGACACCACCATTCCAGTAAGCACCCTCCTCCAGGAGTTTCTCTGCTGTAGGCACATCCGGTTTCTCGGTAAATCTCTTCACTATCTGATACTTCTCTCCTTCTGCAAAAGGAACCACATAACCATATTTTGCACTTGGATAAGTAGGTTTGATACCCATCAGCACGAGGTCGGCGACGTTTTTCTCCACACATTCCACCATACGGGCTATGGTATGGAAATATTCCAACTCGGTATAAGGATCACAAGGCATAATAACCACAACCTCGTCATCCTCACATTTCTTCTTCAGTTTCAGATAACTTGCAGCTAAAGCGATAGCAGGGAAAGTATCACGCCTCTCCGGTTCGGTAACCACAGAAACCCGCTCTCCCAGCTGGTTCTGGATGATATCCAGCTGACTGGCGTTTGTAGCAAGCGTAATATCGCTGGTCAGATTTGCTTCCTGAGCCTGACGTACCACGCGCTGAACCATACTTTCCATCTCCCCATTCTCCTTTTCGAGCAATGGCAAGAACTGTTTGCTTCTAGCATTATTGCTAAGTGGCCAGAGCCTTTTACCCGAGCCACCCGATAACAAAATTAATTGCATATTATTACTATCTAAATCGTTTATTGTTCATACTTAAGATTTCACAAATTAACAATGAGAGACTGCATCACATCAGGAGTTTACTCCCAGTGCCAACAGGTCTCAAAGAAGAATCATCCGTGATAATCCGGCTGCAAAAGTACGTTTTTCTTTTGAGACCACCAAGCAATTTCTAAAAAAACTACCTATTCATATAAAAATACCTAGATATGCGCAAGAAAGTAAAAAGGAAGAAAAAACATCATTTAAACAGATTAAAAATAAGAAAAGCTGGTTCAAGTTGGTTCAAGTTGGTCTATTTCGATATTTTTTTGCTGATTTATTTCCGATTTTCAACTATTATTATTACCTTTGCGACCAAATATCAATTTAAGCATACCTCAATAACTTAAAAAGATATATAAATAACTAGGAGTATAAAAAAATAAGCAAATGACGAACAAGCATTATAAAGGAAATGAAATGATAAGGAGACTGGTGATAGGTGCCGATTTCGTTATTCTCAACATCGTACTGTTGTTCTATACCCAATATGGTCAAGAACTCATACCTGCGTATTTCGACAAAGCAACAAAGATTACCTTTTTTGTTGCCAATGCTGCCTTGTTCCTAGGCGAATACTTCTATTCCACCATCATTCATGTCAGAAAGATCGGGTTCCTACAGGTTACAAAGCGTACTTTATATCTGGCTGCAGCAACAACATTCTGTTTCTTTACCTTCTCAAGACTACTCGGTCACGGGGGAAAGATGTTCTCCTTCAGCATTATCTTCGGCATAACATTCTATCTGTCTCTCATCATAAGCCGACTCTGCGAGCTCAAATTACTAAAGTATTTCCGCTCTAAGGGCCGCAACTCACGCACCGTCGTCTTTGTAGGTAACGATCCTGCCGTGAGCGAGATGTACAAGACGATGACAGAAGATCCCTCGGCAGGTTATATCGTAAAAGGATATTATGCAGATGAAGACATCACTGATAATCCGGAAGGGTTGAAAAGAATAGGAAACATGAAACAGCTCAAAGAGATTATCTCTTCTACCATGAATGATACCATCAATGGTGAACCTTCCAGTATTGACGAGGTTTTCTGCTGCCTGTCGCATAAAGATCCTGAAATCATCAATATCATGCACTTCTGTGATAAGAATGTGATACACTTCTACTACCTGCCACGTGTGTTTGGTGAGTACAAATTGCATCTTGATGCCCAGAATTTTATGGGAAGGACGGTATATTCAAACCGCATAGAACCCCTAACAAGCATGTCAAACCGCATTATCAAGCGTAGCTTTGACATCGTGGTGAGCGGGCTTGCATGTTTGTGCGTTCTACCATTCATTCCATTCATAGCTCTCATCATCAAGATTCAGAGTCCTGGTCCAATTTTCTTCAAACAGGCAAGAACGGGTCTGAATGGTGATACCTTCTACTGTCTTAAATTCCGTTCCATGCATGTGAACAAGGATGCAGACAAGGCACAGGCGACAAAGAACGACCCACGTAAATTTGCTTTCGGCAACTTTATGAGAAAGACGAACATAGATGAGTTTCCTCAATTCTTCAATGTTCTTAAGGGAGACATGAGTATTGTGGGTCCGCGCCCTCACATGCTGCATCATACAGAGGTGTATGGAAGCCTGATAGATAAGTATATGGTTCGCCACTTCTCCAAGCCAGGTATCACAGGTTGGGCTCAGGTTACCGGGTTCCGTGGTGAGACCAAGGAGCTCTGGCAGATGGAGGAACGTATCCGCCGTGATATCTGGTATATAGAGAACTGGTCGTTCTGGCTTGATATCAAGATTATCTTCATGACAGTCAAGAGCATTATCTGCCCTGACAAGAATGCTTATTAGGAGTCTATAAAAAGAAAAAGAGGATGTGCCATAAGTTTGGAAAACAGTTGGCGCACAACAGTTGGTCACCGCATGCACATCAGCTGTTGTGCAAGCGCATATCAGCTGTTATGCAAGCGCACAACAGCTGTTGTGCGACCGGAGATACTAACTGTCTCAACAACATATACTAGCTCTTCCAACAACATATTCTAGATATACTAGCTCTTTCAACAACATATACTAGCTCTTCCAACAACATATCTTAGCTCTTCCAACAACATATACTAGCTTTTCCAACAACATAACCTAGCTCTTCCAGCAACAAGAAGAGGATGTATCATTAACTTATGACACACCCTCTTTTTAGGTATTCTCTTTACTTATTACTTAGATTACTTAGACGGAAGCCTGTTGAGCCAACAGGTAAGATCATTCAGCATTTGGTCGTGATATGGGAAACCATGGGCAGCATCTCGGAATCCCCATCCATGTCCGGCAGTCGGATAGATATGCATGGTACACTCGTTGCCCGCCTTGCTCATGGCTGAATAATAGGCTACGCCATTGGTTACAGGAGGAACAACCTTATCATCAAAAGACATCAGTATGATGGCACGAGGGGTAAGATTAGGACGAACAGCCTTGTCGTTAGACCACTCTTCTACCAGTTTCTTATTGGTATTACGCTCTTCACCCAAGAAGTTCACACATGATCCCTTATGAGAGATACGCTCATCCATTGAAATCACCGGATAGAAAAGAATCGAGAAATCAGGTCGCACAGCCGCCTCAGCATGAGTACTGACGGAAGAAGCCAAATGACCACCGGCAGAAAAGCCCATGATACCAACATCTTCCTTGTTTATTCTCCATACTGCAGAACTGTCACGAACGGTACGCATCGCCTGATAGGCATCACTCAACGGAATATTGCGGTTTCCATAAGGCATACGGTATTTCAAGACGAAGAAAGCGATACCCTGTTTGTTGAAATATTCTGCCCACTGATGTCCCTCATGATCCATTGCAAGATGGGAATAGCCACCTCCAGGACAATCTACTACAGCTCTTCCTGAAGGATTCTTAGGAAGATAACAGGTAAGTTCACTCTGTCCGTCGCTACTGTTCTTCAATACGAACTTGCGAGCGGTAGATTGAGCTGATGCTGTAATTGCTGGCAGCATCAGAAGAAAAAAAATCATTGTCTTTTTCATTTTTCTTTTTTGTTATGTTGTTTATATCTTTATTCTGTTTTGCTAAGATAATGCAAAGATAGGCATTTTTTCGTTAACCCTATGTTATTTTTTCTTCTTTTTTTGGTGTTTTTGTTCCAATCGCTTTGATTATTGGTTCTTTTTTGCTATATTTGCAGAAAAATTGCTGTAAACGGCAATCGGAGAAAACATCTCTCTTCTGCCGCTGGCATTTATTTAGAAGTCTCACTTATAAAATATTGACATAGAATAATGAAGGATTTTTTCAAGAACGTGGCAGCCACTATCGTAGGACTGTTTGCCTTCGGGCTGATCATGACCATCCTGGGATTCATCTGTATCATCGGAATGGTGGCATCGAGCAACAGTAAACCGGCACTGAAAGACAATGCGGTGATGGTGATGAAACTACAAGGACAGATTGAAGACCGTACTGAAGACAACTGGCTCGGCGAACTGACAGGCGAGCAGTTTAACAACATAGGCATGAACAGGATTCTCTCTTCTATCCGCAAGGCAAAGAATGAGGATAAAGTGAAGGGCATCTATCTGGAAACAGGTATCTTGGAGACAGATTATGCCACTTTGCAGGAAATCAGAAATGCACTTGCCGATTTCAAGAAGAGCGGCAAATGGATTATCGCATATGGTGATGCTCTCTCACAGGGTGGATATTATCTGGCTTCGGTTGCCAACAAGGTATATGTAAACCCAGAAGGCAATGTGGACTGGCATGGTATTGCATCGCAGCCACAATATATCAAAGATGTAGCAGCCAAGTTTGGCGTTCACTTTACGGTAGTGAAGGTAGGCAAATACAAAAGCTATACTGAAACATACACCGAAGACAAAATGTCGGATGCCAACAGAGAGCAGGTTTCACGCTATATTAGTGGACTCTGGCTACAGATGTTGGGAGATGTGAGCAAAAGCAGAAACATCAGCAAGGATTCACTGAACCGCTATGCTGACGGGCTGATGGTGTTTGATGATACCAAACTACTGAAATCTCGAAAGATGGTAGATGGATTCTGCTATTATGATGAAATCAGAGACGTGGTAAAGAAACAGTTAGGACTGAAGGCAGACGATACCATCAATCAGGTTGACTATAACGACGTAGATATGACTATAGACGACTCGAATCTGATGGGCGAAGAGATTGCCGTATACTACTGTCAGGGGTCCATTGTCAGGATGGAGACTCCTAGCATCTATGATTCTGAGCAACAGATAGTAAGTACAAAGGTCATCAAGGACCTTCAGGAACTTGCAGATAACAGTCAGGTAAAGGCCGTAGTTCTGCGTATCAATTCGGGCGGTGGCGATGCCTATGCTTCGGAACAGATCTGGAGAGCAGTTAAAGAATTAAATAAAAAGAAGCCGGTAGTGGTTTCGATGGGTGGTATGGCAGCATCGGGTGCTTATTATATGAGTATGGGTGCCCAATATATCATGGCACAACCTACAACATTGACCGGCAGCATCGGTATCTTTGGAGCCCTGCCAGATTTCAGTGACTTGATGACAAAGAAGTTAGGCTTCAAGTATGATGAAGTGAAGACCAACCGCAACAGTACCTATGCCTCTGCAGGCATGTCACGCCCATGGAGTGCAGAAGAGATTGCCACCATGCAAAACTATGTGAACCGTGGATATAGCCTCTTCCGCAATCGTGTGGCTGAGGGCAGAAAAATGAGTACCGAACAGGTTGAGAAGATTGCTCAAGGAAGAGTATGGCTGGGTACAGACGCCAAGAAGATCAAGTTAATTGATGGATTCGGCGGCTTGAGCGACGCCATCGACAAGGCTGCAGAATTGGCTCATCTCAGCAGTTATCAGGCGATAGAATATCCGGCATTGGCTGGATGGATGGAACAGTTGCTGGATATGGCGGGCGGAAACAAGGGAACATATCTTGACGAACAGTTGCGTCTGGCATTGGGTGACCTCTACCAGCCATTCATCATGATACGCAATATGAAGGAGAAAGAGCCTATACAGGCTGCACTTCCTTACGTACTGAACATACAATAACATTTATAATAAGGTATGCGTACATTAATATATAGACATACCGAATTAAGAGAAAGGAAACAGACATGAGAACAGAAGGCGATCTTATCAAGATCAACGACTGGCTGCTACCACTGAGTTGGATTTATGGCGGCATGGTCAGATTTCGCAATTGGCTCTTCGATATCGGACTGAAAAAGAGTCAGTCATTCTCAATCCCGATCATTTCTGTGGGTAACATCACGGTGGGCGGATCGGGCAAGACTCCCCATGTGGAGTATCTGATACGCTTGTTGCACGACAAGGTTAAGATAGCTGTGCTATCACGTGGTTACAAAAGAAAGACCAGTGGCTATGTGCTGGCAGATAAAGATACGACAATGTCAGAGATTGGCGATGAACCCTTCCAGATGCACAGCAAGTTTGACGATATCTATGTAGCCGTAGACGCTAAGCGTGTGAGAGGAATCGAAAAGTTGCAGAATGAAGAACCGACCAAGGATGTAGATGTTGTATTACTGGATGATGCCTTTCAGCATCGCTATGTGAAGCCAGGTATCAACATTCTGCTGGTAGATTACCACCGTCTGATCATCTATGACAAGATGTTGCCAGCAGGAAGACTGAGAGAACCTCTAAGCGGTAAGAACCGTGCAGACATTGTGATTATCACTAAATGTCCAAAGGACCTGAAGCCAATGGAATTTCGAGTACTCACCAAGGCTATGGACCTTTACCCTTTCCAGAAGCTCTACTTCACCTGCATCAACTATGATACGCCAAAGGGAGTTTTCGAAGACCAGCAGATAGCCAAGGAGGAGTTGAAAAACTACCATGCTCTGCTGGTTACTGGTATCGCATCGCCTAAGCAGATGGAACACGACCTGAAGCCAATGGTCAAGAGTATGCAGTCGCTGAGTTTCGGTGATCACCATCGCTTCAAGAATAAAGACATCACACGCATCAACGAGGCGTTTGAACAGATGCCAGAACCCCGTCTGATTATCACGACAGAGAAAGATGCCGTGAGACTAAAAGAGACAGAGGGACTCTATGAAATAGTTAAGAAAAGCATATACGAACTGCCTATCAAGGTAAGTTTCATGCTGGAACAAGAAGATAATTTTAACGACAAAATCATTAGCTATGTACGAAAAAATTCAAGAAACAGCATCCTGGCTAAAAGAAAGGATGACAACAAGTCCGAAGACAGCAATCATACTGGGAACCGGTCTCGGACAATTAGCTTCAGAAATAACTGACAGTTATGAATTTCCATATAGTGAAATACCAAACTTCCCAGTATCTACCGTTCAAGGTCATGCAGGCAAACTGATTTTCGGTAAGTTAGGAGGTAAAGATATCATGGCTATGGAAGGAAGATTCCATTACTATGAAGGATATGACATGAAGGCTGTAACCTTCCCAGAACGTGTGATGTACGAGTTGGGCATTGAAACCCTCTTTGTAAGCAACGCTTCGGGCGGTATGAATCCGGAATTCCAGATTGGAGACCTGATGATTATCGATGATCACATCAACTTCTTCCCAGAACATCCATTGCGCGGAAAGAACTTCCCTACCGGTCCACGTTTCCCGGATATGCACGAAGCATACGACAAGAAACTCCGCGACCTTGCCGACGATATCGCTAAGGAGAAGGGAATTGATGCAAAGCATGGCGTATATGTTGGCGTTCAGGGACCAACCTTCGAGACACCGGCAGAGTATCGCATGTATCGTGTATTGGGTGGTGACGCTGTAGGTATGAGTACTGTACCTGAAGTGATTGTTGCCCGCCATTGTGGAATCAAGGTTTTCGGCATCAGCATCATCACCGATCTTGGCGGTTTCGATGTACCTGTAGAAGTCAGTCATGAGGAGGTGCAGATTGCAGCCAATGCCGCACAGCCTAAGATGACAGAGATTATGCGAGAAATCATCCGCAGATCTTAAGTATAAATTATAAACTATTATTTATTTTGGATATCTCAAAGTTAGGTGAATTCGGTCTTATAAACCATCTCACCAAAGGTTATGAAAAGAAAAACGAGTCTACAGTTTATGGTGTAGGCGACGATTGTGCCGTGATGCATTATCCAGACAAGGAGGTGCTCATGACTACTGATATGCTGATGGAGGGCGTACATTTCGACCTTACCTATATTGACATGGTTCACTTGGGTTACAAGAGTGCAATGGTAAACATCAGTGATATCTTTGCTATGAACGGAACCCCACGTCAGATGGTAGTAAGCATAGCATTGAGTAAACGATTCAAAGTAGAAGACATTGATGAATTCTATAAGGGTCTTCGAATGGCATGCGACAAATGGGGAGTAGATATCGTGGGAGGTGATACTACCTCTTCTCTCACCGGTTTAGCCATCAGTATTACTTGTATCGGAGAAGCAGCAAAAGAAGAAATCGTATACCGCAACGGAGCCAAGGAAACAGACCTGATCTGTGTGTCGGGCGACTTGGGCGGTGCCTATATGGGACTTCAACTGCTGGAACGCGAAAAGGCTGTATACTACGGACAGATAGAAGATATCCGAAAGAAGATGGCTGAGGCTAAAGCAAATGGTGATAACGAGAAACTGGCTCTTCTGAACAGAGACTTAGAGAATATGCGCAACTTCCAGCCAGATTTCGCCGGCAAGGAATATCTTTTGGAAAGACAACTGCAGCCTGAGGCACGCGGAGATGTGATAGCACAACTGCGTGAGGCAGGTATCCGTCCTACCGCCATGATGGATGTGAGCGATGGTCTGAGCAGTGAATTGATGCATATCTGCGAACAGAGTCATTGCGGATGCAGAGTATATGAGAAGAACATACCTATCGACTACCAGACAGCCGTGCAGGCAGAAGAATTCAATATGAACCTTACCACCTGTGCTATGAATGGTGGCGAAGATTATGAACTTCTCTTTACCGTACCTATCGGTGACCACGAAAAGATTGAGGCAATGGAGGGTGTAAGGCAGATTGGCTACATCACCAAAGAAAATCTGGGCAAGTTCCTCATTACCAGAGACGGACAGGAATTTGAACTGAAAGCACAAGGTTGGAATCCGCTGAAAGATTAATTTCAAGCAAGGGGATATTTAGTTAATAAACATTAAGCAAGAGAAAATATTTCGTTTTCTCTTGCTCAATTAAAATATTTATTGTACCTTTGCAACCGCAAAAAGCAAGATGGTGCCATAGCTCAGTTGGTAGAGCAAAGGACTGAAAATCCTTGTGTCCCCGGTTCGATTCCTGGTGGTACCACTCCTCCTTTCATAAAAGGCGGTTACTAACTGTGGTTAGGGCCGTCTTTTTTTTATATCCATACCTTAAGGTAACAGATATTACAAACAAGACAAAGTATAGAATTTATTAAACAAACTAAACTTAAAAAGCTTATGAAGAAGATTTTAATAGCTTTATTGGTCTGTTTCTCATTTGTGACAGCCAATGCCAAAGATTACAGTAAGTATTATCAGAACTTACCAGTTCAGATGCAGCAACCAACATTGCCTAGCATCCCAGACAATCATGTCAGTATCTTAGAATGTGGCGGTAATGGTGACGGACTCACCATGAATACCCAGGCATTTGCCAAAGCCATCAGCAAACTGAACAAGATGGGCGGCGGTCATCTTAATGTGCCTGCAGGTATCTACCTTACCGGTCTCATCTCACTGAAGGACAATATTGACCTGCATCTGGAAAAGAATGCCATCATCGTTCTTTCAGAAGACAAGAACGACCACTTCAAGATAGACGAGACTACGGGAAAGAAAGAAAACCGTGCAACTCCTGCCATCAATGCCAGCAAGAGAAAAAATATTTCTATCACAGGCGAGGGCACCATTGACGGAAACGGAGAATGGTGGAGACCGGTAAAGCGCAGTAAGGTTAGTGACGTAGAATGGAAAGAATTCCAGGCTATGGGCGGAACTCTTAATGAAAAAGGTGACATCTGGTATCCATTCAATCTGAAACATCAACCTAACGTGGCAGAGAATATGGATACACAGGAGAAAACCCGAACACACATGATCAGATTCACCAGTTGCGAGAATGTGCTCGTACAGGGAGTTACACTTCTGAACAGTCCTAAATTCCATATCATCCCTACCCGATGCAAGAATGTAATTATCGACGGAATCACCGTAAAATGTCCTTGGAATGCCCAGAACGGTGATGCGATTGATATCTCCAGCTGTAAGGATGTACTCATCGTAAACAATGTGATTGATGCCGGTGATGATGGTATCTGCATGAAGGGTGGCGCAGGCGCATCAGGTGTGGCAGCAGGTCCTTGTGAAAACATCAATATCCAGGACAACACCGTATACCATGCCCATGGAGGTTTTGTTATCGGCAGCGAGTTCTCTGGCGGCATGAAGAATATTGTTGTTCGCAACAATACTTTCCAGGGAACAGATACCGGTTTACGCTTTAAAAGTGCAGTGAAGAGAGGCGGAACATCAGAGAATATCTATATCGACCATATCTACATGACCGATATCAAGGATGCAGCCATCACCTTTGAGACCACTTATTTTGACAACCATGTAGGTGCCCAGAAGCAGACAACTCCCGTAAAGCAGGAATTCCTGCCAAACTTTCAGGATATCCACATGAGCAACATCTACGTACGAGGTTGCGAAACAGGTATTGAAGCACATGGTGCAGAAGGTATGGTACACGATATCACCATCAAGAACTCCAATATCTTCTACACCAAGGAAGCTAAGAATATCGATGCTGCCTGCAAAATTCTGTTGGAAAACGTACGTTTTGAAAGTTTCGCAAAGTAAATTTTCTACTCAACATTCAAGAAGCCTACTTGACAACAGTAAGCGTATGTTCGCTTACCGTGAAATGAATATCAAGACCCTCATAAGGCATTCCATAGACCTTATGAGGGTCTTTCTGGTAATGCGGACGGGGATCTTGGGCAAGTACCTCTTTCAATATTTCAATCTTTTCTGCATTCAATCCCTGCAGACGCAGATGCCTGTCTACATCTTCAGAAATCTCTACATCAAGTTTCTGCCATTTGCGGTCATCAACAAAACCGCTCCTTGCCCCAGGATGAGAATCGGCATACACCACATACGGCTTGATGTCAAATATCGGTGTTTTGTCCATAAGATCAGCTCCCTTAACATGAATGACAGGACCATGAGGAGTCTCCCATTCGATATGAGAAATTTTTACCGATGAAAGACCTATATTATTGGGGCGGAAAGGACTTCGAGTGGCAAAGACACCCACTTTCTCATTGCCTCCCAACACAGGAGGACGAACAACCGGACTGTGCGCTTTGTGCCTATTGGCAGAAAATTCCCAAATCAGCCAAAGATAATCAAAGCCCTCCATGCCACGCAGCGCATCAGGGTTACGAAATTCGGGTTCAAAAACAATCTGTCCTTCCAGTTCTGCTACCAATCCAGCCTGTTTGGGGATACCAAACTTGCTACTGAAGGGAGAACGAAAATATGCTATTGGTTTTATCTCCATATTTACTAATTATTACACCTTAATTATATATAAGACGAAAAAAGGCATGAATTATTTTGCCGTATGCACAAAATAATGTACCTTTGCAGACAGAACAAAAAACAAAAAGAAATGAAAATACAAAGACCATCGTATGAAATCTGGTTACAGAAACCAGGTGAGCTCGGTATCTACCAGCAGATAGAACGAGCAGGAAGAGTATGCTATAAAAGTGAGAATAATACCACTGTGAATTCTGCCAAACCTTTCGTGGATCGGATGGTGCAGAGTGAACACTTTGCCATGCTGGAACATGGAACCGTGTATCTGGTATGCAAACATGGAGAGTTGCCGCTTTATACCCACAACAAGTTCTCACGTCTGAAAACTTTAGACGGCAAAGACTATATTACAACCAATCTCCGAGTATTGGCAGAAAACAAGGCGATGGATGATTTGAAATACCTCAGCAACTATGAAGAAGGTAAGCACGAACTCCGTATTACCGTTCATTTTACTACTCAGATTTCCATAACCCGAGAATATAACCGTCATCGTGCCAACTCTATGGCAGAGCAGAGTACCCGATACTGCAACTATTCGAAGAATAAGTTTGATAACGAGATTACCATCAACCTGCCTACATGGGTAGAAGCAGAAGGCTTCGATGGTTCACAAGATCCCAGCGACTACCGAATAGAAGATATGTGTGCTGACATTGCAGAAGGAAAAACTGCTGAATGGAGTAAACTCACAACTTGGATATTCGCCAATCAGGCTGCCGAATATGCCTACATGAAACTGATAGAGGCAGGTTGCAAACCACAGGAAGCACGAGCCATCCTACCATTGGACTGCAACACAGAACTGGTTCATACCGCTTTCGTGAGTGACTGGAAACATTTCTTCGACCTTCGCGCATTAGGTACTACCGGTGCACCACATCCTGATGCCAAGATTTTAGCCTTGCCACTGATGGAAGAGTTTAAGCAGAAAGGTTACCTATAAGGTTTAAAAAATATTAAAGCACCCTTTCAAAATACAGATTTTCTATTCTTTTGACATAACGAATAGATATATTTTGTATTTTTGCAGTGTGTTTTTCATAGTATTAGATTTAAGGTTATCAAGATTGGGGCTACGGCGGTAGCCCTTTTTTATTGTCTTTTTCAGCCTTACCTCTCTATTTTTTGCCGATTTTGCCACTTATTAGCCCCCAAAACGCATTTTTTTGAAGAAAAACAAAAAAAAGTTGGCAAAAAATTTGGTGGAACCAGAAAATAGTAGTACCTTTGCAACCGCTTAAGAAAACCAAGCTATAGTCATCCAGACTAAAACAATGGAGAGATGGTAGAGTGGTCGATTACAACGGTCTTGAAAACCGTCGTACCGAGAGGTACCGGGGGTTCGAATCCCTCTCTCTCCGCAAGAGCCTTCTGAAAGAAATTTCAGAAGGCTTTTTTTATTTTCGTATTTATATATTTCCTTCATATTCATTCACTATCCATGACAAGAAGACTTCAAATGCAAAATTATGCTATATTATTTGGTCATATCAAAGAAAACATGTAACTTTGCTAAAAAGTAAGCTATATGCAAGAAAAGACATGACAATGATAGATCGCTGTTACATAGAAATCACTAATACATGTAATCTCAACTGCCACTTCTGTCCAAAACATACAAGGAAGAAAAGACAGTTGAGTGCTGAGGAATTCGACCTGCTCACCGATAAGATACGCGGGAAGGTCTGTTTCCTATATTTCCACATTATGGGCGAACCCCTGCTACACCCTCTTCTACCCGAGTTTATCAATATGGCAAGAGAGAAAGGTTTCAAAACCGTACTTACATCCAACGGCACTCTGCTACCCAAAGCTATGGATCTCCTTGATACACTTCCCCACAAAATACAGCTCTCGCTCCACTCACACGAGAGTAATGCCAAGGGAGAGCTTGCCAGTTACATGAACGAGGTGATGACTTTTTCAACCCAAGCAGCAGAGAAAGGAACCTGCATAGTTCTCAGACTTTGGAACCAAGGAGGAAAAGACCGGGAAAATGAGGAAGTAATGGAGCACATCGAAAAATTTGTTCCCAAACCCTGGAAAGAACGACCTGACGGTTACAGACTTGCCAATAATCTCTATCTGGAGTTTGACAGGAAATTCGAATGGCCCAACTTTGATAACCATATCGAAGAAAAGAAAATGATAAAAGAAAATCAGAAGTCAGGTATCAGAGAAGAAAAAAGAGAAGTTTTCTGTAAAGCCCTACTCAAACAGATAGGCGTATTGGCAGACGGAACATTGGTACCCTGCTGTTTGGACCACAACGGAGATGTTGCACTTGGGAACCTGCTTGAACAATCGCTGGAAGAAATTCTGGCTTCACCCCGTGCCCAAGCCATGATAGAAGGTTTCAAGCACCATCAAGCCACAGAACATCTCTGTGAGACCTGTGAATCAGCCCTGGTAAGAAACAGTTTTAGAGGAAAAGCAAGAAGTTAATAGGAATTATGAAATATTATACAGCAATGACAATAGCTGGCTCAGACAGTTGCGGAGGAGCCGGCGTACAAGCTGACATCAAGACAATGTCAGCACTAGGCGTATATGCCGCATCGGCCATTACAGCCATTACCGTACAGAACACCCTGGGAGTTTATGCCATCCAAGACATCACCCCCGAAATCGTAAAGGGCCAGATAGAAGCTGTGATGGACGACATCCACCCAGATGCCATCAAAGTAGGTATGGTTAACGACCGTTCCACTATCCAGGCAATCGCAGAAACCCTGAAGAGATACCAAGGGGAATACCAGCATCTCATCATTGACCCTGTGATGGTTTCCACCAGTGGTTGCAGACTCATGCAGGAGGACGCTCTCAGCATTTTCATACAGGAGTTATTACCACTAGCTACCCTGCTAACACCTAACATCCCGGAAGCAGAGATACTGGCAGGAATGAAGATACAGAATAAGGAAGATATTCAGAACGCAGCTTTAGCCATCAGTAAGTTAGGCTGTAAATATGTACTCATCAAAGGCGGCCATTTCCAGGGAGCAGAAAAGATTGATTACCTCTTCGAAGACGGAAAACCTATTAACAGTTATCGAGGCATTAGCGTAAACACCCGTAATACCCATGGTACAGGTTGTACCCTATCCTCAGCCATCACTTCTTATCTGGCAAGAGAAATGGATATGAATACAGCTATCACCATGGCAAAGACCTATCTTTCAGGCGCAATTCTGGCAGGAAAAGATGTTCAGATAGGAAAAGGTCATGGTCCGGTGAATCATTTCTATGAACCCAAGGCACTGTTTATCAAATAACAGCCAACACCTTTATATAAACAAATAAAGTCACAACGAATATGAAATGGATAGTAATCACTCTGCCCGATTTTATAGAGAATGAATCAACCTATATCAACCAACTCTTTAAAGCAGGTATAGACCTGCTACATCTGCGCAAACCAGAATCAAATATAGAGGAGTGTAAGCGACTGATACAGGAAATCGACAAGAAATGGCATAAAAAGATCGTAGTACACGATCACTTCGAACTTTGTCAGGAATTTCATCTTCATGGTATTCACCTTAACAGAAGAAACCACGAGATTCCAGAAGGCTTTCAAGGAAGCATCTCACAATCCTGCCATAGTTTTAAGGAAGTAGAACAAGCTCTCCAGACTATATCACCCAAGAACAAAGACGAAAAGAGCGCGATTCTCAAACCTGCCTGCCATTATGTTTTCCTCAGTCCAATCTTTGACAGCATTTCAAAGAAAGGCTACAAACATTCCTTCTCTAACAAAGACTTAGAGGAAGCAGGCATCAATGGAATCATCAATGAGCGGGTTGTCGCATTGGGAGGTGTCACCCCTGAATATATTCCACAATTGAGAGCATGGAACTTTGGTGGAGCTGCTTTTTTAGGCGACGTCTGGAACAGAAGAACTGATGCAAAATGGACGGAATATCTTGCCGTAATTAAGCAGAAACTTACACCCGGAAATGCTAAGAATACGCTTAACAGTTCAAATATTTGGTAGAGGAAAATACACTACTTTCTAATAAGACAGACCGAATCTCAACAATAAAAATAAAAAAATGCTTTTTTATTTTGTATTGTCTTCGATTTGCACTACCTTTGCACCCATGATATATCCAGATAATTTTGAAAACAAGATAGGATTCAATGAAATCCGCAAGATGCTGCGCGAAAGATGCCTCTCTCCACTCGGAAAGGAACAGGTAGACAAGATGGCATTCAGCAGCGATGCAGAACAAGTTAACGAATGGCTCATGCAGGTGCGTGAGTTCCGCAGACTGATGGAGGAAGTAGAAGACTTTCCCCTACAATATTTCTATGATGTAAGGGAGAGCATCCTCCGTATCCGTGTAGAAAACAGTCACCTGGAAGAGGACGAGCTGTTTGACTTGCGACGTTCACTGTCTACCATAGCCGATATGGTAAAGATACTGAATCACAGCGATGACGATGACGAGCCGGAAGACGGATGGAAAAGAGAGAAAAAGTATCCCTACCCAGCCCTACATCGCCTTTCACAGGATGTAGTTACTTTTCCACAACTGATTCAGCGCATCGACCAGATACTTGACAAATTCGGCAAGATAAGAGACAATGCAACCCCTGAACTTCTTCAGATTCGCAGAGAACTGGCAAAGACAGAGGGCAGCATCTCACGTACCTTATATAGTATATTGCGCTCGGCACAAAGTGAAGGCATCGTAGAAAAAGACGTTACCCCTACCCTGCGTGACGGCAGACTGGTTATTCCCGTCATCCCTACTCTGAAGCGTAAAATCAAAGGTATCGTACACGATGAGAGTGCCACAGGTAAAACAGTCTTTATAGAACCTACCGAGGTGGTAGAGGCAAACAACCGTGTACGTGAACTGGAGGGAGAAGAGAGAAAGGAAATCATCCGCATCCTCACCGACTTTACCAACAAGGTACGCCCATACTCCAAAGAAATTCTGGACAGTTACCGCTTTCTTGCCATCATTGACCTGATACAAGCCAAGCAAAAACTGGCTGATATCTTCAAAGCCATAGAACCCGAGGTAGAAGACCACCCACACATAGACTGGACCCGTGCGATACACCCATTATTGCAGCTATCTCTACAGAAAAAAAACGAGAAAGTAGTTCCGTTGGATATCATGCTTACACAGGACAAACGCATTCTTATCATCTCCGGTCCAAATGCAGGCGGCAAATCTGTCTGTCTGAAAACCGTCGGATTATTACAGTATATGCTGCAATGCGGTTTGAGCATCCCTGTAAGTGAGCGTTCAAAGACAGGTGTTTTCCAGAACATCATGATTGACATCGGTGACGAACAGAGTCTGGAGAACGACTTGAGTACCTACTCATCTCATCTTCTGAACATGAAGAATATGATGAAGGCAGCCAATGGCGAGACCATCATTCTGATAGATGAGTTTGGTACAGGTACAGAGCCAGGCATAGGTGGTGCTATCGCCGAAGCTGTACTCGACAAGTTCTGCAAGCAGCAAGCTTATGGTGTGATTACCACCCACTATCAGAACCTGAAGCATTTTGCCGACAGCCATGAAGGAGTGGTTAACGGCGCCATGCTCTACGACCGCCATGAGATGAAAGCCCTCTTCCAATTAGCTATCGGCAGACCAGGTTCTTCTTTCGCTATCGAAATTGCAAGAAAGATAGGATTACCCGAAGAAGTAATCAAGGAAGCTTCAGATATCGTTGGTTCTGAATACATTCAAAGCGACAAGTATCTGCAGGATATTGTTCGTGACAAGCGATATTGGGAAAACAAACGCCAGAATATCCATCAGCGTGAAAAAGACATGGAGAAAACAATCTCCAAGTACGAAAACGACATAGAGGATATTGAGCGAAGCAGAAAGGCAATTCTCAAAAAGGCAAAAGAAGAAGCCGCAGAACTTCTGAAAGAAAGTAACAAGAGAATCGAAAACGCCATCCGGGAAATCAAAGAAAGCCAGGCTGAAAAAGAAGAAACCCGCCGTATCCGTCAGGAACTTGATACCTTCAAGCAAGAGGTTCAAGAAATTGATACCAAGGAGACCGATGACAAAATTGCCCGCAAGATAGCCCAGATTCAACAACGCAAAGAGCGCCATGCCAAGCGCCAGGCTGAAAAGAAAGAGAATCAAGAAAAGGCTGCTGCAGCACTAAGAAATGCACAGAACAAGACTCAAGCAGATAGCAAACGTGATATTCAGATTGGCGATACGGTGCGCATCAAGGGACTGACTACTGTCGGAAAGATAGAAAACATTACTGGAGATACAGCAACTGCCGTATTTGGAGGAATGAGAACCAAGATGCGCCTGAACCGTCTGGAGCATGCCACAACTCCTGTTGAAAATGCAGACAAGACAGAAGAGCGCAAGGAAAATCTGGCTTCATACGGTATCAGTAAGGAAACCAGAAAGACCATAGACTCACATAAATCCAACTTCCACCAGGATCTGGACGTTCGCGGAATGCGAGGCGATGAAGCACTTAATGCGGTACAATACTTCATCGATGATGCTATCCTGGTAGGAATGCCAAGAGTCAGAATCCTTCACGGAAAGGGAAATGGCATCCTAAGACAACTCATTCGCCAATATCTGAGTAGTGTGCCTAATGTGACCCATTATGCAGATGAACACGTACAATTTGGCGGATCAGGCATTACGGTAGTTGATTTTTAGCAAACAAACGTTAAACAACTGAAGTTTTTCGGCAAAACATTTGGCGGGTTCAAAGAAAAACCGTACCTTTGCACCCGCTTAAAAATTGAGACGGACAAGTCTCATACGACCAGCTCCCTCGGAATCCCCCAGGATGGGAACATAGCAAGGGTACTTGGTTGTAGCGGTGCGATATGAATCGCTTGTCCACCCGCCTCTTTAGCTCAGTTGGCCAGAGCACGTGATTTGTAATCTCGGGGTCGTTGGTTCGAATCCGACAAGAGGCTCAAAAAGGAATCTTCTTTTGGAAGGTTCCTTTTTTTTATTTACATACATTTTACTTCTATATTTCATAACATTACAGTTCAAACCTCTATTTCACGAGGATTTATCTTTAATTATATATAAATATTTCCACCCTTTACACCTTATATAATAAAAAAGTTGTATTTTTGCAAATTGATATGTTACATCCGTAGAAATACAATAAAAACAATGAATACAGAAAATAACGAGAATCAGGAAGAAAAGAAGACAAGCCAGCAAATGCATAAGGTTAAAACGATTATCATCGACACAGGCAAGATAAGACAAACCAAAGCATTTGCCCGGCAAGACGGCGCCATCCTCGGAGTTGTCTGGATTGTCAGTTTCGTATGTACCATGCTGGCAGTAGACCCGCAATATCAGATGCTGGGATTCATTTCCAACATTCTCATCATAGCAACCCCATTTGTTGTGGCCAAGCGACTGAAGGCATTCCGTGACTATGCAAGAGACGGACATATCTCTTTCCGTCATGCATTCTACTATTGCATCCAGACATTCTTCAATGCAACCCTTCTGCTTACCCTTGTGCAATATCTTTGGTTCCGTTTTATGGATACGGGTCTATTCATGAACCAACTGCAAACCAACTATCAGATTGTAGCACAAGCGTATCAGTTAACTGCAGAGGAATCTAAAACCCTTCTTGATGCCGTCAGTATGATGAAACCGATAGCCTGGGCTTCCATGTTTATGATTACCGACCTGGTAGCAGGTGCTGTACTCAGTCCGATTATTGCTGCTGTAATGGCAAAGAAGGATAAACAACAGCATACAAAATAACAATAAATAAGAAACAAACAGATAAATACAAGATAATGGATATTTCAGTAATAATTCCTCTTTTTAATGAGGAAGAGTCGTTACCAGAGCTCTTCGCCTGGATAAAGCGAGTAATGGACTCAAACGATTTTACTTATGAAGTCATCTTTGTGAACGACGGTTCTACCGACCGTTCATGGAACGTCATAGAAGAACTTGCTGAGAAGAACGAGCAAGTAAAGGGTATCAAATTCCGCAGAAACTACGGAAAGAGCCCAGCACTCTTCTGTGGTTTCAAAGAAGCGCAGGGCGATGTTGTCATCACCATGGATGCCGATCTTCAGGATTCTCCAGATGAGATTCCGGGGCTCTACCAGATGATTAAGAAAGAGGGATACGACCTCGTGTCTGGTTACAAGCAGAACCGTAAAGAAGGAGACCCTCTGAGCAAGACCATCCCTACCAAACTCTTCAATGCTACTGCACGCAAAGTAAGCGGCATACACAATCTGCACGACTTCAACTGCGGTCTGAAAGCTTATCGCCTCGACGTAGTTAAGAATATCGAGGTATATGGTGAGATGCACCGTTATATCCCATATCTAGCCAAGAATGCAGGTTTTGCCAAGATAGGCGAAAAGCCTGTTCATCATCAGGCAAGAAAGTTCGGCAAATCAAAGTTTATGGGATGGAACCGCTTTGTAAATGGTTATCTTGACCTGATGACTCTCTGGTTCCTGAGCAATTTTGGCAAAAAGCCAATGCACGTATTCGGCTTCCTGGGTAGCGTCGTATTCTTCATAGCCTTCCTATCGCTCATCGGCTTAGGCATAGACAAGGCCATCGACCTGCACAACGGCATCTACGGACATCTCATTACCGATTCACCTTACTTCTTCATTGCTCTTGTAGCGATGGTTTTGGGTAGCCAGCTGTTCCTTGCCGGATTCCTGGGCGACCTTATCAGCCGCCAGAACCCAAACCGTAACGATTATCAAATAGAAAAAGAAATAAGATGCGGAAAATAATACCTTTCGTCGTTTTCATGGTTCTAGCCATGATGGGATGTACATCTCTCGACTGCCCACTCAACAATACTGTATATACCAAATACAAGTTGATGGGCGACAATAAAACGCTAAAAGACACGCTAACGATTTCTACGAAAAAGATAGCAGGAACAGATAGTGTGCTGATCAATAAGGATGTAAACGTAGACAGTTTCAGTCTGCCTATGAGTTACAGCCTGGACGAAGACGTATTGTTTTTCGAGATACATACCCTATCGAAGCAAGTATTCAAGGACACCGTGACTGTATCAAAGGAAAACCGCTCTCATTTTGAGTCGGTAGACTGCAGTCCATCGTTCTTCCATACGATAACCGATGTTAAGACTACTCACAATTTTATTGACTCAATAGTCATCAATCAAAAAGAGGTAAATTATGATGCATCCAAAGCACATTTCTACATATATTTTGGCAGCCGCAACTAGTATGCTATCCCTATTTGCTGTTCTCCCCTGTCAGGCCCAAAGCAAGAAGAAGATCATAGAGCAGCAGCCTGATACCATACCTTTTTTTAGAGGTATGGCTGTGGGAGTTGACCTGATAGGTCCCGTACAGTTGATGGTTAGCGACTATGGGCAGTACGAAGCATCTCTCCGTATCAATCTGAAAGATAAGTATTATCCTGTTTTCGAATTGGGTTATGGAAAGGCAGATGCCAGCGATGAGGCAACCCAAATCACCTACAAGACCAGCGCTCCCTATTTCAGATTAGGTGTAGACTGGAATCTTCTGAAGAACAAACACGACGACTACCGTCTGTTTGGCGGTTTCCGTTATGCCTGCACCTATTATGAATATGACCTGAGCGCCCCACCCGTTACAGACCCAGTATGGGGCGGCGAAACGCCCTATGGAGGTAACGGCATTTCCTGCAACTATCATTGGCTGGAAGGCGTAATAGGTATTGATGCCAAAATCTGGGGTCCCGTCCGTATGGGCTGGAGTTTCAGATACAAACGCCGCCTCTTCAAGAACGATGGAGAATTAGGCAACACCTGGTATGTGCCAGGCTACGGTAAGCAGGGAGGTTCACGCCTTGGCGGAACATTCAATGTAACCCTAGAGATTTAAAGACTTCATAATGTGTAAAGAATGAAAAAAAAGAAACTTATCTGGCAAATTCCATTTCTGTTGATACTTATCGTTGGTACCATCGTTATCATACGTCAGCAGCATAATACGCCCTATCAGAAAGATACCGGCTTTATCTTTGGCACCATCTATCACATTACCTATCAGAGTGATACCAACTACCAGCAAGAGATAGAAACAGAACTCAAGAAGGTAGACCAATCCTTGTCTCCTTTCAATAAGACCTCTGTCATCACACAGGTAAACCAAGGTAAAGATATTGAAGTAGACGAAATGTTTACCGAAGTATTCCGCATGGCAGAAAGCATCTCAAAAGAAACCAATGGAGCCTTTGATATCACGGTTGCCCCAATGGTAAACCTCTGGGGCTTTGGATTCAAGCAGGGGGTACCTCCTACGAAAGCCAAGATAGACAGTATCAAAACGCTGGTTGGTTATGAGAAAGTAGCCTTGGAAAAGGGACGCATCATCAAGCTAAATCCTAAGATCATGCTTGACTGTTCTGCTATCGCCAAAGGATATGGCAGCGACATTGTTGCCAGATTCCTGAAAAAGAAAGGTATCAGCAACTTTATGGTTGAGATTGGTGGAGAAATCGTAGTAAACGGTGTTAGCGAGAAACAAGTGCCTTGGCATATTGGTATCAACAAGCCAACTGACGATTCTACCAATACGAGTCAGGAAATTCAGGATGTACTTGATATTACCGACATAGCCATGGCTACGAGTGGTAACTACAGAAACTTCTATTATAAAAACGGCAAGAAGTATGCACATACCATCGACCCAAAAACAGGCTATCCTGTGCAGCATAACATCTTATCAGCAACGGTTTTAGCCAAGAACTGTGCTACAGCCGATGCCTATGCTACCTCGTTTATGGTAATGGGAATGGAGGGCGCAAAACAGATTCTGAAAAAGCATCCGGACCTCTGTGCATATCTCATCTATGCTGACAAGAAAGGACAAAACAAGATATGGTATTCACCGTCTCTCAAAAACAAGATATTAAATAAATAAACTTACATGTCAACCAATAGACTATACGACAGTTTATTATCACTCCCATTATTCCTGGGAATGACTTGCTATGACTTCCAAAATGTAGCTGGTAAAACCCGTTTTGACTTTCAAAAACTGGAAGCGGGTGAAACTATAGTTGAAGAAGGCACCAGTTGTACACGTCTATATTATTTAATCAGTGGAGATATTAAGGTGATAACCCAGGCAGATGACTACGGCTATCAGGTAGAAGAAGACATTTCGGCACCGGAATCATTCCAGCTGGAACGACTTTTCGGTCTTACCCAGCGCTTCACCCACACTTATGTGGCAAAGAACAGCTGCAGCATCATGTCAGTCAGCAAGCAAGAGATCATGAAGTTATCCGATGAATATGAAATATTCCGCATCAATCTTCTGAACTTGGTCTGCACCCAATCCCAAAAGAACAACCGCAGACTGTTCAGAGTTCCTGCCAAGACACTGAGTGAGCGTCTGATCCGTTTCTTCGAGAGCCACAGCGTCCGCCCGGCAGGCGAGAAAATCTTTCATATCAAGATGACCCGTTTAGCAGAAGAGATGAATGTAAAGCGCATCTATGTATCCAAGGCCCTCAACGAACTACAGTCAGAAGGACTTATCCAGCTAGAACGAGGCAGAATCTATATCCCTGCACTGGAAAATCTCATCAAACGCTAAAGACTGAACTTTCGCATGTGGTTTAAGTACGGGCTGAAGGCCCAAAAGCTCCTAGCTCAGGGCATCGCCCTGGGTATAATAGCAGTCAGCAAGGCGCCCTGTAAGGGCAAAAGCTTTGTTAACTGCCCGGTATTTAAAGCTTTTGCCCTTACAGGGCGACAAGTTTGCGTCCATAATACCCCAGGGCGCTGCCCTGGGCTAGGAGCTTCTGCCCTTTCAGGGCGTGTGGAGCCAACTTGCGAAACTTGAGTAAAGAAAGTATAACGACCGATAAATATAAGTTAAAAACGTTTATTATCAAGGCAATAAAGCATTTTTTTGCTAACTTTGCAGCTAAAAAGTAACAATATGCAAGACAATACAATACAAAATAGAACCAACCCATTCTTCGTGCCTTACAATACACCGCACGATACAGTACCATTCGAACGAATCCGTCTCGAAGATTATGAACCAGCATTCATGGAGGGAATCCGCCGTGATGACGAAGCCACAGACAAGATTGTAAACGATCCGGCAGAACCGACCTTTGAGAATACCATTGCAAGAGTTGATACCGATAAGGGCGAACACTATTACGACCTCTTGAGCCGTGTATCTAACGTTTTCTCATGCATGATGAGTGCTGAAACCTGCGATGAGATGGAAGAGATTGCGCAGAAGATGAGTCCGATTCTCACCAAGCACGCAAATGACATCACGCTGAACAAGAAACTCTTTGAGCGCATCAAGTTCGTTCACGATCATCCCAACAGAGAACTGACTCCTGAAGAGAAGATGCTTCTGGATACCAGCTATGACGGATTCGTACGCAGCGGTGCGCTTTTAGATGAAGAAGGTAAAGAGAAACTTCGCGAACTTACAGAAGAAGCCAGTATGCTCACTCTGCAGTTCTCACAGAATCTCTTAAAAGAAAACAAGGCATTTACGCTCCATATCACAGACGAAGCTCAGCTCGACGGACTTCCTGAAACAGCAAAAGCTGCCGCTGCGCATACCGCCAAAGAGCAGGAAAAAGAAGGCTGGATCTTCACACTCGATTATCCAAGTTATTCTCCTTTTATGACCTACTCTACCCAGCGTGAGCTCCGCAAACAGATGTATATGGCACGCAATACGGTATGTACCCATGATAATGAGCAGAACAACCTGGAAATCTGCAAACGACTGGTAAACCTGCGCAGAGAACTCGCCCAGTTGCTCGGTTTTGAAACCTATGCCGACTATGTTCTTCGCCATCGTATGGCAAGCAATACAGAACATGTATATAAACTTCTCAACGACCTGATAGAGGCTTATAAGCCAACGGCAGAAAAGGAAGTGAAAGAAGTGGAAGCCCTTGCCAAGAAGCTGGAGGGTAAAGATTTCGAAATGAAACCATGGGATTTCGGCTTCTATTCTCATAAACTCCAGATGGAGAAATATAATCTCGATGCAGAAATGCTTCGCCCTTATTTCCAGCTGGACAAAGTGATAGACGGTGTGTTTGGCCTCGCCAACAAACTGTATGGCATCACCTTTAAGGAGAACAAAGAGATACCGGTATACCACCCAGACGTCAAGGCATACGAGGTATTTGATAAAGACGGCAGCTATCTGGCAGTATTCTATGCCGACTTCTTCCCTCGCAAGGGCAAGCAAGGAGGTGCCTGGATGACAGAGTTCCAGGGACAGTGGATAGACCATAAGGGCAACAACATACGTCCTCACGTAAGTGTGGTAATGAACTTTACCAAGCCAACAGAGGAAAAGCCTGCTCTCTTGACATTAGGAGAAGTAGAAACCTTTCTCCATGAGTTTGGTCACAGTCTTCACGGCATGTTTGCCAATACCCGCTTCGAGAGTCTTTCGGGAACCAACGTATGGTGGGACTTCGTAGAATTGCCATCACAGTTTATGGAGAATTATGCAATAGAGAAAGATTTTCTCCGTACATTTGCCTTCCACTATCAGACAGGTGAACCGTTGCCAGATGAACTCATAGAGCGCATCGTGAAGAGTCGCAACTTCATGGCAGCCTACGGTTGCCTGCGCCAGGTAAGTTTCGGATTGCTTGACATGGCATACTACACCCAGAAGAAAGAATTTACTGCCGACATCATGCCTTATGAAAGGGAAGCCTGGAAAAAGGCGATGATATTGCCACAGTTGCAGGAAACCTGTATGACCGTACAGTTCTCCCACATCATGGCAGGAGGTTATGCCGCAGGATATTATAGCTACAAATGGGCAGAAGTATTGGATGCTGATGCTTTCAGTGTATTCAAGAAGAATGGAATCTTCGACCAGAAGACTGCTCAAAGTTTCCGTGACAACGTACTCTCTAAGGGTGGAACAGAGCATCCTATGGTTCTCTACAAACGGTTCCGTGGACAAGAGCCAACCATCGATGCACTGCTGGAACGTAACGAAATCAAGGTACAAAATAAAGGATAAGAGGATGGCAAACGAACTTTCCAAACAAACCAAGCTCGACCTTCGCTATTTGCGAATGGCACGTATATGGGCTGAAAACAGCTATTGCAAACGCCGACAGGTAGGTGCACTGGTTGTAAAAGATAAAATGATTATCAGTGATGGCTACAATGGTACACCGAGCGGATTTGAAAATGTCTGTGAGGATAACAACGTAACCAAGCCATACGTTCTCCATGCGGAGGCTAATGCTATTACGAAACTGGCTCGCAGCAGCAATAACAGTGAGGGAAGTACGCTTTACGTCACCGCCTCTCCATGTATAGAATGTGCCAAACTGATCATACAGTCGGGCATCAAGCGTGTTGTATATGCAGAGAAATACCGTCTGGACGATGGTATCAAACTGATGCAACGAGCAGGAATCAAGGTAGAATACCTCAATCCTGATGAAAAGACATCTTCTGTAGAAGATTAGAGATAAGATAGATAAAACGTTAGTAAAAAGAGAATTGTTATGAACATGAGTAAGAATAAGACCAACCGCTTTATGCCATTCATCATGGCATTCTGTGTTGTGATAGGTATTATCATCGGAACATTCTTTTCCAACCATTTCTCTGGAAATCGCCTCAACGTTATCAATAGTGGAAGCAACCGTCTGAACAACCTGCTCCATCTTATTGATGACCAATATGTAGATCCCGTGAACATCGACTCGCTGGTAGATAAGGCAATTCCACAGATTTTAGCAGAACTGGATCCACATTCCGTATATATCAGTGCTAAAGACGCAGCTCAGGCCACCGACGATCTGAAAGGATCTTTCTCGGGTGTAGGCGTAGAGTTTGTCATCCGCCAAGATACAATACATATACAGAATGTGATACAGAATGGACCTGCCGAGAAAGCAGGACTTTTGGCAGGAGATAAGATTGTAGCCGTAGACGGCAAACCTTTTGTTGGCAAGATTGTAACCAATCAGGAGGCAATGCATCGCCTGAAGGGTCCAAAAGATACCAAGGTAAAAATCGGAGTTATACGATATGGAAGCAAGAAGGTTCAGACCTTTACCGTAACCCGAGGTGAAATTCCGACAAAGAGTGTTACAGCTGCCTACATGCTTAACGATAAAACAGGCTATATCCGTATCAAGAACTTTGGCGAGAACACCTATCCGGAAATGCTGATTGCCCTGGCCAAACTCTCACAGCAGGGATTCACCAACCTCTGTATTGACCTTCGGGATAACTCAGGTGGTTACCTGACGGCTGCAGTAAACATGGCAAACGAATTCTTGCCAGACAAGAAGCTCATCGTTTACACACAGGGACGCAAATCGCCTAGACACAACTATATGAGTGACGGTAAGGGTGCCTACCAGAAGATACCGATGGTAGTTCTCATCAATGAAGGTTCTGCATCATCTGCAGAAATCTTTGCGGGTGCCATGCAGGATAATGACCGTGCTACCATCATCGGACGACGCTCGTTTGGTAAGGGACTGGTTCAGCAACAGATAGAATTCCCTGACCACAGCCTCATCCGTCTGACCATTGCGCGCTACTATACTCCTTCAGGAAGATGCATCCAGAAGCCATATACTTTGGGAGATGACAAGGATTATGAGCAAGACTTGCTTGACAGATATCAGCACGGAGAGTTCTTCTCACAGGATAGCATCAAGCATACAGGACCAGCTTATCATACAGGTAACGGCCGTATTGTCTATGGCGGAGGTGGTATCACCCCAGACATCTTTGTTCCTGAAGATACGCTCGGCATGACATCCTATTTCAAGGAGGCTAGTCTGAGTGGTCTCATCTTGCAGTTTGCCTTCACTTATACAGACGATAACCGTCCGAAGTTGAACAACTTCAAGGAGATGATGGAACTTGCCGATTATCTTGACAGTCAGGACATGGTTGAAAAGTTTGCCAGCTATGCTGATAAACGTGGTTTGAAACGTAGAAATCTTTTAATCAAGAAATCACACAAACTATTAGACCGTGTCATCGACAGCCGTATCATCTACAATATGTTGGACGAGCAGGCATGGACCCAGTACATCAATCTTGATGATCCAGTCATCAAAAAGACGCTGGAGGTATTTGAGAACCATGCAGCATTTCCAAAGAAACCAGAGCCAGCCAAAAAACGCGCTGCGAAGAAAGAAAAGATAGCTATGGCGAATACGCCCTACAACTATTCTTCCTTACACCATAATAATTGTATGATAGCAAATGCTTAAGGCATGGACAAGAAAGAATTAAGAAAAATCATAAAAGACAGAAAGCGACAGTATTCCTCAAGACAACTTGAGGAACTGTCGCTTTCTGTATTATCACGTTTAGATTCCAACCCGTATCTTCAGAATGCCCAAACCATACTGATGTACTATTCGCTTCCTGATGAAGTGGACACCCATCATTATATAGACCAACTTGTTTCCAGGGGAAAACGGGTGATACTGCCCGTTGTGCTGGACGATACGAATATGGAACTGAGAGAATATTCCGGAGTTCAAGACCTGAAGGAAGGAGCCTATCATATACTTGAACCGAAAGGCAAGATTTATCCGGAAGAGAAATATCCCGAGATAGAACTTGCCGTAATCCCAGGTATGAGTTTCGATATGAAAGGCAACCGGTTAGGAAGAGGAAAAGGCTATTACGACAGATTTCTTGTCCAGATTCCACATGCATACAAAATAGGAATCTGTTTCGACTTCCAGAAAATCAAAGAGGAAGGACTCCTTCCTGTTACCCCTACAGATATATGCATGGACGAAATCATATAGCATATAGAGCGGGGAATATTAATAAAAGCGTATATCTGCAATAACCTGTGCACCAACCTGTTCATTCAAACGGCGAACAAGGGTAGCACGGCTCATCGTGAGGTCAGCCCTCAATGCAGCATTCTCTATCTTTACATAGAGAGTCTGGTTCTTGATAAACTTATCACCACAATATGCAGCAATATTTTCCCCTACTACAGAATCCCAACTCATGATCAGGCGTTTCTGCTGCAAAGGAGTCTCCAAGCCTTCCTTTCTCAGAAATTCGGGCAAGAGTTCTGCTATTGACTTAACTTTTCTTTTAAACATATTCTTACTTTATTATTTCCCCATTCTCTACATAGAATATCGTATGATCTCCCTGCATGTTCTGGAGAATCTTATCCAAATGATCACGGTTCGTATCCGTGATAAAGATCTGTCCGAAATGGTCACCGGCAACCAGTTTCACAATAGCCTCAACCCGCTGAGCATCCAACTTGTCGAAAATATCATCTAAGAGGAGCAAAGGAAGCGTATTGGAACTCGTGCGCTGCAGAAAAGTAAATTGAGCCAGTTTCAGGGCTATCACGAAAGTTTTGTTCTGCCCCTGACTTCCCTCTCTCTTCATCGGATAATCACCCAGCAAAAACTCCAGATCATCACGGTGAACACCATGCAGAGAATACCCTACAGCACGGTCCTTAAACCGGTCGCGCTGGATAACATCCAACAAAGGACCTCTCTGGCAATGAGAAACATAGTGAAGACGGACCTGCTCCTTATCACCCGAAATCTGCTGATAAATCTGCTGAAACAGCGGAACCAGTTCGTCAACGAAAGCCTGCCGTTTCCGGTACAGCAATTCACCATTACTCGCCATCTGCTGTTCCCAAAGTTCCAGCAGCGTAATATCAGGCTCCTCCTCCATTTTCAGCAAAGCATTTCTCTGTTGCAAAGCCTTATTATAGTTGGACAAAGCCTCTATATAAGAGTAATCATACTGAGAGATGACCACATCCATCAGTTTTCTGCGCTCTTCACTTCCTCCTTCTATCAGAGAAACATCAGATGGAGAAACCAGAATCAGAGGGATGAGCCCGATATGTTGCGAAAGACGCTTATACTCCTTCTTGTTTCTCTTGAAATGCTTCTTGGTACCCCGTTTCATGCCACAGTAAACATTCTCTATCTCCCCCTTATCATTATCATAATTTCCCTCCAGCATAAAGAAAGGCTCATCATGAGTAATAATCTGGGAATCGATAGAATTATAGGCACTCCTACAGAAAGAGAGATAGTAGATGGCATCAAGGAAATTAGTCTTTCCCATGCCATTATGTCCTATCAGACAATTGATTTTGGGCGACAACTCCAGATTGGCGCTCTTTATATTTTTAAAGTTAATAATGGAAATATTCTTTAAAATCATAGTCTCTTTTCTGCTTTTATAGTGCAAAGTTAGCAGAAAAAGAGGAAAAAACAAAAAAAATAGGCTAGAAATTTCAATAATTGAATAAAATTGAGTAAATTTGCAGAAGTTTAGCGGCATTCCACAATTTGAAAGCTAACTTTCTATTGAACAGATTGCCACAAAACCAGAAACGAAAAAGTATAGAATAATAAAAAAGCAAAATAAAAATGGCAAACAACAACGTACAGGCTCAGGAAACAGAGAGCCTAAACATTCGTGAGGCCTTCTTCTTGAAGTACAAGAAGGCAATTATCATTGCAGTAGTAGCTATCATTGTTATCATTGCAGGTGTATTCGGTTATGTATCTCAGATCTCAGGTCCTCGTGAGGACAAGGCTAGCACTATGCTTGCTAAGGGTCAGACCTACTTTGCTAACCAGATGTATGAGCAGGCATTGAAGGGTGATGGCGCTGGCTATGTAGGTTTTACTAAGATTGCTGACGAATACAGCAGCACAGATGCAGGTAACCTGGCAAACCTCTATGCAGGTCTTTGCTATGCAAACCTCGGCAAATGGGCAGAAGCTCAGAAGAGTCTGGAAGCATTCTCTTCAGAAGACGACCAGATGATCAGTCCTGCTGCTGAAGCTGCCTTAGGTGATGCTTATGCGCATCTCAACCAGCTCGACAAGGCTGTAGATGCTTTCAAGAAGGCTGCTTCTATGGCTGACAGCAAGGCCGAGGATGGTACAAACAACAGTCTTTCTCCTACATTCATTATCAAGGCAGGCGAGATTCTCGAAAGCCAGGGTAAGAAAGACGAAGCTTTGAAGCTTTATCAGGATGCTAAGAAGAAGTATGTTAACGCTATGCTCGTACAGGGTGGCGAAATCGACAAGTACATCGAGCGCGCTTCTAACTAATCTGTACTGATAACAATTCGAAATCAATATGGCAACAGCACTTCATAATTTATCTGAATACGACTTTACTAAAATACCAGACGCCAGTAACATGTGCTTTGGTATCGTTGTAGCAGAATGGAATCCTGAGATAACGGGCGCTTTGCTCGACGGAGCAGTAAAAACACTCGAAAAACATGGAGCTCTCACTGAGAATATCCATGTAAAAACTGTTCCAGGCAGCTTTGAGCTTATCTATGGAGCCCATCAAATGGTTTTGAATGGCGGCTATGATGCAGTCATCATTTTAGGTAGTGTGATACGTGGTGAAACTCCTCACTTCGATTACATCTGCGAGGGTGTTACCTACGGAATTGCCCGTCTGAATGCTACTCAGGAAATACCTGTTATCTATGGTCTCTTGACTACCAACGATCTGCAGCAAGCTAAGGATCGTAGCGGCGGCAAGTTGGGTAACAAGGGTGATGAGTGTGCTATAGATGCTATCAAGATGGCTAAGTTCTAGTCTTCACAACGAGAGTTGATAAACTGAATGTTATATATATAATAAGGTATAAGCATATGAAACTCTACCAGCTATTGCAGTCGTTTGAATTTGAAGAGATTTTTCCAACAGTCAATGTGATGTTTCCAAATGCACAGTTGCATCGCGATATTTTTGAAAAAGCATTCGATATGCTTTGCAATATCCAACCTATCACATCCAAAAAGGTTATCAAGTTTGAACTGATGGAAGATCCTGACTCAAATGATATGTTTGTTGGAGCAAATGATAGCTGTTTCCAGTCCACATGGGATGTATGCCTGGGAAAGGAAGTCAAAAAAGGCAAAGGCGCTGATCTCAATGATGTAGAACTGGCAGCCAACTGCTTACTCAATGTTCTTTTCATCGGACGTCATCCTCAAGGATTTGACAAGGACTACAAAAAGTTATTGAAATAAACTATCAATACAAAATAATCAAACTCCTGAAGTTGTTTGAAACAAACTTCAGGAGTTTTTTTATGTTTCTTCAGTAAAAAGAGCCTTTAAAAGCCTTTTACCTTTTCACACAGTTCCCAGTATCGCAGAGCAAGGTCATGGATGAACTTCCGTCCTCGTTCGGTCCATACGAGATAGGTGTGGGTGTAGGCTCTGCCCATCTTCTCCTGTCTACCATCGCTTTTCGGGTCTAGGAAGGCGCTGTAGCGGGTGCGGCTCTTGGCTAAACCCATGTGGGCGTAATCGGCATAAAGAAGATACTGACCGCTCTGGTAATACTGGATATGCAGAGCACAGAGCGAGCGGTTCAGCTCCTGCGCTGTGATACCGAGTTCCTTCGCAATCTGCGTGGTAGTGAAGCAAGAAACGGAATCGAGCACATTATCGCTGTAAAGCGCTTTCGGCAGAAGATTACCCACCTGATTCTCCAACTGTATGATGTTCTCACCATTTTTGGCGTTGCGAACCACCTGCTCATCCACCACATCATTCAAGCGGCGGATTTCCGTATCCTGTTCGCCGATAAGTTTCTTCTGCTGTTCAATCTGCAGACGCTGCTTCTTCAGCAGATTCTCCTTCTCCTTGAGCGTAGCACGGAGGATTTCTTCTGCATGTCGGATTGTCTCCTCATCGCTCTCTCCCTGCTGAACCGGAATATAACCACCCGTCTTACGGATCTGTGGCAGCACATCGGCCGTAACCCAGTTCTTGAACTTCACGGCAGTAGAAAGCTTGGAGCCGAGAACCAAAGCATAGAAACCGCTCTCGTTAACGAAGATCATCTTTTGGAGTCGTTTAGATGGGGTTCCATCCTTACGCAGGCTTCCCGATACCTTGACGCTGTGTTTTACAGCGTCAAGTGGGTTAACTAGCTGAGCTACAGCGCATCTTGCTCTTTTATATCCCAGTACATCACAGACATCCTTTGCACAGAACAAAGGTTCTCCGTTCTCATCGGTCAAGGTACGAATCTTACCGAATACAGGATTTTCAAACACGACAGCAGCTGCTGCCTTCTTATCCATTTCTACTTTATTTGTATTAACTGACTTTACCATAATAATTTGTTTTTAAAAATTAATCACTAAAAATTCAACATCCAACATTCAAAAATCAACATTCAACACTCAACACTCAACATTACAAAACGGTAATCCAAACGCTCTCCTCCCGTTCCCTTGCTGCGGTAATGGCATTCATGAGCCTGTGCAGCCAGATGCGGGAATTAAAGACTGCGCCCTGTAATTTATTTTCACCTACCAGGATGCAGCCCTGCGTATCATCGGGATAATTACCGGCATGAATGCGGATGCCCTCAAAATCGGGAACACCCTGCACCAACGGAAGCCACTTCTTGAACCTTGGCGATTTCGAGATAACCACAGGATATGAACCCTCCGGTATCGCCGTATGACCCGGTATCTTGCGGGCTTTCTTGCCCGATACCCTACTGTACCGTCCATCCTCCTCTTCCGGTTTCAGTTCGATACCCAGGAGGTTTCTCCACGTAGGCTCCAGGGTATCACAGAAGTAATGCTCCTTGTCCAACTTCGCCTTATCGAAGCTGTGCTCAAAGATACGCTTGTCGCCTATTTTTACCCCCGAACGCCAAGTACGCTTCACGTCCTTATCGCTCAGGATATAAAGATGACCTATCGTATAAGTCTTCTTTTTTGCTATTCTTTTTACTACTATTTCCATACGCTATGAATTCTCCTTTCGGAATTTAAGTTTAATAAAAACTGAGGAACTGAGGAATTGAGGAACTGAGTCGTTCTCCTTAGCCCTGATGTAATGGCGATCCTTCCAGTTTCCCAACATCTTGGAAGTACCTTTCTGACTCATCCCGTTTGCTACACGCAAGTCTATCACCTGCTGGTAAGTAAACTCATCCGGCAACTGCATCAGCATGTTGGAAGGTCCTCGCTTGCTCGACTTCTCGCCTGTATCATTCGCCCTCTTGATGGCATCACCGAAGAAACGCATCTTGCAGTAGAGGTCGTAACGCTCGCTCCAGCGGATGAACTCGTCAATCTCCGGCTCCCATTTGCAACCGTTCGCCACATACAGCACACACGCCTTCAGGTAGGCGATGACGTTGGCACGGAAGGAAAGATTCTCATAAACCCTATCCTGCGACAGACGTGAAAACTCAGCATTCTCATCCTTCAGCCGGAGGGCAAGCTGGAACGCCTCAGGACAGTCAATCAATCCCCTGGCGTTGTTCAGATTTTCGATATAAGGCTTCAGCGCCTCACGGTAAGCATCATTGTAATCGCCGTAAACAGGCATTTCGTCACCGATTTCACGCTCCGGAATGGTACAGAAATTGATACGGCTTATCGGACCGTCTGTCAAAACTTTTAAGAAGTAACGCTGCCCTTTCTGGATGGTGGTAGAAGCATTCCAGTTGAACCTGATCGTTACCCTTTCTGTCACACTTTGAACGCCCACGCGCTGTTGGCCAAAGAGGTTGAATGGATCAAAGGCGAGGCACATGATGCGGAACTGCTGGTTACCGCTACCCCGGAGAGCATCAAACTGGTCCAGCTCGTTAAGCGAAGTATAGAGGAAACGCCCCTGCGCCTCAGCGGTTCGCATCACGAATGCCGGACTGGTCATATCAGCATCAATCTCCTGGATAACGAGATTATCCGGTCGTTTGCGCTTATCCTTGTTGGCACCCTTGCGCGTCACTTCCTCCTTCCATTCCTTCTCACGTTTCAGATTCTCCGCATCCCGCTTTCTGATATCCTCCATAATATACCTAATCGGCTTATCCACAGACGATTTACCTGCACCCGTACCAGCCAGCAAACAAGTAGAAAGCGTAGCCTCATGCACAACATTATCAATATATCGGAAGCTCGTCTGCCAGAGGTGCGTAGCGAGCGGTGGGAAGATAGCGTGCGCCACAGCCGGCTTATAAATCTCCGGTGTCCGAGATATCAGCAGTTCCACCAGCTTCGGCAGTTTCTCCGGCATCGCTGGCGGTTCCGGATAATCCTCCTCGGTACTTTGAACGTTAGGCTCAGCCCTATTAACTGTAGACTGTAAACTATTAACTTGCTCAGCCCTATTAACTGTAGACTGTAAACTATTAACTTGCCGGCTGGCCTGTTCTGCGGTGGCATTGATGCGGATAACATCACGTGAGAAAGGTTTCGAACTGTCACCATATTTCGCATAGAAATCATGGATAAGTTGGTGGCAATCCGGCTCCTGATAATAGCTCGGCATTTTCTCAGCCACCACCTTCATCAGTTCCTCCTCGCTCATCACCCTCGAAGCGCCTGCGCTCATGATAGCCAGCAGGGAGGAATGTCTTGATCCTACGGAATCAATCGTCATCCCCTTCAGTCCCGCTGATTCCTGAAACAAATCAAAGGCTATCAGATTCTTCTCACTGGCCTCTCCCAGTTCACCAGTGCCATAATTGCCTCCAGGATTCCCGAGATGAGAATCATCAGCATGATTGCTATTACCAGATTGGGCAGGCTGAACAGCAGTGCCAGCAGGAGCAGCATAATCGCCATGATTGCCCGAAAGTCTATTGTTTTCATTATTTTTACTATTGCTATTAACTGTAAACTGTAAACTATTAACTTTTGCATTTCCTCTTCCGTCCACGGTCAGCCCACGGTCGAGAAACGCCTGTCTGCGAGCCTGTATCTCGCTCTCCGGCAGCACTGCACACCACATTTTAGACCGGTAGATTTCCGAGTCCTTATCCGTCAGGAAAATCATTCTTTCAGGTGTGATGCAGCTCTCATCATAAGGCACGCCCAGTGCCTCACAATATGCCTTCTGCGTCTCTTCGATGGTCATCCCAATCGGCATTCTAATCCCGATATGCAGCTTCTTGCGAGCGCTATAGCAGAGATGCAGCAAACTCCCATTCCAGATACCCGAAGAGCAGTTCAGCTCGCGCGCCTTCTCGATAGCCTTCTCCACATACTCCTTATCATCCACATCGATAATCGTCTGGAAGAGAAAGCTTTCCGGCAGGGCATTCTCCTGTCTGCGCACATTATTCTTGAACATGCCGTAGTGCGGACAGAAGAAAGGCAGCTCGCTCTTGAGCCTTTCCTGCGCCTTCTTCACCGCCTGCGCATCGTTCAAATCCACTCCGTCAATCGGCAATTCACCCCGAATCTGCTGAATCATCTTTTTAACGGCAGCCGATTCAATCACCTTATCATAAGTATCGATATTGTAAGAAAAAACTTTCCCCTTATTTCCCTTGCGATAAGGATTAATTGCCACTACATGTACTATCTCCATTTTACCTCCATATTTTTCAATTAATCGAACATTTCGCTGTTAATCATGATATACCCTGAGCCATAACTTACATTAATCGGCAGAATCAGCGAGTTATCCGAAATCTCCTGGACCCCGTTCGCCTCGAAAAGCGAAGCATTCTCAGCATCATTCAGTCTGCTCTTGACGAACCCTAGCACCCATTTTGCCGCAATCTTCTCGGCGGCAACACGCCTGTCTACGAGGTCCTTCACCAGCTGTTCATCGCAGAAGTTGATATCCGCATCCACGTTCTCAGCCTCCGCTTCTTCCTTCCCCATTTCCTGGTTCTCGAAGAAGAGGTTATACTTGATTTTCATATTCTTCATCATTACGATGTTCAGATTTTTCAGTTCCCCCTCCGAGTCAGCAATCGTCTCATAGAGTTTCTGTACCGACTTTTTGAAGATGTTCTTCACGTCCATCAGGCAGTAATAGATTTTCCCGTCAATCACCACCACCCTCAGTTTTCCGTACTGCGGATGAACAAAATAAAAAGGTTTCATTGCTTTCATCTTATAAATTCCTTTTTAAAACAGTTGGGCGCTCCCACAACGGTTGATGTGCCTATACACAAAAGCCCCCGAAACCCAGACCATATCGGTTCTGAATTCCGGGGGCAAAGGTAGGAAGAATGTTTGGTTCCTACTTGGTAGTCGGTTGGTAGGCTACCAACTGGTATTACCCTACAATTCGTTCCAATTTCTTATAATAAAGCATAGCAGCTTTAGTATCACAGTGCTTCTGATAGGCACTCTGCAAAGCACCTTTATCACAATGTCACAACTCAGCAAAAGGCTTCCACATGCACATTCTCTGCACCTTCCCCGACAGGAATGCGACAATCACGCTACGCTGAGTCCACGACTGGTTCCTCAAGGCATAGGATGCCCCTAGGATACCAGCTTCTGAAAGCCTATCCAACAAGTTTCTCATCTCTGGAAAGTCCAAAGACATAGGCAACAACGGCTCATTCCCACAAGCCCTATCATTGTCAACACCACAAAGAGAAGATTCCATCTCTCTTATCATCACCTCCAAGGTACTAGCCTCGGTCATTACTTTTTTCAACTGCGCTTTCAGGTTATTAATTCCTATTAAAATTGTTATTTCAGTCTTCATTATAGTATTTATTAAATAAATACCGATTTTGACGTGTTTGTTCCGCATAAGGCCTTACACCAAAATTGCCCATGCAAGATCGGTTTGGGTTAATTAATAGACAAAAAATCCCGTCTCCAACAAGTGAAAACTCGTCAGAGGCGGGACATTCATTTATCTTTCGATTACAAAGGTATAACAATTTTCTCGAATTACAAAGAATTTCTGAAATAAAAACTAAGAAAAAGTCATTTTTTCTTTCGTTTTAAAACGAAATATCCCTTAACAAGGCCATCGTACATACGATACCAAATTCGTGCTTCTGGATTTATCACAGACAACAGTCGCCTAATATGTGTCCAATTCAAATTGTGTACGAACTCGTACACTTTTGAATAACTTATCCTTTCTGCTGCTGTAACTGACTCTCCGACAATCCTGTTATTTCCATCACCGTGGCAGCATCCATACCATTCGTCAGCATCTTTCTGGCAATTTTGCAAGATGATCGAGCATCTTCTCCACCCAGTGGTCTATAATATGTCCTTGTATATCCATAATTATCTTGTATTTTAGTATTCTTAAAACTTTCGCTCGTAATTCGCTCGTACTTTTTATATCTTCGCCAAAAATAATTACGTTATTATTCTACTAATAATCAACGCATTATAATTCTATCGCTCGTAATTCGCTCGTAATTCGCTCGTAATTCGCTCGTAATTCGCTCGTAATTTGCTCTTATTTTACGAGCGACCAATTTGATACATTACCTTTGGTTTCATTTTGCATGATTCCATCCTTACGAAGCTTACGTAGGATATTTCCTATTTTTGTCTTTTTCTGGGTATCATCCAACTGGTCAGAAATGACATTCCACAGCAGTTTGTCTATTTCTCCTCTTGACAACACCCCATGGTCTTTCAATGAATCTACGAGCAATCTCTCGCACGACTTCGAGTCAAGCCCCTTATGCATCGAATACTCCACCTTCTTGTCTGCACGCTGTGCAATGTGTTTCGCCACAAACAAATGAGGCTTTCTGCCTTCTATAAGATGCTTCTTTCTTAATTCCTTGATAGCTTCGTCACCGATTGGCTTATCACGCTGTACTTGATCAAGAAGTACAGCCTCCGTAAGGTTGATGTTCTGGTTGGCGAACAACATAAGACTATAATTCTCGTCAATAACCGTACCATACATGTGCATTACAACATGCGAGTCATCTGTCCCATTGTAGTCGGGCATCGGCAGAAATCGTTCCTTCTGACGCACAAACAGGTTGTGTATGCCATAACCTTGCGAATCTATCATCTTCAAGTTCACCATGGCCCTCATAAGGAAAGGGTTGCGATACAACTTCGGCGTCTTTGTACCAAAGATATATTGTGTATAGTCACCTTCAAGGAAACCGCCTGCGTTCTCAAACGTCAGTTTGTCCTTGTCTTCAGTAACTATAATACGCTCATTCTGCAAGTAATTCTGATGGGCTATGCAGTTATGCAGCCCCTCAAGTATGCTGCGCGTATCGTATTTCCAAACCTCGGCTGGTATAAGCGAATCCTGCGGATATATCTTGAAACGATAGTTGCGTATACGGCTCATCAAGGCCGTTGTCGCTTTGATGTATGGAATGGTGTAGATGTCACCAAACACCTCACCGTCCTGGTAGCATTTCCAAACTATCTGCGAAATGTGATAAAGTTTATGCACCTTTTCCGACTTACCCACAAGCAACAATGCCGTACGCGTAATCAGTCCGTCCTGTGTAAGATGGGCTTTATCCAAGAATGTGGCATCATCCCAAGTCTCCACGGCTTCTGCAAAATCGGGATAGCGCAGTTTATAACCTGCCCGAGCCAATTGTATTGCCTCAGGATCAAGATCGTCGAGTGTTGCATCCTCTACTATCTGTGCCGACCAGTCGATTTGCGAGGTATATATCTGGCGCATCCAGTCAACGTATGGAGTAAGGTCTGTAACATGGCTGTCCACTCTGATATATGGTTTCTGTTTATAAGTAGTTGGCTCATTAACAGCAGCAGGAATCTTGAACAGCACAACACGCAGTTTCCCTTCATACATGAACTCTATGATAGAGAAATTCACCTTAGGAACAACCATTCTTCTTAGGTAAAGTTCCAAAGCCTCATTACCTACCGCTTTCATCCTTGCACAGTCAAAGGTTGTACCTTTTATTTCTAGAGTTTCGTCATCTACACCAAAATACAGATAGGCAAAATCCTTATGATCAAGGCATGCACCATTCGACAAGGCTGAGATATATCGCCCCAGCTTATCTACTTCCTGATAATTGGATTTGAACTCCAAATATCTACATTCTTTTCCTATTTTGGCAATCTGCTCATTAAGCAGACTGGTATACTTCTGATTAACATCCATATTTAATTCTGTTTTGATGTACTTAAAATAGTAACGATGCCTGGATAATGCCAGTAACCTATTTATCTACCTAGGTAAACTTCATCCGCAACAGATGCTTTCCCCTGCATTTTCTTATACAGATAATCGATGCTGCAAAAAATAGTATTTTCTTCGTATTCATTATCGTTAGTTGTTGTTACTTTTTTGAGAGCAAAGGTACATTATTATTTCGAAACACGCAAGAAAATCGGGGAAAAGTTTTAGAAAAAGTTATCAGGAAGTATTAGGGGAGGCTGGTATCACATATTGGCTTTCATCAGAACTGAAATTCAAAGTCACACTTTTCTACGTTGCGCAACTTCTCCAGTTGCTCAGCTTTATGAGCCTTCAGTTTCTTTACCCATTCTGCCAGCTTGGGAGAAGAGCTCTTTATAACTATTGTTTCATTTACATGTACCATAAGCCTATAGTTTTATATATCGGGGCAAAAAGACTATTTCACTTGAAATTACCTCCATAATGGTTCCATTTGCCATCCCTGCGGAAAGCCGAGAGCTTTTAAGTCAATTTCGGGAAACCGAATGAACAACCATGTTATTTTGGGATAGCAATTTCAATCTTTTCTATCTCATTGAACATGAGTAGTCTCAGTTTCTTATCAAAACGATAAAGCATCATCACTTTTTTGAAGGATGAACCTTCCTTGTATAAATGTGCTGTCTTGGGCATCTTCAACAAAGGATACATATAAGCAGACAATCTGTAATAACCAATATTGTCAAGGTACTGTATGGCTTTGTTCCTATCATAAATCTGTAAACCTCGTGATTCAAGCAAATTAACGAGATTTTCTGAAGATTCAAATCGTTTTGTAAAAGGTATAAGATTTGCCATATTCAAATGTGTATAAATAAAAAACGCCTCGCACGATTTGAGCATTGTTAAGAGGCTTGGCGAGGACTGACGCTGCAAAGATACGAATAATTATTGAAATCACAAAATTTTCCGCAAGAAAAATCTCGCAAAAGTGAATATTTATGTTTAATAGTAATAATGGAAAGGGTTTAATGATATGAAACAACGCTAACACTCAATTTCCGAATACCTTTCTTACTGCATACGATGTGAAGGAAAAAGCCATCGTAACACCAGAGAATTGGTTGGAATGGGTGCTATAAATAAAAGGTAAAATCACCATATAATCAAGGGTCTATACGCCACCTTTTCATCGTGGCATATAGACCCTTGTCGTTTCCCGTGAGGCGCAATGTGTACCAAACCTGTTAATTATAAGTAATAAAAACAAAAAATCTATCGTTTTTGTTACTTATGTGAAACAAAAAGAGTATCTTTGCGAAAAGTTTTACTCGTATGAAACAAAAAATATTAGAAAGACTAGGGTATTCCAATCGTATCGAACGCATGTTTGGACGTGGAATGATGATTGCATTGACGGGCCAGAGGCGTGTCGGCAAGAGTTGTGTGATCAGTCAAACCAATATTGATGGCATTAAGCACATTCATCTGCGAGATTTTCTGAAAATGACTACTTTGGTTTGATGCCATGTAGATTATGAATATCACCATATAATCAAGGGTCTATACGCCACCTTTTCATCGTGGCATATAGACCCTTGCCAACCAAGTTAATTGCAGATTTACTACTATTATTCGGGCTTTGTATCAAAGAAACCGATAAACTCATCAAAATCTCGAAGAATGTCATTCAACTTAGGATTACTCTTTTGAACTATAATGGCTATGTAATTGTCAACTTCTTCATCCCTAAGAATAGAAACCTTGACACAAAAACGATCTCGTTTATCGAATTCGTTAAACCATCTGGTAAAAAGGCGAGCTCGCATAGCCTGTCTGCTATCACCCGTTTCACATTGATATAGAAGTATATCGGGATTCGTAAGAAAGAATTCCTCTATAATACATTGTATAGTTGCTTTAACTTTAGAATCGTTAGGAGAATTCTTCTTGTTTTCATTGAGAATGCCGAATTCATACGCTTTTTCATCCTCCCAAATATTATTGTTTTCTACAAATTCTATTCGATACTGAACACCATAATCTGTTAAGAACTTATATGATCCATTATCTATCCAGACCTTATAAGGAGAATGAAAATTGAGGCGAGTTAAGTTAAAGGCATGCATAACAGTCTGCAGCCTCCTCTCGTGCTTTAGCAAAGTCTATTTGAGCCTTTGCTTCCATTTCTTTTTTACGTCTAACCATATCTCGTAATACAGCAATTGCTTCTTCACGAGTTTTAATTTTTAAAGCCATACTTATTCATTTTAAAGTTCTACTTCTTGTTGGTTGCAAAGATAAGCTTTTATTTTGAAAGTGCAAAGAAAACGGGAGAAAAGTTTCGGGAAAATTTGGATTCCCGTATTTTAAAAGATAAAAGATAGCCATTCCATGCCACAAATGAAGGGTCAATACACCACCTTTTCATCGTGGCATATAGACCCTTGTCCTGTCACATAAGAAACGCAATCTCTTACTTTTTCATAAACTTTTCACTGAAATCTCTTGCGGGTTTGAAAATAAAGTCGTAACTTTGCGGCATGGATTTTTAATACAGATGATTATGAAACAGGTAGAAGAAAGATACATCAGCTTGCTGACCGACTTCGGTTTCAAGCGAATTTTCGGAACAGCAATGAACAAGGATTTGCTCATTTGCTTCCTCAACAGCTTGTTTAATGGCAGACAGGTTGTGAAGGACGTGTCGTATCTGAATCCAGAGCACGTAGGAGATGTCTATACAGACCGCAGAGCCATCTTTGATGTATATTGCGAAGGCGAAAACGGCGAGAAGTTCATCGTAGAAATGCAGAATGCCTACCAGACGTATTTCAAGGATCGCGCCCTCTTCTACTCCACCTTCCCTATCCGAGAACAGGCACCAAAGGGGAATGAATGGGATTTCAGACTCAATCATGTCTATACCGTAGCCCTGCTCAACTTCAGCATGAACGAGGATGCCTTCGATAAGGAGAAAATCCGCCATCATGTGCAGTTGTGCGACACAGCTACCCATAAAGTATTTTACGACAAACTCGAATATATCTATGTAGAGATTTCCAAGTTCAACAAATCCCTGGAACAACTGGATACTCTATACGAGAAGTGGCTCTATGCACTCAAGAACCTCTACAAGCTTACCCAGCGCCCTAAAGAACTGTGCGATAAAGTCTTCGACCGCCTCTTCGAGGAAGCCGAGATAGCCAAGTTTACTCCGCAGGAAATAAGGGAGTACGAGACCAGCAAGATGGCATATCGCGACATCAAGAATTCCGTAGACACTGCTAAGCGTGAAGGTATAGCTGAAGGTAAGGAAATTGGTATGAAGGAAGGTATGGAAAAAGGTATGGAAAAAGGTAGAGCAGAAGGCAAGCATGAGGCCAACACAGAAACAGCACAACGATTGCTGGCAATGGGACTTTCTGCCGAACAGGTTGCCAAAGCTACCCAGCTACCTTTGGAAATCATTAAGAATCTGAACAATACATAAAAAATATAATAGCGGAGATATTGATGACGAATATCACCATATAATTAAGGGTCTATACGCCACCTTTTCATCGTGGCATATAGACCCTTGTCGCTTCCCATGAGGCGCAATGTGTACCCAACCTGTTAATTATAAGTAATAAAAACAAAAAATCTATCGTTTTTGTTACTTATGCGAAACAAAAAGAGTATCTTTGCGAAAAGTTTTACTCGTATGAAACAAAAAATATTAGAAAGACTAGGGTATTCCAATCGTATCGAACGCATGTTTGGACGTGGAATGATGATTGCATTGACGGGCCAGAGGCGTGTCGGCAAGAGTTGTGTGATGCGGCGAATTTATAATCACATCGCTGAGAATGAAGAAAATCACGTTATCTATATAGATAAGGAGAAAACCTCATTTGATATGATAGCCAACTATCAGGATCTGGAGGCTTATGTAGCAGCCAACATCGTTGAGGGTAAGGAAAACTATCTGTTTATCGATGAGGTGCAGGAGATTTCTGATTTCGAGAAAGCACTCCTCAGTATCCAATCGGATGATACCTGCCAGATTATGATTACCGGCAGCAACGCCAAGATGCTTTCGGGCGAACTGGCAACTCGCCTGAGAGGCAGATATATTGCTTATCGCATTAGAGGACTCTGCTATGAAGAGTTCCTGACGTTCCATGAACTGAAGGATGATGATGCTTCCTTGAACCTGTATCTGCAGTATGGCGGGCTCCCTCAGTTGCGCAGTTTTGGATTGGAAAATACGGATTTGGTAGAAGATTATCTTGACAATGTGTATAATACGATAGTACTTCGTGATATCATAGAGCGAGAAAACATCAGAAACATACCATTGTTGCGAACGCTGCTGAAGTTTGTGAGCGATAATATCGGTAAACAATTCTCAGCAACGAGTATTGTAAAATTTCTGAAAAGCCAGAACACCGAAACGTCTGCCAAGATGATTCTCACGTATTTGGAGTATTTAAGCAATGCTTTTATTATCGATCGAGTTAACAGATACGACATTCATGGCAAGCGACTTTTCGAGTTAGGCGACAAGTTCTATTTCGAAGACCTGGGAATCAGGAATCATATTATAGGTGGCAACAGGCGTTTTGATATCGAAAAGGTGATGGAAAACGCTGTATATATCCATTTGTGCAGGATGGGGTATAAAGTATATGTTGGTCAGATGTATAAGGCTGAGATTGATTTTGTTGCCGAGAAAGCGGATAGTGTGGCGTATGTGCAAGTTACCTATCTGCTGGCTTCTGAGGAAACGGTAGAGCGTGAATTCGGCAATTTGAAATTGATAAAAGACAGTCATCCCAAATACGTGATTTCTATGGATAGGCTTTATGGTCAAACCAATATTGATGGCATTAAGCACATTCATCTGCGAGATTTTCTGAAAATGACTACTTTGGTTTGATGCCAGGTAGATTACGAATATCACCATATAATCAAGGGTCTATACACCATCTTTTCATCGTGGCATATAGACCCTTGTCGTTTTCCCATGAAGTGCGGTAAAAGTCACTGTATTAAGGACTTATACAATATTATTTTCTTGTTCAGCAGCAAACGCCAGCATATAACTTATCTATTGGAAATATCAAATCCCAATTCTTTCCCCAAACGATATTACCAAACTCTATCTTGAACTTTTTGAATTTGTTTTCATTCAAGTAAGAGTTATATTGCGGATGTGGGTGATTTCTGATAAAAGCACCTACATCTATCGTCTTAATGGTGTCATCATTAAAGTGTAATTCAACTTTTAATGGCGCCACATATTTTGCAGAAACGATACTTAAGTTCATAATTTCTTCGTTATTTTAGTTGAACGTGTATTGGTTCATGCTCATTTGAATAGAACAGAAAGATAAATCCGAAGTATTCAAATATCTTTGGCATCGCAACCTCCTTTTTTAATCTATCTTGATTGCAAAGTTACGACTTTATTTTGAAAACGCAAAGAAAACGGGAGAAAAGTTTCGGGAAAAGTTTGGATTCCCGTATTTTATAAGATAAAGGATAGCCATCCCATACCACAAATGAAGGGTCTATACGCTACCTGTTCATCGTGGCATATAGACCCTTGTCGTTTTCCGTGAGGTGCGGGGGATATATGTTTGCTGGGTAACTTATACTCCTGCCCAGCTTAGGAATGTATATGGAACTCTTACTGAAACTTCATCCCACATGTTATAGACTTGAATGTCATTCCAAGGAAAGATATGCTTGTATGGTCTTCACTCATCTGATAGGGTTCTTTAGTTGGAGTCCAACAATAACGACCATCAATTAGTTGCTTGGTCATTATTCTCTGTTTTTCAGACAACTCTAAATCTATATTTTCTATAGAATGAGAATCGAAGCCAAAAATACCATCCCCGTGTTCATAGTCACCTTTTACATTCGTGAGTTCTCCCAAAGTTACTTTTCTCAAATGGTAACATTCTGCAAATGCACCTTCATCTATAGCAGAAACATTCGGAGCACAAATTTCTTCCAAATCCACACAGAAGAGTAAGGCATTCTTTCCAATTTTTGTCACATCAGGCAAAGTAATAGACTTTAATGCCTCTAGTCCTCCTGATTGGTTGTTCAAACCATCTGCAGGAATTTCCTTGCATCCTATTAGAGTGAGATCTATAGTGCCAGATTTCACATTCTCAAAAGCTTCGCGGATAGCCTTAAACTCATTATCGCCAGCATCAGAAGCGAGGTTAAGTCTTATAGCAGTCTTGCCGTCTGCTACTTCTTGCTTGATAGCTGACTTTATTTCTTCTGCACTATTTGCCGAAATGACAGTAGCATCCAGAGCATAACTCTTAGCTTTTTCTGTTGCTTGCAAGAATGTATGAGTTGCCAAAGTTGCTTCTCTATATTTCACAGTGACTTCGGCATATCTATCAAAAGTACCATATAAATAGGCATTGCCCTTTTCATCAGAAGTAAGGGCATAATTTTGATCCCATATCATATTGCTGCTGCCCGCAGGAGTGTATTCACTGATGCTAACTGTTATTGGCTTATTTGGCATAGTTGCAATGCGGAGGCGTGAATAATTACGTGTGACATTGGCAAACGATATGTCTATATAATTATCATCTCCATAATGAACATTACAAGTTGCTTCGATGAACTCTGCTATTCCATCTTCTCCATCATCCTTATACCCAAGATAACCATCATTTAAATATTTACGACCTGGAGCATAGTAAGCATAAGCCGTCACAGGTTCCCCCTCAAGATAGCACAATGAGTTGCCATCTTGGATTTCAAACTTTACTCCATTGTATTTTAAAGTTGCAGTCTGGATTCCTAACTCTTTAGATTCTAACTTTATACAGATTTCGTCTCCAACAGCCCATGCTGTCTTACCCTTGTCTTCTTCGCCGATAGTTCGGGTAGAAGGTTTCTCAAACATAGGAAAGTCATCTACAACAAAACGTATATTACTTTTAACAGTTGGTGTAGATTCTTCGCTTATATCATTAGCACATGATGCCAAAACAACAGCAATCAATGCCATCATCATGTATTGAATAATCTTACGCATAATTATATTCTCCTTTTATTTGTTATAGTTCTTCTTCATTTTCCCAACCAGGCAGAACACCTTGATTGCGGACTGCGAGTTCCACTTTGTCTCTTCCTATTTTTTTGAGACTATAGGTGTAACGATGCCCTTCCAAAAAATCTGTTTTTTGCTTTAACTTGACGGTATAATCTTGCCCGTCTAAAGTAAACTTCAAAAAATCAGCACTTGTGTCTAACGAGCCTGGTACAATGATTGCAGAGAAAGACTTTTCTCCATCATCTCCTGTCTGGCATGCATATACCAACGTTGGCTCTTTATAATTAGAAGTGTCCATTATCCAATCAGTATTTGATCTTCTGCTAAAGCTAGCCCCATTGCATGGCGAACAAATCCGTAGGTTACTTATATCCTTATTAGGATGATCGTATGCACCAATTTCATAGAAAATTGTAACCAGCGACATGCGATGCTGCATAGGAATTCTTAAATCGTACCGAGGAACATCGTGCCAATATCCAGTTATGAGATCAGCGTTTTTCAAATTACCTTCGCTGCTTTGGTCTGTCTGTAAATCATACTGTAGATTTTCTTTCCCAAAATCCGTGTCAGATGGATATACAGCCAAAATAGTATGTTGTTCGTATCCATTTAACCAACGGAAACTACCACTGCGGGACCAGGTTTCGCCATTAAAAGAAAGAACTGTCGTACTACCAGAATCATAATCCGTAAATATACTTACTTTCAGTTTATCTTTATCCTCCCAATTTTTACCGTGTCCCAATGTATTGACACGAGTCTGCATACCTCCAACAGAGAAAGTGGCATTGATTTCCTGCCCTTTCAGCGTTGGAGCCATATCTTCATTTTGCGTACATGCTGTAAAGCCCATAGCCATAAGGCCCATTACCGCATAGGAAATTCTTTGTTTTATCGTCTTCATAATCTTCAGTTTTTTATTGTTAGTGAGTTAGTGAGCGGCCAAGCTCACTAACCCTGTATTCCCTATTTTCAGTACCTTATTTATCATTACAAAGCTATATCTGCGTCTAAATCACTTGAATCACCATTTTCCCAAGGAACTATATTAGCTTTTTCTATAGTAATCCCCGTATTTTTAACAGTTATGTTGTATGTATATTTTTTGCCACCTTCAAATTGTCCATTGGTGGATGGTGTTATAGGGGTTGTGTATTTTACTTCGCTATCATTCAACAACAAGTAAATCTCTATATCCATTTTATTGCTTTCAAGGCTTTGCGGCAACATGATATAAGCAAAACTTTCTTCGCTTTCAAAAGGTACATCATTAAAAACACGAGTAAGAGTCGCTCTGTCACCAGCAGTTTCAACCGAACCTGTTCTTGTGTCAAATTTACCGCTTGTAAATATTCCTTTCATATTCAAGCTATTGAATTTATAATTGTTATATTTGACACCCTGCCCTGGCTTAATTTTGAATTCAACCAAACTCATACAATGCTTAAAGCGATGTTCTGCATCTGTAAAATTCACAGTTGGAGATGCTTTACTTGCAGTAGCTCCTGAGGCAAAAAGTACATCAGCCTTACAAGGTTGGTTTGCTTCTACCTCAGCTATATTCCAATTCATTTTACCATCAGTTAAGAATTTGCTATAAGGATAGTATGCACTAAATGTTGTCTCTTTGTTGTCCTTGAAATAGATGATGTTGTTATTGTCAGCAGCTTCAAAAGTACCATCCCCATTTGTTGTTACATACTTTTTGTTGTCTCCTGTTGTATTGCCAGAAGATGTGGCATATACGCCAATGGCATCATTCTTAGACCATGTATCGTCAGTGGTGGCACGTGTGATGTTTTTAACAATGTCCGCCTGTACGGTAGCAGCAACAGGACCATTGTTGCCGATACCGTCTTCTTCGTTAGCGCAAGCTGCAAACAGCAATGCTGCGGCAGCGATGTATATGATTTTAAACTTCTTCATAAACGTTATATTTTAAGTGTTGTTATTGTGCTATATGTTCATTATCGTCTCCAGCCTTTATCCAAGGCTCAATGTTTCCAGAAATATCTACGGCAGAACGACTCAATTTTACTACTGTATAGTGGTATCTGCTGCCACCCTCAAGTTTTGCAGACATTGTCCATACGAAAGGAGCGTCGTAACCATTGTTGAGGTCAAACTCTATCACTCGGCTTGCTTCTTCTGTAGGGAGCAGGATTGCCTCATACAGCTTGCCAGCTTCGGTAGTTTTCATCGTGATGTCCGCAGGAGTTTCTTCACCAGAGATAGTTCCATCCACAAGATTGAAAGTGGCTTTGGTATTCTGGCCTTTCACTGTCACAGTCATTTTCTTAAGGTCTTCTTGCGTGAGACCGTTACCTGGTTGAACATCCAAAATAAGATTGCTTAACTTATGGAAGAACTTCAAGTCAACCTGTGGCGTAGCTTTGTTGCAGCCTTCTGTCTTGGCATACATGAAGTCGATAGCTTCTTGTTTCGTTTGGTATGTTACATCAAGTGCTACCTTGTAGTCATTGACAGTGGTCTGTGGATAGTAAGAATAGAAATCCACATCTCCATCTATCGGGAAGAAAACAGTCTTACCTCCAGAAACAGGTGAAAAGCCTATACTTCCACTTGTCTGATAGCAAATATTGTCAACACCCTCTTGGATAGCATCTGCCGAGAGAGGCTGTTTGGTACCTGTCATGAAGATACCAATCTTGTCACCATCAGCCCAGGCTAAACCGGCAGCACGGGTGTTTACGCTAATACCACCAGTAAACTGCACGGCTACCTTATCGTTCTGGGTAGAAGGTGCGGTGTCTTCTGTACTGCATGAAACCATTGCACCAACCAAGAGTGCAAGGGCGAAGAACTTAGTCATCTTTTTCATCTTATAAACATTTTAAAAGTTATTATTATTTTATTTCTACTTCATTGTTGAGGTTCGTCCAACCGTTGATGGTAGCTTCCAGATTCATCTTTGGCTGCATTTGGTTGTAGTTGAGTCGCAACTCATACTTTCCTCCAACCTTCATCTTAGGAGCGGTGATGTCATACTCCTGCAAGGTCCCGTTAGGGAGCAAGAGGCGGAGATAAACATGAGAGGCGGGGCTTCCCTGTATGGTCGGCATCAGCCGAATGACTTCTGATTGCAAAGTTGACTCCGTAGCCAGGATAGTAGGTATTTCCACTTCCGTTGGCTCTATGCTCGGCAAACCGTAGTCTCCATCACTGTTCTTCTGTGTAGGGAACAGACACCAGGCACAATCCAAAGCCTTGCCACTCATCTCTGTGCCTTTTGGCACATTCTCAATGATGATGGTCAGTTCCGGAAGCACGCTCTTCATAGGGTTTTGCACCACATAGCTGCCTTCCTTGTTATCTATCTTCACATCGGCAACTCCGAAATAGGCATTATGCTTCACATCTTTAGGATTGGTCAAACCTATCTGGATATTGTTCCAGTTAGTCAAAGCCCTAGTCTGGTCAGTGGTGAAGAATGGCTCTATGAGATTGGTAATAGCCAATATCTGATAATGCCCTTCAGGAAGAGCAAAGCGTTGGCTTGCCACCTCCTGCGCACTGCCACCATGTTTTTCCTCTACAAGCGAACCGTCATCGGCATTGAATATCCAGAGCTTCACATCTTTCACTTCCGTACCTTGGTCGGCTTCATCAGCCCAAGTGAGCGATACTGACAAACCGCCTTCTTCCTCACCGTCATGAACATCATGGTCGCAACTTGCCAACAGGCATGGGACGCATAGCAGCACCCATAACCAAATATTAAATCTTCTTTTTGCTTTCATTCTCTATCTTGTTTTATGGGTTACTGATGATGATGGGTAAAAGGCAAGTTGATTCCTAATCTTATGCCACTTTCCCACAAGAAGTTGTTCTTATGCAGATATTCCGGCATTCCGTCCATACGTTCGCCAGTAAGACGGGTCAAACCGGAATAGATGCCCAATTTCAGGCATGAGGTCAGTTGATAACCAACCTGCAAATCTGCACCATAACCCAAATGCCAGTTGGTAGAACCTTTCATTACCTTGGCATCATCGGCTATAGTCTGGATATCAGCCTTGGTCGTTACTGCATATATATGAGGTGAAACAGCCAAATCCCATCGGCTGTTAGCTGTTTGATGGAACAGTCCAAGAAGATGAACGTTCACTCTTGCCCCATATCTGCCCATTCTGACATGGCTTTTCAGATTGGCATATTCCCAACAGTCCATGCCCAGAACACCTGCGTTGTAAAGCACACCGTCGCTACCCAACCAATAGTTACGTTCTACGCAGCAGTCTTGTGCAGACAAGTTCATCTCTCCATACTTGGCAGATAACTCAGCCGAGAATATGGAGTTGAAACGATAGCCCCCATATAAGCCAGCAGCCCAACCGAGGTGCGTCTTGTCATGTCCGAAGCTTGAGAAGGTAGAGAAGCCGAAAGGCATTCCACCCTCTACTCCTATATACCAGCCTTGCTGCCCCGTCTTTCCATCTTCTCTTACTTCTGCTTTCGCGAAAGAAAATGGAAGAATAAATGCAAGCATTGCGACCAGCAATCTTTCTTTTCCAGTTAAGTAATTTCTCATATTGATCTTTTTTTTATAGAAAATATACTGTCTTTTTCCAAAGAGCAACATACTTTTTTCTTAGTTAAAACTTTCTTCATATCTATTATGTTTTGATTATAATTTACAATATTTTAAATCCTTCATGATACAGATTGTAAAAATCCTGGTGCAAAGTTAAGGCTTTTATATGAAAGTGGGGGGGGTAATATTTGTTTTTTCAGGTATGAATTTTTGGTTTTTGGTGTCGCATTCGTGAGCAATGCGACACCTTGTTAGTATTTTTTAACGTTTTCAGACTCTATTCAAGAAGTAATTATCAACAAAGACTAATTATACGTCACCTGTTCATCGAGGCATATAGACCATTCAACACTCCACATTCAACATTCAACATTCTCTAACTTTTTCCGAAACTTTTCCCTAAAATCTCTTGCGGGTTTGAAAATAAAGTCGTAACTTTGCAGTAGTGAATTTTAAAACAGATGGTTATGAAGTACTTAGATCCTAAGGCAGACCTTACGTTCAAGAAGATATTCGGCAATCATCCCGATCGATTGAAAAACCTTCTGAATACCCTTCAGTCACTCAATGAAGATGAACTGATACGACAGCAACAATATCTGCCGACAACAGAAGAACTGGAGATTTCCGGCTTTACTGATGCCGAACTCCGTGCCTATGATAAATTCTGGGATTCGGTAAGTGTTGAAAGAACCCTTCTGGATGACAGGTACCAGAAAGGAATGGAAGAAGGTATGGAAAAAGGCAGAGCTGAAGGTATAGCTGAAGGCATAGAAGAAGGAATGTCCCAGCGAAGCCTTGAAATTGCCAGAAAGATGCTGGCAAAGGGTATGGATGAAGCGTCTATCATGGATATGACGGGGCTGACGGCAGAGGAGATAAAGCTGCTGAAAGCGGAGATGTAGATTACGAATGTCACCATATAATCAAGGGTCTATGCGCCACCTGTTCATCGTGGCATATAGACCCTTGTCGTTTCGCCCTGAATCAACGGAAGAACCGCTTTATACCCCATCTTCTTCCTCTTCTTCCTCTTCAGCAGAAGCGTTGGTATCCAACTTCTCATCCTTTGATATAGAGATACTACCCATTCGGGAAATCTTAAGTACCAGAGGTACATATTCATCACTGGTAACATCAGGCGACCCAACACTTGCTGCGAAGTAAAGATAATCACCTTCTGCTTTCACATACACAATACCGAGCAAAGCACCCATGTCCTGTGTATGTTTGTCAATATAGGATGTGAAATCTTTCTTTGTGAAAGTACGGCTAAAGAATTCAGAACCATCGCTTCTCAATACCTTAACCGAAATTCTGTTATCATAATACTTGGTGTTTTCGTCCAACTGGAGAACCGGAAGTTCCTTGTCAGAACTACGCTTCACCACCACTTTATAATGGGAACCAACCCAGTCAGCCTCCCTGGTCTGCTCATAATCACTCATTTTCTGAGTAGCTTTGTTCACAACCTTAGCCACCGGTTTAGGAGCTATAATGATATTACTCTTCTTCTTTTCTGTACAAGCCGTCAAGCTAGAAATAGCCAAAAGACCTATTAATATATAATCAATTCGTTTCATTCCGTTATTTTTTCTTACTGCAAAAGTACATTTTTCTTTTGAAATAGCCAAAGAAAAGAACCGAAATCTACATTCTTACACAAAATCAGATGCAAAAAGGCGCCTACTTTCACAAGCAGACGCCTTAACATACCTAAATACTAACTAATAAATTTCCTATTGAATCTTACACGATATAATAAAAGTTCAGTTTATGAATTCTAATCGTAACTTTGACGAAAAGAAAATGAAAAGGTTTAATCAAGATATAAAAAAAAGTGCTTTTTCTGCTTTTTTTTTCATTTCTTAGCAAAAGAACATCAAAAAAAACGATTTTGTTTTGTTTTTCGAACAATTTGCCGTACCTTTGCAGCATAATAAAGACATTAAGTATGAAAAAGAGGTTAATATTTATCATTTCTGTATTTTTTGCCTTCATTTCATGTTCGCATCAGCAAACAGAAAAGAAGGAGCAAGTCATCGACACAATACCTGTGATGGTGATGCAGATACAGAAATGCAATCGCTTATATACAGCAGAAGCTCATGTTCATAAGATTATAACACATGATGACCAGCTCAATCTAAAGGGCTCACTGTTCAAGAAAGACTTTAATATTCATGTTCCCGGCTCAAACCGCAAGGTGGCCATTCCGATGGATGCGACATTAAAAGCTTATGTAGACTTTTCAGGATTCTCTGCTAAGAACGTTAACCGACAAGGCGACAAGATAGAAATCATCTTACCAGACCCAAAAGTGATGCTCACCAGCAGTAAAATCAATCATGAAGGTGTAAGACAATTCGTTTCACTCACCAGAAAGAACTACAGTGATGCAGAACTGTCACAATTCGAACAACAAGGCAGGGAAAGTATCATTCGCGATATCCCGAACCTAGATATTCTTGAGCAGGCACGCCAAAGTGCAGCAAACACCCTGATTCCGATGCTACAGGACATGGGATTCGCAGAAGAGAATATCAAAATCAGTTTCAGGAAGAAATTCACTTTCAATGATCTGAAGACTCTTCTGGATAAGACAACTATCGAAAAGAATCACTAAGCGAGGAGAACAATGATATGAAAAGAATACAAATCATCGTACTATTAGCACTGATCCTTATTCTGGGTGGAGCCTTCTATTGGCTCACCAAAGACAACGAGGTCAGCGTGGTACAGGAAGATAAGACAACCCTCTCACCCACTCAGGTAGAAAGCATCGAGAATATCGGTCAATGGGAATTTCTATCTGTAAGTGATGAAGAACTGATAGATACTATACGCCGTGGCTTTTTTGGCGACGACCAACTGGTACGTATCTATTACGGAACATTGCGCTTGGGTATCGATATGAAGGATGTTAAAAAAGGATGGCTACAAGCCAACCAGGACAGCATCGTATGCACTTTACCTCCTATCAAACTGCTAGACCATAACTTCATTGACGAAGCGAAGACCAAGAGTTTCTTTGAAGAAGGCAAATGGACAGGCAGCGACAGACAGGCTATGTATGAGCGTGCTTATCAAGCCATGAAGAAACGTTGCTTAAACCGCACCAATATCTATACTGCACAGGCGAATGCCAAGACTCAGTTTAGAGAGATGCTGAAAGCAATGGGATTCAAAAACGTAAAGATAGAATTTGAGAAATAACAAGGTTATAATACACAAGTAACTGCGTTATCAGGTATAAAAAAATATAGATATAAGATAAACATAAAATTTTTAAGAGATGGATGCAATAAACGATTTTTTCACCGCATTTAGTTCATTCCTGTGGGGATGGCCTATGATTATCCTGCTGTTGGGAACCCACATCTTTCTGACCATCCGCTTGCGCTTTCCACAACGCAAGATTTTCAAGGCAATCAAACTGTCTGTAAAGAAAGACAAGAATGCCACAGGAGATGTTTCACAGTTCAGAGCACTGGCAACAGCACTGGCAGCTACAATTGGTACCGGTAACATCATCGGTGTGGCTACAGCTATCGCTCTTGGCGGACCAGGAGCCGTACTCTGGTGCTGGTTAACCGGTGTCTTTGGTATTTCTACCAAATATGCCGAAGGATTACTCGCCGTAAAATATCGCGTTAAGACCAAGCGAGGCACGATGTTGGGTGGTCCTATGTATGCCCTGGAAAAAGGATTGGGCTGGAAATGGCTTGCAGTCCTGTTCGCCCTCTTTGCCGCATTGGCATCATTCGGAATCGGCAGCACGGTACAGGCAAATGCCATCTCTACCCTGGTAGAAAACCAATACGGCATTTCTCCATACATTACTGGAACCATCGTTACGGCTTTAGGAGCAGCTGTGATTCTTGGAGGCGTGAAAAGTATCTCCAAGGTTTGTGGCATGCTGGTACCTTTCATGGCACTCTTTTATGTATTAGGCTGCATCTACATCCTCTGTGTAAATCATGCTTATTTATTGCCTGCCCTCCACGTAATCTTTGACTCTGCATTCACAACTAAGGCTGCAGGTGGCGGCTTCGCTGGAAGTACCGTGATGATTGCAGCCCGCTATGGTATAGCCCGCGGATTGTTCTCTAACGAAAGTGGTCTGGGTTCGGCACCCATCGTTGCTGCAGCAGCCCAAACCCGTAACCCTGTGCGTCAGGCATTGGTTTCATCTACCGGTACCTTTTGGGATACTGTCATCATCTGTGCCCTTACAGGTCTCGTCATCACCTCAAGTATCATAGCATATCCAGACATTGACTACCATAACGGAGCAGCACTCACCAAGGCTGCCTTCAGTAAGATTCCATATATCGGAGCTCCGATATTGACCATCGGACTGGCAACATTTGCATTCAGTACGACATTGGGATGGAGTTATTATGGAGAACGGTGTGTAGAATATCTGAAAGGCAAAAAGTGGATGCTCTGTTTCCGCATAGTCTATATTGCTACTATCTTCCTGGGTAGTGTTATCAGTCTGGGACTGGTTTGGAACATTGCCGACTGCATGAATGCCCTGATGGCCATACCAAACCTTATCTCCTTGCTCTGCCTGAGTGGTATCATAGTGCATGAAACCAGAAAGTATCTGTGGAGAGACCAGTTAGATAAAGACATGGACGAAAAAGAAATAGAGGAATTAGAATAAAAGATACAGAAAGAAAATATCCTGAATGGGAGTAAAAATACAAAAGCTCGGTATTGCATCACTGCAGACCGAGCTTTTATTATTAAATCAACAAAAACTAATAAAATATCTTTTCTAAAAACCAAAAAACCTATTCGTTATGAACTTATGGTGCAAAGATACTACCGTTTGCGCAATAAACAGCACATTTTCTGTTGATTTCTATACTTTTTATTGGGCAAACGTTTGCACAGTTTGCCCTATCAGATTACAATTTATACTGCAGATGTTTCATTGCATGACCACCCCAAGTGGTATCATTGACATATTGGAAACCAACCTTCGTATAGAGACGCTCCGCTTTCGGATTGCCTTTATCACAAAGCAAACCTACAGCAGGAAGTCCTAATTCTCTTGCGCGAGAGATAGCAGCATCCAACAGTTTAGATGCAATACCTTTTCCACGGTATTGGTTAGAAACTGCCAAACTATCCAAATAGAACTCACCTTCCTCTGTTTCAAGCTCCATAGCCGAATAGTCTATTCCAAAAGCCACGATTGCAGCCTCAATAAAGCGCTTACGTAATCTTTTGACGTCAGCACCATCGTATGCAACCAAGATGCCAACAAGAATGCCATCAGTAGACATAGCAACCAATGTATTCTTATAACTATACTGACTGTCCTCCATCTCTACAAGTTTAGTCATCATACGGTGAAAATCAACCAATGTATGCTGAGGACCAGCAAAATTTTGGCAACACTGCGCATTCATCGCCTCCATGATAAGCGATGCGATATGCGAAGCCTTGTCAGGCGTAGCCTGTTCTATTTGAATTTTCATTATTCTATTTTTTGTTTATTGTTTTATTATTGTTATTTCTTTCATGCTCCAGCATCGTGAGGAAATTCTACAATTACTTTTTTCATGATTGCAGATTGGGTTTGATGCCTTATCGTTTACAAAGTTACGTATATTTTTTGATAAGAGCAAGTTTTTTATATTTTTTATTCGAAAAAGTTTTTTTATTCGAAAAAAAGATGTATCTTTGCCGCAGGTTTTGAAGCTAAATTTCTATTACTAGCATAATAGAGATACCCAAATCCCTTGGGTCCCAATGCTTCAAAACCTTTTTCGTTTTTAAGAGCGAAAAAGGTATACACCGAAAGAGTGTATCCTTCTTCGCAATATAAATCATTAAGGTTTTGATTTTCAGAATATTACTATAATCACAAAGCTACAGAAGCATCCTTTAAGTCTACTGCCTGTGCCTTGAGGGTTCCCTTACCTTTTATCACAACGACACATTTTCCGAAGAATGCCTTGCGATGTGAATCGGTAAAACGCTCCAAAGAAGTCTGACATCCATTATCTGTTCCCAGAATCTTTGGTGTATTCGGGATATTCTGACCATTTGCCTCCTGTTCACCAGAAACAGAGAAGAAGATCTGGTTATCTGCGTTCGGACAGAGATTGCCGTCTTTATCTACTACATTCACCTCGACAAAGGTGGTCGGATCAGAAGAGCCAAAAGCCTGACAGCCCTGATAAGTCTTCTTCAACACAAGATGATGAGGAGCTCCTGCTGTCTTTATGACCTGCTCTCTAAGAACTTTACCATTCTTTCTGGCTACAACCTTCACTTCTCCCGGTTCAAAGTTTACGCGCCACATCACATGATATTCAGTACTCTTTCTGAAAGCATCGCCTTCGTTCTTTGCACCATAGACAGTCTTCTTACGGATGCCCTGACTCTTGCCATTGATAAAGAGTTCTACCTCATCGGCATGATTATAATAACACCACATGTCGATGGTCTGTCCCGGCAGCCAGTTCCAATGAGGGAAGAGATGAAGCACATCTTTCTGAGTCCACTCACTCTGATACATATAATAGCTGTCTTTTGGAAGACCCGCCAAATCGATAATGCCAAAATAACTGCTACGGGCAGGATAAGCATAAGGAGTAGGTTCACCGATATAATCGAAACCGGTCCAGATAAACTGTCCGCCCACAAAGTCGTTGTGCTTCACCACATCCCAGGTTTCTTCGTGGGTACTACTCCATGAGGCGTGGAAATTATCATAAGCCGAACACATAAACGATGGATCGGTATAAGGCAACCACCATTCCTTTGGCGCAGTATAAATGCTGTCGCTAGGCATCATATAGTAGCCACGAGTCTGCAAGGCTGAAACACTCTCCGACAGAATGAAAGGCTTGCCAGGGAAATTCTTTGGCACATCCTTCACCCACTGATGGTGATAATTGAAACCTATAACATCAATAGCCCCACTCTTAAAGAGATGATTCTTCGGGTCGGGCTCATTGCAGCCAGCAGTAACAGGACGTGTGCCCCAAGGATCATACTCCTTCACGATTTTGGCAAGATGCTGGGTAAGAAGCGAATTGACACTCAGTTCATCGCTATGTGCCAAAGTTGAAGCATCATGACCGGCATTCAGAATCAGGTTAGCCTGCTCCAGACTGAGCGTATCAGCAGCCGCATCCGACCATTGTTCGAGAACCTCATTACCGATACTCCACATGATGATACTTGGATGATTACGGTCGCGCTTGATGAGATCAGACAGGTCTTTCTTATGCCATTCATCGAAGAAACGGGCATAATCACCATTCGATTTCTTGCGGCGCCACATATCAAAACTCTCGTCCATCACGAGGAAGCCCATCGAATCGCACATGTTCAGGAGTTCTGGTGCCGGAGGATTATGACTGCTTCGGATAGCGTTCACGCCCATATCGCGAAGGATGGTAAGTTTGCGATGCATCGCATCTTCATTGACAGCAGCACCCAGGCAACCGAAATCATGATGCTCACAGACACCATTTATCTTGAGATTCCTGCCATTGAGGAAGAAACCCTTCCTTGCATCAAACTTCACATCACGGAAACCGGCAGTTGACGTAGCAACATCCACTACCTTCCCATTTACTAACAGCTCGCTCTTGACGGTATAGAGATATCCCTTTCCGATGTCCCAGAGATGCGGATTCTTCACCTTGAGTTTCTGTTCCTGAACACCCTGACTCTTGGCTACAATCTTTCCGGCAGCATCATAGATTGTATTACGGACAGAGAGTTTCATCTTTTTACCGGAAGCAGCGAAATCCACCTTCACCCTGACATCACCCTGTGGAGAAGTTGCTACATACTGTCCCCATTGGGGAATATAAGCAGTTTTCATGGTTTTGGTGAGCCAGACATGGCGGTAAATACCGCAACCGGAATACCAGCGGCTGTTAGGCTGGTCGCTGTTGTCTACCTTCACCGCAATGACATTATCACCCTTCTTATTAATATAAGGTGTAAGATCATACTCGAATGTACTGTATCCGTAAGGGCGGGTTCCGAGTTTATGACCATTGATATACACGGTAGAATTCATATATACTCCATCAAAGGTGATAATAAAGCGGTCATACTTTTCCTTCGGATTCACCGAGAAGTGCTTACGGTACCATCCGATGCCGCCCGGCAATGCACCACCACTGGCTCCAGAAGGATTTGATGGAGAGAAATCGCCCTCTATCGCCCAATCGTGAGGAAGATTCAAACTTCGCCAATGTCGGTCAGAATAATCAGATTTCGACATTCCGGCACTATCTGCTAAAGTGAAAAGCCAGCCTTTATCAAAAGACTGGCGATCACGGGCGCTCAACGACTGAGCGCCCAATAGAAAGATTGCTAAAGCAAATATCTTCTTCATATTACTTCAGTTTTACTGTAACTGCCTTACCGGCATACTTCACCATCTTGCCCTTAGGCGCCTTGGCGAGGCTGATACCCTGCTGGTTGTTATCACTAACAAGTACGATATTGAAGCGACGCTTCTGCAGCATACCGTCGAAAGAACCCTTACGGGAAGCAATAGTAATGGTCTTCTGAGCATCATTATACTTGAAGTCGATCATAGCATACTTACCCTTCTCGTAGTTGTAGTTGGTTCCCTCATCCTCATAGAGTGTATAAGAACCGTCCTTGCCTGCATAGACATAGAGGTCGATGAGTTCAGCCTTCTTCTGATCGCTCCACTCCATCTCTGGACCCACAGGAAGAATAGAACCCTCTGGAACAAAGACTGGAATCTTATCGAAAGGCGCATCGGCTACGATGGTCTGTCCACCGGCATAGTGCTTACCTGTATAGAAATCATACCAGCCCTTCTGCTTAGGAAGATAAACATTGCGGCTGTACTTCTGATACTCGCCTACAGGACAAGCCATGAGAGCAGGACCGAACATCCACTGATCCTTGATGTCGTAAACATTGTCATCGCCGTTGAAGTCCATTACCAAACCACGCATCATGGTATAGTCCTTGAAGTGAACCATACCCGCCATACTGTAGAGGTAAGGCATCAGACGGTAACGGAGTTTATCGTAAGCTACGATGGTCTTGTAAGCCGGATGATCAGCCGGAGCAATGTTCCATACCTCACGGGTAGGCCACTGGCCATGAGTACGATAAAGAGGTACGAAGCAACCGAACTGGTTCCAACGCGCCTGCAACTCGCGCCATTCCTTCAAGTCAGCATTCTCCTTACCGGTCTTATCGAACTCCTGCTGGGCAGCCACATAACGGTTTTCTACACAGAAACCGCCCTGGTCCATTCCCCAGAAAGGAAGACCTGCCATAGAATAGTTCAAACCTGCAGTCATCTGGGCACGCATATCTTCCCAACGGGTAGCAATGTCACCAGACCAGGTAGCCGTACTGTAGCGCTGTTCACCGGCAAAACCGGAACGGGTCAGGAGGAAGACACGCTGGTTAGGATTCACGCTGCGCTGTCCGTTATAGATAGCATCTGCATTCACGATGCTGTAAGCATTGAAATATTCGGTAGATGTACCGAGGGCTGTAGGACCGGAAAGGGCCTTGCGGTACCACATCGGGGTACAGTCACGAACGTTTGGTTCTGATGCATCCATCCACCATGCATCGATTCCGAACTTATACTTGGTATAAAGATTCTCGTCCATCTGGCGCCAGAACATCTTGCGGGCACCATCAGAATAGGCATCATAGAATGAACCGCGGAAGCCGAGCCAGTCGTGAATATCATCCTTGATAGCCTGATGATACATCCAACCCTTGCTGTCGAGTTCCTTATAGTTCTTGACAGTATCATAGAACTTAGGCCATACGGAAATCATGAATCTTCCGTTCATGGCATGTACGCTGTCGAGCATCGCCTGTGGGTTTGGATAGCGGGCAGCCTCAAACTCATGGCTTCCCCATGAATCCAGTTTCCAATAGTTCCAGTCTTGAACGATATTGTCTACAGGAATATGCAGGTCGCGGAACTTCTTCATGTTGTCTTCGATGTCCTTGCTGCTCTGATAGCGCTCACGGCTCTGCCAGAAACCGAGGGTCCACTTAGGATAAAGCGAAGCCTTGCCTGTAAGCGTACGGTAACCGGAAATCACCTCATCGAGATTCTGACCGGCAATGAAATAATAGTCCATATCCGGCGACATTTCACTCCAGATGCTCAACTGGTTCTTCTCTGCCTCAGAACGAGGAGCTGCTACGCGAAGACCGCAGTAGGAAACATCACCATCAGGCTGCCACTCGATACGGATAGGAGTCTTTACGCCCTTCTTGATAGGAGTTTCAAACTTATAAGAGTTCGGATTCCAGGCTGTACGCCAGCGCTCAGGCACTACCAGTTTGCCATCGATATAAATCTTCATGTAACCGGCATAATAGAGGATAAACTGATAGAAGCTGTTGGTTGGAGCCTCTACATAACCCTCATACACCACCTTGGAGCCATTCAGCGCAAAGCCCTTTGGCAGGTTCTGAATGCCGCCCTTATCTGTCTTGTTGCAAATCTCAGAAGCCTCAGGCATTGCATACTCAAAGTAAATGCTATCTTCGCCCCGAACAATCTTTTGACCATTCTTATCCACATAAGTACCTGTCAGCTGACCTTCCTTACCATCCTTATCATAGAGTTTGAAGGCACGGTTGAGCTGGAGATAATCTTCCGGATTACCCCAACGGCAATAAGAATAAGAATCCCAGAGGATGCCGTAGTTTTTATTAGAGATGACGAAAGGCACACTCACCTTGGTATTATACTGGAAGAGGTCTTCGTTCTTGCCCTTCATGTTGAGTTCCTCACTCTGATGCTGACCGAGACCATAGAACGCCTCGTTATCAGGAGAGTTGAAGAGCGCACGCCATGACCATCCGTGCTTCTGTGCTTCAGGAACCTTGGCAATGTCTACACCGATTTCACGGTCAGGCACAGTGAACGGCTTGAAAGTCTTTCCGCCCTGAGCAACCTCGTTGAGAAGGACATTGTCTTTCAAGTCATAGAAGGTAATCTGACCCGTAGCCTCGTTCATGACAGCACGCATGGCCGCAGTGGTAATGATGAGATTGTCTCCCTGCTCTTCCACCTTGTAATTTGCCTTACTGTTTTGAGGCACTATTATCAGACTCTGTTTGTTACGGAAACTCTGTTCGGCTGTAGCCTGAACACGGATAATCTTATCGCTCACCACCTGGAGGCGAATCTGACTAGGACCAAAATTCTGGTGTTGCTTCAACTGAACAGTGAGATAATTACCATTCTGGTTGAAACCAGCTGCCTGCATGCCTGTGGCACTCATCAGCAGCACTGCTGAAATCAATAATGTTTTAGTTAGTCTCATTTTATACGTTTAAAGGAAAGTTTAAAAATTTGCGGCAAAGATACGAGAAATTTCCCGTATCTTTGTGCGCAAATGTTATCTGTATATGTATTAAATGTTAACTAGAAGCGTAAACTACTCTGATTCTGACAGATTCTTACGATATTGAGACGGCGTAACGCCATACGCGTCTTGGAAGTATTTAGTGAAATAACGTGGATTATTGAATCCCACCTTATAGGCTATTTCACTGATGTTCAAGTCGCCCGAGCGGAGCAGATGCTCTGCAAATTTGATACGCTTGGTTCTGAGATACTCAGAAGGTGTAATACCCGTCAGCGAAATCATGCGCTTATATAATTGTACGCGTGAAATGCAAAGATGAGTACTGAGCGATTCTACCGATGTTTCAGGATTGCTCATATGATCGCGGATATAAGCATTCACCTCATCTATAAATTTGCGGTCGGCCTCTGTTATTACATATTCTGTGCTCACATTCTTGCGTTTCTTCAAGAGGTTCAGAATACAGAGATTCAACATATCAATATCGAATGGTTTGGCAATATACTCGTCAGCACCACACTTCAGACTTTCCTTGCGTTGCTCATCTCCCATACGGGCTGAGAGCATGATGAAAGGTATGGCTGTTGTTTCGTCATTGTCCTTACACATCCGGCAGAGTTCGTTACCATCCATCACAGGCATCATCACATCGCTCAGGATGATGTCTGGACGACGGTCGATGATTTTGTTCCAGGCATCCTGACCATTGACAGCCTCAACAACCGTATAGTCTGTCAATACTTCGTTCATAAACTCACGGAAGTCCTCACTGTCGTCAACGAGGAGCACTACCGGCTTCTTGATCATCGATTCTCCAGGCTGATGCGCACGTTTACTCATTCCGTAGAGAACGTTCTTACCTGCATCCGGATCCTCATCAGTAGCCTGATGCACCGTAGTTATGATAGGTGCTGCTCGCAAGGAACCGAGATGTGCCGTAGAATTGGAGGTGGTACTACTCTCTATCGGAAGGTCTACCATAAAGATGGCTCCTCCGCTTGGATTATCTGTAACATCTACTTTACCGCCATGCAGTTCGGCAAACTTCTTTACCAGGTTCAAACCTATTCCGCTACCACCCTGTGGTTGCATTTCAGTACCATTGACCTGATAGAAACGCTCAAACACATGTTCCTTCTCCTTATCGCTGATGCCCTTGCCAGTATCAGATACTGAGATGCGGAGCATATCCGAATCCTTGTCTCCTACACGCTGGCGGAGTGCAACACTCAGAGAAACGGTGATAAATCCGCCATCTGGCGTAAACTTATAGGCATTGCTCAAGAGGTTATTCACGATTTTTCCTACCTTATCAGCATCAAACGACATCTGCAGACTAGGCACCGTAGAATCGAAGGCAAGCGTTACTTTGCTGTTTGCCAAAGTACGGAACGAAGTACAGATATTGTCAACGAAGCTCACGATGTCGATATGCGACAGGGTAAGTTTTTCCTTGTTCTGGTCTATCTTGCGGAAGTCGAGAATCTGGTTTACCAGATTGAGCAAACGGGTAGCATTGCGATGAATCATCTCCAGCTTTCTGCGTTTACTTTCATCTCTTTCTTCTCTAATCATATTGACCAGCGGCGAGATAATCAGGGTGAGCGGAGTACGGAGTTCGTGGCTCACATTGGTGAAGAAGTTGAGTTTGAGTTCGTTCAACTCCTTGGTCTTCTTGATACTGTCTTCCTTGCTCTGGAGTTCGAATTTTACACGTTGCTTTTCGAGCATACGTTTACGGTAGAGATAGAAAGCTACACCTATTAATATAATATATACGATAATCGCCCATATAGAGAGATAGAAAGGCGGATGAATATAAATCTTCAGCGTGCTCACCTCTTCGCTCACACTACCATCAGCATTCACCACCTTTGCCTCCAGGACATAGCTGCCTGAAGAGAGATTGGTAAAGGTAGCCTCAGGACGTCCCTCAGGTGTAAGCATCCATTTGTCATCAAGTCCCTTCATGCGATAGAGGAAACGGCAACGGGCCGGAATACTTACCTGGTCGGAAGCAAACTGTATGGTAAACGCCTTATCCTTATAACTGAGATCCAGTTCAGGATGAGTATCGAGCGATTTTTCCAGAGGCACTCTTCCCTCAAACTCCTCACCTGCCTTCAGCGGATGATCGAAAAGTACGAAACCGCTGAACAAGACATGTGCATGTTTCTGGGCAGGAAGAATCTTGGCAGGATTGATGATATTAATACCATCCTGACCACCGATGGCGATGGCTCCATTTCTCATCAGACAGGCAGAACGCTGGTTAAACTGGCGGCTCTGCAAGCCATCGAGCGAATTGAAGCTGATCATCGTAATGTCCCATTTGCCCTGATTGTTCTTGGTCAGCGTAACACGGGTAACGATAAATTCAGAAACCAGCCAGATGTTATGCTGCTTATCTTCGAGCACCATACAGCCTACCGTGCCCTGCGTACCATTGAGGTCATTGATTGACTCCAACTGTCCTGAAGCCTCATCATACATGGTGACGCCCGCAGGCGAAGCCATCCACAAGATGCCTCGGCTATCCTTCATCATGTAATTCAGGGAAGGACTAGGGAAAGGCTGTCCGTCCTTGGTTGTATTCACATTGGTTACCTTTCGGGTTCCGAAATTAAAGATAGAATAGTTCTGCGAATGACCTATCAGAATTTCATCTTTATTCGGCAGGAAGAGCGAGTTGATAAAATCGCTGGTAATACCAGAATTCTGAACATTGTAGGTTGTAAACTTTCCGCTCTCAGGATTATAAATCTGGAAGCCTGAGCCCAAGGTTCCGATAATCAGGCGATGATACGGATCTTCGGCAAGACACCAGACGCTGTTATTGGCAAGTCCGCCAGGAGCTGCCTGAAAACTCTTCCATCTGCCGTTTTTATATTGGGCAAGTCCACCATTGAAGGTTCCGAAATACATCGTACCATCACTCATGGTTACGCTGCTGACGATAATATCCGAAGCCAGACCGGTTTCAGCCTGTGAGAATCGCCAGCTCTGTCCGGTAAGCGGACTGTAGCATACAATTCCGCTATCATTGGTTCCGCACCAGAGATTTCCATTCAGATCCTGCGTGATAGTACACACATCACCAAGCGGAATAGTTGTGAATTTCTGAGCAGCAGGCGAATAATAAGCCACACCGTTCTTGTAACTACCTACCCAGATAGCTCCCTCATCATCCACATAAACCTTCTGCAGGGAATTGTCAACGATACTTCCCTTTGCTTCGGAATGAACATACTGACGGCAGATTTTGCGTTTGAAATCAACAAAGAAGAGACCATTATGGTCGGAAGCCACCCAGAGATTGCCTGCCTTATCACGGGCTATATCGCGCATCAGAATACGGGTTGGGCAAGGAATATCAATGCCCATGTTCTCAATATAAGAACGTGCATCGGTCCATTTCCCGGTCTTTGACTGATACACGTAATTGGCATTACTTACAGAAACCCAGAAACCACCTATACCATCATAGAAAGTATAGGCGCCATTATCACCGGCAGCTTTATGGGTGGCAAGGAAGGAATTGGACCAGAGAACCTTCTGTTTCTGTCCGTTGACACGGCTGATTGTACCATCACCATAGGTAATGAGCGCATCGCCGTCAACCTCGGTTATTTTACTGATATTTCCCTCTTTCAGACAGCCCGGCTGAGCCTTTTTGGTAAATTTAAAAAGATAAGTATTTTTGGTTTTGGCATTATGAAAGTAGAGTCCCTGTCCGTAGACAGCTATCCACATGTTCTTATCCTTATCTATCAGGAGTTTGTAAGGAGGTCCCTGCACATGGATGTTTTTGAGCCATTCTTCCGGTTTGCGCTCAAACTGCTCTTCATCATATTTGTAGATGCTGTAACCCACAGAGGTATGCACCCAGATATTTCCATCATAGTCTTGCTGAAGTTCATCTACCGAATTGTTAGGCAGCGACTTATCATCAGTGTTGCTATAATAGAAAGTTTTCATACGGAAGCCGTCAAAGCGGCACAGTCCCGACTGGGTACCGAACCAGATGTAGCCTCTGGTGTCCTTGAGGATGGCACCCACCTGACTGTTCGTAAGTCCATCATGATTGGTGAGGCTGCTGAATTCTACGTTTTCATAGGCAGCCCATGCCCTCTCCGGCTGCATGAGCAGCAAGAGCAGAAACAGCACGATGGCATGTTTCAAGTAGTTTTGTTTTTTTATCATCATAATCGTAGGTTTATTATATATTTTCTGAAAAGATATTTTATTTCTATAATAGGTTTTATTTCACGTCGTTTTTTTCAGAACTTTCGCGTATTTTCAGTATCATCGGTACCACTTTCTTGTAGATTTTTTCATCACCATTGATACTTCTCATGAGAAGATCGCAGGCTGTGGTTCCCTGTTCGTGTGCCTTGTCCATGATAGCCGAGAGTTTCGGCGTAACGAAGGCAGCAGTATCACCATCGGTAAAACCGATGATAGCAACATCCTCTGGTATTCGGAGCCCTTTTTCCTTGATAGCATCGAAGGCGGCATAGGTGATTATGTCGTTAAAGGCGAGGATGGCATCAGGTCTGTCCTCCTTTTCGAGGAGACGGAGGGTAGCGTTTCGAGCCACATCGAAATCGATTCTGTCGCAAACCACGAGGTCGCGGTCGATAGGAATGCGGTTCTCTCTGAGCGCCTCCAGATAACCGTGTTTTCTGCGGCGCACCATATCAAGATGGTTTGGACCGCCGATGAAGGCGATGCGGCGCGAACCGGTATCTATCATATGCTGGGTAGCCTCCTGGGCGGCAACATCACCATTGCCTACTACCTGGGAGAACTTATCTTCTAAGCAACAACGGGCAAAGAACACCAGTGGAACTCCCATCTTATGCAACTGCTCGAAATGAGAATAGTCGACCGTATCCTGTGCCAGACAGGCGATGATGCCTTCTACATGCATATTCAGGAAGTTTTCTACCGCTCTCTTCTCGTGTTCTGTATTCTCGTGGCTATTGGCGCTGATCACCGAGTAGCCATTTCTTACGGCATAATCTTCTATACCATCCAGCACGGCAGCATAATAATGAGTCACCAGGTTTGGCACAATTACACCAATTACCCTAGGTGCTTCTTTTCTGAGGCTCTGTGCAAAGGGGTTTGGTCGATAATTGAGCTCCTTGGCAAGGCTTTTCACCTTTTGAGTCATCTCCTCACCCACTTCATGGCTGTTTCGCAGGGCTCTAGATACAGTTGCTATGCTGACGCCAAGTTGATCGGCGAGGTCTTTCAAAGATGTTCTTCGTTGTTTCATTTGTTAGTTTACGCTTTATTGACATACATTTTTGTATCCACAAATTCTGCATATTTTGTCTTTCCGACAGCAAAGTTAGTGAATTCTCTGCAAAGATAACAATTTCTTCCGAAAACGCAAACGTTTACGTTATTATTTTTTTGAAAAAATTTATTTTATAAGAAAAAAACTCGTATTTTTGCAAACTGAAAAGTAATGAATAGTTGATAATAAGTTAGTTAGAAACAAGCGTGGGTTTGGAATGTCGGGAGACAATCCAAACTCTTTTTTTATGTCCCGATGCCAACAGATTACCTGATAGGATACAAAAAAAAGATGAGGGCACATACTGAATACTGCCCCCATCTGATATGGTTATTTCTGCTTAAAAACAAATTTCTTCTGTCCGGGATAGTTAACGAATATCGCTACCAGCAGAGATACAATACTCTTCGGAATCATATAATGCAACTGAATATGTTCGTGCGCATTCAGAAATTCGGTCAGGGCGATAGTGCCGCCCGAATTGAGCATCCAGCTGATGCCCCAGATGATAAAATAGCGCCAGGCTACACTCTTTTTCTTGCTCTTGGAATCGCCGAACACATAACGGTAATTCAGTATGCAGTTGGTAATGCCGCCACTTATCACTCCCAGCGCATTGGCAAGTCCGTAATAAATGCCGATGATATCTGAGAGGAAGAATGCCAGTCCGAAGTCTATCACAGAGGCGCAGGAGGCAGTCAGTTCCGCCTTGCCGAAGGTTACGAGTTCTTCTTTAATCTTGCCCATAATCTCTTGGATTCCATTAGCAGTACGCCTACTATCGTAGTAAGAATACCCAACATGACATCGATGATATAATGATGACCGGAATAGACTGCCGTCCACCAGATGCCCAGACAGATGCAGGCGAAGAGCAACACCGTATACCAGCGTTTACGGCTCATCACAGCATAAATCGTAGTGAGGAACATATAGGCAGCATGCAGACTAGGCACGGCAGCAAAGACATTGGCATTCTTGCCATAGAGTCCATGGAACACGTGCAGTCCGGTCATTGCGTCCCATCTGCCCAGACCAGCCACATTGCCCGGTGTATTGAGCACAGCCTTGAAGCCATAGTTCATCGCATACCAGGGCGGAGCAGCCGGATAGATGTAGTAGCCGATGAAGCCGATGAGATTCACCAGCAGGAAAGCCCAGGAGAAGCGCTTGAACCATTTAAGCTGTTTCGTTAGATACAGATAAAGGGCAAAGGCGATAGGCACCGGAACCCAGCAGAGATAGAAGATGCCTGCCCAGAAATCGGCAAAACCGCAATGGTGAACCTTGAAGTATTCGCCCGGAATCATCAGCTGGCTATGGTCGGCTACAGCCTGCAGTTCTGCGCTGGATGAAGCAGCAATGCCGAAGAGCGACTTTTCTGCATGATAGAGATTCGCCACGTCAATATCGTTCACCATATAGTTAGGATAAAGGCGCATCGAATCATAGATGATTCCGAAGAGGAACCAAGGCAGGAAATAGAAGGCAAAACGGCGTGTCTTCTTCCAGGCTGCGAGTACCGCCAGAAGGATAATCAGATAGATACTAAACACTTTTTTCTACTTTTTATTGATAGAACTTGAGTTTATTATTTATGAGCGTTCATCACAACATAACAATGCCAGATGCGCCAGAAAGCGGTGATGTTTGCCAGAACGGCAATCAGAATCATGCCGCCAGCCAGCCACCAGATATTGCCTGTAAAGCCGGTAATCATCGCAGTAACGGCAGTAACCACAACGCGCTCAGGACGCTGCATGAAACCTACCTTGCACTCAATATCCAGACCCTCGGCACGGGCACGGACATAACTTACCATCACAGAACCGATCATCGCTGCAAAGGTAACTACGCCCATCCAGAACCAGGTCATATCGCCCTGCATACGTACGAAGATGAGGCAGATGCCAAAGAGACTTACCAGCTCGCTGTAGCGGTCGAGTGTAGAATCCCAGAGTGCACCGAAGAGACTGCTCTTGCCGCTCATACGTGCCAATCGGCCATCCATCATATCGAAGAGACCGGCTGCAAGGATGATGAATCCACCCCATCCTACAGTAACCATGCAAGATGCATAATCAGCCTGTTCAGTTCCGAGCATCCATGCAGCATCGAGGAAGAAACCGGCTGCCACGATATTGCCCAGGAATCCTACGAAGGTAACAATGTTAGGAGTAATACCTACTGCTATCATCCCCTTGATAAGTGGATTGATGATGGCATAGATAACTTTTTGTAAGAAATCTCTATAATTCATATTTTTATCTATTTTTTATTGTCTGTTTAAGAAATGTCTGTTTAAGAATTTGTTTCTTTAAGAAATGCCAGACTAGATGATTCCAGCCGAAACCAGTATGATTTTGATGATGATTAAAGAAACGGCTGCATAAAAGCCGCCCAGCAGATCATCAGCCATCACATAGAAGGCGCCCTGCCTGTTATCCAGTTTCTTGATGCCCAGCGGTTTCACCATATCAAAGAAGCGGAAGAGAACAAGTGCCACCAATGCCCACCACCAGGCATCTTTCACTTCGCCCTGAGCGGTAAGCGGGGTCAGCAACGACAGGGGAATCCACACGCCAGCCATCTCATCGATGACCACACGGCTGGGATCCTCGCCCCAGTAAGGCTGCAACTGCGCTGTTGCCCAAGTGCCCAGAATGGTAGAAACAATGACGAGAAAGAAGGTGATACTCTGCAGACTCTCGCCCGTAATACCGAGTCCGTAAGCCAGGGCTGCCCAGATGAGGGTTGCCAATACTGAGCCAGCCGTTCCCGGTCCCCAAGGCCAGAAGCCACTGCCGAAACCGGTGCCTATGATGACGGGCAGCAGTGGAGGCCGCTCGTCGGTAAGATTTCCCTTGTTATTCATTCTCTTGATGTTTAATAAGCCCGCAGAAGGGCGTTTCTTCTTTAAATTTCAGTGTGCAAAATTACGCTAAAAAATTAAATTAACCAAATAGTTTTCTGTTATTTTTCGGAATTTCATCAGATATTGACAGATAAACAGGTGAAATAGAGCAATATGAAGGAGTTTTATACCACTCAGGCTCGCACGGCGAAGAGCAAGAACAGGCAGCAGAAGGAACTGCAAGGAAGCCTTTTTCTGAAAATCTCATAAAAAACTGAAATAATGAATAGGTTTTTGCGTCTATTTACGAATAATGTTATAACTTTGCATCCTGAAAAGATTAAATCATGGGCGGAGAGCCCCTATATATAATAAGGTATAAAAAATGAAAGGTATTAAAAAGTTGTATTTTACAGTCATCCTTCTGATGATTTCTACACTTCAGATGATGGCTCAGCAGAAGATAACAGGCCGTGTCATCGATGACGACGGTTTTGCCGTACCGTATGCAAGCGTGCAATACAAAGGACATAAAATCGCGGTTTCAAGCAACGGAGAAGGTAAGTTTACCATTGATAAGAAACCGGGACTCATGCTCACCGTAAGCGCACTGAGCTACAAGAGCACATCGGTGAAGGTTGACGAAAAGACCAACTTTCTGGAAATCAAACTGAAAGACGATACGCATAAACTTACCGAAGTGGTGGTAAAATCGAAAAAAGGCCGCTACAAACGTAAGGATAATCCTGCCGTAGAACTGATGCGGCGCGTGATTGCTGCCAAGAAAAAGAGCGACCTGAGCAACCACGACTATGTGCAATATGATAAGTATCAGAAGATTACACTCGCGCTCAACGACCTGAAGAAAGAGCAGCTCGAGAGCAAGTTCTTCCAGCGCCGCCAGTATCTCCTCGACCAGGTAGAAACCTCTCCGTACAACGGAAAGCTCACCCTGCCTGTCAGCATCGACGAGACGGTTTCACAGCATATTTACCGCAAAGATCCGAAGACCGAAAAGGACATCATCAAGGGTCAGCAGAGCAATGGAATCGGACAGGTAATCCAGACCGGAGAGATTCTCAACACCGCCCTGAAAGAGGTGTTCACCGATGTGGACATCTACGATGACTACGTGCGCCTGCTGCAGTATCCCTTCCCATCTCCTATCGGCAGAACGGCCATCAGCTTCTACCATTATTACATCGAAGATACGGTGTATGTGGAAAGAGATCTCTGCTACCATCTGCAGTTTATCCCAGCCAACAGCCAGGACTTCGGATTCCGAGGCGAGCTCTATGTGCTTGCCGACAGCAGCCTGCACGTGAAGAAATGTAACCTCTACATGCCTCACAACAGCGATGTAAACTGGGTTACTGACATGAAGATTGAACAGGAGTACACCAAGCTCGACAACGGCGAGTGGGTGCTCTCTAAAGACGATATGATAGCCGAACTGCACGTCAACAAGCTCCTTCAGGACCTGCTGGTGGTGCGAAACACGCGAATCACCGATTATGCCTTCGATGCCTTGCCGAAGCAGCTCTTCAAGGGCAAGGCGAAGATCAGGCACGATATGGATGCGATGAACCGCGATGAGGCTTACTGGAACAAATACCGGCAGGTGGGCCTCACGAAGAGCGAATCGTCGATGGACAGCTTTATCCACCGCATGGAGAACTCCAAGGGATTCAAATACATAATCTTCGGTGTGAGAGCCCTGATGGAGAACTATGTGGAAGTGGCTCATACCAAGGGCAAAAAGGTAACGGTGAAAGACAGTCTGGGTGTTGAAAGGGACAGCATCATCAACGACCGCCGCAGCCTCTTCGACCTCGGACCTATCAACACGTTCCTCTCCAACAACTACGTAGACGGCGTGCGCCTGCGTCTGGCGGGCAGAACGATGGCAGCCCTCAACCCTCACTTCTTCTGGGATGGTTACGGCGCCTACGGTCTGAAGAGCAACAAGTGGTATTACGGCCATGTGCTCACCTATTCGTTCAACAAGAAGAAGAACAGTCCGTTCGAGTTCCCGATGCGCAAGCTTACCTTCGAGCTGGGGCATGATATTACATCTCCATCCGATGATAACCTGCTGCACAACAAGGACAACTTCTTCATGACCCTCCGTGCCACTACGCAGGACCAGATGTATCAGTATCACCGCCAGAAGGTAACCTTCACCTACGAAACCGACTGGGGCTTCCGCTTCGACACCAGCCTCCGCTGGCAGAGCAACCGCACCGTGGGCAATCTCCACTACTACAGGGTGAGCGACGGCGAGGAAATACGCAAGATACGCACCACAGAGGCAAGTGTAGGCTTAGATTACAACCCGGGTGTCACCTATGTCAACACCAAGCAGCAGCGCCTGCCAATCAACCTCGACAGTCCTGAAATCTCGCTTCGCCACACCATGGGCTTAGACGGATTCATGGGCGGCCAGTATCAGAGCAACCTCACCACGCTGGGCATTTACAAGCGCCAGTGGCTGGGAAGTTTCGGCTATATGGATTTCAACATCGTGGGCAAGGCGCAGTGGAGCAAAGTGCCTTTCACCATGCTCATCCAGCCACCGGTCAACCTCTCTATCTTTGAGCAGGAGGCAACCATCAGCATGATGAAGGACTGGGAGTTCCTGAGCGACCGCCAGCTGTTCTGGTCAGTAGCCTGGGATATGAACGGCAAGCTGCTCAACCGCATTCCGCTCATCAAGAAGCTGAAGTGGCGTGAATATGTAGCCATCAAGGGTGTTTGGGGCGATTTGACCAGCAAGAACGACCCGAGCAAGAACCTCAATGATGAGAAGCTCTTCAAATTCCCTACCAACTCCTATACCTTTGGCAAGACGCCATACTGGGAGTTTGTAGCCGGCGTGCACAACATCTTCAAGTTCTTCGGAATCGATTATGTTCGCCGCCTCAACTATTATGACCATGCAAACATCTCAAAATGGGGCATCCGTATGGGCTTCCTCATGTCATTCTAATAAGAAAAAAGATGCCTTGATGCAGTATTGTATTGCATCAAGGCATCTGCGTACATATATAAACAACATATAAGAGAGTAAACACAATGAAGATTCTATTAGCAGACAAACAGGACATCACAAGAGCCGGATTGAGCTATGTGATCAGTAAGATAGAGGGTTTGGAAACCCAGACTATCGAAGACAAAGCAGACCTGATGCTTGCCTTAAAGGAGAATGAGGATACGGTCGTAATACTCGATTATACCCTTTTCGACATCAATGATGCTGCCGAGTTACTTATTTTAAACCAGCGTTTCCCATACACGCGCTGGCTACTGTTCAGTGAGGATCTGAGTGCCGATTTCGTGAAGATTCTCATCGCCAGCAGTACACAGTTCAGCGTATTGTTGAAGGAGTGTTCGCTAATGGAAATCAAGGAGGCGATACGTTTTTGTGTGGCAAGCAACCGTTTTGTCTGCCAGCGCATGATGGAGGTACTTCTGGCTCCGAAACAGGAGGAGCAGGAGAAAATCAACCTCACCAAGACCGAGACAGAGATTCTGAAGGACATTGCGCTGGGAATGACGACGAAAGAAATAGCCGAGAAGCGCTTTTCCAGCTTCCATACGGTCAATACCCACCGCAAGAACATCTTCCGCAAGCTGGGCGTAAACAACGTTCACGAGGCTACGAAATATGCGCTGAGAGCCGGTTTGGTTGATTCGGCAGAATACTATATTTAACTATCAACTTTTCATTGGGGGGTTAACAGGGTTAACAGTTAACAGCTGTTTTTTGCATGGTCCCCCTCGCGTACCTTATTATATAATAATATATATATACTTATTTTTATATAAGTGTGTGGATGGAAGTATGCATTTTTGGGGTGTTAACTGTTAACCTGTTAACCCCCATCTTAATTTTCTCTTTCCAGAGCGCATCTTTTTATCTTGGCAAGCGTCTTATATTAAGACGGAAAAGTGCCTTATATTAAGACAGATAAGAGGCTTAAATGATGACCAGCGGGAGGCTTCAATGATGCTTTACGAGGGGGCAATTAATGCGTCGCGACGGAAGAATTGGTGCGTCGCGATGAAAAAAATATTGCGTCGCGACGCAAAAAATAATGCATCGCGATGGAAGAAAACAGCCATTTTACAGCCATCTTTCATCCTATCGCGATGCATTCTTCATTTTCTCAACCGGAAAGCTATGAGTTGCTAACCGGAAAGCTATGAGTTGAGAACCACAAAACTATGAGTTAGTTTTTTTAACATAAAGCTCTAAAGCAGCCAAAGGAGAATAAGAGAGGTTGGAACGTAAACAGTTGGGAATGAGTAGATTTGCACAAAGTTGCCAAATCGGCATAAAGCAAGCGAGTGAGGAATATTGAAGTAGTTCAGTTACTAAATCGTGAGCCACAGTTACC